>JAHJIJ010000004.1 GCA_018823325.1 Alphaproteobacteria bacterium | reverse complement strand
GCGCGCAGCCTCCCAGGGCGTCGTGGCGAACGAAGTGGACACGGTCGCTGATACTGTTGAAAGACCCCCGTGACCGCAAGCCTTTCGTCATCACACTGGACACAGTTTACATGGACAGTTGCGGTATCGCTATTAACATAAGATATATTATCAAACTTTTATCGTTTTATATCAATCATTTATCATCTGAAAGAGCAAGGGTCATTCCGGTGAATTGATATCCGCCCAATAGGTGATCTCCTCGAAAAGGTGCATGCCTTCCGGATCTTCCCATCCCTTACGCCCGTCATCCCATCGGCCGATTACGGGGCGATCTCCTTCCCAGAGCAGCATGAGGCGACCGTCTTTTCGGTCGTCGGGCATCGCGCCAATCGGGTCCCACGGGATGTATTTCGCTTTGATCACGCAAAATCTCCTCGCATTCCGGCGGCGCGCGAGTTCATTCACGCTGCGCTGCTCCAGCAACGGCATTGAAGATCGAATCGACGATGTCTAGAAATAAAGTGCCCCGACGGTTTGCAAAGCAGGGACCGCCGGGGGATACCCAGTTCATATGGCGCAAGGGTGCCTAAAAATCAAGTGAAAAGGTTCCGGTGCCAACATTCGTTCATGCCTTGTCCGCTGACCGCTTCGACAGGGCCGGAGCCGATCAGACGCTCGCAGAGCGCCTGTACACCTATAATGTGCAGCTTTCCGCAGCCCTCTATGGCCCTCTACACATGCTCGAGGTCGTGCTGCGTAACATGGCGGACGCGCGGCTTGCGGCCCAACATGGCGCCGCCTGGATCGACGATCCTGCGATCCTTGTGACGAACTATCAGACGGGCGCAATCGCAAAAGCACGGCAGACGCTGCAGAAAGACGGGAAGGCAGCGACCCGTCCGCAGATCGTAGCGGAATTGAACTTCGGCTTCTGGGCGTCACTCTTCGGCCCCAAGTCACACCACCTCTGGCAAAGCCTGCGACCCATCTTTCAGGCCAAAGGCGTACAGCGCGGTGTGATCGCGCGGGACTTGCGCGACCTGCGTATATTGCGCAACCGCGTCGCCCACTATGAACCCATCATCGCGCTTCCGCTTGCGCAGCGCTATGCGAGTATCGCGACCTTGACGGGCTGGCTGTCTCCAAGCGCCGCGACATGGATCGCCAAGTATTCGACATGGCCGACACTTTATCCGGCCGTACCCATCCTTGTGCCCGACCCTGCATCTGGAGATTTGCTAGTGGCGCCAGCGGCGCTACCCTTTCTCCCTGCATGACCTATCTCTCCGCGACGCCTGGATCTTGAGGACAATGTCGCCCATCCAGCCCGGCATGGCCGGGCGGCCCGCGACGAGCGCACGCGTACCGGCATCGTCGAGCCGCGCGGCGAAGTGCCCGATCGCGTCCGCGTCGATATTGCCCTTCCCCAGATGCGCGAGTGCCTGGACGATCGCATTCACAGACTCCGGCGCGTCGAGCACCGGCGCGCGGCTGTGCTTCAAAGTGACGCTGCGGCCGCCAGCCTCGGTGGTGCGGGTGCGACCGCTGGTAGCGTAGCTCGCCCGGGCGGGCACCTGCGTCGAGAGACCAAGGCTATTAGCCGCCGCCGCTCCCGATGGCGCGAGCGCATCGCCGCTCTGCGCGGAGAGCGCTTGGGCCACCTGCCCGGGATCCGGGCTCAGGGCACCAAGCTTGTCATGCCGGCGGGGATAGTCGTAGAGACCGCGGCCGATCCGGCGGATGTCACCGGCATGCGCGAGACGCGACAGCGCCATGTCGACCGAGCCGCGCGTGCCGAAGTCGACGAACTGCTTGGGCGTAAACACCCAGCCACGGCCCTTGCCGCGCACACGCTTCATAATCCGATCAGCCACCGCAGACATGTCCATGCTCCTGTCTGTTAGATAATAGCATGGTTTTTTCTAACAAGCCATGACCACAGAAAGCGCCAGTTCCCTCGACTTTCCAAGACATTCTAGCACATGGTAGTGGGAGCATCCCTTCGCAAGATCAACCACCCATGCGAATCAACGCTCCCGCCCACGCTCCGGCACTGGCCGCTCGGGACCAGCTCCACCCTCCAGCTCGCGCGCCGGCTGTGTCGCTTGCCGCCCCTGCATCATCTCGCGGGCCAGGGCCAGACGTCGGGAGACCGCCGGCGGCATAGCCGCCAGGAAACCCGCAATTTCGTCGGAAAGCGCCTGGTCGTCGGCCTCGCCGGTACGTGCAAGCGCCACCGCCGCCTCCGCATAAGCACCGCGTATCTGCTTCTGGCGAACCAGCGCCATCACGTCTTGCGGCCGCCGTTCCTCATCGCGCGCGTGCGCAAAGGCCCGGGCGCGCAGCACGTTGAGTTCATCCATATTGAGCCGGCGCCCCTCCTGACCGATCCGAGCATCGAGATGCAGCGCTGCAGAGCGCACACGCTTTTGAACGTGACCGCGTGCGCGTCTGGGCGTCGCCTCAGCCGCGATGCCGCGCGCCCGTAGCTCATGCGCGAATGTCTCTCGCATATGATGGAGGTCGGCCTTGCGCGGATTGAACCGCGTGCCGTCCGCACCTTCGGTGGCCACCGTCAGATGGACGTGCGGATGATCGGTGTCGGTGTGAAGCGCCAGCATATAGGCGTGATTGTCTTCGAACAGGATCCGGGCGAACGCCTGGGCGGCATCCTGCAGCGTCTCGGGATCGGTCGAACCGCCGGGCATGGAAAGGACCAGCGACAGCGAGGTCGGCCGGTCGCGGCCATGCTCGTTCATCGCCTCGTCGAGCATGGCCCAGTCCTGCGCGATCTCCTTCAGCCGTTTGGGATCATCGATGATCTCGCCCTCGCTCGAGCGCACCGCAAGCTTCCCGTGCCGCGCAACATAGCCGAAATGCTCCGATAGATGATGCGCGCCATATTGCTTACCCGAGACCTTGACCATGACCTCCGGGGCCTTGCGCACGATCCGCTCGAGCTTGGCCCGAGCCTCGGCCTGGCTCAGCGGCGCGGCGCGCGCCTGCCTTCCCCGGCCCGATCCGCCTCGCCCGACGCGGACATAGGCTCCCCGCAGTGTCCGTTTACCGCCGGTGGGCGGCCGCCATGCCTCCATGAGGCTGGGCAGCGGCAAGATGCCCTCCTCCTCAAACATCGAGGCTATCCCAATAGGCAAGATCGCCCTTGAGCGCAGTGCCAAGACCGGCAAGCGCCGTCCGGATTTCCGTCCGAAAGCTTTCCACCCGCGCCGCCTCGCGCGCGACATCGAGCCCGGATTCGACCATCACCGATGCGTTGAGCGCCCGCGTCGCCTGATTGAGATTGATGCCGATCCGGTTGAGCTCGCGCCACGCCTGAGCCACTGCCGCCCGCTCTTCGAGCGGCAGCGGTGCCGCCGAATGCAGCCGGCGGCGCACCAGCCTTGTCACCCAGTCTGTGCGCTTCATACCCAAAGCATCGGCCTCGGCATCGAGCGCGGTAATTTCCGCATCGGTCAACCGGATCTCAAACCGCCGTGTTGCTCGCTCCCGCCGGCGAAGAAGCCCCGACCTCTCGCCCTCCTCCGCGTCCACTGCATTCATGACAAGGCGCCGCAGCAAAGCCGAGCGCCCACCGGCGCTGTCCGCCACAGCATCGAAGCGCTGGGCGACTTCATCGTCGAGACGGAAGGTGAAGACGGGCATGCATCAAAGGCTATTGTCATACATCCCCGGCGTCACGCCTATCCGGCCCTCACCTTCACTCAACTCATCTGATAGTCTGCTTGAGCAGACTTCGACCATATTTGGGAAAATGCGCCTATCATTCACGCCTGATCCACGAAGGGCGGCGCCAACGGCGCCGCCCCAGCTCGGACCTACGCAAAAGGCCGCCCCCCGAAAGGGGCGCGGCCGACATACACGCGAACAGGATATGCGAACGCGGAGGAAGATGGTCAGAGCATCACAGCGTCGGGCGTCCCTCAGACGCGGTGCAAAGTCGTTCGGCCGCGATCTCTTGCCGGGAACCATCGCCGAAGATCACGACAACACGCGGGCCGAGGACAAGACGCGCGGGACGGCCATCGACTTCAACGGCAAGGCTGGCCTCTGGCGTTTGCTCCCCTGGTCGCGCGACTGGCTCAGTCCCTGCCCGCGGTTGGGGACGGGCGACGGTCACTGCCGCGGCCTGCATCGGCGCTGCCTCGATGCTGAGAACGTCCGCCTTACCCTTCAGCCCGGCAATGAAACGCGCGCCTTCCGCCAATGTCGCGCCGCTCTCATCCCAGGCGCCCACATAGGCCTCGACTTCCGCAGGATAATCCCTGGCTGTGCGATGCAGGTCATAGAGCAGCCGGATCGGCGCGCGCGGGAGCGCCTCCCTGAGATAGGCAGGCATGTCACCATAGGCTGCATAGAGCGAGACGAACTGCTTGGAGCGGCCCAGCGCAGCGGCGATTTCGACTTGGCTCATGCCGCCCTTGAGCATACGGGCAATCGCACGAGCGAGCTCGACCGAAGAAAGGTTCGCACGCTGATCGTTCTCAACGATCTGATCGGCGAGCAGATGGGTTCCCTCCCCCTCGGCCACGACGATCGCCGGGATCGTCACCCGGCCCGCGAGCTGGGAGGCACGAAAGCGTCGCTCGCCCAAACGGATGCGATGCAAGCCGGCGGCGTCGGCGGGCGCAACCGTGATCGGCTGCAAGACCCCGCGGGCCGCTATAGAGGCCGCAAGCTCGGCCAGGGCGTCATCGTCGAAACTGCGCCGGGGATTGCCGGGGTCGGGGATGACCCGATCCAGAGGGATTTCCTCGACCCGGCGCGCCGTTTCATGCGCGCCGACTAGCAGGCCAAACTCCTCGATGCGTTCGTCGAACTTACCCATCAGGTGGCGGCCGCTGGCGCTGAACCGAGCCGCCGTTCGATCTCGGCGAGGATCGGCCGAATTTCCCCGGCCGCCGCCTTGGCCCCGCCACCACCTTCCATCCAGACCGGCCGATGATTTTCCGCGGCATGCTTGTAGGTCGGTCGCGCCTTGATGAAGGCCGGGAACATCAGCCGCTCGCCCACCGCGTGGGCGAGCTTGACGGCATTGTCTATTTCGCGCCGGTCGAACGGGTTAACCATCGATGGTAGCAATCCGAGGAAATCGATCTTGCGCCCTGCCCTCGCCGCCTCGGCCTTGCGCAGCGCGGTCAGCAGCATCTTGGCGCACTCGACCGAATCTTCGGCGACCTGGACGGGCGCGATCACTGCGTCGGCGACCGCGAGAGCGCTCAGGGTCAACTCGTCCCATTTGGGACCGGTATCGATCACGCACAGGTCAAAATGGGGCGCGAGCGCAGGAAAGCGACCGAGAAAGTCGCGCACATCCTGTGACGCCTTGATCATCTGCAAACGCTGGTCGGCAGCGAGCAAAGTGAGCCCGACCTGGCCATCGGCGGCAAGAGCCGCCGATGGATCGAAGAGATCCGCCGCGAAGCCCCCCAGCCGCTCGCGGGCCAGACGGCGTGACGAACTAGCTTGCGGGTCCAGGTCGACAAACACGACCCGGCGTCCTGCCGCTTCGGCCAGATACCAGGCGAGATGCGTGGCGAGAAAGGTCTTGCCCACCCCGCCCTTGAGAAGGCTCACGGCGATCGTTCTCATCGGTACGGCCAGCTCAACAATAGTCGTCCGGACCGTCGCGCAGATTGCGCTCGTAATGGTCTCGCGATGACCAGTCGCCGCCACCGCCAATGCCGGGACCGACATAGCGGAACAGGTAGACGGTGAGCGCAAAACAGCCGAACGCAAAGAGGATCGCGTGATCGGGATGGGCGGCGAAATAGGCGGACATGGCGGTAACTCCTCAAATGGTCTGATCCCGCGTCGGCTCACAGCTTTGCACCGGCCCGGGGGCGACGCTCCGGTGCGCCCTCCCCTCCCCGAGCGCGCTTGGCGCGTGGACATCCTTTGCGCGCAGTCTGCTCAAGCAGACTTTTCACGGCCATCCCCCCGGTCAGGGGGATGGCCGTGCCGATCAATATTCTTCGGCGAGTAGGATCGTCAGAACCCGAGTGGTGACGTCGGGATTGGCTGGATCGGGTGAGCCCCAGGCAAGCTCGAGATCATAATAGATCCTATGCAGGTCGGTTTCGGCTATGCCGTTGAACCGTCAACTTTCGCGGAGAACGTCCCATGGAGAACCAGTCATCGGATTATTGCGTTCAGACCTCTGTCATTGTCAGCGTCGAACTCAGCAAACGCACTTGGCT
>JAHJIJ010000034.1 GCA_018823325.1 Alphaproteobacteria bacterium | reverse complement strand
TTGACCAAAGCCTTCAGCCCTGACTCAATAACACCCGTTGGCCAGCCTGCCCGAGGGCGCGAAATGGCTGCCCGCGATGCCGTGAAACGCGTGCCCGAGATCGCGCGAAATCACTGCCCAACTTCCGCGAAATGCGCATGCACCTGAGGATGTGTTGCTCGGCCTCGGTTTGTGCCTGCTTGCGGTGCTGTGTGCGTCGATTGCCAATGTCATGCAGGCCGCCCCGCTGGCGCGTGCCGTGCCGATGGCTGCGATGCTCGTTTGGGGCATGGCCATCGGCGCCCTTGCCGACGCTGCCTTTGCATGGCTGGTCGATGGGCCTCCCGTTGTCGACCTGCGCCACGGATACTGGTTGGGCGTCCTGTATTTGGCGCTTGCGGGATCGGTCATCACCTTCCCTCTCTATTTCGGGCTCGTACAGCGTATCGGCGCTGGCCCGGCTGCCTATACCAGCGTTCTCATTCCCATTCTGGCGATGGCGATTTCCACGGCGTTGGAGGGCTATCGATGGACGCCCTTGGCGGTGGGTGGCGTCATGCTGTCACTGGCCGGCATGATCATTGCCTTACGGGAGCGATTCCGCCGCCAGACACGCTGAGAGGCCGCTTCGATAATCGGCAAAACGTGGTCGCCAGCCAAGAAGACGTTTGGCTTTGCCGTTCGCGACCCGGCGGTTCTCAGCGTAGAAGGCGCGGGCCGCCGGTGAGAGGCCGGCTTCTTCGATCGACTGCATGGGCGGTATGGGCAGGTCGAGCAGCGCGCATCCGTGCGCAATGACGTCGTTCTGCGAGCATGGGAGGTCATCCGCGAGGTTGTAAATACCTGCCGGCCTGCTCATGCTCGCCATGACCCCCGACAGGATATCATCCACGTGGACACGGCTGAAGATCTGATCCGGCACCGCGATTCGGCGCGCCCGGCCTTCTCTGATGCGATCCAGCGCGCTGCGGCCCGGCCCATAGATACCGGGCAGGCGAAACACATGAACTGCGCGCCCGAGCCCTTGCCACGCCAGATCGGCCGCGGTCCGTGCATTGCGTCTTCCGTGACCTACGGGCGCCGTCTCATCCACCCATGCGCCCCTCGTGTCCCCATACACACCTGTGGAAGAGAGATAGCCGATCCAACGCGCAGGTGCGCCGCGCAACTGCCCTTCGTAGCGCTTCAAGACCGGATCGTTATCCTCACCTGGCGGCACGGAGGAGAGGACGTGCGTCGCGCGGCAGAGTGCGGCGGCCACCGCAGCCTCATCCTCGAATGCCAGTGTCCCCGCACTCCCCGTGGACTCGATCGTCCACCCCTTCGGTATGAGGGTTCGTGCCAGTCGCCCTGCCGTGTATCCAAAGCCGAAGATGAACAGGTGACTCATGCTTCCTGCCAGCCTGATGGCATGACTTTAATGGGCCGCACCCCAGCTTGCGCCGGTGCCAATCTCGACCCCCAGCGGGACGCTGAGCGTCACCAAAGGCTCGGCGGCGCCAGCCATCACGCTGCGAATGATCGGCGTCGCCGCTTCCACATCCTCCTGAGGCAGCTCGAAGACCAGCTCGTCATGCACCTGCAGCAACATCTTGACCCGGTCTAGCCCGGCTTTCTGCAGGGCAGGACCCATGCGCACCATCGCCCGTTTGATGATGTCGGCACTGGTACCCTGGATAGGCGCATTGATCGCCGCGCGTTCCGCGCCCTGGCGGACATGCTGGATGGGTGACCTGATCTGGTTGAACCAGGTCTTCCGGCCGAAAAGCGTCTGCGTGTGGCCGGTGGAACGAACCTTCTCAAGAGTCTCGTTGATATAGGCTGAGATGCCTGGAAAACGGTCGAAATAGCGGCTGATCATAGCCTGGGCTTCGTCAGCGTCGATCTCCAGCCGGGAAGCAAGACCCCATCGGGAAATGCCGTAGAGGATAGCAAAGTTGATCGTCTTAGCGCGCGCGCGTGTGTCTCGGTTGACTTCGCCGAACAGCTCCTGAGCCGTCGCGGCGTGAATATCCTCGCCGCGCCGAAATGCCTCGCGCAGCTGGGGCACGTCCGCCATGTGCGCAGCAAGCCGCAGTTCGATCTGGCTGTAATCCGCCGCGAGAATCACATTCCCCGGTTCGGCGACGAATGCGTCGCGAATCTGACGGCCAACTTCGGTGCGGATTGGGATATTCTGGAGGTTCGGGTCGGTCGACGAGAGCCGACCCGTCTGCGCACCAGTGAGTGAATAGCTCGTGTGAACTCGTCCTGTATCCCGATTGATCTGCGCCTGCAGCGCGTCAGTATATGTGGATTTGAGCTTCGAGAGCTGGCGCCAGTCCAGCACCAGCCCCGCGATCTTTACGCCCTCCGCTTTCATCTTCTCCAGCACCGTGACATCGGTGGAATAGGCACCTGACTTGCCTTTCTTGCCGCCCTTCAGCCCCATCTTCTCGAACAGGATGGCACCGAGTTGCTGGGTGGATCCGATCGCGAAGGGCTGGCCAGCTTCCGCGTGAATCTCCTCTTCGAGACGCGCCATCTCCTGTGCGAATTGGCCCGACAGCCGCGAGAGATGATCGCGATCGACCTTGATGCCCACGCGCTCCATGCCTGCGACAACAGGTATGAGAGGTCGATCGACGAGCTCGTAGACGCGCGTGGCACCTTCCTGCGCCAGGCGAGGCTTGAAGCGAGTCCACAGCCGCCAGGTCACGTCCGCATCTTCGCCGCCATAACGGGTCGCGGCATCCAGCGGCACCTGCGCGAAGCTGATCGCCTTCTTGCCAGTGCCGGTCACGTCCTTGAAGCTGATGCAGGTGTGTTCCAATACGGCGTGTGCCACTTCATCCATACCGTGCCCGGCAAGGGACTGGCCGGCATCGAGGTCGAAGCTCATCACCAGCGTGTCGTCGATCGGCGCCACGCGCAGTCCATGGCGGATCAGCACATTGAGATCATATTTGATGTTGTGGCCAATCTTGAGCACGCTCGGATCGATCAGCAGCGGGCGCAGACGCGCGACGGCGTCGGCAAGGGCGATCTGCGGTGGTGCCTCGGCGAACATGTCGTCGCCACTGCGGTGACCGAGCGGAATATAGCAAGCTTTGCCGGGCGCCGTGGCGAGGCAGATGCCGACGAGATTGGCTGCCATGCTGTCGAGCGAATCCGTTTCGGTGTCGATGGCGATGATGCCGCTGGCAAAGGAGTCGGCGACCCATGCATCGAGCCGCTCCAGAGAGGTTACCGTTTCATAGCTGTCGCAATCGATGGGCGGTAATGGGACGAAATCCGGCGTCTCTGGGTCCGAGGTTGCAGATGCCGCTGCAATGGGGTCGGCCTTCTCCTTCCCTGGCGCGTGGGCGGCCATGCGGGACAGGAGCGCCTTGAAGCCTTGATCCTCAAGGAAGCTGCGTAGCGGTTCGACGGGAATGCCATCGAGCTTCAGGTCATCAAGCGTTTGCGGCAGCGGCATGTCACAATGGAGCGCGACAAGCTGGCGGGAGAGGCGGGCCATCTCCTCATGTGCGATCAGATTGTCGCGCATCTTGCTGGGCTTCATCGTCGGCGCAGCCGCGAGGACGGCGTCAAGATTATCATACTCGACAATCAGCTTGGCCGCAGTCTTGGCGCCGATGCCGGGCACGCCCGGAATGTTATCAACAGCGTCACCCATAAGCGCGAGAACGTCACCAAGCTGGTCGGGACGGACGCCAAACTTCTCCAGAACATAGTCGGCGCCGCGCCGTTCATTTTTCATGGTATCGAGCATGTCCACGCCCGGACCATCTTCACTGGACAGGGCAATAAGCTGCATCAGATCCTTGTCGGACGATACGATCGTGACGTCCCAACCCGCTTCGACCGCGCGGCATGTGTAAGTCGCTATGATATCATCTGCCTCGAAACCGGCTTCCTCTATGCACGGCAGTGAAAAGGCACGCGTCGCTTCCCGGATCAGCGGAAACTGCGGGACGAGATCTTCCGGCGGGGGTGGCCTGTGTGCCTTATACTGATCGTAAAGATCGTTTCTGAAGGTGTGCGACCCCTTGTCGAGAATGACCGCGAGATGGGTGGGTCCCTCTTCCTTGTCGAGCGCGTCCGCGAGCTTCCACAGCATCGCCGTATAGCCATAGACGGCGCCTGCGGGGATGCCGTGCCGATTGGTCAGTGGCGGAAGCTGGTGATAAGCGCGAAAGATGTAGCCGGAGCCATCGACGAGATAGAGGTGATTGCGAGATGCCATGGCAGCGGGATAGCGCGGGCGCGAGTGAGAAACCAGCGTCGATCAGGCCCCGTCGACCGCGAGCCGGCCAACGGCCGAATCGTCGGTGAAGACGCCATCGATGCCCAGCGAAAGATAGCGTCGTATTTCGGCGATGGACCCGCCTTCATGACGCATATTGTCATCGCCAGGGCCCCTTAGCTCGGCAGGCAAAAAGCGGTTCTCGGGACGGAACGTGTAAACATACACGCGAAGGCCGGCGGCATGAGCATCGCTGACAAGGCTGGTGGGCTTGCCAAGTCGCTGATCTGCATCGAGCGGAATGATTGATCGTGACCAGGGGCCGATCGCGTCGGCATAGGTGGCGATCTTGGCAAGGCCAACGGGCGAAACCATGTCGCCATAGGTTGTGCTGCTGCCGGTCAACATGGCGTCGGCCGGCTGCCGTGAGAAATCTTCAAGCAGCTGGAGCAGGCGAATGTTCGGCCGATGATCAATCCGTGCGCGGATGGCGCGCAAGTTCGCCACTTCGAACGACTGGATAATGACAGGGCATTGCCGACTATAGTCGTGAGCGGCCAGCTCGGTGAGAAGGGTTTCCTCCAGCGGTAGCCCGATACTGGCGAAGTAACTCGAATGCTTGACCTCCGGTATCAGGCCGACCGTACGACCATGCTCTTTCGCCTTCGTGGCGGTGAAGGCGATCACCTCCGCCAGCGTGGGAATGGAATATTTGCCATCTTGCTTCTGGCTCGCGGGGCGGATGGGCCCCAGCCGTTCGATCGCACGCAGGGTCTTGAGTTCGGCAAGCGTGAAATCCTCGGTAAACCAGCCCGCCATCTCTTGGCCGTCGATGATTTTCGTCGATCGACGATCCGCAAATTCGGGTCGACTGGCGACATCTGTGGTGCCGCCAATCTCATTCTCGTGCCGAGCCACGAGAGCGCCATCCTTCGTCATAACGAGGTCGGGTTCGATAAAATCCGCGCCGTCCGCAATGGCCCGGCCATAGGCCTCCAGCGTATGCTCGGGCCTGAGTGCGCTCGCTCCGCGATGCGCAAAAACGAGGGGTGGGCCGCCGTCCAGGGTCCTGGCATGTCCTGCGCCTGCGCCGATTACCGGTAATGCGAGCCCAGCAGCTCCCAACCCCATCGTTTCCCTGCGGCTCAACATTCGGCCTCCCTGCCTGGCCCCGTGCGCGACAGCGCGCACAATGCCATTGTCATGTCCTTCTGCGACATTTCGATGGCGGTCATTTCCCGTCCGGCCTCCGCCCCCGTTGCCTGTTCGGACTTGCCGCGATAGGAGGCGCCAGGAAATCCGGATCAAACAATCGAAGGAGCAGGCCGTTGGCAGGCCATAGCAAATTCAAGAATATCATGCATCGCAAGGGCGCGCAGGACAAGAAGCGCTCGGCCATGTTCTCCAAGCTCTCGCGCGAGATTACCGTGGCGGCCAAGATGGGCGCGCCCGACCCGGACATGAACCCGCGCCTGCGTCTTGCCGTGAACGCCGCCAAAGCGCAGTCCATGCCCAAGGATAATATCCAGCGCGCCATCGACAAGGCGAGCAAGGGCGATGCGGAGAACTACGAGGAAGTGCGTTATGAGGGCTATGGCCCCGGCGGCGTTGCGATCATCGTCGAGGCGCTGACCGACAACCGTAATCGCACGGCGACCAACGTTCGTACGGCTTTCTCGAAGAACGGCGGCAATCTCGGCGCTTCTGGCGCGGTGAGCCATGGGTTCGATCGCATGGGTCTCATCACCTATCCGGTGAGCGCAGGCGATCCGGACGCGATCTTCGAGGCCGCACTGGAAGCTGGGGCGGAGGACGTATCCTCAAATGACGATGAGCATGAAATCTGGACGGCCATGGACGCGCTGCATGAAGTGGCCAAGGCGCTGGAAGACAAGCTGGGCGCGGCAAACAGTGCCAATTTGGCCTGGAGACCCCAGACGACAGTTGAGTTGGACGAGAGCAATGCCGGCACGCTCCTCAAGCTCGTCGATGCCCTCGATGACGATGATGACGTGCAGACGGTCTGGGGCAATTATGAAGTGCCCGATGACGTGATGGAAAAGCTCGGGTGAGCCACCCCGAACTGCGTTCATGATCATTCTCGGCCTGGACCCTGGCCTGGGCACGACCGGCTGGGGACTGGTTCGCGCGGAGGGCAATCGCCTCTCTCACATCGCCAACGGGCAGATTCGTACGGTGGCCAGCGACGGCTTGCCGATCCGGCTTGTCGCACTCGATGCTGCGATAGCGGCGCTTATCGACGAATACCGGCCGGACGAGGCGGCAGTCGAAGAGGTGTTCGTGAACAGCAATCCGCAGTCCACACTCAAATTGGGGCAGGCCCGCGGCGTGGTTCTGCTCGGTGCCGCAAGAGCCAATATCCCGGTCGGCGAATATGCTGCCCGGCTTGTCAAAAAAGCAATTGTCGGCGTCGGCAATGCGAGCAAGGATCAGATCCATGCCATGGTCTTGCGATTGCTTCCCGGAACAAGTCTTGCCGGGCCGGATGCGGCCGACGCTCTCGCGGTTGCGATCACCCATGCACATCTCCGCGCAAGCAAGCTGTTGCTTTAGCGTCTTCCAGCAAGGTCATCCTTGGGTTGAATTCGGATGAAGGCGGAAGCAGTGGTGGAACAAGCGGGTATCTGGCGTTTACTGATGGAGATACAGCTATGAGGTCAGCCCTGTGGCGACTTGTCGCGCTGATGTTCGCGGGCTCAGCAGCAATTTGGCCTGTGTCGGCGCAGGCGGAATTGCCGCCTTCGCTCCAAGCAATGCTCGATGCTGCTATTGAGAGCGGCGACGCCGGTGCACTGGCAACGGTCGCCCGTTTTGCCAAGCAGACCCATCCCGACCATGCCCGGGAAATTGATGAAAAGGTCAATACCCATCAGGCCGCAGTGGCAGCGGAGCGGGAAGCGCGCCTTCGCAACGCCAGCTTTTTTCGGGCCTGGTCTGGAAGTGGAGAGCTGGGCGGCTTCATCACGACCGGGAATACAGATAGTTCCGGGATCAGCGCTGGCCTGGCGCTCGAACGGCGCGGCATAGACTGGCTCCACAAGTTTCGTGCGAATGTCGATTATCAGCGCAGTGACGGCGTAACGACGCGGAATCAGTGGATGGCCAGCTATGAGCCGAACTTCACCTTGAATGAGTCGATCTACGCTTATGGCCTCGCCACCTATGAGAAAGATCGTTTTCAGGGATTCTCTGACCGGACTATCGCGTCCGGCGGTGTCGGCGTCCGACTGGTTCAAGAGGCAAATGTCCGTCTGGACGTCAAAGGCGGTCCCGCATGGCGACGGACAGTCTGGATCGGGGAGCCAGACACAACGGAGCTGAATACCCTGGCGGCCGCGGATCTGCGCTGGCAGCTTTCCCGAGCGTTCGAGCTCAAGAACAATGCTCAGGCCGTCTGGAGCTCTGGCAACAGCAGCTATTCCAATACGACAGGCCTGACAGGGAAGCTGAACGGATCGCTCTCTGCACGATTGTCGTATGCGGTCCGCCATGAAACCTCGCCGGCGGAAGGCGCGGAGATGACGGACACCATCACGCGTGCGACGCTCGTCTACGATTTTTGAGGGCTTTGGCGGACGTCAGGCTTTACCCCAGAATAGGAAAGCAACCGCACCCAGCAGGCAGAGGAAGGCGCCCAGATGGCGCCAGTTCAGCGGCTCGCCGAGGAAGGCGACCATGAATATCCCGAAGACTCCTAGCGCTATGACTTCCTGAGCGATCTTGAGCTGGCCGGCGCTCCAGCCGCTGGCATAGCCGATGCGGTTGGCTGGCACGGCAAAGCAATATTCGAAAAAGGCGATACCCCAGCTGATCAGGATGACCAGCGCGAGCGGCTTGGCCATGCCCCCTTTCAGGTGCCAGTACCACGCTGTCGTCATCAGGATATTGGAAGCGAGCAGCAGCGCGATGGTAGGCATGGCAAGGCAGATGCCACCTTGCCGGTCTAAAGGCGATGAGGAAAATGCGTCTGACCAGGACTGATATCCTGAACTTCGACTAATCTACCGAACGGTCATCGTGCTGCGTGCGATGCGAACAACCAGCGGGATCATCCCTGGATAGTTGGATTTCTCATAGGTCGATCCGCTGCCGAGGTGGCCTGCGATCCGGCGGTGCGCTTCGCCAAGCGAATGATAGGGCACGCTTGGCAGGAGGTGGTGCAGTGCGTGATAGCGCAGGCCGACCGGCGCCCAGAGCGCTGCCAACGGCGCGGGCGGCGGCACGTTCACCGAATCGAGGAACTGGCCGGTGACCGTCATGGTATCCCCCTCATTCTCCCAGAGATGAGCGACGAGGGTGCGGAGCTGGTTGGCGACCATGGCGACCGAGAGAATGGCCAGATAAGTGAGTAGCGGCCGCCAGCCGACGAACGCAACGCTTGCCATGAGCATGATTGACCACAGGCTCGTTCCGGCTTCCTGCCAGGCCCACATGCGCGCGAACGCGCCTTCAGGCGGACGGCGGCGATAGTCGGGGTTGATCGAGAGCGCCGAATAGCGCGCCACGATCAAACGACGCAGCGGCGGAATAACCACGCTGAGCGGCGCGAGAACGCCGAAGCGCAGCAGAAAAGCCACGGGCGCCAGCGCTGCGACGAGGATGAAGAGCGGCAAGCTCCACGGTTTCATCAGTGCCAGCGGCAGATATTCGGGATCATCGATGGTCCCGTAACGGGTCTTGGCGTGATGCTGCGTGTGGACGCCCTCGTAAAGGAAGGACGGGAACAGCAGCGGAATGCCGACCAGCAGGTTCCATATGAAGCGGAAGCCCGGCAGGGCGCCTGCACGGATATGCGTCAGTTCATGAATGAAGCTGGTGGCGCGATACAGTGCCAGCGCGGACATGGCTCCGGCAAGCAGCACGATCCAGACTTGCTGCGCCAGAATGGCAATTGCCATGCCGGCATAGCCGATCAGAGCGGATGCGAGGAAATCCGGCCAGTAAATGCCCGGCCGTGCGGTTGCCAGATCGCGCGTCAGGTCGACGGCGGCGCGGAGCATGGCCATGTCGTCGGGAGTGGTCGCCAGCGCGCGCGCCGACGCGGAGGGCGCCTCGCGGACAGGCGCTGGCGGCGAAGCTTCCAGTCTCTGGTCAATTGCAGTCATGAAAGGGTCCTATGAGTCGAATGAGCACAGATCATGGCAGCAATGTGATTTTGTTCTGCCGCCACGGCCCGCGGCTTGACAAGTCCGCAGCCAGTTCCGCAGTGCTGTGCCCTCTCATCAGCGCCAAATTCGCAGGGCGCGGGACAAAGGTATCGCCGTGACATCTGCCGATTTAGTGATCACACCCGTTGCGGGCAAGGCCGACCTCTCGGCGTTCATCGATTTGCCCTGGTCCATCTATGCCGACGATCCCCATTGGGTGCCACCACTGAAGACCGAGGTTCGCAATCTGCTGACCCCGGGCAAGAACCCGTTCCATGAGCATGCCGAGCATCAGTATTTCCTTGCGCGTCGCGGCGGAAAGGTCGTGGGGCGGATCAGCGCGCATATCGATCAACTCGCTTTGTCCATGCCGGCCGATCAGGGCATGGGGCCGGGGACGGGTAATTTCGGGATGTTCGAGGCCGCCGATGGAGAGGCTGCGAGCGCTCTGCTCGCCACTGCCGAGAACTGGCTGCGGACGAAGGGGATGACTCGGGTGCTTGGCCCGATTTCGCTGTCGATATGGGAGGAGCCCGGCCTGCTGGTTCAAGGTTTCGATCATGCGCCGACAGTGATGATGGGGCACCACCGGCCTGAATATCGCGGCTGGATCGAAGCAGCCGGATATCGCCATGCCAAGCAGCTCGACACCTATGAGCTGAACATCACGCAGGAGTTTCCACCGCTCATCCAGCGGATCGTGCAGTCGGGCGAGCGCAGCGACCGCATTCGCATCCGCCATGTCGACAAGAGCCAGTTCGATCGCGATGCGGCGATCATCCTGCACATTCTCAATGACGCCTGGGGCCGCAACTGGGGCTTTGTGCCGATCACCGATCATGAGGTTGCGCATTTCGGCAAGGCGCTCAAGCCGCTGGTGTACGAGGACCTGATCCGCATTGCCGAGGTGGAGGGCGAGCCGGTCGCCTTCATGATGACGCTGCCCGACATGAACGAGGTCCTCGCCCGGCTCGATGGCTCGCTCTTCCCGTTCGGCTGGGCGAAGCTGCTCTGGTGGCTGCGCAGACCCCAGGTTCGCACGATGCGGGTGCCATTGATGGGGGTCGTCCAGCGGCTCCAGGCCTCGCGTCTGGCCAGCCAGCTCGCTTTCATGATGATCGAGTATATCCGCCGCGATGCCATCGCCCGTTACGGGGCGACGCGGGGCGAGATCGGCTGGATCCTCGATGACAATCAGGGCATGAAGGCCATCGCCGAAGCGATCGAAAGCCGGATCAACCGCAGCTATGTGATCTTCGACAAGCCGCTTTGATCGGCTTGCGGTCGCGCCCGACATGGGCGGGGCGAACCCCTCTCTTGCACGCAGGGGATTGCCGGGCCTAGGTAGCGGCATAATGCCAATCGGAGATGCTTTATGCTGAGGCAACTGACCCCATCCATTTTCGTTGCCCCGCAGATTGACGCGGATGTTGTTACGCAGGCGGCGGCGCTGGGCGTCACGCTCATTGTCAACAACCGCCCCGAAGGCGAATCTCCGGATCAGACCGCCGGCGAAACGATCGAGGCGGCGGCGCGCGCTGCAGGCCTTGCCTATGTCGCAATTCCCGTTTCGCACAGTGGCTTTGCGCCCTGGCAGCTCGATGCTCTGGACGAGGCTCTGGCGAAGAACGGCGACGGGAAAGCCCTTTGCTATTGCCGCTCGGGCACGCGCAGCACGCTGCTCTGGGCGCTCGCACGCGCACGAGCCGGGGATTCGCCCGATGAGATCGCCGAACAGGCGGCCGCCGCCGGCTATGATATCGCTCCGATCCGCGAGATGATGCATGCGCTGGCCAATCGGAGCCAATGACTCAGAAGGTCTGTTGTAGAACCGGCCAGAGCAGCATGAGAAGACCGGCCATGCTGATGCCGAACACGATGGTGCGAACCACTGGCACGCCCGCTGCATAAAGCGGCAGATAGACGATGCGCGCGCCCAGCCAGACCATCGCGCCGATGGCCGTCCAGCGATCGAACAGTCCGGCCTGCGCATCGATCAGGATTGCGATGGCGACGATCGGGAAGGTCTCGAAATAATTGGCCTGGGCACGCGTCAGGCGGCCGACGAGGGGCCGGGGCTCTGGCAAGACCTCATCGCGGGCGCCGACATTCCAGCCAGTGCCATATTGCTCTGTTTTCGCGCGCCCCGCTGCAAAGACGTGCACGAGGGCGAGGACGCAGCCCCATGCGAGAATGATGAGCTCGATCGGCATTGTCGATATCCCTCCTGTGGACGCTGAATGGCCAGTTTTTGCTACGCGTGATCCAGTGGCCGTTAATCTGCTCAATTATCAATCCGTTGAGTTCGAACTTTTGACCCCTGCCATGTGCGGAAGGTTACGAAGGTTACGGTCGAAATAAAATAATTGCCCTGGCCAGCAGAGGCGCTGCGCGAGGCGATCGCCTGAAAAAAACGAACGGTGAGAAAGAGCGCGGATGGTCATCGTCGGCAGACTGCCACGGCGGCTTGCCTGTAGGACAGGCTTTTCTGTTCCGCGGTCTCAGCGACTTGAAGGCGAAAAAAGGCCGACGTTTTCACGCCGGCCCCAGTGATGTTCGCAGGAGGAACAACGGACGGCGGGGACGCTGTGGCCCCCGCCGAATTCTGATCAGTTGTAAGCGCGTTCGCCGTGCTCGCCGAGGTCGAGGCCTTCCTGCTCGACTTCCTTGCTGACACGCAGGCCGGTAAGAGCCTTGGCGATGTACATCGCGATGGCGGTGCCGACGGCAGCGATGGCGATCGTGGCAAGAACAGCCGTGATCTGGGTGACCAGCTGGCCGCCCATCGCATAGTCCTCACCACCAGGGCCGCCGAGCGACGGGGCAAAGACAACCGCCGTGCCGATGGCGCCGACGATGCCGCCCACGCCATGGATGCCGAAGGCGTCGAGAGAGTCGTCATAGCCGAGCGCCGGCTTCACCTTCGCGACGAAGAAGTAGCAGACGATCGAGGAGACGGCGCCCAGGATGATCGCACCGAAGGGACCGGAATTGCCGGCGGCGGGCGTGACGGCGACGAGGCCGGCGATGATGCCCGAGCAGAAGCCGAGAGCCGAACCCTTGTGGCCCATAACGCGCTCGGTGATCATCCAGAACAGACCAGCCGAAGCCGTGGCGACAAAGGTGTTGATCATGGCCAGAGCAGCCGAACCGTTGGCCTCAAGAGCCGAGCCGGCATTGAAGCCGAACCAGCCGACCCAGAGCAGGCCGGTGCCAACCATGGTCAGCGTCAGGCTGTGCGGCGGCATCGGCTCGCTGGGATAGCCCTTGCGCTTGCCGAGGATGAGGGCGGCCACCAGCGCGGAAACACCCGCATTGATGTGCACGACCGTACCACCGGCGAAGTCCAGAGCGCCCATGACGAAGAACACGCCGCGTGCTTCCCACACCATGTGTGCAACCGGGAAATAGACGATGGTCAGCCACACGATGGCGAAAACCATGATCGCGGAGAACTTCATGCGTTCCACCAGGCCACCGAGCACGAGCGCAATGGTGATGGCGGCGAACGTCATCTGGAAGCTGACGAACACATATTCCGAGATGACTTCGTCGGTGAATGTCGCCGCAGTTGAGTCAGGTGTGATGCCGGCAAGGAAGAACTTGCCCCAACTGATGATCGAATTGCCCTCGGGTCCGAAAGCGAGGCCGTAGCCGTACATCACCCAGATGATCATCGCGAGCGCAGCGACGGCGCCGATCTGCGTCATCGTGGCGATCATGTTCTTGGAGCGGGTGAGGCCGCCATAGAACAGCGCCAGGCCGGGCAGGATCATGAGAAGGACGAGGATGGTGGCCGTCATCATCCAGGCGTTGTTGCCCGGATTAGGCACGGCAGGTGCTGCTTCAGCCGCAACCTCCTGCGCCCAAGCGGGCAGGGCGGCGAACAGCGAAAGGCCAAGAGCCCCCGCAGCGCCGCAGAATGTTTTGAAAGGTGTCATGCGTTACCCCCTTATCTTACAGCGCGGTTTCGCCGGTTTCGCCGGTGCGGATGCGAATGGCCTGACCGACGTCGAGAACGAAGATCTTGCCATCGCCGATGGCGCCACTGTTGGCGGCTTGCTGCACAGCCTCGACGACGCGGGGTGCGAGGGCATCGTCACAGACGACCTCGACCTTGATCTTCGGAACCATGTTCGTTGAGTATTCCGCACCGCGATAGATTTCGGTCTGGCCTTTCTGTCGGCCAAAGCCCTTCACTTCGCTTACTGTCATACCCGCCACGCCAAGCGCGGAGAGGGCTTCACGCACCTCGTCCAGCTTGAACGGCTTGATGATCGCCATAATGAGTTTCATGTTCTGCGCCCCCATTGGTTGCGGGAAGCGCCAAGCAAGGACCGTGCCAAACCGTAAATGACATCTTAACGCGAGTCGCATGCACGTCTTGCAACTGTCCTTGCCTCAATTTGTGGCGAATGGTTCCCGCCGCTGCTCAAAATTTACGCATGAGGCTTGGAGCGCCGGGCAAAAAAAAGGGCCGGCGCAAGCGCCGACCCAGTGATGTTCGCAGGAGGAACCTCTTGTGGCTGAGCGGTGTGACCCCGCTCAGACGAATTCGGGATAGGCCTCGACGCCCACTTCGACCTTGTCGAGACCGTCGATTTCTTCTTCGGGCGTCGGGCGAAGGCCCAGGGTCATCTTGAGCACTGACCAGATGACGCCGGCGGTGATCATGACGAAGACGCCAGTCGCCACCACGCCGGTGAGCTGGGCAACGAACGGCACGTCTGCATTGGTCAGCGGCACGATCAGCGTGCCCCAGATGCCGGCGAGCAGGTGGACCGGAATGGCACCGACGACGTCGTCGATCTTCAGCTTGTCGAGCAGCGGAACGGCGAGCACGACGATGATGCCGCCGATCGCACCGATGAACAATGCTGCCGGAACGCTGGGCGTCAGCGGTTCGGCGGTGATCGAAACGAGACCGGCAAGCGCGCCGTTCAGCGCCATGGTGATGTCGATCTTCTTGTAGAGGATCTGCGTCAGGATGATCGCCGCGATGACGCCCGCGCAGGCGGCCAGGTTCGTGTTCACGAAGATCCTGGAGATGTCGCTCGCGTCTTCGATCGTGCCCATCGCAAGCTGCGAGGCACCATTGAAGCCGAACCAGCCCAGCCACAGGATGAAGGTGCCGAGCGTCGCAAGCGGAATGCTCGAGCCGGGGAAGGCGACGACTTTGCCGTCAACATAGCGCCCAAGTCGCGGGCCGAGGATCAGCGCGCCTGCAAGAGCGGCCCAACCGCCAGTCGAGTGAACGAGCGTCGATCCGGCGAAATCGGAAAAGCCCATGGCGTCCAGCCAGCCGGCGCCCCACTCCCAGCTCACGACGACCGGATAGATGAAGCCGGTGAGGCAGAAGGTGAAGATGAAGAACGGCCAGATCTTGATGCGCTCGGCCAGCGTGCCGGAGACGATCGACGCCGTGGTGGCGCAGAACACCATCTGGAAGAACCAGTCGGAGGCGACCGAATAGCCGGTCTCCGTGTCGGCCTCGCCCACGGCCTGCATGGCATAGGGGAAATCGGCGATGCCGAAGAAGCCGCCTTCGAAGCCCGGATAGGCAATCGAGTAGCCGATGAGCCAGAACATGATGCCGGCAATGGAGAACAAGCCGATGTTCTTGAGGCACTGCATCGAGACGTTCTTGCTACGAACGAGGCCCGCCTCGAGCATGGCAAAGCCCGCCGCCATCCACATGACGAGGAAGCCGCCGATGAGGAAGAGCAGGGTGTTGAGAATATAGGCGGTGCCGCCCGACACGGCGCCTGCAGGATCAGCCTCCTGCGCGAAGGCCGGCGCGGCAGCGAGGCCTGCGCCCATGACGGCAAGCGTCAGCAATATCTTTCGCATGTCTGTCCCCTTTATGTCTTACAGCGCGGTTTCGCCGGTTTCGCCGGTGCGGATGCGAATGGCCTGACCGACGTCGAGAACGAAGATCTTGCCATCGCCGATGGCGCCGCTGTTGGCGGCCTGCTGCACGGCCTCGACGACGCGCGGTGCAAGAGCATCGTCACAGACGACTTCTACCTTCACCTTCGGAACCATGTTCGTTGAGTATTCCGCGCCGCGATAGATTTCGGTCTGGCCTTTCTGTCGGCCAAAGCCCTTCACTTCGCTCACGGTCATGCCCGCCACGCCAAGCGCGGAGAGGGCTTCACGCACCTCGTCCAGCTTGAACGGCTTGATGATTGCCATAATGAGTTTCATGCTGCCCCCTTCAATGGTGTGCAGCAGGCTCCAAGCAAGCGCTGTGCCAAATTGCTAACGACGCATTAATGCGGCCTCGCAAGCGCTTGATCGGCTTCGATATTCGCTGCGCTGCACAAATGGAGGGCACGAAATTCCAGCTGCCTAATATTTAGGCATGTCTATCATTTTCAATGACAAAGTGAATCTCGGGCCCTGAGTGACAGTGCGGCTTTGCTGCAAGCGCTCAGAGCGAGCGTGGCCGGGCCTGGCGGTAGCTGCCGAGGAGGCGCACCCATTTGCTGTGGAACGCGAGTTCCTCCAGAGCCCGATCCACGGCAGGATCTCCGGGCATGCCTTCGATGTCGGCATAGAACTCCGTGGCGGAGAAGCTGGCACCGCGCTGATAGCTTTCCAGCTTGGTCATGTTGACGCCGTTGGTCGCGAAACCGCCCATAGCCTTGTAGAGCGCAGCAGGGATATTCTTCACCTCAAAGAGAAAGCTGGTCATCACCGGCTCGTCCCGCGGCGGCGTGGTCGGTTCGCGCCCCAGCACCACGAAACGCGTCATATTGTCGCCGCTATCCTCGATTTTCTCGTCGTGGATATGAAGGCCATAGAGGCGGGCGGCCAATGCGGGCGCAATGGCTGCGGCGCCGGGTTCGCGCACTTCGGCAACGAGCGCGGCGGCGCCGGCGGTGTCGGCATAGACGATCGGGCGGATGCCGCGCGCGCGCAGATATTTGCGGCATTGCCCCAGCGCCTGCACATGGCTGAGCGCGCTGACCGGCGGCGTGTCGTCCGCGCTCATCAGGCTGTGGTGGATGGGCAGGAAATATTCGTCGATGATCGAGAGGCCGGATTCGGGCAGCAGGAAATGCATGTCGGCGACACGGCCATGCAGTGAATTCTCGATGGGGATCATCGCGCGATCGGCCCGGCCATCGCGAACAGCGTCCAGCGCATCCTCGAAGCTGAAACAGGGGAGCGGCAGTCCGTCAGGGGCGTAATCCATGACCGCCAGATGCGAATTGGCGCCGGGTGCACCCTGAAAGGTGATGGCGCGGGCGGGCGCCTGCGCTGCGGCGTCCGTCATCTCGGCGACAAGGCGCCGCGCTGGGAGCGGATAATTGTCCATGGTGGCCGCTGCGCTTAGGGCTTTGGCGCCCGCCGCGCAAGGCGCGGGCACGCGCGCGATGGAGGGCGTCTTCGGACAGGCTTGCACCCGCGCAATGCAGTCATTAAGGGGAGCGCCGACAGGCACCGGCAGCGCCGCGATGAGGAGGTCGCGCGTCGGTAAGATTTCTGGAGACTGAGGGCGCATGAGCGATCGTTTCAATACCATTGCAGGCTGGGCACTGTTCGCCGGCATCATTGCGCTTGGCGGCGGCATCGTGAGCAGCAAGCTGTTCCACGCCGAGCGTCCTGAGCCCATGGGCTTCGCGATCGAAGGCGTGGAAGCAGAGGGTGAGGGCGGCGCGTCCGGCCCGTCGCTCAACACGCTTCTGGCCTCGGCTGACGTTGCGGCTGGCGAGAAGGTCTTCGCCAAGTGCGTGGCCTGCCACACGATCAATCAGGGCGGCGCCAACGGCATCGGCCCGAATCTCTGGGCTGTCATGGGCGATCCGATCGGCCATGGCCGCGGTGGCTTTGCCTTCTCCGACGCACTCAAGAGCGTTGGCGGTAACTGGACGTTCGAGCAGATGGACGCCTGGCTGGCTTCACCGCGTTCCTTTGCCAACGGCACCAAGATGAGCTTCGCCGGTCTCAGCAAGCCTGAGGATCGCGCCAACGTCATCGCTTATCTGAACGCGCAGGGTTCTAATCTGCCGCTGCCCGCTGCCGATGCGCCTGAAGAGGCCGCGCCGGAAGGGGCGGATAATGCGGCAGCAGCAGACAATGCTGCGGAGGCGGGCGGTGAGGCCGCAGCGGCAAACGCAGCGGCGCCTCAGGAATAATCAGGCGCTTTCGCCAGCCGTAAGCGATTTTCGGCTGGCGTCCGCCCTGCTCGGCACTCAGCAGTCGAGCGCATCATCCGCATAAAAGTCTTCGACGACGGCCCAGGCTTCCTCGGCCGTCTCGACCCAGCTGATCAGATCGAGATCGCGCGGGCTGATCACGCCTTCTTCGGCCAGCGCCTCGAAATTGACAACCCGCGTCCAGAAATCCTTGCCGAAGAGCAGGATGGGGATGCGCTTCATCTTGCCGGTCTGCACCAGCGTCAACAGCTCGAAGAATTCGTCGAACGTGCCGAATCCGCCCGGGAACACCGCGAGCGCCCGGGCGCGCAGGGTGAAGTGCATCTTGCGCAGCGCGAAATAGTGGAACTGGAAGGAGAGGTCCGGCGTCACATATGGGTTGGGCGCCTGTTCGTGTGGCAGAACGATATTGAGCCCGATGGTCTGGGCGCCGACGTCCGCTGCTCCACGATTGGCTGCTTCCATGATCGAAGGGCCGCCGCCCGAACAGACAACGAAATGATGGCAACCAGCCTCGTTGGGCGGGAATTGTGCCGCGATGCGCGCCAGCTTGCGCGCTTCCTCATAATAGCGGGACTTGGCGGCCAGGCGCTCGGCGACTTTGCGCTCGTGATCGTCCAGCGCCGCATCGACCCGCGCCTGGGCAAACTCGGGTTCAGGAATGCGAGCCGACCCGTAGAAGACGAAAGTGGAAGCTATCTTGGCCTCGTCCAGAAGGAGCTCGGGCTTGAGGAGCTCGAGCTGGAAGCGGACAGGGCGCAGGTCGTCCCGGAGCAGAAACTCCGTATCCTGAAATGCCAGCGCGTAAGATTTGCTCTGCGTCTGCGGCGTCGGCGTCGTCCGTCGGGCATCGACGGCCTCTTCGCGGGCGTGGCGGAACTTGCTTTCGCTTACTGTCGGATGATCTGTCATCCGGCGGCGCTAAACGATTTCGTGCGGGAAGAAAATGGCCGGATTAGCGGCAGAAGCTGCCCCGGCCGCCCATGTCGAAATGGAAATGACCGCGGTGCGCGGCATTGTAATCCGGCCCCAGCACCGTACGGAATCTTTTGCAGGCGCTCTGGTGCAGCACACGCAGGAACTGGGCATTGGGGCCGCCGGCGTGCCAGTCGCCGAGCAGGCTGATTCGCCGCCCGTCCGCCAGCACGAAAGCGGAAATATCGACGGCATTGGCGTGTGCATGCTCGCTGCGCTTCCCGGCGATCGTGCCGCCGGTACCGCGCACGTCGCGGCACGCATAAGTCCCGAAGGTTTCGACGCGAACGACCTCGCTGCGGAGATAGAGCCGTGCTGCCGGGCGCACGGCATATTGCACCCATGCCGCGAAATTGGCCGCGAGTGGGCAGGTCATCGGTCCAAGATTGGCGATCGGTGTGCCGATCTCCAGCAGGCGGATCGTATCTATGGTTGTGCAACCGCCGCCGCGATCCTGATTGGGCAGCGGTTCGAAGCGAACCTTGGCCGCATTCAGCCGCGCGGCACACATGCGATAGGATTCGCTGTTCGGCATCACGCGCTGGGCTGGCGCCGTCACGGTCTGTGTGCGGACACCCGGACGCGGGCTGGGGCCACCGGCGCAGGCGGCAAGGCTTGCGACCAGCATTAAACCGATCAGCTTGCCAAAACCTGCCGATGTAGCCCAGTTGGCCATGGCGCCCTTTATCACGCAACGATGCTGAACAAAACCTAGACAGCGCAAAGGGATGCGCCAGGCCGAGCATCTTCGCGGTGAACCAGACCGGCCTAATTTCGCGCTCTGACCGCCGACGCGTTCCCGATCCTTCATTGACAGCCGCCCGCAAATCTCTATGGCCGCCGGCGGGCCACGCGGTCCCAACGCCGCGCGTGCTCTCTGCAAGGAGACGCATACCATGACTGACGTTACGAAGCCGGCGATCACGCCGGCCCGCCCCCATTTCTCGTCCGGCCCTTGTGCCAAGCCGCCCGGCTATGATCCGGCGAAGCTCGCGACTGAGGTTCTGGGCCGCTCCCACCGCTCCAAGCTCGGCAAGGATCGCCTCGCTTATTGCATCGCCCTGATGCGCGAGCTGCTGAACCTGCCCGAGACGCACCGCATCGGCATCGTGCCCGGCTCCGACACCGGCGCCTTCGAGATGGCGATGTGGACGATGCTCGGCGCCCGTCCGGTCACCACGCTCGCTTGGGAGAGCTTCGGTGAAGGTTGGGTCACCGATGCCGCCAAGCAGCTCAAGCTTGATCCCACCATCCTGCGCGCCGATTATGGTCAGCTCGCTGATCTGAACGCCGTGGACTGGTCGAACGACGTGCTCTTCACCTGGAACGGCACGACCTCGGGCGTGCGCGTGCCCAATGGTGACTGGATCGCTGACGATCGCGAGGGTCTTTGCTTCGCGGACGCCACCAGCGCCGTGTTCGCTTACGACCTGCCGTGGGACAAGATCGACGTCGCGACCTTCTCCTGGCAGAAGGTGCTGGGCGGTGAGGGCGGCCATGGCGTGCTGATCCTTGGTCCCCGCGCTGTGGAGCGGCTCGAAACCTACACGCCGAGCTGGCCGCTGCCGAAGGTGTTCCGCCTGATGTCCAAGGGCAAGCTGGCCGAGGGCGTTTTCAAGGGCGAGACGATCAACACGCCGTCCATGCTTGCGGTCGAGGATGCGATCTTCGCGCTCGAATGGGCCAAGACGATTGGTGGCGCCAAGGGCCTCATCGCCCGCGCGCAGGCCAATGCCGATGCATTGAATGCCATCGTCGAGGCGCGTGACTGGCTCGGCCACCTTGCTGCCGATCCGGCGACCCGCTCCATCACCAGCGTCTGCCTCACCGTCGAGGGCGCCGATGCCGACTTCATCAAGAAGATGGCCTCGCTGCTCGAGAAGGCCGATGCCGCCTATGACGTTGCGGGTTACCGCGATGCCCCGGCTGGCCTTCGCATCTGGTGCGGCGCGACGGTAGACACGGCGGACATCGAGGCGCTCGGCCCCTGGCTCGACTGGGCCTATGCCGAGACCAAGGCCGCGCTGAGCGCGACTGCTGCCTGACTTTTCGCCCTCTCCCCTTGAGGGGAGAGGGTTGGGAGAGGGGCAAGCAACCTCTCCTCTTCGCTCCATTCATTCAATCAAAGGGCCGGCGCCGAGAGGCATTCCCCTCTCCCGGCCCTCTCCCCAAATGGGGAGAGGGAGATTCACATGACCAAGCCCAAAGTTCTCATTTCCGACAAGATGGACCCCCAAGCCGCCGCGATCTTCCGCGAGCGGGGCTGCGAGGTCGACGAGATCACCGGACTGAAGCCCGACGAACTCAAGGAAATCATCGGCAAATATGATGGCCTTGCCATTCGTTCGGCGACCAAGGTGACGAAGGAAATCATCGACGCCGCCACCAATCTCAAGGTGATCGGCCGCGCGGGCATCGGCGTCGACAATGTCGACATCCCTTATGCCTCGTCCAAGGGCATCGTGGTGATGAACACGCCGTTCGGCAATTCGATCACCACCGCCGAGCATGCCATTGCGCTCATGTTCGCGCTCGCTCGCCAGTTGCCGGAGGCCGACGCCTCGACCCAGGCAGGCAAGTGGGAAAAGAACCGGTTCATGGGTGTCGAAGTCACCGGCAAGACGCTCGGCCTCATCGGTGCGGGCAATATCGGTTCCATTGTCGCCAGCCGTGCGCTCGGCCTCAAGATGAAGGTTGCGGCGTTCGATCCCTTCCTCACTCCTGAGCGCGCCATCGAGATGGGCGTCGAGAAGGTGGACCTCGATACGCTGCTTGCGCGGGCGGACTTCATCACGCTGCACACGCCGCTCACCGACCAGACCCGCAACATTCTCTCCGCCGAGAATCTGGCGAAGACGAAGAAGGGCGTGCGGATCATCAACTGCGCGCGCGGCGGCCTGATCGATGAAGCCGCGCTGAAGGCCGGGCTCGACAGTGGTCATATCGGCGGTGCGGCGCTGGACGTGTTCCAGACCGAGCCGGCGACCGACAGCCCGCTGTTCGGCACACCCAACTTCATCTCGACGCCCCACCTCGGCGCCTCCACCAGCGAAGCGCAGGTGAATGTCGCGCTGCAGGTCGCTGAGCAGCTGAGCGATTATTTGCTGGATGGCGGGGTCACGAACGCGCTCAACATGCCGAGCTTGTCGGCTGAGGAAGCGCCCAAGCTCAAGCCCTATATGGCGCTGGCCGAAAAGCTGGGCAGCCTCGTCGGCCAGCTCTCGCGTGACGTCATTCCCCGCATCTCGATCCACAGCGAGGGCGCGGCCGCAGAGCTCAACCAGAAGCCGATCGTCTCGGCCGTTCTCGCCGGTTTCCTGCGCACACAGACCGATACGGTGAACATGGTCAACGCGCCCTTCCTTGCCCGCGAGCGCGGCATTGAAGTGCGCGAGATCAAGACCGAGCGCGAGGGCGATTATCACACCCTCATCCGCGTCTCGGTGAAGACCTCGCAGGGCGAGCGCTCGGTGGCCGGCACCCTGTTCGGTAATGGCGCGCCGCGTCTGGTCGAGCTGTTCGGCATCAAGGTCGAGGCTGATCTGGATGGCAACATGCTCTACATCGCGAATGTCGATGCGCCCGGCTTCATCGGTGGCGTCGGTGGTATTCTCGGCGAGGCGAAGATCAACATCGGCACCTTCCACCTTGGTCGCCGCGAGGCCGGTGGTGAAGCGATCCTGCTGCTCTCCGTCGATGAGCAGGTTCCCCAGACGCTGGTCGACAAGATCTGCGCCCTGCCGAACGTGCACCGGGTCTGCCCGCTCAAGTTCTGATTTTGGTCCGGCCCGGCGTTTCGTCACGTCGGGCCGGATTCCCTTTTACTCGGCTGCCTCCGGGTCCGCCGTGAAGCTGGCGAGACGCCAGCCGTCCGTGCCCTTTTCAAAAATATAGACATAGACCCCGCAGCTTACGGACCACGCAGCGCCGTCCTGAACGGGGGTTGCGGTCGTGAAGCATGGCCGCAGCGGCGCGGGGAAAATGCCAGCCCAGATGCTGTCAAATCGATCTTCGTCCAGTGGTGAACCGGAAAACAGGAAGGGGAAGCGCGTAAACGTCTTGACGCCATCCCTGTCGCCACGCGCAGCTGCTTGCGAAAATTGCTGCCAGAAGCGCGCGAAATCGTGCGGGAGTGGAGGCGTATCGGAATCGCCCTTCACCGTCGATTGGTGGTCGATCTCCAGGCGCAGAATGCGTGTCTCGTCATCGAACCACGGGTCCGCGAACCATGTCACCCGTGCCCGAGTCCCATCCTGCAACGCCAGCGGCGGATCACCGCCGTTGGTGAAGGATGTGCCGGACGGAAAGCCGTTCACCCGCAGCCAGAACCATTGCTGCCCGACGAAGAACTGCTCGCTGGTGCTCGTGGTGTAGCGATTGCTGCTGGAGATGCCGACACCGGTTGATCGACCGGCCCAACGCCGCACGGTCTCCCGCTTGGGCTGGCAGATAATGCCCTCGACGCGTCGCGCCGACCCGTCGGTCAGAGCCGCGCGAACATGATAATGGTCGGCGATCGGCAGGACCACGAAGAGGAGGGTGAGCAGCCCGATCACGCCAGCCAGGATCCAACGCCGGCCACGCGTTCTTGTGCGCGTGAAGATGTAGGCCGCAACAAGCAGCGCCACGACCGGGAACAGGAACAATGTGGCATCGAGCCGAACCTGCGCCGCATCGAATACCGTGACCATGCTGACTCCCCACGGACCGCATGATGCCATCAACTCACAGGACATGCGCCGGCGCAAGAGGCCCAGTCTCGCCGAAGGTGCAATTTATCCTCGCTTGGCCTGCGGAATCGGCTAAATGCCCCGCGATGACTGAAGCAATCGCCCCCGGACTGCTGCCCGAAGGCCTTTCCGACCGTCTGCCGCCCAAGGCGGAGGCGTCGGCGCGCCTCGTGCGCGAGGTGCTCGATACCGTGGCCTCCCACGGCTATCGCCGGATCATGCCTGCCTTGGCCGAGTTCGAGGAAACGCTGGTCTCGCGCCTGCAGTCCGCCAGAGCCGAGGATCTGCTGCGCGCGGTCGATCCGCTGTCGCAACGCAGCCTCGCCATCCGGCCGGACATGACCGCGCAGATCGGGCGCATTGCCGCGACCCGCATGGCCGCCACCCCGCGCCCGCTGCGCCTGTGCTATGGCGGGCCGGTGATGAAGCTGCGCGCCGACCAGCTTCGCCCCGAGCGCGAGCGGATGCAGGTCGGTGCGGAGATCGTCGGGACGGACAGCGTTGCGGCCGCCGTGGAGATCGTGAACGTTGCGATCGAGGCGCTGCAGCGCGCTGGCGTGTCGGGCATCACGATCGATTTCACGCTGCCCGATCTGGTGACCATGCTTGCCGCCGGTCCGATGCCGCTTGCCGAGGGCGACGTGGAGGCCGTCCGCGCACGGCTGGATGCCAAGGATGCCGGGTCGCTGGCCGCCCTGGGCGAAAGCGCGCGGCCGTATCTGGCGCTGATCGAGGCAACCGGCCCCTTTCACCCGGCGATGGAGCGGCTGGAAGCCTTCAACGCCGGACCGGCGAAAGGCACACTGAGCAATCTCATCACGGCGCTGCGGGCCATCGCAAAGCCGATCGGCTGGGACATCACCCTGACGCTTGATCCGACCGAGCGGCACGGCTTTGAGTATCAACGCTGGTTTGGCTTCTCCATCTTTGCCGAGGGCTTCATCGGCGAGATTGGCCGGGGCGGCAGCTACGCGGTTGCGCGGGTGGATGGTGGCAGTGAGCCGGCGATGGGCTTCTCGCTCTATCCTGATCCGCTCATCGATGCCGGTTTCGGCACGACAGTCGCGCAACGCATCTTCCTGCCGATCGGGCATGACAGCGACCGGGCCGCGGCCCTGCGCGCAGAAGGTTGGATCACGGTCGCGGCGCTGGAGGAGGCCGACGATCCGCTCGTGCTGAGCTGTGAAGCCGTGCTCGACGGTGCCGAAATCCGCCGCCTTTGAGTGGCCGGATCGCCCAAAAGGGCAAGACGCTGGAAAACGCTGAATTTCCCCTGCAAGAGAATGAGAAAATGAAGCCTGGGCGTGCAGTGGAGGGGGCCGACTGATGGACAACGGCTATGCAGTCTCGAACAATCCACTCTGGGTGAAGTGGCGGGAGCGATCCATCGCTACCGTGAACCACGACGCCATTCTTCAGCGGATCGTGGAAGAATCGGGCTGGTCCCCCCGATATGCGTTCATGATCATCGTTTCGGCGGGCATTGCCATTCTTGGTCTGCTCCTGCCTTCGAGCGCGGTTCTCATCGGCGCCATGTTGCTCTCGCCGTTGATGATGCCCATCATCGGCCTCGGCTTCGCGCTCGCGACGCTGGATTTCGCGGAGATGCGCGCGTCCGGCTTTGCACTGGCGGTGGGCGCGGTGATTGCCATCGCCTTTACAGCGCTGTTCGTTGTGGTTTCGCCCGTGCAAACGGTGACTACAGAGATTGCCGCGCGCACGCGCCCTAATCTCTTCGATCTTCTCGTTGCCTTCTTCTCGGCGCTTGCCGGCGGCTATGCCCTCATTCGCGGACGCGGAGAAACGGTTGTGGGTGTGGCCATCGCCATTGCGCTCATGCCGCCGCTGGCTGCCGTCGGCTTTGGTATCGCGACATGGAACTGGACGATTGCCGGCGGCGCCTTCCTGCTGTTCATGACCAACACCGTGACGATCACGCTGACGGCAGCGTTCATGGCGCGGCTCTATGGTTTCGGCTCGCACCTTACGCCGGCCCATACCCGCCTGCAGAGCATCGTGATGGTAGTGTGCATGACCGCGCTCTCGGTGCCGCTGGCGCTGACGCTGCGGCATATCGCCTGGGAGACACTGGCAGCGCGGCAGGTGCGCGATGCCATTCAGCAGCAGTTCCCGCAGACCGCGCGGATCAGCGATCTGGAGACGGATTTCAGCCGCGAGCCCATCCGGGTGGTGGCGACGGTTCTGACGCCAAGCTACGCCAAGGACGCCGAGCAGCAGACTGAGAGCAATTTGCGGGAGGCGTTGCAGCAAGAGCTTGATGTCACCATTGATCAGATTCAGGTCGGAGCTGGCACGAGCGAGGCTGCGCAGGTCGCGGCGGCGCAATCGCGCGAGCGCACACAGGCGCGGGATCGCTTTGCGACGGCGGCTGTGGATCGACTCGCCCTCGTGGCGGGCGTGTCCAGCGACGTTGTCCTGGTTGACCGCGAGAATCGGCGTGCGAGCGTCGCGGCCCAGCCGCTGGCGGGTGCCTCGCTCGATCTCTACCGCCAGCTAGAGCGCCGCGCCGCGACCGGTGTCGAGGAGTGGACGCTGGTTCTGACGCCACCACCCGTGCCGCTGCCAGCAATCGGCTTTTCCGGCGATGCGCTGACCCAGGATGGTGCGACCAATCTCGATCTGGCCGTCTGGGCGGCGCGCCGGGTGCCGCTGGGTATCACCATCACCGGGCAGCCCGCGCGGGCCGAGATGGTGCGGGACATCTTCCGCGCCCAGCAAATCCCCGATGCGCGGCTGGTGATCACACCCAATGGCGGTGAGGGCGTCCGTCTCAGCTGGCGCCTGCCGGAATAAGCCGGGCCACGCTTACCAGCCGCTGCCTTCCGCCACAGCCTCTTCCTCCTCGGGCAGCGTCTCGCGCCCGAGCACGGCATTGCGATGCGGGAAGCGGCCAAAGCGCGCGATGATATCGCGATGGGCCTTGGCGAACTTGAGGTTCAGCTCGAAGCCGGGCTTGCTGAACAGATCCACGCACAGATTCTGATCCGCCAGATCCTCGCTGTGCATGAAGGGCATGTAGAAAAAGGCGCGTGCCCCTTCGACAAATTCCTCATCAAAGCCGCGCTCCAATGCCGCATAGGCAATTTCCCGGGCAAGTGGATCGGTGGCGAAAGCGCGTGCCTCTCCCCGGAACATGTTGCGCGGAAACTGGTCGAAGAGGATGAGCGCTGCCAGCGCCGTGTCGGCATCGGCCAGGAAGGCATTGGCCGGCTTGTCCCGCTGCGCTTCCCACAAAGAGCGGAACAGGTGCGTCAGGCGAACATCTTCTTCCTCGCTCGAATTGAACCAGCCATCCGGCCCGATCTCGTTGAGCCAATGGTTCAGCACCGCGGGCACCCAGTCGGGGTCGACGTGCACCTGTGCCGGCTTACGTTCGGGGAAATAGTCCTGCACGCGCACCGGCAGGCCATCGATGCTCCGTGTTCGGGTTGAGATGCGCGCCAGCCGCTCCGGCGTCTCATTCTGCTCATGATAGCGCGAGAGCGTGTCGCGGTCCTTCTCGAGGCGCATGAACGGCACGCCCCAGCCGCAGCTCTCCTGCACGCTTTCCACCGTGATCATGAAGATCTGCCGTGTGCCGGGCAGGATATTGAACGAGCGTGAGGCGAAATCCCATTCGTCATCCTGCGGCAGCACGGCCTTGCCGCGCCCGTAGAGCCGCAGGATCAGCGGCGGCTGATCAAATGCGCAGAACATGATGGTGATGCGCCCATCCGCCGCGAGATGGGCGTGGGTTTCATTGCCCGATCCACCGACATCCAGATAGCCAACGAGGTTCGGCCCGAGCACGCGGAAGCTGTCCATGCCCTTGGGGCTGAGGTTGATCCGCGCGCCCTGCGCCGCCGTGGCAACGAAGAAGACCGGCTGCTTCTCGATGAAGTTGCGTTGCTTGTCGGAGATGGCAGTGAAGAATTCGGACATGGGGCTCTCAGATCTCGATGGTCGGACGCGCACATTGACGCGTATGGATCGTGCGCATAGCTTGTGCGCATGAAGCTTGATCCTATCGCGTCCGGCAAGCGCAAGCCAGTCAATCTCTCGCTTGATACCGGCGTGGTGGAAGCCGCGCGTGAGGCCGGGATCAATCTCTCCCAGACCTGCGAAGCCGCCCTGCGTGCCGCCGCCAAAGCCGAGCGCGAGCGGCGGTGGCAGGAGGAGAATCGCGGCGCCATCGAAGAGTGGAACGCATGGATCGCGGAGCACGGCCTGCCGCTGGCGAAATATCGCCAGTTCTGATGGCGCAGTTCGATGTCTATCGTGTCGAGAGCGGCGCGCTCGTTGTCGACTGCCAAACCGACTCGTTATCGCACTTCACGACGCGGGTCGTTGTGCCGCTCGTGCGCAGCGCCGATGCGCCGTCGCCGACAACGCAGCTCCATCCGGTTCTCGAATTCGAGGGCAAGGCTTATGTCCTCGCCACCCACCTCCTCACAGCCGTGCCGGTCTCCGACCTGCAAGGCCGCGCAGGGTCGCTTGCGCAGGAGGAATACCGGATCAGGAACGCGCTCGACATGCTGCTGACCGGGGTTTGACGGACGTCGTCAATCAGACCGCCCGCTCTCCTCACCCGCATCCTCGGCAAGCAGTGCCTGCGCTGCGTCCAGATCCTCGGCGAGCACCATCACCCGTGCCTGCACAGCGAGCGGCGCGCTCTCGGCCACGCTCATGCCGGCATCGAAGCAGAAGGCCGGAATGCCGGCCGCCTCGAGCCGGCCACGCACGATCTGCGCCAGCATTGGGTCAGGATAGCGCGCGAGTTCTGCCAGGCTCATCGCCCATGCCTCACCCTGCCGTGCCGCCCACCGTCAGCCCTTCGAGCAGCAGGGTCGGCTGGCCCACGCCGGCGGGCACGCCCTGTCCCGCCTTGCCGCACATGCCGATGCCTTCATCGAGCGCGAGATCATTGCCGATGCCGATGATGCGGTTGAGCGCGGTCGGGCCGTCGCCGATCAATGTCGCGCCCTTGATGGAGTCGCCAATCTTGCCGTTCTCCACCTTGTAGGCTTCGGTGCAGGAGAAGACGAACTTGCCGGAGACGATGTCCACCTGTCCGCCGCCGAAGCTGCGCGCGAAGATGCCGGTCTTCATGCGGCTGAGCAGCTCTTCGGGATCATCGTTGCCTGCCCGTGCATAAGTGTTGGTCATGCGTGGCATCGGTGCATGGGCATAGCTTTCGCGCCGGCCATTGCCGGTCGGTGCTACGCCCATCAGCCGGGCATTGAGCCGATCCTGCATATAGCCGCGCAGAATGCCGTCCTCGATCAGCACATTCTCCTGCGTGGGCGTGCCTTCATCGTCGATGCTGAGCGAGCCGCGCCGCGCATCCATGGCGCCATTGTCGACGACCGTCACACCGGGCGCCGCCACCCGCTCGCCGATCTTGCCGGAGAAGGCGCTGGTGCCCTTGCGATTGAAGTCGCCTTCCAGGCCGTGGCCGACCGCCTCGTGCAGCATCACGCCCGGCCAGCCGGGGCCGAGCAGCACGGTCATCTCGCCGACCGGCGCGGGCACCGAGCGTAGATTGACCTGCGCCTGCTTCAGCGCTTCGTCGATGGCGCGCTGCCAGCTCGCTTCCTCGAACAGCGAATCGTAGAGATAGCGCCCGCCGAGGCCGAAATAGCCGGTCTCGCGCCGACCATTTTCTTCCATGATGATCGAGACGTTGAGGCGTACCAGCGGCCGCACGTCCGTCGCCACGAAGCCATCGGGCCGCACGATCTCGACTACGGACCAGCTGCCCGCGAGCATTGCCGAGACCTGCACCACGCGCGGATCGCGCGCGCGCGCCGCTGCATCGATCTTCGCCATCAGCTCCACCTTCTGCGCGAAGGGCACGAGGTCGAGCGGATTGGCCTCAGTATAGAGGTGCCGGTTGGTGCGCTGGGGCGGGGACGTCATCGACTGTTTGGCGGGATCGAGCAATTGCAGCGTTTCCGCAGCGCGGCGGATCGCCCGCTCGCTGATGTCATTGGCATGCGCAAAGCCGGTCATCTCGCCGGAGACGCCGCGCAGGCCGAAACCGGCATCCGTCGAATAGTCTGCCGTCTTCAGCCGCCCGTCATCGAAGCCGAAGCTCTCCGTCGCGACATATTGCAGGTAAAGCTCGCCATCCTCGCAGCTCTTCAGCGCCTCGGCAGTCAGGCGGCGCGCGCCTTCGGGGTCGAGCGCGCCATCGCGATAGAGGAAGGAGTGCACGTCTGTGGTTTGGGGAGCAGCATCTGTCATCCCCGGGATATAGGCACTTTGGGGCAGGCCGCAAAGGCGCGCTGGAACCGCTGGCGGTAAAACGCCATTTAGGTGCCATGGCCGACTTCTCCTGGATCCGCGCAGAGGCGCATGGGCTGCATGTCGCGCCCGCCAATGCGTGGATTGATCCGGCCGATCCGGTAGAGACCGCGCTCGTCACGCATGGCCATGCCGATCATGCGCGCGGCGGCCATGCGCAGTGCATCGCGACGCCGGAGACCCTGGCGATCATGGACCTGCGCTATGGCCCGCCCGGCGCCGCGCAGCCGGTGGCCTATGGCGAGACGCTGAGCCTCCCGGGCGGCGTGCGCGCGACATTCCTTCCCGCCGGCCATGTCCTTGGTTCTGCGCAGATCCTGCTCGAACATGCCGACGAGCGCGTGATCGTCACCGGCGATTACAAACGCCGCGCCGATCCCACCTGTCCGCCTTTTGAAGTGACGCGTTGCGATGTGTTCATCACCGAGGCGACGTTCGGTCTGCCAGTCTTTCGTCATCCGCCCATCGGGGAAGAGATCGGCAAGCTGCTCAAGGCGCGAGAAGCCAATCCGGATCGCTGCATCCTCGTCGGCGCCTATGCGCTTGGCAAGGCGCAGCGCGTCATCGCCGAACTGCGCCGGGCGGGTTATGTCGAGCCGATCTACCTGCATGGCGCGCTGGAGCGCATGTGCCGACTCTATGAAGAACTGGGCGTCGATCTGGGTGAGCTACGGCTGATCGCGGGTTTGCCCAAGGCTGCGCTGGCCGGGCAGATCATTCTCTGTCCGCCCTCGGCGCTCAACGATCGGTGGAGCCGTCGCCTGCCCGATCCTGTCCCGGCCATGGCGAGCGGCTGGATGCGGGTGCGCCAGCGCGCCCGACAGCGCAATGTCGAGCTGCCGCTGATCATCTCCGACCATGCCGACTGGGAGGAACTGACCGCCACCATCAAGGAGGTGAATCCGGGAGAGACCTGGATCACCCATGGCCGGGAGGATGCGCTGCTGCGCTGGTGCGCTCTGCATCAGCGGCGCGCCCGAGCGCTGGCGCTGGTCGGCTATGAGGATGAGGACGACTGATGGAGGCTTTCGCCGCCCTGCTGGATGCGCTCGTCTACACCCGCTCGCGCAATGGCAAGCTGGCCCTCATCGCCGCCTATCTGCGCGAGACGCCGGATCCTGACCGTGGCTGGGCGCTGGCTGCGTTGACGGACGGCCTCGATTTTCCGGCGGTAAAGGCCGGTACGATCCGCGCCTTGCTGATGGACCGCGTGGACCCGGTTCTGTTCAAGCTCAGCCGGGATTTCGTGGGCGATACGGCGGAGACGGCGAGTCTGCTCTGGCCGGACAATCCCGCCGCGCTCGATCCGCCGAGCGTGAGCGAAGCTGTGGCGGCGCTTTCCGCCATGACGAGGCAATCCGTTGCGCCGGCGCTGGCGCAACTGCTCGACCGGCTGGATGTGAACGGCCGCTACGCACTCATCAAGATGGCGACCGGTGCCATGCGCATCGGAATTTCCGCTCGGCTGGCCAAGGTCGCCTTCGCGCAGGCCTTCGATGTGCCGGTCGAGGATGTCGAGGAATATTGGCACGGCCAGACGCCGCCCTATGGAGCGCTGTTCGACTGGGCCGCGAACGGCGGACCGGCGCCGCGTGTCGATCACATCCCAACCTTCCGCCCTTTCATGCTCGCGCATCCGCTGGAAGAAGACGCCATCGAGCGCGATACGCTCGACATGGCCGACTATGCCGCCGAGTGGAAATGGGACGGGATTCGCGTCCAGATCGTCCATGTGCCCGAGGTGGATGGCGCCGGACCGGGGGGCGACACGCGTCTCTTCTCGCGCACAGGCGATGACATCACCGGCAGCTTTCCCGACATTGCCGCCGCCTTTCGCGAGCCGGCCGTGCTTGATGGCGAGTTGCTGGTGCGCGGCACCCATCAGGGGGGTGAAGAGGGCGGGGCGGCGAGCTTCAATGCGCTGCAGCAGCGGCTCGGGCGCAAGAGCGTCTCGAAGGCGATGCTGGAGGCGTCCCCCGCCTTCGTCCGCCTTTACGATGTGCTGCTAAGTGACGGCGAGGATCATCGGGCGCTCAGTTGGGAGCAGCGCCGCGCTGTGCTGGAAGGGCTGATGCCCCGGCTGGATCCCACCCGCTTTGATATCTCCCCGTTGATCGATGCCGCCAGCCTCCACGATCTCGCCGCCATCCGCGAGCGCGCGCGCGACGAAGCGATAGAAGGCGTGATGCTCAAGCGGCGGGACAGCCCCTATGTCGCCGGGCGCCGCACGGGGCTGTGGTACAAGTGGAAGCGCGATCCGCTGCTGGCGGATTGCGTGCTGATGTATGCCCAGCGCGGCAGCGGCAAGCGCTCTTCCTTCTACAGCGATTTCACTTTCGGCTGCTGGGATGGCGACCCCGATGCCGGCGCCGAGCTGCTGCCGGTGGGCAAGGCCTATTTCGGCTTCACGGATGAGGAACTGAAGTGGCTCGACTCCCACGTCCGCCGCCACACGGTCAACCGCTTCGGTCCGGTGCGGGAGACGGACAAGAGCCTGGTGTTCGAAGTCGCTTTCGACTCGATCCACGAGAGCAAGCGCCACAAATCCGGTCTGGCGATGCGTTTCCCGCGTATCAGCCGTATCCGCACCGACAAGCCAGCACATGAGGCCGACCGAATCGAGACCTTGCGCGCGATGGTGACGGGATAGCTGCTCTTATCCGCCGATTTCGGCGATCAGCTTCTGCCCGTCCTCCTCGTCCCACTCCAGAGCGCCGACGATGCGGGCGACTTCCTTGCCGGCGCCGTCATAGAGGATCGTGGTCGGCAGCGTGCCGGTGCCATAGTGGAAGCCGAGCGCATTCTCGGGGTCGAGCCAGGTCTGCAGCGTCGAGAGCTTGCGCGCCGACCAGAAGGCGGGAACGCCGGCGGTCTCCATATCCTGCGACACCGCAACGACCTTCACGCCTTTCGCTTGCGCGGCTTTCGCGGCGCGGTCCAGCGCGGGCAGTTCGGCCACGCAGGGCGCGCACCAGGTGGCCCACAGGTTGACCAGCATCGGCTTGCCTGCCGCGACATCCTTGAGCGTCGTCGGCTTGCCATCAGCGCTCGTGAAGGGCTTGTCCGGCATCGCCTCGCCCTTGTGGCTGCGGTCGATGACATGGGAGAAGGTCTTGGCCCCGCTACCGGGCGCGGCTTCGTCCGGGCTCACTTCATCGGGCGAGAGGGCATTGCCGGCCGCTGCGTCGTTGGCGGCGCCTTGCGCGTTTTCGCCGGATTGCCTATCGCAGCCGCTCGCGGCCAGCGAGAGGCCGATCAGCACAGCAAGGGCAGAAAAAGAGCGCATGGCAGACTCCGCAAGCAAGGGCGCGAACAGCATGTGGGGCGGTCGCTTCGCGGCCGGGCCGGCCGCCGTCATGCGCGAGATAAATGCCTCGCTCCCGTTCGACAAGCGCTTGTGGCGGCAGGATATTGCCGGCTCGATTGCGCACGCTCAAATGCTGGACGCAAAGGGCATCCTTACGGCAGAGGAAGCCGCCACGATCATTGGCGGTCTGGAAGCGATCCGCGCCGAATATGAAGCCGGCGATCTCCCCGAGGATCTTGACCTTGAGGACATCCACATGGCCACCGAGGCGCGACTGGCCGAGAAGATCGGACCGGTGGCGGGACGGCTGCACACTGCGCGCTCGCGCAACGATCAGGTGGCGACCGACTTCAAGCTCTTCGTGCGCGATGCCATCGATGAGGTGGACGCCGGCCTCAAGGCGCTGCAGCGCGCGCTGATCGGGCGGGCGGGGGAGCATGCCGAGAGCGTGATGCCCGGCTTCACCCATCTGCAGAGCGCCCAGCCGGTGACGCTCGGTCATCACCTCATGGCCTATTATGAGATGATCGCGCGGGACCGCTCGCGCTTTGCCGATGCGCGCGCGCGGCTCAATCTCTCGCCGCTGGGTGCGGCGGCGCTGGCAGGGACAGGCTTTCCGACCGACCGCCACATGACCGCGCAAGCGCTCGGCTTCGACGGGCCGACCCGCAACAGCCTCGACAGCGTGTCCGACCGGGATTTCGCGCTCGATTATCTGATGGCCGCCACGCAGTGCAGCCTGCACCTCTCGCGGCTGGCGGAAGAGTTCGTGATCTGGGCGAGCCAGCCCTTCGGCTTCATTTCGCTGCCGGACGCCTATTCCACCGGCAGCTCGATCATGCCGCAGAAGCGCAATCCCGATGCCGCCGAGCTGGTGCGTGGCCATGCCGGGCGGATCATGGGCTGCATGACGTCGCTCTGCGTCACCATGAAGGGCCTGCCGCTGGCTTATTCCAAGGATATGCAGGACGACAAGCCGCCGCTGTTCGAGGCGCACGATCTGCTTGGGCTCTCGATTACCGCGATGACCGGCATGGTGGAGACGACGAGCTTCCGCACCGAGCGGATGCGGGCGCTGGCCGAAAGCGGCTTTGCGACCGCGACCGATCTTGCCGACTGGCTGGTGCGCGAGGGTAATGTGCCGTTCCGCGAGGCGCATCACATCACCGGGCGCGCCGTGAAGGCAGCAGAAGAGGCGGGCGTACAGCTTGCCGCGCTGCCGATCGAGACGCTCAAGGCCATCGATGCGCGGATCGACGAGCGGGTGTTTGCGGTGCTGACGGTCGATGCTTCGGTCGCCAGCCGCAAGAGCTATGGCGGCACCGCACCGGACCAGGTGCGCGCGCGGATTGCCGAGGCAAAAGCGGCGCTGGATGGGGAAGCCGGGCTATGACACAGATGAGGATCGCGCGCGCCGCTCTGGCGCTGAGCGTGGCCGCCGGCCTCGCCGGCTGCGGCTCGGTCAAGGGCCTACGCCCCACCGAAGGCATGAGCCCGGTGCCGAAAGCTGCCGCCGCCACGGAGCGCGAAACGCCCGAGGAACTCATGACGCCCTCGACCCAGGCGAGGCCGGACCGGCAGGCTGATCTGCTTGACCGCTCGATGGAGCGCGAGGAAGACCCGTTCGACCTTCCGCCAGGGCCGGACAATGGACGGAGTGGGGACTGAATAGATTGCCTCCGCTCCGTTCGTGTCGAGCGAAGTCGAGACACGTTTAGGACTGTCCTTAGTGTCTCGACTTCGCTCGACACGAACGGGACCTGATAGCGGAGTTCTAGCCATTCCGTCGTTCTCCCCCGCTTGTGCCACGCCCTGCGCGGGCATAGGACGGGGGCATGGATATTCAGACCACCAACGCAGCCGCCACGCCCCCTGTCATCCGCCGCGAGGACTATCGCCCGCCGCTGTGGCAGGTGCCTCAGATCAGTCTCGATTTCGATCTCGATCCGCAGGCGACCCGGGTTAAGGCGCGGCTTGAGGTCCAACGCACGGGCACGCACGGTGAGCCTTTGCGCCTCGATGGTGACGGGCTGACGCCGCTGCGCGTCTCGGTGGATGGCCGCGCTCTGGAGGCCGACGAATGGCAGCTTGAGGATGGCGCATTGCTCATCCCGCTCACGGGCGACACGCATCTCGTTGAGACAGAAGTGGAGATCGTGCCAGCCGCCAACACGCAGCTCATGGGCCTCTATGCTTCGGGTGGCCTGCTCTGCACCCAGTGCGAGCCGGAGGGCTTCCGCCGCATCACCTTCTTCCCGGACCGACCGGACGTGCTCTCGCGCTACGATGTGACGCTCCGGGCCGACAAGGCGGCCTTTCCGGTGCTGCTCGCCAATGGCGATCCGGTCGAGGCTGGCGAGCAGGAAGGCGGACGGCATTGGGCGCGCTGGACCGATCCATTCCCCAAGCCAAGCTATCTCTTCGCGCTCGTCGCGGGCAATCTCGCCTGCAATGCGGACAGCTTCACGACGATGAGCGGGCGGCACGTGAAACTCGGCATCTGGGTAGCGGAGAGCGATCTGCCGCGCACCGGTCACGCCATGAAGGCGCTCAAGGAGTCGATGGCGTGGGACGAGCGCGTCTATGGCCGCGAATATGATCTCGACGTGTTCAACATCGTGGCGGTGGCGGACTTCAACTTCGGCGCGATGGAGAACAAGGGCCTCAACATCTTCAACACGCGCTACATTCTGGCAGACCCGGAAACGGCGACCGACCCGGATTATGACGCGATCGAAGCGGTCGTGGCGCACGAATATTTCCACAACTGGTCCGGTGACCGGGTGACCTGCCGGGACTGGTTCCAGCTCTCCCTCAAGGAAGGCTTCACCGTCTATCGCGATCAGGAATTCTCCGCTGACATGGGCTCGGCGGCCGTCAAGCGGATCGAGGACGTGCGCGTGTTGCGCGCGGCGCAGTTCCAGGAGGATGGCGGTCCGCTCGCTCATCCGGTGCGGCCTGAGTCCTACATGGAGATCAGCAATTTCTACACAGCGACTGTTTACAACAAGGGTGCCGAGCTGATCCGCATGATGGCGCGCCTGCTGGGGCCGGAGCGCTTCCGCAAGGGCACGGACCTCTATTTCGAGCGGCATGACGGGCAGGCGGCGACCTGCGAGGATTTCGTGCGGGCGATGGAAGATGGCGGGGACATTGATCTCACCCAGTTCCGGCTCTGGTACAGCCAGGCGGGCACGCCGCGCGTGACTGTGCAAAGCGCGCATGACGCGGCAAGCGGCACGCTCACGCTCACGCTGCGCCAGACGATTCCGCTTACGCCGGGGCAGAGCGAGAAGCAGCCAATGGCAATTCCGTTCGTCTTTGCTCTGTTCGATCGTGATACGGGCGCGCATGCGGGCGAGGAACTGCTGGTGCTCAGCGACGCGGAGACCGTGGTGACGCGCCAGGGTTTTGCGCAGCCGCCCGTGCTGTCCCTCAATCGCAGCTTCTCGGCGCCGATCATCGTGGAGGCCGAGCAGAGTGCGGCGGATCTGGCGTTCCTCGCCGCCCGCGACGATGATGCGTTCAGCCGTTACGAGGCGCTGCAGCAACTCATGATCAACGGCCTGCTCGGCCATATTGCCGGCGGCTCCCTCGACAGCAGCGTGATCGTCGAATCGATCCGGAAGACCATCAGCGATACATCGCTAGATCGTGCCTTGATCGCCGAAGCGGTACGGCTGCCAAGCGAAGCCTATCTCGGCGACCAGATGCAGGTCGTCGATCCGGATGCGATCCACGCGGCGCGCGAGGCGCTGCAGCACGAGATCGGTGCGCGGCTGGAAAGCGACTGGCGCGCCCTTCATGCCGAATGCGCGCGCAATGGTTTCTCGCTCTCGGCGGATGCGCGGGCGGCGCGCAAGCTACGCGGGGTTGCGCTCAACTATCTGGTGGCCTCCGGTGCTCCCGATGGCCCGGCGCTGGCGTTCAGCCAATTCGAGCGCGCGGACAATATGACCGAGCGGCAGGCAGCGCTGGCCGTGCTGGCCAGTGGCGCGACGCCCGAGCGGAACGATGCTCTCGCCGCGTTCCATCAGCGATATGCCGGCAATGCGCTGGTGATCGACAAATGGTTTCAGACACAGGCGCTCGCTTTCCATGCGGAGACGGTCGAGAATGTCGAGGCGCTGAGCCGGCACGCCGATTTCACGCTGACGAACCCGAACCGTGCCCGGGCGCTTTATGGGGCGTTCGCCGCCAATCAGTGGGCGTTCCATCGCGCGGATGGCAAGGGCTACGCGATGGTCGCCGATGCGATCATCGCGCTCGACAAGCTCAACCCACAGACCGCGGCGCGGCTGGTGCCGCCGCTCGGGCGCTGGCGCCGGTTCGATGCGCAACGTGGCGCGGCCATGCGCGCGGCCTTGGAGCGCATCGTCGCCGAGCCGGGACTCTCGCGTGACGTCATGGAGCAGGCAACGAAGAGCCTCGCCTGAGCGAAAGCTCAGGTGCGGCCGGCGACCCAGTCGGCCACGGCAATCGCCACTTCGTTGGCGGCTTCGCTGATCGCCGGTGCGACGCTTTCGGCATCGATCCGGCTCAGCGGTGCGGATGCCGTGAAGCGCTGCCGCGTTACGGTCAGGCCGTCCGGGGAGAACATGGTGGCGTCGAAGGTGACCACAGCCTGCTGGCGGACAGCATCGACACCGAACTCAACGAGATCCCCGTTCAGGATGTAGCCGGCGCGGGCGAGATACTGGCCGGGATCGAGCACGAGGACATTGCTGCGCGCACGGACGGTTTCAGAGAGCAGCGACTGGAACTGTTTGGCAGGCGTGTCGACCCAGAGGGCGTCCTTTACATAAGCAAAGCTCGTGCTGTTCTCTCGCACCGCGACGCGCGGGGTCGCAAGGGACTTGGGCACATTGGGGACATCGATGAACAGCGCGGATTCGCTCGCGCTGGACGCCGCGACGCCAGCGGCAACCTGCGAAGCGCTGGCGATCGACAGCAGGCGCGCGGGGGGTTCGCTGCCAATCTTTACGCAACCGCTTGCCGCAAGCAGAAGCCCGATCGCGGCAACGGCAAGCCCTGCCTTGCGCATCGGTCGGCCTCCCTCCTCGCAAACGTCATGAGCAGTCATGAACTCGGCTGGTCTCTTGGTCATGGCTTGTAATCCGGCAGTTTGGGTGAGCCGATCAACGCGCCGGCGCCTTGTTGTTCAATCGTGTCCGTCACCGACTGGAGCGAACGCGAGACTTGGCGCAGGTCACGCACGAGCAAGCCGATTTGCGGCATGGTGTCGCGGGTGAAGGTGCGCATGCCGGGCTGCGCTTCCTTGAGCGTGGCATCCAGCGTCTCCAGCGTCGAGCCGGCGTTCCTGATCGTCGTGCGCAGATCGCGGATCAGGGGTCGGCCTTCGTCGTTGACCAGTGCATTGGTGCTGTTGGCAGCCTCCGCCAGTGCCTCGGCCGCCTTGGAGGCGTTCTCGAGGGTCAACTTCGCCTGAACGATCGTTTCAGCGAGTTCCGGGCCACGCGCGGCAAGGTCGCCGCTGAGCTGATCGAGGTTGCGCAGAATGCCCGCGATGTGCCGCTGGTTGCGGTCATCGAGCAGTTCGGTCAGGCGCTCCGTCAGCGTGGTGAGCCGCTCCAGCAGCATCGGCGCGCTGTTGAGCAGCTCGCCAAGCGCACCCGGCTTGGTGGGAATGACAGGAACGCCCTCCGGGCAGACGGACTGGGCATTGCGATCGGGGCAGACGATGGGTGGCGCACCACGCACCGCGCCTTCAAGTTGGATCTCCGAGACGCCAGTAAAACCGACGCCATTGATCGTGGCGGTGGTGCCCTGAAGGACCGGCGTCGACTTGCTGACGACGATGCGGACGCGCACGAACTGCGGGTCTTTTTCCCAAAGTTCGATGGACTGGACCTGACCGGACGGGACGCCGGCATAGGTTACGGCCGATCCGCGCGCGATTCCGCTGACGGACTGCTTGAAAAAGATGTCATACTCTTTCCGGTCCGCTTCACCGACACGTGAGAACCAGAAAGCCGCCCCCACCGTCAAAGCTACGAGGAGCAGGACGACCGCGCCCACGAACACATTGTTGGATCGTGTTTCCATCTATCTCCTGCTTTCCCCCAACGGCTTTATGGCGGCCCGGTTCCAGACTGTCCACGCTTCCGACACGATGTCCATCATGAGTCCCGCTTCTGATAGGTGCTCTGGCCATGCGCAGCACGGCCTCGGGGCCCGTTGAAATATTCCTGAATCCAGGGATGATCGAGCGCGAGAAGCTCGTCGATCGTGCCGACCGCGATGACCTGATGATCGGCCAGCACCGCAACCCGATCGCAGATGGCGTGCAGCGTGTCGAGATCATGCGTGATCAGGAACACGGTGAGGCCGAGCGTCTCCTGGAGTGCGCGCGTCTGCTCGTCAAAGGCTGCGGCGCCGATCGGGTCGAGCCCGGCCGTCGGTTCGTCGAGGAACAGCAATGCAGGGTCGAGCGCGAGCGCGCGCGCCAGCCCTGCGCGCTTGCGCATGCCGCCGGAAAGCTCGGACGGGAATTTGGGCCCGGCATTGTCGGGAAGGCCGGTCATCAGAATCTTGTAGGCCGCGATTTCCTCGCGCAGTCGCACAGGCAAATCCGGATAATATTCGCGCAGCGGCACCTGCACATTCTCGGACACGGTGAGCGTGGAGAACAGCGCGCCATTCTGGAACAGGATGCCCCAGCGCTTGCGGATCGCCAGCAGTTCCGGATCGGAGGGGTCGCGGTCGAGCATCTGTTCGCCGAACACTTCGATGGAGCCCGCTTGAGGACTCTGCAGGCCGATGATGGCGCGCATCAGCACCGACTTGCCGGTGCCCGATCCACCAACGACGCCCAGAATCTCGCCGCGCCGCACATCCAGGTCCAGCCCCTCGTGCACGGTCTGATTGCCGAAGCGATTGACCAGTCCCCGGATGGAGATGACGATATCCTCGCCGCTCATTTCCAGCCGATCCAGGTGAAAAACACCGCAAAGATTGCATCGAGCACGATGACGATGAAGATGGCCTGCACTACAGCAGCGGTCGTGCGGAGGCCGACTTCCTCTGCATTACCGCGCACCTGCAGGCCCTGGAAGCAGCCGGCAATCGCGATAATGAGGCCGAAGACGGGGGCCTTGATGAGGCCGATATAGAGATCGGTCAGCGGCACGACTTCGCGCAACCGCTGGAAGAAGGTGACCGGCGGGATATCCAGCGAGACGGCGCAGAGGAACGCGCCGCCGATGATCGCCATGACCGAGGCATAGAAGCCGAGGAGCGGCATCATGACCACGGCCGCCATGATGCGCGGCATCACCAGCGCTTCCATGGGCGACACGCCAATGGTGCGCATTGCGTCCACTTCCTCGTTGAGCTGCATGGTGCCGATCTGCGCGGCAAAGGCCGATCCGGAGCGCCCCGCGACCATGATCGCCGTCATCAGCACGCCCAGCTCGCGCAGGGTCAGGCGCCCGACGAGATTGACGGTGAGCACTTCCATGCCGAACTGCTCGAGCTGCACCGAACCCTGCTGCGCAATCACGATGCCGACCAGAAAGCTCATCAGCCCGATGATGAACAGCGCCGAGACGCCGACAACTTCGATGCGCTGAACAACGGCGATCATCCGGATGCGCGAGGGATGGCGCAGAAGCATGAACGAGGTGATGACAACCGCGCCCAGAAAGCCAAGCAGGCCAACCATGGTCTGGAAGGTCATCTTGGTCGCGGTGCCGAGCTCCTCGAGGATGCGCACGATGGGATGTGGCGGCACGGGCCGGCTTTCAAGCACCTGATCGTTGCGGGAAACCACGTCGATCAGTCGGCTGGCTTCGTCGCTCGCCCCGGTGACCTGTGCTTGTGTTCGCACAGCAAGCCGGTGGACGATCCACGCGCCGATCGTGTCGATCTGGGTGACCTCTGCCAGGTCGATCCGGGCAACATCGTCCGGGATTGCGTCGACGCGCGTAGGCAACTCGCCAAGGTCCGCAAGCGTAAGGCTGCCGGTAAAGGCAACTGTCCGGCCTTGTGCATCGTTGCTCTCGATGAGGTCGGCAGGCTGCATCATCGGAACCACAGTGGGCCAGTTTGCATTGCGCGGCAAGCCGATTTGGACCATGCGCCGGGCTGCGGCCCATGAGGACAGGGAGAGCAGGACGCGTGCAGAGGATCGCAATTTACGACATGGACCGCACGATTACCGTGCGAGGCACCTATGCCGCTTTCCTCACTCACATGGCGCTTTCGCTCGCGCCCTGGCGACTGATTTTCCTGCCGCTGACCGGCTTCATCATGCTGGGCTATATCCTCGGCCTCGTCGACCGCGGACGCGCAAAGGAGCTCAATCAGGCATTGCTTATTGGCCGGAGAGTCAGCCGGGAGAAGATCAGGCCCGTCGTGGAGGGCTATGCCGACAAGGTGCTGGCGCAAAACGTCCGCGCCGGTGCTCTGGCGCAGATTGCACAGGATCGTGCCGCCGGATGCCGCCTCGTCATCGCGTCGGCATCCTTCCGGCTCTATGTGGAGCCCATCGCGGCGAGGCTGGGATTTGACGATGTGATTGCTACCGATCATTTCAGCCAGGACGTCGACTACATCCGCGCCCGTATTGCGGGGGAGAACTGCTACGACGTCGCAAAGTTGCGGATGATCGAAGCATGGATGGCGCAGGAAGGCATCGAGCGGACAAATGCGCATGTCCGCGCCTATAGCGATCACGTGACCGATGCGCCGCTGCTAGGCTTTGCGGATGAAGGCCATGCTGCCAATCCGCACCGGGCGCTGGCCGTGATGGCAGCTGAAAAGGGCTGGCCAATCCTGCACTGGTGATGTTGCGCGGCGCGACTGCGCTGCGCAAGTATCGAATAATCCTTCGAAAACGCCCCGTTCGTGTCGAGCGTAGTCGAGACACACAGAAACCGCGCTGGACGTGTCTCGACGGCGCTCGACACGAACGGACGCTGGAGCTGGGGGACTTAACCCTGCACTCCGATGAGCGAGATCTGTCGTCCATAACCCGGCTCGCCAGCATGGCAGGCGCGGCGATAGGAGAAGAAGCGTTCGGGCTGACTGTATGTGTCTTCATCCAGCATCGTGACCGTGCCGATGCCCGTGCGCGCGAGCCGGGCGCCGACATAGCCGGCAATGTCGAACTGGAGATGGCCGGGGCGACCCTCGGTGAAGAAGCGCTCGTCCTCCGGTTCCTCTTCCAGAAAGGGCCGCTCGAAACCCGCGCTCACTTCATAGCTGGCCTTGCCGATGCACGGTCCGATCGCGCAAGCGATGGTCGAGCGCATCGCACCCAATGACGTCATGGCCTCGATGGTCGCTTCCGCCACACCGGTCAGCGCACCCTTCCAGCCGGCATGCGCTGCGCCAACAACGCCGTGCGTGGTATCGGCGAACAGGATCGGCACGCAATCGGCCGTGAGCACGCCCAGCAGGAGTCCGGGTCGGTTCGTCACCAGCGCATCGGCCTCCGGGCGGGCATCGAGCGGGAAGGGGGCATCCACGACAAGCGCGCGCGCAGAATGGACCTGATGTACGGTGACGAGTGTAGATTTGGGCAGCACGGCATCGCGCGCGACATCGCGATTGTGCAGGATCGCGTCCCGCTCATCGTCTGAGCCGAGGCCGACATTCAGCCCGGCGTGGATGCCGCCAGAGACGCCGCCCCGCCGACCGAGAAAGCCGTGGGGCATGTCGCCAAGTGCGGGCGCACGAAGGACCTCGACACTCATGCGAAGCCTGCCGCGACCGGCCAGTCGGGATGACGCAGGGCCAGAACCTTGAAGAGCTGGCCCATCTGATCCGCTTCGACGAGCCGGTCGCGCGCCGTCTTTACATCGTCCGCGCGGGCGGGATTGGCGCGGGTGAGTGCGGCCGCGCGCGCATCGATTCCCAGCGCGGTGAGGAAGGCGCCCTGTCCAATGCAGGGCTGCGGACGCAAACCAAGGGTGCGACCAAGCGCCGCGATCATGCCGAAATCGACATGAGCGGTGAGATCGCGCGTGCCGGGCGCGTCCAGTGGATCGGCAAAACGGTGCTGGGTCATTGCCTGCAGCGTATCGCCGGTGGCCGGTCCCTCATAGCCATAATCGATGATCAACAACGCGCCGCCCTGCCGCAAGATGCGCTTTCCAAGATCGGTGGCAATCGTCTCACTCGCGAAGTTCCGCTCCACAATGGCGCCCAGTGGCGCGTCGCTGAGCGGCAGGGGGATATCCGCGACGCAGTCCTGCTTGCCGAGCGTGAATGCGGGGGGCGTGCGTTGCACCATGCGTTCACGCCAGCCGGCGCCCGTGCGCTGGAACTGGCGGATCGGCAGGGCATCGAAGAACTCATTGGCGATGATGATGAGCGGCTGGTCCTCAGGGAGCGCCGCCACGCTCTCATGCCATGTCGCACCCGGCGCGGCGGCCCGCTGGCGTTCGCGCAGGACCGGGCTGGTCTCGACGAAATGAATGGGCGGCGAAAGGCCGCCCTGCCCCATGGCGCGCAGGGCGTCGGCGGCGAGCGTCCCGCGCCCCGGCCCCAGCTCGACATAGGCACAGTTCGCGCCCACGCCGGCCCGGAGCGCAAGATCGGCAAACCACAGGCCGATCAGCTCGCCGAACATCTGGCTGATTTCCGGCGCGGTGATGAAATCGCCACGCGCGCCCAACGGGTCACGCCCGGCATAATAAGCCGCATTGGCTGCGGCCATGAAATCATGCAGCGAGAGTGACTCGCGCCCCTGCCAGATGTCGGGCTGCGTGGCGTGAGGCGCTTCTATCTCAGGCGACACTGTCCTGCCCGGCGAGCGGCTCCACGCGGGTGCGGCGGCTCTTTGCCGTAGCCACCAGATAGATGCCGAGCACGAGCATCGGGATGGTCAGCCACTGGCCCATGTGAAGGCCGGTGCGCTCCGCAAACTCCATGAGCTGCGCGTCCGCCTCCCGATAGAATTCCACGAAGAAGCGTGCGGCGCCGTAGCAGAGCGCGGCGATCCCGAAGAGTTTGCCCGGCTCGTAGCGGGCCTTGGTCTTCCAGAAGAAGAAGGCGAGGATTGCGAACATCACCGGCCCCTCGAGCACGGCTTCGTAAAGCTGGCTGGGGTGGCGCGGCAGATCGCCCGCACCGGGGAACACGATGGCCCAGGGCACGGTGGTGACTTTGCCCCACAGCTCGCCATTCACGAAATTGGCGAGGCGGCCGAAGAACAGGCCAAAGGGGACGACACAGGCAATGTAATCGCACACGCGCAGGAAGGAGAGCTTCTCTCGCCGCGCCATCCACCAGATCGCGGCGATGACGCCGACCGTCCCGCCGTGCAGCGACATGCCGCCTTCCCACAGTTTGAAGATGTCGAGCGGGTTCTGGAGAATGGACGGCTGATAGAAGAGCACATAGCCCAGCCGTCCGCCCAGAATGATGCCGAGAGTGGCATGGAAAATGAAGTCGTCCGCATGGCGGCGCGCCATCGGTGAGCCGGGCTGGCGGATCAGTACGGTGAGATACCAATAGCCGATCAGGATGCCGGCGAGATAGGCCAGGCTGTACCATTTGATCGCGAAGAAGCCGAGATCGAGGGCGACCGGATCAAGCCCAAGGTTCTGAAAGTAGATGGGCTGCGCAGCGGCCAGGACAGCAAGCGTCAAGTCTTTTCCCCGTCGGTTTTGCGCTGCATAGTGCAAGACGGTTACAAGACCAAGGGCGGAGAGGACCGAATGGCGCATCCCTATGACGAGGCCATTGACACCATTCGGCTGGCGATCACCGGCACGCCGGGGTTGCTGCATGTCGGTGAGGTGGCGGTGCGCGGGCAGCGCTGGCGCGCGTTCGATTCAGCGCCGCCTGATCTCCCGTCCTATTTCGCGGCCTGCTGCGCATTATATGCCGAGCGGGAGTGCCTGATCGATGGTGAGGAACGACTGACGTTCGCGCAGGTTCATGCGCTGGCTCGGCAAGTCGCCGCCGGTCTGATCACGCATCATGACGTCATCCCCGGCAGCCATGTCGGCCTCGCCGCGCGCAACGGGGCGGGCTGGGTCATCGGCTATATGGGCATTGTGATGGCCGGCGGCGTGGCGACCCTGATCAACAGCTTCTGGACCGGCCCGGAAATGGCCGATGCCATTCGCGATGTCGGTTGTCCTGTGGTGCTTGCCGATCGCTTTCGCCACGATGCGCTGGCGCAGGCAGGCGCAGCGCAGCACACGCGGCTGATCCTGCTCGATCTTGATGCGCCTATCGAGGAATGCCTCGCGCCCGTGAGGGGCGACCCTGAAATCGTGACCCTGCCGCAATTGGGCGGGGATGCGCCAGCCACGTTGCTCTTCACTTCCGGGTCTACAGGCCAGTGCAAGGGCGCGCTTTCCGATCATCGCGCCAAGGTGCAGGCGACACTCAACTTTGCCGCTTCGGCGCTGTCCGTCCTCACACTGGCGCAGAAGCAGGGTGAACCGCCGCCGCCGCCGCCCGCGACCTTGCTCAGCCTGCCATTATTCCACGTGACGGGCGAAGTTGTGGTCATGCTCCAGAGCTTCGCGCAAGGCCGCAAGATGGTCGTGATGCGCCGCTGGGATGCGTTGGAAGCGCTCCAGCTTATCGAGCGCGAGCGGATTACCTATTTGACCGGTGTGCCGTTGATGGGGGTGGAGCTGGCCAGCCATCCCGAGCGAGCGAGTTTCGATCTCTCCTCCCTGTCGGACCTTGCCGCTGGCGGCGCACCGCGCCCCGTTGAGCATCTCGACCGCTTGCGTGAGGGGCTGCCGGGCGTCTGGCCGTCGTTCGGTTTCGGCCTCACCGAGACCAATGCGGCAGGCACCGGCATTGTTCGGGAGGCCGCGTTCGCGCGGTCTGACAGCCCCGGCCGCGCGACGGCACCGCTGGCCGAGGTGGCGGTGTTCGGCGAGGATGGCGAACAGCGGGCTGCCGGCGACCTTGGCGAAATCGGCATCCGGTCGATCGGCAATGTTCTGGGCTACTGGAACCGGCCTGCGGACAATGCGGCGCTGTTTACGCCGAGCGGTCATCTCCTCACCGGTGATCTCGGCTATCTGGATGAGGAGGGTTATCTCGTCATTGTCGGCCGCCGGAAGGACATCATCATCCGGGGTGGCGAGAATATCGCCAGCCAGGAGGTCGAGGCCGCGCTCTATGCCCTTCCGCAGGTCCGGGAGTGCGCGGTGTTCGGGGTGCCGGACACGCGCTTTGGCGAAGTGCCGGTGGCTTATGTGGTCGCCGATGGGCTCGATCGGGCCACTATCGATGCAGCGTTCAAGGACCGGCTGGCGCCATACAAGCGACCGGGGACGATCATCTTCAGCACACAGCCGTTACCGCGTCTCGGCTCGGAAAAGATCGACAAGCAGGCCCTGCGCGCGCGCCATCTGGCGGAGATGGCCTGAGATTGGCGCGGAAGATCAGCCGGGCTGGCCGGGCGCGCCCTTGGCGTCCCTCAGGCGTCCGGTTTCCATGCTGGCGAGCTGGCGCTTCAGGTCCTCGGGCCGGGGCGCGACAAGGAAGCCGAAGCTCACATTGCCCTCGCGCGTTTCGACGACATGATGCAGCCGGTGCGCCTGCACGATGCGCTTCATATAGGGCGAGCGAGCGACATAGCGGTGCTTCACCCGCTGATGCACGATGATGTCGTGAAAGCCGAGATAGATGGCGCCATAAGCGGCGATACCTGCCCCAATAGCCGTCGCCCAGTCGCCCCAGCCCAGTTGCACGCCGCCCAGCAGCAGCAGGATGGAAGGGGCCGCGAAGATCACGAAATAGAGATCGTTCAGCTCCCAATTGCCCTTGCGTGGCCGATGGTGGCTGGCGTGCAGGAACCAGCCCGGCCCGTGCATCACCCAGCGGTGCATCACATAGGCAAAGCCTTCCATCAGCGCGACGGTCAGCAGAAAGAGAGCGGCAAGGCCGAGGAAAGACATGGCGGCACTGCCTATAGGCCTGTCCGCCAAGGCTGTGAAGCGAAACGCATGACTTGTCTCTTCACGCCGACGCAGGTTAGCATTGCGCCATGACCGCCCTGAAGACTCTTCGCCGGCTGTTGCTGCCTTTTGCCCTGATCTCTGGTGCCACTTTTGTCGCTGCGCCCGCTCAGGCCCAGCGAACCGAAGCCGAAATTCAGGCCCAGATCGAGGCTGAAATCGAGGCCATGGCCAAGGCGGATGAGGAGGCCCGCGCCGCAGAAGCGGCGGAGGCGCAGCGCAAGGCGGAGGAGGAGGCCGCTAAAGCGCGGGAAGCCGTGATGGCACAGGTGTACGAGACGGTGCCGGTCGTGCTGACGACCAGCGCCGGCCCGATCACGCTGGCGATCGAGGTGGAGCGTGCACCCGTCACCGCCGCCAATTTCCTCGCTTATGTCGATGGCAAACGGCTGGACGGCACGGCCTTCTACCGTTCGTTCAAATGGGAGGATGGCACACCGGGCGGCTTCATTCAGGGCGGCACGCAGAACGATCCCAAGCGTATCCTCAAACCCGTGCCGCACGAGCCGACGAGCAAGACCGGGCTCAGCCATATCGAAGGCGTCATCTCCATGGCGCAGGGCGCGCCGGGCACGGCGACCGGGGACTTTTTCATCATTGTGGGTGACATGCGCGGCTTCGACGCGACCGACGATCAGCCCGGCTTCGCCGCCTTTGGCCGCGTGATCGAGGGCATGGACGTCATTCGCGAGATCTGGGATGCGCCACGCAGCCCGACCAAGGGCGACGGCGTGATGAAGGGCCAGATGCTGGAACCGACCATTCGCATCATCACGGCGCGACGCGGCACGGCCGACTGATTCCCGAATAGGTCCGGAGCGCCAGCCTGTACCGGCTCATCGGCGAAATCGGGCGATAGCTATAGAAACAGAAAAGGGGCCGCGACATATGCCGCAGCCCCTTCCTTCAGCCGTCCACCCCCCGGCGACGGCTGTATTTTATTCGATCAGAACGAAGCGCCGAGCGAGAAGACCACCGCAGCGTCGCTGCCGCGGATCTGGCCGGGTTCGTCGGTGTCGACATAGCGCACGCCGAAGGTCAGGGCCTGCCAGCTTGCGCTGACGCCAGCCGACCAGTCGAACACTTCGCCGTCAACGCCGCCCAGGAAGCTGTCGCTCGAACCGTAACCGATGTGACCATCGACAGAGAACGGCGTACCCGGAATGGCGAGCGACGGAGCGGCCTTCAGGTAGAAGGAGTCGTTGTCACCGAGGGCTTCCTGCTTCCAGGCATAGTTCGCGGTGAGCGCAAGGCCAACCGGACCCAGTTCCGTGGAAAGCGTGACATAGGGCTCGAAATAGTCCGTTGCCACGTCAATGACGGTGTCCTTGGGGTACAGATAATAGAGCAGGCCGAAGTCAACCGAGACGCCCGGCGCCAGATCGGTCGAGTAGCCGGCGAAGAAGTCGACCTCAGCGGTCGCGCCATTGCCTGCGCCATCGAGATCCGGGAAATCGACGTTCGAACCCCAGGTGCCGAAATAGAAGCCGCTGTCGTGCGAGACAGTGATGCCGGCCTGAACGGCAGCATTCTGCTTGGTCTGCGAGAAACCGCGGAAGCGGTAATCGGAGACGAGCGTGGCGGAGCCGGAAACGGTCAGGCCGCTGGCATCATCCTGCGCGAGAGCAGGCGTGGCAGTGGCAAGAATAGCGAGGGCCGAGAGGCCCAGAATGGACTTACGCATGGGATTCCCCTTAACGAGATAAAAAATGCGATCGTCCCTGCCTGCGGCGCCGGGCGATCGCTTCGTTTTTGAACCGCATGACTGCGGTCGAGCGACTTACCGGCAAGCCGCAGTCTTGATGCCTCTGCCTTGTGCGGCGCACAAGTGAAAAAAGACACATATGTGTCACGATCTCATTTTGTGTTGCAGCGACGCAACGGCGGCGATTGTCTGAAAACGTAGCGTAAGTACCGGTTTTCAGCGGTGATTGGCCAGTCGCGCCGTTCCTGCTGTTTCAGGCTGCAGCCCGAAATGGGTGCAGTGCGAGCCCCGATACAGGCGCCAAGGCACTCTACTTCCGCAGCGCAGCACGCCAGTGATCAAAGGCCCGATCGAGGTCCGCGATAAGATCGGCGGGTTCTTCCAGACCGACATTGATGCGGACGAGCAGGCCTTCGTCGGTCCATTTCTGCGCAGTGCGCAGATTGGCGGGATCGACCGGCAGCGCCAGACTTTCAAAGCCGCCCCAGCTATAGCCAATGCCGAAGAGCGCCAGGGCATCGATGAACGCCGCGCGCGCCGCGTCGTCGGTGCTGCCAAGCGCGAATGCAAAAAGCCCCGCGCTTCCGCTGAAGTCACGGGCCCATGCCGCGTGACCGGGGCAGGACGGCAGCGCGGGATGCAGCACCCGTGCAACTTCGGGCCGTTCCTCAAGCCAGCGCGCGAGGGCAAGCGCGCTTTCACCCTGATGCTTGAGCCGCACGGCGAGCGTACGCATGCCGCGCAGGACGAGCCAGGCATCGTCCGGGCTCGACATCTGCCCGAGCATATGCCCGCGCTTCTGGATCGCCGGCCAGAGCGCGGCGTTCGCGCTGACCGACCCCATCATGACGTCGCTGTGGCCGCACAGATATTTGGTGCAGGCGAGAATGGAGACATCGACGCCGAGTCCCAGCGCCGGAAGCAGCAGCGGGGTGGCCCAGGTGTTGTCGATCAGCGTCACGATGCCGCGCGCTTTGGCAACGGCGACAATGGCAGGGACATCCTGCACCTCAAAGGTGAGGCTGCCGGGGCTTTCAAGAAAGATCGCGCGGGTCTGATCGGTACACAGGGCAGCAATGTCGGCGCCGATCAGGGGATCATAATAGATCGTCCGCACGCCGAAATCGCGCAGCAGCCCGTCGCACATCGCGCGGGTGGGGCCATAGACGCTGTCCACCATCAGCAGTTCGTCGCCGGGTTTCAGCACGGCGAGCAGCGCGCCGGCGATGGCCGCCACGCCGGAAGGGTAGAGCATTGTGCCGGCCGCCTCGGCTTCCATCTGCGTGATGGCTTCGGCCAGCGCCCAGCCCGTCGGCGCGCCACGCCGCCCGTAATAGAGCCTGTGTGGATCGGCCGTGGTGGCGCCGCGCAGATGGGCGACGTCTTCATACAATATGGTGGAGGCGCGCCAGACCGGCGGATTGACGATGCCGCCGGGCTGCCCGGGCATGCCGGTCCATTCCGTGCGGCGCCCCGCCTGCACGAGCCGCGTGCCGTCGCCAAGCGGCTTGTCGCGAGCCCCGTCGCCTTGCTTGCTGCTCATGCCGGGCCAACCGCCTTGGGTGTGGCGGGATCGGCGCCCCATTCGGACCAGCTGCCATCATAGATGCGCACATCCTCCTTGCCGAGCAGCGCCGCACCGAACAGCAGGTTACAGGCCGTCACGCCGCTGCCGCAGCTCATGATGAGCGGCTTGTCGAGGTCGACGCCCGCTTCCGCAAAGGCCTGCCGCAGCGCGTCCCCGCGCTTCCAGCGGCCCTGCTCGTCGAGCAGCAGGTTGGACGGCAGATTGGCCGAGCCGGGGATGTGCCCTTCCGCCATACCGGGGCGCGGCTCGGCGGCCTCCCCCCGGAACCGATCGGCACTGCGCGCATCGACGACTTGCGCGGCGCAACTTTCCAGATTGGCGAGCACATCGCCCTTGCTGGCGATCGCCGCATCATCGCGCTTTCCCTGAAAATCCGCGCCAGTCACCGGGGCCGCTTCCCCGGCCTCGGTGGCACGGCCCTCGGCGGTCCAGCGCGCCAGCCCGCCATCGAGAATGGCCAGCTTGCGCGCGCCAAAGATGCGGAAGAGCCACCATGCCCGCCCCGCGCTGCTGAGCGGGCTGTTGTCATAGACGATGATCCGGTCGTCCCGCCCGATGCCGAGCGCCGTCATGCGCGCGGCAAACTGCGTGTCGGTCGGCACGGTTGCGGGGCGCGGATCATCCGGGTCGTTCAGTGTCGAGAGGTCGAGATACAGCGCGCCGGGAATATGCGCTTGCCGATACTCCGCCCGCGGGTCACGCGGCGTGCCGGGCAGGAAGGCCGTGGCATCGACGATCTTGAGGTCCGGCGCGCCAAGCTCGTCCGCGAGCCAATCAGTTGAAACCAGCATGTCCATGGAGAAGCGCGTCCTTCGGGTGGGTCATTGGCGCAAAGGGGTTCGCGCCGGGAGCGAATCATATTAAGGCGCAGGCCATGACACTCAAGCATCTCGGTCAAACAAGTGGCCTTCCGGCTAGCCCGGAAGACGCCGTGCTCGATTATGTGCCCAATCCACGGACGGGGCGCCCCTATCTCGTGCGCTTCACGGCGCCGGAGTTCACGTCGCTGTGCCCGGTGACCGGCCAGCCCGATTTCGCGCATATCGTCATCGATTATGTGCCGGGCGAGACGATCGTCGAATCCAAGTCGCTCAAGCTCTTCCTCGGCAGTTTCCGCAACCATGCGGCGTTCCATGAGGATTGCACGGTTGGCATCGGCGAGCGGCTGGTCACGGAAATGCAGCCGGTCTGGCTGCGCATCGGCGGCTATTGGTATCCGCGCGGGGGCATCCCCATCGATGTGTTCTGGCAATCCGGTCCGCCCGTCGAGGGCGTGTGGCTCCCGGATCAGGATGTCCCCGGCTATCGCGGCCGGGGCTAAACGCCACCCTTCAGATAATACCTGTTGGTCCCGGTTTGAATCCCCGTTCGCCTTGAGCTTGTCGAAGGGCTGTCCTGCTTCTTCTTCGTCCGAGAGAAAGAAAAGCAGCCCTTCGACAAGCTCAGGGCGGACGGGAATCTAATTATGTCGGCAGTAGGCTTCAGTCGGCCAACTTCATCGCCGCGACGATATCGGCCCACGCCACCAGCTTGAAGTTCTGCGCTGCCGCGCCATTCTCGCCATCCTGCGCAATGAACAGGCCGCCGGGGAACTGCGCCCCGAAATCGCCCAGCGCCAGCTCGATGCCGTCGGTTTCCTCGGCCCCGCCGATTGCGCCATCCACGATGCGGAAGCGGCCGACATAGCGCTCATCGGGCAGGCTGTAGAGCGTATAGGCATTGTCTCCTTGGCTGGAGACGATGACATAGCCGCCATTGGCTCCGATGGGCGCAAGCGCCACGCCTTCGGCATCGGCAACGATGGCCTTGCCATCCGCCGCCGCGATCTTGTGCGGCACCGTCGCGCCGTCTGCCTTCGCGTCAAAGCGCCACAGGCCGACATCTTCCTCCGCCACATAGAGCGTGTCGGTGCGTTCATCGACAACGCAGCCTTCCGACTGGGTGCCAAGCTTCATGCTGCGGACGGTCTGGCCGGATACGGTCGTGCCCGCCGTGTCGAGCGCGATCTGGTTGATGGTGCCATCCTTCACCACGATGAAGGCATGCACGCGCCCGTCATCCTGCTGCGCAAGGCAGACGCCATAGGCTTCGCCCGCGCCCGCCGGCACGGTGCCCAGCGAGGTCAACTGGGCCGTCGCCGGATCGAGGCGGAACAGCGCCAGCTTCGCCTGCCGTGGATCGTTGCGGTCACTCGCCACAACCAGAATGCCCGGCGCGCCATTGATCGTCACATTGTCGCGCAGGTCGACATTGTTGACCTGCCCCGCATCGAGGAAATGCCGCGAGCGGCCATCCAGCCCATAGACATGCAGGCCGGCCTTCTTGTCCGTCCCCACGATGAGGCTCGCGGCCGGATTCGCGGCATTACGCCAGATTGCCGGATCGTCAGCCGCATCGGCATTGTTCGTGCCGACCGGCTCGGTCTCGCCCCGCGCCGTGACGGACATAGCCGGATCGGCATTGGCGATCCGCACCTCGATGGGCAGCTCGCGTTCGGCGCAGGCGCCAAGCGCGAGCGTGGAACCAAGAAGCGCAAGAGCACTGAGACGCACCGTCATCAGAAGTTCACCGACACGCCGAATTTCGCGGTCCAGCTATAGTCCTCATATTGCAGAAGACGCCGCCGGCTCTCGAAATTCTGGTAAGCGAAGTAAGGCGCGTTCGTTACGTTGATCCATTCCGCGAACAGTCGGATGCCTTCGGTCACGCGATATTTGGCCGAGAGGTCGAGCTGGAAGTGATCGGCAACCCAGCGGTCTTCCTCCGCGGTGCCGCCAACCTCATCGACATATTTGTCGCGATAGGTGCCCGCGGCGCGGAAGGAAATCGGGCCCTTCTCATAGCCCAGCACGGCGTTCAGCGTGTGCTTGGAGGAAGAGGGGAGGCCAATCATGCGCGGATCGGTGATGTCGCCATCGGTCAGGATGGTGCCGGTTGCGTCCGTATAGGTGTAGCTCACCTGCGCGAGCAGGCCATCCAGCGGGGCAGGCAGGAAATCGAAGAGCTGGCTGTAGCTCAGCTCGAAACCGCGCACCTTGGCGGTCTCGCCATTGATGAAGGTGGTGCCTTCATCCAGCGTCACGCCATTATAGACCACGTCCTCGACGGTCTGCTCGACGATGTAATTCTCGATGTCCTTGAGGAAGAAGCCGGCAGAAAGCGCGCCGTTGCTGCTGAAATAATATTCGGCAGAAAGGTCGAGGTTCCAGGACTTGTAGGGCTCCAGCTGCGGATTGCCGAACTCGCCCTCATTATCCTCGATCAGTGCGCGCGGCGCGAGGCTGGAAAGCTTGGGCCGCACGAGGCTGCGCGAGCCGCCAACGCGGAAAACGAGATTGCGCATCGGCTCGTAGCGCACCGTGAAGCTGGGCAGCCAATCGGTGTAGCTACGCTCGAACCGCTGGGTCGTAACGTCGATGCCTTCTTCCTGGATGACCTCGCCCTCATCGTCTTCCTCTTCGGGGATGAAGGTGAGGATGTTGCCGGAGATCTTGTTCTTCGTGTGCTCGACGCGGACGCCTGCGATGACGCGCAACGTGGAGGAGTCCCAGCGACCGAGCAGATAGCCGGCAATCACGTCCTCATCGACGCCATAGTCGGATTCGGCCGATTTCTCGAGCGTGTCGAGCGGGTTGAGCTCAAAGCCGCCGCTGTTGCTGTTGTAGAAAGAACCGAAGCTGGTCTTGGACACCACCGGGTTGATGTCGGCCAGGTCATAATCCTGTTCGCCTTCAAAGTCCGCCAGCGTCAGATCGTCCTCAAAGCCGTCATACACGTCCACCTGAGCGTTGTAGCTCTTCGAGCGCCAGCGCGCCTTGGCGCCCGCCTGTACGGTGAACTCGCCGCCGACCATGGCGAACTTGTGCGCGACATCGGCCTTGAGAGCGAACTCTTCGTCCTTCGCGTCGGAGAGCGTGGTGCGCTCGAGCTCGTCGAATTCATATTCGCTGGGGTCGAGGAATGCGGCCTGCCCGCTGGTGATCGAATAGGCCGGGCGCTTCTCGTCGGCGTAGTCGAAGATCACGCCGAAATCGTCGCCATTCTCGAACTTGCGCTCGAAGACGACCGGATCGATCGAGCCGTTCTCGCGCTCGGTCGATTTGGCCCAGCTGCCGGAATAGGTCAGCGTCCACGGGCCGCTCACCGTTTCGCCGCCCATCGTCAGGCTCATGATGCGCTGGCGCTCGAAGCGGTCCTTGAGATCGCGTTGGACGGCGATTTCCTGGTCCTCGTCCTCGGATGAGAAGCCGGCGCTGTTGCCGGTGCCGCTGCTCGGGCCTTCTTCCATTTCGAAGATCAGGCGACGACGATATTCGTGGTCGTCGAACTGGCTGTAGAGGCCGCGCGCATAAAGCGTGGTCGAATCGCTCGCCCGGAAGTCGAATGAGAGCGAGCCGCTGATCCGCTCGCGCTCCACGTCATAGTCGCGATATTCGACCGTGTCGGCATAGACGAGACCATCGTCCTCGTCCCAGCCATCCATCTCGACATTGTTGGTGGCGAAGGTGCGGTTGTAATAGGAGAGGCCGCCGGCGATGCCGAAATCGTCGGTCACGCGGGTGGAGAAATCCACGCTGCCCTTGGGCGAGAGGGTGTCGGTCAGGTCGTTGTAGCTGCCCTCGGCCTTCACGCCGAAGAGGTCACGCTTGCGGTCGAACGCACTGGTGGTGTTGATCTCGACCGAGGCGCCGATGGTGTCGGCGTCCATGTCCGGCGTCAGCGACTTCTTCACCTCGATGGATTCGATCACGTCCGAGCTGATCACGTCGAGCGCGACCGAGCGCACGTCCGATTCCGGGGCAGGCAGACGCACGCCATTGACCGAGGCGGCGTTCAGCTCAGGGTCGAGACCACGGATCGAAACGAAGCGGCCCTCGCCTTGATCGTTCAGAATGTTCACACCGGGGAGGCGGCGCAGCGATTCCGCGACGTTCTGGTCGGGGAACTGGCCGATGGCGTCGCGCGTCAACACGCTTTCCACGCCGTCAGCGGCGCGCTGACGCGAGAGCGAGGACGCCTGATTGGCAGCAAGGCCAAGCACCAGCACGTCGGCCGCGCCCTGGCCGACCAGCGCGAAATTCTGCGCAACGGTTCCAGTCTCCGGCACGGCCACGGTGACCGTTGCCGTCTCGGCGCCCACGTAGCGGACTTCGATCGTGTAGGTCCCGGCAGGCACGTCGTTGAAGACGAAGCGGCCGTCGCGGCCTGCTTCCGCGACGCGATCGAGCTCAACAATGCGCAGCTGGGCGCTCTGGAGCGCGCGCGTGCCGCTGTCATCCGTCACCGAGCCCTGGATCGTCCCCGCCTGCGCAATGGCGGGCAGAAAAAGCGCAGCAGCAATCGCGGCGCGACTTGCGCCCAGAACAATATTTTTCATGAGAACTCCCCTTATGTTGGGGAGGCCCCTAAACTTGGCAGTTTACAGGACAGCGGCAGGGCGGTGACGATAGGATTACAAATGTGCGTCATTTCCGTGACAGGTGACGCACCAACCAGATTTCTCCACCCTTATTTCAGCAAACCACCCAGCACCCCGCGCACCAGTCGGCCTACCAGGCCGCCGCTGCTCTTGCGGCTCGATCCCCCAAGAATGGCCTTGCCGATCTCGTTGGCGACCTGCCGCCCGACCGATGATGCTGCCGAGCGTGTGGCGGACTGGATCGCCCGATCGATATTGCTGGGCCGCGCTGCCTCACGCGCCTGAGCCCGTGCCTCGGCCTCGCGCTGCTTGGCTTCCAGCTTTGCCTGCTCTGCCGCCGCCTTGTCCGCCGCGGCCTGCGCCTTTGCGGCGTCTGCTGCAGCTGCAGCGGCCTCTGCGCGCGCGAGCAGGATTTCCTCCGCCGATTCCCGGTCGATCGTCTCGTCATATTTGCCGTCGCACGGGGAGATTGACTGGATGATCGCGCGCTCCTTCGGCTCCAGCACGCCCAGCCTTGAGCGCGGCGGCGCGATGAGCGTGCGCTGGACCATGGATGGCGCGCCGTCCTCCTGAAGCAGCGAGACAAGCGCCTCGCCCACCCGCAGCTCGATGATCGTGGTCTCCACATCGAGATCGGGATTGGCGCGGAATGTCTCTGCCGCCGCCTTGATTGCCTTCTGCTCGCGCGGCGTGAAGGCACGCAGCGCGTGCTGCACGCGATTGCCAAGCTGGCCCGCGACTTCCTCGGGCACGTCGATGGGGTTTTGCGTGACGAAATACACACCCACGCCCTTCGAGCGGATGAGGCGGACCACCTGCTCGATCTTGTCGACCAGCGCCTTGGGCGCATCGTCGAACAGCAGGTGCGCCTCATCGAAGAAGAAGACCAGCACCGGCTTGTCCGGATCACCCACCTCGGGCAGCGTCTCGAATAGTTCCGAGAGCAGCCACAGCAGGAAGGTGGCGTAGAGCTTCGGGCTGCGCATCAGCTTGTCGGCCGCGAGGATGTTGATGTAGCCGCGGCCCTTCTCGTCGGTCCGGATGAGATCGCTGATTTCCAGCGCCGGCTCGCCGAAGAACTTGTCGCCACCCTGCGATTCGAGCTGAAGCAGCTGGCGCTGAATCGCCCCGACGCTGGCCTTGGCGACATTGCCATAGCGCGCGCTCAGCATCTCCGCATTCTCCGCGCAGAAGGTGAGCATGGATTGCAGGTCGCCGAGATCCAGCAGCAGCAGGCCCTCGTCATCGGCATAGCGGAAGGCGATGGTCAGCACGCCTTCCTGCGTTTCGTTGAGGCCCATCAGCCGCGCCAGCAGCAGCGGCCCCATTTCGGAGATTGTGGTACGGACGGGATGCCCCTGCTCGCCATAGAGATCCCAGAAGATCGCCGGATTGTCCGAGAAGGCGTAATCGGCAAGGCCGATCTCCTGCGCGCGGGCAATGAGCTTGTCGGCATTCTTCGCGGTCGGGGAGCCCGCCATGGCTATGCCGGAAAGATCACCCTTCACATCGGCGAGGAAGACCGGAACGCCGCGCGCGGAAAAGCTTTCGGCCAGCCCCTGCAGCGTCACCGTCTTGCCGGTGCCCGTTGCGCCCGCGATCAGGCCATGGCGGTTGGCACGGCGCAGCACCAGTCGCTGTGGTTCGCCGCCAAGGCTCTGGCCAATGAAGATGCTCGTCTCGTCGCTCATGCTTGTCCTCCACCCACTCGGCAGAGGTAGCCGGGTGGGGAGCGCAAGAAAAGCATCCGCAAAAGAAAAGGGCGCGGGGTTGCCGCGCCCTTTGGGAATGCATTGGCGTGCCGCTTACATGCCGCGCAGGCGGATCGGCACGAACGCCGGCGGCGCGCCGCGACGGATCACCTGCAGCAGCACGGCATTGCGGCCGGCATCCTTGGCGGCCTGCGCGACCTTGCCGAGCTCTTCTTCGCTCGTCACCGGCTGGCCATTGGCCGTGGTCACCACAAAGCCACGACGCAGGCCCTTGGCGCCGGCATCCGTGGTCGGATCCACTGCCGTGATGACGACACCGCGCGTTTCCGTCGGCAGGCCGAGCTGACGCGCGATGGTCGGCGTCAGGTTCTGAACCGCCACGCCGAGAAGCTGCTGCGAGGCTTCCTTCGTCGCCTGCGCATCCTGGTCCGAGAAGTCTTCCTCCGCGGGCTGGCTGAAGTTCGCCAGTTCCTCCTCGGCGGGGCGCTCTTCGATCGTCGCGCGAACGGTCATGCGCTTGCCTTGCCGGACCAGCTCGATCGGAACGCTCGTGCCGACCGGCAGATTGGCGACGATGTAGGACAGCGTCTCGTCCGGAGTCACTTCACGGCCATCGACCTTCACGATCACGTCGCCGGCCTTGATGCCCGCCTTGTCAGCGGCGCGACCGGGCTCGACGCCGTGGACGAACTCGCCACGGCTGCGGGGCAGGCCAAGCGAATCGGCCATGTCTTCCGAGAGCTGGCCGATCTGGATGCCGAGATAGCCACGCGTGACGGACTCGCCCTTGCGCAGCGTCTCGATGATCGGGACGGCTTGCTCGGAGGGGATGGCGAAGCCGATGCCGATGTTGCCGCCGGTGGGCGAGAGGATCTGGCTGTTGATGCCGATCACATTGCCATTCATGTCGAACATCGGGCCGCCGCTGTTGCCCTGATTGATCGAGGCGTCGGTCTGGATGAAGCGCTCGCCGCCACCGGTATTGCGGTGGAGCGCCGAGATGATGCCGGCGGTCACCGTGCTGCCGATGCCGAAGGGATTGCCGATGGCAATCACCCAGTCACCCACGCGCGCCTGTGTCGAATCGCCGAACTTCACGAACGGCAGCGGCTTGGTGGTGGTGATCTTGAGGACGGCGAGGTCCGATCGCGGATCGGTGCCGACCAGCTTGGCTTCATATTCCGTCCGGTCGGGCAGGGTGACCGTGATCGCATCCACCCGCGCGCCACGCGCGCCGGGCGCGATGACGTGATTGTTGGTGACGACATAACCGTCGGCGGAGATGATGAACCCGGAGCCGAGTGACTGCGCCTGCCGCGTCTGGGGCTGGTCGCCCATGCCGAAGAGGCTGCCGAATGGCGTGCCGGCGAAGGGGTTCTGCACCTGCACGCGCTGGCGGGTGGAAATGTTCACCACGGCCGGCTGGAGCTTCTGCGCCATGTCGGCAAAGCTCATCGGCGCGCCGCGCGGTGCGGCGGCAGCCATATTTTCGTTCTGCGCTGTCTGGGCGACCACGCTGGACGAATTGGATGTCAGGGCAATGGTGGTACCGCCGAGAAGCAGGGCTGCTGTGAGGGCATAAGCGTAACGCACGAAGACTGTTCCTCTTCTCTTCATCATTTCATCCGGCATTCAGGGGAGAATGTCCGGGACCGGCAGGATGATCCCGCTGGCCATGGAATCTGCCGGATTAACCGGCATTGAATGATGAGGCGCGACCTCGCAGAGGCCGCGCCATCATGGGGTCAGCGTCCCCGGAACTGCCGCAGATAATCACTGTCTGCGGACAGGACGGCACTGGTTTCACCAGTCGCATTCTCCGCGAAGGTGGTGCGGTAGGACTGCATGGCCCGATAGAAATCGTAGAACTGCGGGTCCTTGCCGAAGCTGGCCGCATAGACGCGGGCGGCTGCCGCATCGGCATCGGCGCGGATCAGCTGGGCACGGCGGGCGCCCTCGGCGCGGATGGTGAGCGCTTCCTGTTCACGCGCGGTGCGCATGCGCTGGAAAGCGCTCTGCAATGGCGTGCCATCGGGAAGATCGGCGCGCATGATCCGCACGTCGATGATTTCCGCGCCATATTGGCGAGCCACCCTGTTGAGGCCGGTGGTGATGTTGTTCATCACCTCGCTGCGTTCGGGGCTGAGCAGCAGGTCGAAGCGCCGCCGGCCAAGCTCGTTGCGCAGGGCTGAACCCAGGATCGGCCGCAGCGCATCCTCGACCCGTGCTTCGCTGCCGGCGGAAATGAACATGCGCCGGGGATCGACGATGCGATAGCGCGCAAAGGCATCGACCTGCAGACGCAGCTGGTCGGTCGAGAGCACCTGCTGCCGTTCCATCGCCACGGACTGCACGCGCTTGTCGATCCAGACGACCTGATCGACGAACGGCATGCGAATCTTCAGGCCAGCGCCCGTGTTCCCGAACACTTCATTGGGCTTGTAGGCATTGTAGATGCGCACCGGCTCGCCGAAGCGCAGCACGACGGCCTGCTTGGTTTCCGGCACGATCGACAGCGTGCTGCCGATTAGGATGAGGAGGATCGTGGCGAGAACGGCCAGGAAGATCGGGTTGCGGAGGGAAACGGTCATTGTGCGCCTCCCTGTTGGGTCTGTTGTGGCGTTTGCGGAACTTCCACCGTGGTGGTCGCGCGGGGGCGAAGCGCCGGGAGCGGGAGGTAGGGCGTTACGCCGGGTGCTTCGAGGATCGTCTTGTTCACGCCGGAGAGCACATTTTCCATGGTTTCATAATACATGCGGCGGCGCGTCACTTCGGGCGCGAGGCGATATTCCTCATACACCCGGTCGAACGCGCCGGCTTCACCTTGCGAGCGAGCGGCGAGTTGCTGCGCATAAGCGCGCGCCTGATTGAGATAGGTCTCTGCGGCCTGCTGCGCTGCGCTCACTTCCTTGAACGCGTCGTTGACCGCGGCTGGCGGATCGGCCTGCTTGATGGCGACGCCCTGAATGCGCACGCCCGCGCCGTAGCTGTCGAGGATCTGCTGCATGCGCTCCTGCACCTGCGCCTCGATGGCGTTACGGCCGGCACCGAGCGCATCGGTGAGCGATACCGTCGCCACGACCGCGCGCATGGCGGATTCGGAGACGGCGGTGATCGTTTCCTCGGGATTGGCGATCTGGAAGAGATATTGCTGCGGGTCGCGGATATTCCAGCGCACCGAATAGCCCAGGTTGATGATGTTCTGATCGCCGGTGAGCACCAGCTTCTCTGATTCGTCGCCCGCCGAGCCGAGATCAACCGTGCGGATCTCCTCGACGTCGAGAACGGTCACGCTTTCCAGCGGCGCCGGGAGCGACCAGTTGATGCCGGGGCCAAGCGTGCGGCTGTAGCTGCCGAGGATCGAGACGATGCCGCGTTCCTGCGGGCCGATGCGGTGAATGCTCGTGGTGGCGATCCACAGGACGACGAGTGCGATGGCACCGTAGAACCAGATGGCGCGGCCTCCGGGCGTGCGGGCGCCGCCGCCGCCATTGCCGCCGAAGCTGTCGCGCGCGCGGCGCATCAGTTCGTCGATGGCGCTCGGTCCACGCGAATCCTGCCCACCCTGCTCATTGCGCGGGGGTGGTGTCCACGGGTTGCGCGGGCCTTCCTTGCCCTTGCCGGAGGACGGCTCCTCATCCCGCGTGCCCCAGGGTCCACCTTCGCTCATTGGCAAAGTCTGGCCGGGATTTTCTGTCATTTCGTTACTCATGCGTTGTTTATAGGGACGGTCTTTGCGGAAATACAGGGCTGCGCTGCGATAATTGCCCGATGGTGAAGTAATGGTTGCGCGCTCTTCGATTCACAAAGCAGTCGGCATGTTCTAGAGCGCCCCCATGACTGACCCATCGAACAACCGTGACGCCCCGATCGATCCCGCCCTGACGGCCCGGATCGAGGGACTGGCCGCGGGGCGGGCAAGCGGCCTGCGCCTGCGCGATAATGTGCTCAGCCTCGTGCTGGAGGTGAGCGGCCTGGATGCCGAGCAGCGCGAGGCGCTTGCCGCGCAGATCGTCGCGGCAGGCACCGGCGAGTTCGGCCTTGAAGACGTGCGCGTCGCGATGACGGCGGAGCGCGCGGCGCGGCCGGCGATTATCGCCGTCGGCTCCGGCAAAGGCGGCGTCGGCAAATCGACCCTGGCGGTCAACCTCGCCGTGGCGCTCAAGGCGCTTGGCAAGCGCGTCGGCATGGTCGATGCGGATATCTACGGCCCGTCGCTGCCTCGCCTGCTCGATAGCGAGGATGTGAAGCCCAAGGCCGAGGGCAACCGGCTGATCCCGGTGCAGAATGCGCAGGGCGTGCCGATGCTCTCCATGGGCCATCTCGCCAAGCCGGGGCAGGCGATTGCCTGGCGCGGGCCGATGGCAGGCAATGCGCTCGGGCAGTTGCTGGATGCGGACTGGCGCGGCATCGATCTGCTGGTGGTCGATCTGCCACCCGGCACGGGCGATGTGCAGCTGACCATGATCCAGCGCTACAAGCCGGCGGGCGCGGTGATCATCTCCACCCCGCAGGACCTCGCGCTCATCGATGCCACGCGCGCGGTGAGCTTCTTCGATCAGGCGAAGGTGCCGGTCATCGGCATGGTCGAGAACATGGCCGGCTATGTCTGCCCGCATTGCGGCGAGGTGTCCGACCCGTTCGGCTCCGGCGGCGCGGAAGCGAGTGCGGCGCAGATGGGCCTGCCCTTCCTCGGCCGCGTGCCGCTCGACATCGCCGTGCGTACCGCTTCCGATGCCGGTCAGCCGCCTGCCGCGCAGGATGGCGTGGCCGGCGAGCCCTTCCGCGCCATCGCCGAGCGCGTCGCGCGCTGGCTCGATCGCAACGGTACCGGATCGACCGCCGGCTGATGCAGACGCCGCGCGACAGGACAGGCAGCGGCGGCGACAGGAGCGGGGCAGGCAAACGACGCCTCCCGTCCATCAGCCGCCGCACGCTGCTCCTCGGCGCGGCGGCGGGCGGCGGACTGGCGCTGGCCTGGGGGATCTGGCCGCGCAGCTATGAGCATCAGGCCGATACGACAGAGAGCGAGACGGCCTTCGGCGCTTTCCTGAAGATCGATCGCAGCGGCCAGATCATCGTCATGGTGCCGCAGGCCGAGCTGGGGCAGGGCGTGTTCACGCTGTTCGCGCAGATCGTCGCGGATGAGCTGGGCGCGGACTGGCGCACCGTCGCCGTGCAGCCCGCCCCGCCCGGCCCGCTCTACGCCAACCCGACATTGCTGCGGCAATGGTTCTCCGGCCCGCTGGCGGATGCACTTGGCAGCGCAAGCGACAGCGCCATCGAGGATTATGCCCGCCGCTACACCATGGTGCTGACCGGTGGATCGACCTCGGTCGCCAATTTCCGCGATGCCTTGCGCGAGGCCGGTGCCGCAGCGCGGGTGCTGCTCTGCATGGCGGCGGCGGATCGCTGGGGTGTCGCCTGGGAAAGCTGTGATATCGTCCAGGGCATCGTGACGGACGGCACCAATCGCGCGCGGATCGGCGCACTGGCGGAGGAAGCCGCCGCCTTCACCCCGCCCGAGGCACTGCCCTTCCGCCCGGAGGTGCGCGACGACGGTCTCATCGGCACAGACGCACCCCGGCTGGACGTGCCGGCCAAGATCGATGGATCGGCCAACTACGCGGCCGACATTCGCCTGCCGGACATGATCTATGCCTCGATCCGGCAAGGCCCGGTGAATGCGCTCAATCTCGAATCGATGAATGAGGCCGCGGCAAAGGCCGTGCCCGGCATGATCGGCATCGTGCAGGAAGCCGGCTGGGTCGCCGTGACCGGGCGCAACTGGTGGGCGGCCAATCAGGCGCTGAGCCGGCTTGATCCGGTGTTCCGCCTCGATGGCGCAGAGCTGGACGACGGCGCCATCGACACCGCACTGGAAGCCGCGTTCGAGAGCGGAAATGGCGGGCGCTACTTCAGCCGGGGCGATCTGGAGCCGGTGTTCGACGGCGCCAGCGCGGTCACCGCGACTTACGATGTCGCGCCGGCACTGCATCTCGCGCTGGAGCCGATGGCGGCAACGGCCCGCGTCCGGCCCGAAGGCGTTGAGGTCTGGATGCCAGCGCAGGCACCGACGATCGCCCGCGATGCCGTGGCGCGCGCGCTGGACGTCCCGGAACGTGACGTCACCATTTATCCCCTGTTCGCGGGCGGCTCCTTCGGCCTCAAGATGGAAGTCGATGCCGGCGTTCAGGCCGCCTTGATCGCCCGTGCCGCCAAGGCTCCGGTCCAGCTCATGTGGTCGCGCGCCGAGGATATCATTCGCGATTACCCCCGCCCGCCCGCCCGCGCCCGCATGGTCGCGAAGCTCGGGCCGACCGGCCTGATCGAGGGCTGGTCCGCCAAGGTCGCGGCACCCGCCGCGCTGGCCCAGCAATGGCGCCGGATCGCGCATGGTCGCACCAGAGCGGAAGCGCGCGGCGACACGGCGGACAAGACAGACAATCTCGCCGTCTCAGGCATGGACGTGCCCTATGCGATCCCGAATTTCGCGGTCGATCATTTCCCCGCCGATATCGCGCTGCCCACCGGGCGCTGGCGCGGCAATGCGGATAGCTATGGCTGCTTCTTCTCGGAGAGTTTTATCGATGAGCTGGCGGTCTTCTCCAACATCGAGCCGCTCTCCTTCCGCATGCAGTTGCTCGGCAATCATCCGCGCCTTGCGCAATGCCTCGCCGCCGTCACCGCGCTGGGCGACTGGCAAGGCGGCGTGCCGGGCAGCGGGCAGGGGCTCGCCTGTCACAGCATGGCCGGCGGCCATATCGCGGTGCTGGTAGAAGCGGGGCTTTCGCAGGGCCGGGTTGCGGTGAAGAAAATATCCGCCGTGGCCGATTGCGGCCGGCTCATCAATCCGGCCATTGCCCGCCAGCAGATCGAGGGCGGGCTGATCTTCGGCCTCGCCATGGCGCTGGGCGGCGCACCCAATTACGCAGGTTCCTTGCCGGCAAACCTGCGGCTCGGCGATTACGGCCTGCCGCGCCTTGCGGATGTGGGCCAGGTTGCCGTGGAATTTATCGGTAACAGCGGCCCGCAGTCCGGCCTCGGCGAAATCGGCGTGCCAGCCGTCGCGCCAGCCCTTGCCAGCGCGCTGGCAACGATTACCGGGCGGCGTTACCGGCGGCTGCCGATCACGGGAGAAAGCGCATGAGCGAATCGCAAGCGACCACGCAGTCCATCGGGGCCGGTGGCGGCAAGATCGCCGTGCTCGTCGTCAATCTCGGTACACCGGATGCACCGACACCGGCTGCCGTAAAGCGCTATCTGCGCGAATTTCTCTCCGATCCGCGCGTGGTGGAAATTCCGGCGATCGCCTGGCAGCCAATCCTGCGCGGCATCGTCCTCAATGTCCGCCCGCGCAAATCGGCCCATGCCTATCAGCAGGTGTGGACCGAAGACGGATCGCCGCTGGCCATGCACACGCGCGATACCGCGCGCGGCCTGCGCTTCATCTGGGGTGATGCGATGACGGTGGATTGGGCGATGCGCTATGGCTCGCCCTCGATCGGGGACCGGCTGCGCGCACTCAAGGAGTCCGGGCATGAGCGCATCCTCATCGCGCCGCTCTATCCGCAATATTGCGGCGCCACGACCGCCAGCGTGATGGATGCGGTGGGTCAGGCACTGGAGGGCATGCGCTGGCAGCCCGCCATCCGCACCCTGCCACCCTATTTTGACGATCCCGCCTATATCGAGACGCTGCGCGCCCGCACACAGGCGCAACTCGCGGCACTGCCTTTCGCGCCGGATCGGCTGCTGGTCAGCTTTCACGGCATGCCCAAGCGGACCCGCGAACTGGGCGATCCTTATTATGCGCAATGCGTCGAGACGGCGCGGTTGCTTGGGGTAGCGCTGGGGCGGGAGATCACTGTCACCTTCCAGTCCCGCTTCGGCCCGGCCAAATGGCTGGAGCCGGCGACCGATACCGTGCTGGAGGCGCTGCCGGGCGAGGGGGTGCGTTCCGTTGCCGTCATGACGCCAGGCTTCTCTGCCGATTGTCTGGAAACGCTCGAGGAAATCGCCCTTCGCGGCAAGGAGAGTTTTGTTGACGCGGGCGGCGAACATTTCGCCTTTTTGCCCTGTCTTAACGCACAGACGGACGCTATTGCCATGTATCGGCAGCTGCTCGGACGAGAGCTTGCCGGCTGGGTGGAGCCTTCCAGCCTTGGCCCGGACCTTTGAGGACCCGCATCAGGAGAGGAATGGAATGAGCAGAGTAGCGATCGTGACCGGCGGAACGCGCGGCATCGGCGAAGCAATCAGTCTCGCGCTGCGCGACATGGGTTTTCAGGTCGCAGCCAATTATGCCGGCAACACCGAGCGGGCAAAGGCCTTCACCGACAAGACCGGCATTCCTTCCTATTCCTGGGACGTGGGCGATCATCAGGCCTGCCTCGATGGCTGCGCGCAGGTCGCGTCCGATCTCGGGCCGGTCGATGTGGTGGTCAACAATGCCGGCATCACCCGTGACGGCGTGCTCGCGAAGATGAGCTTCGAGGACTGGAACGAGGTGATGCGCATCAACCTCGGCGGCTGCTTCAACATGGCCAAGGCGACGTTCATGGGCATGCGCGAGCGCGGCTGGGGCCGCATCGTCAACATTGGCTCCATCAACGGCCAGGCCGGCCAATATGGTCAGGTGAACTATGCCGCCGCCAAGTCCGGTATCCACGGCTTCACCAAGGCGCTGGCGCAGGAAGGCGCCAAATATGGCGTGACCGTCAATGCGATCGCGCCGGGCTATATCGACACGGACATGGTTGCCGCCGTACCGGCCGCCGTGCTGGAAAAGATCGTGGCGCGCATCCCCGTCGGCCGCCTTGGCCATGCCGAGGAAATCGCGCGCGGCGTCGCTTTCCTGTGTAGCGAGGATGCCGGTTTCGTCACCGGATCGACCCTGTCGATCAACGGCGGCCAGCACATGTATTGAGCGTGGCGGTGGAAGAGACGCCACCGCTCTACGCCGGGCCGGTCAAGCGCAGCATGACGATTGCCGGCCACACCACCTCGATCAGCCTCGAACCGATCTTCTGGCACGCGCTGGAGGATCAGGCCCGCACGGCAGCGCTGCCGCTCAGCGCACTCGTGGCAAGGATCGACGCCGAGCGCATCCGGGAAGCCGATCCGCCCAATCTCGCCAGTGCAATCAGATGCTGGCTGCTGGCGAGGGTGAGCCAGAGGGACGAGTGCCTCACCCTCCCAACCGTTCCGGGGGCCTAGCCCTCCCCAACCGTTCGCCCTGAGCTTGTCGAAGGGCCGTCCTTACTTTCTGTCCTTTGCAAGCGCGGATATGGCATCCAAATCGCCACGAATAAGCGCCATTTTCTTAGCTCGCGACCAGCCTTTGATGCGCCGCTCCATTTCGAGCGCTTCAATGCCGGTGCCAAATGCATCCGACCCGACCAGCGTGACTGGCAGTCGATCCTGGGTAAATCCAGGAATCTGACCCATCCGATGCTCAGCGACCCGGCGCTCCAGATCATCAGTGTGCCCCACATAATAAGCACCGCCTCGACAGTGCAACATGTAGGTCCAGAAGGTCATGGCGAGAGCCTGAAGAAAGAACAGCCCTTCGACAAGCTCAGGGCGAACGGTGGGGGAGGCATAAACCCGCTGTCCTACATCCCGTCACCTGTGACAGACCGCTGAACGCACCCGCCAGGCCCGCTCTTTCTCATCGAGAACAGCCCCCAAGACGCCCCCCGGCCAAGGCCCGAAGAAATTTATCTACCCTGTAACCTTCGTAACCTTCCGAGCCCGCTTGGGCGCTCGGAACCGCCGTTCAGGCCAGCAGATCCCCCGCCAGTTCCTTGAGGTCCGCTTCGGGCCGCGCGCCATAATGCGAGATCACTTCCGCCGCCGCGATGGCGCCGAGCTTCAGGCAGGTGGCAGGTTCCTTCCCGCGCACATAGCCGGTGAGGAACCCGGCGGCGAAGAGATCGCCCGCACCCGTCGTGTCGACCACGCGCTCCACGGGCGCGGCGTCCACCTCATGACGGGTGCCGCCCTGAATCGCGATCGCGCCCTTCTCGCTGCGCGTCACGATCAGCGTCGGCAGCTTGCCGGCGAAGCGCGCGATTGCCTTTTCGCAGTCCTGCGTCTGGGCGAGCGAGCAGATTTCGGTTTCGTTCGAGAAGAGAATGTCGATCAGGCCATCCTCGATCAGGCTGATGAAATCCTCGCGATGGCGCTCGATGACGAAGGCATCGGAGAGGGTGAAAGCGACCTCGCGTCCGGCATCCTTGGCCGCGGCGATGGCATCGCGCATTGCGGCGCGGGGCTGCTCGGGGTCCCACAGATAGCCTTCGAGATAGAGGATGCGCGCCGAGCGGATCATCTCCAGATTGAGCGCGTCGGCCGGCAGGAACTGTGACGCACCAAGAAAGGTGTTCATCGTGCGCTGCGCATCGGGCGTCACCATGATCAGGCAGCGCGCCGTGGGCGGGCCCTCGCTGGCCACGGCCGTCTCGTAACGGATGCCGAGCGCACGAATGTCATGGGCGAAAATCCGGCCGAGCTGATCGTCGGCAACCTGGCCAATAAACCCGCATTTGCCGCCAAGCGCGGCCATGCCGGCCAGCGTGTTCGCTGCCGATCCGCCGGAAATCTCGCGACCGCTCGCCATGTCCACATAGAGAGCTTCGGCCTGATCCGCATCGATGAGCTGCATGCCGCCCTTCACGAGAGCATGGCTCGCGATGAACTCATCGCTTTCCTGGGAAATCACATCGACAATGGCATTGCCGATGGCGACAACATCAAGAGCAGCTTCGGACAAGGGGCGTTCCTTCATGGAGGACGGGAAAGGGCGGGAGAAGGCCCGTCCTTATCGGCGTCGTGGCGCTCCGGCAAGCGCCCGGAAGGGGAGGGCGCCGCCATGCCGCTTGACCGCAGCACCAGCCCGCGCAAGACCCGGCCGATGATCTTCGCCGCTCTGATGCGCGCTCTGCCGCAAATCCTTCTGCCCGGCATCCGCGCCGTTCTCTGGCGCAGTCTTGGCGTCACTCTCGCGCTTTTCGCCGTGCTGGGCGTTGGCGTCTGGTTCGGCCTGCGCCTCCTCTTCACGCAGACCGGCTGGCTGGATGCCGATGGCTTTGCCGGTGCCGCGCTGGCGGTGCTGATCGCGTTGGTCGTTGGCTGGCTGCTGTTCCGCACGGTCGCCATCGCCATTGTCGGCCTCTATACGGACCGCATCGTGGCGGTCGTCGAGCAGGCGAGCTATCCCGCGCGACATGCCCAAGCGGTGGCCGTGCCATTCGCCGCCGGCATGCGAGTCGCGCTGCGCTCGGGCTTGCGGGCGATCGGCTGGAACATCGCTGCGCTGCCGCTCTACCTGCTGCTGTTGGCGACCGGCATCGGTGGCCCGATCCTGTTCCTCGCTTTGAACGCCTATCTGCTGGGCCGCGATCTCGCCGAGCTGATCGAGGGGCGGCATCCCGATCTGCCGGTCTTCACATCGGTCCAGCGCTGGCAGCTCGGCTTCGCTTCGGCCCTGCTATTCCTGCCGCCCGTCGTGAACCTGTTGGCGCCGGTCTGGAGCGTGGCTATGGCCGCCCACATGTTCCATGGCCGCAGGCAGAATTGAAAAAAGTGATCTTGCGCTACGGCCTCCCGCTTTTCGCGTTGCTGCTGTCCGGCTGTGGCGCCACGCTGGTGCCGCAAGGCGGCTCGCGGGCGCCGACGGTCGGCTATGCCCCAGCCACGCGTCCGCAGCCGGGCGGCGTAATGGGCGCCGATGCGCGCGGCCTGCAGCGCCTGTTCGGCGCGCCTCGGCTGGACATTCGCGATCCCGCCGCGCGCAAGCTGCAGTTCACCAATGGCCAGTGCGTGCTGGATGCCTATCTCTATGCACCCGCCGCCAATCGCGAGCCGGTTGTCACCCATGTTGACGCCCGCAATAATGCGGGTGAGGACATGGACTGGGCCTTCTGCGCCGGGCTGTTGCGGCGGCGGTGAGAGAGCCCTGCGGGCGTCGCGATTGACTTCCCGATCCGGGAATGAGAGCCTGCGAGCATGATTGAGCTTGCTGGTCAGCGCTTTTGCCGTTCGGGCAACCGATCTCATGGAGGTCAGCTCCTCGCGGGATATTAGCCCCGGGAGTCGGCGCGTCATGCCCGGCTGCCGGGGGTGACGTCGCTATATTGATCGCAGCGCCGGCGCATGGCGCTGCTTCTCCATCTGAAAGAGCCATTCATGTCCACCCAACAGGCCGCTCGCCGGCCCGCCATCCATATGATCGACACGGAAGCCGATCGCCTGACCGATCTCGCGCTGGGCGCGGAAGACCGCTTTCCGCAGGTCAGTGCCTTGCTGCTCGATGAAATCGGCCGGGCCACGGTGAAGAAGGCGAGCCAGATCGGGTCGGATGTGGTTACGATGCAATCCACCGTCGAGTTCATCGACGAGGAAAGTGGCGCAGAGCGCTCCGTGCAACTCGTCTATCCGGGAGAAGCGGATATCAACGCGGGGCGGGTGTCCGTTCTTACCCTGATCGGCGCCGCGCTCATTGGATTGCGGGAAGGGCAGGCGATCAACTGGCCGGACCGCAGCGGCAAGCGCCGCCGCCTGCGCATCCAGTCGGTTCGTCACGCCTGAGCGTCGCGTTCAGGGCGCCTCGGCGGGGGCCTTGGTCCGGGGCGCCTGCAATTCACAGCGATAGACCAGCCGTTCATTCGGGGTGGAGGGCAGGCGCGCCGCAATGTCCTCCTGCACCTGCCGTAGTTCCGCCAGCCGCTCCGGATCGACAGTGCAACCGGACCAACCGATCTTCTCGCGCAGAGCCCGCATCTCGGCGGCGCTCTGCGCACTCACCAGATAGTTGTCGGTGCGATAGCGCCCAATTGAGGGGTCGAACCGTCGCACGGAGACGGCGGCTTCATCTGCGGGCACGAGCGTGCGCGTCCAACCGGCGGGTCCCCTCTGGAATTGCGTGCGCCCGTCGAGACAGCCCTGCTCTGTCCAGTCGAACTGCATGTCCGCCGTGTCGGAAACGGTCACACGGCTCAGCCCCGGCTCCAGCCGGCACAGCCAGCGCCCACCTTCTCCGGCCTGGGCACCGTCCATCTCGTTCCCGGCGCCATTGTCGCCAGTGGCCAGTGCCTCGGGATCGACACTGTCGAAGCCGGGCCGCAGCGCGAAGGTGAGCACCGCGCCCAGCAGCAGCACACCCGCCGCGCCGCCGAAGCGGCGGGCATGACGAATATTGCCGCGCGACTGGCCCAGCACGGCTGCGCCACCCGTCAGCGCGGCAGCGGCGAGGAGGAGCGCGGCAATGGCGATCATATTCTCACGCCGGGCGATGACCTGCTGCTGCGCTTGCTCCCGCGCGGCGATGGCAAGCTCGCGCTGCTTGAGCGCAGCATCGTTCGCGCGGCGCGCCGCCTCCGCCCGGGCGCGCTCATCGGCGGCCATTTGCGCGGCATCGATCTCAGCCATGGACCGGCAGGTCTCGCTTGATCGGCGGACCTGCACATTGGCCTGTCGCAGAAAGCTCGCAATCTCGCGGGTCGAAACCGCAAAGCCATATTCGGCGTCGCTGCCATCGGAGAGCGAGCCGAAGCTGTTGAGGCCGATCACGCGGCCGCAATCGTCCACCAGCGGCCCGCCGCTGTTGCCGGATGCGAGTGGCGCTGTGTGCAACACCGTATCGAACTGGCGTGAGGCCCTGCCCGCCGAAACCGTGCCGGATGTCCGCACCGCGCTCATCGGCCGGATGATGTCCTCGATGTTCATGCCCTGCGCGCGATCAACCGAGCCCGGATAGCCGATGGCGGTAACGCGGGCGCCATCCTCTACTCCACCGGCGAGGAACGTCGCGATGGGGATGGATGGGGCATCGTCCACGGCCAGCAAGGCGAGATCATTCCCCGGCGAATAGGCCAGAATCCGGCCACCATAGCTGTTGGTGCCCTCCGAGGGGATGATGCCGATGACGATATTAGGTTCGGTGCGCGCCAGCTCGACGACATGCGCATTGGTCAGCACGCGGCCCGGCGCAATCACCACGCCGCTGCCATGCCCCACGAAATAGGCATTCTGCCCATCCGTCGCAACGAGCGCCACCCGCACCACGCTGCGCGAGGCTGCCGCGATGTCCTGCACATCCGCACGCGCCGGCGCGACTACGAGCAGAAGCGCAAGAACGAGAAGGAGATGCAGGGCCGCTGCAATGGGGAAGGGCAGGCCGGGGCGAGGCTGGATCATGGAAAGACCTTTAACGCGCCCTTTGCCCTCTCGACAGGGGTTTTCCGTGGCGACAGTGCTTTGAGCGCAATTTGCGGGAAGCCTGCACCATCCGTTCGTGGCAGGTCGGGCCGTGATCCAGCCAAGCCACCATGATCCAGCCCTCGGGGAGTCCAGCTATGTGCATCGAGAACATATCTATGGCGCCCGGCGTGAGCCCCGCCTAGCAGGGGGACGATCTGCAGGCCAACATCCGCCAACATGACGCCACACCCAGCGCAACAGGATCGGACATCATGGGTGATGACCCGCTAGACATCGATGAAGCGACCGCCCTGGCGGCGTTCGCCGCGCGTGATCGCAGGATGGACGGGCGCTTCGTTGTCGCGGTGAAGACCACCGGCATCTATTGCCGACCAAGCTGCCCCGCGCGGCGGCCAAGACCGGAGAACATCGAAATTCTGGCGAATATGCAGGCTGCGAGGGGTGCCGGCTATCGGCCATGCTTGCGTTGTCGGCCGGACGAAGTCGCGCCGGATCGGGTGGCGGTGAATCGCGCACTCGCCTTGCTTCAGCAGAGCGACGTCATGCCGCCGCTCGCCGAGTTGGCGCAGGCGGTCGGCTATGCGGCCCATTATTTTCAGCGCCTGTTCAAACGAGATCTTGGCGTTTCGCCTGCTGCTTACTGGCGCGGCCTGCGCGCCGGGAAGCTCGCGCGGGCGCTGGACGGAAAGGGAAGGATTACCGATGCGATTTATGATGCAGGCTATGAAGCGCCGAGTCGCGCTTATGCAGATGCGCGGGAGCATCTGGGCATGACGCCTTCGGCCTGGCGCAATGGCGGCGCGGGCACGACGATCCGTTACGCAGTCGTCGCAACTTCTCTGGGCGACCTTCTCGTCGCGGCAACGGATAAGGGCCTGTGCCGCATCAGTTTCGATGAAGGTGAGCATGATCTGCGCGCCCGCTTTCCCCGCGCGACGATCATCACCGGCGATGATGCCTTTGGGGCGCTCGTCAGGCAGGTGGTGGCGCTTGTGGACGATCCGGCGCGCCCGGTCGATCTGCCGATGGACGTTGCAGGCACTGCCTTTCAGCAGGCTGTCTGGGCCGCTCTGCGCGCGATTCCCGCCGGGGAGACCCGCAGTTACAAAGAGCTGGCGGCCCTAGTCGGCAGGCCCGGCGCGGTGCGCGCGGCGGGTTCGGCCTGCGGCGATAATGGTCTGGCAGTGCTCATTCCCTGCCATCGCGTTCTGAGAAGCGACGGCGGACTTGGTGGATATGCTTATGGGTTGCCCCGCAAGGAGGCACTATTGGAACGAGAAAAACGGGCTCAAGGCCCAAGTTCTTGTTCTCACGAAGTCAAAGGGTGATTGCCAGAGAAAAGATTCAGAAAAATCCAGCAAACATTGGAGCTTAGCGAGAAAAGCCGGGGAAAACCCGCTTTTCGACTTGCCGCGACATGAAACCCGTCCGCCGGATTCAAGCACAGGTCCAAGCAACCCACGGCTCGTCTCGTCGGTTTTCTTGGTGCTATGACAAACTACAATCCAACCCCTCGCTCAGCGCTGACTGCGATTGCCGCCGTCTTGGCGCTTGGATCCACCTCAGCCATGGCGCAGGACGCTGCCAGCAGCGCTCAAGCGACCGCCCCGGTTGGCGAAGCTATCATCATACCCCGCGCGCAGCCGACGGTCGCGCCCAATACGGTCGTCCCGCTGCCGAGCGCGACGCTCCCGCCGGTGACGGTTGCGGCGCCAGCTCCAACTCTGCCTCAGGGCGTCTCGCCTGTCGCATCCCAGAGACCGGTCCCTGCGACTGTGCCTGCTTTGCCGCGCATCGCGGATGCTCCGGAAGTTACGACCGAGCAGCCCACCGTCGAGGCTGCGGCCCCTATCAGGCCGGCGCCGCGGGCTGAGCGGTCGCCTTCTGCGAACAGAGAGAGCCGGACGATCGAAGCCCAAGCCCCCACGGCAACCGCGGTTGATACGTCAGTCAGCGCTGCCACTGAGGCTGCCGCCGGCGAACCGACTGCCGACGTGGCCCTGGCCCCTCAACTGTCCACAGCGCCCATCCTCGATGCGCCAGCAGCAGCTAACAACGGCGCTATGGCGATTGAACCGGACAATCGCGCGCTCGCCCTTATCGGGGGCGCCGGAATTTTGCTCGTTTTGGGCGGCGGCTTCTACGCCCTGCGTCGCCGTCGTACGGTCGAACCGCGGAAGGCCCACTTGGCTGGCGCGTCAACGAGCGATCATGTTGCGCCTGTCAAACCACTGCGGCCTGCCACTGCGACCCCGGTGACGCATGCCTCTGCCGCGCCACCGGCCCAATCCCGCGCCACGACGGGATCGAACAATCTGGCTGCCCTCGTTACAGCCGCTCCGTCGAGCGATAATCCGTTCCTAACGCGGAAGAACCGCATCCGTCGCGCGAACTTCCTGCTTCGTCACGGCCATGCGCCTCACGCAACCTCGATGATCAATGAGCAGGTGGAGCAGCAGACCGCAACGCGCGGCGCGGCTGATCGCAAGCCCACCACGACCGGAACGCCGAACCAGCTGGTCTACAGCTTCGGCACGTCGGCGCCGAAGCCGCCGGTGATCCGCAAGCCCGTGACGACCTGATCTACTCGGTCCTCAGATACATGTCGGCCCTTGAAGGGTCGCGCAGCCGCCCGGACCCCCACCCCTCCCCCGAAGCCGGGCGGCTGCAAACCGGGTATTTCTCAAACGAAACTGTATGGGTCGATATCCACGCTCACCCGCGTGCTGCTCTTCCAGTCGATCTGCCCCAGCCACTTCCGCACGATTGCCTGCAATTCGACCCCCCGCCGCGCATGCACCAGAAGGCGGAACCTGTGCCGGCCCCGCAACACGGCCAGCGGCGCTTCGGCGGGGCCATACACCTCCAGACCATCCTGGTGCGGCGCATGTTTGCCGATGCGATGCGCGGTCTCCCGGGCCAGCGCCGCATCCGTATCGCTGACGATAATGGCCGCGAACCGGCCGAACGGCGGCGCATTGGCTAGCCGCCGGCTTTCCGTTTCCATCGCATAGAAGCGCTCGCCGTCGCCGTCGAGCAGGGCGCGGATCACAGGAGCTTCCGCGGCACGGGTCTGGATGAACACGCGCCCCGGTTTTTCGCCGCGCCCGGCGCGCCCTGCGACTTGCATGATCTGCTGGTAGGTCCGCTCGGCTGCGCGCAAGTCCCCGCCATCGAGGCCCAGATCGGCATCGACCACACCGACCAACGTGAGCTCGGGGAAATGATAGCCCTTCGTCACAAGCTGCGTGCCGATGATGATGTCGACCGCTCCCCCGGCCACGTCCCGCACGAAGGCGGCCGCTCGGGCCGGAGACCAGAGCGTGTCTGAAGTCACAATGGCCGTGCGCGCCTGCGGGAAGAGCGCCTTTACTTCGTCGGCGATGCGCTCGACGCCCGGACCGCAGGCTACCAGCGCATCGGCTTCGTGGCACTCGGGGCAGGCGTCGGGCGTCGGGATGCTGTGTCCGCAATGGTGGCAGGCCAGCCGCCGCGTCAGGCGATGCTCCACCATCCACGCGGTGCAATTCGGGCACTGGAAGCGGTGGCCGCAATGCCGGCACAGTGTCAGCGGCGCATAGCCGCGCCGGTTGAGGAACAGCAGCGATTGCTCGCCGCGCTCCAGCGTTTCGGCCATTGCCTTCACCAGCGGAGGTGCCAGCCAGCGGCCCCGATCTGGCGGGTCGATGGTCAGATCGAGGCCGAGAATCTCCGGCAGTTCGGCCCCGCCGAACCGGCTGGGGAGCGCAATCTCTTCATAGCGGCCAAGCGCGACCTGATGCCGGGTCTCGATCGCGGGCGTGGCGGAGGCCAGAATGACCGGGCAGCGCTCGAACATGCCGCGCATCACCGCCACGTCCCGGGCGTGATAGCGCACGCCGTCTTCCTGCTTGAAGCTGGTTTCGTGCGCTTCATCGACGATGATGAGACCGAGCTGAGGGTAGGGCAGGAACAGCGCCGAGCGAGCGCCGACCACCACCTGCGCCTCGCCCCGCGAGATCGCGCGCCAGGCGCGACGCCGGTCGGACTGCTTGAGCCCGGAGTGCCAGGCGACTGGCTCGCAGCAGAAGCGCGCGGTGAAGCGGTCGAGGAAAGGCTCGGTCAGGGCGATTTCCGGCAGCAGCACCAATGCCTGCTTCCCCTGCCGCAGTGTTTCCGCCAGCGCCTCGAAGTAAACCTCCGTCTTGCCCGATCCGGTGACGCCATCGAGCAGCACCGTCTGAAACTCATGCGCGCGGACATGGGCGGTGAGCCGATCCGCTGCTGTCTGCTGGTCGGGGCTGAGCGCCACCGTCACGAAATCGGGATCGGGTTCGGGATAGGGCTGATCGGTCGAGACCTCGACGGCTTCGAGCGCGCCCTGCTTCACCAGCCCGCGAATCACCGCATCGCTGACCTCGCCGATTGCAGCCAGCTCGCGCACGAGGCCCTGCCGCTCGCCGATTCGCTCGAGGGCCTGTTCGCGCTGCGGGGTCAGCCGGTCTGGCACCACACCCGTCGGGCGATACTCAATGACGGTTTTCCCACCCTCCAGCGCGGACATGGAGGCAAGCGCCATGCGCAGCACGGCAGCGGGCGGGGCGAGGTAGTAGTCCGCCGTCCACTCGATCAGCCGGCGCAGAGGCGCGGGCAGGGGCGGCGCATCCACCACGCCGGAAATGGGGCGCAGACGGTTGTCGCCGACCGGCGCCACGTCGGGGAAGCTCTCGGCCTCCCACACCACGCCGATCATCGGGCGCGGCCCAAGCGGTGCCACCACGATCTGCCCCGGCTCGGCCGTCATGCCGTGCGGTACCCGATAATCGAGCGGGCCAAGCGCGGCATTGAGGAGGATGATCCGGGCGCGGGTCATGTCCCGGCCTTAGAGACTGTCGGGCGGATAGGAAATGGTGTCGGTATCCGTCGGCAGCGGGCCTTACATCGCTGCGCGCTCGGCGCTATAGGCGCTACCAACTTTTCCAACACCGGGAGCCATCAGGGCCATGAAATTCTTCGTCGATACCGCCGACACTGCCGAAATCCGCGAGCTTGCCGCCACCGGCCTGCTGGATGGCGTGACCACCAACCCCAGCCTCATCCACAAGTCTGGCCGCAAGTTCCTTGAGGTGGTGGAAGAGATCTGCGGCCTGGTCGATGGCCCCGTCTCGGCCGAGGTCGTCGCGCTCGATCATGAGACGATGATGAAGGAAGCCGCCTTGCTGCGGAAGATCGCGGACAATGTCTGCATCAAGGTGCCGCTCACCATCGATGGCCTCAAGACCTGCAAGGCGCTCACCGAAGACGACTGCCTCGTCAATGTGACGCTGTGCTTCTCGGCCAATCAGGCGCTGCTGGCCGCCAAGGCCGGCGCGAGCTTCATCTCGCCATTCGTCGGCCGCCATGATGACAATGGCTTCGATGGCATGAAGCTGATCGACGATATCCGCCTGATCTACGACAATTATGGCTTCGAGACGGAGATTCTCGCTGCTTCGCTGCGCCATCCCATCCACGTTCTGGAATGCGCCAAGATCGGCGCAGACGTGATCACCGCGCCGCCGGCTGTTATCAAGTCACTGGTCAACCATGTCCTCACCGACAAGGGCCTCGCCGGCTTCGCGGCCGACTGGGAAAAGACGGGTCAGTCGATCCTCTGAGGTCTCGCCGATCTTCCAATAGAAAGGGCCGCTGCCTCTCCTGAGACAGCGGCCCTTTTTCCATTTCGGGTGGGGAGACCTAGCGCCCGAAACCCTTCGGCGCGGCATCCACCACCGTCGATCCCGTGGCGCCGACCTGCTGGACCTCCAGTGCGCGCTCGGCGATGCCACCCTTGCCGAAGCGGAAGGCGCCGTCGATGCCGGCAAAGCCTTCCGAATCGGTCAGGCGGCGTGCCGGAAAGGCGGTGCCGGGTTTCCAGTCCTGCGCAATCCGCACGGCGAGCAGCACCGAATCATAGCCGAGCGAAGCGAGCCGGTAGGGCGCAGTGCCATAGGTCGAGCGATACTTGCTGGCGAGCGTCCGGTAGAGTCCGTCCGAGACGCTGGCATACCAGGCGCCGCGCAGCGCTGTGCTGGCCGATAGTCCCGATTCGGTCGCCCATAGTTCGGTGCCCAGAATGCGGGCTTCAGCGCCGCCGCTTGCGCGCACCAGCGGCGCGGCCTGCAGCGCGATGCGACCGACATCGGCGATCAGCAGCGCATCATAGCTGGAGCTGGCCGAGAGGCGCTGGACGGCGGCCTGCACGGAATTGGCCGAGCGATCGAATGTCTCCATGCCCACGACCGTGCCGCCGGCGGCCTTCACTTCATTGAGGAAGGCTGCGCCAGCACGCTCGCCATAAACGCCGCGGGGGACCAGCGCTGCGAAGTCGTTGAGACCGCGCGCGCGCGCAAAGCGGACGACCCGCTCGACGGATTGTTCCGGACTGTAGCCGAGCAGATAAACGCCATTGCCGGCGACGCTCTCGTCGTTCGAGTAGCTCAGCACCGGCACGTTGGCAGTCCGCGCAATCGGCGCGACGGCGCGCACTTCGTCCGCCGTGAGCGGGCCGAGGATGAGCTTGTTGCCTTCCGCCACGGCCTTGCGCGCAGCACCCGCCGGGTCGCGGCCTGTATCATAGGTGGTGACGCGCAGCCGCTCGGTCTTGGTATCGAGCAGCGCCATGGTGGTGGCATTGGCGAGAGAGCGTCCCACGCCCGCATTGGCACCGCTCATCGGCACCAGCAGGGCAATCCGATGCCGCTCTGCATCGGTTGGCAGGCCCTGCGTCACGTCCGGCTGCTGAGTCGGCGGTGGCGGCGGTGGTGGCGCGGAAGGGGGAACGACGCGCGCGCACGCAGCGAGCAGCATCGCGCCAAGCAGCACAAAGCCTTGCAGGAGGCGGCGGGGCGTCGGGGTGCCTCCTGCCGCGATGTCGAACCTCACTTGCCCCGCAAGGCTCCTCTCTGCCATGGCATTCCTCTATGTCCGCTTCACTTGAGCCCGGCCTATATATCGTTGCAGGACCGATCGGCAACTTGTCCGACCTGTCGCCACGCGCAGCGTCGATTCTGCAAGGCGCTGATGTCATTGCCGTGGAGGACAGCCGCGTGAGCGCAAAGCTGCTGCGCCATGCCGGGTCGGATCGGCCTATGATTCCGTATCATGATCACAGTAATGAGCAGGTCCGCGTCCGACTGGTCGATCGCATGGCAACCGAGGCCGTCGCGCTGCTTTCGGACGCCGGTACACCGCTTATCTCCGATCCTGGTTACAAGCTGGTGCGAGACGCCCGTGCGGCGGGCCGAGCCGTCACGACCATTCCCGGGCCCTGCGCGGCCATCGCGGCGATCACGCTCTCCGGCCTGCCCAGCGACCGCTTCCTGTTCATGGGTTTCCTCCCCGCCAAGACCAAGGCGCGGACCGATACTCTGACCGAAGTCGCCGGGCTGCGCGCAACCTTGGTTTTCTACGAGAGCGGCCCGCGCTGTGCAGCCTCGCTGGCGGACATGACGGCCGTGCTGGGGGACCGCCCCGCCGCGCTGTGCCGGGAGATCAGCAAGGCCTATGAGGAAACGCTCACCGGCACGTTGACCGAGCTTGCGGCGGCCTGCACGCAAAAGGAGCCGCGCGGCGAGATCGTCCTCGTCGTCGGCCCGCCCGGAGAACGCGCCGCGCCGGAGGCCGACGAGATCGATGCGGCGCTGCGCGAGGCGCTGGAGCGGCTGACCGTCTCGCAAGCCGCGGGCGAAGTCGCCCGCGCACTCGGTGCGGATCGCAAGGCGCTTTATGCACGGGCGATGGAGCTCAAGGGCAAGTGACGAGCCGCCCGCCCAAGCCGGCGCGTCTCGCGGCCGAGAAGCGCGGACGGCAAGGCGAGCGCATTGCCGGCTGGTGGCTGCGGCTCAAGGGCTGGTCCATCCTCGCACGGCGCGTGCGCACCCGCGCCGGCGAGATCGATCTGATCGCCCGGCGCGGTAACATCGTCGCCTTTGTCGAGGTGAAGACGCGGGCGAGCGAGGCCCTGCTCGATGAAGCCATCGACGAGCGGCGGCTGGCCCGCGTCGCGGCGGCGGCGGAAGCAGTAGCCCACAACTGGCTCGGTCCGCAGGATGACATGCGGATCGACGTGATGCTTCTTGCGCCGGGTCATCGGCCACGCCATCTGGAGAATGTCTGGCACGGTGGGTGATTGGTACCCCCAGCGTCCCCCATTCACCCGCGTCTGTCGAAGGGTCGCGTCCCTTGGTGAAACGAGAACAGGGTTTCGGCATGCCCGGCCCGAACAGTGGAAGGTAAGATTGGATGTCGCTCAAGGTCGCTCTGCAGATGGACCCGATGGAGTCGCTGAACATTGCCGGCGATTCGACCTTCCACATCATGATGGCGGGGCAGGCGCGGGGGCACCGGCTCTATCATTACCGCACGGATGATCTCACATGGCGCGGCGGGCGCCTCTATGCGCAGGCGCGGGAAGTCACCGTGCAGCGCGCGGAAGGCGATCATTATCGCTTCGGCGAAGCTGTGAAGCTGGACCTCGGCAGCGATGTCGATGTGGTCTGGATGCGGCAGGACCCGCCATTCGACCTCAATTACATCACGGCCACGCACCTGCTGGAGCGGATCACTGGCGAGACGCTGGTGGTCAATGATCCGATTTCGGTCCGCAATGCCCCCGAGAAGCTCTACGTGCTGGATTTCGCGCGCTTCATGCCGCCGACGATGATCACGCGCAGCCTCGCGGAAACGCGCGACTTCCTTGCCGAGCATGGCGAGATCGTCGTGAAGCCGCTTTATGGCAATGCCGGATCCGCGGTGTTTCGCATCGGCGCGGATGGTGCCAATCTTGCCGCTCTCGTGGAACTTTTTGGCGAGATGTGGGTCGAAAGCTTCATGGTGCAGGCGTTCCTCAAGGATGTGGCGCAGGGTGACAAGCGTATCGTGCTGGTCGATGGCGAAGTCGCCGGCGCGATCAATCGCATTCCCGGCAAGGGTGAGATTCGCTCCAATCTTGCTGCCGGCGGCACCGCCGCCAAGACCGAGCTAACGGCGGAAGAGCGGGAAATCTGCGATGCGCTGGGGCCGGAACTCAAGAAGCGCGGCCTGTTGTTCGTCGGCATCGATGTCATCGGCGGCAAATGGCTGACCGAGATCAACGTGACCTCACCCACCGGTATCGTGGCAATCGATGCCTTCAATGGCACCGACACCGGCGGGCTGATCTGGGATGCCGTCGAGCGGCGCTTGTCCGAACGTCAGGCTGCCTGACGGCGCCGATGAGCAGCAGCGCATGAGCGACTGGGTCGTTCGCCTGATCGATGCTGGCGGCTATTGGGGCATTGCGCTGCTGATGGTGGTGGAAAATGTGTTTCCGCCCATCCCCTCGGAGCTCATCATGGGTATTGGCGGCATTCGCGTCGGGCAGGGCAGGATGGATCTCATTCCCCTGCTCGCTGCGGGGACGATCGGCACGACGATCGGCAATCTCTTCTGGTATTATCTGGGCCTGTGGCTCGGCTATGCGCGCTTGCGGCCATTGGTCGAGCGCTATGGCCGCTGGGCCACGCTGCGCTGGCGGGAGGTCGAGTGGCTGCAGCGCGCCTTCCTGCGCCATGGCGACAAGATCGTCTTCTTCTTCCGCTTCATGCCGGTGTTCCGCACCATCGTCTCGCTACCGGCGGGCCTGTTCGCCATGCCCTTCTGGCGCTTTGTCATCTGGACGAGCGGCGGCGCGCTCATCTGGAACATCGTGCTCGTCGGCGCCGGCTATTATCTCGGCGTTCGCTTCGAGCGGATCGACGATTACCTCGGCCCGCTCACGAACATCGCGGTGGGCCTCATGGCGATTGGCTATCTCTGGCGGCTCTTCACCTGGAAGCACGAGCCGCACGATCGCGCCTGACTTGCGCGGCGCAACTTCGCAGCGAGCTCAGCCCTCCGCGCGGGGATGCGCGGCGCGATAAACATCGAGCAGATGCGCTGCATCGACTTGCGTGTAGATCTGCGTGGAGGAGAGGCTGGCATGGCCGAGCAGCTCCTGCAGGGATCGCAGATCGGCGCCGCGGCCGAGTAAATGGGTGGCGAAGCTGTGGCGCAGGGCGTGGGGCGTGGTGCGATCGTGCAGCCCGAGGCGCCCACGCGCGCCCTGCACTGCGCGGCGAATGAGCGCGGGCGAGAGCGGCCCGCCGCGCGCGCCGCGAAACAAGGGCTCTCCCTTTCCCATCGGATAGGGGCAAAGCGCGATGTAGCCCTCGATAGCGGTGCGGACCTGCGGCAGCAGCGGCACCATCCGCGTCTTGCCCCGCTTGCCCAGCACGCGCAGCGTTTCGCCCAGCGGCAGCACCTCGCCGGTGAGGCCGAGTGCCTCGCTGATGCGCAGGCCGGCGCCGTAGAGCAGCAGCAGCACGGCCCAGTCCCGCGCGCCGATCCAGCCGTCCCGCGCGGTCTCCGCGATGTCCTGCGCCAGCGCGATGGCTTCATCCGGACTGACCGGACGGGGCACGCCAGGTTTCACGCGCGGGCCGCGCATGGCGGGAATCATTGCGCCCTCGCCGCCAACGAAGCGCAGGAATGCGCGCAGGGCGGAGAGTTCGCGGGCAGCCGAGCTGTTGCCAATGCCCTCGGCGCGGCGCGTGGCGAGATAGGCGCGCAGATCGCTGGTTGTAAGCTTGGCGATGGCCTCCGGTGAGGGCGCCCGCCCGTCCATCACCGCCATCCAGTCGAGCAGCCGTTCGGCGGTGGAGACATAGGCCCGCACCGTATGCAGCGAACGGCGGCGCCCTTCGGCGAGATGCACGCGCCATCCCTCCAGCAGCGCTGCGCGCGAGTCACCCGTCATGACGTCACGATTCCGCTGATCAGGCCGCGCCAGATGTCGAGCAGATCGACCGGATACCAGACCTCATCATGGGCGGCGAGTTCCTCGGGTGTCCACCAGCGATGCGAGAGCATGACCGTCCTTTCCAGGTCGGTGTGCCCGGCCGTGTCGATTCGCGCGTCCGGCACGGGTACGGCGTAGAAGCGCTCCTCGGCATCGACAGGAATGCCCTCCAGCGTGATGAAGGTTACATGCCGCACCGCCACGAGCGGCCCGGGTTCGAGGTCGAGCCCCGTTTCCTCGCGCAGTTCGCGCCGCGCCGCCTCCTCGAATGTCTCTCCCCGATCCACCGCGCCGCCCGGCGTCACCCAGAAGGGCGGGCGATCGTCCGGCGTGAAGCGGAAGAGCAGCAGGCGGCCCTGCGGATCGGTGACCAGCAGCCGGGCAGCCGGGCGCTTCGCGCGGCGGCTCATCACCGTCTCACTCGCCGGGTGCGCGCGCCCGGATCGCCAGCGCATGCACTTTCTCACGCAGCAGATCGGCGAGTGCGCTGTTCACCATCCGCTGGCGGGCGACGCGCGACTGGCCAGCAAATGCCTCCGCCACGATGTCGACGGTGAAGTGGCTTTCGCCGCTGCCATCGTCGCCCATATGGCCGCGATGTTTGGCGCTGTCGTTGATCACGGCAAGCTGTTGCGGGGACAGGGCATTTTCCAGCCTCTGTGCGATCTCTTGCCCGACCGGGCCTAGCGAAGCGTCAACCATGCGCCCTATATAAGCGTTTTGGTCCACGCAGCCACAGGGAAGAGAGTCGTGTCACGGTCGGGGTTCAGTCAGGGCGCTTCGCGCCGCCACACGCGCTTTCATGGCCGCGTGGAAAGTGAAGGGCGGCGATGCTCGCACCCCGGCTGCGCGGAGGCCGGTGAATTCCGCGCACCTCCGGAGGATCGCCGCGGCGATCCTGACGGCCCGCCGCAATGGCGCTGGTTCTGCCTCGATCACATCCGCGCCTTCAACACGGAGTATAATTATTTCAAGGGAATGAGCTCGGAAGAGATTCACGAGGCCCAGCGTCCCTATGCCGGTTGGGACCGGGAGACGCGTGCCTTCTCGTCCAGCGCGGCGAGCGGCACGCCCCCACCACGCTGGGCCGATTTCTCCGACCCGCTCGATGCCATAGGCGCGCGCTTCAAGATGCGCATGGCGGAAGCGGCAGAGCGAAATGACGGCAAGCCGCTGACTGGTGCTGACCGATCCGCCCTCAGGACGCTCGGCCTCTCCACCGATGCGGATCGCCGCGCCTTGCGAACCCGTTACACCGAGCTGGTCCGCCGCTTTCACCCGGATCACAATGGCGGCGACCGGGCGCACGAGAAGGCGCTGCAGGATGTGATTGCGGCCTACACCCACCTGCGCAAGGCGCCCGCTTTCGCCTGACTGGCCTTGCGGAGGGGAGCCGGCGCTGCCATAGGCGCCGCCCCGCTTTCTGGAAGGTGATTCAAAATGGCGACCGGTACGCCGGCCCGCGCGATGGGCTTTGACTTCGGGACGACGAACAGCGTCGCCGCGATTGCCGAGGACGGCGAATCGCATATGCTGGAGTTCGCCGGAAACAAGGCGGCCGGTCCGGTGTTCCGCTCGGCGCTGTGTTTCTGGGAGGATCCCGATGTGCGCGGCGGGCTCGCCCGCGAGGCCGGTCCGTGGGCCATTGCCGAATATCTCGATTTTCCGCAGGGTTCCCGCTTCATCCAGTCGTTCAAGTCCGTCGCTGCCAGTCCGCTGTTCGAGCATGCCAGCCTGTTCGACAAGCGCATGACTTTCGAGCAGCTGGGCGCCACATTTCTGGAGCGGATGGTTGCCCATGCCGGCGGCGCTTTGAATGCGGGGCCGAATGGGCGGCCCGATCGCATCATCGTGGGCCGGCCCGTGCGCTATGCCGGGTCCCGCCCGGACGAGGCGCTGGCCCGCCAGCGCTATGATGCCATGTTCGAGGGGTTCGGCACAGACATTCATTACGTCTACGAGCCGCTCGGCGCTGCCTTCAGCTTTGCCAGCCGCCTGTCCGAGCCGGCGACTGTCCTCGTCGCCGACTTCGGCGGCGGCACCAGCGACTTCTCGATCGTCCGAATGCGTCCCGCTGGCGACGGGCCGCGCTGCGAGCCGCTGGGGCATGCCGGCATCGGCATTGCAGGCGATCGATTCGACTATCGTATCGTCGATCACCTCGTGCTGCCGATGCTGGGGAAGGGCGGCACCTATCGCTCGTTCGACAAGCTGCTGGAGATACCTCGCAGCCATTTCGCCGATTTCGCCGACTGGTCGCGGCTGGCTTTGATGCGCAACCGGCGAACCATGGAAGAACTGGCGCGGCTCAAGCGTGCTGCGGTCGATCCTGCCGCCATCGGGCGCATGATCGCGATCATCGAGCGGGAACTGGGCTATGCGCTGTACGACGCGGTCGGCCAGCTCAAGCGCGCGCTCTCAAGCGAGGAGGCGGCCCACTTCCACTTCGAGAGCGAGGATCTGGTGATCGATGCCGATGTGACCCGCGGCGAGTTCGAGCGCTGGATCGCGCCGGATGTCGCCCGTATCGAAGCCACGGTGGATCAGGCGATGCACGATGCCGGGCTCGGGCTGGACGCGATCGACCGGGTGTTCCTGACGGGCGGTTCGTCCCTGATTCCCTCGATTCGAGCCATTTTCGAGCGCCGATTCGGTGAGTCGCGCCTTGCCACAGGAGGGGAGCTGACCTCGATTGCGCATGGTCTGGCCCTGATCGGCACGGAAGAGAACCCGACGGAATGGGCCGCTTAAGGATATAACCCGCTCTCTACGCCGCTAAGCCGCCTTGCAGGTCAGAATATACTGAAAGACGAAGAACGCCCGGATACCTGGAATATTGGTGATCGATGAGATCGCGTTGATTCGACCAAAGCCCTCATCGATGCGCAGGTTGCGATGGACATTGAGCAGCATGAGTCCGGCACCTGAAACAAGGTCGCGCATATTACGCAGCGTGAAGAAGCGCAGATGCGTGCGGTCGTGGATGCCTCGGTCCCGATGCGGCCAATCGCCCAGAATGGCGAGCCGAAAAATGGTGCTCCAGTGGCGGACGTTGGGCATTGAGATAACGATGATCCCACCGGGCGCCAGGCGGCTTCTAAAAAATGCGAGCAATGTCCAGGGGTCGATCGTGTGTTCAAGCACGTCGGCCAGAATGATCGTATCGTAAGTCGCTTGCGGGTCCAGCTGACCGACAAAGTCCTCAGCCAATCCGGTGAAGACATAATCCAGTTTTGTTTGCGCAATCCCCGCCATTTCCGCCACTGGCTCCACGCCGTGCACCGTGGCGCCGAAATGCTCCTTGAGGTAGCGCCCCATCTCGCCGGTGGCGCAGCCCACATCAAGGACTGTTCGGGGGCGTATGCCGCTATCCAGCAGCACCTCGACCACGTCGCCGCGGAGGCCGATGTATGACCGATTTAAGGCAAAACTCATCGTCAATCTGCTCCGCCGGTTCCCACCAACCTGCCTGGATCAGGAACCTCTGCTAACCATGTTTTGGCGTGTGACACAAGAATTCCGCGGTGCGGCTGGTACGCACGGCAGCAAGCTCGTTCCTGTAAAGTCGTATCGACAGCACAGGCTGCGTTGGGGTAGGGGCGGGGTAACTGTCCAAAGAGCAATGCGACCATGACCGATATCCCCAACACCAACACCGACATGCGCAGCGAGGTGCTGCTGGATGCGCCCGATCGCGTCGTGAACGCGCGTGAGGTGTTCGGCGTCGATATCGATATGGAGATTCCGGCCTTTTCCGAGGCCGATGAGCGGGTGCCGGACAATGATCCCGCCTATGTATTCGATCCGGATACGACGCTCGCGATCCTGGCAGGCTTTGCGTATAATCGCCGCGTGATGGTGCAGGGCTATCACGGCACCGGCAAATCGACTCATATCGAGCAGGTCGCGGCGCGGCTCAATTGGCCGTGCATTCGAATCAATCTCGACGCGCATATCAGCCGTATCGATCTCGTCGGGCGCGACGCGATCGTCCTGAAGGATGGCCAGCAGGTCACCGAGTTCAAGGAAGGCCTGTTGCCCTGGGCGCTGCAGCGCCCCGTCGCTTTGGTGTTCGACGAGTATGATGCCGGCCGTCCGGACGTGATGTTCGTGATCCAGCGCGTGCTGGAAGCGGACGGCAAGATGACGCTGCTCGATCAGAACCGTGTGATTCGCCCGAGTCCCTGGTTCCGCATGTTTGCGACCGCGAACACGGTGGGTCTTGGTGACACCACCGGGCTTTATCATGGCACGCAGCAGATCAATCAGGGCCAGATGGACCGCTGGAATCTGGTCGTAACGCTCAACTATCTGCCGGCCGAGACGGAGGCGCAGATCGTGCTCGCCAAGTCCGGCGAATATGATCATCCGGGTGGGCGCGAGGAAGTCGCGAAGATGATTCGCGTGGCCGAGCTGACCCGGCAGGGCTTCGTGAATGGCGACATTTCGACGGTCATGAGCCCGCGCACGGTCATCTCATGGGCGCAGAACACGCTTATCTTCAAGGATGTCGGTTTCGCCTTCCGCCTGTCCTTCCTCAACAAATGCGATGAGGCAGAGCGGGCGCTGGTGGCGGAATATTATCAGCGCGTGTTCGGCAAGGATCTGCCGGAAAGCGTCGTGGGCAAGAGCGCCTGAAACGGGTGCGGCGGCCCCTTGGGGCCGCCGGAGACGTAGAAAGCAATAATCGCAGCTGAAGGATCAGGCGAGGCGCGTGCGCATCCGGCGGGCGCGCAGCGCGACGCCGGCCAGCGCGAAGCCGCCGATCATCATGGCCCAGGTCGCCGGCTCGGGAATGGGCGGTGGCGGTGCCATCATCGCCCGCATCAGCGGCTCGGCGCTTGCCGACTGCGCCACGACCTTCTGCTCGGTCGGCTCTTCAAAATAGCTGTCCAGCACGGAATGCGTGAACTTGTAGCTGCCGCCTTCGAACACGCTCGGCGTCGGCTCCGTCACTGTCGCGGCGGGGGCGGGACTGGTGAAATAGCTGTTCAGCACCGAGTGCGTGAACTTGTACGAGCCACCCTCGAACACGCTCTTGGAATCGACATGATCGGTCAGCCAGCTGTTCAGCAGCGCATAATTGTTGAAGCTGCGCACGCCGGAAATGCCCTTGAACATCATTTCCCGTCCGCCGCCGCGCTTGAGCGCAAAGCTGAAATCGCGCTGAGAGAAGCTGGCGTCGTTGCGCAGGATGTTGGTCAGCAGCTCGATGCGCGCGTTCAGATTGACGGTCGCGCTGGCGCTCTGGATCGGCGCAAGCGCGCCGGTCGTAAGAATGGCCGCAATGCAGGCAGTCCGGATCATGGGCATTTCGTCCTATCTCAACTCGCTGAGCGCCCCGACCACTGCAGCAACGTCCCCGATGAGGGGGATAGGCAGGCGGGCGCCTTTCGCAAATCGGTTTAACCAAGAAATCCTAATAATTTGCCTGCTGTTCCACGACGGCACAGCCAATCCATCAAAGGTTTACCGTCGTGCCTGATGCGCTGCTCAGGGGCAGAAGGGTTGACAGGAACCGGGCACTGGATCAGCCCTTGAGCCATCATGGCTGAACGTTCTCCACTCGACCGCTTCAAGGAAGTTCTCACCGGCGCCTCGCGTGCCGTCGCGCATGATGCTGAGGTGGAACTCGGCTTCACGCCGGATGCCCCGCATCTTGCCGGCAAGCAGATCAAGGTCCCCACGCCCACGCGCACCCTGCCGGCCGATCAGGTCGCGCTGGCGCGTGGCTTTGCCGACAGTTTCGCGCTCAAGCTGCGCCATCACAATGCCAGGCTGCACTCCGCCCATGCGCCGAGCGAGCCAGCCGCGCGCGCCGTTTATGATGCGGTCGAAACCGTCCGCTACGAGGCTCTCGGCTCGAAGAATTACGCTGGTATGCGCGCCAATTTGGCCGCTGCGCTCGACATGCGCACCCATTCCGATCCCATCACCCGCGCGCAATCGGCTGATGAAGTGCCACTACAGGCCGCCATCTCGCTGCTCCTGCGCGAGAAGCTGACCGGCGAGGCGCCGCCGCCCGAATCGCTCAAGGGCATCGCCTTCCTGCGCGATTGGATCGACGAGAAGGCAGCTGATGACTTTGAAGGTCTGGCGCTTTGCCTCGACGATCAGGAGGCCTTTCAGGACAAGGTGCTCTCCATGCTCCAGCATCTGGAGCTGGTGCGCGCGGACGTGCCCCCCGAATCGCCCGATGAGGATGAGGAAGATCAGGACAACGACTCCGAGCAGCAGGACGAGGACAAGGAAGAGGACGAAGGCGAGGAGGACGACCAGTCCCGTGCCGACACGCGCGGCGAGGATAAGGGTGAGCCGGGCGAGGAGATGTCCGAGGAGCGCGAGCAGCAGGACGGCGAATCGGACGATGATGGCGACGGCGATGCGCAGGATGACGATGGCGCCATGCCGGTGCGCCCCAATCGCCCCTTCTCGGATCTGCCGCCCGATTTCGACTACACGGCCTATACGACCAAGTTCGACGAGGTGGTGACCGCGTTCGACCTGTGTGACGCCGATGAGCTGGTGCGCCTGCGCGGCTTTCTCGATCAGCAGCTTGCGCCGTTTCAGGGGGCCGTCTCCAAGCTGGCTCACCGGCTTCAGCGCCGCTTGCAGGCCCAGCAGAACCGCAGCTGGGATTTCGATCAGGAAGAAGGCATGCTCGATGCCGCCCGGCTGGCGCGTGTCGTTGTGAATCCCGCCCACTCGCTTTCCTACAAGATGGAGCGGGACACGGATTTCCGCGATACGGTCGTGACGCTGCTGATCGACAATAGCGGCTCGATGCGCGGGCGACCGATCGGCATCGCGGCGATCAGCGCGGACATCATGGCACGCACGCTGGAGCGCTGCGGCGTGAAGACCGAAGTGCTCGGCTTCACTACGCGCGCCTGGAAGGGCGGGCAGAGCCGCGAGCAATGGCTCGCCGCCGGCAGACCCCCCAAGCCGGGCCGCCTCAACGATCTGCGCCACATCATCTATAAGAAGGCCGATGAGCCCTGGCGCCGTGCCAAGGCCAGTCTCGGCCTGATGATGCGCGAGGGGCTGCTCAAGGAGAATATCGACGGCGAGGCGCTGCTCTGGGCACATAATCGCCTGCTCGCCCGGCCCGAGGAACGCCGCATCCTGATGGTCATTTCGGACGGCGCACCGGTCGACGATTCAACGCTCTCCGTGAACAACGGCACCTATCTGGAGCGCCATCTGCGGCAGGTGATCGCGTGGATCGAGGGCCGCTCGCCCGTGGAGCTGATCGCCATCGGCATCGGTCATGACGTCACGCGCTATTACAAGCGCGCCGTGACCATCATGGATGCCGAGCAGCTCGGTGGCGCCATGGTCGAGCAGCTGGCGTCGTTGTTCGACAAGGATTAGGCGGTTTGGACAGCGGACATCCGTGCCGGGGATCCGCCGCTTTTCAGCACGCCAGGACCGAACGAAAACGACCCAAAAGTCGTGAGGAGCGGTCACTTTCACCAATCTTGACCCACCATGCGGTCTGTTCGGGCTCCGCCGCCGGGTGCGTGCCGCCCGAAAAAGCGCAGATTTGCGCCAGTTGGCAGTCGGAACTTCTCGATCATCGCGCATGGAAGCCATGGCGTTTCTGCAAAAGTCCTCAGATGGACGAGTGATAGGACTGATTTTCAAGGGTTTTCTTGACAGGGTCAAAGAGCGCACAGCTTAGGCTGTGTGTCGTTTTATAGCCGGATGTCCCCAATGTAGGACATGGCGAAAGCGCCCTCATCGGTGTCGTGGACGGGCTCAAAATTCCAGGGATGTCCACCGATTTGTGATGAGTGGACAAGCGACCAATTCTTCGTCATTCCCGCGAACGCGGGAATCCAGTCAACCTGGCGGTGAGAAGCCCAGGCTGACGGTAAGATTTTGACAATCCGGCTTTACCTGTTCGATCAAATCAAGTTTCCAGGTTCTGCGCCATTTCTTGATCTGCTTCTCTCGTAAAATCGCGTTCTCCATCGTGGCATGCTGCTCATACCAGGCCAGCAGTTTGACTGCATATTGCGCCGTGAAGCCGCCAAACGTCTCCGCGCAATGCTGAGCAATACGCTGCGTCAGATTGGACGTCACACCCAGATAGAGTGTGCCATTGCGATGCGACGCCAGCAGATAGACGTAAGGATCAACGATGCGCCTCATCGCAACGTTGCTACTGGATTCCCGCGTTCGCGGGAATGACGGTGTGAGTGCAGAATGAGGTCCGCAAAGGGGCGCGTCCGGAAGTGCCGCTTCTGGTGTAGTCGCCGCAGGAGCGGCCATCAGACTTGTTCACGCAGTCTAAGGTCGGGAGAGGGCGGGCCGGGCCAGCGAAAACGCGGCCCGGCGCCCCATCGTCACTTCAGTGCGGCGCAGGCTTCCTGGATGCGCGTGCAGGCCTTGCGCAGGATCTCTTCCGAGGTCGCGTAGCTCACGCGGAAGGCCGGGGCGAGGCCGAAGGCGCCGCCATGCACGGCCGCCACGCCCTTGCTCTCGAGGAAATAGGTGATCAGGTCCTCATCGGTGCCGATCGTCTTGCCTTCGGGCGTCGTCTTGCCGATGCAGCCGCTGGCGTCCGGATAGACGTAGAACGCGCCTTCCGGCGTCGGGCAGTTGAGGCCGGGTGCGTCGTTCAGCATGGCGACGACGAGGTCGCGCCGCCTGCGGAACGCGTCGTTGCGCTCGATGAGGAAGCTCTGGTCGCCGTTGAGCGCCGCCGTTGCCGCCGCCTGGCTGATCGAGCAGGGGTTGGAGGTGGACTGCGACTGCAGCTTGGCCATCGCCTTGATGATCCACTGCGGGCCACCGGCGTAGCCGATGCGCCAGCCGGTCATCGAATAGGCCTTGGAGACGCCATTCACCGTCAGCGTGCGCTCGTAAAGATCCGGGCAGACCTGCGCGATCGTCTTGAACGGCGTCGGCGCGTACCAGACATGCTCGTACATGTCGTCGGTGAGGATCAGCACATGCGGGTGCTTGCGCAGCACTTCGCCGAGCGCCATCAGCTCCGCGCCGGAATAGGCCGCGCCCGTCGGGTTGGAGGGCGAGTTGAGCATGACCCAGCGCGTCTTGGGGGTGATCGCCGCGTCGAGCTGCGCCGGCGTGATCTTGTAGAACTGATCGGCGCCCGCCGCGACTATCACCGGCGTGCCGCCGGCAAAGTTCACGATGTCGGGATAGCTCACCCAGTAGGGCGCCGGAATGATGACCTCGTCGCCGGCCTCCACCGTGGCCACCAGCGCGTTGAACAGCGTGTGCTTGCCGCCCGAGTTCACGCTGATCTCGCTGGTCTTGTAGCTCAGCTCATTGTCGCGCTTGAACTTGGCAGCGATCGCTTCCTTGAGCTCGGCAGTGCCGTCCACATTCGTATACTTGGTCTGTCCCGCGCGGATCGCGGCGATGGCGGCGTCCTTCACGAAATCGGGCGTATCGAAGTCCGGCTCACCGGCGGAAAGCCCGATGATGTCCTTGCCTTCCCGCTTCAGGGCAATGACCTTGTCGGTCATGGCGAGCGTGGCGCTGGGCTGGATGCGGCCGAGGGCGGCGGAAGTCCGGGACATGGGAAAGCTCCTGACAGTCAGGGATGATGCGGTGCGTCCGGGAAAGGTCCCGGACGGCGCGGTGCATAGTCGCCTCAGCCTTTGGGCGCAACCAGCCTCGCAGCCATCAGCCCGCGCGCAGCATTGCCGATGAAGAATCCCTCCGCCAAATCCTCGGGCCGCAGGTCAGTCTCTTGTGCCTTCCCCTCATGCAACAGGCTCTGCCGCAGCACGCCTGGCAGCAGTCCGCGCGAGAGCGGCGGCGTCAGCAGTGAATCGCCGCGCGCCACAAACAAATTCGTGAAGCAGCCCTCGGTAAGCCAGCCATCCTCATCGGTGAGAAGCACCTCGAATGTGCCGTTCTGCCGCAGCGGCGCCTCATAATGTCGCCGGTCGGTGGTCTTGTGCCGCACGCGCACGTCTTCGCCGCCGAGCAGGCGGGGCGCGATGCTCACCGCCACCGGGTCAGTCGGCGCGGGCGGCATGGCGCGCACCTCGATGCTCAGCGTGCCGATCCGCCCGAGCAGGATACGCACCCGCCTCGGCTCCACGTAGCCGAAGGTGGCCGCCTGCAGCTCGTTGCGCAGCTCATGCCGGTCTAGAATGAAGCCCAATTCATGCGCGCTCGTTTCCAGCCGTCTGATGTGCAGGTCGAGCAGCGGCAGGCCGATGGCCGGATCGAAGGCCATGGTCTCGATCAGATCGAAATGATGCGCCTTCGCGATCACGCCTCACTCTCCCTCGGTTCCAGGAAACGCCCTTTGTCGAGGCATTCCTGCCATTCCGCGTCCGGCTGGCTGTCCGCCACGATGCCCGATCCCAGTCCCAATATGCCGTTCCGCGCATCCTTCTCCAGCACGACAGTGCGGATTGCGACATTGAAGCGCGCCGAGCCGTCCGGCGCAATATGGCCGATGCTGCCCGTGTAGAGTCCACGCCCGAATGGTTCCACCTCGCGGATGATCTCCATTGCGCGCAGCTTGGGCGCACCGGTGATCGATCCGCAGGGAAACAGGGCGCGCAGCACATCGGCCGGGCCGAGTTGCGGCTGCAAGCGGCCCTCGACGACCGAGATCATCTGGTGGACGGTCGGGTAGCTCTCGACATGGAAGAGCGACGGCACAACGACGCTGCCCGCCTGCGTGACGCGCGAGATGTCGTTGCGCAGCAGGTCCACGATCATCAGATTTTCCGCACGCTGCTTGGGATCGCTGGCGAGCTCGCGCGCCGCTTCGGCATCGCGCACCGGGTCGGCATTGCGCCGCGCCGTGCCCTTCATCGGCCGGGTCGCCACCTTGCCGTTGGCCAGCGAAAAGAAGCTCTCCGGCGAGAAGGAGAGGATATGCCGCCCGTCATGTCGCAACAGTGCGCCGTGGCCCCCCGCACCGCGCGGGCGGATGGCGCGATAGGCCGCCAGCGGGTCGCCCTCGATGGCAACGCTTGCCGGAAAGGTGAGGTTGGCCTGATAAATGTCCCCGGCTCGGATATAATCGAGCACCGTTTCGATGGCGCGGCCATAGTCGGCGCGGGAAATCATCGGCTCGATTGGCCCGATACGCACCGGCGTGTCCGGCAGCAGCCTGTCCACCGCGCCCTCCGGTACGGGTTGCGGCGCCTCGAACAGCCCAAACCAGAGCAAAGGCCCGGTATCGCCTTCGCGCAGCGCATAACCGGTCAGCCGAGGCTCGAAGGCATGGCCCGCTGTGTAGGAGAGGTAGCCCGCCGCATGCAGTCCGCTTTTCCCGGCGGCTTCCAGCCGTTCGAGTGCCGGCAGCACGTCCGCCGGAGTATCGGCCTGCACGATCTCGACTGGATCACGGAACAGCATCGCGCTGCCGGTCCCATCCGCGCGCGCGTCATCAAGCAGTACAAAGCTATCGTGAGGGTCGATGGGCAGGGCGGCGGGACTCATCGCGCCCTATTGGCAGCGTGATGGCTCCAAGGCCAGCATTTCAGCGGCTGCCAATCCGGTGTAGAAGCGCCATTGTATATCGCGTTCGGGGGATCGGCTGATGCAGGCTTTGACACATCTGGCTCTGGCGACGGGCAGTTTCGTGGGAACGCATCTCCTCCTCTCGCATCCGCTGCGTGCGCCGCTGGTGGTGCGGCTGGGCGAACGTGGCTTTCTGGGGCTTTATTCCCTCATTGCCTTCGTCACCTTGGGCTGGATGGTCATGGCGTTCCGCGCTGCCCCGGCTGCGCCGCTGCTTTGGGTCGCACCCCCGGGCACGTGGCATCTCGGCGGTCTGGTCATGCTGCTGGCAGGGGTGATGCTGGCGGGCTCGCTGGTCAACAATCCAGCCATGGTCGATCCGACCGGCACCGTGACGGTGCCGGACCGGGCATGCGGCGTTTATGCGATTACGCGCCACCCGATGATGTGGAGCTTCATTCTCTGGGCGCTCGTTCACGCCGCGCTCTGGCCGACTGAACGGGCGCTGGTTCTGACCGGCGGCATTGCGTTGCTCGCTTTGATCGGGGCTCTGGGTCAGGATGTGAAGAAGGCCCGCCTGGTCGGCGAGCCCTGGCGAGACTGGCAGGGCAGAACGAGTTTTCTCCCGTTCGTGGCGTTGATCGTTGGGAAAGCCGATTGGCGCGCGCTTTGGCCCGGCACCACGGCGCTGGTCGGCGGCCTCGTCCTCTGGCTGGCCGCAACATGGGCGCATCCCATGCTCGGCGGTCCGTTCGTGCCGCCGTGGCTGTGGATTGGATGACACAGTAGCGCGCAAAATCGACAGACTGCCCCGGTTCTGGACAATCCGCATCGTCAATAGTCGTGGATTGTCATCGGCCGTTCAGCGCATTGGGCCATACCAGTGTCATCGGCCATCTGTGGGAGCGGGAGGCGCATCATGTTCGGGTTCAGCAGGATTGCAGGAGCATTATTGGCCGCGCTCGCCGCGCTGGGCATTGCCCTGCTGCTGCGCTCTGCGCCCGAGGCCGCGCGCTGGTCGCTGATGATCTGCCTGATGGGCTTTGTGGGCGCGACGATGCGGCTGCGCCGGCTCGACGCCGGCTTCTGAGCCGCTGTCCGGTCAGTCGGCCGGGTGTTTATCAGTCGAAAAGCGAGCTGACCGAGCTTTCGTCCGCGATACGGCGGATCGCTTCACCCAGCAGAGGCGCGATCGGCAACTGGCGGATGCTGCTCGACGCAGCGACAGCCGGTGTGGCCAGAATCGAATCGGTGATGACCAGCTCACGCAGGGCAGAGCCCTCGACTCGGGCGACGGCGCCGCCCGAAAGCACGCCGTGCGTCACATAGGCGACCACGTCCGTCGCGCCTTCCTTCTTCAGCGCCGCGGCGGCGTTGCAGAGCGTGCCGGCTGAATCGACGATGTCGTCAATCAGGATGCAGAAGCGACCCTTCACGTCACCGATGATGTTCATCACTTCCGATTCGCCCGCGCGTTCGCGGCGCTTGTCGACGATGGCCAGCGGCGCATTGTCGAGTCGCTTGGCCAGCGCGCGCGCGCGCACCACGCCGCCGACGTCAGGCGAGACGACCATGATGTTGTCGTTCGGGAAGCGGGCCTGAATATCGGCCGACATCACCGGCGCACCGAAGAGATTGTCGGTGGGGATATCGAAAAAGCCCTGAATCTGGCCGGCATGGAGATCGACGGAGAGAACGCGATTGGCGCCCGCCGTGGTGATGAGGTTCGCGACCAGCTTGGCCGAGATCGGCGTGCGGGGGCCGGGTTTACGGTCCTGCCGGGCATAGCCGAAATAGGGGACGACCGCCGTGATGCGCCGGGCCGACGCGCGCTTGAGCGCATCGATCATGATCAGCAGTTCCATCAGGTTGTCGTTCGCCGGATAGCTGGTCGACTGGACCACGAACACATCCTCGCCGCGCACATTCTCATGGATTTCCACGAAAATTTCCTCATCAGCAAAGCGGCGTACGCTCGCATCGGTGAGCGGGAGCTCCACATAATCGGCAATCGCCTGGGCGAGCGGCATATTGCCGTTGCCGGAGATGATCTTCATGTCGGGGTCCCTATGGCTGCGGTTGACGCGGCCCCTCTAGCGGGCAGGTGCTCCGCTGAAAAGCCGCTTGTGACGGTTCGGGGACAAGCGATGATAGTGAAGGGCGCGAGGACCGATTCCCTGATGAACGACTGCCGACTTTGACGAAGCTGTTCTAGCGTCATCGGATGACGGGAATGTTGTCGGGAGCGTGCTGTGCCTTCATTCTTCGTCATTCCCGCGAACGCGGGAATCCAGTCAGCCTGGCGGCGCGAACCCAAGGCTTACGGCAAGATCCTGCCAATCCGGATTGATCTGCTCGCTAGCAGATAAAGATAAGGGTCGATGCAGCGCCTCATCGCGACGTTGCTACTGGATTCCCGCGTTCGCGGGAATGACGGTGTGAGGCAAAGGCGTACCCAGCCAATCCAGTTTTGCGCGATCACCAGAAGCAGCGGACCTCCGTTTCCGCCCACGCTACACCGCTCCCGAACCTCCGCCTGATCGAGGTGATCGGCGATGCCCTTGCTCCCGTCCTCGCCCGCCCATAAAGCGGCGCTATGACAGCGTCTCTCCGTATCGCCATGGCCCAGCTCAACCAGAGCATGGGCGACATCCCGGGCAATGCGCAGGCCATGCTGGCCTGCCGGGAAAAGGCGCGCGAGCAGGGTGCCGATCTGGTCGTCTATCCCGAATTGCAGCTGATCGGTTATCCGCCCGAGGATCTGGTGCTCAAGCCCGCGCTCGCCGCGCGTGCCGAGACTGAGCTGCATCGGCTGGCCGAGGCGACGGCGGATGGCGGCCCGGCCATGCTCGTGGGCACCGTGATCGCCAACAGCGACCTGCTGTTCAATTGCGCGGCGCTGCTCGATGGCGGCAAGATCGTCGCGATCCGCCAGAAGCGCGAGCTGCCCAATTACGGCACGTTCGACGAGAAGCGCCTGTTCGCGCCCGGCCCGCTGCCCGATCCGGTTGAGTTCCGGGGCGTGAAGCTGGGCCTGCCGATCTGCGAGGACATCTGGTTTCCTTTCGTCACCGGCCATCTGGCCGAAAAGGGCGCGGAGCTGCTCATTTCGATCAACGGCAGCCCCTATGAAGCGGCGAAGGATGATTTCCGCATCCGGGGCGTGTGCATGCAGCGTGTCGAGGAAACCGGTCTGCCGGTGCTCTACCTCAATCGCGTCGGCGGGCAGGATGAGCTGGTTTTCGATGGCGCGTCCTTCGTCCTCAATGCCGATGGCGATATTGCGCACATGCTGCCGGATTGGGATGAAGCGCTGGTCGTCACCCAGTGGGACAAGGACGATGAGGGTCGCTGGTTCTGCAAGCCCGGCGAGGTACACGCGCTCGATGAGCATCCCGGCGACATTTATCATGCCATGGTCGTGGGCCTGCGCGATTATGTGAATAGCAATCGCTTCCCCGGCGTGGTGCTCGGCCTCTCGGGCGGCATCGACAGCGCGTTGAGTGCGGCCGTCGCGGTCGATGCGCTCGGCGCGGACCGCGTCTGGTGCGTGATGATGCCCTCGCGCTTCACCAGCCAGGACAGCCTTGACGATGCCGCCGAGTGCGCGCGGCTGCTCGGCTGCCGGCTCGATACGATCCCGATCTCTCCGGCGACTGGCGCGTTCGATGAGATGTTGGCGGGGGTCTTCGAGGGGCGCACCGCCGATCTCACCGAGGAGAACATCCAGTCCCGCATTCGTGGCGTCACGCTGATGGCGCTCTCCAACAAGTTCGGCCACATGCTGCTCACCACCGGCAACAAGAGCGAGATGAGCGTGGGCTATGCCACCATTTATGGGGACATGGCGGGCGGCTATTCCGTGCTCAAGGATGCCTACAAGACGACAGTGTTCGATCTCTCGCGTTGGCGCAACGCGGTGAAGCCGGAGCTTGGCATGGGCCCCTCCGGTCCGGTGATGCCCGAGCGGGTCATCACCAAGCCACCCACCGCAGAGTTGCGTGAGGACCAGAAGGATTCGGACAGCCTGCCGCCCTATGAAGTGCTCGATCCGATTCTCTATGGCCTCGTTGAGCAGGAGAAGTCGGTCGATCAGCTCGCCGCCATGGGCTTCGATCGCGCCACCGTCGCCCGCATCGAGCGGCTGCTTTATGTCGCCGAATACAAGCGGCGCCAGGCGCCTCCAGGCGTGAAGCTGGGTGGCCGCAATTTCGGGCGCGACCGCCGCTACCCGATCACGAACGCCTTCCGGACGGCCTGAACATCTTCAGTGCCAGTGTTTGGCCATGTAGCGGATGGCGGCTTCTCCCGTCAGGGCCCGGCCATCCTCCGTGGTAATCTGCGTGTCCGAAATTGCTGCAACCACGTTTTCGCTCTCGCACGCCGTCCGCTCAATAGCGGCAAGCGCCGCGTTCTCCACGACGCAGCGAAAGGCTGCCTCCTCTGCAGGGACCAGCATTGTGGGCTCCGAGGCGGTCACTGATGCTTGTACAAGTAATTTCAGGGTCGAGATGTAATCTAACAAATCGGAAGGGTCGGTTTTTCCCCCTGCCAGCTCAGTTTTTTCCGCGAGTTCGTCTAACCGGGAGAGGGCTGCGTCAAAAAAACCAAGCTCACGCAAGGCATTAGCGGCGCGTAGCGTAATCCAGAACCATTCTTCCTCTTTGCCATCCGGTCGCAGCACTGCTGCCGCATTCACGAACGCCTGCTGATAACGAGACTTGCGCGCAGGGTTGTCGTCCGTTTCCCAGCTCGCGATCAGCAGCGTCGTCGCCAATGCATAAGGGTCGTTGCTACCCATTTCGTTTCGCAGCCACCATGACCGATAATGCTGCGTGTCGGTGGATCGCATAGCCTGATAGGTGTCCGAAGCGACGAGAGGGGTGGCTCGCCTGACTTCGTCTTGGGAAAATTCGTCCTTGTAGAGGAGGAAGCCGTTGTCCGGGCACTCGATGATCGGTGGGACGGGCATTGGGCTATAAGGTCTCCCGTCAGGCCTCTGTCCGAAGGTCGAGTTGCTGGTCATGACCAACGCGGTGAACTTCTTTCCGCCGACTGGGCAATTCCTCGTCTCGGAGAAGAAGGTCGTCGCCGGGGCAGGAGGTGTCGATATTGTACCGATCACAAGCAAAAGAAGTCCTGCGCACGCGCGCGATACGAGAACCGACATGCAACCACCCCAATCGGCCCTATGAACAGGCCGATTTGACGTCTAACGGCGAGTCTTATGACTGTCATCACCCGTTTCGCGCCGTCGCCGACTGGCCATCTGCATGTCGGCAACATCCGTGCTGCGCTGCATAACTGGTTGTGGGCGCGCAAGATGGGCGGGCAGTGCCTGCTGCGGATCGACGATACCGATACAGCGCGCAGCGAGGAACGGTTCGTCGAGGGCATTCGCGCCGATCTCGCCTGGCTTGGTCTCGAGATGGACAGCGAGGTGCGCCAGTCCGCGCGCTTTGGTCTCTATGAGGAGAAGTTCGCGGCGCTGCGCGCTGCCGGGCGCGTCTACCCCTGTTTCGAGTCGGCGCAGGAGTTGGACCTCAAGCGCAAGATCCTGCTCGGGCGCGGTCTGCCGCCGGTCTATGATCGCGCGGCGCTGGCGCTGAGCGCGGATGAGATTGCGGCGAAGGAAGCGGCCGGCGAGCAGCCGCACTGGCGCTTCAAGCTCGATCATGACGCGCCGATCGAATGGACCGACCTGATTCGAGGCGACCAGCATTTCGATCCGAAGCTGCTCTCCGATCCGGTGATTCGCCGGGCCGATGGCAGCTGGCTCTATATGCTCCCCTCCGTGATCGACGATATCGAGATGGGCGTGACGCATGTGCTGCGCGGGGAGGATCATGTCTCCAACACCGCCACGCAGCTACAGATGTTCGCAGCGCTCGGCGCGCCTTTGCCGCAATTCGCGCACATGGCCCTGCTCACCGGCGCGGAGGGCAAGCTCTCCAAGCGGCTCGGCGCGGTCGGCGTAGGCGATCTGCGCGAGGCCGGCGTCGAGGCGATCACGATCAGCGCCCTGCTCGCGCGGCTCGGCACCAGCGATCCAGTCGAGCCGGTCACCGATATGGCGCCGCTCATCGAGCGCTTCGACTTCGCTCATTTCGGCCGTGCGCCGGCGCGATTCTCGGACGACGAGCTGTTCGGCCTCAATGCCAAGATCGTCCACATGCTGCCCTATGAGGCGGTCGCCGCGCGCCTGCCCGCGCAGATCGACGCCGCGGTCTGGCCGGTGGTGCAGCCCAATATCGAGACGCTCGCGCAGGCCGCGGATTGGCTGCCGGTTCTCGAAGGCGACATCATCGCGCCGGAGCTGAGCCCGGACGACCGCGCTTTCCTCGCTCAGGCCGTCGAGGCCGCGCAGGCCATCGATTTCGCCGCCGACCCTTGGCCCGCGCTTACCGGGGCGCTCAAGCAAAGCACTGGCCGCAAGGGCAAGGCGCTGTTCCTGCCGCTGCGCCAGGCGCTCACCGGCATGGATCATGGCCCGGACATGGCGGCGCTGCTCCCGCTCATCGGGCGGGACCGGGCGCTCGCTCGCTTGAAGGCCGCCGCCGGGACATAACCACTCGTCAGGATTGCCAGGCCAAGAAATCGTTTCGCCCTGTCCCGATTTAGTGATAGTATAACATCACAAATAAAATCAGGAGAGGTGTCATGCCGATTATGTCGTCTCATCTATCGTCCCACCGTGAAGTCGCTGGCTATGCCAACCGACGCTCGCCCGGCGCTCTGGCAGCGGCCGTTGCCTTCAACGGCGGGATTCTCGCGCTGCTCGTTGCGCTGCCTGCCACCCATTATCTGCGGCCCACGCCCACCCCGCCCCTCAAGGTCCAGTTCGTTCCCCTTGATCCGGTGCCACCTCCAGAACCCGTCGAACCGGACGCGCAGGTCCGCACCGAGCCCACGCGTACGGCCGATCCGACGCCTGATCCGGTCAGGGTCGATACGCAGATCGATCTTGGTCGGACCATCGATCTGACGTTGGACGATTTTCCGCCGTCGCCCGATCCGAGCGCCGGCACCACCTCGATCAAGCCACCGCCGCCGCCCGTCATTCTGCGCGCAGAGCCGGACCCGCGCTTTGCCGACCGGTTCCGGCCGCCTTATCCGCCGTCGATGCAGCGCGAAGGGCTGGAAGGCAGCGTGACCGTGCGCGTCGCCATCGATGCGCGCGGCCGCGTCACCAGCGTCGAGCAGGTCAGCGCCACCCATCCGGCCTTTTTCGAGGCGGCCCAGCGCCACGCCTTGCGCGCCTGGCGCTTCCGGCCAGCCACGCGGGATGGCGTACCGGTCGCCTCGGAGCAGGTGCTGACTCTCCGCTTCGAACTTGAGGCCTGATGCAGCGTCCGCCACCGCGTGAACTTGCAAGGCCATGGCGCCTCCCTATGTAGGCGCCATGGCCATTTTTCCCCGCCCGGTTTCTCCCAGGAGTGCCGCCGCTGATCTGCGCGACATGTTCTCGCGGGATCGGCCCCATCGCTGGAGCATCCTTGCGCTCTCGATGACGCTGACCGGCATCCTGCTCTGGGGGTTCCTGCATGATTCGCGCAGGCCGGAGAAGGAGCGGGAAATCATCTATTTCGAGAACTGGCAGGCGGACCGGCCGGACAGCGCGATCATCCGCCGGCAAATTGAGGATTTCGCCCGTTATCGGGAGGCTTTCGAGAACAAGCAGGGCGAATATCAGCGCCTCGCCGATAGCCTCGGCATCGACTGGCGTGAGGATGCAGCGCGCAGCGAACGGGAGCGCAAAGAGCTTTTCGCCGCGAAGGAAAAGGAGCTGGAGCAGAAGCTCGCGGCGGCCCTGGAGAAGGAAGGCGGCGCAGCGGACAACGCCGCGACGACGACGCCCTGAGCCTGCCGGGCGATTCGGTCTGGCTGAAGGCCGCCATCGCGCTTTCCCAAAGGACGCGGGGGCGCACGGCGCCCAATCCCAATGTCGGATGCATCCTGCTGGATGCCGCAGGCCGGGTTGTCGGGCGCGGCTGGACCCAGCCGGAGGGGCGGCCTCATGCCGAGGCGATGGCCCTCGCCATGGCCGGCGATGCGGCGCGTGGCGGCACGGCTTATGTCAGCCTGGAGCCGTGCGCGCATGAATCGGCTCGTGGCCCTTGCTGCGCCAACCTGCTCGAGCGGGCGGGCGTTGGGCGCGTGGTCATTGCCGTCAGTGATCCCGATTCGCGCACCAATGGCGCGGGCATCGCAAGGTTGCAGGCGGCGGGAGTCCGCGTCGAAACAATCGCTGCGCTTGGGCCCGAGGCGGGGCGCGCAATGGCCGGCTTCTTCATGCGCCAGCAGCATCAGCGGCCTCATGTTACGCTCAAGCTGGCGATGTCGCTTGATGGCTGCATCGCGCTTGAGGATGGGACGAGCCAGTGGATCACGGGGCCAGCGGCGCGGGCGCACACGCATCTGGAGCGGGCTCGTCATGAGCTGATTCTGGTAGGGCGTGGCACGCTGGCGCATGATCATCCCCGGTTGGATGTCCGCTTGCCCGGCCTGGAGGCGTACTCGCCCGCCCGCGTCGTGCTCAGCCGCAGCGGCGCTGCGCCGGAAGGCTGGCTGACCATCCAGCAGCCGACGGAGATTGGCGCTCTGCCCGGCGATCATCTGATGATCGAGGGTGGCGCGCAGACGGCAGCGGCTTTTCTGGCCGAGGATCTGGTGGATCGACTGCTGCTCTATCGCGCGCCTGTCCTGATCGGGCGAGGCAAGGCGGCACTGGCGGATATTGGCCTGATCGATCTGGCCGAGGCGCACGAACGCTGGCAGCTGATCGACGCGCGCAGCTTTGCGCCCGATCGGCTGGAGGTTTACGAACGCATCAGGCCACAATAGAGCAGCAGCCATGTTCACTGGCATCATCACCGACATCGGCACCATCCGCAGCGCGCAGCAGCGCGGCGACCTGCGGCTCGTCATTGGCTGTCACTACGATATGGAAGGCGTGGATATCGGCGCTTCCATTGCCTGTTCGGGCGTCTGCCTGACGGTGGTAGACAAGGGCGCGGACTGGTTTGCGGTCGACCTCTCCGGTGAGACGGTGTCGCGCACGGCACAGGGCGCCTGGGCCGAGGGCAGGGCGCTCAATCTGGAGCGCGCACTCAAGCTGGGCGACGAACTGGGCGGCCATATCGTCACAGGCCATGTCGATGGCATTGGCGAAGTTACCGCTATCACAGCGGAGGGTGATTCGCATCGCGTCGTCATCCGGCTGCCGGCGGATCTTGCGCCCTATGTGGCGGCAAAAGGCTCGATCACGGTCGATGGTGTCTCGCTCACCGTCAATTCGGTGGAGGACTGGCCGGAGGGCTCGATCTTCGGTCTCAACATCATCCCCCACACCTGGTCGGTGACCACCTTTGGCCAGCTTGCGGTTGGCCAGGCGGTCAATCTGGAGATCGATGTGCTGGCGCGGTATCTGGCACGCATGAAGGATCATCAGGCGAACGCCTGACACTGATCCATCGACGGAACGCTTGGCGATCACATTGTGATGTGATACTCGCGCCGGCATGAGCAGCGAATTGATCGAAAATGTCCGCAAGTTGGTCCGGGATGGCATTTTGTCCCGCTCCGGCCTCGCCCGCGCCGCCGGGCTCCATGCAAACAGTCTGCGCCGTCTGGACGAGGCGGACTGGAATCCCACGGCCGAGACGCTGGGCAAGCTGGAGAGCTATCTCTTCGCCCGCGAGCATGGCACGGCGCTTTCCAGCGCTGAGGAAATCATCAACGAGGCGCGCAACGGGCGCATGTTCATTCTGGTCGATGACGAAGATCGCGAGAATGAGGGCGATCTTGTCATCCCGGCACAGATGGCCACGCCAGATGCGATCAATTTCATGGCCACCCATGGCCGCGGGCTCATCTGCCTGGCGATGACGCGCCAGCGTGTGGAGCAGCTCGGCCTCAATCTGATGAGTGCTGATAATGGCACCCGCCATGAGACGGCCTTCACGGTGTCGATCGAGGCGCGTGAGGGCGTGACCACCGGCATCTCGGCAGCAGACCGCGCCCGCACGGTTGCAGTCGCGATCGATGCCTCCAAGGGGCGCGACGATATCGTGACGCCGGGACACGTCTTCCCGCTCATCGCGCGCGATGGCGGCGTGCTTGTACGCACCGGCCATACGGAAGCGGCGGTGGACGTGGCGCGCCTCGCCGGGCTCAATCCTTCGGGCGTGATCTGCGAGATCATGAAGGACGACGGCACGATGGCCCGGCTCGACGATCTCATCCCGTTCGCGCAGAAGCATCGCCTCAAGATCGGCACCATCCGCGATCTCATCGCCTATCGCCGCCGCAACGATCACATGCTGGAGCGGCGGGCCGAGGCCAGCTTCACCAGCCGCTGGGGGGGCGAGTGGCGGGCCGTGACCTTCTTCAACCGCGCGACCCAGTCCGAGCAGATCGCGCTCATCAAGGGCCATGTCACGCCGGACCATCCCACATTGGTCCGGATGCATCAGGTCTCCGTGTTCACGGATATCTTTGGCGAGCAAGGGCCCCGTTCGAGCCTGCTCGCCCGCGCCATGGAAATGATCGCGGAGGCGGGGGCCGGCGTCGTCGTGGTGATCAACCGGCCGAGCGAGGACCGGTTCAGCCGCCAGATGAAAATCCGCACCGGCGAGGCCAGCCCGGCCGGCATGGATGAGCTGCGCGATTATGGCGTCGGCGCGCAGATCCTGGCGGAGCTGGGCGTGCATGACATGATCTTGCTCACCAACAGCCATCACAATCTCATTGCGCTGGACGGCTACGACCTTGCCGTGGTCGAGGAGCGGGCGATTACGGGCATCTGAGGGTGATCGTGGGCAGTTCCGCGCCGGTTCTGGCCGGGCTGCTGCTCGCGCTTTTCTCGGCCTTCGCCTCGGCGGCGGCGCATGCCCTGCTCAAGTCGGGCGAGAACAAGCTGGCGGTTCTGGCGTGGATTCGCTGCGTCGAATTCGTCCTCGCGCTGCCCTTCGTGCTGTGGATCGGCTGGCCGCCGGCTGCGCTCTGGGTCTGGCTGCTCGCTGCCGTCGCGGTCCACGCCATCTATCAGCTCGTGCTCTCATGGTCCTACTCGGTGAGCGATTTCAATGCCGCCTATCCCATCGCCCGGGGTTTCGTGCCGGTGTTCACAGCACTGCTCGGCATGGCGCTGCTGGGGGATCGGCTGGATGGCTTCGTCCTGACCGGCATCGCCATTGTAAGTCTCGGCATTCTGGTGCTCGCGCGCGGGCGCTCCATTTCGCCGGCGGGCTTTGCCGCTGCTGCCATCGCCGGGCTTCTCACCACCTGCTACACGCTGGTTGATGCCAAAGGTGTGCGCGCCGCACCGGATTCGCTCACTTTCATTGCCTGGTTCTTCCTGCTCGGCTCCTTTCCCATGCCGGCCGCGCTGCTTGTGCGCCACGGCGGGGCCGCCTTCGGCCTCATGGTGCGCGATCGCGTAGCCGGGTTGCGCGCGGGGATCATGGCTGTGGTCGCCTTTGCGCCAGCGTTGTTCGCCCTCGGGCTGGCGCCGGTCGGTGCCGTGGCGGCTGTGCGCGAATCGAGCATCGTCTTCGGGCTTGTGCTTGGCGCGCTGATGCTCAAGGAGAAGCTCGGCTGGCGGCGCCTGACAGGCGGCCTGCTGGTGATGGCGGGCACGCTCGCCGTGATTGCCGGTGCGGCGTTCAGATAAGCTCACGAAAAGACAATTTCTTGAAAGGATGGACATGGCCAAGTTTCTGATCGTCGAAGCGCGCTTTTATGATCACCTCAATGACATGCTGATTGCCGGTGCGCGCGCTGCACTGGAGGAGGCGGGCCATGTTGCCGATGTCCTCACTGTGCCAGGCGCGCTCGAAATTCCCGGCGCCGTGTCTCTCGCGGCGGAAAGCGGGCGCTATGATGGCTTCGTCGCCATCGGTGTGGTGATTCGGGGCGAGACCTATCATTTCGAGATCGTGTCGAACGAGAGTGCACGTGGCTTGATGGCCCTCACCATGGACGGCATTCCGATCGGCAACGGCATTCTCACGGTCGAGAATGAAGCGCAGGCGCTGGAGCGCGCCGATCCCGCTCGCAAGAACAAGGGTGGCGAGGCAGCAATCGCTGCGGCCCGCATGCTGGAAATCGCCTCGGACTTCCGCTGAGAATCATGGCTGCGGTGGCGGTGGTGATTTCCTCGTCCACAAAAATGCCTTAGAGCATGGCCATGACCACCGCGATATCCGCCGCCGTTCCTCAGACTGCCGGTTTGCTGGACAATGAGACTCTCGACGATCTGCGGTTGCGGCTCGCGCCGCTGATCGCCGCCAACGCCGCGTTCGATGGCTGGTCCGGCGAAGCGCTGGCGCTTGCTGCCGATTCGGCCGGTGTGGATCGTGATGTGGCGGAACTGGCTTTCTCCGGCGGCGCGCTGGCGATGATCGATGCGTGGTTTGCCAGTGTCGATCTCGCAATGCTGCGCGATCTTCCGGAAGATCGTCTCGCCGCCATGAAAATCCGCGAGCGCATCACCGCGCTCGTCGAGGCGCGTCTGGCCATTTTGGCGCCCAATCGCGAGGCGCTGCGCCGCGCGCAGGCGGTGCTTGCCATGCCGCTCAATCTTCCGCGCGCCACGCGGCTGGGCTGGCGGGCCGCCGATGCGATGTGGCGGGCCGCCGGGGACCGGTCGGTGGACTATAATTATTACTCCAAGCGCACGATCCTTGCGGGTGTCTATGCTGCGACCCTGCTTGTTTTCGTCAATGACGAGAGCGCGGACTATGGCGAGACTCGCGCGTTTCTCGCACGGCGGATCGAGGGCATCATGCGCTTCGAGAAGGCCAAGCACCGGCTGACCGGCCAGCCGGACCAGCATTTCAGCATGGCTCGCTTCCTCGGTCGGCTGCGTTATCGCGGAGGCTGAGCGGCTGTTCGGGGGGGGGGGGCAGCATAAACTTGCGTCGCCTTGACGATATTGATAGTCGCTCGCAAAACCAGCAGAGATTGATATTGCGTGCGCCTGACATCCCTTGAACCCAATCACCCCGCTTATGTCGAATCCATCGACTGGAATGCCATGTCGGAGATGGACAGTCGGCGCCTGCGCGAGCTTGGGCTGCATGAGGGCGCGAGCATCGAGCTGCTGCATCGCGCGGGCTTCACGGGGCGCGGGGCCTATGCCTGCCGCATCGGCCGCATGATCGTTGCCATGCGGGCGGCGCATGCCGGTGCGATCAGCGTGCGCACGGGAGCCGAATGATGGAACATCGGCCCATGATCGCGCTGGTCGGCAATCCCAATGCGGGCAAGAGCGCGCTGTTCAATGCGCTGACTGGCGCGCACCAGAAGGTCGGCAATTATCCCGGTGTCACGGTGGAGCGCAAACTGGGCCGGCTCGCCCTGCCGGATGGGCGCGCGGCCGATCTCATCGATCTGCCCGGCACTTACAGTCTCGATGCCAAGAGCCCGGACGAGCAGGTGACGCGCAACGTCGTGTTCGGCCATCAGGAAGGCGAGCGGCGCCCGGACCTGATTGTAATCGTGGTCGATGCGGCGAATCTGGACAATCATCTGCGCTTCACCCTCGAGCTGATCGCACTGGGTTCGCCCTGCATCGTGGCGCTCAACATGGTCGATCTGGCGACCCGCGACGGGCTGGAGCTGGACGCCGACCAATTGTCGCAGGACCTCGGCGCGCCGGTGATTCCCACCGTCGCGGTGCGCAGGCGCGGGCTTGATGATCTCAAGGCGGCCATGGTGCAGGGCATTCCCCAGCATGCTGCTCCGCTCCCGGTTCACAGCGAGCATGCTGCGCCGGATGCCGATGAACTGCGGCGTAAGGCGCGCGAGATCGCCCGGCGCGCGATCGTCGCGGAGACGCCGACCCGACGGATCACATCCCAGATCGATCGCGTCGTGCTCAATCCCGTCGCCGGACCGCTGATCCTGCTGGCGTTGCTGTTCGTCATCTTCCAGGCCGTCTTCGCCTGGTCGGAAGCGCCGATCGCGATGATCGAGGAGACCTTTGCCGCCCTCCAGACCGGCGTCGAGGCCGTGTTGCCGGAGGGCTTCCTGCGCGATCTCATCGTGCAGGGCGTTATCAACGGCGTCGGTTCCGTTGTCGTTTTCCTGCCGCAGATTCTCATTCTCTTCTTCTTCATCCTGATGCTGGAAGCGACCGGCTACATGACGCGCGCTGCCTTCCTGATGGATGGGCTGATGGCGCGGGTGGGGCTTTCCGGCCGTGCTTTCATTCCGCTGCTTTCCAGCTTTGCCTGCGCCATTCCCGGTATCATGGCGACCCGTACGATCTCGGACCCCAAGGATCGGTTGACCACCATCCTCATCGCGCCGCTGATGACCTGCTCGGCGCGCCTGCCGGTCTACACGCTCATCATCGCTGCCTTCATCCCGTCCACAAGCGTCTGGGGCGGCATCGGCCTGCAGGGGCTGGTCCTCTTCGCGCTGTATGTCGCGGGAATTTTCGGCGCAGTCGTGGTGGCGATGTTGCTGCGTATAGGCGTCATCAAGGGGCCGGGCGGCAGCTTTCTCATGGAGCTTCCCAAATATCAGATGCCGCTGCTGCGCGATGTGATCATCGGCCTGTGGCAGCGCGCGTGGATCTTCCTGCGCCGCGCGGGAACGATCATCTTCGTCACCACGATCATTCTCTGGCTGCTGCTCTCCTTCCCCAAGCCGCCCGCCGGGAGCGACCAGAGCCTGGTCGAGTATAGCGCCGCCGGACGGATCGCGAGCGTACTCGAGCCGGTGCTGAGGCCGATCGGCTTCAATCACGAGATCGCGCTGGCGCTGATTCCCGCGATGGCCGCTCGTGAGGTTGCCGTCTCCGCCCTCGCCACGGCCAACGCGATCGAGGAGAGCGAGGATGAGGATGAAACGGCGCGCACCCTTGGTGAACGCCTGCAGGGCCGCTGGTCGCTGCCGACCGCGCTCGCTTTCCTCGCCTGGTTCGTTTTTGCGCCGCAATGCCTCTCCACCATCGCCGTTGCCCGGCGGGAGACCAACGGGTGGCGCTGGCCGCTGTTCATGACGGCTTATCTGTTTGCGCTGGCCTGGCTGGGCGCGGGCGCGACATATTGGACGGCGGTGGCGTTCGGGCTCTAGGGCCGATCTGCCTTATTAGGCGCGCGTCGCGCAGCCGGGCAGGCATTGCGGTCTGGACGGGGCCGCGCTCAGCCGTATAAGCAGCCGTTCGATTTCCAATCCTCGTCGCGTTATCGGAGAGCTCCATGGCAGGCAGCGTCAATAAGGTCATTCTGGTCGGCAATCTTGGGGCCGATCCTGAAGTGAAGAGCTTCAGCAATGGCGGGCGCATCTGCAATCTGCGCATCGCCACGTCCGAGACCTGGACGGACCGCGCCTCGGGCGAGCGCCGCGAGCGGACCGAGTGGCACAGCGTGGTGATCCGCTCGGATGGCCTGATCGGCATCGCGGAAAAGTATCTGCGCAAGGGCAAGAAGGTCTACATCGAAGGCTCGCTGCAGACCCGCAAGTGGCAGGACCAGAACGGTCAGGACCGCTATTCGACAGAGGTCGTGCTCTCCGGCCCCGGTGCCGTGATGACCATGCTGGATGGCGGCCAGGGTGGCGGCGCTGGCGGTGGTCAGGGCGGCGGCGGTGGCCGAAATGATAGCTGGGGCGGTGGCGGCGATGATTTCGGCGGCGGGCGTTCCGCGTCGGGCGGCGCGAGCCGCTCAGGGGGCAGCGCCGCTTTCGACGATGGTCTGGATGACGACGAAATTCCGTTCTGAGCGGTTTTGACGGCGGCGAGGAGGGGCTGCTGCCGCCCTCACGGCAGGCCGCTTACAGTTCCACGATTTGCGCGCAGATCCGGTCCAGCGAGGTCGCTTCCCGCTCGATTTCCCGCAGGCCGATCTCGATCGGGCAATTCTTGATATCGCGGCAATCGAGGATCTTGCCGGTGGCGCGCTGCGCCCCGTCAATGATCAACTGGCGGAACTGGGCGGTGCGTTGCAGCGTCCCGTCGATCGTGGCGATCACTGCCAGCGCGTCCTGATCGTGCCTGTCCCTCATGGCGACGAGCGCCCGTAGTTCGGCCAGCAGCTTCTGGATCGTGGGGCGCGTTCTCCCGCCAACCGTTCGCACATCGCCAAAGGATTCGCGCATGGCCGATACCTTGTCAGCGGTCGTCCGTTCGAGATGACCCCATGCCAGAATGAGGCGGCCGACCGCCTGGAGCAGCGCTGCGTCACCGGATGCGGGCGCGACCGGAGGACGGGCGCCGGGAAAAAGATCGGGTTGTTCGGAGTTGGGCGGTTCGCCGGCCGGTGTGGGATGACCGACCGGCGTTCCGTGCTCGACATTCGCGGCATAGCCGGTCGAAGCAGAAGTTCGGTTGGAATCGGTCACCTTGCGTGTCCGTCAGGCAGCGGCGCACGTCGACCTGATGGTGGGAGCATCAAGGCAGACAATATGGCATCACGCCCCAAGACCAGCGATCCGATTCTGCGTTCCACTCTCTGACGGAGTGTTCGAAGAGACATATGAACAATTGCTGATGACATTGCACCCAAAAACTGCACCAAAAAGGGACAAAGAGCAAAAAAACTGTCACAAAGCGCACGCAGCGCGCGCTGCTTAGAAATCAACGGCAATACCCTTGCGCTCCCAATCGCCAAACCGCGTCGGATCGAGCGTTTCTTCCGCCGGGCGCGGCTCGGCTTTCCCTTCGCCCGGTTCAGGCACCGGCGGGCTCTTGGAAAGGTAGCTCGGGGGCTTGAGATGATCGGGTCGTTTCCCCAAGGTTTCTGATCCTTTCCCATCTCGCAGCCCACCGTCCGAACGCGCCGGATACGGTCGGCGCCATTTCAGGCGTCACACATGTCAATCGTTGTTATAGGACCAAGCCATGCCGCACCCAACCGCCAAATTACAGGCCGGCCATGAAAATGCCCAGCCTGCCGGCCTTCCAGCCCGGCGCGCCGCCCTCAGCTTGCTCGATGCAGTGATCAGGAGGGGGCAGCCGCTTGAGCAGGCGCTCGGCGCTGCCGCCCGCAACATCACCCACGCGCCGGATCGCGCACTGGCGCATGGCATCGCCGCCGGCGTGCTGCGCTATATGGCAGAGCTGGATGCGCTCATCGACAGTGCCACGCCCCGGCCATTGCCGGACGATGCAAAGGCGCGGATGGTGCTGCGGCTCGCTCTGGCGCAGGCCCTGATCCTCGAAACGCCGCCCCACGCCGTCATCGCGACGTCGCTGCCGCTCGTCGATGGTGGGCCGCGCAAGCTTGTGCATGGCGTGTTGGGAACGCTGTTCCGGCGCAAGCTCACCCTTCCGCCAGCGCCGCGCCTTCCCGCCGCCGTGGAGGAGCGCTGGGCCGAGGCCTGGGGCATCGATGTGGTCGCGGCTGCGCGTGGTGCCATGGGGCATCGTCCGCCGCTCGATCTCAGCCTGCGTGATTCCGGCGCGACGGGCGAATGGGCAGAGCGGCTGGCCGGTATCTCGCTCGCGCCGGGCCATGTCCGCTTGCCGGCGGAGAGCGATGTGCCCGCGCTGCCCGGCTATGCCGAGGGGCAATGGTGGGTGCAGGATCTCGCGGCCTCCATTCCAGCGCGGTTGCTCGGTGCGGGCGACGGGCGCTCGGTGCTCGATCTGTGCGCAGCGCCGGGCGGAAAGACGATGCAGCTTGCCGCCGCGGGCTGGCGCGTCACCTCTGTCGATCAGTCGCAGCGGCGCCTCGAGCGGATGCAGGCCAATCTCGCGCGCACGGGCGTGGAGGCATCAGTGCTGCGGGCCGATCTCACGCAATGGGAGCCTGCCGAGTCGGTGGACGCCATCCTGCTCGACGCGCCGTGCAGCGCTACGGGTATCTTCCGGCGTCATCCGGACGTCCTGCACCGCATCGGCCCCCGGCAGATCGCCGAGATGGCGGAGATCCAGACGGCGCTCCTCGATCGTGCGGTCAACTGGCTGAAACCCGGCGGCACGCTGGTGTACGCGACCTGCTCGCTGGAGCCGGAGGAAGGCGAAGCCCAGATCGAGTCCTTGCTGGCGCGGCATCCGCACATGCAGCCCCGCGCGATCGATCAGGCATCGCTGCCTGCCGGTCTGCTGCCCGACGCGCACAGCCTGCGGATTTTGCCGGGTCTGCTGGCCGATACGGGCGGCCTGGATGGCTTCTTCATCGCCAGCCTGTCACGTTCCGAATCGGTTTAGGGCGCTCAAGGCGCAATCCATCCACAACTTTCGACTTGCGGCAGTTGCGCTGGCCGAATCGCAGGGTTAAGCGAATTTCATGATGCCATCAGTGCGTATTTCCCCGTCGATCCTCTCTGCAGACTTCGCGCGCCTTGGCGAGGAAGTGCGCGCGGTCGATGAAGCTGGCGCGGACTGGATTCACGTCGATGTGATGGATGGCCATTTCGTGCCGAATATCACCATCGGTCCCATGGTCGTGAAGGCGCTGCGTCCGCACACGCAAAAGCCGCTCGATGTGCATCTGATGATCTCGCCGGTGGATGGCTTCCTCGATGCCTTTGCCGAGGCCGGGGCGGATATCCTCACCGTTCACCCGGAGGCAGGGCCGCACATTCACCGTACGGTCCAGCGGATCAAGGCGCTGGGCAAGAAGGCGGGCGTTTCGCTCAATCCCGGCACACCGGCCAAGATGCTCGACTATCTGCTGGAAGATCTCGATCTGGTGCTGATCATGAGCGTCAACCCCGGCTTTGGCGGGCAGAGCTTCATCGACAGCCAGCTCCGCAAGATCGAGGCGGTGCGCAAGGCGATCGACAAGACCGGCAAGGAAATTGCGCTGGAAGTGGATGGCGGCGTCGATGCCGTCACCGCGCCGCGCGTCATTGCCGCGGGCGCGGATGTGCTGGTTGCCGGCACGGCGACCTTCCGGGGCGGACCCGCTGCCTATGCCGATAATATCCGGATGTTGAGGGGCGGATGAGCTCGCGGCCGCTCCCCACGCCAGCGCCCCAGCCGGAAGAGCCGGCGGAGGACGGGATCGAGCGGGGCAAGCGCCTGATTCGCGTATCCGATGACCGCGGTCATTCGCTGGCCGAGCGTCTGGCCAATCATTTCTACCGCATGAGCTGGGCGACGCCCTTTCACAACATGCGGCTCAAGGGCAAATATCCGCTCAAGCTGCTCGCGGTGCCGGATGACGGCATACCGGGCGATCCGCGCGCGGGTCAGGCTTTGCGGGCGGGCTATTTCCTGTTCCGGGGTTTGAAGCAGCCCGTGCCGGCGCTAGACTGGCGGCGGATCGAGCAGCCCGCTGAATTCGTTGACTATCTTCATGGTTTCCGCTGGCTGCGTGATCTTGCCGCCGCCACCACGCGCGACAATGCCGTGCCGGTGGCAGAATCGCAGATGCGGGCCTGGCTCACGGCGCATGCCGAAAAGCCGAGCGAACCGGCCTGGCGCGTCGATAATGCCGGCTGGCGGCTCCTGCACTGGACGGCCTTTTCCCCGCTGATCCTCTCCAGCAACGATCTGGTGTATCGCAGCCTGGTGCTCAACAGCATCGCGCGCACCGCCCGTCATCTGGATCGCGGTGCGGACAAGGCGCCGCTGGGCCTCCCGCGCGTCATCGCCTGGACTGGCATTGTGGCGGCCGGGCTGTTGCTGCCGGGCGGAGACCCGCGGCGGATTTTCGGCGAGGCCGGTTTGCGGCGCGCGCTGGAGAGCGGCTTCTCCGGCGATGGCGGCATCATCTCGCGCTCGCCGCTGGAGCAGGTCGAGGCGATCACGCTGCTGGCGATGTTGCGCGCTGTCTATGACGTGCGTCGGACCGATCTGCCGGTCTGGCTGGCGGAACATCTGGAGCGCATGGTGGCGGCTTTGCTTGGTATCCTGCACGGCGATGGTGCACCGGGCAGCTGGCAGGGCGGCGCGCCGCTCGACCCCGCCCGGATCACCGCCATCGTCGCGGCCTCGGGCATCCGTACGCGGCCGCTGCGGCAGGCGCGGGACTGGGGCTATCAACGGCTGAGCGGCGGCACCACCGTTGTGCAGGTCGATGCGGCGCCGCCGCCGGTTGCGCGGCTCGCCTCCAATGGCTGCGCGTCGACGGCCGCGCTGGAAGTCTCGGACGGGCCGGTGCGGCTCATCGTCAATTGCGGTGGCGCGGCGCTCGCTGGCGCGGCCTTGCCTGCCAATCTCACCCAGGGCCTGCGCACCACGGCGGCACACTCAACGCTGGTGCTGGACGACACCAATTCAACGGCCATCCTGCCGGACGGCGCGCTCGGCAAGGGCGTGAGCGAGGTCGAGCTGGATCGGCAGGAGCATGAGCAGGGCAGCCGCCTCGAAATCGCGCATGATGGCTATGCCCGCCGCCTCGGCCATATCCATCGCCGCACGCTGGTGCTCACCAATGAGGGCCGCGAGCTGCGCGGCGAGGACGTGCTTCTGCCGGGCGGCCGCCGCCGCAAGCCGGTCAGCTGCCCCCTTGCCATCCGCTTCCATCTTGGTCCCGATGTCGAACCGACTTTGACGGCCGACAAACAGGGGGCTTTGCTCCGGCTACCCAGCGGCGCGCTGTGGCAGTTCCGTGTGGGCGCAGGCGAGCTTGCGGTGGAAGACAGTCTCTGGGTGGATGGCGAAGGCAGGCCTCACCCCACGCAGCAACTTGTAGTGAATGCCGACACCGGGCCGGGCGGCACGAGCATCGGCTGGCTGCTGAAGAAATCGGGATAAGGAACAAGACAGATGCAGGATGTGACAATCCGGCGGGCACTTCTTTCGGTGTCCGACAAGACGGGGCTATTTGAGCTGGGCGCGGCTCTGGCGCGGCACGGCGTGGAGCTGGTCTCCACCGGCGGCACGGCCAAGGCCCTGCGCGAGGCTGGGCTTGAGGTTCGCGATATTTCGGATCTCACCGGCTTTCCCGAGATGATGGATGGCCGGGTCAAGACGCTGCATCCCAAGGTGCATGGTGGTCTTCTGGCCGTGCGCGACAATGCCGAGCATGTCGCCGCCATGGAGGCCCATGAGATTGGCGCGATCGATCTGGTTGTGGTCAATCTTTATCCCTTCGCTGCGACCGTGGCGAAGGGCGCCGACCGGGACGAGATCATCGAGAATATCGATATCGGCGGTCCCTCGATGGTCCGCTCCGCCGCCAAGAATCACGCCAGCGTCACGATCCTCACCGATCCCGCCGATTATGCGCGCCTGATTGCAGAGATGGACGAGAAAGCGGGTGCCACCAGCTATGATTTCCGCCGCCTCTGCGCAGCCAAGGCCTATGCCGCGACGGCGGAATATGATTCCATGATCGCCGGCTGGTTCGCCAATGTCGATCAGGGCGAGGCCTTTCCGCCGCGCATGGCCGTGCCGATGCGCCTCGGCCAGTCGCTGCGTTACGGCGAGAACCCGCATCAGCAGGCAGCCCTCTATTTGCCCGCCTTCGCCGGCAGTGACACGCTTGCCGATCACCAGCAGGTGCAGGGCAAGGAACTGAGCTACAACAACCTGGCCGACGCGGATGCCGCGCTGGAGCTGGTCAGTGAATTCCGCGATGGCCCGCCCACCGTCGTCATCATCAAGCATGCCAATCCCTGTGGCGTGGCCACCGGCGAGACGCTGATCGAAGCGTATCGCGCGGCTTTCCAGTGTGACACGGTTTCGGCTTTCGGCGGCATCATAGCGGTCAATCGCCCGCTCGACGGGCCGACGGCCGAAGCGATCACGGAAATCTTCACCGAGGTCGTCTGCGCGCCGGAGGCAGATGAGGCCGCGCGCGCTGTCTTCGCGAAGAAGAAGAACCTGCGCCTCATCCTCACCGGCCCGCTGCCCGATCCTGCCCGCCCCGGCATGACGATGAAGTCAATTGCCGGCGGCATGCTGGTGCAGAACCGCGACAATGGCCGCATCTCGCGCGATGACCTCAAGGTCGTCACGAAGCGCGCGCCGACGGAGCAGGAGCTGGCCGACTGCCTGTTCGCCTGGACCATCGCCAAGCATGTCCGTTCCAATGCGATCGTGTACGCCAAGGATGGGGTGACGGCCGGCATTGGCGCAGGGCAGATGAATCGCCGCGATTCCTCGCGGATCGCCGCGATTCGCGCGCGCGAGGCTGCGGAGGCTGCGGGCTGGAGCGCGCCGCGTACCGTTGGCAGCGCGGTTGCGTCCGATGCGTTCTTCCCTTTCCCGGACGGGCTGCTTGCGGCCGCTGAGGCGGGCGCCACCGCTGTCATTCAGCCGGGCGGCTCGCTCGGCGATGATGCGGTGATCGCGGCAGCTGACGAGGCCGGGCTGGCGATGGTCTTCACCGGCATGCGGCATTTCCGGCACTGATCCTGGCTGCGGTGCGGGACATACGGGCCGTACCCGGATCGGGCCTCGGTTCGGCGGATTTCAGAGGCTGCGGGTTGATGCCTGCCGCCGCGATGTGACATGGTGTTGGTTCGCCCGTCCCGCCAACATCCGGATCGATGCCTTGTTTTCTCACTCCGTCGCCGTCCCGCGTTTGCATCCCGTCTTCTTCGCTATTCTCGCGCTGCTGCTGGCCAGCCAGCCCGGTCAGGCCGTCGCCCAGAGCGCGACCAAGCCCACACCGGGTTTCATCCGCGTGCGGCTGGAAACGGACATGGGCAACATCGTGCTCGCCCTCAATGAGCGGCGCGCGCCCAAGACGGTAGCCAACTTCATGATCTATGTGGATGATGGCCGGCTGGACGGCACAAGCTTCTATCGTGCCTTCCGCCGCAAGAATGATCCGAAGTCCGGCTTCATCCAGGGCGGCATCGATACGGAAGCGCGGCGCGTCTATTTCCCACAGGTGGAACTGGAGCCGACCGACCAGACGGGCCTCAAGCATCTGGATGGCACCATTTCCATGGCCCGCCACAAGGACCCCAATTCCGGCACCGGCAATTTCTCCATTCAGGTGGGCGCCAATCCCACGCTCGATGCGCGGCCTGGCTATGCAGGCTACGCCGCCTTCGGGCAGGTGGTCGCCGGCATGGACGTGGTGAAACGCATCATGGCGCGCGATACCTGTTGCGGGCGCGGCGTCATGTTCGGCCAGATGATCAAGGATCGTGTCGCGATCAAGCGCGCTGTCCGGCTGGATGGCAAGGCAAAGCCCTCCGGAACGGTGAAGCCCTGGCAGGTGGCCCCGCGCGGCGCAATCAGATAGCGCCAATGCCTGAAGGGGGAGCGATCGAGCGCCCTACCGGCTCAGCAACGTCCTGGCCTGACCGGTCAGTTCCGCCACCATCGCTGCTGACGGGCTGGGTGCTTGCCGCGCGCGCGCGATGAATTCCCTGAACTTTTCGACTGCATTCCCGTTCTTCGCCAGCCAGCGCTCCAGATGGTCCTCGCAGGTCTTCGATCCTGCCCGTGCCAGGAAGCCGAGCCGCATCTGCTGTAGTTCACGCGCGCTGCCGGCCACCAGCAGTCGCTCCCATGGATCATTGGGCGTCATCTGAGCCGCGAGCGCCTGCAGCCAGTCGATGCCCAGCGCCTCGCCCAGCCGGGTGAAGGCTGAGGCCACGGCGAGCTCGTCGTGAGATGACTTGCGCGCAAGCAGGGCGAGGCCGATGGCCCCATCCATCTTGACCAGCATCACCGTCCGCTCCGCCAGATCGTCCGGCACGCCAAGGCTGCTCAGCACGGCTTTCATGGCATTGGCGTTCTTCAGGGGCTCGGCCTGGAGCAGACCGTCCACCTGCGCCTTGAGAATGTCGATCGAGGCGTCAAGCATCTCGATGGCTTCGTGCGGCGGGATGCCGGTCGGCAGCGAGCGATGGGCATCGCCAATATGGCCCGCCATGGCGTTGGCGACGCTCCGGTAGAGCGTGAGTCGCGCCTCTTCGGAAAGCACGGCCTGATCGATATCGTCCCAGAGCTGGCGCACGTCGAACAGGCGTTCCGCAATCACGAACCCATGCGCAATCTCGTCCAGCGAGCAGCTTGCCTCCTCTGTCAGGGCAAAGGGCAGGATGACGCCGAGGCGGTTGACCATCCGGTTGGCCACCTTCGTCGCGATGATCTCGCTGCGTAGTTGGTGGGCGGCGATGGCATCCGCCTCCCGCGCCTGCATCGCGGCGGGAAACGCACCGAAGAGATCGCTCTCCAGCGCGTTATCGCGGGCAAGATCGCTCTTTTCGATCGCGTCCTGCACAGCGAGCTTCGCGGTGGAGAACAGCACGGCCAGTTCCGGTCGCGTCAATCCCTGGCCGTCGCCAGCCCGGCGCATCAGCTCCTGGTCGGGCGCCAGACCCTCCACGCGCCTGTCGAGGTGACCGCCATTTTCGAGGCTGTGGATCAGGTGCACATAAGAGGCGAGGTCCGCTCTGCCGCCCCGCTCGGCGATCGAGAGGCCGAGCGCTTGCAGCCGGTTGTCCTCCAGCACGAGTTCGGCGACCTCGTCAGTCATTGCCCGCAGCAGGTCGTTGCGCGCATCCTGCGTCAGCCGCCCCTCGGCGACTTCCTTGTTGAGCGCGATCTTGATGTTCACTTCATTGTCCGAGCAGTCGACGCCCGCGCTGTTATCGATGAAGTCGGTGTTGATACGCCCGCCCCTGAGAGCATAGGCAATGCGGCCGGCTTGGGTGACGCCCAGATTGGCCCCTTCGCCGATCACCTTCGCGCGCACGTCTTCAGCGTCCACCCGCAGCCGGTCGTTCGCCGTATCGCCCACTTCAGCGTTGTTCTGGTTCGCAGCCTTGATGTAGGTGCCGATGCCGCCGAACCAGATCAGATCCGCCTCCGCGCGCAGCAGTGCAGAAATCAGTGCTGTCGGCTCCATGGCCGTCTGATCGGTGCCGACCAGCGCCTGCATCTCGGGCGTGAGCGTAATGCTCTTTTCGCTGCGGGCGAACACGCCGCCGCCCTTGCTGATCAGACTTTCCTTATAGTCCGCCCAACTCGAGCGAGGCAGCTTGAACAGGCGCTGGCGCTCCTTCCAGCTTGTGGCTGCGTCGGGATCGGGATCGATGAAGATGTGGCGGTGGTCGAAGGCCGCAACCAGCCGGATGCTCTTGCTGAGCAGCATGCCGTTGCCGAAGACGTCGCCGGACATGTCGCCCACGCCAATCACGCGCACCGGGTCCTTCTGCACGTCCACGCCCATTTCGGCGAAATGGCGCTGGACGCTGATCCATGCCCCGCGCGCGGTGATCCCCATCGCCTTGTGGTCATAGCCGTTGGAACCGCCACTGGCGAAGGCATCGCCCAGCCAGAAATCGCGCTCGATGGCGATAGCGTTGGCCACGTCGGAGAAGCTGGCCGTACCCTTGTCGGCCGCGACCACGAAATAGGGGTCGGCGCCGTCGCGGATCACCATGGACTTGGGATGGGCAACCTTGCCCTTGACGATATTGTCCGTGACCGAGAGCAGCGCGCGGATGAAGATGCGGTAGCTTTCCGTTCCTTCGGCCAGCCAGGCATCCCGGTCGCTCGCCGGATTGGGCAGCATCTTGGGGTAGAAGCCACCCTTGGCGCCGGTGGGGACGATCACGGCATTCTTCACACGTTGCGCCTTCATCAGGCCGAGGACCTCGGTGCGGAAGTCGTCGCGCCGGTCGGACCAGCGCAACCCCCCGCGCGCCACGCGCCCGGTGCGCAGATGGATGCCCTCCACGCGCGGTGAATAGACCCAGATTTCACGCCAGGGCAGGGGCTTGGGGAGGCCAGGCACCTGCGCGCTGTCGATCTTGAAGGCCAGCGCTTCCTGCGCCGCGGGCATGAACGCGTTGGTGCGCAGCGTCGCGGAGATGACAGCCCGATAGAGCCGCAGAATGCGGTCCTCATCGAGGCCCTTCACGCCCTCAAGCGCGGTGTCGATTGCGGCGCTGATGCCCGCAGCGTCGGCGCTATCGCCGCTGCGCTCCGGGTCATGCAGGGCAAAGAACAAGTCGACCAGCTTGCGGGTGATATGCGCTTCCCGCCGCAGCGCGTCGACCACGGTCGACAGCCCGTAGGCAAGGCCGGTCTGGCGCAGATAGCGGAAGATGGCGCGCAGAAACACGATGTCGCGTGGTCCGAGCTGCGCGGTCACGATCAGTTCGGCAAAGCGGTCGTTCTCCGCCCGGCCTTCCAGCACAGCATCGAGCGCCTCGCTGACGATTGCGGCGCGATCCAGCACTGCCGCTGCCGGCCCGCCGTCCTGCCGCTCCAGCGTGAACCGCTGGATATGGCCGAGCGACCCGTCCGTTCCCGCGCTGGTGCTGCGTTCTTCCAGCACGCGGAAGCCGAAATTCTCGAAAGCCGGCACCGCTTCGGAGAGAACCAGCGGTTCGAGCGAATAGATCTTCACCCGCAGCTGATGATCGCCGTCCTGCGCGATGCGGTAGAAGCGCACGCTGCGCTGATTGGCGTCGGTCAGCTGATGCAGCGCCAGCACATCCTTGGCCGCTTCGTCCGGCCCGGCGCTTTCCCGGTAGGACATGGGGAAGGTCGGTGCATAACGCTGCGCGAGGACGGCGGCGCGGGACGTTTCGCCAAGCTCGATCAGGCCCTGCTCGACGGCAGGGGTCCAGCCCCGCAGGAGTAGCGCGATTTGCCGGTCGAGCATTTCGGCATCCGGCACGTGGCCTTCGTCCCGCAGGTCGAAGGTGAAGCGCACGAGCGCCAGCCCGCTTTCCTCCAGCGCAATTGACCAGCCCAGCAGGCTGGCATGTGCCGCCGCGCCGATGAGCGCGGAGATGCTCTCGCGCCGGCTGGTCGAGAGATCGTCGCGCATCATCCACACGAACGCGAAGAGATGGCGGCCCAGCACGTCGCTCACCAGCTCCAGCTTGGGCCGGGGGCGGTCCGCCAGCGACATGGCGGCAAGCGTGATGCGGTCGCGATCCTGCGCGCTGAAGGCCATCATCAGATCGTGCGGCAACGCGGTGAGGGCGTGGACCAGCGATTTGGCGGCGTGGCCCGACGGATTGTAGCCAAAGCGCGCCATCAGACCCGATAGCGTGTCCCGCAGCATCGGCACATCGTCAGGCCGGGTGGCCAGCGCTGCGCTGGTCCACAGGCCGGCGTGGATCGAAAGGGCAGTAATCTTGCCTTCCTCGCGCACGGGGACAAGCAGCAAGTCGATCAGGACATGGCGGTGAACCCGCGCCATCATGTTGGATTTGAGGATCAGCGGACCGGCATGACCGGCTTCGAACCAGGCAAGCGCGGCGGCAGCCGAATGGTCGGACAGCACGGGAGTCTTGGCGACGCGGCAAATGCCTTTCTGCCGGCTGGTCTTGCCGCCGGGCGCCCAGAGCTCATGGCCCAGCTGCGTCAGATTGCCCTTGAGCAACCAGCGCAGAAAGTCGCCGCCTTCGCCTGCGCCGAGTCGATTGGCATCGGCGTTGAGCGCGTCGATCATCGCGCGCCAGTCGCCCACAGCGGCGCGCACATGGCTCAGCGTTTCTTCCAGGGCGCGCTCGAGTTCGCGCCGGCCCCGTGCGTCGACCCGGTCGGTCTCGATGTAGATGAATGATTCGCGCGCGGCGCCGTCCTCGTCGGCAATGGCCTTGAGGCGGCCCGATTCGTCACGCTGCACCGGCAGAATCGGGTGTGCGAGCAGATGGATCACCAAATCTGCCTGGCTGAGACAATTGGCGATGCTGTCTACCAGGAACGGCATGTCCGCGTTGATGAGGGCAATGCGCTGGCGCCGACTACCGGTCGCGCTGTCGCGCTCGTCGGTGACGCTGTCGACGAGGATCGCGCTCTCCCCCGCCTGCCGTGTGGCGGCGGCCTGCAGAACGAAGCGGGCCGCGTCATCCCACTTGCCGGGTTCCAGCGACTGGAGTTCGTTTTCGAGCACGCCGTGGGTCAGCGCATTGGCAATTGCTGCCACCAGAGCTTCGTCGCGCGTGGTCTTCGTGCTCATGAACATCCTCTTCCACCGGTACTGGCCTGCTTCACCCTAACGCACTTATGTGAAAGCAGTGTCGGGCGTCTGTGGTTAGACCCCCGATCCTACGTCCGCAACCGAACCGTCTCCCTGCTGTTCTGCGCGCAGGTCAGGTGGTCGGGAGCGTCTTTGCGGCCTTGTTATAGACGCGCTCGGTCAGTCGATCCTGCCCTTCGAGCGCTGCAATCATGGCAAGTGTGCCGTCCGCTTCCCGGCGAACGATGACGACCGCGAGGCCTTCTGCGTCTACTGTAACCTGTTCGGCGGCCAGCATGTGCGCCTGCGCGAGTCTGCGGCGCGATTTGGTCGCGGTTTTCGATGCGGACTTGGCGGTCTCTCCACGACGGGCCGCCCGGGCACTGGCGACCAGACCCTTCAGTCCCCCCGGTGTGGCATGGAGATGGTCGATCAGCGCGCCCGGCTCCATCTTCTCGTCGAGCGCGAAGCTGATCGCGCAGACGAACTCGGCGAGGCGCGTCTTGTCGTAGTGCGAACCGAAGACCAGCTTCACCAGCGCCGTGAGTGGGCTGCGCGGCTGAACTTCGATACCCGAGTCGGCCAGCAGTTCGGCATAATCGTCAGGACGGGCCGCGGCGATCCGCGCGAAAGCATGGGCCAGCCCAATCGCGCGATACAGCGCCTGCCGCGTGCGTCCTTCCTGCCCGTGTGCGGCCTCCGCCGCGTCTCGCGCACGGGCGAGCGAATCGGCCAGCGCGGTTTCGTCTTGAGAGTCTGGACCGGCGATCATCTCGCTGGTCAGGTCCAGCGCGTCATCGGCCGGCACTTCGTCGGTAAAGTCGAAGTCTGTCGGCGTGGTGATGTCTTGCGCGGAGGGTCCATCAGCCCAGATCGCGGTCGCCTGCGTGCGCAGGGCTGGCATTGGCGTGGCAGCCTCGGCCTCCGCAATGATGCTGTCGGTCAGCGCGTCATTCGCGACTTCTTTCCAGTTGATCACGCCATAGACGAAGTCGATCGTGTCGTCGTCGGTCGAGAAGGGCATCATGATGCCCCGGTACATGATCTCAACGCCGCGCTGGTTGGTGAACTCCGCCTCGAAACCAATGGGCGCCGCATTGGCGATGATCTGCAGATAATGATCGGTCAGGCGCGAGAGCAGCGTGCGGGGCGGGATCTGGCTCGCGCGGCGCACCGATGTGTCGATGTCGCACTGGCCCGCCAGCGCAGGGCCGATGAAGGCGATGTTCGGATCATCGACGCCGGACGTGAAGTCCAGCAGTACGCTGTGCGAGCCGAAATCCTCAAGCTCCTCGGGATTGAGATCCTCGATGCTGGGCAACGAGCGGTCGCCGAGCAGCGACGCCCAGTAATTATAGGCGCGGATATGCATGCGCCGCTCATCGAAGCGCACGATGGGGGGCGCATCCATGGCTTCGTCCAGCGTCGTGACCTCGTCGGCCTGGCTGTGATGTGCATCCATTCTTTGGAACCGCCTGTGCTCACGTGCAACAGGCCGACACTGCGCCATGAACGGTAAATGCCGGGTAAAGGCATAGAAAATCGCCTCAGTCCTGGTCTGGGATCGCGCCAATCGGCGATAGCTGCTTGCCATGGAGAACGCGCGCTGATAAGCGCCCCGCCTGCATGGACGGGTCCTGCAATGGACACGCACATGATGATCGCCGGGATGCCGGCGAGCCGGAGCCGCTTTAGCTCAGCCGGTAGAGCATCGCATTCGTAATGCGAGGGTCAGGTGTTCGAGTCACCTAAGCGGCACCATTTTCCTGTTGTTGAGAAGTGCCCCCGTTCAGGGCGACTCCAGGCCGATCCTGCATCGGGCGCGACTGCCCGTCTCTTGCATTCCCGCCGAGGTCGAGGCAGGTCAGCCGCGTGCCTGCGGAGACAGATCTGGAAACCACCCTGCTGGGCCCGGTCCTCGCCGGCCGCGATTGCGGCGATTGCGTTGCGTGCTGCGAAGTTCTCAAGGTGGATACCCCGGATTTCAGCAAGCCGGCAGGAACGCCTTGCATCCATCTCGGTTCGCACGGGTGCAGCATTCACGCGGTGCGGCCCCACATCTGCCGGACATGGTTCTGCGTCTGGCGCAGGATTGCAGACATGCCCGATGAAGGCCGGCCCGACCGGTCCGGCCTTCTTGTATCGCTCAATTTCGTGCGTGAGCCGCGCAATTGTTTCGAAGGCGTCTCGATCAACGTCCGCGCGCTTGCGGGCAGTGATGCGATAGAGCGGGGCGTGGCCGCTGCCATCCTCGACATCCTCTGCCAGCGGTTGATCCCGGTCTGGTTCAGTGATGGGTCGAGGAAGATGTTGATGCATCCCGACAACGAGGTCGCGAGCCTCGTCCTGTCCGGTGATCCGGCGCCCGCACATCTGAAGGATGAAGTGACCGCATGGCGCGAGCGCTATGGCGTTTTCGCGGCAGGGGATCAGCCAGACTCGATGCCGGATGGCGGCGGTTCGTCCGAACATGCGCGCTGAGGGCAGGGCCCTACCCGCTTGCTAAGCGTCTGCCCTGCTGGCAACCTTGGGTGGACTTGTCCTGACGGGCGATAGGGGGAACGACAAGGACATGAGCTTACATCAATTGCCCTCGCGCTATTCTCTCGCGGCAATCATTCTCCACTGGCTCCTTGCCGCACTTCTGCTGTTTCAGGTGTCGCTTGGCTGGCGGCTGGAGGAACTGACGGGCCTGCCGCAATTCGCAGCCTATCAGCTCCACAAGACCATCGGCATCAGCATCCTCGTGCTCAGTCTCGCGCGGCTGGCGATTCGGCTCTTCGTGCCCCGGCCGCGCCCTGTGAACACCAGTCTGCTCCTTGCCGCGCTGGCGGGCGGCGTCCATGCACTGTTTTATGTGGTGATGATCGCCGGGCCGCTCACCGGCTGGATCATCGTCTCCACATCCTCCATCCAGGTGCCGACCTTGCTGTTCGGTGCCATACCCTGGCCTCACTTGCCGCTAGGCGCTGGCTGGCACGATCCCGCAGAGACCGCGCACGGGCTGCTCGGCTGGCTCACGGTCGGGCTGGTGTTCCTCCACGTGTCGGGCGCTTTGCGGCATCATTTCATGCGCAAGGATATACTGGGCCGGATGGTGCCCGCTGCCCTGTCTGGCCGTGGCGCGCTGAATGCTGTTGCCGGGCTGGCGGTTGCCGGGGCGCTCGCCGCATTTGCGCTTGCCTGGGTCTTGCCATTCGGTGGTCAAGCGCCGGCGCAGTCCGATGCGCCTGAGGCCTTGTCGAACATGGCAGCAGCGGAGAACGCCGCTGATCCTGTTGCCAACCGCGCAGAGCCGGCTCCCGCCGCGAACGAAGCGGAGGCCGTGCCCGAAGAGCAGGTCGAAGATGCGGCGGAAGAAGAAGCGCAGGCGGAAACCGAAAAAGCGATGCCCTGGACCGTGCAGCCCGGCGGCAGCCTCAATTTTCGCACATCTTATACCGGCTCGGAGATCGAAGGCGGCTTTGCCCGCTGGGATGCGGACATTCTGTTCAGCCCGGAGGATCTTGCCGGCTCGCGCATCAGCGTGACCGTTGACCTCGCCTCGGTGGACAGCGCCGACAGCCAGCGTGACGACATGTTGCGCGGCGATGATTTCTTCGGCGTGTCGGCGAATCCGCGCGCGACCTTCCGCTCCACGCGGATCACGCATCAGGGTGGAAACCGCTATCGGGCGGCGGGCACCCTTTCCCTTAACGGCGAGCAGAACCCCGCTACGCTCGATTTCACGCTGGATATCGATGGCTCGACGGCGCGGGCGCGTGGTTCCACACAGATCAATCGCACGGCGTTCGGCGTGGGCAGCGGCCAATGGGCCGACACCGGAACGATCCCCGATGCCGTGACCGTGCGTTTCGATTTGCGGGCAAGGCGGACGGATTAAACTCTTCCGGCCCGGCAGGCAGCCAAGCTTACTTCTTCTTGCCGAAGTCGACCGTCACCACGTTGGAGCCGTCCTCATTCTGGGCGGGCGGCATGTCGTTCTCGGCGGGCTCCATCGGTTCGGCGGCGTGACCATCCTCCAACACCTGAAACTCAAGCGAGAAGTTGACCGCCGGGTCCACGAAGAAGCGCAGAGCGGCAAAGGGAATGACCAGATGGGCCGGCACCTGATTGAAGGTGAGGCTGACCTCGAAGCTGGTGTCGGTGACCTTGAGATCCCAGAACTTGTGCTGGAGAACGATGGTCATCTCGTCGGGGAAGCGCTCTGCCAGCCATGGCGGCACGCTCACGCCCGGCGCCTGCGTCTTGAAGGTGATGTAGAAGTGGTGGTTGCCCGGCAGGGCGCCCGTCACCGCGATGTCCTGCAGCACGCGCCCGGGAATCGCGCGCAGGGCTTCCTGCACGATTTCATCGTAGGGAATCAGGCTGTCTGCAGGCTCTTCGGTCATGGGCACAGTCCTAGCGCGGGGGACAGGACGGTCAAGCAAAGAGCGCTTGAGAGCTTTGCGGGGCGTCCTGATCGATAAGTGCATTGCATGGGAGGCCGCGCGCGTTATAGGCCGCAGCCATGCGCAGCGCGGAGATCAGGCGGAAAACCGGCGAGACCGATATCGAGGTGAGCGTTAATCTCGATGGGTCCGGCAGCTATTCCATTTCGACCGGCATCGGGTTTCTCGATCATATGCTCGAGCAGCTTTCGCGGCATTCGCTTATCGATCTGACGGTGAAGGCGGTCGGCGACCTGCACATCGACCAGCATCACACCACCGAGGATACCGGCATCGCGGTCGGCGAGGCGATCGCCAAGGCGCTCGGCGACAAGCGCGGCATCGCCCGTTACGGCGAGGCGCACGCGCCGATGGACGAGACGCTGACCCGCGTCGCGCTCGACATTTCCGGACGGCCCTGGCTGGTCTGGAAGGTCAATATTCCCATGCCGCGCCTGGGCGAATGGGACACCGAGCTGATCGAGCACTGGTTCCAGAGCTTCGCCCAGTCGGCAGGTATTACCCTGCATGTCGAGAATCTTTACGGCAGCAACAATCACCACATCGTGGAGAGCTGCTTCAAGGGACTGGCTCGCGCGCTGCGGCAGGCGGTGGAGATCGATCCGCGCAAGAGCGACGCGATTCCCTCCACCAAGGGCACGCTGGGCGGCTGACAGTCCATGACCATCGCGCTCATCGATTATGGCGCGGGGAACCTCCACTCCGTGCACAATGCGCTCCGGGCCGCCGGTGCGCATGGCGTCGTCATCACGGCCGATGCCGAGGTGGTGCGCCGCGCGGACCGAATCGTGCTGCCCGGTGTCGGCGCCTTTCGCGCCTGCATCGAGCCGCTGCGCGCGCTGCCGGGCATGATCGAGGCGATGCACGAGGCGGTGTTCGAGGTCGGTCGGCCGTTCCTGGGGATTTGCGTGGGCATGCAATTGCTGGCCGATGCCGGCGAGGAATTCGGGCGGCATGAAGGGCTGGGCTGGATTCCCGGCACCGTCCGCCACATCGAGCGGGCCGATCCGGCGATCAAGATCCCGCACATGGGCTGGAACGATGTCGTTGCTGCGCGCGCGCATCCGCTCATCGAGCCGGGCGAGGCCTATTTTCTGCACAGCTATCATTTCGAGGCGGCGGATGCGGCGCATGTCGTCGCCACCACCGATCATGGCGGCCCGCTGGTTGCTGCTGTGGGCAAGGACAATATTTTGGGCGTTCAGTTCCACCCGGAAAAGAGCCAGGCCTATGGCCTTGCAACCCTCGCCCGTTTTCTGGAGTGGGCGCCATGAGTGAAATCCCGCCATTCATCGTTTTCCCGGCCATCGATCTCAAGGGCGGGCAGGTCGTTCGTCTGGCCGAGGGCGATATGGATCGGGCGACCGTCTATGGCGATGATCCTGCCGCGCAGGCGCTGATCTGGGCCGAGCAGGGCTCGGATTTCCTGCATGTGGTGGATCTTGACGGCAGCTTCGCCGGCCATGCCGTCAATGGCGCGGCCATCGCGTCCATCGTCGAGGCCTTTCCCGGCCATGTCCAGCTCGGCGGCGGCATTCGCGATCCGCAGGCCGTGCAAGGTTGGTTCGCGGTTGGCGTCTCGCGCGTCGTCATCGGCACGGCGGCGCTCAAAAACCCGCAATTCGTCAAGGATATGGCCGCGGAATACCCCGGCGGCATCGTCGTCGCGGTGGATGCGCGCGACGGCATGATCGCCACCGACGGCTGGGCCGAGAAGTCGGACATGCCGGTCGTCGATCTCGCTCGCCGGTTCGAGGATGCCGGCGTCGCCTCGCTGCTGTTCACGGATGTGGGCCGAGACGGGCTGCTCAAGGGCGTGAACATCGACGCAACGGTCGAGCTGGCCCGCGCCGTGGACATCCCCGTGATCGCCAGCGGCGGCGTGGCCGACATCTCGGACATCCGCGTGCTCAGCCTCCATGCCGTTGACGGCATCGAAGGCGTCGTGACGGGGCGCGCGCTCTACGACGGCCGCCTCGACCTGCGCGCTGCGATTGCGGTAGCGAACGCGGCGTGAGGGGTAAGGCTCCACTTCCCGTTCGTGTCGAGCGAAGTCGAGACACGCCAGCACAGCCCTCGGGGTTCTCGACTTCGCTCGAACCGAACGGATGTGAGGATTTAGGCCAGTGACCGTCCGCACCCGCATCATCCCCTGTCTCGATGTTGCCAATGGTCGCGTGGTCAAGGGCGTCAACTTCGTCGATCTGCGCGATGCCGGCGATCCGGTGGAGCAGGCGAAGGTCTATGATGCGGCGGGCGCGGACGAATTGTGCTTCCTCGATATCACCGCCAGCCATGAGGATCGCGGCACGCTGCTCGATATCGTCGCGCGCACGGCGGAAGTCTGCTTCATGCCGCTCACGGTCGGCGGCGGCGTGCGCAGCGCGGAGGATGCGCGGGCGCTGTTGCTCGCCGGCGCGGACAAGGTGGCTGTGAACAGCGCGGCAGTGACGCGCCCCGAGGTGGTGAGCGAGATCGCGGACCGCTTCGGCAGCCAATGCGTCGTCGCTTCGGTGGATGCGCGCCGGGTGGGCGAGGGCCGCTGGGAAATCTTCACCCATGGCGGCCGTCGCGCCACCGGCATCGATGCGCTGGCCCATGCCGTGCGGCTCGCGGAGCTGGGCGCGGGCGAGTTGCTCGTCACGTCCATGGATGGCGATGGCACCAAACAGGGCTATGATCTCGCGCTCACCCGCGCGATTGCCGATGCGGTCACCGTGCCGGTCATTGCCAGCGGTGGCGTGGGCACGCTCGATCATCTCGTCGAAGGCGTGACGCAGGGCCATGCCAGCGCGGTGCTCGCAGCCTCGATCTTCCATTTCGGCCAGCATAGCGTGCGCGAGGCGCGGGCAGCCCTGGCGGCGGCCGGCATTCCCGTTCGCAGCATCTGAGCCAGCGGCTACCGGAAAGCCATTGACGCCCGGCGGCGCAGCGGCAAGGACAGGCGCCATGGACAGCCTTTTTCGCCTCGAACAGACCATCCTCGCCCGGCGCGAGGCCGATCCCGACAGTTCCTATGTCGCGCGGCTGCGCGCCAAGGGCCGCGGCAAGATGGCGCAGAAGTTCGGTGAGGAAGCCGTCGAGACGGTGATTGCCGCATTGGGCGAGGACAAGGCCGCGCTCACCGGTGAAGCGGCTGACCTGCTCTTCCACCTCATCGTCCTGCTGGCCGATCGCGGCGTCAGCCTTGCCGATGTCTGCGCGGAGCTGGATCGGCGCGAGGGCGTTTCCGGGCTGGACGAAAAGGCCTCCCGCCCGAAGGCGTAGTTCATGGCGATCGACCCGACCCTTCCCTATGAAGAGAGCAACATCTTCGCGAAGATCCTGCGCGGCGAAATCCCGTGCAACAAGGTGTTCGAGGACGATCATGTCCTCGCCTTTCGCGACATCGCCCCGCAGGCGCCGACGCATATTCTCGTCATTCCCAAGGGCCCCTATGTGAGCTGGGACGATTTCTCCGCCCGCGCCAGTGAGGCCGAGATTGCCGCCTTCGTCCGCGCCGTGGGCGCCATCGCCCGTGAGGCTGGACTGGTCGAGCCGGGCTATCGCCTGCTCGCCAACACCGGCGGCCATGGCGGTCAGGAAGTGCCGCACCTGCATGTGCACATCTTTGGCGGGCGTCCGCTCGGGCCGATGCTCGCGCGCTAGGCCACGGCCCGTGTTGGCGCGCGTTTCGGCCTCATCGCAAGGCTCTTGCGTGCCGCCAATAAGCCTATAGGTTTGCCGCCATTCAGGGGGAGCGGCCGGGGCCGCGCTGCATAGAGAGACGCGCATGATCTTTGGCCGCATCAAGCCACTCGACGCCATTCTCGCCACTGCCGAAAAGAAATCACTGCATCGATCGCTCGGGGCCTTCCAGCTCACCATGCTTGGCGTGGGGGCGGTGATCGGCACCGGCATTTTCGTGCTGACGGCGGAAGCCGCGCAGAAAGCCGGGCCGGGCATGATGATTTCCTTCGTCATCGCCGGCTTCGTCTGCGCGGTGGCGGCACTGTGCTATTCGGAAATGGCCTCGATGGTCCCCGTCTCCGGCTCGGCCTACACCTACAGCTATGCCGTGATGGGCGAGCTCATCGCCTGGATGGTCGGCTGGGCGCTCATCCTCGAATATGCAGTGGCGGCAGGGGCGGTCTCGGTCGGCTGGTCCGGCTATGTGGTCGGCCTGCTCGAGCATGCGCTGGGGATCGATATACCCAATATGCTCGTGCGAGGGCCATTTGATGGCGGGTTCATGAACTTGCCGGCGATGGGTATCGCGCTGCTGGTTACCTGGCTGCTCGTCATCGGCACGCGCGAAAGCGCCATGGTCAATGCCGTGCTGGTGGTCGTGAAGGTCTCCGCGCTCACCCTGTTCATCGTGCTGGCCCTGCCGGTGATGAACATGGAGAAGTTCTCGCCCTTTGCGCCCTTGGGTTTCGGCGGCATCGGCGCGGCGGCGGCGTCCATCTTCTTCGCCTATGTCGGATTCGATGCCGTTTCCACCGCCGCGGAGGAGACCAAGAATCCCCAGCGCAACATGCCGATCGGGCTGATCGGGTCGCTGACGATCTGCACCGTCTTCTATCTGCTGGTCGCTGCCGGCGTCGTCGGCACGGTCGGGGCCGAGCCGATCCGCGATGCGGGCGGCGCTGCGCTATCCCCGGGCAGCACGGAGCTGGCCAATGCCTGCCGCGCCATCGGCGATCAGGCGGTGGTCTGCTCCAAGGAAGCGCTGGCCTGGACGATGCGTGAGATCGGCTGGCCGCAGATCGGCAATCTCATCGGTCTGGCCGCCGGGCTGGCCTTGCCGTCTGTCATCCTGATGATGATGTTCGGCCAGACGCGTATCTTCTTCGTCATGAGCCGGGACGGGCTGTTGCCGGCGGTGTTCTCGAAAGTTCATCCCCGCTTTCACACGCCACATGTGATCACGATCATCACCGGCGTCTTCGTCTCGCTCTTCGCGGCCTTCTTCCCGGTCGGCATTCTCGCCGACATTTCCAACTCCGGCACGCTCTTCGCCTTTGCCGCCGTGTCCATTGCCGTGCTCGTGCTGCGGCGGACCGACCCCACGCGCAAGCGCCCCTTCCGCACCCCGGCCATCGCCATCACCGCGCCCGTCGCGATTCTTGGCTGCCTCTATCTCTTCTTCAAGCTGGGGACCGAGACGAAGCTGATGTTCGTGGCCTGGGCCTTCGTCGGTCTGATCGTCTATTTCGCTTACAGCCGCCGCCACAGCCATGTGGGCCTAGGCCGCGTCGAGGTGCATGAGGATGATCCCGATGCGCCGCCGCAGCCGGTGCCGCCGATCAACTGACGCGACGGGGCTACAGCCTCTCCATTTCAGGCTAAAGGAAAAGGGGCGCCCAACGGAGCGCCCCTTGTACCGTCTGATCTGTGGTTGTGGGGACGCTCAGCCCCAGACTTCCTCGGCCACTTCCACAACCAGTTCCATCTTCGCCTTCTGCTGATCAAAGGCGATGTCGTTGCCGTGTACGGTCGAGGCGAAGCCACACTGCGGCGAGAGCGCCAGCTGGTCGAGCGGCGCGAACTTCGTTGCCTCGTCGATCCGGCGCTTGATCTCGTCCTTGGTCTCCAGCTCGCCCAGCTTGGTGGTGACGAGGCCGAGCACGACGATCTTGCCCTTGGGCAGGAAGCGCAGCGGCGCGAAATCGCCCGAGCGCGCGTCGTCATATTCGAGCAGGAAGGAGTTGATATCGACTTCGTTGAACATGATTTCCGCGACCGGCTCGTAGCCGCCTTCGGCTGCCCAACTGGAGCGGAAATTACCGCGGCACAGGTGCATGGCGGTGAACATGTCATCGGGCGCCGTCGCCAGCGCATCGTTGATCATCTTGGCGTAGTGGCGCGGCAAATCGTCAGGGTCCATCCCACGCTTGCGGGCATTCTCGCGCTGCTTATCGTCGCAGAGATACGCCAGGTTCGTATCGTCGAGCTGCAGATAGCGGCAGCCGGCATCGGCAAGATCGGCGACTTCCTCCTGATAGGCCGAAGCCACATCGGCGAAGAAATCGGCCATGTCGGGGTACACCGCTTCGCTGATGCCTTCGCGCCCGGCGCGGAAATGCAACATGGTCGGCGAGGGGATCGTCACCTTCGGCGTCTCGCTCACCACGCTGGCGAGATACTCATAGTCCTTGCGCTGGATCGGCTTGGCATGGGCGATCTTGCCCGTCACGACCATCTTTGGCGGTGCGAAATGCACGTCCTTGCCGATGGCGTTCTGGAACTGCACTTCCATGCCGCCCTGCTCCTCGATGCCATCGAGCTGCAGCAGGAAATCGGTGTGGAAGAATTTGCGACGGAACTCGCCATCGGTGACGGCCTTGACGCCGACGCTTTCCTGAAACGCGACGACATCCTTGATCGCCTTGTCCTCGATCGCGCGCAGTGCTGCTGCGTCGATCTTGCCGGCGGCATGGTCGTGGCGCGCCTCGATGAGGTTCTGCGGGCGCAGGAAGCTGCCGACATGATCGGCGCGGAAGGGAGGGGTGGACGTCATGAGCAGTCTCCAACGGGCGCAACGTGCGCCGCATGAGGATATCATATAAAGGATTCTTTATATATAGGAAGATTTATGTGGCGGTCGGTCGGGAATGGTCGACGGATTGAAAAAAAAAGCCCGGCACATCGGCCGGGCTTTGAAACTTGCCATGGTGTCTCACCAACGGCTCCCCACCGCCATGGTCCTGCGAAACCGAGGCCGGGGTAGCTATGCCTAGCCTTCGGCGATCTCCTTCGGCCGCAGAACGATGTGCCCCACGGCCGTGTTGGAGGCCGGCACATGGTAGAAGCGGTGCAGCGCCTCGACCTCGGTGCCGAGCGCCGCGCGCATGATCAGCCACATGATGAGCTCGATGCCCTCGGTGCCCGCCTCGCGCAGATATTCCAGCCGGGTGATGGCCCGCAGGTCATCGGTGTCGCTGACCAGCTTGTCTAGGAAGGCATTGTCGAATTCGGGATTGATGAGCCCGGCGCGGGGCCCCTGCAGCTGGTGGCTCATGCCGCCCGTGCCCCAGATCTGCACGTTCAGGTCCTCGGGATAGGTCTCCACCGCATAGCGGATCGCCTCGCCCAGTGCCCAGCAGCGCGCGCCCGAGGGCGTGGGGAATTGCGTCACGTTCACCGCGAGCGGGATGACCTTGCACGGCCATTTGTCGACCTTGCCGAACATCAGGCTGAGCGGGACCGTGCAGCCATGGTCCACGTCCATGTGGTTCATCAGCGTCAGGTCGAACTCGTCAATGACGAGTTGCTCGGCCATGTGCGCGGCGAGCTCGATGTGGCCCTCCACCACCGGCACGTCGCGCTTGCCCCAGCCCTCGTCGGCCGGCTCGAACTCCTCGGCCATGCCGAGCGCGAAGGTCGGCACCACGTCCAGCATCAGGGCGGAGGCATGGTCGTTGTAGCAGAGGATGACGACGTCGGGCTTTTCCTCCTGCTCGAAGGCCTTCACCCACTCATAGCCTTCGAACACCGGCTTCCAGTCGGCGTCCTGCGCCCGCCCTGTGTCGAAGGCCGCGCCGATGGCGGGAACATGGCTGGTGGCAATGCCGGCAGTGATCCGCGCCATCTTACTTGCCCTCCCGCTTGGAGCGCAGGCCCTCGGGCGAGCGCCCGCCGGCACGCATCATCGCGGCATATTCGTCGGGCGTCATGTTCGTCATTGAGCTCACCGCGCGCTGCGTGCTCCAGCCGTCGGTGTTGGAGAGTTTCACGAGGAAGTAGATGTTGCCGCCCAGATCGATCAGTTTGCTGAAGTCCCGGTCCTGCACCGCGCGCTTCTGCTCCTCGCTCATCTTGAACTTGTCGAGATAGGCGCGCTCATGGTCCTTGAACGCGGCGCGATTGTCCGCGTCCATCAGCGACATGCAGAACTTGTGGAGATGATAGGCCTCGCGCGAGCGCCGGGCATTGAACACGGTCGTGCCGGGAATGTCCTCAAGCTCGCTGAGCGGGTAAAGGCGGGTACGCATGGCGGACCTTTCGAGCGGTCGTTGGCTGAATATAGGAAGAAGGGTCGGGCCCTTCCAGTGGCAGTGGCCCTTGTCATTGTGCGAGTGCGAAATCAAGCTGGGTGATGGGTGTGGACGCGGCGAACCATGCTACCGCAGCGCAGAATCAGCCGAGGGCAAAGTCGCCCGTCTTACCGTCGTCACCCCGGGCTTGACCCGGGGTCCAGCTTCCTGCCTGTTCGAACCTCGCGCTATCGCCGTCGTCCTTTGTCAGGCTCGAAAGTTCAGACAAGAGCAGCGAGACCCCGGATCAAGTCCGGGGTGACGGCAGTGTGTCTGCGCCTGAGCGACCTCGGCCCTAATCCCGCGCTGGCTTGCGAGGCCGCGCACCGCCCGTGGGCCGCTTGGCCCCCGGTCGCGCCGTCGGTCCTGCCGGCTTGCCGCCCTTGCTGCGCGGCTTGTCCGGACCCTTTGACCGCACCGGCTTGTCCGGCGCGCTGCGGGATCGGCGTTCGCCGCGGCGAGCCTTGCGCATGTCCTTTGAGTGCGCTGTCGCGGCGCGCTTGTCGGCGGCCTTGCGGTCGGAGGCGGTCGGCTGGATGTCGATCTCCAGCGGCAGGTCGCCCTCGTTCACGTCGAAGCCCAGGCTCGCCAGCGTTTCGGCGAAATGCGAGGGCGGCTCGGCCTTCACATCGAGCGGCGAGCCGTCGGGATGATCGATGCGGATGCGCCGCGCGTGCAGGTGCATCTTGCGGCTGATCGATCCGCTGAGGAAGGCTTCCTTGCCGCCATATTTGCCGTCGCCGACAATCGGGTGGCCAATCTCTGCCATGTGGACGCGCAGCTGGTGCGTGCGTCCGGTGTGCGGCTGCAGCTCAACCCAGCAGGCGCGATTGCCGGCGCGTTCGATCACCCGGTAGCGCGTGCGTGCGGGCAGGCCCTCCTTCTCGTCGACATGCATTTTCTCGCCGCCGGTGCCCGGCTGTTTGGCGAGCGGCAGGTCGATCAAGCCGTCCTCCACGGAGGGCACGCCCATGATGATCGCCCAATAGACCTTGCGCGCCGTGCGCGAGGAGAAGCTCTTGGCGAAATGCGCGGCGCTGCGTGAGGTGCGGGCGAGCAGCAGGGCGCCGCTCGTGTCCTTGTCCAGCCGGTGGACGAGGCGCGGGCGGTCGTCCCGCTCGAACATCAGCGCATCGAGCAGCCCATCGACATGCTCGTGCGTCTTGGTGCCGCCCTGCGTGGCGAGGCCGGGCGGCTTGTTGATGACCAGTGCCTGCGCATCGCGGTGAATGACGAGGCTCTCGGCAAAGCTGATCTGGTCCTCGGTCAGGATGGGGCGCGGGCGCGGCGCCTTGGCGGCTTCCTTCGCAGCGGCGACATCGAGCGGCGGCACGCGCAAGGTCTGGCCCTCGGCAATGCGGTCCCCCGGCGTTGCCCGTGCCCCATCTACCCGCAATTGCCCGGTGCGTGCCCAGCGCGAGACGATGGCGAAGCTCGCTTCCGGCATATGCCGCTTGAACCAGCGGTCGAGGCGAATGCCGTCATCTTCCGCGCGCACCGTGAACTGGCGCACGCCTGCGAGGTCTGCCTTACTCATGCCGCTGCACTCCGCATGATCGTCATCCCCAGTGCCAGTGCGCCAATCGAGGCGGCGACGGAGAGCAGGATGTAGCCCAGCGCGCTAAGCAGCTCGCCCCGCTCGAACATCAGCATCGTCTCCAGACTGAAGGCGGAGAAGGTGGTGAAGCCACCCAGCACGCCCACGGCCAGCAGCAGACGAATCTGTTCGCTATGCTGCCCCTGATAGCGCACCGCCAGCCAGCCGACGAGCGCGCCCATCAGGAAGCCGCCCAGCACATTGGCGGCGAGCGTGCCCCATGGATAGCCCGATCCCATGACGCGCAGGCTCGCGCGCCCCAATTGGTAGCGCAGGGCTGCGCCGATGGCGCCGCCAATCATCACAAGGAGGGTGTTGAGCATGATCCACGCCCTAGCCGCTTTTGCGCGGCAGGCAAATGGGCGTTCAGTTTGGCAGCGCCAGCAGGCCCTCTTGCGCGATGTCCCGGTCGATCTCCGATACGAGCCGGGCATAGCGCGGATCGTCCACGCTGCCATAAAGCGCGGCGAAGGCGTCATCGGTCAGGCCTTCATCGTTCCCGAGTAGCGCTGGTGGAAGGAGTCCCTCCTGCGTCGCGGTCGACAGGCGCTGTGCTGCTTCTCGCGCCCGATCCGGCTGGGTCGCGGCCTGCGCCAGCTGAGAGCCGGACCGGTCCGCCGCCAGATCGACGAAGGAAAAGCCCGAGCCCGCGCCAGTCTGGAAGACAGAGGTAGCGGAGAGGCTATCCGCCAGTTCCTTCCATTCGCCCATCGCCGATGAAAGCTGGACCCCGGTTTGCGCCGCCAGCGCTGCGGAGAGCGCCCAGTGCTTGGGCAGGTCATCGCGGCCATGCAGGGTGATTCTCTGCGTGGGACGCGCGCACTGGCCTGTCGCACGCTGGTCCAGCCCGGCCAGTTGGCCGGCGCGCGGATCGACCACCAGCATGGCAAGCGCGACGAACGCGGCGCGGTTCGTGTCCGGCGTTGCTGTCGCTGTGGCGTTGGGCGGGAAGGCGCGGCGCACATGCACGGCGAAATCCGCCTGCGGGTCGCGGGCCTGCAGCGCTGCGAGGTCGCAATAGAGATCGAGCACATGCGTTTCATCGACCCCGCTGCCGCTGCCGGTGAACTGATCGAGAATGCCCGTCTTGGGCGGCATCTGCACGGCTGCCATGATTGCGCCGTTACGGATCGCAAAGCTCTGCACCAATTCGTCTAGCGGCGGAATCACGGCGCCGCGCACGCGCAGCACCTGCCGCGCTACGCCAAACAGCATCCGCGTCAGGAAAGGAGGCAGCGACAGGGCGCCGATGCGTGCGTGCGTCTCCGGAAAAGCGGCGCTCGACCCGTTCACCACCAGATCCACGTTCAGCCAGCGCCCCAGCGGCAAGGCGTGGCTGGCCGTCACGTAAAGTCGCTCGTCATGAAGATACATGTCGAGTCGATCAGGGCGGAAGCCGTGCGTCGCCAAGGCGCTCAGACCGTCGAGATGCGCAGGGGTCAGGTGAAGACGGCTCACGCCACCAGCAGCGCGACTCGCGCGTAGCTGTTCGATTGCGTCACGCCCGGCCCCCACCTGCGTCGGCGTGGGCGTAGGGCGGGCATCGGCTGCAGGCGCACTCTCGGTGAGCAGCAGGCTGCCAAGCAATCCGGCAATGAACAGCAATGCCGCGCACCAGGCCAGTCGCCTCCGCCAGTGCGACCGTTGAGGACGGGACTCGGCCCTGTGATGCCGACTTGGTGCGCGCGTCCGTTGCATTCATCTTCCTGGATCGTTCGCGGCGACTCGCTCGCAAGCGCGCGGCAGTCATAATGACTCAGGCGCTGTCGAGGCAAATATGGTTCGGCCGCTTTTGCGCGGCAGGCAAATGGGCGTTCAGCGGGAGGTCGGCGGCGGTGCGTCGGAGAGCAGCCAGTCCACAGCCTCATCGCGGTCGGAAAATACCGCGACCGTTCCCGGATAGTTGTTCCGCTTCAGCTGCATGGTCATCAGGGCGGAATTGCACAGGAAGGCGATGCGATCACCGGCGCGATGAATACGCTCGCCGCCCGCTTTCAGTGCGGCTGCCGTTTCCGGCGTTTGCACCGGTGCTTCGCGCAAATCCATCAGGACCCTGATCGTGTGGCCCGCCTGACGAGCGTGGCGCACCGCGATCTCCATCCGGTCGAAATGCGCTGTCGTGACTTCCGGGGTCGCCATGCCCACGGCGCGGCCCAGAAACATACCCGTTGCCGGATCGATCTCGAAACTGACGCTGCCAGTCATTTAATGTCCCCCAAAGGACTCACCCGGCCCTACCATCTTGGTCCCACCACAGGACGTTCGCGCGCCGACGACTTAGTCGAGGCGCGAAATATCGTCTAACAATTGTGAAGGAAGTGTTAGCCTGCGACAGGCGCCAATCGCCGTTCGCCCGCCAGCCGCAGCATCGCGCGCTGCAGCTTCTCGAACGCGCGAACCTCGATCTGGCGGACGCGCTCGCGAGACACGCCGTAGACCTGGCTCAGCTCCTCGAGCGTCTTGGGCTCCTCGGCAAGGCGGCGCTCCTGGAGGATGTGCCGCTCACGCTCGTTGAGGTCGTCCATGGCATCGAGCAGCATGTCATGCCGCACGCTGCTTTCCTGCGCGTCGGCAATGCGCTCGTCCTGCAGCGGGCCTTCGTCGGCCAGCCAGTCCTGCCACTGGCCTTCGCCCTCGTCGTTCATGGAGACGTTGAGCGAGGTGTCGCCGCCCATCGCCATGCGACGGTTCATCGAGATCACGTCGTCCTCGGACACGCCGAGGTCGGTGGCGATCTTGGTCACGTCCTCGGGGCGCAGATCGCCGTCCTCGAACGCCTCGATCTGGTTCTTCATCCGCCGCAGGTTGAAGAAGAGCTTCTTCTGCGCCGCCGTGGTGCCGATCTTCACGAGGCTCCACGAGCGCAGGATGAATTCCTGGATCGAGGCGCGGATCCACCACATTGCATAGGTCGCGAGGCGGAAGCCCCGATCGGGCTCGAATTTCTTCACGCCCTGCATCAGGCCGATATTGCCTTCGGAAATCAGCTCGGAGACGGGCAGGCCATAGCCGCGATAGCCCATGGCGATCTTCGCCACGAGTCGCAGATGGCTTGTCACGAGCCGCGCTGCTGCTTCCGGGTCGCCATGCTCCTGATAGCGCTTGGCGAGCATATATTCCTCCTCGGGCTTGAGGAGCGGAAACTTGCGAATCTCAGACAAATAGCGGTTCAGGCTGGCATCGCCGCCAAGCGCAGGGATCGTCGCAGGGAGATTACTGCCGTTACTCACGAAACTTCATCCTTCCGGAGGGCGCGAAAAAGAGGGGGCATCGCGCTAATCCTTATACGCGAAGATGACTGAACAGTTGCTGCATGTCATCCGTAATCGGGCTTTCAAAGCTGAGAGCCTGGCTTGTGACCGGATGAGTGAAACCCAGCCGGGCGGCATGCAGTGCCTGCCGTTTGAAGCCAAGTTCGGCGAGCAGTGCTTTATGAACGCCGCCACGTGCATAAACCGGGTCCCCGAGCAGTGGATGACCGATATGCGCCATGTGCACGCGCACCTGATGCGTCCGCCCCGTCTCAAGCCGGCATTCGACCAGCGCGGCGCCGTGCAGAGGAGTGATGGTGCGATAATGCGTCACGGCATGCTTGCCGCGCCCAGCGCGCTGCACCGCCATTTTCTTGCGATCCCCGTCCGAGCGGCCGATCCACTGGTCGATCTTGCCGGCGGGCGGGACGGGGCGTCCCTGCACCAGCGCCAGATAGCGGCGGTCGATGCTGTGATCCTTGAACTGGCGAGCCAGCCCCTCATGCGCCTGATCGGTCTTGGCGACCACCAGCAGGCCGGAGGTATCCTTGTCGATGCGGTGAACGATGCCCGGCCGCGCCACGCCGCCGATGCCGGAGAGCTGGCCTGCGCAATGGTGGAGCAGCGCGTTGACCAGCGTGCCATCCAGATTGCCTGCCGCCGGATGCACCACCATGCCGGCCGGCTTGTCGATCACGATCAGATGATCGTCTTCATAGGGAATGACGAGATCGATTTTCTGCGGTTGCGCCTCGGCGGGTGTCACCGCTGGAACCTCCACGGCAAAGACCATGTCGGCCTTTACCTTCAGCGACGGATCGCGGGATGGGCGCCCGTCCGGGCCGGTCACTTGTCCAGCCAGGATCAGCGCCTTCAGGCGCTCACGCGAGAGCGCCGGCAGCACGCTCGCCAGCGCGCGGTCCAGCCGCAGGCCATGCTGTTCCTGTCCGATCAGCGCCGAAATACTGGTGTCCCCCGATTCCACGCCCTAATATCTGGGGATGGCCGTGCGCATATCAAGACCGCTGCTCGATGCGATCGTCGCGCAGGCGAGGGCTGCCGATCCGCTGGAATGCTGCGGTCTTCTGCTTGGTCGGCCCGTCCCCGGCCCGGAGCATGCGGCGCTTGAGATCGAGATCGTCGAGAGGCGCGCCGCAGCCAATGTGGCCGCGCACCCGGATCGCCGGTTCGAGGTCGATCCTGCTGTGCTCATCGCGGCGCATCGTGCCGCGCGGCAGGGCGGGTCGGCCATCATGGGCCATTATCATTCCCACCCCGGCGGCGAGGCCATCCCGTCCGTCGTCGATGCGGAGATGGCCCGTGCAGAAGGTGAAATCTGGTTGCTTGTGGGGAAGGCCGGGGTTGTGCGGGCGTGGCACGTCGAACGCGGCGGCGCGCTCCACGGCGTCTTCGAACCCGTTGAACTGGTCGTTTCGCCGCATGCCCGGCTTGCACCGGCGGACGCGGGGCGTCATGAGGGCTCGGCCATCGCTTGAAGAGAGGATATCCCCGTCTTGGCACGATCCACTGCGTCCGACTCCATCGATTTCGCCAGCCTGCTCTGTTCCCGCCTGTGCCATGATCTGCTCAGTCCCGTCGGTGCGCTCAACAATGGCATCGAGCTGCTTGCCGATGAGACGGACCCCCGCATGCGCGAGCAATGCCTGACCCTGCTGGCTGACAGTGCGCGGACGACGGCGGGCAAGCTCAAATTCTTCCGTTTGGCCTTCGGCGCGGGTGGTGGCTACGGCGAGGCGATCCCGGTGCATGAGATTCGCGCGGCGGTCGAAGGCATGTTCCCGTCCGGCGGCAAGATTTCGCTCGACTGGATGATCGCGGGGGAGAGTCTGTCCAAGCCGGCGGCCAAGCTGCTGCTCAATCTTGTGTTGCTCACGGGGGAAGCGCTGCCGCGCGGCGGAGTGATCGCCATTGGTGCCGAGCAGCAGCCCGGTACGACGGAGATCGCAGTGCGCGGTCAGGGTACGCGCATCACGTTCGATCCAGCCATTCGCGCCGCGCTGGAAGGGCAGGGCGAACTGACCACCCGCACTGCGGCGGCGCACATGATTCGCACGGTCGCGACCGAGGCGGGCGGCGCGCTCATGATTTCCGGTGCTGAAGAGCCGCATCTCCTCTTCGGTGCGCGCCTCCCGGCCTGATCCAGCCGCAATCGCAGGCCGAAAGGGCCGATCCTTAACCGGGATTTCACGACTCAGGCTCCAATGGTGTCGCCGCGTTTACCAAAGGCGGCGGCATGGACGAGATTCTCGGAGAGTTCATCGCGGAAACTCTTGAGACGCTGGAGACACTCTCCGGCGAGGTTGTCGCGTGGGAAGCCGACCCGACCGACAAGTCGCGTCTCGATGCCTTCTTCCGCTTCTTCCACACCGTCAAAGGGAGCTGCGGCTTCCTCAACCTCCCCCGCTTTGAACGGCTGGCCCATGGTGCCGAGGACGTGCTGGCCGCCGTGCGGCGCGGTGAGCGCCTGGCCGATCCGGCCACGGTCACGGCTGTGCTTGCGGTCATGGATCGCATCGGTGCGCTGGCGCGTGGCCTTGGTGGCGAGCCGGTGCCGGATGAGGCCGACGACGATGCGTTGCTCGATGCGCTGTCACTGAGTTCCGGCGGGTTCGAACTGTTCGAGCCGCTTGCTCCCGCTGCGCCTGTCGCAGCACAGCCGGACCCGCAGACGGTTGTCGTTCCGGTCGAAGAGAAGACTGCCCAACCTGTCGAATCGCGTCCCTCCACCGCGCCCGCCGCGCCGCCGCGCGAAAAGGCCCCGCGAACCATCCGGCTGCCGCTGGCGCTGATCGATCAGCTCATGAACGGCATTTCGGATATGGTGCTGGCCCGTAACGATCTGGCACGGCGGATGCGTGATCAGGGCGTCGCGCCCGATTTGGAAAGCAGCTTTGAGCGGATGTCGGCCAATGTTGCCGATCTGCGCGACATGATCAGCAAGACCCGTATGCAGCGGGTGGACCGGCTTTATGCCGCTGTTCCGCGCATGGTTCGGGATCTCACGCGCGAGCTGGGCAAGAAGGTCACGCTCGATCTCGATGGCGGCGATGTCGAGATGGATCGCGAGATGATCGAGATGGTCGTCGATCCGCTCACGCACATCGTCCGCAATGCCATCGATCACGGCATCGAGCGTCCGGCAGATCGCGTGGCGGCGGGTAAGCCGGAAGTCGGGCGGCTGGCGATTGTGGCGCGCCAGTCGGGCAATCAGATCGTTATCGAGGTCGCCGATGATGGAGGCGGGATCGACCGGACCGCGCTGGTCGATCGCGCCATGTCGGCAGGGCTGCTGACTGCTGTCGATGCGATGGGCATGAGCGACGCGGAAAAGCTCAATCTCATTTTCCATCCCGGCCTCAGCACCGCAGCGCAGGTTACGTCCATTTCCGGGCGCGGCGTTGGCATGGATGTGGTGCGCGCGAATATCGAGCAGATCGGCGGCGTGATCGATCTTGCTACCGTCCCGGGGCAGGGCACGGTCATCACCATGCGCGTGCCGCTCACACTCACCATCATTCCTGGTCTCATCGTGCGCTGCGGCGGGCAGATCTTCGCCATGCCCCGCGGCAATGTGATTGAGCTGATTCACGAGAACAGCGCGATGGTCTCGATTGAGGATGTCGCGGGCGGCCGGATCGCAACGATTCGCGGCGAGCGTCATCCGGTGGTGGCGCTTGAGGATATCCTCGGGCTCCCCCGACATGCGGATCATGCCGGCCCGCGAACGCTCATGGTCATCCGCCCATCTGCAGGGCAGAATTATGTGCTGGGCGTCGAATCGGTGGACAGCAATGAGGAGCTGGTGATTCGGCCGGCATCTCCCATAATTGCCTCGGCGGGTGCGTTCGCGGGCATGACCCTGCCGGATAATGGCCAGCCCATGCTTCTGCTCGATGCCACCGGCCTCGTGCAGATCGCGCAGTTGCCGGTCGTGGAGGCCGACAAGACAAGGCGGGATGCCCGCAGCGCCCGACCTGAAGAGGTGATCGAGACGCTCCAGGTGCTCCTGTATCGGGATCGCGATGGGGTCGAGCGCCTGATGCCGTTGCCGATCGTCGATCGCGTCGAGGATCTGGAGAGCACGCAAATTACCCACAGCCAGGGCCGGGCCTTCGCGCGGATCGAGGATCGCCTGTTGCCGGCGCTCAACGTCTGCGAGGGCGAGGCGGGCAGCCTCAAGGCCATGCGCCTTTATGATGGGCGCGATCAGCTCACCTTCCTCATCGATGACGTGCTCGACATTCTGGAGATTCCCGCGCGGCTGGACGTGCCGATTGGCAAGGGACGGATCGCCGGGCTCGTGATGGTCGGTGAGCGGCAGATGGAGCTGGTCGATCCCTTCACGCTGTTCGAGGAGGTCGCGGCCCGGCCTGGCCATCATGGCGCCGGCACCCAGCCGGTCCGCTGTATGATTGCGGATGTCGATGACCCCTGGATGCGCAATATCCTGGCGCCCCTGCTGCTGCAGGCGGGTTATGACGTCAGCCTCGGCATGTCCGGCGATGCGCTGCCCGATGTCGTGCTGTGCGGCAGCGGGCAGAACGTCGATATCGACGGTGTTCCCGTCCTCGCCCTGCGCGAGCAGCCCGAGCTGTCGGGCGATCCCGAGGCGCCCCCGTCCATCTACCGCTATGATCGCGACCGGCTGATGGCGGCGATCTCCAGCTTTGCTCGGAGGGCTGCATGACAGACACGCTGTTCCTGTTCGCGTCCATTGCCGGCACACCCATCGCCGTGCGGGCCTGCGCGATCGAGGCTGTGGTGCGGCTTAGTGAGGTCGTACCCGTGCCGCTTACGCCGGTTCATGTCCGTGGCCTCGCTGCCCTGCGCAGCCGCGTGCTGACCGTGATCGATCTGGAAGCGCGGATATTTGGTGCGGCGCAGCCGGCGCCGCTCGCACCGCTTGCCATCGTGGCTGACATTGCCGGGCACAGCTATGGCTTCCTCATCGATACGGTGAAGGACATCTGCCATGAGCCGGGCGGGGTGCAGCCTGTGCGCGGACGCCTTGACCGGGCATGGCAGCCCTTCGTCTCGGGGCTGGTCGATCATGACGGGCGCAGCCACCTTCTGCTCACGCTGGCGGACTTCACCGGCGCTCCCGCGAGTGCGCTCGCCGCATGAGTGTTTACAGAAAATTTTATGCCAGCCTTATACTTTAGATAGTCAAACAAGTCCCAGAGGTCGCGACTCATGCCCAACTGCCTCATTGTCGATGACTCGAAGGTGATCCGTAAGGTCGCCCGACATATTCTCGAATCCCTCGATCTCGATGTGCATGAGGCGCAGGATGGCCGCGAGGCGCTGGAAATGTGCGAGGATCAGGTGCCGGACGTCGTGCTGCTCGATTGGAACATGCCGATCATGAGCGGACTGGAGTTCTTGAAGGAACTGTCCCGCCGCAATTTCGCGCATCCTCCCAAGGTCATTTTCTGCACGACCGAGAATGGCGTGGACCATATCCGGGCGGCCGTTGATGCCGGGGCCGATGAGTATGTCATGAAGCCCTTCGATCGCGACACGCTGGAGAGCAAGCTGCAGATCGTGGGGGTTCTCTAAGGGCGAGGAAAGACGCGCGATGCAGTGTACTGCAACCGTCTCAGCCCCGGATACGCGCCTCGGTCAGCCGATGATCGAGGTGCTGATCGTCGATGATTCGCTGGTGGTCCGCCGCATCCTGAGCCGTGTGCTGGAGCAGGACGCGCGCTTTCGTGTGGCCGGTGCCGTCGCCAGTGGCGCGCAGGCGCTGGAGTTCGTGGCGCACAATCGGGTCGATCTCGTCCTTCTCGATATCGATATGCCCGGCCTCGATGGGCTGCAGGTGCTGCCGCGTCTGCTCGATGCCGGCAAGCGCCGACAGGTCGTCCTGATCAGCGGGTCGTGCAGCGAGGGGAGCGAGGTGGCGTTGCAGGCGCTTGCCCTCGGCGCGGGCGATGTGGTTGCCAAGCCGAGTGCGGGGCACTTCAGCGCGCAGTTCGTGGAGCATCTGCTCGATCGTCTGGTGCATCTAGCCCCAGCGACCGAGCGGAGCCGCACGCCCGAGCAGATCGATCAGGCCAATGCGCGGCTGCGGCCGCTCGGCACGCTTGTACGGGCCGTAGCGATTGGCGCGTCGACAGGGGGCATCAGCGCCATTCTCTCGGTCATCAGAGGGCTGGAGGAAAGCGCGACGTTCCCCATCTTCATCACCCAACATCTGCCAGCCAGTTTCCAGCCGTTGCTCGCCGAGCAGCTTCGCCGCGCCACGCGCCTGCCGGTCGTCCTGGCCGAGCAGGCGATGCCTGTTCAGCCCGGCACCATCCATGTCGCTCCCGGCACCGCGCATCTCTCGCTCGGCAAGGGGCCGCGGGGCAATGTGCTCATCCGCCTGAGCAACCAGCGCTGCCTGCATGGCAGCTATCCCGCCGTCGATCCCATGTTCACCGCGCTCGCGCGGCATTATGGGCGGGGCGCATGTGGCGTTATTCTGTCCGGCATGGGGCGGGACGGGCTGGCCGGCGCGCAGGCGATCGTCGGCGCGGAGGGCTGGATGGTGGCACAGGATCATCAGACGAGCGCCGTCTGGGGCATGCCCGGTTCGGTGGTAAAGGGAGGCTTGGCGAGTGCCATTCTCCCGCCAGCAGGTATCGCGGAGCTCATCCTCCGGCAGTGGCGGGCCGGGGCATGACGAAGCTGCCGGCTTCCGGAGCGGCGGCGGGTCGTCTGGCTGATCTGCTCAGCCGGGAGACTGGCCAGACTCTCTCGGAAGCCCGGCGCTGGCGAATCGAGACGTCGCTGCGTCCGCTCCTGCGCGCGCACGGGCTGCATACGCTCGATGATCTCGTCCGCGCGATCGATCGCGATCCTGCCGGCCCGCTCAAGGCCGAGGCGGTGGACGCCATGCTCAATCACGAAAGCTCCTTCTTTCGCGATCTCGCCGTGTTTCAGGCCATCGAGACGGTCGTGCTGCCCCGGCTGGCGAGCACGATTGCGGATCGGCGGCTGCGCATCTGGTGCGCTGGCTGCTCGACGGGGCAGGAGGCCTATTCGCTGGCGATGGTCGTCAAACGCACGCCGGCGCTGGAGGGCTGGACCGTCAGCATCGAAGCCAGCGATGTGTCCGCACTGGCGATCGCCAAGGCGAAGCAGGGCCGCTACTCGCAGATGGACATGCAGCGCGGCCTGCCGATCAGCGAGCTGCTGCGCTGGTTCCAGCCGGTCGGCAAGGAATGGCAGGTTGCCGACGAATTGCGGCAGATGGTCACCTTCCGGCAGGATAACATCCTTCAGGCCCGCCGCGCCTGCGGCCCGTTCGATCTGATCCTGTGTCGCAACGTCCTCTTCTATTTTCCGGAGGCGCAGCGGCAGCAGGCCTGCTCGGAGCTCGCTCTCCGTGCCCGCCCCGGTGCGCATCTGGTGCTTGGCGCCGGTGAGATGCTGGGGGCAGAGACGGGCTTTACCGCTTGCCGGGACTTGAGCTGCATCTATGTCGCGCAGGCGGCATCTGGCCCGTCAACGCTCGTACGGCGCGCGCAGACGCAAGCGCCGCTTCCTCCGCATCCACCATTGAGTTAGGACGGGATCCACCGCATCGACTGGCACCCGCCAGCTGAGGCCAGGAAAGTAGCCGTTCTGCATGATCGAGACGCCGTCGCCCAATTTTGACGACCGCACCCTGCCGGTTTCCCTCCTTGTGCTGCATTATACCGGCATGCCGGATGCGCAGAGCGCCATCAACTGGATGGCCAATCCGGATAGCAAGGTCTCGGCGCATTATGTCGTCACGGAGGATGGCAACATCGTGCGCATGGTGGATGAAACCAAGCGCGCGTGGCACGCGGGCCGGGCATATTGGCGCGGCATAGATGATGTGAATTCGGCGAGCATCGGCATCGAGATCGTCAATCCCGGCCATGAATGGGGCTATCGGCCCTTCCCGCAGAAGCAGATCGATGCGCTCATCCCGCTGGTGCACGATATCGTGCAGCGCCACCGCATCACGCGCGGCAATGTCGTGGGCCACAGCGATGTCGCCCCGGCGCGCAAGCAGGACCCGGGCGAGCTTTTCCCCTGGAGCAAGCTCGCTCGCCTGCGCCTCGCGCTCCCCCGGCCCACCCGCAACCTCATGGACCCGCTGTGGAGCGACGGCGCCTTCATGCTCGCGCTCGAACGCTTCGGCTATGACATCGCTGAGCCGCAAGCCGCCGTCACCGCCTTCCAGCGCCGCTTCCGCCCGGAGCTGATCGACGGCGTGATCGACGGCGAATGCCGCGCGATCCTGCTGGCGCTTCTGCTGCCAAGACCGCGCGGGGATGACTGACGCCTGGCGTCAGGGAACGATCGTCAGGAAGAAGGATTGACCGGCCATGACCGGCTTTGTGACCCTTGGGCCTCTGGCCTTCGCCACCGACCGGCTGCTGGCACTGGCCGCCATCGCGCTGTTCCTAATCCTGATGGACGTGATCGGCCGGAAGAGCCGGCAGCAGACCGCACGCCCGGCATGGACCGCCATTATTGCCGGCGTGATCGTGGCGCGCCTGGCTTTCGTGTGGGTTCACCGGCAGGCGTTCGCGGACGACTGGTTCAGCGCCTTCGCGATCTGGCAGGGCGGCTTCGACGTGCAGGCCGGCGCCTTCGCTGCCGGCGTCGCCCTGCTCCTCGTCATGCGGTCCCGGCGGACGGCTATCCTCGGCTTCGGCGCAGTGCTGCTGTGCTTCACGCTCTTCACCGCGGTCGACATCTTCATGCGGCCCGATGTCCGCCCGATGCCGCAGGTCGCGCCACTGCAGGCGCTGGATGGCCGGGCGGTTCCGCTCGAGCGCTACCGGGGCCGGCCCCTCATCATCAACCTGTGGGCGACTTGGTGCCTGCCCTGCCGGCGCGAATTGCCGATGCTGGCCGAACTGGCCGAAACCGCCCCGGTCCCCATCTTGCTGGTCGATCATGCCGAGGACGCCGACACGGTCCGCGCATTCCTCGCGCGCGAAGGGGTGTCAGGCAAGGCGGTGCTGCTCGATCGAACCGGCAGCATCGCCCGCGCGCTGGGGAGCGCGATCTTTCCCACGACCTTGTTCCTGGATCGGCGGGGCAACATCGTCGCGACCCATTATGGCGAGATCTCGCGCGCGGCGATGCTCGACCAGATCGCCCGCCTCGAGCAGGTAGACGGCAAGGAATGAGCGTCGGCGGGGGGATGACTCCATGCGCGGTCTTGCCTATATCCCCTCTTGCCAGGCGGTCGGGCGGCCGCGGCGGATGCTTGCATCCGGCGAGGAAAGTCCGGGCTCCACGAAACAACGGTGCCGGATAACGTCCGGCGGCTCTCCTCGCGGGAGTCAGGGACAGTGCAACAGAGAGCAGGTCACGTATGCCTTCGGGCTAGGGCTTCGGCCGCGTGAACAGTGAAAGGGTGCGGTAAGAGCGCACCGCGTCCCCGGCAACGGCGGACGGCACGGTAAACCCCACCGGGAGCAAGACCGAATAGGGGCGGCGCGCAGATCTTCGGATCTGCTAGGCTTGTTTCGGCCGAGATCGCCCGGGTTGGTTGCTTGAGGCCGTGCGAGAGCACGGTCCTAGAGGAATGGTCGCCCATCCGTTCGCGCGTCCCTTGCGGGATACGGCGGCGGTGGACAGAACCCGGCTTACAGACCGCCTGGCCTTACTTTCGCGCTGCCTCTCGTCTGCTGGCCTGTGCCGGCGGCAAGATGCGCAGCACCGTTTTCCGTGGGTTGCGATGGATTTCGTCACAGTCCGGCACTAAGTGGGATCGATGGCCAGAACCGGACGCAACAATGATTGGGGTTTTCCCCGCTGGCGGAGCTACGGCTCCGCGCGTGAGGCGCAAGCGGTTCGCTTGTGTGATCGGCATGGCTGCGATCAGCCCGGTAACTGCCCCGCACCCAAGTCTCCGAACAACCCGGACCGCTGGTATTTCTGCCAGGCGCACGCGGCGGAGTACAACAAGGGCTGGGATTATTTCGCCGGGCTGGATGAGGAAGAGCGCAACGAGCGCATGCACAATGAGCAGCGCGATGCCTCCGGTTATCGCACCAGCGCGCACAATCAATGGGCTGGGCCGGGCGATGGCACCCGCTCGCGTGATGAGATGCGTGCGCTCGATGTGCTGGGGCTGGAGAGTGATGCCGACTTCGAGTCGGTGAAGCGTAGCTGGCGCGCGCTCGCCAAGGAGTGCCACCCGGATGTGCGGCCCGGCGATGCCGATGCCGCCGCGCGCTTTCAGGCCATTCAGGCGGCCTATGATGTGCTGCGGGTCGCCGAGGAGCGCAAGAGCTGGAAGCCGGCGCCATGAGCGCGCGTCAGGTGCGCAGCCGCTGGTCGAATGCGGTGCTCGTCTGCCGCAAATGCTCGAAGAAATTGAAGGGCGGTTTCGGGCCAGATGGCGACAAACCGCTCGCCAAGGCGCTGCGCAAGCATCTCCAGCTCGGCAAGGGGCGCAAGGCGGGCGCCGGCATCCTTGAGGTCGGCTGCCTCGATATCTGCCCCAAGCGCGCCGTGACCGTGGTCGATACCCGCCACCCGGATCGCTGGCACATCATCCGCCCCGGCGCCAATCTGGATGTTCTCGCCCACGATCTCGGTCTGCGCGACAAGGCTTGAGGCGCCCTCTTCCGGGGCGTGAGTCCACGCGGGGGCGAAGGCGGCGCTACAGCGCCCGGTCCGGCGGCAGCACTGCCGGTCCCGGCTCGCGCAGATGCGGGTCGGGGTTCATGTGCAGGCGCGGACCCCGATCATCCCAGATGAACTTCAGCCCGCGCACACGGATGAGATAGCTAAGGCCGATTGCGGACGACAGGAAGCCCGCTGCCCCGCCCACGCCCATCGCCGCCCGCGCACCGAAGGCATCGGCCACCCAGCCGATCAGCGGCGCGCCCAGCGGCAGGCCGCCGAGCGTGATCGCGACATAGATCGCCATCACTCGCCCGCGCATCGCCCGATCCGTCGCCAGCTGGACGAAGCCGTTCGAGGAGGTGAGCGAGGTCTGCGCCGCCAGCCCCACGCCGATCAGCACCACGCCAAAAACGATGTAGCTGGGCGAGAGGGCCGCCGCCGTCATCGCGCAACCGAAGAGGAAGGTGCCGATCACGGCATGATGCATCCGCGGCCGGTCCCGTCGTGCCGTCAGGAGCGCGCCGGTCACGGATCCGATGGCCATGACCGAGGTGAGCAGACCATATTCGCTGGCACCCTTCTGGAAGACCGTGGCGGCCATCACGCTGATGAAGATGCCGAAATTCATGCCCAGCGTGCCGAAAAAGAAGAGCATCAGGAAGACCGTGCGGATGTCCGGTCGCTTGGCCACATAGCGGAAGCCATCGAGCAGCCGGCTCGTCCCGCGTGGCTGGCCGGCACCGTGGCCATGGCGGGTCACGCGAACGTTGAGCAGCCCGGCGGTCACGATGAGGTAGGAGAAGCCGTTGATCACGAACACCCAGCCGGTGCCGACCAGCGCGATGCACAGGCCCGCCAGCGCCGGCCCGATCATCCGCGCCAGCTGGAAGGCCGTGCTGTTCATGGCCACGGCATTGCCGATGATCTCGTCGCCCACCAGATCGGAGACGAAGCTGTGCCGCGCCGGCGCCTCGAAGGCCATGCAGCAGCCCAGCGCAAAGCCGAAGATGTAGACATGCCACAGTTCGGCCGCGCCGGAGATGATGAGTGCGCCGAGCGTCAGCGCCAGCAGCGTCTGGATGCACTGGATGGTGATGAGCAGCTTGCGCCGGTCGACATGGTCGGCGATCGATCCTGTGATCGCGACCAGCAGCACTTGCGGCAGGAACTGCAAAGCGGTCAGGATGCCGACCGCGCCCGCGCTGTATTCGGTCAGTTCCGTAAGCACCAGCCAGGTCTGCGCGGTGCCCTGCATCCAGGTGCCGATGTTGGAAAAGAGGTTGGTGCTGACCCACAGACGAAAGTTGCGGTTGCCGAGCGAGCGGAACATCCCATTTGCGCCTGCCGTCATACCGCATCCTCATTCTGTTGTCGGCACAACGCCTGACGGATGATCCGGTCCCTCGTCTGGCGGATCGGGGTCGGCCAGCTTCGTCCATGCGATCGGTCTGGTAGGCCGCTAATCCTCCTGAGTGGCCATGGTCAACTCCCGATCCGATTGCGGAGGCTCGCGCCGATGCGGGCGGCGAACGCAGCAGGGAGGCAGAGCAGGCCGATCATCACCAGCCCGAGCGGCAGCAGCGAAAGATCTGCGCCCGATCCGATCATGACGAGAAGCTGCGAGGTGATCAGCCCGACTGCCCAGCGCCAAGGCCGCACGGGAAAAGCGAAGCCGCACAAGCCGCAGAGCAGCAGCGCAAGTGGATAGCTGGCCGACCAGAACAGCGCCGCATCCCAAGGCTCCCGGCGGTCGCCGAGAACGGCCGTTGCGCTCCAGAGCGCCACGCCCGACCCGATCGCGATCAGCCAGGGCAGCAGCGGGCGGCTCCCGGCCATCGCAGCTACTCCCCCGTCCGCCCTTTGAAGCCCTGCGCCACCACGAACCACTCGACCGATCCCTTGCGGCTCGATGGCGGCTTGGCATGCTTCACCGTCTTGAAGGCGGCCTTGAGCTGGCGGAGCAGCGCATCGTCCGTCCCGCCCGCAAACACCTTGGAGACGAACGCGCCGCCGGGGCGGAGCGTCTGCATGGCGAAGTCCGCCGCGGCCTCCACCAGCCCCATGGTGCGAAGATGATCCGTCTGCTGGTGGCCAACCGTGTTCGCCGCCATGTCCGAGAGCACGAGATCGGGCGCGGCGCCCAGCTCCGCGATCAGCCGGTCCGGCGCTTCGTCGGCCATGAAGTCCATTTGCAGCAGCGTGACATCAGGCAAGGGGTCGATCGGCAGGAGGTCGATGCCCACCACCTTTGCCTTCGGCACCAGCTTGCGGACCACCTGTGTCCAGCCCCCCGGTGCCGCGCCCAGATCGACAACGTGGCGGGCATCCTTGAGCAGGCCGAACTTCTCGTCCAGCTCGATGAGCTTGTACGCGGCCCGGCTGCGATAGCCCTCCGCCTTGGCGCGCTTCACATAGGGATCGTTCAGTTGCCGGGCGATCCAGCGCGTCGATTGCGCCGTGCGTCCCCGCGCAGTCCGTACCCGCGTGCCGACAGGCTTGTCACCGCGCGCCATTCAACCAAGCTCCCGACTGGACGCGCTATCTGTCAGTGCGCGCAATATGCCCTCCCGAATGCCGCGATCGGCGACGCCCAGACGTTCTGCCGGCCAGATATCGAGAATGCTCTCAAGGATCGCGCATCCTGCCACGACGAGGTCAGCGCGTTCGTCGCCGATGCAGGGCTGCGCGATGCGCTCGTCAATGCTCATGGTTGAGAGGCGCACCGCAATATCCCGCATGGCCTCGGAAGGCACGATCAGGCCGTCAATGGCCTGACGATCGTAGCGCGGCAGGCCCAGATAGACGCTCGCCAGCGTCGTCACGGTCCCGGATGTACCGAGCAGGCGCACCGGTTCGGTTCTCGGCAGGCGGGCTGCAAAGCTGGCGAAGGCCTCCCGCATCCGCGCCAGCATATCGGCATAGGCCGCTGCGCGCTCTTCAGCGCCATCGCCATAGCCGGCAACGGCTTCCGCCAGTGAGACGACGCCATGCGGCGCGCTGTGCCAATCCACGATCCGCATCTGGTCGCCATCGCCATCCAGCAGCACCAGTTCGGTCGAGCCGCCGCCGATGTCGAATATCAGGGCTGGCCCCTCGCCTCGTTCCAGCAGCGTTCTGCAGCCCAGCACGGCGAGGCGCGCCTCTTCTCGTGGCGAGATGATGTCCAGCATGATGCCGGTTTCCCGCTGGACGCGCTCGACGAAGGCCTTGCCGTTCTCTGCCTGCCTGCACGCCTCAGTCGCAACGGAGCGAGCCAGCACCACACGCCGCCGGCGCAGCTTGTCGGCGCAGACCGAAAGCGCTGACAGCGTGCGCTCGATGGCCGCATCGGAGAGGCGACCGGTGGCGGACAACCCCTCGCCCAGACGAACGATGCGGGAGAACGCGTCAACGATCACGAAGCGGTCGCCATCCGGCCTGGCGATGAGCAAACGGCAGTTGTTGGTGCCCAGATCGAGCGCGGCGAGATTGCCACGGGGCAAAGGGCGATTGAAGGGTTTGACCTTCTGTATCCCGCTCCCCGCCGACACCAGAGTGCCGACATCCTGCCCCATGCGCGGCGCGGGCGTCGCCTTGTGCGCCATGACTTCTTGACCTTCTCTTCCGGCGGGCCTTCCGCCGGGACTTGCCGACACGCTAGACCCCCGCCGCGAGCGACGCAAGGTGGCTGCCGGCATCTGTGTCGGAAGGATCGAGAATCGCCTTGACCATGGGCAACCTGCGCCCTATCTGCGCCCGCTCTTGCCCCGTCGTCTAATGGTAAGACTACGGACTCTGACTCCGTCAATCGAGGTTCGAATCCTCGCGGGGCATCCAAGCACAAGCGATTGATCACGCCTTGATGGCGGACGCGCGCTTCGCGGACTGATTTCCTGTCCCATTCCTGAGAGTTGAATGGCAGCCCCTGATCAGGCCGCTATCAGGCTCCGCACGGCCAGATCGGCTTCATGCTCACGCGCCTTGCCCAGTTCGTAGCGCGCCTGCATGCGCATCAGCGTTTCAGCCTTTACGCCAAAAGCGTGCTCGAAGCGGATCGCCATAGCCGCCGAAAGGGAAGCCCGTCCGTTCAGAAGCGCGCTGAGCGACTGCCGGCTGACGCTGAACGCCTCGGCCAGATCGTTAATCGAAACGCCATGCGCCTCGACAATCTCGGTCTTGAGCCATTCGCCAGCGTGGACCGCGAACGACGGATGAATCTTGATCGCCATCAGTGATAGTCCTCCAGGTCCAGGTTTACGATGGCGCCCTGCTCATCCAACGAAAAGGTGAGGCGCCAGTTGTGGGTAACGGTCATCGCCCAGGTTCCCGCACGGTCGCCCGTGAGGGGGTGAAGGCCGTAGTTTGGTGGTATCGAGAGTTCGTCCAGCGTATCGGCGTCAATGATGAAGTTGATCATCTTGAACAGCCGCTCGATCAGATCGCCGGGCAGTCCCTTGGGCTTGCCTGTTTCGACAAATCGCCGAAGCGCCTTGTGACTGATGCTCTCAATCTCCACGCATGGAAAGTATCGCTTTACACGAAGATGTCAAGCGATACTTTACGCGAATGAGGCGAAAGAACCTCGTCGGCGGTTCAACGCGGGCCGCGAGACCCGCGCGGATCACGCCAGCGGAAGGCCGAGTCAGCGATCGGGGCGCGGTAGTTGAGATCGGTCAGGCGGATATTGGTGCGATTGCCCTGTGCGTCGAGCGCCACCCAGCCATAGAGTTCAAGGCCGGCCGGCGCGCTTGGCTTGCGCGTGAAGACGAGGTTGATCACCCCATATTCCGGATGCTTGGGGTCGCGCACCTCCACCGAGACGATACGTGGATCGCCGGTATCGACAATCTTGCCGTAGCGGGTGATGTCCCGCGATGGATCGAGCAAGGCGCCCAGCGGTGAGTTGCGAATGGGCCAACGCTGCACCTGCGCCACCTGATAATCGATCATGTACAGCGAGCTGCCGTCTGCCACGATCAGCAGATCACCTGCACCATAATCGAAGCGAATCTTGCCCGGCTGCTTCCACAGAAGCTTGCCGTTCTGCACCTGGCCATTGCGGTCCGTCTGCGTGAAGTTGCCGCTCAGCGTCGTGATGCCACGAATCGCCTTGCTGACGCTGGCAAGGTCCGATGCTGGCCGGGACTGCGCAAGGGCCGGAACGCTGTGCATCAGTGCAGGGGCAGCGACCGCGCAAAGCGCGAGTCCCAGAGCGGTCGTCCGTGGGATCGGGAAGGGGAATCTGGTCATGGCGCGGGAATAGGTCCTTGCCGTTGAATGTCCACTGAATGCCTCGGGCGCGGATCGGTCGCCTGCGATCGTAAAAAAGATCGGGACCTGTCAGCGGCTTTCCTCCGTCGATCGCGCCCGAGCTTTACGCGAATCCTACTTGGGGTTGCCCATTTCGTCGCGCAGCACTTCGCGGCGCCCGACATGGTTTGGCGCGCCGACCATCCCTTCATTTTCCATGCGCTCGATGAGGCGAGCGGCGCTGTTGTAGCCGATGCGCATCTGGCGCTGGAGCCAGCTGGTCGAGGCCTTCTGGTTCTCGAAGACAAGCTGACAGGCCTTGCGGAACAGCTTTGCGTCCGCGCTGTCATCGCCCAAATCCACGCCGTCGAGCGCGAAGCTGCCGTCCTCGGGCTCCTCGGTAACGGCGGAGATATAGTCCGGCTGGCCCTTTGAACGCCAGTGATCGGCAACCAGGCGCACCTCATCATCGCTGACGAACGGGCCGTGGACGCGCACAAGGCCCTTGCCGCTGGCCATGTAGAGCATGTCGCCCTTGCCCAGAAGCTGCTCGGCGCCCTGCTCGCCAAGGATCGTGCGGCTGTCGATCTTGCTGGTGACGAAGAAGCTGATGCGGGTCGGCAGGTTGGCCTTGATCACGCCGGTGATGACATCGACCGAAGGCCTCTGCGTCGCGAGGATGAGGTGGATGCCTGCGGCACGCGCTTTCTGTGCAAGGCGCTGGATGAGGAATTCGACTTCCTTGCCCGCCGTCATCATCAGGTCGGCGAGCTCGTCGACCACCACCACGATCTGCGGCAGCGGCTGATAATCCAGCTCCTCTTCTTCGTAGATTGGCTGGCGGGTCTGCTCGTCAAAGCCGATCTGTACGCGGCGCCCGAGCGACTTGCCCTTGGCGCGTGCGGAACGGACCTTCTCATTGTAGCCGGCCAGATTGCGTACGCCGATCGAGGCCATCATCCGGTAACGATCCTCCATCTGCTCGACGGCCCATTTGAGGGCGCGGATCGCCTTGGCCGGCTCGGTGACCACGGGCGAGAGCAGGTGGGGGATGTTGTCATAGATGCTCAGTTCCAGCATCTTCGGGTCGATCATGATGAGGCGCAGATCGTCCGGCGTCATCCGGTAGAGCAGCGAGAGCAGCATGGTGTTCAGGCCGACCGATTTGCCCGAACCGGTGGTGCCCGCAACGAGCAGATGCGGCATGCCGGCAAGATCGGCGATCACTGGCTCGCCGAAGATGTTCTTGCCAAGGATGATCGGCAGACCACCCTTCTGCTCGGCGAATTGCTGGCTGGTGATGAGCTGGTGCAGCACCACGGACTCCCGGTCCGTGTTCGGCAGTTCGATGCCGATGACGGTGCGACCGGGAATCGTGGCGACGCGCGCCGAAAGCGCGGACATGTTGCGGGCGATGTCGTCGGCCAGCTGGATCACGCGGCTTGCCTTGATGCCGGGCGCGGGTTCGAGTTCGTACATGGTCACCACGGGGCCGGGCCTCACCTCGGTAATGGCGCCCTTCACATGGAAATCGTCGAGCACGCTCTCCAGCAGCCGCGCATTGCGCTCGAGCCCCTGACGGTCGATCTTGCTGACGGCACTGGCCGGGGCGGGTGAGAGCAGGTCTGGTGAGGGCAGCGCACCATTGCCGAACAGATCTTCCTGTCCCGACACCGGCCCGAAGGCCTTGGGAATGGCGTTGGTGCTCGGGGACTGAATGGTGATCGGCTGACGCGGCGTGGCATCGACTGCGCGTCGCGGCTCCGCTTCACGCTCGGCGCGCGCGTCGCTCGCGGGTTCTGCTACACCCTCATTGGAACGCTTCCCAGGAACCAAGGAGCCGAGGCTTGAGAGAAGGGGCATCGCCGGACGGGCGAGGTGCCAGAGGGGCTTCTCGAGCGCGAGGCTGCGAACCCACAGCCAAAGCCCGGTCACGATGAACGCCGCCAGCAGCGTCCACTGCAGGATGAGATCGGCGGTTGCGCCCAGTCGCGCAGTCAAGGCCGTGATCCCATGGGCGAACAGAAAGCCGATGACGCCGCCCCACCGGGCGGGGAGGCCAACGAGCGGTTCGGGCTGGGCGAGCCAGAGGCCCGTGCCGATCAGGATGGTGCCACCGGCGCATTTGGCGATCTGGCTTTGCCAGCCGCTCATGTCGGCATCGGCCCAGAGGCGCCGCGCGAAGACAAGGATGAACGGCAGCAGCAGAAACGCCGGAACGCCGACGAATGTATAAAGAATATCCGCCGCCCAGGCTCCGGCGGACCCCATCAGGTTTCCTGTGTCAGGCCCCGCCGCCGTGTTCAGCGCCTGATCGCTCACCTTGTAGCTGAGCAGCGCGAGGAGCAGGAACAACGCCAGCGCGTAGAGGCCGATCGACCCCGCGAAGGTGCCGATCCGAATGAGGCTCCGGCGCAGCATCGCCTGCCATTCGGGTGTCCGATTCATCGGTGCCCGGCTTGCCATGGCCACTCACTCCCTTCGTCCGGCGCGGCTGATAACGCAGCGCCGTGCCCGAAATGTTCCGCGCGGCGACAATCCTCTTTCACGGACTCTGCGTCAAGAGTCCTGCGGCTTTGCGGAATGAAGAGGCCTGCAAAACGGGTGGTGCTCAGATGCGGGTGGCGATCCATTCGGCGGCGATGCGTCCCGCTTGCGCCAGCACGGCATCCTGTTCACGCCAGGAGTCCGGCGGCTCGCCCAGCACCGGCGTTTCGACGAAACCGGTGATGAAAAATGGCTCGGTGCGATCAGGATGCCAGACGACCGCAATGTCGTTTGTCTTGCTGTCATAGCTGCCATCGCCGGGATTGGTGCCCGTCTTGTCGCCGGCTCGCCATTGGGGTGGAAGGCCACCACGCAGGCGCTCAAGTCCTGTGCGTGTCTCCACCATCCATCCGATGAGGCGCTCGCGTGAGGCAGGCTGGAGCGCCTGCCCGGCGAGGATGGCGTTCATGGAGCGAGCCATAGCAGCCGGCGACGTCGTATCGCGGATGTCGTCCCCGTGGCTTTCGTTCAACTGCGGCTCGTAGCGGTCCAGCCGGCTGACCTCGTCTCCCAGGCTGCGCCAGAAAGCGGTGAGTTCAGATGGGCCGCCCAATTGGCGCAGCAGAATATTGGATGCGCCGTTGTCACTGCGCACCTGCGCGGCCTCGGTCAGTTCGAGCACGGACATGCGGGTCTCGCCAGTGCGCAGCGCCTCTCGCAGCACAGGCGAAAAGCCCACGGGGTCATCGGTGGTGATGGGCAACATCGCATCGCCGGCAATCTCCCCGGCATCGATCCGCGCCAGCACGAGCGCGGCGAGCGAGAATTTGAATGTGGAGCACATCGTGAACCGCTCATCGGTTCGATGCCCCACGATCGTGCCGTCCTTGCCATCCAGCACGGCGACGCCGAGCCGCCGGCTGCCCGATGCCGCTTCGAGCGCCCCGAGCTGGATGGTGATATCGGGCGGATCGCTGTCGGTCTGATTGGAGCCCTGCGCACCGCGTCCGCAGCCCAGCAGAGGCAGGCATAATGTCGTGAGGCTGCCAAGCAGGATGCTCCGCCGGGTCGTGATCGTCATCCGCGATGGCCCTCGCCGGTGCGCACTGCCTTGCCAATTTCCAGCTCGTCGATGCGCAGCCTGCCGATGCGAGCATCGGCCACGCGCAGTCGCCCGATGGCCAGCACACCGATAGCGATGGCACCCATGGCGAGCGCGCCGAGCGCGAACGCGCCAACCACCGCAGCGCCGGTGGCTGAGGCGCCCGTCGCAGAAGCCCCGGTCGCGCTTGCGCCGGTTGCGCTGGTTCCTGCCACGAGGGCGCCTCGGTCCTGCGTGGGGCGGGCAGCGTCGAGATGAGGACGATGAGCGGACTGAACCAGATCGTTCATTCTGCTGCTACCGCGCTCGCATTGCCGGCATCGCTCACTTCCGCCTCCAGCTTCGCCGCTTCGATCTCGGCCGCCTTGGCTTCCACCAGCGCAACGATGTGATCGATCATCTGCGCATCGTTGATGTGATGATCGGTCACGCCGGAGAGGTAGACCATGTGCTTGCCATTGCCGCCACCGGTGAGGCCGATGTCCGTCTCGCGCGCTTCGCCGGGGCCATTCACCACGCAGCCCAGCACGGAGAGCGAGATGGGCGTGTTGATGTGCTGGAGCCGTGTTTCCAGCGCTTCGACCGTGCGGATGACGTCAAAGCCCTGTCGCGCGCAGCTCGGGCAGGAGACGACGCGGACCCCGCGTGTGCGGATGCCGAGCGATTTGAGGATTTCATAGCCGACGCGCACTTCCTCTTCCGGCTCGGCAGAGAGCGAGACGCGGATGGTGTCGCCGATGCCCGCCCAGAGCAGGTTGCCGATGCCGATCGCACTTTTCACCGTGCCGCCGATCAGCCCGCCCGCCTCGGTGATGCCAAGGTGCAACGGGCAATCCACGGCGTCGGCAAGCTGCGTATAGGCCGCAACGGCGAGGAACACGTCGCTGGCTTTCACCGCGACCTTATAGTCGTGGAAGTCCTGATCCTGCAGCAGCTTGATATGATCCAGCGCGCTTTCCACCAGCGCTTCGGGGCAGGGCTCGCCATATTTCTCCAGCAAGTCCTTCTCGAGACTGCCGGCATTCACGCCGATGCGGATCGCACAGCCATTGGCCTTGGCGGCGTCCACCACTTCCTTCACGCGCGCAGCCGAGCCGATGTTGCCGGGATTGATCCGCAGGCAGGCCGCGCCGGCATCGGCGGCTTCCAGCGCGCGCTTATAGTGGAAATGGATATCCGCGATGATCGGCACCTTGGCCGCGCGGACGATCTGCTTCATCGCCACCGTGCTCTCGACATCCGGGCAGGAGACGCGGATCAGATCGACGCCGGCTTCCTCGCAGCGGCGGATCTGGTCGATCGTCGCCTTAGCATCGTGGGTCGGCGTGTTGGTCATGGTCTGCACGGTAACCGGCGCGCCGCCGCCGACCGGCACATTGCCGACCATGATCTGGCGACACTCGCGCCGCGCAATGTCGCGCCAGGGGCGCAGGCCGGGATTATGTTCGGACATGGGGATCCTTGGAGAAGGGGCGATTCCGGAATTCGGTCATCATCCCGGCACTTATAGCCCTGCCATGTGACAGAGGCGAGAGCCGATTAGTCCCGCTCACCCCATCGCCAGCGCCAGCCGCCGCGCGTCCGCCGGGCGACAATGCGCAGGAACATCAATGTGCCCGCAAGCAGCAGGGCCAGTGCGAGCCACGCGGTGAGGCCCTGCGTTGATGGAAAGACGAGCGCAAAGCTCCCCACCATCAGCAGAAAGGCGAGAAGGAGCGCCCAGCCCTGCCAGCGCAGAGGGAGGCCTGCGCCATAGCCATAGCGCTTGGCCGCGAACCATGCGGTCTCCTGGCGATTGCGTCTCATGCCCGTCGCGCTGCCTCTACACCCGCTCCCCTTTACACCCGCGTCATCGTCCACTGGCCATCGCTGCCCTTGCAGGCATGATAAGTCTCGGACTGTTCGGCTTCGCCCGGCACGCTCACGCTCTGGGTGACGACGCGGCAATCGGCGGCGGCTACGCTGGTCGTGCGGCGCAGAAAGCCTGCGGACACATAACCCTGGGCCACACCATTTTCGGCCACCAGCATCCACGGCTCACCGCGCACCTGTGCCGGCACCCAGACGGACTGGCCCACAGGGAGCATCGCGCGCACCGGAGCATTGGTGCCCGGCGCAGCGCGCAGATTGACATTGGCGGTGGTCGTGTAGCTGTCCGCGATCCGCGCATAGCCGCTGGCCGGCTCGACACCGGGCGCGAAGCGCAGATCGGCCAGGCTGGCTCCTGCTGAGGCGCTCGCAGTATCGGCCACATCGATGCGGCCCGCAGCGCCAGTCTCATCATTGGCCCAGCTCTGGCTCTCGCCGGTTTCCAGCGCCTGCTGCGCGGCGCGCTCGGCCTTGTCGCGATCGTTCTTCTGGAGCTTGCAGCCTATGGCCGAACCCGCGGCCGCACCCAGTGCGCCGCCCAGCAACGTACCGAGCGTACGGCTTCCCCGGCCGGCGATGCGATTGCCCAGAAACGCGCCCGCCACGCCGCCGATTGCCGCGCCGATGCCCTGGCTGGAGCCATCTGCCGAACAGCCGAAGATGCCGCCGAGAAATCCGCCGCCGCCGCCACCGCCAGCGTTGCTACGCGCCCCATCGTCCTGCGCCGCCAGCACGGGTTGGCTCTGCGTCTGAGGCTGCGCTGCGTTGCCCACGCCGATTGCCTGTGCCGGCATCGACAGCAGGAGTGCACTTGCTCCCATGACTCCAACCAGACTGTTCCTCATGGCACATCCTCCCGCACGATTTCACCGGATCGCCTTGTCGCCCAACCGCATCGTCTCATCAAGAGACATGACGCGGCCAGTCATGCGCCGAGCCGCCGGAACCGGGAAGGGATTCTGCACGTTCTGATTGCCGGAAGGATCGTGACATGGCTCATTCACCCTCGCAGGCTTTCGATTCCAAGTTCAATCATCCCGGCATTCGCGTGCGGCCAGCGGACGCACCGCATTTCGTCGTCAGCTATCATCTCGGCAAGATCAATCATTGCCCCGGCTGCGCCGGCACACAGTGGTATGTCGGCCGGGAAAGTGCGCAATGTGCCATTTGCGAAACGGCCCTGCCGCTCGCCCAGATCGCGCACGCGCCCGTACGACCCATGTTTGTCAGCCGCTTCACGCCCACGAAGGGCCATGCCTGACGCTTCAGCCGCCGAAAGGCACTTCGGCGAGACCCGGCACATCGACCGGGAATGTGAAGAGCGCGCCCGCAAAAGGCTGGCGCTCCAGCGCGACCTCGTCGAGGCCGGCGCGAGCGGTCGTCACATAAGCGGTCCGCAGATCATTGCCACCAAATGCAATCATCGTTGGACGGCTGACCGGCAGCGGGACGGTCTGCAGCAATTCTCCGTCCGGTGACAGGCGCACGACGCGGCCACCCTCGAACAAGGCGCTCCAGTAACAGCCCTCCGCATCGAATGAGCCGCCATCGGGCCGGCCCGTGCCATGCTCGAACTGATGGAAGATGTGCCGGTTGGAGAGGGTGCCGGATTGCGGATCGACATCATAGGCGCGCAAGGCATGGCTCGGCGTATCGGCATGGCAGAATCGCGTGCCATCGGCCGTGAATGCGGCGGCATTGCAGGTGAGCATGTCCCCTTCGATGAAGCTGATCTTGCCATCCGTGTCGACGCGGTACAGCGCGGCGTCATGCGCGCTCTTGGCCATGTTGACGCTGCCGACCCAGAAGCGACCGGCGGGATCGGTGCGCCCGTCATTGAAACGCAGGTCCGGCTTTTCGGCGAAGATCTGATCGCCGTAGGGCGTAGGCTCGGCGTCCCAGTCGGCCATTGTGGCGAGGCCGTCTTTCATCGCCAGCAGCAGCCCGCCCGCCTCGCGAAAGGCGAAGCAGCCGATGGGTTGCGGGAACAGGCGCACCTCGTCCTTGCCCGTCGCTGGGTCGAAGCGATGCAGCTCGTTGCGCAGGATATCGACCCAGTAGAGCCGGCGTTCGGCGGCATGCCAGCGCGGCCCCTCGCCCAGCGCGGCGCGGGCATCGAGCGCGGTGGATACGGGCGGGATGGGTGAGGGTGACGTCATGAGGAAATCCTGATGCGGGTTGGCGAGGTCGGTCGGCTCAATATTCGGCTTTGACGAGCCAGACGGTGAGGCCGGGCGCATCCTGCGGCGCGCTCTCGGCAGCGAGCGGCAGCCGTGCGGCGTCCGCGCGGGCGCGGGCGAGGATGGCAGGCGGCGCATCTGGCGCATGAATGACGCGGTCGGCCTGACCAAGCGCGCGCGTATCCCGGACTGTCAGATCATCGGGATCATCCGAGTGCAGATGGATGACATGAACGGCGCTGGCGGCCGGGGCGATGCGGGCTTCCAGCCAAGGATCGACCGAGGGCGTGCCGAACGGATCGAGCATGCCGCCCGGCGCCAGCGCTTCGCTCAGGGCGCGGCGGCGGTCGCGCGCATCGGGCCAGGCTTCGCGCATGGCGGCCTTGGCCGCCTTGAGCGCACTGGCGAGCGCGCCAAGCCGGGCGGGAAGAATGGCCTCCAGTCGCTGGCGCAGCGCAGCAGCCAGCCCGGAAGAGGCGCCGCCAGTCGAGACCGCGATCAGCACCGGATCACGATCGACAATGGCGGGGGTGGTGAAATCGCAAAGGTCAGGCCGGTCCACGACATTCACCAGCAGCCCGCGCGCCTTCAGGCGGGCCGCGGCGTCGCGCGCTTGCGCCTCGTCCTCCAGCGCCACGAAGGCGATGCGGGCGGCGCTGTGTTCGTCGGCCACTGGTATGCCGCCAGCGCGCTCGATCAGGCGGCGCTTCGCCTCGGCAGGTTCACCGGTGCCCAGCAGAATGACCGGCTGGCCGGTGAGCGTCACGAAGAGCGGGAGGCTGTGCATCGCGCTGTCCTACCCTCTCATTGTCCGCCCGTCTCCCCTCAGGCACTCAGTCCTTGAGGAAATCGGGCAGACGCTCGGCGGCGATGATCGCCTCGGGCATGATGCGGTCGGCCACGACAGCAAATTTGTCGCCGTCCACCATCACCTCGGGCACCAGCGGGCGCGAGTTGTATGTGCTGGCCATGGTCGCGCCATAGGCGCCCGCGGTGCGGAAGACGCCAAGATCGCCGGACTTCACCACGTCGATGTCCCGCGCCATGGCGAAGGTGTCGCCACTTTCGCAGACGGGGCCGGCAATGTTCGCGACCATGCGTTCGCCTGTGGGCGCGACGGCTTCGAAATCGTGGAACGCGTCGTACATCGCGGGGCGAGCGAGATCGTTCATCGCGGCGTCGACGATCACATAGGGCCGGATGACGCCGGGCTTCACCCAGATGACGCGCGTGAGCAGCACGCCGGCATTGCCGACGATAACGCGGCCGGGTTCGAAATAGAGCGTGACATCCCAGCCCTTCGTCGCGCGTTCGACCATCGCGCCATAGTCCGCCGGGCTCGGCGGCACCTTGTCGCGCTCATAGGGCACGCCCAGGCCACCGCCCAGGTCGACGCGGTCGATGCTGTGGCCTGCCGCGCGCAGATCGCGCACCAGCGCGCCGATCTTGCCGTAAGCGGCCTCAAGCGGCGAGAGATCGAAGAGCTGGCTCCCGATATGCGTCGCGATGCCGCGCAGATTGAGGCCCGGCAATGAGGAGAGCCGCGCGAAGATGCCGCCGGCCTGATCGATCGGCACGCCGAACTTGTTTTCCTTCATGCCGGTGGAGATCTTGGCATGCGTGCCGGCATCGACATCCGGATTGACGCGCAGCACGGCGTCGGCGGTCTTGCCCATGGCAGCGGCAATCTCGGCGAGCACGGCGCCTTCTTCCTCCAGCTCGATGTTGAACTGGCCGATGCCCGCTTCAAGCGCGGCAGTCAGCTCCGCGCGGGTTTTGCCGACGCCGGAGAAGACGATGTCCTTGGCCGGCATACCGGCTGCGAGCGCGCGCTTCATCTCACCGCCCGAGACGATGTCCGCGCCATAGCCCTCGCGCGCCAGCACGCGTAGCACGGCAAGGTTGGGATTGGCCTTGATGGCAAAGGCAATGTGCTTGCGGGGCAGGGCAGCAAGCGCATCGCGAAACACGCGGGCATGGCGCTCCAGCGTGGCGCGTGAATAAATGTAGACCGGCGTGCCCACCGCCTCGGCAATGGTGGCCAAGGGCACGTCTTCGGCGTGCAGCACGCCATCCCTGTATGCGAAGTGATCCATGATTTGCGCCCCTAAAGGCTGGCGGGACGGATGGGAACCGGCATTTGCGTGCTATTTTGCACGCGCTGCCCTTTGGGGAGGGCGCGGTTCATTGCACGTGCAGCCTGTTGCAGGCATTCTTGCGGGGCTTGGGGGCAGGAGAGTCTAACCATGCTGATCCGTGACGCTGCCGATCTGACAGAGAATGACGTAACCGACGAAGCGCTCTATCTGCGCCGCCGCGAATTCATTGCCGGGGCGGCCGCCATTGGCGCCGCTGGGGTGATGGCGCCGAGCGCGTTTGCCGCCGATGCGCCTGCGACCGTCAAGTTCGCGCCCAACAAGATGAAGATCGATGAGGCGCTGACGCCGTTCGAGGTCGTCTCGACCTATAATAATTTCTACGAGTTCGGCACCGGCAAGGGCGATCCTGCAGCCAATGCCGGCAGCCTGAAAATCGCGCCGTGGACCGTCGCGGTGGATGGCCTGTGCCAGAAGCCACGCAGCTTCGACATCTCGGACATCGTGCGGCGCTACCCGCTGGAGGAGCGCATCTATCGGATGCGTTGTGTGGAGGCGTGGTCGATGGTCATCCCGTGGATCGGCTTTCCGCTTTCGGCCCTGCTGAGGGAAGTGGAGCCGCTCGGCAGTGCAAAGTACGTTGCTTTCCAGACCCTGCACGATCCCAAGCAGATGCCGGGCCAGCGCCGGAACGTGATCGACTGGCCCTATCGCGAAGGCCTGCGTCTCGATGAGGCCATGAATCCTCTCACTCTGCTGTCGGTGGGCCTCTATGGCCGCTTGCTGCCCCGGCAAAACGGGGCGCCGATCCGGCTCGTCGTGCCATGGAAATATGGCTTCAAGGGGATCAAGTCGATCGTGAAGATCACCCTGACCGACCGTCAGCCGCGCACCAGCTGGCAGATGCTCGCGCCGGATGAGTATGGTTTTTACGGCAATGTGAATCCGGATGTGGATCATCCCCGCTGGTCGCAGGCGCGTGAGCGGCGCATTGGCGAGTTGCTCCGCCGCAAAACACTGCCGTTCAATGGTTATGGCGAGCAGGTCGCGAGCCTCTATCGCGGCATGAATCCGAAGAAGCTTTACTGACTGTATGACCAGGCAAACAAAGGACCGCCTCATCTCGGCGCTCGTATGGCTGCTGTGCGTCATGCCGTTGCTGCTGTTCGTGTGGCAGGGATTCACCGGTGGGCTGACCGCCAATCCCATCGAATATATCCTGCGTGAACTCGGCCTGTGGGGCCTGCGCTTCCTGTGCATCACGCTGGCGATCAGTCCGTTGGCAAAGCTGCTCAAGATGCCGGTCCTGATGCGCTATCGGCGCCGCGTCGGCCTGTGGGCCTTCGCGTATGTGGCGCTGCATCTCATCATGTATGTGGCGGTGGATCAGCAGTTCGGCTGGTCGTTCATCATCGAGGATATCGTCAAGCGGCCCTATATCACGATTGGCATGGCGGCCTTCGTGCTGCTCGTGCCGCTGGCGATCACCTCGGCCAATCGTATCCGCCGCAAGATGCGCGTGCGCTCCTGGCGGCGCCTGCATCAGTTGATCTACCTCATCGCGGTCATGGGCGTGGTGCATTATCTGCTGCTGGTGAAGGCCGATATCCGTTCGCCGCTGATCTATGGCGGCATCGTCGCGGTACTGCTCGGCTGGCGGCTGGTCATGCGCTTTCGGGTCGCACGACCTCGACCGGGATCGGGCGCGCCATCGCTGGACCGGCCCGCGCGGAGCCTCTAGCGTACCGCATTGCTGGTGAGGACATAGCGGGGTGCGCCATGCCATTTCGGTTCAAACCGTCCGACGAGACAGTAGAGGCAGGGTTCCGCCGCATCGCTTGCGAAGCGCTGGATGAGGCGCTGGATCTCGTTCGCGCGGGCAACCAGCCGCCTGAGCGCACTGTCCATGAGGTGCGGCGCACCTGCAAGGCGATGCGCGGATTGTTGCGGCTCGTGCGGCCCGCATTTCCTGCCTATCGGACGGAGAACAACGCATTTCGGGACCTCGCGGCCTCATTCTCCCGTGCGCGGGACAGCAAGGTGCTGGTTCAGACGCTGGACAGCCTGCTGGAAGGGCAGAAGGACGAGCCAGCTTTCGCTGCGCTCCGCGCCCGCTGGATCGCCGAAGGAGAGGCGGCCGGCGAGGAGAGTGCTGCACAGCTCGAAGCCTGCGTGGCGCCGTTGCTCGCCGCGCGGGTGCGGGCCCAGACATGGATGCTCACCGCCCATGGCGAACAGGCGCTCCTGCCCGGCCTGCGCAAGACCTACCGGCGCGCCCGGCACGCAAAACGTGCGCTTGAGGCGGCGGACGACACCCCCGCCGCGGCTTTGGCCAGCCATGAATGGCGCAAGCAGGTGAAATATCATTGGCAGCACATGCGCCTCATGCGCAGCCTCGTGCCGGCGATGTCGAAAGCGCGCGTCGCGAAGATCGAGCGCCTCGGCGAGTTATTGGGCGATCGGCACGACATCGACGTGCTGCTGGCCCGCCTCGGCAGCGACGCGGCGCACATTTCCGATCCTCAGGCTGCCGCCCATCTCGCGGCCCTGGCGCACAACCGCGCCGCCGCCCTGGTGCGCAAGGCGGAGCGGCGCGGCGAGGCGCTGTTCGCCGACAAGCCATCGGCGTTCGAGGCGCGCTGGCGCTTCGGCACAAAGCTGCGCTGATCCGCTCAGCCCTCGTCGCGAATCTCGGAGAGCTTGCGCTCCCAGGCGAGAGCATGCTCCACGATGGTGTTGAGATCGGCATGAGCAGGCTGCCAGGGCAAAGTGGCCTTGATGCGGCTATTGTCGGAGATCAGCGCGGGCGGATCGCCGGCGCGACGACCTTCGATCCGGCGCTCGACCTTGAGGTTGGTCACGCGGTCCACGGCATCGAGCACGTCGAGCACGGAGAAGCCCCGGCCATAGCCGCAGTTCATGGTCAAATTGCGCTCAGGCTCGGCCATCAGCGCTTCGAGTGCCAGCACATGCGCGGCGGCCAGATCGCTCACATGGATGTAGTCGCGCACGCCGGTGCCATCCGGCGTATCGAAATCCGTGCCGAACACGGCGACCGCCTCGCGCTTGCCCAGCGCCGCTTCCACCGCAACCTTGATCAGATGCGTCGCACCCGCCGTCGACTGGCCCGAGCGCCCCTGCGGGTCAGCCCCTGCCACGTTGAAATAGCGCAGCGCACAGAAGTTGAGCGGATGCGCGGCGGCAACATCGGCCAGCATGATCTCGGTCATCAGCTTGGACATGCCATAGGGATTGATCGGCTGCTTCGGGCTGTCCTCCCGCACCGGGCTTTCCTTGGGGATGCCATAGGTCGCTGCCGTCGAGGAGAAGATGAAATGCGGCACGCCGGCCTTCACTGCCGCCTCGATCAGCGCACGGCTGTTGGCGGTGTTGTTGCGATAATATTTGAGCGGGTTCTCGACCGATTCCGGCACGATGATCGAGCCGGCAAAATGCATGATGCCCTTCACGTCATGCTCGCGCAGCACGCCTTCCATGAAGGCAGTGTTGCCAATGTCGCCTTCCACGAAAGCGGCCTTTTCATGCACGGCCCAGCGAAAGCCGGTGGTGAGATTATCGACCACGACGACCGGCCAGCCCCCATCGATCAGCGCCAGCACGGCATGGCTGCCGATATAGCCGGCGCCGCCGGTGACGAGAATGGTCGGCTTGACGGTCATCGCATGGGTTCCTTGCTGTTGTCGGCCCGCATTGCCACGGCGTTGCGAAGCAGGAAAGTCGTCAGACGAACTGCGCAACCACCGGCAACACGATCATGATCGTGAGCAGGATGAAGAGCGCGCGCAGCCAGTGCGGGCGGCCGCGCACAGGCCCGCCACTTGTGCTCATGTCCGGGGTTTGCGCTCGGCGAGGGCAGCCACGGCCTTGCGCACTTCCTGCGAGCGGCCGCGCGGCAGGATGACGATTTCGTCTCCGGTCGCGATCACGATCAGATTCTGCGCGCCGACCACGGTGACGGCCGGGCCATCGCTGCGGATGAGGCAGCCATGTGCCTCGATGGCATGGGCAGTGCCCTGCAGCGCATTGCCGGCTTCGTCCTTCTCCGCCAGATCGTAGAGCGCGTCCCAGCTCCCCACGTCCGACCAGCCCATGCTGACCGGCACGCAAGCGACCTTCTCGGCGCGTTCCATCACGGCATAATCGATCGAATCGGATGGGCAGGCGGCGAAGGCGGCGGCATCGGGCAGGATCGCGCCCTCATCATGCCGCGCTGCATCCATGGCGGCGCGAGCAGCGGCCAGCATTTCGGGCTGATGCATTGCCAGCGCTTCCAGAAACGCCCGCGCTCCAAACAGGAAGATGCCCGCATTCCAGACATGTCCACCCTCGGCGAGCATGGCGCGCGCGCGCTCGGCCTCCGGCTTTTCGATGAAGCGGGCGACGCGATTGACGCCATCGGCCAGCGTCTCGCCCAGCGCGATATAGCCAAATCCGGTTTCGGGCGCATGGGGCTCGATCCCGAAGGTGACGAGCCAGCCATCGGTGACGAGCGGACGGGCGCGCTCGATGGCGGCATGGAAGGCAGGCACATCGGTAATGACGTGGTCGCTTGGCATCACCAGCATGGCGCCGTCGCTCTCTTCCAGCGCCAGTGCCGCCAGCGCAATTGCGGGGGCCGTGTTGCGCGCGCTCGGTTCGAGAATGAGGGTGGCATCGGCGCCTGCTTGCGCGCGGATGATGTCGGCATGGGCGGCGTTGGCGACGACGATCGGCGCGCCGCTGTTCGCCAGACCTTCAATGCGGCCCAGCGTCAGCTCGAACATCGTTTCCGGTGCGGTGAGGGCAATGAATTGTTTGGGCCGTTCGCTCCGACTCACCGGCCAGAGGCGCGTGCCCGAACCGCCGGAGAGAATGACGGGCGTGATGATCTGGGGGGCAGGCAAGAAAGATCTCCTGTGGCGGCCGGACGCCCCTAGTGGCGCAGGCTGCCCGCCATCGCAAGGCTGCCCGCGACCAACCGTGGGTTTACAGTAGCGCGCCCTTGATGGCGCAGGCAGCCGGACCGAGAATGACGATGAACAGGGTCGGCAGGATGAACAGGATCAGCGGAATGGTCATGATCGCCGGGAGGCGAGCAGCCTTTTCCTCGGCGCGCATCATGCGCTCATGACGGAACTCGGCTGAGAGAATGCGCAGGGCCGAGGCGAGCGGCGTGCCGTATTTCTCCGTCTGGATCATCGTGGTGACGACGCCCTTCAGCGCTTCGACATTCACGCGCTCGGCAAGGTTCTCGAAGGCCATGCGCCGTTCGGTCAGGAAGGACAGCTCGATGGAGGTGAGCTGGAATTCCTCGCCAAGCTCCGGATAGGCCGAGCCCAGTTCGCGGGCCACGCGGGCGAAGGCGGCGTCCACCGTCAAGCCGGCTTCGGCGCAGATGACGAGCAGATCGAGCGCGTCGGGAATGCCCTTGCGGATGGCGTCCGAACGCTTGGTGATCATATTGCCGACGTAGAGATCGGGTGCCTTGTAGCTGAGCAGCAAGGCGCCGGCGAACGCGCCGAACTTCTTGAGCGGACCCCATTCGGGCCAGAAATCGACGCCGTAGATCAGCAGGGCGGCCGTGCCACCCACCACGATGGGCAGCACCAGCCGCGCGAAGATCACGGCAAAGGCATATTCCTTGGAGCGGATGCCTGCCTGGGCGAGCTTCTTCTGCGCATCCTTGATCTGATCGTCCTGCAGGAGCTTGAAGGACGACAGGAAGCTGCGCATCCGGTCCGTCGTGTCGCTCTGGTGGATGATCTTGGTGCGGCGCTTGGTCGAGCTGACGACGATGCCGGCCTTCAGCTGCTCGCGGCGGTCGTTGAGCGCGCGGATGCGGCGACCCATCGGGTTGCGAACTGTCGATGCAGCATAGATCGCGACCAGCACGGCGAAGGTCGCCATCGCCGCAAGCAACGTGCCGATATCGGCAGCGGTCATGCCGAAGAGCGTAGGGCCAGTGGACGTCATGATTCTGCCGCTCCCCTCAGATCTCGAAGTTGACCATTTTGGCCATGATGAACACGCCGATGCTCATCCAGACCATGGCGCCGATGCCGATCATCTGCATGAGGTTCAGCCCGAACAGGCCGCGCGGATCGCCGGTGAAGAAGGGCGACATATAGCTGTAATTGATCCAGCAGATGAGGCCGAACACGATGAATGGCAGTGCGCCGATGATGTAGGCCGAGGCTTTCGATTCGGAGGACATCGCGCGGATCTTCAGCTTCATCTGCGCGCGCTGGCGCAGGACGTTGCTGAGGTTGGCCAGCGTTTCCGCCAGGTTGCCGCCGGTTTCGCGCTGAATGGTGATCGTGATGCAGAAGAACTTGAACTCGGCGGTGCCGAGCCGTTCGGCGGTTTCCTGAAGCGCCTGGTCCATCGACTTGCCGATCTTGATCCGCTCGTTGATGAGCTTGAATTCCTCGCCCACGGGGCCGGGAATTTCATTGGCAACGACCATCATCGTTTCACTGATGGGCAGGCCCGAGCGAAGACCGCGCACCAGCAGGTCGAGCGCATCCGGGAAGTTCGTCGTGAACTTGCCGACGCGCCGGGCAATGAGTCGGCCAACCACGAAATGCGGCAGGCCAAACCCCACGGCAACGGCGAGGAGCAGGGCAGGCAGGAAGGAGAAGCCGCGCAGCACCATGATGCCGAGCAGACCGATCGCCAGCGCGACGGAGGCCGTCATATACTGGCTGAGCGTCCACTTCTTGCCCGTCATCTTCAGGCGCTTGGCCAGCAATTCGGGATTGGGGATGAGCGAGGTGAAGAGCTGATTCTTGTCGAGCTGACGCGCCGCGATCGCCTTGCGCATGCGCGCTTCGATCTGGTTGGTTTCGCTCGCCACATGGCGCCCGCGAATGGCGGCGATGCGACGGCTGCCAATGCGGTCCGCCGACGGCCCTGACAGCGCCATAACTGCGAGCGCAACGGCCGCAGCGGCAAGGAGGATCAGCAGGAGAAGCTGGCTATTCATCATCATCTCATCCAGTCACGTCATCGCCACAGCCGCATGTGCCGCCGTTCGCCCGATGCGCCCGACGGCCCAATCAAACGTCCGTCAACACGGTGTTCGCGCCAGCTTTCTTCTTCGCTTTGCCCGGCAGCTTCACGTCAAGCAGACGGCCGATCAGCGAGCCGCTGCTCTTGCCCTTGCCGGCGATCTCGCCCGCTTCGGCAAGGTTGAGCTGGTTGCTCAATTCATGCAGCGCCTGCCCCAGCTTGCTGGTGCGCCCGCTTTCCGCTGCGGTCTTGCCGAGCTTGGCGGCCTGCGTGGTCACTTTGCAGTCATAAGGCAGCACCACGTCGATGGCGCGTTCGATGCTTTGCTCGAAGTCCTTGCGCGTAATCTCCGAGACGCCCGGTTGCGCCTTGTTGACCGCAACGATCACCTGAGATTGCGGCGCATTGGTCTTGAGCCACGAGAGAATGCGGATCGTGTCGCGCGCGGACGCCAGCGTGAATTCCGTGACCACCACGACGGCGTTGGATTCGTGGACGAGATGCGGATGCTGCACCAGCATGTTGCGCGGCAGATCCACGAACGTCCACTCGAACGCCGAGCGAAGCTCCTCCTCAAGCTGGAAATAGGCCGAGCCGTCGGTGAGCAGCGGCTGGCTGATCGGCGCTTCGGCCGAGAGGATCGCCAGCGTGTCGCTTGCACGGACCATGGCTCGCTCGATGAACAGCCCGTCGATACGGCTCGGATTTTCAACCGCGTCGGTGAGGCCGCGACCCGGCTCCAGATCCAGCGCCAGGGCGCCGGTGCCGAAGTGCACGTCCAGGTCGAGCAGCGCCGTCGAGCGTTTTCCACGCGAACTGCTGAGATAGGCAAGCGAGGTCGCGATGGTCGATGCGCCAACGCCACCGCGCGTGCCGATGACGGACACCATCATGTGCGGCTGATCGCTGCCGGCATCGGCCTTCGGTGCGAGGAACACGGCCTGTGCGCTGTTCAGCGTGTCGCGCAGGGTTTCCAGCGAGAGCGGCTTGAGCAGATAGTCCTGCAGGCCGCTCGCCACGAGATCGCGGTAGAGGCGAACGTCGTTTACCTGGCCGGCAGCGATGACGACCGTACCCGGCTCGCATACCTCGGCAAGGCTGTTGATGTCCGTCAGCGGGTCAGCTGATTCCGACAGATCGACAAACAGGACGTTCGGGCTGGCAGACATGGAGAGTGACTGCACGGCGTTACGCAAGCCGCCTTTGTAGAGCTTCTCCGCAGGCCAGCCCATGTCCTGCGCCGCAGCCCGGAGAACCTCCAGGCTGTGATCGTCGCAGACATAAGCGTGGAAGGCGTCTCGCCCGTGGGGGCCACCGGCTTTCCAGGGTGCGTTCATCTCAATTGCCTCCCACAGCCATGCCTTGCAGGCCGCCGGCACCGGTTGGCGCCGTCTCCTGATAGGTCTTGATTGCCTTGCTGTTCACGACGTTGGTGACGTCCAGCCCGCCCTCGCGCCCTTCCACCAGATCGCGCGGATCGGCGACCATGGCTGCAAGGTTGGAGGCCGTCGCGCAGCCATAATTGTCGCTCAGGCCACCAATGAAGTTGGCTTCCGCCTTGTCGCGCCATGTCGGGCAGCCCGGTACGCTGGCGATCGAACGGCTGACGACAACGCGCACGCCGCCGGCCGGTGCTTCGCCAGCTGTAACCGGCGCCTCTCCCTCGACCAGAAGGCCGAAGCGCCCGACAACCTGTGCGATGCCGTCGCGCAGGGCGAGTGGACTCTCTCCCGCACCAGCAATCGTCACATGGTCGCCATAGCGAAGGCCGAGCGCGTCGAGCCACACCGTCAGGCGGCGCTCATCGGCACTGCTGAGCGCGCCGGCGCCATCCGACTGAAGGTCGAACACGAAATCGGTGCGATCGACGACCGGCTGATGGACTGGCTCCAGCCCGCGATTCGTCTTGCGGGCCTCGGCGGCGGCACCCGCATGGCTGAGGAGCGACAGCGCCACCAGAGCGGCGGTGCCGGTGCTGCGGAAGAAACCTGTGTTGATCATCTCTCTTCCTTCCACGTCAGAAACTGAAGCCAGGCGCGGCGGCATTCGAGCGGGACGCGACGCTTGCCGGTTCGACAATCTTTGCCGGCGCGGCTTGTGGCGTCGGCCTGGTTTCGCCAGGCTTGCCGTCATGCATCTGGGCGCCCAGGATGCGCTCGGCATCGTCTGCGTTGCGATAGCCGTCGGTCGGGAGCGCAATTTGGCGGGCATCGACCGGACGCACCAGATAAGGCGTCACGATGATCACCAGTTCGGTCTCCTGCCGGCGATAGCCCTGCGACTTGAAGAGATTGCCGAGGATCGGGATGTCGCCGAGGAAGGGCGTTTTCTCGATCGAATTGCCGCTTGATGTCGAAAGCAGGCCGCCGATCATGAAGCTTTGGCCCGAGCCCAGTTCCACCGTCGTTTCCGCGCGGCGGGTCTGAATGCCTGGAATATCGAAGCCGCTGACGCGAACCGCTGAGCTGTTGTCGAGCTGCGAGACTTCCGGGCGCACCCGCATGGAAATGCGGCCATTGGCCAGAACCGTCGGCGTGAAGGCAAGGCTCACACCATATTGCTTGTACTCGACGCTCACCTGCTCCTGCGTCGCGATCGGGATCGGGACTTCGCCGCCAGCCAGGAAGCTTGCCGTTTCGCCCGAGAGCGCGGTCAGGTTCGGGTTGGCGAGTGTCGTCGCGAGACCCTGATTTTCGGCAAGGTCGAGTGTGCCGAGCACATCAAGCCCCAGCAGATTGCCGGAGAAGGCCATCGTCGTGCCATTCTCGAGAACATTGAACTGGCCGGTCGCAAGCGAGCCGGGGTCACCGCGACCAAGCCCGAAGAGGAAGCCCCCGGTGGTATCGTTGGTCAGGATGTTGAACCCCAGAGACTTCGTATAATTCTTGTTCACTTCGGCAATGCGCACCTGCAGATTGACCTGCAGCGGCGTTGCTGTGCGTAGTCGGCTAACAACGTTTGTCTGATCACCGGAGAACGCCTGAACGAGCCGCTGGACTTCAGCGGCGTCTTCCGGCGCGGCGACGGTGCCGGTGAGCAGCACCATGCCGTTCATGGTGTTCACCTGCACGTCCGATTCCGGCATGGCGAGGCGCAGCATCTGATCGATGCTGGTGATGTTGTTCCCCACCCGCACGGTGTTGGCATAGAGCATCTTGCCGTCGCGCGAGGTGATGAAGACGTTGGTCTCGCCGGACGCCTTTGCGATCAGATAGACCTGTCGCTGCGAGCGGACGTGCACGTCCAGCACCGCCGGGTTGGCGATCACCACATCGGTGAGGTTTGCCGGCAGATTGACCACGCGGCTTTCGCCGACGGCGAGTAGCAGCGTTCCGTCAGTCTGCGGTGCGGCCGTTGCCTGCGCGTGCAGCGCGGGCGCGACGGTAGCACTCACGGTCAGCGCGAGCGCGGCGGCGATGGCACCGGTCGCAACACGCGCCCGATCAAGCCTGAACAGGCTGTTCATCTCAGTTGCTCCCAAGCTCGATGTTGGTGACTGCTGCGCCGCGTGCGATCCGGACCATGGGGCCCGCGCCTGTCGGGGCGCCGTTGGGATCGATCGGCTTGGCCGGAACGGTGCTGCGCTGATAGCGCGATACGTCGGCACCGGTGGAATAGGTGGATCGGCCATCGATCGGACGCGCAGCAGTGATCAGGGTGTTGCCACCATTTTCCGCGTCGACCGCATCGATGTCGCCGGAAGCGAGCGCGGCTTCGAGTTCCTGCGTGTTGTCCGCCAGTGACCGAAGCGCCAGAGACAGCGCGCCGACCGTCTGGGCGACACTGATCTTCTCTGCCATGCGTGGCGTCACTTCCATGGTGACGTTGGAATAGGTGCGGACAACCGGCTGACCGGTTTCATCCAGTGCATTTGTCCGCTGGTCTGTCGCAAGCACGCGGAGATTGCGCAGGATTGTCTCGGAAACCTTGAGGGGCGGGCCGTCCCCACCACCGGGCACGTTCTGCGTGAGCACGAGATCGACTCGGTCGCCCGGGAAGACGAAGCCGGCAACGCTGCTCTGCACCGAAACCGGCACCGTCACGGCACGCATGCCGGGGCTGAGCGCTGCGGCAAGGAAGCCGCGATCGCCCGGCTTGATAAGCGAGCCTTGTGTGACTGGCTGGCCTGCCGCAATCGCGGTGCGGACGACAGCGCCCACCATCTGATTCTCGTCGGCCTTGCCCTGGATGTAGTAGGCGTCCTCGACCAGTTCCTTGGGCCAGGGCTGGAAGCGATAGGCGTCCGGCCCCACGATCGTGCCGACCGGCAGTGATTTGGTCGCAACCAGCACATGCGGCATCTGTGATGTGTCAGGCATGGCCGATGCGGTGGCCTGCGGTGCCCCGCCGCCACTTGTGAACATGGATCGGGCAAGGAACGCCGCTGCCACGGCTATGATCAGAGCGCCAGCGAGCAGCGCGATCTTCTTGGGTTCCATCTCGAAACTCGCCTCCAATGGGCGGGACCCCCCAAGGCCCCTCTCCACACGATTATTAAGTCAAAGGGTTAAGATAGCGTTCGCCTAGTACCCACAGGCCGGCGAGCGCGATTGCGACGCCGTAAGGGATCTCTGGCTGACCGATTCTGCGGGTGGTCCGGTGATGGATCACTGTCACGATGGTGACCACGCCGCCGGCCAGCGCCATGACGATGATGAGGGTCGACATTGCCGGCAGCGGAAGCCACAAGGCCAGCGCGCCCAGCATCTTGACGTCACCCCCGCCCATCATGCCAAGCGCGAACAAGCCCGCGAACAGCGCAAATACCGCGGCGGCAAGACCGAGCTGCAGCACGATGTCAGGATAAAGGGAAAGGCCATTGGCCCACCACCAAAAGGGCGCGAGAAGGGCGATTGCCAGATTGAGCCGGTTGGATATGATTCGGCTGCGCAAATCCGTCGTCGCTCCCCAAATGAGAAGCAAGGCCAGCATTGCGCTGAGCGCTGTCGATATCCACACCCCCGACATAATCGAGAATGACTAGAGTGTACGCCTTACCAAATCGTAACCACGCTTTGCCTGCTTCTTCGCGGCTTTTCGATGCAGCGCGCGCAGGGTTGCAGTCATGGCAATGACTGCGGCTGACGTTCTGATCGTCGGCGGCGGCATGGCGGGTTACAGCATCGCTGCCGAGATCGCTCATCACGCCAGGGTGCTTCTCATCGAGCAGGAGGATCAGCCGGGCTATCATGCCTCCGGGCGTTCGGTTGCCTTCTGGGAAGAAACCTATGGGGGGCCGGGTGTTCAGCCGCTCACCAGCGCCAGCGGACCGCTGCTTTCCCGGCCGGACCCGGCCTTCGCCGAGAATTCTTTTCTCTTGCCGCGTGGAGCGATTCACCTCGGGCGCAGGGGTGAGCAGAGCCTTGTCGACCGGCTGCTCGGCGATTTCGCGAATAGCGGGGTCCAGTTCGAGCGACTCGGAGTGGACGCGCTGGCCGATGCACTGCCGGGGCTGCGCTCGGACTGGGCGATCGGCGTTGCTGAACCATCGTGCGCGGACATCGACGCAGCGGCCCTGCTGGCCGCCTATCGCCGCGCGGCGCGGCGCAAGGGGCTGCAGGAGCGCTTCGCGACTCGGCTCGGTTCGGCCCGCCGCGTTGGCGGCAGTTGGGAGGTTGAAACCAGCAGCGGCCCGATTTCGTGCGATCGCATCGTGAATGCAGCGGGCGCTTGGGCTGATGACGTTGCCGGGCGATGCGGCGTCGCGCCCGTAGGCATTTTGCCGTTGCGACGCACGGTCGTGCAATTGCGCTGCCCGACTGCGCCGGCGCATGTGCCGCTGGTCATCGCCCTGGACGGCAGCTTCTACTTCAAGTCGGAGGGGTCGGGGCGCCTGTGGCTTTCGCCGCATGACGAAACCCCGGACATAGCCCGCGACGTTGCCCCCGAAGAACTGGACGTCGCCGTTGCGATCGACCGCTTCACGCAGGTGGTGGACTGGCCGGTTGCAGCGGTGGAGCACAAATGGGCCGGGTTACGCAGCTTCGCGCCGGATCGGATGCCGGTCTATGGGCCAGACCCGGAGGTCACCGGCTTTTTCTGGTTCGCCGGACAGGGCGGTTTCGGGATTCAAACGGCTCCGGCTGCCGCACAGATCGGTGCCGCCCGCCTGATCGGCGCGGATCTGCCCGATGCGGTGCAACACATTGATGTCTCGGTCTACGCGCCGGACCGGTTTGGAGCGCGCGCCATGTCTCGCTGAAGTCGGGAGTTCCGTCTCGTCTCGGGGCAAGGGCCTGCAGGGTGAGCGCTTATTTGAGAGTCTCGAGATAAGCGATCACGTCGGCGCGACGCGCCTCGTCGGGAATGCCCGCAAAAGCCATTTTCGTTCCCGGCAGTGCCTTCATCGGCGCGCGCAGATAGTCGCTCAGAGCTTTCGCCGTCCAGGTCGTGCCACTGTTCTGCATTGCGGGGGAGAAATTGAATCCGGCAAGCGTACCGGCCTTTCGCCCGACCACCCCATGCAGCGAGGGCCCAAGACCGTTCTTTCCTGGCTCGACGGCGTGACAGACCCGGCACTGGACGAAGAGCTTGGCGCCGTTGGCTGCGTCGCCCGTCGGCGCTGCGGCCGGGGTAGTCGCGACCACGGCTGCGGGTGCTGCCAGAGCGGCCGGTGCTGGCGTTGAGGCTGGTTCTGCGGCTGAGGTCGTCTCGGCGGCCGTTTCGGCAGGCGCTTCATTTGTCGGCGCAGCCTCGTTGCCGCCGGTCTCATTTGCCACAGGCGCCACCACATTGGCTGCGTTTTCCAGCGCTACACCATCATTGACTGCGGCATTATCGACTCCCGCGGGGCTTTCGCTACAGGCAGAAAGCAGAGCGACGCAGGAAAGGATCGGGGCGGCGTATGCGCGAATAGACACCGCGCGAAGGGTGGACATGAAGCAACTCCCAACAATCTTATCTGCCGTCCTCTCCGGCCCTCGCGGGCTTGTGACAAGCCATCTGGCCCGCAAGATGGAAAGCGTCAATATCCAAAACGCGCCTCCTTCTCCCCGGTGGATCAGCTGATCAAAGCGTGCCGGGAAAATGTTGCGCGGGTTGACAGGGGCCAAATGATGATGCCTCTGGGATCGTTGGCGGCAATTTGAAACTGTCCGCCTCGGGGGTGACTATTGGTCGATAACACGGATGATCCGGCAGACGCGGTAATCGCACTGCCCAGCCTTGCGGGTGAGACGCGTCTCGACCGCGAATATGGGTTCACCTATCGCATGATTCTGGTTGCCCGCCGTTACCGGGCCATGCTCGACGAACGGCTGCGTCCGCTGGGTTACGGCTCAGCTCGGATGGAAGCGCTCTCAACGATCGCGCGATCGCCGGAGCCCAGTGCCCAGATCGCGATCGCCAAGCGCATCGGCATTGAGGGGCCGACGCTAACGCGTATGCTCGATACGCTGGAGGCTGACGGTCTGGTCGTGCGGCGGCAGGATCCTGGCGACCGGCGGACCAAGCTGATCGAACTAACGCCTGACGGCAAAGCCGCGCTGGATGAGATCATGACAGTCGCGCATGCCTTCCGCGCTTCGGTGCTTGAGGGCCTGAGCGACAAGGAGCTCAACCAGGTCAATGAGGTTACCGATAAGCTGATGAAATTGCTGTACGATACGCCAAAAGGATAAGCGGCTGCACTTGTCAGCGCATAGACGCGCTGGACTCGGCCGACGGCACTGGATAGTTGCATTGCGAACGATCTAGGGAGAGCGATCCGCATGGCAACCGGCAAGGGCGAGCAGGAATCAGGTGGTAAGCCGCGCATCGTTCACCTCGACAAGGTCACGATGGGTGGCTTCGAAATTCCCCGACCCGATACGCCCCATGTCTGGATCGAGTATGATTTCACCGAACCCGATGCGGTGGTCTCCCGCCTGGCTGGCGCGGACATCGCGATCCTAAACAAGGTCCGGCTCGACGCGGCGACGCTCGCCGCGTTGCCGGAACTGAAGCTTATCGCCGTGACCGCGACCGGAACGGACGTCGTCGATAGCGTGGCAGCGAAAGCCCACGGCATCGAGATACGCAATGTCGTGGGCTATGCAGGCACGTCCGTTGCCGAACATGTCCTCATGCTCATTCTTGCGCTTGCGCGTGGACTGGTGCCATTTCGCAACGCCGTGATAGATGGCCGCTGGGAGAACGGCCGTTCCTTCTGTGTGTTTGCTGCACCCGTGCGGGATCTCGCGGGACAACGGCTGGGCCTGTTCGGCAGCGGTGCGATCGCCCAGGCCGTGGCGAGCCGGGCGCGGGTGCTCGGTATGGAAGTGGTGTTCGCAGGACGGCAGGGGCAGCCTGCCGCTGAAGGGCGGGTGGCTTTCGAGGAGGTGCTGGCGACGAGCGACATCATCAGCCTGCATTGTCCGTTGACGAACGAAACGAGGCACATGCTGGATGCGCGGACGCTCGCCACCATGAAGCCCGGCGCCGTCATCATCAACACCGCGCGCGGTGCGCTCATCGATCTCGATGCTCTGGATAAGGCGCTCGAGTCAGGCCAGATTGGTGGCGCGGGCATCGATGTCGCTCCGGTTGAGCCACCACCACCCGGCAGTCCGATCCTGCAGCTCGCCCGTCGCGATAATGTCATCGTAACACCGCATTCAGCCTGGTTGAGCGCGCAGGCGGTGACGGAAGTTGCACGCCGCACCGGGCAGAATGTCGCTACATTTCTCGCAGAGCGGTAACCAGCGATGAGCAGACGCGCGTTGCTTGAGGAAGCGTTTGCCGTCGCCGTGGCGGCCTGCAAACGCCCCGAGACCATTATCGCTGCTTTGCCTGAGAGGCCCCAGGGTCGCGTCCTGGTCATCGCTGCTGGAAAAGGCGCCGTGCCCATGGCGCAAGCTGTTGAGCAACACTGGCCTGACGCGACGGGGCTGGCCGTCACCCGAACAGGTTATGGCGGACCGCTCGCACGCATAGAGTTGATCGAGGCGAGCCACCCGGTCCCCGATGCGGCCGGGCTGGCAGCGGCAGAACGTTGTCTGGCGCTGGCGGAAAGCGCGGAGGCGGACGATCTGCTGCTGGTGCTGCTATCTGGTGGGGCCTCGGCCTTGCTGGCCGCCCCCGCCCCGCCCCTCGACTTGTCTGCCAAGCAGGCCGTGACGCGCGCCCTGGTGCGTTCCGGCGCCTCGATCGGTGAAATCAACATGGTTCGGCGGCACCTTTCGCGCATCAAGGGGGGGCGGTTGGCAGCGGCGGCCTGGCCGGCGCAGGTGGTGACGCTCGCCGTCTCTGATGTTGTGAGGGACGTGCCTGAGGACATCGGGTCCGGTCCGACCGTAGGTGACGCAGGCACGATCGCGGATGCCCAAGCCGTGCTTGCGCGCTATGCCATTGCCGATCCGGGTGGATGGAGCGAGTCCGTGAAGCCGGATGATCCAAGGCTTGCCACCAGCAGCTTTGCAGTCATTGTCCGACCAGATGATGCGCTGGATGCCGCGTCCGCCTTTCTCGAGGCGCAAGGCTATGAACCGGTCATTCTGGAGCGTGAAGCGCATGGAGATGCGCGGCAGGCGGCCCGACGTCATGCGCAGGCTGCAATTCTGGCCCATAACAGCGCCGAGCGATGTGCGCTGATCTCGGGTGGCGAACTGACGGTGACCGTTACGGGCTCTGGCGTCGGTGGGCCCAATCAGGAATATGCGCTCGAGTTGGCGGGGCAGATAAGGGATTACGCCGGTCTTGCAGCTCTGGCAGCCGATACTGATGGCGTTGATGGCAACAGGGATGTCGCGGGCGCTTATGTCGATGGCGCAACCGGCCACGCCCTGGAGAGGGCTGGCATCGATATCGAATCGGCGCAGGTTGCCAATGATGCTGGCGGCGTCCTCGGCCAGGTCGGCGCGCTCTTTGCGCCGGGGCCTACGCTGACCAATGTCAACGACCTGCGGATTATCCTGGTCGACCCCTGAGCCGGACGGCGTTTCTTCCCTCTTTTTCGACCGCTGCGCGCGATTTTGCGCGCTCTCGTCGCATATCGGACGGGCGAGGGCGCATTGCGTTGCAAATCATTCGAAGTAGAATTAATAGAAGTCGCACGAAATAACGCGGCCACGGCGCACGAGAGGATGAGATGGAAGTTAGAAAACTGCATCCAATTTTCGCAGCTGAGCTCATCGGGCCGGATCTGGCTCAGGAGCCCGATCAGGCGCTGATTGATCTCGTGGAAGAGTTGATGCGGGACCATGTGGTGCTCTGCATCCGTGGCCAAGGGCATATCACGGATGAACAGCATCTACGCTTTGCCCGAGCCTTTGGGCCTTTGGAGCTGCCCGGTGTGTTCCGCCCCGACGAGCCCCGACGCATGGCCTACGGACTCTACGACGCCTCCAACCTGGATATCAACGGCGAGATCGTTGATCGCGAATCCCTCCGGGCCAAATTCGCGAAGGGCAATGAGATTTTTCACGCGGACAGCAGCTTCAACGACATGCCCAGTAAATGGTCGATGTTGCGCGGCGTGATCGTCCCACCCGAGGGAGGGGACACTCAGTTCGTCGATTTGCGCCATGTCTATGATGAACTGCCACCGGCGATGAAGGACCGAATCGAGCCTCTCGTGGCCGAGCACAGTTTCGCGGCCAGCCGCATCAAGGGCGGGGCCAGCCCGGAGGAGGCGGCCCGCATAAGGGAGATCATGCCAGGTGCCATGCAGCCTATGGTGCGTATCAGCCCCTCGGGCCGCAAATGCCTGTTTGTGGGCAGTCATGCCTTCCGAGTCGAAGGTCTGAGCGAGGCGGAGGGGACGGCGCTCATCGATGAACTGATCGCCTTCGCCAGTCAGGACAAATATGTCTATTCCCACAAATGGCGGCAGGGTGACCTGCTGATCTGGGATAACCGCTGCGCGCTCCATCGCGGAACGGAGTTCGACTATGCGCGCTACAAGCGGGATCTGCGCCGCGCGAATGTCAACGAATTTGGCGAGGAACGGAGTGCCATATCTGCGCCTTTGCGCGCCATTTCCGAGCGGTAGCGCAACCCCAGGCGATACCGCCATAAAGGCAATATGATCGAAGCGCTTGCATTCTCACGTCAATGGCTGCAAGATACTTAGGTAGCTAAGTACATTGCGATGGTTGGCGGCGATCGGCGGCAGGTCGATGCCCGGTTCGGCCGTCACGCGAGAGGAGCAGGACCATGGATTATCCGCTGATCAGTTGCGACGATCACCTCGATCTCAATCAGCTTCCCCCCGATGTGTGGACGGCACGCTTGCCGGACCATCTTAAGGATCGTGGGCCGAAGGTTGAGATGATCGACGGCCGCGCGACCTGGGTGAGCGAGGGCAAGAGCCTGGGCAGCTGGTCCGGTGCTCCCAGTGGCATGAGCGGCCCGAAGCCGATCTTCACTGCGCTCGACCGCGGCGGCATCGTCGACCAGACCGAGCGCCGCCCGGCCGTGGCTTCGCTTCGCCTGGCCGACATGGATCGGGACGGCGTGTATGCCCATGTCATCTTCGGTCCGGTGACGTCGCTTGATTTCGAGGACAAGGAGCTGCGCGACGCCTGCTATCGGGCCTATAATGAATGGCTCAAGGAGTTCTGCGCCGCTGCCCCCGATCGTCTGATCGGCGTGCCGATGCTGCCCCCCGAGCCCGAGGCGGCGTTGGAGGCACTCAAGCACATCATCGATCTGGGCGGCTTCAAGCAGGCCAATCTGCAGATCGCCATGGCCCAGCCGCGCCTCGAGGATGAGCGTTGGGAGCCGCTGTGGGAGATGCTGGAGAAGAACAACATCATTCTCTCCTTCCATGTGACGGTCTTCCCGAGCGTCAGCCGCGCGTTTGACAAGTACAAGGGCAGCCCGGGCGCGACGTTCCTGCATGTGAAGATGTTCATCGAGCAGTTCCTTGATCCGTTCGTCGATCTCTTCGCCTGGGGCATTCTGGAGCGCCATCCCGGCCTCAAGATCGTCATCGCGGAAAGCGGCATCGGCTGGCTGCCATGGGTGATCGAGGAGCTGGACTATCGTCACTGGCGCCTGTGGGAAGCCGAGGAGTTCTGGAATGCGCGCGGCGGCATCCCGCACAAGATGAAGCCGTCCGAACTGTTCAAGCGCCAAGTCTATGGCACGTTCCAGCAAAGCCCGACCGCCATCGCGCTGCACAAGTTCTATGGTGAGGACAAGCTGCTTTGGGCGACGGATTATCCGCATCCGGACAGCATCTGGCCCAACAGCCGCAAGATTCTCGCCGAGTTCACCGAGGGTGCCGATCCCGCGCTCGTGCGCAAGATCGCCTATGAGAATGCCGCAAAGCTTTACGGGCTCGACATTCCGGCCCGCGTGGACGCCATCGCGGCGGAATGACGCGACGTTCATCAGCTACATGATCGGAAAGGGAGGGCCTCGGCTCTCCCTTTTTTTTTGTAAGCAGCGCCCTCGCGCTGCTGCCGCCTCACATCGTGACGACGATCTTCCCGATCTGGGCGTTGGATTCCAGGTAGCGATTGGCTTCGACGATCTCACCGAACGTAAAGGTGCGGGCAATGACGGGCTTCAGCTTGCCGAGCTTGAGCCCGAGCAGGATGTGCTCGCGTGCGCGCCGGTAACGCTCCGGGTGGTTCCACATTTCGGAGGCCACCCAGCCGCGCATCGATAACCCTTTGAAGGCCATGTTCCAGTGCGGATAAGGCGTCGGCTGCTCGGAGAGGCCGCCGTAGATGAACAGGATGCCGCGTTCCGCCATCGCGCTGGTGAGCGTCTGGACATAGGGGCCCTGCACCGGGTCGAAGACCAGCCGCGCGCCCTTGCCGTCTGTGATGGCCATCACCGCCTCGACGAGATCGGTCTCCTCCGTCGCAATCACATGCGCTGCGCCCAGCGCGCGGAGCTGGTCTGCCTTGGCGCTGGTGCGCGTTGCCGCAATCGGCACGGCGCCGGCCCAGTTCGCCAGCTGTATTGCGGCAAGGCCGACGCTGCTGGAGGCGGCCGGGATGATCACATAGTCGCCAATGCCTGCCTTTCCGACCTCGATGATCGCGTAGGCGGTCATATACTGCATCCAGACCGCAGCGGCTTCGGTCGGGCTGAGTCCGGGCGGGGCATGCAGCAGGCAGCGGGCCGGCACGATGGCCTGCTCGCCCCAGACGCCATATTGGCCAAGCGGGTACATGGGCAGCGCGCACACGCGATCCCCGACCGCAAAGCCGCTCACCTTCTTGCCGAGCACCTCGACAATACCGCAGGCCTCGTAGCCGATCAGCGTGGGCAGCGCCGGCTTTGTGGGATAGCGGCCGGCCCGGAACATCGCTTCGGACCGGTTGAGCCCAATGGCCTCGACCCGGATACGGACCTCATTCTCGCCGGGCGCGCCGACTTCGATCTCTTCGAACCGAAGCACCTCAGGCGGGCCGAGTTCATGGACGCGAACGATCCTGGCCATCGGAGTCTCTCCTCTATGCGCGGTCTTGGGCGCACCTGACGGTCAGGCGTCAGAGCGGCTCGTCGAGCGGCTGCTGCTCGTCATAGATCGGGTTGTACACGAGCGTGCCGAACTGGGCGACCAGGTTGGCGCGGGCTTCATTGGGTTCCTCCACGGGGATGGCCCGCACGAGCGCCTTGCTCCGCGCCTCGATGCCCCGCTGGAATTCGGGATGCGTCATGATGAACAGGTCGCGGCGGCGGATGCCGCGCAGCACGCGTTGGCCCACTTCCTCGCTGGACATGAACAGGCTCGGGTCGAAGCCGGGTGCCGGACGCGCATCCTTCTTCGCGCCGACGGCTTCGGGCGGCGGTGGCGGGGCGTCGTTCTGCAGGTGGGCTGGGCGGGTCGCGTGGGTGGTGCTGCCAAGCTGCGTCTGCACCGGGCCGGGGAAGAAGACCGAGGCTCCGAGCGCCGTGCCACGCAGATCCGTCGCCAGGCTTTCGAACATGCCGGCGACGCAAAATTTCGCCGCGCAATACAGGCCGGCATTGCCCACAGCCGAGAAGCCGCCGGTGGAGGAAGTCACGACAATCTGTCCCTCTTCGCCATGCTTGAGCATGCGGGGCAGCATCGTCACCAGGCCATTGATGACGCCGCCGACGTTGACGGACATGTTGAAGTCCCAGTCCTTGTACGTCGCCGTCAGCATCGATCCGGTGACGCCGACGCCGGCATTGAGGGCCAGCACATGAATCTTTCCGAATTGCGCTTCGGCTTCGTCGGCCGCTTTCGCCCAGCCGTCGCGGTCTGCCACGTCGAGCTTGATGGCGTGCACGGCTAGGTTGGTCTTGGAAAAGCCTTCCATCGCCTGGTCGAGCGCATCCTGGCGAATGTCGGCAATCACCACGCGCATGCCGGCTTCGCCGAATGCCTTGGCCATACCCCAGCCCATGCCGCTCGCGCCGCCGGTGATGAAAGCAGTCTTGCCATTTACATCCAACATCAGCGCATCTCTCCTTGTGCCGGTTTCCAGCGAATCCCGTGGCCCTACCGGGTCCATGATGACTTAGTCCATAAAAAAGCGCTGGATGGTGCCGGAGAGATGTGGGGTGACCGGTCTGATGTTGATCATGTCCGTGATCGCTCGCTCATGTCGCAGCGACCCTTCGGCGCGGAGAATCCGTCTCCCCGCGGGCGAGACTCAGCGAACGCGGGTCACGCGAACGGCGGATTGCCGGCCCACCTGCATCAGATATCCGCCAAGGGCGCCCTTCCGTATGACTATGGACTCGCGAACCTCTGGCGGCTGGAAGGTCGTCGTGCGCTCCGTCATGCGCCACAGCGCGCCGTCTTCGACGCCCACTTGCCAGATGCCCGGCCCGAGCTCCTTGACGGTCGTGACGCGCGCGGTCAGTTCGCTGGCTTTCCGCGGCGCCTGCGAGGAACGCGTGGCGCGCTCGACCTGCTCGGCACCGAAGCCGGCCGAGGACACGCGCTCCGTGGCGGGTTGCGCAGGGGGCGCTGCCGGGGCCGTTGCCGCGCGGCTCGTGGCCGGGGCTTCTTGGGTGGTTCCTTGGCTGCCGGACGGCGGGTTATGGCTGGCGACGGAGTCAAAGCAGGCGAGCCGCCCTGCCGTCGCTTCAATTCTCGCGCACGTGGCGAGCTGATCGGCCAAGCTGCCTTGCGCAAGGGCGGGAGTGCTTGCTCCAAATCCAGCGATGATGACCGCACTCGCTGCCGCCAGGGATTTGATGATCACACGCATTCTCCCCTCAAATTATGTTGTTGCGCCGCATGGTTGGCGGCCAGAGGAAATCTTACCCTTCCACCTATTCCGCGTCTAATGATTTTCGTGCGAAGGAGGTGAAGGCGCTATGTCTAATTCTTTTGCATAAACATTGACCGGCGCTGGAAAATGCGATGAGTCTCGCCGAATCACAGGAAGGATCGGGGTCTTTGGGGATCGGCTATCATGGGTAAGGGGCGGGCAGTGTTCGACACCGTCGGCACGAAGGTCGACAATGGGGCCATCGTCAGTGCTGGTCTTGCCCTGCTGGACCGGACGGGCTTGGGGGGCTGCACGCGTCAAGCCGTCGCGGAAGAGCTGCGCATCGATCGAGCCGAGGTCGAGCAGCATTTCCCTGGTCATGATGAGTTTCTCGCAGCGCTTGCGCAGGCGATGGTGGCGGCCCTTCAAGTCAGTGATGTGCCGCAAGGCTGGCGCCGACGGCTGACCTTGCGGGCAGAGACCAGCCGGGAGGCCATGCTCTCTCACCGCGATGGTCCTCAACTGTTCGCCCATGTGGCCGCGCGTTTCCCTTTGGCCATCGGTGCACCGGACGCGATCGCACCGTTGTGCGACGCTGGCCTGGAGCTCGACGAAGCGCGGGTGGCGGCGCAGGCGGTTGATCATTTCACGATGGGCTGGGCCCTTGTCGAACAGGCGCGCGCCGAGCGGTCGGGGCCGGATGGCACCTTCGATCAGCAATTGGCGATGCTGCTCAGTGGAATCGCTGCGGACCAGTCCTCGCAGTCCGCAGCGCAGCACGATGAACGCCAGAGCCGCTTTCAGTCGAAGCTGTGGGCCTTCCTGCGCAATGCGCGCGAAAGCGCCAACATCTCTTTCGCCCGGACGGCTCATGTCAACGAGCTGGACCGCCGCATCCTGCTCCTCCTCCATGCGCAGGGGGGTATGACGCTGGCGAACATTTCGATGGCGTGTGGTGTGGACAAGGCGCAGGTCAGCCGGGCGATCAAGCGGATGGGCGAAGTGGCCCTGCTCCAGCGCAGCGGTATCCGAAGCCCCATTCGCCTGAGCCCCAGCGGCAAGCAGCTTGGCGATCGTCTTCAGCGCCATGCCGAGCTGCGCAACCGCGAGTTGACCTTTGGCATCACGGACGAGGAACTCAAGACGCTCTCTGGCGTGCTGGATACGTTGCTCGGCCGCGCGATCACGCTCTTCGAGCAGGAGCGCAAGCAGGCCGCGAGCAACCAGCGCCAGGAGCCGGTGGAGTTCCAGGACCTTATCGATGAGGGGCTGCCGGGCGAGAATGGTGTGGCGGTTGACCGCTCCCGCGTTCTGCCGCCGTTCGTGACGCTCTGCTCCTATATGCTGCGCGGCGGCGCGCTCGCACACAAGCGCCAGACCAGCCTCTCCAATTTCGAGAGTTGGGTCATGGCCGAGATCTGCCGCAATCCGCCGATCAGCTGGCCTCAACTCGTCATCGCCCTGTCGCGCGACCAGAGCCAGGCGGGGCGTACCGTCAATCACCTGATCGAGATCGGGCTCGTCGAGCGCACCGGACGTCCCGGGCGGCGCCACGGCTTCTTCGGCCCTACCGAGAAGGGGCGCACGGTCAGCCAGATCATCGACGAGACCGCCGTGCGCCGCAGCGAGTTCCTGTTTCAGGGCATTCCCGCTCCGCAGCTGGACAGCTTCATGTCCACCTTCGATGCGCTGGCGCATAATGCCGAGGTCCAGCTCGCCCGCGAACGGGCAATTCTGGAAATGGACCGGGAGTGATCGGTTAGAGGCGACCGGGCCTTAGTCTGGCAGCGGAATGAACTCGCTCTCGCCCGGCACGGTCTCGAAGCGCCCCTGCCGCCAGTCTTCCTTCGCCTGCTCGATGCGCTCGCGCGAGCTGGAGACGAAATTCCAGTAGATGTGTCGCGGCCCGTCGAGCGGCTCGCCGCCGACCAGCATGATCCGCGTCGGGCCCTTGGCCTGCAGCACGATTTCGGCATCGGGCTTGAAGATCACCAGTTCGCCCGCATCGAATTGGCCGCTCTGGCCTTCCACTGCCAGTGCGCCCGAGATCACGTAGACGGCGCGCTCGATATGCTCCGCGCTCAGTTGGTAGCGCGCGCCGTCCTGCAGCGTCACATCGGCATAGAGCATGTCGGAGAAGGCCTGCACCGGCGAGGTCAGCCCGTCGCTGCTGCCCGCCACCACGCGGATGTGGACGCCGTCGGCTTCCGTTTCCGGAATGGTGTCCGCGGCGTGGTGGAAGAACGCCGGATCAGCTTCCTCCTTCGCCTTGGGCAGCGCTACCCATGTCTGCAAACCGAACAGCGGCCCACCTGCCGTGCGCGTTTCGTCGGCGCTGCGCTCGGAATGCACGATGCCGCGACCGGCGGTCATCCAGTTGACCGCGCCGGGCCGGATCGCCTGCACTTTCCCCAGCGAATCGCGATGCAGAATCTCGCCTTCCAGCACATAGGTCACCGTGGCGAGGCCGATGTGCGGATGCGGCCGCACGTCCAGCCCCTCCCCGGCCGAAAATGTGGTCGGCCCGAACTGATCGAAGAACACGAACGGCCCGACCATTCGCCGATGCGCGGACGGCAATGCGCGGCGGACCCGAAAGCCGTCGCCCAGATCCCGCACCGGAGGCAGGATGATCATGTCGACGGCATCGATGTCGGTCGGGCGCAGGGTCATCGTTTCAGCTCCTTCGGTGGACAGGTTTTCCTTACATTGTGCTTTGGTACAATTTGCTGACAGCGACTTGGTTCAGGCGAGCCTGGTCATCCAGCCATGCTTGTCCGGTTTCTGGCCGAGCTGCACGCCCACCAGCGCCTCGCGGAGGGTCCGGGCTACCTCGCCGCCATCGCCATTGCCGATCATGAAATCGCCTCGCGTGGATCGCACTTCACCGATCGGCGTGATGACGGCAGCCGTTCCACAGGCGAAGGTTTCCTTCAGCTTTCCGCTTTTGGCGTCGGCCATCCACTGGTCGAAGCTGTAGGGCTCCTCCTTCACCGTGTAGCCGGCGTCCTGGGCAACCATGCGCAGCGAATCCCGGGTAACGCCGGGCAGGATGGAGCCATTCAGCGGCGGCGTGATGATCGTACCGTCGTTGAACACGAACATGATGTTCATGCCCCCCAGCTCCTCGATCCACTTGCGTTCGACGGCATCCAGGAACAGCACCTGATCACAGCCATGTTCGATGCCGACGGCCTGCGGCTGGAGGCTCGCTGCATAGTTGCCGCCGCACTTGGCCGCACCCGTGCCGCCGGGGACAGCGCGGACATAATCATGGCTGACCCAGAGCGTGACAGCCGATTTGCCGCTCTTGAAATAGCCGCCGACCGGCGAAGCGATGACGCAATAGATATATTCGCGCGCCGGACGAACGCCGAGAAAGGCTTCGCTGGCGAACATGAATGGCCGCAGGTACAGGCTGCCCTTGTCTGCATCGGGCACCCAGTCGATATCCGCGGCGACGAGCTTGCAGATGCTCTCGACGAACAGGTCTTCGGGCAGATGCGGCATGGCAAGTCGCGTCGCGCTCTGGTTGAAACGCGCAGCATTGGCCTCGGGGCGGAAGCTGGCCACCGATCCGTCGGGGAGGCGATAAGCCTTGAGGCCCTCGAAGATCTCCTGCGCATAATGCAGCACTGCCGCTGCCGGATCGAGCGGGATCGGCTGGCGCGGGCCCAGTACAGCGTCATGCCAGCCCTGACCCTCGGTGTAGCGGATCGTCACCATGTGATCGGTGAACAGCGTGCCGAAGCCGAGCGTGGCCATGGCGGCGGCGCGATCCCCCGGCGCAGTGGGGCTGGGGTGGGCGAGGGTAGCGAAATCAAGCATGCCTTACACCTGTCTTGTAACTTTATTACTCAATAATGGCGCGTTCTAGTAATAATAATTCAACAGCAACACAAACGAAAATGCGAACAATGCCTGCGCATAGTCCGCTTTTCCAAGGCGTCGAGGCCGGCGTGTCCCCTCGTTTGAGGGCTCGGTATCAGGAAGCGACGAGGCTGTCATGTGCTAGCTCGTGCGGAAAGCCCACCCCTTAAACCCGGTCCGGCACTTCCTATATTGCGAACAGTTCGCGGCTGGAACGAGGATTCCCGCCGCCTTGGAGACAAGGAGATGAAGAAGAATATTGTTGGCCGCCTCGGCAACGATCAGGGCCATTGGGTGGGCGACGGCTTCCCCGTCCGCTCGCTGTTTTCCTACAGCGGCGCCAATGGCGCGCAGGGCGAGCAGATCAGCCCGTTTCTGCTGCTCGATTATGCCGGGCCGCATGTGTTCGAGCCGACGAGCCATCGCCGCGGTGTCGGCGAGCATCCGCATCGTGGATTCGAGACTGTCACTATCGTTTACGATGGCGAGGTCGAGCATCGCGATTCGGCCGGCAATGGGGGCGTGATCGGGCCCGGCGACGTGCAGTGGATGACCGCTGCAGGCGGGATTATCCATGAAGAATATCATTCCCCGGCCTTCGCGAAGACCGGCGGACCGTTCCGCATGGTGCAGCTCTGGGTCAATCTGCCGGCGAAGGACAAGATGGTGCCCGGCGGCTATCAGGCGATCACGGCGGACATGATCCCCACCGTTGACCTGCCCGATGATGCTGGCGGCGCGCGAATCATTGCCGGCGAAATGGCGGGCACCAAGGGGCCGGCGCGCACCTTCACGCCGGTCAACGTCTGGGATCTGCGCCTGAAGCGCGATGCGGAGGTCACGCTCGCTCTGCCGGAAGGTCACAACGCCATGCTGGTCGTGCTCGGCGGCCATATCACGGTCGAGGACGGTCAGCAGGTCGGCGAGGCCGAGGTGCTGCTGCTTGGCCGTGAGGGGGCGGGCATCTCACTCCGTGCCGACGGCAACACCGCCCTGCTGGTGCTCACTGGCGAACCGCTCGATGAGCCGATCGCAGGCTATGGTCCCTTCGTGATGAACAGTCGCGCCGAGATCATGCAGGCGATCGATGATTTCAATAATGGCCGTTTCGTTCGCGAGGCCGCTTGATGGACGCCGGCCTCTCCCGATGGTGGGAGGGGCCGGTTTTTCGCTTCACCACAGCCAGTAGACTGCAAGCCCGGTCAGGGAGGCAAACAGTGAGGCAAAGAGAGGCGCGGACGCAATCAGGCCATCCCGACCGCGTGCGATGGCAAGCGCCATCACACCCTTGAATGCGGTATTGGCAAAGACCGGCGCGGCGAGGACAAAGCCCGCGGTCGCATCATCCAGCGCTTGTGTCGGCAGGCCGGCCAGCGTGAGCACGGCGGCGTCCACATCCATAAGCCCGGTCAGACCAAGCACCACCGCAATGCCCTGATCGCCCCAGATGTCGAGCGCCCAGCGTGCGAGCAGCGAGAAGATGGCGACAAAGGCCGCCAGTAGCAGAGCCGGGCCGAAATCGAACGGATTACCAAGCTTGACCGGTGGACCATCGGGCGAATCCTCCCGCCGCCAGGCAAGCAGCGCCAGCGCGGCGGACACAATCAGCGCAGGTGTCATAACCAGCGCAAGCGTCGGCAGGGCGCGGGGCACGAGCAGCGCGGCGAGGACAAGCACGCGCGTGAACATCACGATGGTGGCAATGGCGATGCCCGCCGTCAGCACCCCGCGCAGTTCCGGCTCCTTGTGCAGGCGGCGGGCGTACCAAGCCGTCACCGCGGTGGAGGAGACGATGGCGCCGGTCAGTGCCATCATCAGCACGCCCCGGCTGCTGCCGAATTTTCGTGCCACGACATAGCCGGCGAAGGAGAGGCCGGCAACGAGCACCACCACCATCCAGATCTGACGCGGGTTCCATGCGTCATAGGGCCCGAAACTGGCGTCAGGCAGCAGCGGCAGCACCACTAGGGCGACCAGGGCAAAGCGCGCGACCCCCTCGATCTCCGCTTCGGTGAGGCCGCGCAGCAGCGCATGCATGGAATGGCGCGCGCTCAGCAGCGCGAAGGCAGCACCGGCCGCAACCAGGGCCACTGTCGGTGAAAGGCGCACGGCAGCGAAGCCAATCGCGAACGTCAGGATCGCGGCAATGGTGGTCGTCGCAGAAAGGCGGTCTTCATTGATTGCATTGCGAAACCCGATCAGCAGCGCCCCCATCACACCAAAGGCAATCACCGCAGCGATCACATCCGGCATCAATCCGGCGACACCACCGACGAAACCGATCAGGCCGAATGTACGAAAGCCGGCCACACGCTGACCGGCCTGCATCTCGCGCTGCGTCCAGCCGCGTTCGAGGCCGATGAGCAGGCCGACTGCCAGCGCTGCGAGCAGGCCAACAAGGGCAGGAGGGAGGGTCAGGCTCATCGCTAAAGCGTGAGCAGACGGATGTTCGGTCCGGTGGCCGCGAGGAAAGCGATCGGACCACTCAGCCCAACGCGCTGGTCGATGTCCATTGCGGTGATTCCGCTCATCGCAAGTCCGCTCTGGCAGAGGCTGATCGCCACGCCATCGTCCAGCGCCTCGTCCAGCAGCTTTGCCAGTGCCGGCTCACCCGCTGCTTGCCATGCGGTGTCCTGTGGTGCGCTGATGGGTGGGCGCAGTAGCGCGGCGGCCTCACCCTGCAGAAAGACCCGCGCCTTGCTGCCCAGCGCCACCTCGGCTCTCGCGAGCGAGAGCGCTGCGCGCAATCGCGTGGGGTCGGCGCTTACGACAATCAGTGCAAGGGGCGGGCGCTCGCTCATGCGCAGGCCAATGCGGCCTTGCAGGCCGGATCTGGCGGGATGGTCATATTGCGAAAGCGCCGGGCGAGCAGGTCGAACACAATGAGTTTGCCGGTGGCCGGTTCGCCGAAGGGCACCAGCGCCCGGATGACTTCCAGCGCCGCCATGCTGCCGATGATGCCGGTGAGAGCGCCCACGATCCCTTCCTCAGCGCAGGTGCGTGCAGGGTCCGTGCGGCTCTCGCCGACAAGGCAGCGATAGCAGGGCTGGCCCTTCTCCCAGCCGCGCCACACGCCGATCTGCCCCTCGAACTGCCCGACAGCCGCGCTCACGAGCGGAATTCGCAGCCGCGTGGCAGCGTCGGAGACGGCAAGGCGCGTCTCAAAGTTGTCGCAGCCATCGAGAATGACGTCGGCATCGCGCAGCAGCATGGCGGCATTGTCGGCATCCAGCGCGGCATTGATCGGAATGACATGGCAATCCGGGTTAAGCTTCAGCGCTGCATCGCGCGCCGCCTCGGCCTTAGGACGGCCGATATCATCGGTGCCGAACAGGATCTGCCGCTGGAGATTGGAGAGGCTCACATTGTCATGATCGATCACCCGCAAGGTGCCGATGCCGGCTGCCGCGAGATAGGCAATAGCCGGGCTGCCAATTCCCCCGGCGCCGATGATCGCAACGTGTGCACCGCGCAGCCGCGCTTGCCCCGCCCCGCCGATCTCGCGCAGCACGATATGGCGGGCATAGCGCTCGAGCTGATCGTCGGTGAAATCCATCAGCGGGTCCGCATCAGACCATCCGCACGCCAGTCGAGCCGAAGCCGCCGGCGCCGCGCACCGTCTCGTCCAGGTCCTCTACCTCGACCATGCGACCGACCTGCACCGGCGCGACGATCAGCTGGGCGATGCGGTCGCCGCGTTTGATCTCGAAGGGCTCGGCGCCGAGATTGACGAGGATCACCTTGAGTTCGCCGCGATAGTCGCTGTCGATGGTGCCTGGGGTGTTCGGCAGGGTTATGCCGTGCTTGAGGGCGAGGCCCGAGCGCGGGCGAACCTGCACCTCGAAGCCCTCGGGAATGGCAATCGCAAGGCCGGTCGCGACGGCATGGCGCGCCATGCTGGGCAGCGTCACATCCTCGGCGGAAACGACATCCATTCCCGCCGCGCCAGCAGTAGCATAAGCGGGCAGTGGCAGGCCCTCGCCATGGGGCAGGCGCTTCACTGCAATATCAACGACTGGCCAATTCACCGGATACCCTTTCAATGAGCCGCTTTGCGACCGCTGCTTTTGACATTTCAGGCCAGCTCTCGATGGCTTGTTCGCTTATCAGGTGTACGACGTTATTGTGGCCTCCCATGACGTCCCCGGAGACATCATTGGCGACGATCCAGTCGGCCCCCTTGCGGCTCCGCTTGGCAACGGCGTGATCCACGACCTTCTCCGTTTCCGCGGCAAAGCCGATGAGCAGGCCGGGGCGCTGAGCGTGCCTGGCGAGCGAAGCTAAAATGTCAGGATTCTCGGCCAGTGCCAGCGGGGCAGGCTGGCCAGAACCATCCTTCTTGAGCTTCTGTCCGGCTTCGTCCGCAGCACGCCAGTCGGCTACCGCTGCGACCATGATCGCGACATCAGCGGGCAGGGCTGCCTCGACTGCCGCCATCATCTCCCGCGCCGTCTCGACGTTAACGCGCGTGACCCCGCGCGGAGTGGGCAGGCTGACCGGGCCCGAGACGAGTGTCACGCGCGCACCCGCCTGCGCGGCCGCGGCGGCAATGGCAAAGCCCTGCTGGCCGGAGGAGCGATTGGCAATGTAGCGCACCGGATCGATCGGTTCATGTGTGGGCCCTGCGGTGACCAGCACATGCCGACCGATGAGATTGGCATGGCTGAGGTCGGGCGCGTTGATCGTGCGGCTGGTGTCGGTCAGCAAGGCTGCAGGCTGCGGCGCTTCCACCAGCAACCGCTCGATTTCCTGCACGATTGCGGCAGGTTCGGGTAGCCGGCCCTTGCCCCATTCGTTGCAGGCCATCGCACCCACATCCGGCTCCAAGATGTGGATGCCATCGGCCCGCAGCGTAACGAGATTTCGCTGTGTGGCCTTGTGATGCCACATGCGGACATTCATCGCGGGCACCGCGAGGACCGGCTTGTCCGTGGCGAGCAGTACGGTGGTGGCGAGATCGTCGGCAATACCGGTCGCCATCTTCGCAAGAATGTTTGCGGTCGCCGGCGCGACGACGATCAGGTCGGCCTCGCGGGAAAGCTGGATGTGGCCGATCTCGCGTTCTTCCTTGAGGTCGAACATGTCGCCATAGACATGGTCCTCGGTGAGCACGCCGAAGGAGAGCGGCGTCACGAATTTCGTGGCCGAATCCGTCAGCAGCGCGCGGACTGCAAGCCCCTTGCCCTTGAGCAGACGCACCAGCTCCAGTGCCTTGTAGGCCGCGATACCGCCGGAGACGATGAGGAGGATGCGCTGGGTCATGATGCCACCATAGTCCTTCGGCAACTGTCCGGCTAGCCGCGTGAGGGGCTGCTCAAACCAGCAGCGCCATTGCCGCCGCGCCTGCAGCTGCCGCTATGATCGCCACACCGGCATAGCGCCAGAACCAGCCGACCTTCACCTGCACCAGCTTCACCTCAGGCAGCGGCGGAGGTGGCGGTGCCCCGCCCGGCTCGGGGAAGGCATCCTCCAGCCGGCGGACGAGGCCGGGCAGGCGGCGGATCGTGTCCATGGTTTCGTGGATCGAATCAGCCACCTTCGCTTCCGGGCCAAGTTCGTCGCGCAGCCAACTCTTCACATAAGGGCCGGAGACGTCCCACATGTTGATGTCAGGGTCGAGCATGGTCGCCACGCCTTCGACCATCACCATTGTCTTTTGCAGCAGCAGCAGATGGGGTTGGGTCTGCATGTCGAAATCGCGCGTGATCGCGAACAGCCCGTCGAGCATTTGCCCAACTGACAACTCGCTGACCGGCTTGCCCCGCATCGGCTCACCGACGGCGCGCAAGGCGGTCGCGAACTCGCCGACATTGTGATGCGCGGGCACATATTGCGCTTCAAAGTGGATTTCCGCCACACGCCGGTAATTGCCCGTGATCAGGCCGTAGAGGATTTCTGCCAGCCACAAGCGCGCACGGCGATCGATTCGTCCCATGATGCCGAAGTCGATGGCGACGATGGTGCCATCGGCCTGCACGAAGAGATTGCCCTGATGCATGTCGGCATGGAAGAATCCGTCCGCAATCGCCTGCCGCAGGAAGGTGTTGACCAGGCGCGCGGCGAGATCGGTGAGATCATGCCCGGCGGCGATCAGCGCAGCACGGTCGCTGATCTTGATGCCGTCGATCCATTCGAGCGTCATCACTCGGCCATTGGTGCGGTCCCAGTCGATTTCAGGAATGCGATATCGCGGCACCGCGGCCATGGCTTCGGCCAGTTCGGATGCGGAAGCAGCCTCGCGCCGCAGATCCAGTTCCCGGGCGGTCCAGCGCTTCAGATTGGCGACCACCAGCCGCGGGCGGAGACGGGAGGCCTCGCCACCCAGTTGCTCAAGATGCGCCGCCGCCCATTCATAGGTGTCGATATCGCGATTGAACCGCTCACGAATGCCGGGCCGCAGTACCTTGATGGCAACCGCGCGCCCGTCCGTGGTCACCGCCCGATGCACCTGCGCAATGGATGCAGCGCCCACGGCCTGCTCATCCACGCTGGCATAGATTGCCTCGAGCGGTCGCCCGAAGCTCGACTCGATGTCGGCGCGGATGGCCGAGAAGGGCACAGGCGGCAGCGCGTCCTGCAGCGACAGGAGATCGCGTGCGGCATCCTCGCCGACGAGGTCGGGACGCGTCGCGAGCGATTGTCCGAGCTTTATCGCGGCCGGGCCGATGGCCTGGAACGCTTCCGCATAGCGCGGCTCCTTCGGCACGCGCGCACCGAACCTTGCCAGCCGTGCAAGTCGACGGACGGGCGGCGGGGTGTTGCGATCCATTTCGATGCCGCGCAGCGCGCCATGGCGGGCCAGGGTGCGGCCCCATGTCAAAAGGCGCCAAAGATGCGTGATGTGAGCCGTCACTGCACAGCCCCGCATTTTCGGTGAGCGGGTGGAGCCTGTACCGGCCTCATGCCTTCCAGCCCGAGTGAATGGCGACGAGCCCGCCCATGATCGGCTCGGCCTTCACTTGCGTGAAGCCGGCCTCCTCGATCATGCGAGCGAAGCCGGGCATATCCGGGAAGCGGCGGATCGATTCGATGAGGTAGCGGTAGCTCTCTTCATCGCCGGCGATCAGCTTGCCCAGCTTGGGGACCAGCTTGTGCGAATAGCTGTCGTAAATGTCGCCGAAGCCGGGCCATGTCGTGCTGGAGAATTCCAGGCAGAAGAAGCGCCCACCATATTTCAGCACACGGTGCGCCTCGCGCAACGCGGCGGGAATGTCGGTTACGTTGCGAATGCCGAAGGCAATTGTATAGGCATCGAAGCACCGGTCATCACACGTCAGTCGCTCGGCATTTTGCGGTTGCCAGATCAGTCCCTCAACCCCCTGCTTTGCGGCGCGGCTCATGCCGACTGCAAGCATGTCCTCATTGATGTCGCTGACCGTCACGCGGGCGCCGTGTTTCGCCATGCGGAAGGCGATGTCGCCAGTGCCACCGGCCATGTCGAGGATCGCCTCTCCCTTGCGCGGCTTCACGCGGCGGACGAACTGGTCCTTCCAGAGCCGGTGCATCCCGCCGGACATCGCATCGTTCATGATGTCGTAGTTGCGGGCGACATTGGAGAAGACGTCGCCGACCAGCTTCGTCTTCTCCTCGGGCGCTACCTCGCGATAGCCGAATGATACTGTCTCGCTCATGGAAGCGGGCTCTAGCCGGTATGCTGCAATGAGCAAAGAGCGTGACGCGGAGAATCCTGATCTGGCTGCCGCACGGCATGGCGCTGCGCTTGACCGCTCCTCGGCCTCTCTGTATAGGCCCGCCTGCCTCGCGGCCCGCAACCTGTGCTTTCACAAGGATTCGGTCGCTCGTCGCTGGGTCATACAGAGCTTGAACATTGCCTATGCTCTTGCGGGGCCAGGAGGTCGTTTTGCGACCGCCGGGTCCCTTGTCGTTTGAATGCTGGTTTCGGCCGGTGCGCGTGCGACTCAAGTCTTGCGGACGGCAAAGTAACTGAAAAAGGTGAAGGGCTTCATGCCAACGATCAACCAGCTGGTCCGCAAGGGCCGCGAGCCGCAGAAGGCCAAGAGCAAGGTCCCTGCGATGGAGCAGAACCCGCAGAAGCGCGGCGTCTGCACCCGTGTCTACACTGTGACCCCGAAGAAGCCGAACTCGGCTCTGCGTAAGGTCTGCAAGGTGCGCCTTACCAACAGCCGTGAGGTCATCAGCTACATTCCGGGCGAAGGCCACAACCTCCAGGAACACAGCGTCGTGCTGATTCGTGGCGGCCGTGTGCGCGACCTTCCCGGTGTGCGCTATCACGTTCTTCGCGGCGTTCTGGATACCCAGGGCGTCAAGGATCGCAAGCAGAGCCGTTCCAAGTACGGCTCGAAGCGTCCGAAGTAAGCAGGGGAGAACAGAGATATGTCACGTCGTCGTCGCCCCGAAAAGCGCGTCATCCTGCCCGATCCTCAGTATGGGGATCAGGTTCTTTCCAAGTTCATGAACAGCGTCATGTACGATGGCAAGAAGGCGGTCGCAGAGCAGATCGTCTATGGTGCGCTCGCAACCGTCGAAACCCGCGCCAAGAAGGATCCGATCTCGGTCTTTCATGATGCGCTCAATAATGTGAAGCCGGGCATCGAGGTCCGCAGCCGCCGTGTTGGTGGTGCGACCTATCAGGTCCCGGTCGAAGTGCGCCCCGAGCGCGCCCAGGCGCTGGCCATTCGCTGGCTCATCAATGCGGCGCGCAGCCGCAGTGAGACCACGATGGCCGCACGTCTTTCCGGCGAGCTTCTGGATGCTGCCAACAACCGCGGCAATGCCGTGAAGAAGCGTGAAGACACGCACCGGATGGCGGAAGCCAACCGCGCCTTCTCGCATTACCGCTGGTAAGTACTATATTGGGAGCCGGGGCCGACGATTGACGGTCCCGGCATCCTGCACCGCCGTTCACTCGGGCCTGTCGAAGGGCTGTTCTCCATGGCATGGGGAAACGGGTCCACGCCGAGCCGGCTCGAACGGAGAGGACCGTTTCAGACCGCAGCCCCGCCGCACGCCGGCAATGGAGTAAAGATCATGGCCCGCAGCCACCCGCTCGAGCGTTACCGCAATTTCGGAATTATGGCGCACATCGACGCCGGCAAGACGACGACGACCGAGCGCATCCTTTATTACACCGGCAAGTCCTACAAGATTGGCGAAGTGCATGATGGCGCTGCGACGATGGACTGGATGGAGCAGGAGCAGGAGCGTGGCATTACGATCACCTCGGCTGCGACGACCTGCGTGTGGAAGGCGGCAGAGGGCAAGGGCCCGGAGCATCGCCTGAACATCATCGATACGCCCGGACACGTGGACTTCACCATCGAGGTCGAGCGTTCGCTGCGCGTTCTCGACGGCGCGGTTGCCGCGTTTGACGGTGTGGCGGGCGTTGAGCCGCAGTCCGAGACGGTGTGGCGCCAGGCGGACAAGTACAAGGTGCCGCGGATGTGCTTCATCAACAAGCTCGACCGCACCGGCGCCGATTTCTATTATTGCGTGCAGACGATCATTGACCGTCTGGGCGCCAAGCCGGCCGTCCTTTATCTGCCGATCGGCGCCGAAGCGGATTTCAAGGGCCTGGTCGATCTCGTCGAGAACCGCGCGATCATCTGGAAGGATGAGAATCTGGGCGCCGAGTTCTCCTATGAGGAAATCCCGGCCGACCTCGCCGACAAGGCCGAGGAATATCGCGAGAAGCTCATTGAGCTTGCTGTCGAGCAGGACGACGAGGCCATGGAGGCCTATCTCGAAGGCAACATGCCCGACACGGCGACGCTCAAGAAGCTGATCCGCAAGGGCACACTCAACCAGTCGTTCGTGCCGGTGCTGTGCGGCTCGGCGTTCAAGAACAAGGGTGTGCAGCCGCTGCTCGACGCCGTCGTCGATTATCTGCCCAGCCCGCTGGACATTGAGGACGTGCAGGGCATCAATCCTGATACGGAACAGCCGGACAGCCGTCCCACCGCTGACGATGCGCCGTTTGCCGGCCTCGCGTTCAAGATCATGAACGATCCGTTCGTGGGTTCGCTCACCTTCCTGCGCGTCTATTCGGGCACGTTGACCAAGGGCACGTATCTGAACTCGGTCAAGGACAAGAAGGAAAAGATCGGCCGCATGCTGCTGATGCATGCCAACAGCCGCGAGGACATTGATACGGCCTATGCCGGTGACATCGTCGCGCTGGCCGGCATGAAGGAAACCACCACGGGCGATACGCTGTGCGCCGAGCGCCAGCCGATCATCCTGGAGCGCATGGAATTCCCTGAGCCGGTCATCGAGCTGTCGGTTGAACCCAAGACCAAGGCTGACCAGGAGAAGATGGGCGTCGCGCTCAATCGTCTGGCTGCCGAGGATCCGTCCTTCCGCGTTTCGACCGATCACGAATCGGGCCAGACCATCATCAAGGGCATGGGTGAACTTCACCTCGAAATTCTGGTCGACCGCATGAAGCGGGAGTTCAAGGTCGAGGCGAATGTCGGTGCGCCGCAGGTGGCCTATCGCGAGTATCTCAAGAAGGCCGTCGACGTCGATTATACCCACAAGAAGCAGTCGGGCGGCACTGGCCAGTTCGGTCGCATCAAGGTGAAGGTCACGCCGGGCGAGCGCGGTGCGGGCATCATCTTCAAGGACGAGATCAAGGGCGGTAACATTCCGAAGGAATATATCCCTGCGATCGAGAAGGGCATGCGTGAGACGGCGGCGACCGGATCGCTGATCGGCTTCCCGATCATCGACTTCGAGATCCTGCTGTATGACGGCGCGTACCATGACGTTGACTCGTCGGCGCTGGCGTTCGAGATCACCGGTCGTGCGGCGATGCGCGAAGTCGCGCAGAAGGCCGGCATCACGTTGCTGGAGCCGGTCATGAAGGTTGAGGTCGTGACGCCAGAAGAATATCTGGGCGACGTCATTGGTGACATGAACAGCCGTCGTGGCCAGATTCAGGGCACTGACACGCGTGGTAATGCGCAGGTCGTTGAGGCGATGGTGCCACTGGCCAACATGTTTGGCTATGTGAACTCGCTGCGCTCCTTCACCCAGGGTCGCGCGAACTACTCGATGATCTTCTCGCACTATGACGAAGTGCCGCAGAACGTCGCAGACGAGGTGAAGGCCAAGCTGGCCTGAGCCGGCACTTTCATCTGGATTTATGTAAATTTGCTGTTATGGGGGCGCCTTCGCGAGGCTTCCCCGAGCGGTTGAACCCAAGCTATTGAGCGAAAAGAGGTAGGAAATGGCTAAGGCTAAATTCGAGCGGAACAAGCCGCACTGCAACATCGGCACCATCGGTCACGTCGACCATGGCAAGACCACGCTGACCGCCGCCATCACCAAGGTGCTGGCCGAGACCGGTGGCGCCACGTTCACCGATTATGCCAACATCGACAAGGCTCCCGAGGAGCGCGAGCGCGGCATCACCATCTCGACCGCTCACGTTGAGTATGAGACGGGTGCCCGTCACTATGCGCACGTCGACTGCCCGGGCCACGCTGACTATGTGAAGAACATGATCACCGGTGCCGCCCAGATGGACGGTGCGATCCTGGTGGTGAACGCTGCTGACGGCCCGATGCCGCAGACCCGCGAGCACATCCTGCTTGCTCGTCAGGTCGGTGTGCCTGCCCTCGTCGTGTACATGAACAAGGTCGATCAGGTCGATGACGAGGAGCTCCTTGAGCTCGTCGAACTCGAAGTGCGCGAGCTGCTCTCCAGCTACGACTTCCCGGGTGATGACATTCCCATCGTCAAGGGTTCGGCTCTGGCCGCTCTTGAAGGTCGTGACGACGCGATCGGCAAGGATTCGATCAAGGCGCTCATGGATGCCGTTGATGCCTACATCCCGCAGCCGGCCCGCCCGGTTGACAAGCCCTTCCTGATGCCGATCGAAGACGTGTTCTCGATCTCGGGTCGTGGTACGGTTGTGACCGGTCGCGTCGAGACCGGCATCGTGAAGGTTGGTGAGGAAGTCGAGATCGTCGGCCTCAAGCCCACCAAGAAGACGGTTGTCACCGGCGTGGAAATGTTCCGCAAGCTGCTCGATCAGGGTGAGGCTGGCGATAACATCGGCGCGCTGATCCGTGGCGTTGGCCGTGAAGAAGTCGAGCGTGGTCAGGTTCTGGCCAAGCCGGGTTCGGTCAATCCGCACACCGAGTTCGAGGCCGAGGTCTATGTCCTTTCTAAGGACGAGGGTGGCCGTCACACGCCGTTCTTCGCGAACTATCGTCCCCAGTTCTACTTCCGTACGACGGACGTGACTGGCGAGGTCGTTCTTCCCGAGGGCACCGAGATGGTTATGCCTGGCGACAACGTGAAGCTGGCCGTCAAGCTCATCGCGCCGATCGCGATGGACCCGGGTCTGCGCTTCGCTATTCGCGAAGGTGGCCGCACGGTCGGTTCTGGGGTTGTCGCAACCATCCAGAAGTAATATAGGCAGCGAGCCGCTCGGATCAGGTGATTCGAGCGGCCTGCTTTTTTGGCCGCTTCTCGCGGGCTCGTGAGTGCCGAACCGGCACCGGGGCCGTCAGGGTGAAGCGGTTTTGTTTTGGCTCTTTCACATCGGTTAGTGGACATGGAAACGCAGAATATCCGTATTCGTCTGAAGGCATTCGATCATCGTGTGCTGGATCAGGCGACCGGCGACATCGCCGATACCGCTCGTCGTACGGGTGCTCTTATTCGCGGTCCTATTCCGCTGCCGACGCGTATCGAGAAGTTCACGGTGAACCGTGGGCCTCACATCGATAAGAAGAGCCGTGAGCAGTTCGAGGTTCGCACCTACAAGCGTATGCTTGATATCGTGCAGCCGACCCCGCAGACCGTTGATGCGCTGATGAAGCTCGATCTGGCTGCCGGCGTGAACGTCGAGATTAAACTGGCCTGATGGCCATTGCAGGGTGACCTCCGGGTCGCCCTGCGGGACATTTGGATACCGCCGGCTTCGGCCGGGCAGCGTCCTCCGTCGTTTCCGCCTCGCTTGTCGAGGGTCCGGAAGCATCCAACCCGGACGGGGGGACGCATCGCAAAATCGGGTTGGCTGCTCAGGTCCTCGGGCCTCGGCAGTCTTTTTCGTTGGATAAGCCCCCGCATTTTGCAGGGGCCTCTATTGGAGGATTGGATCATGCGTACCGGCGTGATCGCGAAAAAAGTGGGTATGACCCGCCTGTTCCAGGATGATGGCCGCCATGTGCCCGTCACCGTTCTGGCGCTCGAAGGCAATCAGGTCATTTCCCGTCGCGAAATGGATAAGGACGGCTATGTGGCCGTGCAGCTGGGTGCCGGCGTTGCGAAGGCGAAGAATGTCGCCAAGCCGCAGCGCGAGCACTTTGCCAAGGCTCAGGTGGAACCCAAGGCGCAGGTCGTCGAGTTCCGCGTGGCCGAGGATGCGCTGCTCGATGTTGGCGCGGAAATCGCTGCCGATCATTTCATCACTGGCCAGCTCGTCGACGTGACCGGTCAAACGCAGGGCAAGGGCTTTGCCGGCGCCATGAAGCGCTGGGGCTTCGGCGGTATGCGTGCCACGCACGGCGTTTCGATCAGCCACCGTGCCCATGGTTCGACGGGTAACCGTCAGGATCCGGGTCGCGTGTTCAAGAACAAGAAGATGGCCGGCCACATGGGCGACCGTCAGCGCACGCAGCAAAATCTCGAAATAGTTGGCACCGATGTTGAGCGCGGCCTCCTCTTCGTAAAAGGCAGCGTACCCGGCTCGAAGGGCGCTTGGCTGCTCGTGAAGGACGCCGTCAAGGTCGCCCGTCCGGCGGATGCGCCTTATCCGGCCAGCATCAAGTCGGCTGCGAACAACAATGCCGAGGCTCCTGCCGACACGCCTGCTGAGGACGTCGCGGCGCCCGAGGCCACTGAAGGCCAGGAGGGCTAAGTCATGAAGATCAAGGTTCTCACTCTGGACGGCGGCAAGGCCTCCGGCGATGTCGAGCTGAATGACGATGTGTTCGGCCTCGATCCGCGCGCGGACATTCTGCACCGTGTCGTCACCTGGCAGCTTGAAAAGCGCCGTGCCCCGGCATCTGCGACGCGCGAGCGTTCGGACGTTGCCCGCACGGGCAAGAAGTTCGGTCGCCAGAAGGGCGGCGGTACGGCTCGCCATGGCGATCGCCGTGCCCCGATCTTCATTGGCGGTGGTAAGGCGCACGGTCAGCGCGCCCGCACCTTCGGCCACTCGCTCAACAAGAAGATTCGCGCGCTTGGCCTGAAGATGGCACTTTCGGCCAAGGCGAAGGGCGGCTCGATCACCGTGCTGGACAATCTGGACGTCAAGGACGGCAAGACGAGGGAACTGGCGGGTCAGCTTGCCAAGCTCAACCTCGGCAAAGCGCTGTTCATCGACGGCGAGGCGATCAATCTCTCCTTCGCCAAGGCGTCGTCCAACCTCGTCGGTGTCAATGTGCTCCCCGCCATCGGCGCCAATGTCTACGATATCCTGCGTGCGGACAGCCTGGTGCTGACCCGTGCCGCGGTCGAGCAGCTGGAGGCGCGCTTTAATGGCTAAGAAGCAGACAGCAGCGGTGGCGACGCGTCATTATGACGTGATCGTTGCCCCGCACATCACCGAGAAGGCGACGCTGGTTTCCGAGCACAACGCGGTTGTGTTCAAGGTCGCGCGCGACGCCTCCAAGCCCGAGATCAAGGCCGCTGTCGAGGCGCTGTTCAATGTCAGCGTCAAGTCGGTGAACACGATCGTCCAGAAGGGCAAGACGAAGCGCTGGAAGGGCAAGCCCTACACGCGCTCGGACGTGAAGAAGGCTGTCGTGACCCTGGCCGAAGGCCAGTCGATCGACATCACCACGGGCATTTGAGGGCGGACTGAACAATGGCACTCAAGCATTATAACCCGACGAGCCCGGCCCAGCGTGGCCTGATCCTCGTCGACCGGTCTGGTTTGCACAAAGGCAAGCCCGTCAAGGCGCTGACCGAAGGCAAGCGCAAGACGGGTGGTCGCAACAACAAGGGTCATGTGACCTCGCGCGGTATCGCCGGCGGTCACAAGCAGCGCTATCGCATCATCGACTTCAAGCGTCGCAAATGGGACGTTGAAGGCACGGTGGAGCGTCTGGAGTATGATCCCAACCGCACCGCGTTCATCGCCCTGGTTAGCTATGCGGATGGTGAGCAGGCCTACATCCTCGCGCCGCAGCGTCTTGCTGCGGGTGACAAGGTGATCGCCGGCAAGAAGACTGACGTGAAGCCGGGCAACGCGATGGAGCTGGGTCAGATGCCGGTCGGCACGATCATCCACAACATCGAGATGAAGCCGGGCAAGGGTGCTCAGATCGCCCGCAGCGCCGGCACCTATGCCCAGCTCGTCGGTCGTGACCGCGGCATGGTCATCGTTCGTCTCGGATCGGGTGAGCAGCGCTACATTCGCGCGGACTGCATGGCGACCATCGGTGCGGTGTCGAACCCCGACAACCAGAACCAGAACCTCGCCAAGGCTGGCCGCAACCGTTGGCTGGGCCGTCGTCCGCTGACACGCGGCGTTGCCAAGAACCCGGTCGACCACCCGCACGGTGGTGGTGAAGGCCGCACCTCGGGTGGCCGCCATCCGGTCACGCCGTGGGGCAAGCCGACCAAGGGTGCCCGTACCCGTCACAACAAGTCGACCGACAAGATGATTATCCGGTCGCGTCATGCGAAGAAGAAGAGGTAAGCGATGGCTCGCTCCGTCTGGAAGGGTCCCTTCGTGGACCTGCATCTGCTCAAGAAGGCAGAAACCGCGCAGGAGAACAACGGTCGCGGCGGTCCGATCAAGACCTGGTCGCGTCGCTCCACCATTCTTCCGCAGTTCGTTGGCCTGACGTTCAACGTCTACAACGGCCGCAAGCACGTTCCCGTTTCGGTGAACGAGGACATGGTCGGTCACAAGCTGGGTGAATTCGCGCCGACGCGCTACTTCCCCGGCCACGCCGCTGACAAGAAGGGCAAGCGCTGATGGGCAAGGCAAAGGCTCCCCGCCGCGTCGCTGATAATGAGGCGCTGGCAGTCGGCACGCAGATCCGCGGTTCGGCACAGAAGCTGAACCTCGTTGCCGCACTCATTCGTGGCCGCAAGGTCGAGGATGCGATGAACGTGCTCGCGTTTTCCAAACGCGCCATGGCGGTCGATGTCCGCAAGGTGCTCGCCAGCGCGGTCGCCAACGCGGAAAACAACCACAACCTCGACGTCGACGCGCTTGTCGTTGCCGAGGCCAGTGTCGGCAAGTCGTTCACCATGAAGCGCTTTCATGCGCGTGGTCGCGGCAAGTCGACCCGCATTTTGAAGCCCTTCAGCCGCGTGCGCATCATCGTTCGCGAAGCTGCGGAAGAGGAGGCCTGATCCATGGGTCACAAGAGCAATCCCATTGGTCTGCGTCTGCAGATCAACCGCACCTGGGACAGCCGCTGGTTCGCGGAAGGCCAGGATTACGGTCGCCTGCTGCTTGAGGATCTCAAGATCCGCAAGTTCATCATGAAGACGCTGCCGCAGGCCGCGATCTCCAAGGTGGTCATCGAGCGTCCGGCCAAGTTGTGCCGCGTTTCGATCTACGCCGCCCGTCCCGGTGTCATCATCGGCAAGAAGGGTGCGGACATCGAGAAGCTCCGCAAGAAGCTGAGCGCGATGACGTCAAGCGACGTGAGCCTGAACATCGTCGAGATCCGCAAGCCGGAAATCGATTCCCAGCTCGTTGCGCAGGGTGTCGCCGATCAGCTCGAGCGTCGTATTGCGTTCCGTCGCGCCATGAAGCGTGCCGTGCAGAGCGCATTGCGTCTTGGCGCTGAGGGCATCAAGATCACCTGTGGCGGCCGTCTGGGCGGTGCAGAGATTGCTCGCGTCGAATGGTATCGCGAGGGCCGGGTTCCGCTGCACACGCTGCGCGGTAACGTGGATTACGCAGAGGCGACGGCGCACACGGCTTATGGCGTTTGCGGCGTTAAGGTCTGGATCTTCAAGGGCGAGATTCTCGGCCATGATCCGATGGCCACCGATCGTCTCATGCTGGAGGCTCAGACCTCCGGCGTGCGTCCGGCGCGCTGAGATTAGGACAAGGTAGAGCATCATGCTGCAACCGAAGAAAACTAAGTTTCGCAAGACCTTCAAGGGTCGCATCAAGGGCGACGCAAAGGGCGGAACGGACCTCAATTTCGGGTCCTATGGCCTCAAGGCCATGGAGCCTGATCGGGTGACCGCGCGTCAGATTGAGGCGGCTCGCCGCGCGATCACGCGTCACATCCGTCGTCAGGGCCGCTTGTGGATTCGCATCTTCCCGGACGTGCCGGTTTCGAAGAAACCTGCTGAAGTCCGTCAGGGCAAGGGCAAGGGTTCCATTGAATATTGGGCCGCACGGGTGAAGCCCGGTCGCATCCTGTTCGAACTGGATGGCGTGCCTGGTCCTCTCGCAGCTGAGGCATTCAGCCGTGCAGCGATGAAGCTGCCGATCAAGACGAAGGTGGTGGCGCGTCTCGGCGACACCTCGCATCTGGGAGCATGATGGTCATGACCAAGATTTCTGACCTCAAGGCAAAGAGCGACGATCAGCTGGCGACCGATCTGGGCGAGCTGAAGCGCGAGCAGTTCAATCTGCGCTTCCAGGCCGCGACCAACCAGCTCGAGAAGCCGAGCCGCGTGCGCGAAGTGCGTCGCGACATCGCGCGGATCAAAACCCTCCAGGCCGAGCGTGCGCGCTCGTCCGCGAAGTAAGAAGGAAACAGGCCCATGCCCAAGCGCGTGCTGACGGGAACGGTGGTTTCCGACAAGGGTGACAAGACGGTCGTCGTCAAGGTGGAGCGCAAGGTGAAGCACCCGCTCTACGGCAAGATCATTCGTCGCTCGAAGAAGTATCATGCCCACGACGATGCCAATGAGTATCACGAGGGTGAGACTGTCCGTATCGAGGAGACGGCGCCGATCTCGAAGCTGAAGACCTGGAAGGTCATCGCGCGGGTCGATACGCACAAGTCCCCCGAGCAGGTCGCCGCCGAAGCAGCCGCCTGAGGGTCTCAAGGATTTAACGGAACCACCGGGTCCTCCCGGCAGGCCAATTGAGAAGGAACCGGATCGATGATCCAGATGCAATCCAATCTTGATGTCGCTGACAACAGCGGCGCCAAGCGCGTCCAGTGCATCAAGGTGCTCGGTGGATCGAAGCGTCGTTTTGCCAGCGTTGGCGACATCATTGTCGTCTCCGTGAAAGACGCCGCGCCCCGTGGCCGCGTTAAGAAGGGCGACGTTCACCGCGCCGTGATCGTGCGTACCGCAAAGGACGTCCGTCGTCCCGACGGCAGCGTGATCCGTTTCGACGGCAACGCCGCCGTGCTGGTCAACAAGAATGCGGAGCCGATCGGCACGCGTATCTTTGGCCCGGTGGTCCGTGAACTGCGCGCGAAGAACTTCATGAAGATCATTTCGCTTGCTCCCGAGGTGCTGTGATGAGCGCTGCACGTATCAAGAAGGGTGACACGATCATCGTGCTCGCCGGCAAGGACAAGGGCCGCACCGGTTCCGTCCTCCAGGTGATGCCGAAGGATGACAAGGTGCTGGTCGACGGCATCAACGTCCACGCGCGTCACCGCAAGCCCGACCAGGCTAATCCTCAGGGCGGCATCGATCGTAAGCCGGCGCCGCTGCATATCTCCAATGTTGCCCTCGCCGTCGACGGTAAGGCTACGCGCGTCCGCTTCGAAGAGCGCGACGGCAAGAAGGTCCGCGTCGCGGTCAAGACTGGGGAGGTCATCTGATGGCTGACAAGTATATCCCGCGTTCGAAGAAGCTCTATGACGATACCATCGTCAAGGCGATGACCGAGAAGTTCGGTTACAAGAACCACATGGAAGTCCCTCGGATCGAGAAGATCACGCTCAACATGGGCGTGGGCGAAGCGACCCAGGACAAGAAGAAGGTTACGCAGGCCGCCGAGGAAATGGAGCTGATTGCTGGTCAGAAGCCAGTCATCACCAAGGCGAAGAAGTCGATCGCGCAGTTCAAGCTGCGTGAAGGCATGCCCATTGGCGCCAAGGTGACCCTACGTCGCGAGCGCATGTACGAGTTTCTCGATCGTCTGGTGACGATTGCGATGCCCCGCATCCGCGACTTTCGTGGTCTCAACCCGAAGAGCTTCGACGGCCGTGGCAACTATGCCTTCGGCATCAAGGAGCAGATCATCTTCCCCGAGATCAACTATGACCGCATCGACAAGGTGCGTGGCATGGACATCATCGTGACCACCACGGCGCGCACGGATGAAGAAGGACGCGAACTGCTGCGCCTCTTCGGTTTCCCGTTCCCCGCCGTGGCGGAAAAAGAGGCTGCCTGATCGTGGCCGGAATCAATTTCTAAGGAAGAGAGCTTAAGTCCATGGCGAAACTGAGTTCGATCAACAAGAACGAGCGGCGCAAGAAGCTGGTGAAGAAGTATGCCGGCAAATATGCCCGTCTCAAGGCAGTGGCGAATGATACGTCACTTGATGATGGCGAACGCCTGATGGCTCGTCTCAAGCTGGCCGAGATTCCGCGCAATGGGAATCCGACCCGGATTCGCAATCGGTGCGAGCTGACCGGTCGCCCGCGTGCTTATTACCGCAAGTTTCGACTGTGTCGCATTCAGCTGCGCGATCTCGCCAACAAGGGCCTGATCCCCGGCGTCACCAAGTCGAGCTGGTAAGGATTTAGAGAGATGGCATTGACCGATCCCCTGGGTGATCTGCTCACCCGCATCCGCAACGGCCAGCGGGCTCGCAAGGACAGCGTGGTTTCCCCCGCTTCCAAGCTGCGTGCTCGTGTGCTCGACGTGCTTCAGCGCGAGGGCTACATCCGCGGCTATTCCGAAGAGCAGGTGGCGGGCCACAATGGCCTGCGCATCGAGCTGAAATATTTCGAAGGCGAGCCTGCTATCAAGCATGTGGCGCGCGTCTCGAAGCCAGGCCGCCGCGTCTATTCGGGCTCCAAGGAGCTTCCGGTGGTGCGTAACGGTTTGGGCATCACCATCGTCTCGACGCCGCGTGGCGTGCTCTCGGATACCGAAGCACGTGACCAGAACGTCGGCGGCGAAGTGCTGGCGGAGGTGTTCTGATGAGCCGCATCGGTAAAAAGCCGGTCACAATCCCTGCGGGGGTGACAGCGACGATCGAGGGCGGCCAGCTCACGGTCAAGGGGCCCAAAGGCGTGCTCGCTCTGCAGATGCGCGACGAGATCAGCTACACGGTTGAGGAGGGCGCTATCTCGGTTCAGCCCGCTAACGCCACGAAGGCCGCTCGTGCATTCTGGGGAATGCAGCGCACGCTGGTTCAGAACCTCGTCACAGGCGTGACGGAGGGCTTCTCCAAGAAGCTGCTGATCTCCGGCGTTGGCTACCGCGCAAACTCCCAGGGCAAGACCCTCAAGCTGCAGCTCGGCTACAGCCATGATGTCGATTATGCGGTGCCGGAAGGCATCGAGATCAAGACGCCGGACAATACGACCGTCGAGATCAGTGGGATGGACAAGCAGAAGGTGGGGCAGGTCGCTGCCGAGATTCGTCGTTGGCGTAAGCCCGAGCCGTACAAGGGCAAGGGCATCAAGTACGACGGTGAGTTTATCTTCCGCAAAGAAGGCAAGAAGAAGTAAGCCATGGCGAAACTCTCTCTCTTCGATCGCCGCGCTCGGCGCGTGCGTACCGCGATCAAGGCTCGGGCCGGTGGCAAGCCGCGGCTGTCCGTGCATCGGTCTGGCCGTCATATCTATGCGCAGGTCATTGACGACGCGCAGGGTAAGACACTGGCCGCAGCTTCGACGCTGGATAAGGATGTGCGCGGCAAGACCGGGGCGACGTCCGAGGCTGCAGCCGATGTCGGCAAGCGCGTCGCTGCCGCCGCGACCAAGGCCGGCGTCACCAAGGTCGTGTTCGATCGCGGTGGTTTCCTCTTTCATGGCCGCGTGAAAGCGCTGGCCGATGCCGCCCGTGAAGGCGGACTGGAGTTCTGATGATGGCAGACGAAAACACCACCGGTGAGGGCAATCAGCCCGAGGCTGTTCTCGCGCCCGAGACGACGCCTCAGGACATAACGGCTCCGGCCGCTGAGCCGCAGCAGCAGCAGCAACGTCGCGGTCGCGGCGGTCGTGGTGGCAGCGGTGATCGGGATCGGGGCGGCCGTGGTCGTCGCGATGATCGTCGCGGCCGTGGCGGCGACGATGATGGTGGCGAGGAGTTCGTTGAGAAGCTCGTCCATATCAACCGCGTCTCGAAGACCGTTAAGGGCGGCAAGCGCTTTGGTTTTGCTGCTCTGGTTGTCGTGGGCGATGGCAAGGGTCGTGCCGGCTTCGGCCATGGCAAGGCTCGTGAGGTTCCGGAGGCGATCAGCAAGGCCACTGCCGCCGCCAAGAAGGCGATGGTTCGTGTTCCGCTTAAGGAGGGCCGCACGTTGCACCATGACGGCCGTGGGCATTTCGGCGCTGGCAAGGTGACTCTGCGTACGGCGCCTGCGGGTACCGGCATCATCGCGGGCGGCCCTATGCGCGCCGTCTTCGAGAGCCTGGGTGTCGCGGATGTGGTGACGAAGTCCGTCGGCACGTCGAACCCCTACAACATGATCCGGGCGACTTTTGCGGCGCTTACTGAGCAGACCAGCCCCAAGTCGGTGGCGCAGCGCCGCGGCAAGAAGGTCGCCGATCTGCTTCGTCGCGGCGGGGCCTCTGCTGAGGTTGCCGCGGCTGACGCCGAAGCAATTGCGGAGTAACTGATATGGCGAAGATCAAGCTGAAGCAGATTGGCTCGCCAATCCGTCGCCCGGAGGCTCAGAAGAAGGTCCTGATCGGGCTCGGTCTGGGCAAGATGCACCGGGTGGTTGAACTTGAAGATACGCCCGAGGTTCGCGGCGCCATCCGTAAGCTTCCCCATATGGTTCAGATCGTCGAAGGCTGATAGCGCCTTCTTACGGACACCAACGCATTCGATGAAGCGCGCTGCCCGAGAGGGTTGGCGCGCTTCGTATTTGGCGTATTGATCGGTTGTCCGTGCTGAGGCTCTGTCAGTTTCTTCCGGTAAGTTTCGTTTCGACGGCGCGGGTTGCAATAGCTTGGGTGTGCCGGGTCAGTGTCTGTGAGACGGGCTCGTAATTTTGGCCGCCGGTCTTTGTCCGAAGGCCGAGCATTAGCGGCCCGATTACCGGCACTTTCAGGAGCACAAGGTGGAGCGCAACGGGTGCCAGAATGCCGGCTACGGTTCCGAGCGGAAGATGAATCCAAAGGGCGTCGACGCCCAGGGCGTTGAGGCCCATGCGCGTCCCGGCAGTGGCAAACACGTGGTAGAGATAGATCGTGAAGCTGAACCGCCCGATCTTCCTCGCTTGGGGATGATGGGGCCAACACAATAGAATAAGAACGCTGAGTGACATGCCGAGCAGCAATGAAGAGGCAATGCCCTTCTGCGGCGAAGTGTTAAGCAGTATATAGTCATGAAAGGCGGCGCTGAACGCGAGGAGTGTCGCCACTGCGGCGAGAGGCACGATCGCACGTGCATGGGCGGACACCCAATCCCAGCTCCTGTAAACGCCCACGCCGAAAATGAAGAAGGGCGCAAGTTGAAGCGCATGTGGCATTGCGAAGAGCTGTGGCAGTGGTGGAGGCCATAGGGCGAGCACCAGTGACGCGAAGAACATTGGCCAATGTCCGCGATGATCGAGAGCGATGTCCGCTAGACCGACCACGATGAACATCACGAGGACGGCCTGGAGGAACCAGAAATGAGCATAGGGAAAGAAGATCAACTCCCACAATTCCTGTGGCGGAATCCCAAAACGTGTTCCAAGCAGGTAAGCAACTGAACCGAAAAGTGCCGACGCAATGAGACCGGGCACGGCGATCCGGCGTACCTTGCCTCGCAGGAAGCTGACCATGCTGCCGCGCGTCGGTGGGCGCAGGCAGTAAATGAAACCCGCAACAAAGGCGAACGCCGGCATCCGAAAACTAGCGCCCAGATCGACGATGAAGCGTGCGGGGTGGTCTTCGCTCAAACGCAAACCACTATCTGGTTGGCCGATAACATGAAATGCGACGAGCAGAATGGTCGCAATAATGCGAAGCTCTTCAATTGAGCCAAGGGCGATCGGACGCAGTTTATCGCCTGTATTAACCATCTGGCGTCCCTACAACCCGGAAACACAAACCTTCGCAACTGCAAAATGTTCCCGATCCGGGCATCGCTTCTAACCATGGCACGAGTCACCCTGGGAGCGTCGAGGCGTTGCTTTCGTGCGAAGGACGGGTGACGCAAGGTCGGAATCTTAGGGGTGACAACGGGGCGCTCGGCCGCTATGGGCGCTCCTTTCCATCAGCGCGACAACAGCGAAAGCGAGTGCATACTTATGAAGCTGAACGAACTCCAGGATAATGCCGGCTCCCGTAAAGGCCGGATGCGCGTGGGCCGTGGTATCGGCTCCGGCAAGGGTAAGACGGCCGGACGCGGTCAGAAGGGTGCCAAGGCGCGTTCGGGCGTCAGCATCAACGGCTTCGAGGGCGGCCAGATGCCGCTCCACATGCGGCTGCCGAAGCGCGGCTTCAACAATATCTTCCGCAAGGACTATGCCGTTGTGAACCTCGGCATGGTCCAGAAAGCGATCGATGCCGGCAAGCTCGATGCCGGCGCAACCATTGACCAGGCGGCGCTGCGTGCAGCCGGCATTTCGCGCGGTGGCAAGCATGGCGTACGCCTGCTCGCCAAGGGTGAGTTGACCAGCAAGGCGAGCTTCGCGGTTGCCGGTGCGTCCAGCGCGGCTGTGGCGGCGGTCGAGAAGTCCGGCGGCAAGGTAGATATCCTTGCCAAAGCTGCGCCAGCGGACACCGAGTAATCTCCCTTGATCGGGAGGTTCGCCTGACTGGCAGCTTGCATAACCGACCCCTCCCGCCGATATGGTCGGGCGGGTTCGCTTGCATATGCTGTGGCATGATAAGGCAACCGCTGTTCGACAGGCGCCGATCAGACGTCTAAGGGGTTAGACTGTTCGTCTTCCATTTCTGGGCGAGCATCAGTTTTCGGGATTGCAAGCGATCATGGCATCACGCGCCGACCAAATGGCAGCTAATCTGAGCCTCGCGAACTTCGGCCAGGCAACAGAGCTCAAGAAGCGGATCTGGTTCACGGTGGGTGCGCTCATCGTCTTCCGTTTCTTTTCCTTCGTGCCGCTTCCCGGTGTGGATCCGACAGTTCTTGCTCAGCTGTATCAGCAGACGCAGGGCGGCATTCTCGACATTTTCAACACGTTCTCAGGCGGTAGTCTGGAGCGCATGAGCCTGATCGCGCTCGGCATCATGCCCTATATTACAGCGTCCATCGTGGTGCAGCTCGCGGCATCGCTGTCGCCCAAACTGGCGGCGATCAAGAAAGAAGGCGAGGCGGGGCGCAAGAAGCTCAACCAGTATACACGCTTCGGCACGGTCGGCCTCACCGCAGTCCAGGGATATTTCATCGCCGTTGGCCTGGAGGCATATGGCGCACAGTCCGGTCTGCAGGCCGTCGTCGATCCGGGCATGCTGTTCCGCGTCAGCGCGGTCATTTCGCTCATTGGCGGCACCATGTTCCTTATGTGGTTGGGCGAGCAGATTACCAGCCGGGGGATCGGCAATGGCATTTCCCTCATCATCATGGCCGGCATCGTCGCGCAACTGCCCGTTACCTTAGCCAATCTCTTCGAATCCGGCCGCACTGGCTCTATCTCGGGTTTTGTTATCATTGGCATCATCATCGTCGGGCTGGCGCTGATTGCGGGGATCTGCTTCGTCGAGCGGGCGCAGCGCCGCGTGCTTATTCAGTATCCCAAGCGTCAGACCAAGCAGGGCGTGATGCAGGCCGATCGCAGCCATCTGCCGCTCAAGATCAATACGGCAGGTGTCATTCCACCAATCTTTGCCTCATCCCTGCTGTTGCTTCCCCTTACGATCACGCAGTTCTCCGGTGCCGGGGCCGGCGCTACGAGCGGTCCGTGGGGTGATTTTGTACTGTCAATCAACCAGTACCTTTCGCACGGCACCCCATTTTACATGGCGCTCTACGGCGCAGGGATCATCTTCTTCTGCTTCTTCTATACGGCCGTTGTCTTCAATCCCGAGGAAACGGCGGAGAACCTGAAGCGGAATGGGGGCTTCATTCCGGGCATTCGCCCGGGGAAGAATACCGAGAATTATCTCGATTATGTGCTCACGCGCATCACGGTGATCGGTGCCATCTATCTGGCCTTGGTCTGTCTGATACCGGAGTTTGCGATCGCCAGAGCAGGGATACCCTTCTATCTTGGCGGCACCAGCCTGCTGATCGTGGTCAATGTTACTGTGGACACCGTGACCCAGATTCAGAGCCATCTCATCGCTCACCAGTATCGCGACCTCATCAAGAAGGCGCGGCTAAAGGGCCGGATGCGCTAAGGCGGCCGGAAGACTTGCTTGGGCATCCCTAAACATGGAACTTGGGGGAGTGAAATGAACATCATCCTGCTGGGGCCTCCCGGCGCAGGCAAGGGCACGCAGGCGCAGCGCCTGGTGGTTCAGCGCGCCATGGTCCAGCTCTCCACGGGCGACATGCTTCGTGCCGCTGTCAAGGCGGGCACACCCGTCGGCCTCAAGGCCAAGGCCGTGATGGATGCCGGAGAGCTGGTTTCGGACGAGATCGTGTCGGGCATTATCGGCGAGGCGCTCGATCAGCTTCCGCCCGAGACAGGCGTGATTTTCGACGGCTATCCCCGCACGGCAGCTCAGGCCGAGAGCCTGGACGCGCTGCTTGCAGCGCGTGGCCGCCACCTCGATCACGTTGTCGAGCTTGAAGTGGACGAGGATGCGCTGGTTGATCGCATCACTGGCCGCTTCACCTGCGCCAGTTGCGGCGAGGGCTATCACGATCGTTACAAGCGACCCAGCGTCGAAGGCGTGTGCGATCGCTGTGGTGGAACGGAGTTCAAGCGGCGTCCTGATGACAATGAGGAAACCGTCCGTACGCGGATGGCGGAATATCGTGCGAAGACTGCGCCGATCCTGCCGATCTACGAGGCGCGCGGTATTGTGAGCCGTGTCGACGGCATGGCGGACATCGATGGTGTGTCGGAGGCAATCGAATCGGTCTTGGAACATCAGGTTTAGAACAGGCGGACAGGGGCTGATATCGATAGCGCAGACATGGCGGAGCGGTGATGGCAGTTCCAATTGAGGCGAGAGCCATAAGCCTGCTGGACGACGGTCGTCGGCGCTATAATCCAATCAAGCCTCTGATACACGCGCACTTGGCACGCCATTTTCCGAAACGTGCGCAAACACGGATTCTGCTCGTTTATGTCGATGATCAGATCGCATGGCCTCAATTCTACCCGTTCTTTCATTACGCAGATCGCTTCGGTCAACAGGGTTTCGCCTTTCGAGCCGTGCCGTATCCTGCTCTCGGTGCCGAGCATCTGATCAAGGACGCTTCGGCGATATTTGTTCAATCTCCCTACGTGCTCGCGGGCGGCGAGATCGAGGATGTGTTTGAACGACTGAGGCAGTCCAATCCTCAAGCTGCCATTAGTTATTTTGACTGGTTTGCGCCGACGGATGCCCGCTTTGCCGACCGGGTTGGGGACTATGTCGACTTCTACACGAAGAAGTCGTTGCTGCGTGACCGCGCGTATTATCGTGTACCCCACAAGGCCCACACCACGCTGGCTGAACATTACGATGCGGCCTTTGGGCTGATGTCTGATCCCCCCACATGGGAGTGCCGACCCGACATTGTCGAACGCCTTACGCTTGCGCCGGCTTTTGCAACGGCGCCCGTCCTTCTTAAGGCCTTTGCGCAAAGTTCCGCAGTGCCAACAGGGCCACGCCCGATCGATGTTCATGCGCGGTTCGCTATCGCTCCTGCGCAACTGCATGCGCTCGGCAGGGTCGACGCTGGTGAGCGGACCCACTGGTACGTTGCTATGCGCCGGCAGGCGCATCAGTCAGTCAGTGACCTATCCGCTCACTACAAAGTAGCATGGCAAGGCCGCGTTGATCGTAAAGCGTTCATGGCTGAACTGAAGCAGTCGCAGCTCTGTTTCAGTCCATTCGGCTTTGGTGAGATATGCTGGCGCGATCTCGAGGCTGTGCTCACGGGGGCGGTACTCGTGAAGCCCGATATGGGTCACCTCGAAACCTTCTGCGACATTTATCGGGCTGGCGAAACCTATGTCCCGGTTCGTTGGGATCTCGCCGATCTCGAGCAGACCGTGGCAGACCTGCTGAACAGTCCGGACGCGTGTCGCGCGATTGCGGAACGCGCGTTCGCGGCAATCAAGGAGTATCTGGCCGGGCCGAAGCTGGAAGCATTTCTGCAGAAGCTCGTCCACAAGCGGATCGAGGGTTCCTGAACGACGCGCGTGGCCTACGTTCATTGCTTTCGGAGACTGACTCCAAGCTTCCCCGCAATCCCAAATTTTTGGATGAGGCCACCAATAATCGCCAGCAGTTCTGTCTCGGGACCTTTTGGACGTCCTACAATTGACCAGAGTCCGAGGTGACTGGCTGCGTAAGCGACGCCACCAACTGCGATCGTCGCTAGCAAACCTGCCACGCTCGCTTCCGTATCCGGGGGCAGGATCATCTTAAAAAGTACGACGCAAAGGCTCATGCTCGCAACGGCAGTAAAAGTGCGGGAACATCCGAAAAGCTGACTGCGAATGCTGACCCTAACAATGTTCTTCGCAAGTAGCATGTTCAGCGCGACTGATAGCATCGTTGCGAAAGCGCGCGCCGCCAGCAAGCCCGGAATCCCGAAAAACAACAGGCCTCCGACGACCACGGGGACTCGGCAGGCGAACGTTGCTGCGTCACGCACGAAGAGCGCCCGAGTCGCTCCCATAGCCATTGCCAAAGGCGCTGTGGCCGTAACCAGGTTCTCGAACGCAAAAGCAAAGGCGAGCACTTGCATGATCGGGATGATCGGCAGCCATTTTTCGCCGAGCAGAATGTGCACGAACATGTCCGCGACCAAACCAAAACCGGCCCCGGCGGGCACGCATACCGCAAAAACCATGGCTTGTGTGCGTTTGTAAGCGGTCGCCAGTCGCTCCGGATCGTTCTTGACTGCCGCAAGGCCCGGAAAAAGCAGCCGGATCAAGGGCGCCGAAAGTTCGCGTGTCGGCATTCGCGCTTTCTCGTCGGCGTAGCTGTAAAAGCCGACGGCCCGCTGCCCGAGGATGCCACCGACCACCAGACTGTCGACGCGCGCATTAACGGTTGTCAGCACGGAGCTGAAGGTCATCCATATCGAGAATGACCAGATTTCCGGTATCTTGTTGAACCTGAGGCGGGGGCGATAGGGGGCGTAAAGTTGTGTGAGGCCCACGCCTAGTATCTGCATGAGGACAATTGGAACAACGATAGCCCAATAGCTCTGGTAATGATAAGCGATGAGCACTGATGAGATTGCCGCCGCCAAGCGGGCTGTTGTACTTACGATGGCATCCGGTCCGAACGACAGATTCTTCTGAATCATTGGCCACCGAGCGCTGTGAAAACCTCCTATGAAAGCCTGCCCCGCGAGCACCAGCATGATCGAGGCAAGGCGGTTGTCCTGATAGAGCATGGCTGTAGGCCAAGCCGCTACGGCAAGAAGCAGGGTCAGCAGGGCCGCTCGCATTAGACCCAGCGTGAAGGCGCTATGGAAGTGATCCTCTTCGATATCATCGATCCGGATCAACGCCTGCGACAGTGGCATCGACGTAAACGCCGTCACTATTGCGCTTACCCCCAGCGCGAGTGCGACCAGACCGAAATCCTCCGGCACGAGTAGTCGAGCAAGAATAATGGATGAGGCAAAGGAGATGATATTGATGATGACCTGCGAGGCCATCACCCAGCCCGCTCCTTTCAGAAGTCGCTGCGTAACTGAAGGTTGAGTAGGGGTGTCAGTCATGAAGGTTAGCGCCTTGAACAGGGGCAGCCGCGCGACATCGCGCTGAGGCGGCGTCATAGGAAGCCAGAAGGTGTTTTGATACTCTTAAAACTTGTCGCATTTGAGGGTGGCGTCCCCGTTGACTCACGTCGGCATTCGCGCTAGCGGCATTCGTTCCCGAGGCGATAGGTTAACGGCAGCGCGATTGAGCGCTCGCCGCGCTTTTCGCGTCTGGATTTCAACGCGACGAGATAGGGAGCCTGCCAAAGCGCCCTGTGGAGCAGGAGGATATATGGCACGTATTGCGGGGGTCAACATCCCGACCAACAAGCGCGTGATTGTCGCGCTTACCTACATCCATGGCATCGGTTCCAAGACTGCCCTGGACATCGCCGACAAGCTCGGCATCGATCACAGCCGCCGGGTCCAGGACCTGACTGACGCGGAAGTGCTGCAGATTCGCGAAACGATCGACGCCGACCTCACGGTCGAAGGCGATCTGCGTCGCGAAACCGCGATGAACATCAAGCGCCTGATGGACCTGGCCTGCTACCGCGGCCTGCGCCATCGCAAGGGCCTTCCGGTCCGCGGCCAGCGCACGCACACCAATGCGCGCACCCGCAAGGGCAAGGCCAAGCCGATCGCCGGCAAGAAGAAGTAACGCAAGGCCGGATGGCCCGCGAGACGGCATGGCGCCAGCCAGCCGCCGCGTGAGCCGACCGGCGCCGGAGCAATCCGGCTTCTTCTGTTCCGCCGGGCGCATGCACGCACAATCATTGCATCGCACACCCGCCAGAACAGTCCGGACCAGACGTCCCCCGCCGTAGCAGGCCCGCCCCATCAAAAAGGCGCGCCAGACCCGGCAAAGACCCGCAAGGGCCAGGGGACGGGCAGGGCAAGGCGCGACGAGCCAGGCGAAACCGCCGAATTCATCGCCCGACACCCGCGCAGCGCAGCACGCGCTCCGGTCCAGGTCCCGCAAGGGATCGCCAACCCGGAAGGGGGCAGTTCCGAGCAGACGGTCCGCAAGGATGGTTTTGCGAGGAACGGTTTCGAGAGGAACGGGCACCGCAAGGCGCCGCCACCAGCCGGGATGTCTCCGCAAGGGGCGCGACCGCAAGGCCGGGCTCCGGACGAGACGATCTCCCGCGAGGATTGCCACCGCAAGGCGGCCCGACTCGCAAAAGAGGCTCCCCGGCAACGGGCGCATCTCGGCAAAGGGATCGGCTCGATGACGAGACTGGCTCGACAAGAGGGCAGCATCCGAAAGGGGCAGTCTTCGCGACCGGGCAGACTCGGCAGGGAGGCAGGCTCGTTGAAGAGGCAGGTTCGTAGAAGGGCAACCCTTCGGACGGGCAGGATCTCAAGGAGCAGGCGATCAGCAACGGGACCGGCAAAGGGAAGCCCCCGCGTCCACTCTCTCAAGGGGTGGCGCAGACAGGCCCCCGGCGCGGACGGCTCGCCAGACGAGCATGGCAGGATGATGTGACGCAGTGAATGTGAACAGGCGCAGGCAACCGGTTCAACCAGTTTCGAGTAGGGAAAGTTAGTCAGATGGCACGGGAACCCCAGCGTATTCGCAGGCGCGAGCGCAAGAATATCTCGGCAGGCGTCGCGCATGTGAACGCCAGCTTCAACAACACGATGATCACCATCACCGATGCACAGGGCAATGCGATCAGCTGGTCCAGCGCGGGCATGATGGGCTTCAAGGGCAGCCGCAAGTCGACGCCCTACGCCGCGCAGGTCTGCGCCGAGGACGCCGGCCGCAAGGCTGCCGAACATGGCGTGCGCACACTCGAAGTGGAAGTCAAAGGCCCCGGATCGGGCCGCGAATCGGCCCTGCGTGCGCTGCAGGCCGTCGGCTTCACCATCACCTCGATTCGTGACGTGACGCCGATCCCGCACAATGGCGTGCGGCCGAGCAAGCGCCGCCGCGTCTGAACGGCCCGACGAGCAGGGCGGGATTTCTTCGGAAACCTCCTCCCTGCCCGACCATTCCTTCTAAGGCCGGGGCCGGATCGCAGCTGCACTCCACCGACCTCCGCCCAACTCCCAGGGGAAATACATGACTGTCAACATCAGGAACTGGCAGGAATTGAAGAAGCCCAACGGCCTCGAGATCAAGGCCGGGGGCGACCCGAAGCGCCGCGCGACCTTCGTCGCCGAGCCGCTTGAGCGCGGCTTCGGCCTGACGCTGGGCAACGCGCTTCGCCGCGTGCTCTTGTCCTCGTTGCAGGGCGCTGCTGTTACGGCGATCAAGATCGAGAACGTGCTTCACGAATTCTCGAGCCTGGCCGGCGTGCGTGAGGACGTGACCGACATCGTCCTCAACGTGAAGCAGATTGCGCTGAAGATGGAAGGCGACGGTCCCCGCCGCCTTCAGCTGAGCGCAACCGGCCCGACGACCGTGACCGCCGGCGACATCGTCGTGACCGGTGACATGGCCGTGATGAACAGCGATCAGGTGATCTGCCATCTCGATGAAGGCGCCAGCTTCAACATGGAGCTGACCGTCGACACGGGTAAGGGCTATGTGCCCGCCGCGAACAACCGCCCGGCCGACGCGCCGATCGGCCTCATTCCGGTGGACGCGCTCTACTCGCCCGTGCGCCAGGTGGCCTATAAGGTCGAGAACGCCCGCATCGGCCAGGAGCTGGACTATGACCGGCTGAACCTGACGGTGGAAACGGACGGCACGGTGAGCCCCGAGGACGCCGTGGCTTATGCTGCGCGCATCCTGCAGGACCAGCTGCAGCTCTTCGTCCACTTCGAGGATGCCTTGCCGACGGCCGGCCCGAGCACGGGTTCGGGCGCAGGTGCGGCCTCCGACGATGGCGAGGGCGATGCGAATCAGATCAACCGCTATCTGCTCAAGAAGGTGGACGAGCTGGAGCTTTCGGTCCGTTCGGCCAACTGCCTCAAGAACGACAACATCATCTACATCGGCGACCTCGTCCAGAAGACCGAGGCCGAGATGCTCCGCACGCCGAACTTCGGCCGCAAGAGCCTCAACGAGATCAAGGAAGTGCTCTCCAGCATGGGGCTGCGCCTGGGGATGGACATCCCCGGCTGGCCGCCGGAGAACATCGAGGAGATCGCCAAGAAGCTCGAGCAGGAATTGCTGGGCTAAAGAATTCGGGTCAAAGTGAACCTTTGACCCGGTTTGGCTTGGATGATGAGAAAGGCCCCTGCCGGAAGGCGGGGGCTTTTTCTGTTTGGGGGAAAACGCGCTTAACCCCTCCCCTTCAGGGGAGGGGCAAGGGGTGGGGGCGATGCGAAGCATCGCACGCAGATTCGCCGTTCAGCCGCGCGCCATCTCTTGAAGGTCCAGCACCACCCCAACCCCTCCTCTGAAGAGGAGGGGCTAATTGTTGGCGTGTCTTTCGCGTCGATACGTCGAATATTTACCCAATCGCGGCAAGATACCATAAAGTCGAGAGTGGGGGTGACGATGCCTTTCTACATAAGAAAGTCGGTTAGTGCGGGGCCATTTCGCTTCAATCTGTCCAAGGGCGGTATCGGAGTGTCCGTGGGCGTCAAAGGACTCCGTATTGGAACGGGGCCTCGTGGGCACTACATCCACGCAGGTAGGGGCGGGCTTTATTATCGCTCCAGCTTTCCAAATCGCGGAAAGGCAAAATCTACTTCTCCCAGCCTGAGTTCTCCTCCGATCTCTCCTCCATTGCGCAATAACGCAGAGGTGGAGATGATACGGGTTTCATCTTCTGACGTCCTCCAAATGGAGGATAGTCGCTTCTCCGAAATCCTTGCAGATTTAAATGAGAAGCAGAGTTCCGTTTCGATGGCGAAGGCGCTTGGCTGGGGAGGAGCATTGATTTGGTTGCTGCTAATCGTCGGTGCGGGGGCCAAGGGATTTTGGTTTGGCGTGATACTGACGTTGCTGGGCGTTGGGGTCGGCGCATGGCTGGACAGCTTCAAGCGGTCATCCGTCCTGCTATATGATCTAGAAGACGACGTGCAAAACACATACCAGTTAGTGACGGCAGCTTTTGACGAAATGCAGAAATGCATCAGCAAATGGCACGTCGATGCGGGCGGCGCGGTGCGCGATATTCATACTTGGAAACGTAATGCTGGTGCGAGTCACGTTGTCGACAAGCGGCCGACGATTTTTGATTATTCATTGCCGAGGGTGATTAAGAGCAACATCACTCCTCCAATGATAAAAAGCGGCAAAGAGAATCTATACTTCTTTCCGGATTTCCTGTTGGTCGTGGACAGCGGAAAAGTTGGAGCGGTCGCCTATGATCGCTTGTCAGTAAACTGGCAGGATTCCAATTTTATCGAGGAGGGTACGGTTCCTTCCGACACCCAGGTGCTTGGCCACGTGTGGAAGCACCCCAACAAAAGTGGCGGACCAGATCGCCGGTTCTCGAACAACTACCAAATCCCGCTGTGTCGGTACGAAAGCATCCATCTTTCCAGCGACAATGGACTCAATGAGCTTCTGCAGGTTTCTCGCAGTGGAGTTACGGCGCCTTTTTCAGCCGCCCTTGCCAGCCTGTCGAAAGTCCATGGCAATAGCCCTCGTTCTGCCAACCTCCCCCAACTCGGGTAAAGAAGGGAAGCCTGAGCGTCGCCACTCCTTTCCGAGACGCGAACTTCACCGTGCCGGATCGACCTTTTGTTAACAGCGCGCCCTTATCATGTTAGCCTGAGCCAGTCCTTCGCAAGGGCTTCCAATGCGCATGAGAGCTTGGGGCAAGACATGGACAAGCAATTTCTGATTTTCACCGGCCTGTTGGCATCCGGCACCTTTGGCGCAACGCTGTTGGCGACCACGCCGGGCAAGGTTTTGGAAGCGCCTCGAGTTGTTGCGCCGCGTGAGGTGAAGGTCGCGCCGCTGCGTGAGCCGGTCGACGAGCGCCCCTATGTCTATTTCCGCCGCTGCGACGATGCGCGGGCGGCGGGGGTTGCGCCGATCCGCAGGGGGCAGCCGGGGTATCGCCCGGCGCTGGACCGGGATGGGGACGGCGTGGCGTGCGAGCCTTATCGGGGGCGGTGACGTCGCTCCGGTGGCGGTCGCGGCTCGGCTGCTCTACCCAAAAACCTTGACATCGCAACGCTGTTCTGGTACAAATCAAGAACATCGCGATCCGTGCCTCTGGGGCGCATCGGGGTGCTTTCCCTTTATCAGATCAGGAGCTCATTCTCATGGGCAAGGAACGGACGGCGCGTGCGCCGGGGCCGGGGCGTGTCGTGCGTCCGGCGATCAATGGCAAGACGCAGATTGCCCGCACGAGCGATGCGCGGTGGTCGCTGCGGGCCGAGCGCATCTTTCTCACCGAGCTGGCGGCGACCTGCAATGTGCGGGCGGCGGCAGCGGCGGCGGGCTTTTCCACCACCGCCATCTACAATCGCCGGATGCGCTCGGCGGAGTTTGCGGCGGCCTGGGCGCTGGCGCTGGATCAGGGCTATGCGCGGATCGAGACGGCGCTGGTGGAGCTGGCGAGCGCGCGCCTGTGTGCGCTGGTTTCCGGTGGGGAGGCTGGGGGCGTTGCGCGCGCCGCGGAGGGGACTGCGGATGGGGGCAAGAGCGCTGGCGGTGCGGTGGAGGGCGCCGGGGCGGCGGGCGGATCGGCCGCTGGTGGGCGGGCTGGTGCGGATGCAGGTGCTGATTCCAGCGCTGGTTCGAAGGGGGCTGATGCCGGCGCGGAGTCTCGTGGCGCGGGGCCGGCGATGAGCATCGGCGAGATGATGAACCTGCTGCGGCTGCATCGCGCCTCGGCGCGGGGCGGGGCGGCGCAGAATTATGACTGGCGGGCGCAGGGGCGGCCGGGGCCGGAAGAGCTGGATGCGGTGCGGGCGAGCATCTTGCGCAAGATCGAGGCGATTGAGCGGGCGGATAAGCGGAAGGCGGGGGTGAAGGGGGATGAGGGGGCGTGAGGTGTTGCCGGTGGTTGCGTCTTCCCCCTTCTGTGCTCCTGCGAAGGCAGGAGCCTAGGGCGTCAAGGCACCGCGCGTCTGCCCTGGGCTCCTGCCTTCGCAGGAGCACAACATAGGGCTTAGGCGCGCAGCTGAGGTTCGGGGGCGCCGCGTTGGCCCCCGCGACGCGCCCTCGCCGCCCTCACCCTCCCACCGCTTTGCAGCGGGCCCCTCCCTCTCCCGTGAACGGGAGAGGGGGGTGGGGCGGGTGCGGGCGTGCGGCCTTTTTTCCTTGGAGATGACGATGAACGATGTGAGCGGGCGGCTGCATGGGCTGGACGTGGAGCAGCGGCGGCGGGTGTTGCGCGGGCTCACGGTGCGGGAAGCGGCGGCCTTTTCCAGCGATTGGGCGCATTGGGCGCATGAGGGGCAGCGGGCGCCGGCGGGGGACTGGCGGACCTGGGTGCTGATGGCCGGGCGTGGCTATGGCAAGACGCGCGCCGGGGCCGAGTGGGTCGACGAGATGGCGCGCATGGCGGCGCGGGCGGGCGAGGGGCTGCGGATCGCGCTCGTCGCGGCGACGGTGGAGGAAGCGCGGCGCGTGATGATCGAGGGGCCGAGCGGGCTGCTGGCGGTGGGGGCGCAGGGGATTGTGCGGGCGGAGGATGGCTCGGGCGAGACGGGGGCAACGGGTGGGGGCGTGCGGGGCGGGCCGCGGTTCGAGGCCAGCAGGGGCCGGATCATCTGGCCGGGCGGGGCGATCGGCACGCTTTACTCCGGCGCGAACCCTGAGGGGCTGCGCGGGCCGGAGCATCACATCGCCTGGTGCGACGAGCTGGCCAAGTGGCGGCATCCGCAGGAGAGCTGGGACAATCTGCAGCTGGGGTTGCGGATGGGGCTGAGCGATGGGGCGGGGCCGCGCGCGCTCGTCACGACCACGCCGCGGGCGGGCTGCACGACGCTGCGGGCGATTTTGGAGGCGCCGGATACGGTGCGCACCGGCGGGGCGAGCGGGGTCAATCCGCACCTGCCCGAGAGCTGGCTGCGCGCGGTGGACGCGGCCTATGGCGGCACCGCGCTGGGGCGGCAGGAAATCGAGGGGCTGATGAGCGAGGATCTGGCGGGATCGCTCTGGCCGGCGGCGCTGATCGAGGCGTGTCGGGGCGGCGTGGTGGACGCGGGGAATCTGGCGCGGATCGTGATCGGGGTTGATCCGCCGGCGAGTGCGGCGGGGTCTTGCGGGATTGTTGCTTGCGGGGTGGACGCGGCGGATGCGGCGCGCGTGGCGCATGTGCTGGCCGATCATAGCGTGGACCATGCCTCGCCCGAGCGCTGGGCGCGGGCGGTCGCGGCGGCGGTGGAGGCGCATGGGGCGGACCGCGTGGTGGCGGAGGCCAATCAGGGCGGCGACATGGTGCGCAGCGTGCTGGCGAGCGCGGGATGCGCGCTGCCCGTACGGCTGGTGACGGCGCGGCGGGGGAAGGTGGCGCGGGCCGAGCCGGTCGCGGCGCTGTTCGAGGCGGGGCGGGCGCGGTTCGCGGGGCGCTTCCCGGCGCTGGAGGAGCAATTGCGCGGGCTGATCGCCGGGGGCGGCTATGAAGGGCCGGGCCGCTCGCCGGATCGTGCCGACGCGATGGTGTGGGCAATGCATGCGCTGATGCTGGCGCCGCAGGGCGCGCCGGGGATTCGCTTCCTGTGAGGGCGCGGGTGAGCGCGGGGGCGGCTTTCCCTTGACTTTTCGCGCGTGAGCGGCTTTAGGGCGGCGCTTCAAGTCCTTCTTGCAGGAGGCCGGGTTCTGGCGGTGCCCGTGATCATCGCCTGGTACGGGGTGCCTTGTACGGCCCCATAACGAACGAAGGACAAGACCCATGCGTCATAGATATGGCGGCCGCAAGCTGCAGCGCACCTCGGCCCACCGCACCGCGCTCTTCCGCAACATGGCGGCCGCGCTCATCAAGCACGAGCAGATCAAGACCACGCTGCCCAAGGCGAAGGAACTGCGCCCCTATGTCGAGAAGCTGATCACGCTGGCGAAGCGCGGCGGCCTCTCCAATCGCCGTCTGGCCCATGCCCGCCTGCTCGACGATGCGCAGCTTGCCAAGCTGTTTGACGTGCTGGCCGAGCGCTACAAGGACCGCGCCGGCGGCTACACCCGCGTGATCCGCGCCGACATCCGCGCATCGGACGCGGTGCAGATGGCGATCATCGAACTGGTCGACCGCGACGTGAGCGCCAAGGGCCAGGACAGCGGCCCGGTGCAGACCGCCGACGAGGACGAGCTGGAAGCCGCCTGAGGCCTCCGCCCCCGACGCGCCGCGCGGCTCTCTGACCCGCGCGAGATACAGAAAAGGCCCTGCCGGCATTGTCGGCGGGGCTTTTTGTTTGGCTGTGACGGGATAATACTTTAGTCATGCTGGGGCAATCGCACTGGAGGGCTCATGGCGCGGCACGTCTTCTTCAGCTTCCACTACCAGCAAGACATCTTCCGGGTGAACCAGATTCGTAACCTTCCGGAGGTCATCGAAGAGTCGGCTGCTGGCTTCCGCGACAAATCGTTGTGGGAGGAAAGCAAGAAAAAGGGAGATGCCGCGATCAAGACATTGATCGACAATGGGCTCATAGGAACATCGGTAACCGTAGTGTGCATCGGAAGCGCAACGGCTGGACGAAAATACATCAACTACGAGATTGAACAGTCAATTGCCCGGGGTAATGGCGTTGTCGGCGTACAGATACATCATCTAAAGAGCGTTGATGGCACGTCGGGTCCCGTAGGTGCAACTCCGACGTTGCTGACAGACGCCGGCTACCCAATCTACAAGTACACCACGCACGCGGACTTGAAGAGATGGATAGATGCCGCTGCGAAGGCTGCCGGCAAATAACTTAGGTTGGCGTTCTTCGCAGCTGAGCCGATGCGGCGCCGTGCTGCCTTGCTCGCTCTATCAGCAAGATCGCCTAAGCGGTGCTTGGGGGCACTTCGAACACTGAGGTAATCGTTGCGGCCTGCAGTCGCACTGTCTGAGTGAGTGTGGGAGGAACCCAATGGTTTTACGGGCGGATGAAGTCAGAAACGCGGCACGTCGTGCTCGCCAGCGCGCCTCGAAGTCGGACGAGGCGCTGCTCCGCGAGGCTAGGGACACCGCGAAGACGAAGTTCGATATTTTCCTCTCTCATTCACATCAGGATCGCGAGCTTGTTCTCGGAGCCAAGCAGCTCATTGAGGAGAGCGGTCGAACCGTCTACGTCGATTGGATTGAGGACGCGCGGCTCGACCGATCTAAGGTTTCGCGCGAACATGCCGACAAGCTTCGCGTTCGAATGCGGCAGTGCGATACACTCTTTTACGCACACACCCCGAGTGCATCGGTCTCAAAGTGGTGCCCTTGGGAACTGGGCTACTTTGATGCTTTTTCTCATCCCGACTGTCAGGTCTACGTGCTACCAATCCTTGAGGGCGGAGAGCGTTACGAGGGGCAGGAGTATCTTTCGCTATACGAGACCGTGGATTTATCGACCTACCATCACAGGCCACGTCGCGTGAGGGAGTATCGGGCGGCCGAGCAGAAGCGTCTTGCAGATGCGCTAGGCATGAGCCTTCGTAACCCGTTGACTCGGAGGATTTTTTAGAGGTAGCGGTTCGCCCATCGTCAGGCGGGGTGTTCGGGCCGTGCTATCCGAGCTCTTAGATCTTTCGGCTGCTGCTCAGGCGTTGTATAGCGCTTCTCGTTGACATCGATCTGGAGCGTCTCGTGTAGGAGTGCGACGTAATCCAGCTGCAACGCGAGCGAGGGAGCTATCCGTAACCTCGTTCCAAGTACCTCTGCGGCGCCACCAGTAGACATTACCGGTATTATCGCTGCTTCGGGCGCTCGCTCTTTGAAGAGCGTATATTCATCCATGATGCCCTTCATACCACCAACGAAAACCGCCGCGCTGAAATCTGTCTCGTCGAGCATTCGCTTGCGCATGTGCTCGAGGCTGCTCGCCACATCGTCCCCCCGCTTCGTTATGACTACATTCTGGAAGCGCGCAGTCTCTTCCGGAAATTCATCCTCGAAGATCTCACTCTGATAGAGCTTAACCCAAGTGCCATAGTCGACTGACATGGTCTCGGCGAAGGACCAAACCATAGGTGTAATGGATGGATGGCCGCCCCACACCAGCCTGCGACGACCAAGCGTGACATAAAGAAGCGCCGACACTGCAGCCGATATTGCCGCCGTGTCGCCAACTCCCATAAAATGCTTCGCGCTGGCATCTGGAACGCCGGCTGAAAGAAAGATTGCTCCGTTTGGGTTTAGCTGTCCCACGCTGCGAGCTCCCATCCAGCGTTGAAAATCCTCAGTCCCCTTACCTCTTTGATCCGTTCATCGAGCCAGTCTAGATGCGCGATCCACGTTGGACGGATGCCCGTATGATCATACACTAAACACGGCAATCGCTCCGAACCGGTAGCTTCGGCGGCGCGATGCACGTCGTTCAGTAGATCGGCGGTCGGGACGCCGACTGCTGGATAGGCTTGGAGCTTCAGGCCATTTGGCAGCGTTACTAAAATGGCGCGGTGCGGGCCTATCCCTTCGACCACACCACCTATGCGTTCGACCTCGACCCGAAATGCTCCGGCCAGACTCATGTGGCGGGACGCTACGCTTCTACTTCTCAACCGTTCAGCGCGGTCAATCACCTCTTCGACGGCTTGGGGTGTCAACCGATTGCTTGGCGTCACATTGGTCGAGGTGAGGCTGATCGTGTCACTCAGACTCAGGTGTCTGGTGCCCTGGTGTCCGGGCCACACCAGCCGCAGGACTTGAATGCCTTGCGCGAGTGTACGCCCGAATTCCTGTTTGGTCCATTTACTCCCGAAATAGTCGGGTGTGTCGATCATGATCACGACGTCACAGTCAGCGAGCCGGTGCCAAAGCATTTCTTGGAATGTCTCCCCAGGACGAATGTCGTGGGTGTCTAGAAAGACATCAAAGCCTGCCCCACTGAGTTCGTCGTGGAGTTGTACCGCCATTTCTCGTGAATCGTTTCGCCGGTAGCTGATAAACATTCGACGCTGACGGCGAAGCAGCCCCAAGCACTCCTGCGCCGCAGCAACGAGGGCGTCAATTCTCGTGTCTGTTGCGTCGAAGAAGCAAGCATTGATGGCATGAATCTGTTCGGGCAAAACGGACGTTGGGTTTTTACCTTCCTCCACAACCGGAACTATCGGGATATTCTCCCGCTGGAGCGCTTGAAGCTCCTTCAGGTGCGTGGCCGGGTCTCCCCCAAAATAGATAGCTGCGGCGGTCGCCTTAGGTTCGTGCTCCACGAAACTTGCGGCGTCGATTAGCTTCAGTTCATCTCCGAAGGTTAGGCCAAATTCCCCCGCTACTTCAATGAAGCGGTCGGTCAACGCCTGCGTCTGCTCCTGCGAAGGCTGCCCAAGAAAGATGAGTTCGTAGAGTGTCATGGGCTATTCTTCGCAGCATTAAAGCCCGTCGTCTAGTCGATCTGACAGCTACTCCTACCAACTTCCTGGTCAACACAGTCCGCAGGCAACCAAGTCTTATCCGAACGCAAAGCCGCCAGAGCGGGGCTTAAATTGTCCTCTAACCCCTCACCCCCGCGCCCCCCTGAACGCCAAACTCGCCCCACCGGCCCCAAGCACCGCAACCGCACCCAGCAGCGCCAGCGGGTGCCGCCGCACGGGCGCGAAGACGCTGAAGCTGCGGCCTTTCTGCCTTCCCTCCGTGTGGCCGTCATTGCCGTGGGGTTCGTAGAGATTGCCTTCCTGCATCGGCACGGGCTCGTCCTCATTGATGAGCTTGCCGCGCATGGAGGTGGCGAGCTTGTCGAAGAGGGAGGGGAACATCACGGCGCCGAGCACTTGCAGCTTGCCGCCGGTGCCGACGGTCACTGAGCGGCGGCGGTGCTGGGCGGCGTCGAGAATGGCATCGGCGACCAGCTCGGGCGAGTAGATCGGGCTGGGCAGGCGCGCTTCATAGCCGGTGATGTTGCGGCCGTGCTGCGGGAAGGGCGTGCCGATGGCGCTTGGCTTGATGAGGGTGACGGAGAGTGCGCTGCCCGCGCCCATCATCTCGATGCGCAGCGCATCGGTGAAGCCTTTGACCGCATGCTTGGAGGCATTGTAGGCGGAGAGCAGCGGGCCGGACATGTCGCTGTTGATCGAACCGACATTGATGATCGCGCCGGGCTCCTCGCGGTCCTTGAGGTGCCGCGCGGCGGCGAGCGAGCCATGGACGATGCCCCAGTAATTGGTGTCGAAGATCTTGCGATGATCCTCCATCGGCACCTTGAGGATGTCGCCATAAATGCCGATGCCGGCATTGTTCACCCAGGTATCGAAACCGCCGAAGCGATCGACGGTGGTGCGGGCGAGGGCCTCGACATCGCTTTCCACGCCGACATCGGTGGGCAGATAATCGGCCGTGCCGCCATTGGCGCGGATCTGATCGCAGACCTGGGTCAGCGCGGTCTCGTCGCGCGCGGCGAGCATCACGCGGGCGCCGGCCTCGGCCGCCTTGAGCGCGGTGCACAGGCCATGGCCGGAGGTGGCGCCGGTGATGACGATGACTTGATCGGCGAGTGGTTTCAGACTGCGGGATTTCTGGCGGTTGGCCATGGTCGGCACCTCATATCTCTGGTTCGGGGGATATAAGGCCAACGGGGGAACGGCGGAGGGGTTCCGCGGTTCATCGCGGCTGGGGATGGGGTGGTCTGATGGGGGGAGGCATGGGCAAAAAGCGGCACGTTCGGAAAGGACGATTTCCCCGTCATTCCGGTGAAGGCGGGAATCCAGAGGCGCGAGGGTTGTCCGGCTGGGGTCTGGATTCCCGCGTGCGCGGGAATGACGAGACGGGTGGGGTGTGCGGGAGGGGGCGGGGCAAGGCGAGCGGCACGTCCGGAAGGACGAGAGAAGGCTAAGGCGGATCTTCGGTGATCGTCCGCCCTTCTCCCCTTGAGGGAGAAGGATACGTAGCCTTGCCGCCGCGAGGCGGTTAGGCGCAGTTGGATGAGGGGGGCGGATCGCCGATCCGCGCGATCCTGTGGATAGCATACCCCTCTCCCAGCTTCGACTAGGCAGCGCGCTGCCAAGTCTGCGCAACCCTCTCCCTCAAGGGGAGAGGGCGGGGTCGGCTTCCCGCAATCCGTGCTCTCAGCCGCCCCTGCGCAGCCGGCTGCCGCCATGGCCGAGGGCGGCGCTCATGCCGCGGGCGGCGTCGATGACCGCCGCGCTGATGGTGGGCTGCATCTCGGCATCATAGCGCACGGCGGGGATGGTGACGCCAAGGCTGCCGAAGAGCTGGCCGCGCGCGTTGAACACCGGCGCGGCCGTGCCATTGGTGCCGAGCGCGCTGGGGCTGGTCGCGACGAAGCAGCCCTGGCGGCGGACGCGATCCGCCTCGGCCTGCAGGGCCTCGAACGTCATCGGCGGCAGGTCCGGCTCCAGCGGTGGGCCCTGCCGCTCGATGGCGATGCGCACATCCGCCTCATCGAGCCAGGGCAGCATCGCCCGGCCGAGCGCACCCCAGACGAGCGCGCGGGTCTTGTACTTTTCCACGACATATTGGAGCGGGTGGACGGCGTTGATCGTCTCGATGATCGAGCAGCTATGCTCATTGGGCAGATAGAGCGCGAAAGCGCAGGTCTCGTGGAACGCGTCCGACAATCTGGCGAGGAAGGGGCGCGCAATGGCGCCATAATCGAACTGCGCGGCGACCATGGAGGAGAGGCGCACCAGCTCGCGGCCGACGCGGTAGCTGCCGTGGCTCGACTTCTCGACATAATTCATCGCGCCCAGGGACTGGAGCAGGCGATAAGCGGTGCTGGTGGGGATGCCGACATCCTCGGCCAGATCGCGCGGGGTGAACTCGCCATGCTCGGCCACGCTTTTGAGCGCCCGCAGCGTGCGCTCGATCGCGCCGGTCATCTCGGGTGCCTCTGCGGCCTTTGCCATGCCGTCTCGTCCTTAGCGCAGGCCCGGAAGTGGGCGGGCGATCCTCTTACTGAGTGAGATTAAAATTCGCAATGACCGGAATTGGGGCGCGGTGGCTGGAAATACGAGTGGGGATGGGGTGGTGGCTCGGCCTCCTCATTTCCCGTCATGCTGAACTTGGTTCAGCATCCATCTCGCCTTCATGACCTGAGCTTCGTCGGAAGATGGACCCTGACCCGAAGGGCGGCGCAAGCCAAACGAGTTCAGGGTGACGGGGCTGGAGACGGTGTGCCCCTCATCGCGCCCCCCCCTCACGGGAAATTCTTGCGCTCCACGGTCCAGCGCGGGTCGGTGCACAGGCGGCAATCCTCGCCGACGAACCAGCGGGCGGCCTGGGCATCGCCCTTGAGCTGCCAATCCAGCCAGGCGAGGGCGACGGTGCCATAGGCGCCGCCGTTCTTCAGCCAGAAGGTGCCGCTATGGGCGACGTCCTGCCGCACGGCGAGCATGGCGGGAATGCCCTCGATCCGCGAAAAATCGTCCTGGCCATTGGGCAGGGCGCTGTCCTGCGCGCCGTGGATATAGCCGATGGTGCCGTGAACGGTCTTGAGCGACTGCTTGGTGATCTCCGGCGCGCCGGGCAGGCCGCCGGTGCCGATGTTCCATACGCCGCCATTGATCATCAGCGTGGTGGTGATGCGCGGATCCGTTGAGGACATCGCCAGCGCCTGGAGCGTGCCGCAGCTGTGGCCGGAAACGCCGATCTTGCTGGTATCGAGCTTGCCCTTGAGCGGGCTGCCGTCCTTACTGTTCTGCGCCACGGCCCAGTCGATCGCGGCTTTCATCTCGTGCGGCAGCGTGCCGGTAGGACCATCGAGCGGCGGGGGCGTTGCTGGCATGGCGAACTCGCGGGGCCATTTGCCGTAATTGGATTCCGCGCCCTTGGGGCCGATCTTGCCGAGCGTGACGACGAGATAGCCGTGCGAGGCGATGTTATCGAGGAAGTAGCGATAGGCATTGCCCGTGTCCGCGCAGCCGCCATTGGCCCACACGAAGATGGGGAGCTTCGCATCGCCCGCGCTGGCCGGCAGGCTGGGGATGTAGGCGGTGTGATGATCGAGCCCGTCGATCTCGTCCGTCATCGTCACGCGATAGGGGCCCGAGCCGCCGCCGGTGAAGGTGGCGGCCAAGGCCGCGGTGGAGGATGTGGCGAGCATCGCGCCAAAAGCGAGGGACGCCAGGAACCTGCTGCTGTTCAACATCGCTGCCTCTCCGGGGTGTCTGATTTAACGTGGAAATGAAAGGGCAGGCCGCGACGGGCGGGGTTGTCCGCCCGCCGCAGCCTCTTCAGCCCATCAGAAGGTGCGCTTCAGGGACAGTGACCACTGGCGCGGCATGCCGGGGTTGGCCGCCGTGGTGCCCGAGTTGTTGTTCGGGCCGATGCCGGTCCAGTAGAGCTTGTCCGTGATGTTGGTGACCTGCAGGGCAAGCTGCCAGTCCTCATCCGCCGAGTTCCACGCGATACGGCCGTTGAGCAGGCCGTAGGAGGGCAGATAGGCCAGCACGTTGTTCTGCACCGTGAAGGTCTGCTGCCGCGAACGCCAGCTCCAGTCGAGGCGCGGGGTGACCGAGCCAGCCGAACCCAGATCGAAGCGATACTGGGCGCCGACGCTGAACTGGCGCTTCGGCGCGTAGGGCAGCGTCATGCCATAGCGCAGACCGGCACCCAGACCGCCCGAAGGCGCGGTGCAGGTCGTCGGCGTGAGGGCCGGAGAGCAGCCCGACAGCTCATCATACTGGAAGTCGAGCAGAGCGGCCGAGGCATCGATGAGGAAGCCATCAACCGGCTCGAGCGACAGTTCTGCCTCGACGCCCTTGAGCGTCGCCTTGCCTGCGTTCACGAAGTAGGAGCAGGTCAGATCGTTCGGCGAGATCGGGCAGCCATCGTTCGGCGCAGCCGTCACGCGCGAGAACACGCTGGCGATGAAGTCCGAATATTTGTTCACGAAGGCAGACACGTTGAGCTGTGCGCGGCGATCAAAGAAGCGCGACTTGAAGCCGACTTCATAGGCGACCAGCGTTTCCGGATCGAACGAGACGGCCTGTGCCGGCGTGTAGGGACGCGGGTTGATGCCGCCGCCCTTGAAGCCGGTGGCGACGCTCGCATAGGTCATGATGTCCGGCGTCCACTGATATTGGAGGACGGCGCGCCAGTCGACATTGCTGCCCTTGTAGGTGCCTTCAGCACCGTTGAGGCCGCAGAAGGCGACATGGACAACGCCATAGTCCACGCCGTCGACGGTGCAGGGGAAGTACGGGGGCGGATTTGCTGCCTGCACACCGGGACGACCGCCACGGAAGAAGACGAAGGTCTTTTCTTCCTCGGAATAGCGAATGCCGCCATTCAGCTCGAGCTTGTCGGTAATGCGCCAGGAGGCGTTGGCGAAGGCCGCCCAGTTGGTTGCCGGGATCTCGTCATATTCGGTGAAGATCAGCAGACCCTGGTTGATCGTGCCGCGATAGGTGCCGAAGCGATCGAGATAGAAGCCGCCGACGACGAGATCGACCTTGTCTTCGAACAGGCTGGTGGCAAGGCGGATTTCCTGGCTGAACTGCCAGTTGGTTGCTTCATAATCGATCAGTGCGTTGCTGAGCGGCGTCGCATCGAAATCCTGCACCCAGTTCGCCGTGAAGCTGCGATAGGCCGTGATCGAGGTCAGCTTGAGGTTCTCGGAGATCGTGTAATCGATGCTGCCGTTGACGCCCCAACCATTCACCTTGCTGACCGGCTTGAAGCAATAAGGGGCAGACCCATCGACCGGCCGCGCATCGCAATAGGTCGAGTAATTGACATAGGGGCTGTTGGTGAAGCTGTCGCCCGCCACGCCCCAGGGCGAATAGGGAACGAAGGGCGAGGTGCCCGTCGCCGGATCCCACAGGTTGAGGCCGTTGGTCGGCGCCGTGGAGTACATCGGGTAATTCCGGCTCAGATTGAGGCCGGCCGTACCGGGTGTATATGAGGTTCCGTTGGCGGTGCCGACGAAGATGAGCGTCTGCGGCGCGGCCTCGGAATCGTCGCGCGTCACGTCTGCGCTGATGTTGATTTCGAGATCCTCGGTCGGGAGCCAGCGCAGGGCGCCGCGCGCCGCGACATAGGATTTGCCGCCTTCCGAGCCGAGCTGGCAATCGCGCCCGTCGGTCTGTGACGGAATATCGTAGATGGCGTCCAGTTCCGGATGGGTGCAAGCGAAGTCATAGACCTTCACATAGCCATCCTGATTGCGCGAGACGCCCGAGATACGGGCGAACAGGCGATCAGGAACGATGGTGAAGTTGGCGGCCGCGCGCACGTCCACGCGATTGAGGCTGCCCACTGTTGCCTCGACAAAGCCGCCGTCATTACCGTCCGGCTTCTTGGTGTAGAGCTTGATGGCGCCGCCGATGGAGTTCATGCCCGCCAGCGTGCCCTGCGGACCGCGCAGCACCTCGACCCGCTCCAGATCGAGCAGATCGAGCACCGAGCCGGTGAGCGTGGAATAATAGACGTCGTTCACATAGATGCCGACGCCCGGCTCGAACGCGAGGCTGAAGTCCGCCTGGCCGATACCGCGAATATGCGCCTGCAGCGACGGACCCTGCGGGTTGCTCTCGCGCAGGTTCACGTTCGGCGCCTTGGTGGCGATCTCGGTGATGCTGGTCTGGCCGCGCGCTTCAAGCTGCTGCGCGCTCATGGCGGTGATGGCGATCGGCGTCGACTGCACATTCTGCGAGCGGAACTGCGCGGTGACGATGATCTCGTTGCTGTTGTCCGCAGCCGCCTGCGGGGCGGCCTCGGTCTGCGCGCTTGCCGCCGTGGCGAACAGGCTGGCCGGCATGCACAAAGCGGCGGCCAGCGTGATGCGCGATGCGCTGCCGAGGCTGGCGTTGCCGAGCGCACGTCCTTTCAGAATTCTGGTAATCATTGGCTCTCTCCCTCAACTTGAATTTCAGGAAACATGTTGTTTCAACTCAAGAATTCACTTCTTTGTGTTGTTCAAAAATCCAGTCCGCCTAAGTCCGGCGGCGCTTTCTCGTGCGGATCGCGTCGGGCCTTTCTGCTGCCGATGATCCTGCCGGATTACGCCGGATACTCCCCCTCACTTCCCTCCTCTGTCGGTTGATGATCAACTGATGCGCGCTTATCGCGCTGATCCGCGACGCCATCCCCCAACCGGGCGATATACGGTGCCGGGAGTGTCATTACGTGTCTCCCCGCGCACTGGTTACGCAGCGGAAACCGGCGGTTTGATCGGGGGCGGCGTCCTCCTGCCGCGCCGCTGCCTGCGGCCATGCGCAGAGCGGGCGGCTCCTGGTGACGGTGCTGTCCGCCGCGCGGTGGCGCGCCTCGATGGTGGCGGGCGCGACGTCTCGCTCGACCCAGCCGATCAGCGCGGCGAGCATGTCGCTTTCCGGCTGGCCGGTGGCGCTGCGGTCTTCCGAGCCGCCGAAGCGATCCGTGCCCGCCCCGCCCCGGCAATGGAGCATGCCGGGCACCATGTAGAGCCGTGCGAAATCATCGCGGTCCTGCCCCGGCTGCGCGCCCATGCGCGCAAACAAATCGAGCGTGGAGAGCGGCTGGACCGAGGCATCCGCCCAGCCATGATAGAGGATCAGCTTGCCGCCCCGTTCGGCAAAGGCGCGCATATCGGCGCTGCGCGCGTCCATCGTGGCGAAGGTCTTGCGGGCGGCAGCGAGATCGGCGGCAAGATCGAAGCTTGCCGCGTCCCAGCCTGCATCGCCGCGCGCATGGCCGAACATCTGCACCGGCAGCGGCGGCAGGCCGCCGGGCCGGGCGGTGATGCCGGGGAGCAGGCCGAAATCGTGAGTCTTGCCCGTGCTGTCCGTGAGCGGCGCGACGATATTTGCGATGGTCGCCACTTTGGCGGGCGTGAGGCAATCCGTTGATTGGCCGGGCTTGCAGGCGAGGTCCTCGACGCGAAAACCGCAGGCGCGCGGATCGGCAATGATGTCATCGGCGAGGCCGTCATCCTTGTCGCAGCGGGTGATGGCGCCTTTTGACACCAGCGACCAGTCGGCTGCGGTCAGGGCGACGCCATCGCCCTGCGTCTGGGCGAGATGGACATGGAGCAGGCGGGCGGCGAGCAGCGGCACATCGAGGCCGGGGGCGCCGATCAGCGCGCCGTCATAATCGCCGGGATAAAGCTGGATCTCGCGCAGGCCCTGCCGCCCGCCGCCCGAGCAGCCGAGGAAATAGGCATAGGCCGCCGGGGCGCCATAGAAGCGCGCGATGATCGCTTTGCTGACTTGCGTGAGGCGGTGATAGGCGAGGTGGGCATAGGTTTCCGACTTGCGGGCATTGTCGATCCAGCGTTCGCCCTGCCGGTGGCCGGTATCGCTGGAGGCGGCGGCGAAGCCCTGCTCCACGCCGCGCGCCATATCCGCGTAATTATAATAGCCCGCCTCGCCGCCGACGCCCGTACCGAGCATGCGCTGGTTCCAGTCGCGCGGGAGCCAGAGCTCGAAGCCGATGTCGCCATCGATCATGCCGGCAAGGCGGCAGAAGGGCAGGCGCACGGCCTCGCCGTTCGGGGAGGTCGGGGAGGTGGGGCTTTGCCAGTGCGGTGCGGGATCGACGGCTTCGAGTGTGGTCAGCGTCACATCGGCGGGCAGCAGCGTGCGGGCGGCGGCGCAGCGGTCCGCGAAAGCGGAGCCGGCGTCTGCCGCGAATGCAGGCGCCGCATCATTGGCCGCGAGCGCGGCGGGGGCGCTGCTCATCATGCCTGCGAGCAGCAGGGCTTTCATGGCGTTGAAGGATCGCCGCGCGATCACAGCACCGCCCAGTAGGAGAAGACCGCGCGGTCGGCGCGCCGATCGATCTTGCCGACGAACATCGTGCGGCAGAGCCACTCATGCGGCCCTTCCGGCGCATCGAAGACAGGACTCGCGCCGGCATAATAAGCGGCGGGATCGACAGCTTCGTAATTCTGGAGCCTGGCCAGAACCTCCTTGTTGCCATAGCGCACGCCGCGGTTCTGCAGCTCGATGATCGTGCCGTCATCGGCCTCGATCAGATAGCGCGCCTCGAACTTCACGGTGTGATCGCTGCGGATCGTCGGCCAGTCGCCGCCGCTGTGCGGAATGACGATGCCATTGAGGCGCGGGCCGCGCACGATGCCGCTTTCCACGCCGACAAAGCCGCGCTCGGCGCCCCAGAAAGTGGGGCCGTAGCGATAGCGCTTGGTCAGCTCGATCTCGATTTCGAAAGCGAAATCGAGCGCGGGCGGCTGGCGTACCGGTTGGGTGTTTGCGTCGTTCATCAGCGAATCCCCCATCACCGTATCCAAGGCCCGGGCGGACGCGGCTCACGCTCGCCAAGCTGCTCGGAGCCGAAGCGCGCCATGTAGCTGCGCTGGGCGGCGAAGGGATCGGACTCGAGCCGCACGGTCTTGCCGAACAGCATCGTGGCCCGCAGCGATGGCTCATAAGGCAGCCATGTCGGCATGTGCGGATGATCCGGGCGACCGGTGCGCGCGAAGGAGGTCCATGCGCCGGACATGGCGGTGCGCAGCGCATCGGCCTCCGGCGTCACCTTGCCCACGCCGGAATGCGCCTCGATATTGCCGAAGGTGAACGCCATCTCGATGCCGTGCGGCGCGACATCCTTGATGCTGCCGGTGTCGGTCAGCCAGTCGACGAGATAGAGATAAGCCGGTGCGGCGCCGAGCGCGGCCTTGCTTTCGGCCTGCAACGTCACATCGAGGAGATAGGAGCGGTCCGTCGTCAGGCGGGAATAGAGCTTGGCGTTGCTGTGGTCCGGGAACATCTTCCGCCATGTCTCGATGGCTCTTGGCGCTTCGCCGGGCGGGAAGAAGCGCAGCGATTCCTCCAGCACCTGCGCGTCGGACATGTTGTCATAAGCAGGCACATGGCCGAGGAAGATCGCGGTTTCCTCCAGCGTCGTCCCCATCATCATCGGCACATGCGCGCTGAGCAGTGGGGCGTGGGGCAGGAACGGGTGCTGGATGACGCTCGCGCCATCCACGAAGGGACGCCACTGGCCGGTCTCGTTGCGCACCTCGATGCCGGTGGCGGTGAGCGTGCGGGTCGGCACATCGGCGAGGCGGCGGAAATCGCTCTTGGGGATGCCGAGCTTGCGGAGCAGGCGCTCGGTGCGGTCCAGCGAAACCTCGCGAGAGTCGAGCCGGATGCCGGGGCCGCTCTGGGAAATCGCGCGATGGAACAGGCCCGATGCCGCCGGCATCGTCATCATCGCATTGATCTTCCGCCCGCCGCCGGAATGGCCAAGGATCGTCACCCGATCCGCATCGCCGCCGAACTGGCCGATATTCTCGCGCACCCAGGCGAGCGCCAGCGCGATATCCAGCGCGCCGGCATTGCCCGAATAAGCGTAACGCTCGTCGCCGATCTCGGCGAGATTGAGATAGCCATGGACGTTGAGGCGGTGGTTGATCGAAACCAGCACGACATCATGATTGCGGGCGAGCCAGGCGCCATTGGTGACCGGATCGTTCGAGCCGCCGACTTCCCAGCCGCCGCCATGGACCCAGACCATGACCGGCTTGCTGCCGGTGAGCGAGCCGGTCCAGACATTGGCGACGAGGCAGTCTTCCGAATGGGTGGGGTTTTCCGGGCCGCCGAGGAAATTGTGCTGCGGGCAGCGTGGGCCGTAGCTTGAGGCATCGCGCACGTCGCGCCACGGCTTGCGGGGGACGGGCGGCAGGAAGCGCGCGGCGCCGCCGGTCGGCTCGCCATAGGGAATGCCCTTGAAAGCGTAGACCGCGCCTTCCGTGATGCCCTGCACCTTGCCGGCGCTGGTCGAGACGATGGGGCGCTCGTTGACGGCGCCGAGAGTCGCGAAAGAGGGGGCGGCGATGAGGCCGGCGCCGGCGCCAAGCAGGCTGCGGCGCGAGAAGGTGAGGTGGCCCATCAGTGCGCGCCTCTGTGCCCAGACGCTCGGCCTGCGCTCCCACCCTTGGCAGGTGCGCGCTCATGCACGCGCTTGCACCGAAGTTGCGGCATTGTCCTCTCCTCATGGCATCCCGGTTGCCGCGATTCTATTCTGAATCGTCTAGCAATCTGGAGATCAAACTTGCAAATTTGTTCATTCAGTGCAAGCGTGTTCCGGTCAATGAGAAAAATTTACCGTTCGGCGCAGCGGTCCTTATCGGCCTCGCGGGGTCGAACGGGCAGCGGTTGACGGGGATGAGGATGCGAATCGGCGGGGCGACAAGTGCCTGCCGACCGGGATCGAAAACGACAGGTCTGGGGACGTGAGAGGATGAAAGTTTCGCTATTGCTGGGCGCCCTGGTGCTGGTCGCCGTGACCGCCGCGATCAGCTGGTGGCTTGCGCTCAATCACGAGCGCAAGCGCGAGCAGGCGAACATCGCGCTGGTGCTCGACATGTGGGACGGCGTGATCAACCGCGCCGACCGCGATGCAGTGATGAAATACATCTCCGAGGATTACATCCAGCATAACCCCAATGTGCGGCAGGGCCGCGAGGGCGTGCTGGAGCTGATCTCGCTGATCAAGGACCTGCCGCCGGGCATGGTGCCGCCGGGCAAGAAGACGTTCAAGAAGGCGCTGGCGCAGGGCGACCATGTGGTGATCATCTGGACCCAGCCGCAGCCGGACCCGCATAATCCGGGCGAGACCTATCCCGGCGAGGCCTTCGACATGTTCCGCATCGAGAAGGGGCAGGTGGTCGAGCATTGGGACGACACCCGCAAGGCGCTGCGCCCCTGGCGGCGCGAGGAGAGCTGAAAGGCTCCCCGCACACGAGAAATCGAAAAACGTAGGAGAGGATGTTTCATGGCTAGTTTCGCTGACGACCGCGCGGAAATCGAGGATCTGCAGGCGCGCTATCTGTTCGCGCTCGATTGGCAGGACCCGGACAGCTACGCCGGCACCTTCGCGCCGGAAGGCGTGCTGGACTGGGCCGGCGGCATCGTGCGCGGGCGTGAGGCAATCCGCGAGGAATGCGTGGGCATGCGCGCCTATTTCTCGGGGCGTGGCAAGGGCGAGGAGCCAACCCGCACGCCGCGGTTGCGCCACTTCATCACCAACGTCACCGTGAAGGTGGAGGGCGACAAGGCGTGGAGCCGCTCCTTCTGGTTCGAGATCGACAATGATACCCGCCTGCGCACGCCCTATGTCGGCGGCTATGGCCATTATGAGGACGAGCTGCGCCGCGTGGATGGCAAGTGGCTCTTCACCTTCCGCAAGATCTGGAACGAATGCATGGAGGACCGCGCGGCGGAATATGTGAACCCCGTCACGCAGATGGGCTGAGGAACATGCGGGGTTCGGGCCTGTTCGGACTTGTCGGCGCCGTGCTTGGGCTGGCCCTGCTCGGCGCCTGCGCGGCTGCGCCCGCCGGCGATACGGCGGATACCGCACTGGTCGGCGCGGGCGACGATTGGGACAATCCGGGCGGGGACTGGGCGGAGAGCCGCTATTCCCGCCTGACCGACATCGACAAGAGCAATGTCGGGCGGCTCGGCCTCGCCTGGGACTATGACCTTGGCACCACGCGCGTGCAGGAAGCGACGCCGGTGGTGATCGACGGGGTGATGTACACCTCCGGCAATCTGGGGCGCGTCTATGCGCTCGATGCCGCGACGGGGCGCGAGCTATGGACGTTCGCGCCCGAGGTCGACATGCAGTTCAATCGCTATGCCTGCTGCGATCAGGCCAATCGCGGTGTCGCGGTGGCGGATGGCAAGGTGTTCGTCGGCGCGCTCGATGGCTGGCTCTACGCGCTCGACCAGAAGACCGGCGCGGTTGTGTGGAAGGCGGACAGCCTCCCCGACCGGGGCCGCGCCTACACCATCACCGGCGCGCCGGAAGTGGCGGGCGACATTGTCATCATCGGCAATGCCGGCGCGGAATATGACACGCGCGGCTATGTCATCGCCTTCGATACGCGCACCGGCAAGGAGGCCTGGCGCTTCTACACGGTGCCGCGCGACCCCAAACTCGGGCCGCAGGAGAACAAGGCGCTCGATGCGGCGCTGAAGACCTGGAGCCCGCAGAGCCGCTGGGACATTGGCGGCGGCGGCACGGTGTGGGATGCGATCACCTACGACCCCGAGTTCGATCAGGTGATCATCGGCGTCGGCAATGGCGGCCCTTATGCGCAGGCGATCCGCTCGCCGGGCGGGGGCGACAATCTCTACATCAGCTCGCTGGTGGCGCTCGACCGCAAGACGGGCGAGATGAAATGGCATTTCCAGGAGACGCCGGGCGACAATTGGGACTTCACCTCCGTGCAGCCGATGATCCTCGCGCGCATGGACGTGGAGGGCAAGGAGCGCCCGGTGCTGCTGCACACGCCCAAGAACGGCTTCTTCTTCATGCTCGACCGGGAGACCGGCAAGCCGCTCGCGGTGCACAGAATGGTGCGGACAAGCTGGGCCTCGGGCTGGGACTTGAAGACCGGCAAGCCGATCACGACGCCGGAATATTCGGACATCACGACCGGCCCCAAGATCGTGTTCCCGGCCCCGCCGGGTGCGCGCAACTGGTATGGCGCGGCCTACGATCCGCAGCGCAAGATCTACGTCGCGCACTTCCTCGACATGGGCAACATGATCATGGTGCCGCCCGCCAATCTCAACATGCCGCACAGGAAGCTGGCGACCAACACGGGCACGGAATCGGTCTTCACGCCCTATCTGGAAGCTGCGTTGCCGGGCCTGCCGCAGGCGGTGCAGGACACGATCACCAAGTTGCCGCAATGGCAGTGGGTGAAGGACAAGCCCTGGTCAGCGGACGTGCGCGCCGTCGATCCGGTGACGGGCAAGACGGTGTGGAGCTACCCCCGCGAGGATGGCTGGCAGGACCGCAGCGGCGTGCTCGCCACGCAGAGCGGGCTGACCATCTTCGGCACGTTGTCCGGCAAGATCGTCATTCTCGATTCGGACAATGGCAAGGTGTTGCGGACCATCGAGACGGGCCGCTCGATCCTCGCCGCGCCGATGACCTACCGGGTGAAGGGCGTGCAATATATCGCGGTGCAGACCGGCTGGGGCGGCGGCGGGCTAGGCCTCGTGCCGACCTATTCGGCGGCTTACGCCAAGGGCAATGCCAACCGCATTCTCGTCTTCCGGCTCGATGGCGGACCGGTGCCGATCCCGCCCGATCTGCCGCCGGAGGAGCCGCTGCCGGCGCCCCCGCCGCAGCTCTCCGGCGTGGATGCGCAGACGCTGGCGAAGGGCCGGGTGCTGTTCGGAAAGAATTGCGGCATCTGCCATTCCAACCTGCCGCGCGCGCCGATCCCCAACCTGCTGCGGATGAGCGAGGGCGTGCATGACGCCTTCGAGCAGATCGTGCTGGAGGGGCTGCTGGTGCCCAATGGCATGCCGCGCTGGGACGACCTGCTGAATGCGCAGGATGTGCGGGCGATCCATGCCCATCTCATCGACCTGCAGACCAAGGCCTATGCGCGGCAACAGTCGGGCGCGCCGGCTGAAGTTCCGGTCTACTCGCGCGTCACCACGGCCAATTAGCCGGCATGCAGGGCATTATGTGCAAAAATATTCTCACTGGACGGATTAGCCTTGCGATGAATGAGATTAATAGCAAGACTGGGCCAAGATCCGGAGCTGCGCGGCGCCCCCGCCGGCATTTGCGGACTGGCCTGCATGGGAGAAGGATGTTGAGGGTTCGCGATTGCATTGCCGTGCGCAGGCCGGTTTCCGGCGGCCAGTCCAGTCAGGCGGGCCGGGCATGAGCTCCTCAGCGGCGGCAGCGCTGCCCGAGCAGGACGGCATCGACGTCTTCGAAACCGCCAAGCTGCGGCCTCGCTACTGGTTCCTCGTGTTTCTGCTGATGACGCAGGGGCTGTTCGAGTTCTTCGATTTCTACATCATCGGCTTTCTGGTCAGCGTGATCGGGCCGGAATGGAACCTGACCTTCGGTGAGGTGTCGATCGTGCTGCTTTCGGCAGGCGTCGGCCAGCTGGTCGGCGCGCTGCCCTTTGCGTGGTTCGCGGATCGCTATGGCCGCAAGCCGGCGCTGATCTGCGGCATCGTGCTCTATTCGCTGGCGGCGGGCTGCGCGGCCTTCGTGCCGGATGGCAACTGGCAGCTCTTCGCCGTCCTGCGCTTCCTCGTTGGCGTGGGCTATGGCGGCACGCAGATCACTTTGCTCATCGAGATCGCGCCGACGCGCTGGCGCACGATGATCGCGAGCGCGAGCGGGCTGATCGCGCCCGGTGGTGTGCTGATGGCCTCGTTGCTGGTCTCCAACTATCTGCCGGTGATCGGCTGGCGCGGGCTGGCGCTGCTCGGCTTCTTCCCGCTGGTGATTGCCTTTGCGCTCTACTTCCTCGTGCCGGAATCGGTGCGCTGGCTGGTCTCGCAGGGACGGGCCGAGGAAGCGCATAACATCCTCGCCAAATATGTGGACCTGCCCAAGGACCAGATTCCGCTGCCGCGCGTGCCCAAGGAAGTGCGCCGCGCCCGCGTGCGGGATATTGCGCTGTATCCGGGGCGCTTCCTGCTCATCGTGGTGACCAGCTCGGGGCTTGGGATTGCCGGCTTTGGCGTTGCCCTGTGGGGGCCGACCGTGCTCACGATGCTGCTCCAGATCGATCCGGCGCAGGCGGCGGCCTATTTCGTGTTCGTCAGCATCGCGGGCATCGTCGGCCGCGCGATCTGGACGATCACCCCGCAGTTCATCGGCCGCTGGCGCTCGGCGCTGATCTGCCTGTTCGGCACGGCGGTGACGATCAGCGCGGCGGGGCTGCTCCACCCCTATTTTGTGTTCGGCGTGCCGGTGTTCCTGCTCTGCCTGATGTGCGGATCGCTCTTCTACGATGGCGGCGCCTCCAACACCTCGCCTTATGGCACGGAGCTGTTTCCGGTGCGGCTGGCCGGGCTTGGCGGCGGCATCGTGCAGATGGTGAGCGGCTTCGGCAAGCTGATCGGGCCGATCATCCTCGCGCTCATCGCGGGCAGCGGCAATCTGCTCTCCCCGCAGGCAACGGAAGCGGCGATCACGCCGGGTTTCCTGACGCTCGCATCCTTCGCTGTCATCGGTTTCCTGGCCACGCTGATGCTCCGCTACGAGACGCATGGCGTGCGCATGGTGACCGACGAGGAGGACTTCATCTCGGGCAAGGTGAACGCCAAGCCGCCTCCATTGCGATGAGCGCGGCGCCCACAGACTTCAATTCAAACATCACCACAAGGAGTAGGCATGCAACCGCCTGAACTGGAATATGTCTTCACGATCGAAATCGATCTCAGCCCCCGCTTTCGCTACGGCCCGACCACGGACGGGTTGGAGCGCGGCTATGTCGGCGTACTCGGCGGGCGGATCACCGGCCCGCGCCTCAATGGCAAGATCGTGCCGCACACCGGCGGCGACTGGCCGAGCATCCGGCCCGACCAGACGTGCGACTTCAATGCGCGCTACCTGATCGAGGCCGATGACGGCACGCTGATCCAGATTCGCAACACCGGCATCCGCCATGGACCCAAGGAGGTGCTGGACCGGCTGCAGAATTACGAACCGGTCGATCCGTCCGAATATTATATGCGCGTGACGCCGCAGTTCGACGCGCCGGAAGGCCCGCATGGCTGGCTGAGCCGCACCGTGTTCATCGGCAAGACGGACCGGCAGAAGACCAAGTCGGTCTTCAATTACTGGGCGGTGCTCTAGTCATGGCGCAGTCCTCGGCGGGGCTGTTCCCGGTGGATCGGGCGATTGCGCAGGGCGCGATCCTCGATCCGGCGCAGGCCGGGAGCGCCGAGCATGTCGCACTCACGGCTCGCAACCGGGCGCTGATGATCGACTTCGTGACAATCCTCTACGAGCAGCGCGACCCGCGCCGCGCGTTCGAGAAATATGTCCATGAGGATTATATCCAGCACAACCCGATCATCGCGGACGGGCGGGAGAATGCGCTCAAATGGCTGGAGCCGGTGTTCTCGAAGAAGGATGCCGAGATCCAGGTGCGGCGGGTGCTGGTCGATGGCGACTGCGGCGTGGTGCAGATCATCGGGCGGATGGGGCCGGAGGATGGCGGCAGCGCGATCATGAACATCTTCCGTATCGAGGACGGGCTGATCGTGGAGCATTGGGATGTGACGCAGGCGATGCCGGCGGAGACGGCGAGCGGGCGGCCGCTCGGTTGAGGGGGGTGACGGTGAACGGACACAACATCCGTTCGTCCTGAGCTTGTCGAAGGACCGTACTTCTTGCAAGGTGAAGGACAGGGCTTCGACAAGCTCAGCCCGAACGAAGGGGGAACCAGGTCCTCAACACATTCCCTCGTCATTCCCGCGAATGCGGGAATCCAGAAGCCCAGCCGCATTGCCATCGCGCCCCTGGATTCCCGCGTTCGCGGGAATGACGAGGGGTGATGGTGTCAGCTGCCGGTCGCCGCTAGGCTGGGCCGAACAACAAGCACTGGAGAGGCAAAAGATGGATCTGGGCATCAGGGGCCGCAAGGCGATCGTCAATGGTGGCAGTGCCGGCATGGGCAGGAGCGCGGCGCTGGCACTGGCGCGCGAAGGCGTGGACGTGTTCGTCTCGGCGCGGGGCGAAGAGCGGCTGGTGCGGGCCTGCCGGGAAATCGCGGACGAGACCGGTGCGAAGGTCGTGCCCATCGTCGCCGATCATGCCAGTGCGCAGGGGCGCGAGCGCATCCTGGCGGCCTGTCCGGAGCCGGACATTCTCGTGGGCACCTGCGCGCCGCCGCCGATGACGCCGGATTATCGCGCGATCACCGACGCGCAATGGCAGAGCGCCATCGAGATTTCGCTGCTCTCGCCCATCGAATTCATGCGCCGGGTGCTTGACGGGATGGTCGAGCGCAAATGGGGGCGGGTGGTGAATATCGCGACGGTGGCGGCGAAGTATCCCGGCGAAATCCGGGCGCTTTCCGGCAGCACGCGGGCGGCGCTGGTAAATTACAGCGTGGCCGTCTCCAAGGTGGTGGCTAAGCACAATGTCGTCATCAACAACCTGCTGCCGGGGATGCATCACACGGCGACCGTGGAGGAGCAGTTCACCGCGCGCGCGAAGGCCAAGGGCACGACTTACGAGGACGAGGTCGCCGAGTTCGTGCGGGATTGGCGGATTGCGAGCGGGCGCTTCGGCGATGCCGATGATGTGGGGGCGTTCGTGGCGATGTTCTGCAGCGAGTTCGCGAATTATACGACGGGGCAGAGCCTCACGATTGATGGTGGGGCGACGACTTCGACCTTTTAGGGCTGGGGGAACCACTTCCCGTTCGGGCTGAGCTTCTCGAAGCCCTGTTCTTGACCTTTGAAACGCTGGCAGAAGAAGGACAGCCCTTCGACAAGCTCAGGGCGAACGGAATGTGGGAGGTTGCTCGCGACGACGCCTGACCACCCCCTCGCCCACCGCACAGGGTGACGCGCGCGCCGCGATCTGCTATGGGCGCGCGCCATGACGAACCCCAATTCCCTTGATTATGAGCGCCCGGTCATCACGCCGCCCGATGGCGAGAAGAAGGTGCTGCTGCACAGCTGCTGCGCGCCCTGTTCGGGCGAGGTGATGGAAGCGATGACCGCGAGCGGCATCGACTACACCATCTTCTTCTACAATCCGAACATCCACCCCAAAGAGGAATATCTGCTGCGCAAGGAGGAGAATATCCGCTTTGCCGAGAAGCATGATATTCCCTTCGTGGATGCCGATTACGACACCGTGAACTGGTTCAAGCGCGCCAAGGGCATGGAGAACGAGCCTGAGCGCGGTGCGCGCTGCACCATGTGCTTCGATATGCGGTTCGAGCGGACTGCGCTTTATGCGCATGAGCATGGCTTTCCGGTCATCACCTCCTCGCTCGGCATTTCGCGCTGGAAGAACATGAACCAGATCAACGATTGCGGGGAGCGCGCGGCGGCGCATTATCCCGGCATCAAATATTGGACGTTCAACTGGCGCAAAGGTGGCGGCGCGGCGCGGATGATCGAGATCTCCAAGCGCGAGCATTTCTACCAGCAGGAATATTGCGGCTGCGTCTTCTCGCTGCGGGATACCAACGCGCACCGGGTCGCCCAAGGCCGCGAGGAAATCCGCATCGGCGAGCTGTTCTACGGGGATGAGCCGCCCGCGAAGGGATAACGCAAACGGGCAGCCGTTTCGGGCTGCCCGCGCATGTCTGTTCCGGCGGTCTCGCCGTTACTCGATCGCTTCCTCGCCGGCCTGGCCGACGGATTCGATGTCACGGCCCGCGCCCTGGACGGCGTTGCAGGCCTGGAGGACGAAGACTGCGCCAAGCAGCAGGATCAGTGTGCCACGCTTGTTCATGATTATCGTTCCTTCTTTTGTTCGCGCTATGAAATGCATGAGCGCGGGTTCGGTTGCGATTCGCGGTTCCCGTCTGGCGGTGACGGGGAACGCGGGGCGCGGCGGGCCGTTCAGGAGCGAGGGACGGTGGCGCCTCATGCGCGCCGAAATCCAGTGAAACGGAAAGGCATGTCATGAGTGACAAGATCGATGTTGCGGTGATCGTGGGGAGCCTGCGCAAGGCGTCGTTCAACCGCAAGGCGGCGCTGGAGCTGGCGCGGCTCGCGCCCGAGGACATGGCGCTGCGGATCGTCGAGATCGGCGATCTGCCGCATTATGACGAGGACAAGGAAACGGACAGCCCGCCGGCCGCGTGGACGGCCTTTCGCGAGGCCATCGTGCCGGCCGATGCGCTGCTGTTCGTGACGCCGGAATATAATCGCTCGGTGCCGGGCGTGCTCAAGAACGCCATCGATGTCGGCTCGCGGCCTTATGGGTCGAGCGTGTGGATGGGCAAGCCGGCGGCGGTGATGACGGTCTCGCCGGGCGCGCTCGGGGGCTTTGGTGCCAATCACCATCTGCGGCAGATGCTGGTCTTTCAGGATACGCCGATCCTCCAGCAGCCTGAGGCCTATGTAGGCAATGCGGGCAAGCTGTTCGACGATGAGGGGCGGCTGAAGGACGGGAAGACGGAGGATTTCTTCCGGTCGTTTATTGAGGCATTTCGCAAGCTGATTGAGCGGGCTGGCGGGGCGTAGGCGGGCCAACGGAAATATCATCCGTTCGGGCTGAGCTTGTCGAAGCCCTGTTCTTTTTCTCTGAAGGTGGAGCAAGAGCAGGACGGCCCCCTTCGACTGCCTGCAAGGCAGGCGCTCAGGACAGGCTTCGACAAGCTCAGGGCGACGGTATTGGGGGGAAGGGATGGCGCGCGCTGGCTGCTCGCCCCCTCTCAACTTCGGCTAGTCAGCACGCTGACAAGCCTCCGTTTCTCTCCCCTGAAGGGGAGAGAGCAACAGTAGCTCTGTCCACCCCTCCAGAGCCCGCCCCCTTCAATTCACGATCGACTTCAGTCGTCGCCAGATGCGGGTGCGCAGGGGTGTGCGCGATTCGATGCTGAGGCCTCGGGCGCGGGAGGCGCGGATGAGATCGCGGGTGAGGGCGCGCAGTTGGCGGTCGTTGAGCGCCGTCGAGATGCGGTGGTGCCCGCCGCGCATGCCGGCTTCCGCCACATGCAGGGTGATGATGATGCCATGATCCGAGCTGCGCCGCTCCCAATCGAGGAGCGCGCCGGAAATATACTCCTGCCGCCTGAAATCCTGTTCCGCCATGCCTTCCTCTGATGCGCGCCGTCCGCGCGCGACCCTTTGTTATCGTAATCCCTGGACGCCGTTTCTTAACTTTCTGGAAAGGCCGGGCCGAGCCGTTGCCGCAGAGCGCGCGCATTGTCTATTGCGCATTGCACAATATTGGCTTTCACTGTGCGGATGCTCAAAGCTGCTGTCTATCATCGCACGGCCTATCATTACAGCAGGCCGATCCGTCTGGGGCCGCAGATCATCCGGCTGCGCCCCGCCCCGCACAGCCGCACCAAGGTGCCGAACTATGCGCTGCGGATCGAGCCGGAGGGGCATTTCATCAACTGGCAACAGGACCCGCACGGCAATTGGCAGGCGCGGCTGGTCTTCCCCGAGCCGGTCGACCGCTTCGTGGTCGAGGTCGATCTGCTCGCCGATCTGGACGTCATCAATCCCTTCGATTTCTTCGTCGAGCCTTATGCCGAGGAGTATCCCTTTGCCTATGACGAGGCGCTGAAGAGCGATCTCGCGGCTTATTTCGAGGTCGAGGCGCAGGGGCCGTTGTTCGATGCGCTGGTGGCGCAGCATGCCGGGCATCGCGGCCGCAGCGTCGATTTCCTCGTCGAGATCAATCGCCAGCTCGAGCAGCGCATCGGCTATGTCATCCGCATGGAAACCGGCGTGCAGACGCCGGAAGAGACGCTGCAGATCGGCACCGGCTCGTGCCGCGACAGCGCCTGGCTGCTGGTGCAACTGGTGCGCAAGCTGGGCTTCGCCGCGCGCTTCGTCTCGGGCTATTCGATCCAGCTCGTTGCGGATGTCGAGCCGGTCGAGGGGCCGCGCGGCGTGACGCAGGACGTGGTCGATCTCCATGCCTGGGCGGAAGTCTATGTGCCCGGCGCCGGCTGGATCGCGCTCGATGCAACCTCGGGCATGTTCGCGGGCGAGGGGCATATCCCGCTCTGCGCTTCGCCGCATTATCGCTCCGCCTCGCCCATCGAGGGGCTGGCCGAGCCGGCGGAAGTGGATTTCCGCTTCGAGATGCGCGTCTCCCGCATTGCCGAGGCAGTGCGGATCACCAAGCCGTTCACCGATGATCGCTGGGCGGCGGTGCAGGCGCTGGGCGAAAAGGTGGATGCCGATCTCGCCGCACAGGATGTGCGCCTGACGACCGGGGGCGAGCCGACCTTCGTTGCCGAAAATGGTGGGCAGGAGGATGAGTGGAACGGCGGCGCCGTCGGCCCGACCAAGCAGGGCTATGCCGACAAGCTGGTGCGCGCGCTGCGCGAGAAATTCGCGCCCGGCGGCATGCTCCACCACGGGCAGGGCAAATGGTATCCCGGCGAAAGCCTGCCGCGCTGGGCCTATGCAGTCTACTGGCGCAAGGACGGCGTGCCGGTGTGGCGCGACCCGATGCTGATCGCCCGTGAGGAGAGCGAAGGAAAGCCCGACGCGACGCCGGAGATGGCGGCGCGGTTCCTGGCGACCGTTGCCGCGGGTCTTGAGGTCGGGCCCGATTATGTCGCGCCGGTCTATGAGGACGAGCTGGAGTGGGCGCGCAAAGCGGAGGACCTGCCGGTCAATGTGACGCCGGAGGACAACAAGCTCAGCGATGTCGAGGCGCGCGAGCGGATGAAGAAGGCCTTTGCGATGGGGCTGGTCGCGCCGGTCGGCTATGCGCTGCCCATCCAGCGCTGGCAGGCCGCGCAGGAGAAACCGCGCTGGCAGAGCGAGGTCTGGGCCGTGCGCCGGGGCAAGCTGCATGCTGTGCCGGGCGACAGTTCGCTGGGCTATCGCCTGCCGCTGGGATCGCTGCCCTTCGTGCCGCCCTCGGACTATCCCTATATTCATGTGCGCGACACGAGCGAGCCGCGCGAGCCGCTGGCGGATTATCAGGTGCAGCGCGAGGAGCGGGCGCAGCGCCCGGATGCGCGCGAGCAGCGCGTTGCTTCGCGCGGTGAGACCGGCGGCAATGCGGCGCAGGAGCGGGTCGAGCAGGAGATCATCGAGGGTGCGGTGCGCACCGCGATCACTGTGGAGCCCAAAGGGCATTATCTGTGCGTCTTCCTGCCGCCGGTGCGCGAGCTTGAGGATTATCTGGAACTGATTGCGCAGGTCGAGGGGGCGGCCCGCACGATGGGCGTGGAAGTGCGGATCGAGGGCTATGCCCCGCCGCCAGACCCGCGCCTGCAAGTGCTCAAGATCACGCCCGATCCCGGGGTGATCGAGGTGAATGTGCAGCCGGTGGCGACATGGTCTGAGACCGTGGAACTGACCGAGACGCTGTACGATGTCGCGCGGGCGCTCAAGCTCACGGCCGACAAGTTCATGGTCGATGGGCGTGCGGTGGGCACGGGCGGCGGCAATCATCTGGTGCTCGGTGGACCGAGCCTGACCGATTCGCCGTTCATCCGCCGGCCGGACCTGCTCAAGAGCTTCGTGCTTTACTGGCAGCGGCATCCTTCGCTGAGCTACCTCTTCTCCGGCATGTTCATTGGCCCGACGAGTCAGGCGCCGCGCATCGACGAGGCGCGGCATGACGGGCTGTATGAGCTTGAGGTGGCGCTGGCGCAGGTTCCGAAACCGGGCGAGGGCAAGATGCCGCCGCCCTGGCTGGTCGACCGGCTGTTCCGCAATCTGCTGGTCGATGTAACCGGCAACACTCACCGCACCGAGATCTGCATCGACAAGATGTTCTCGCCCGACGGGCCGACCGGGCGGCTGGGGCTGGTCGAGTTCCGCGGCTTCGAGATGCCGCCGGACGCGAGGATGAGCCTTGCCCAGCAATTGCTGCTGCGCGCGCTCACTGCCTGGTTCTGGCGCGAGCCGCAGGAGGGCAATCTCGTGCGCTGGGGCACGCGCCTGCACGATCGGTTCATGCTGCAGCACTTCGTCTGGGAGGATTTTCTCGACGTGCTCGGCGATCTGCGCCGGGCAGGCTATGATTTCGACTCCAACTGGTTCGAGGCGCAGCGCCAGTTCCGCTTCCCCGTGCATGGTACGGTGCGCGCGGGTGGGGTGGATCTGGAGATTTCCCACGCGCTCGAGCCCTGGCATGTGTTGGGCGAGACGGGCGCGATCGGCGGCACGGTGCGTTATGTCGACAGCTCTACCGAGCGCTTGCAGGTGCGCGTTTCCGGGCTGGTGGAGGGGCGGCATGTCGTCGCCTGCAATGGCCGTCGTGTGCCGCTGGCGCCGACCGGCGTGGCGGGCGAGGCCGTGGCCGGCGTGCGCTACAAGGCCTGGGCGCCCTCGGATTGCCTCCATCCGCGCCTGCCCGTGAATGCACCGCTGACCTTCGACGTGTTCGATGCGTGGAGCGGGCGTTCGCTGGGCGGCTGCGTCTATCATGTGGCGCATCCGGGCGGACGCAATTATGACGATGTGCCGGTCAATGCCTATGAGGCGGAGGCGCGGCGCAAGGCGCGGTTCCAGGATCACGGCCATACGCCGGGATCCATGGCGCTGCCGCCGGACGAGAAAACAGGGGAATTTCCATTGACGCTCGATCTGCGACGGCCCGCGACCCTTTGACCGCTTCGCCCGCTATGACTGCCGGAGAAGAAGACATCGGCCAGGCACTCGCGCGCTATGCACGCGAGGCGTCGCCCGGTGACCTGATGCTTTCGGCACAGGGCGATCCGGCCATGGCGCACCGCTGGGAAGCGATGTTCGGCGCGATTGCGAGCGCGGCGCGGGGCGGTTTCGCGGGCTTGCAGGAGCGCGCCGATCAGCAGGTGGTCGATCTCGGCATGGCCTTTCGCCTGACTGGCGAGGTGGAGGAGCGCGTCTGGCCGCTCAGTCCGGTGCCGATGCTGATCCACACGACGCAGTGGCAGGGCATCGAGGAAGGACTGGCCCAGCGGGCCGATCTGCTCGAACGGGTGCTGGACGATCTCTATGGAGACTGCAGCCTCGTTGTGAGCGGCGAACTGCCGGCGGCCATTGTCACCGGCGCGCCGGATTACTGGCGGCAGATGCGGGGTGTGCCGCCGCCACGCGGGCATCGCCTGCAATTTTACGCGGTCGATCTGGCGCGCGGGCCGGATGGCGAATGGCGGGTGCTGGCCGATTATGTCCGCACACCGGTCGGCGCGGGCTATGCGCTGGAAAACCGCCTTGCCATGACGCGCGCGACGGATGACGCGCTCGGCATCGTCAATTTCGTGCGGCTGGCGCCCTTCTTTACCGATTTCCGGCAGGGCCTCGCTGCCGTCTGCGCGCGGCCGGACCCCCGCATCGCACTGCTCACGCAGGGGCGGTATAATCAGAGCTATGCCGAGCAGGCGCACCTTGCCCGCTATCTCGGCATATTGCTGGTCGAGGGGCAGGATCTGACGGTGCGCGAGGGGCAGCTTTATGTCCGCACCATCGAGGGCGTGAAGCGCGTCGACGGGCTGTGGCGGCGCATGGGGACGGACCTGCTCGATCCGCTCGCCTTCGATGCGCGCTCGACCATTGGCGTGCCGGACATTTTCGAGGCGATGCGCAAGGGCGGTCTCGTGATTGCCAACTGGCCCGGCGCCGGGGTGCTGGAAACGCCGGCGCTCGCTGCCTTCCTGCCGCGCCTGTGCCGCAAGCTGCTTGGCGAGCCGCTGCGCATTCCCAATGTCGCGACCTGGTGGTGCGGGCAGGACAAGGAGCGTGCGCATGTCCGCGAGCAGGCGGACCGGCTGGCGATCGGATCGGCCTTCGGTCTGGCGGTGCCGGCGATCCCGCATGGCCGCGCCCGGCTCGCCTCGCGCCTCAGCCCGGATGAGCGCGCGGCATTTCTGGCCGAGCTGGACCAGCGGCCGATGGATTATATCGGGCAGGAGCTGGTGAAGCTCTCGACCACGCCGGCGCTGGTCGATGGCGCGCTGCGGCCCCGCCCGTTCATCCTGCGCGCGTTCCTCGCCCGCGATGCGGATGGCCAGTGGAAGGCGATGCCGGGCGGCTTCGCGCGGCTTGCGGCCCATGACGATATGCGCGCGGTGCTGATGGGGCAGGGCGACATGTCCGCCGATGTCTGCATCGTCGCCGATGAGCCGCAGACGTCGGTCGTGACGCTCGACAGTGGGGCGCCGGTCGCCATTCGCCGCGTCGCGGGCACGCTGCCGAGCAAGGCGGCGGACAATTTCTTCTGGCTGGCGCGCTATCTGGAGCGTGGCGAAATGGTGCTGCGGATGATCCGCGTGCTGATCGGCGGCAGTATCGAGGGTGAGGCAGCCTCTGCGCTGGACCGCCCGACGCTGGGCCGCGTGGCCGATACGCTGGTCGCCTGGGGCAGTGCCCGCAAGGACAAGCTGGGCGAAGGCACCGCCAAGCTCTGCGTCCATGCTCTTGGCGACCCGGAAATGCCGGGCAGCGTGCAATCCCTGTTCGAGGCTGCCGAGGCGATTGGGCGCGGTTTGCGCGAGCGGCTGGCGGTGGATTTCTGGCGCCTCCTCAGCCGCCAGATCGACCGGGTGAGCGAAGCGCGCGACGCGCAGCTTATGGCCCATGTCGCGCGCCTGCTGGATCGCTGCGCGGCGCTCTCCGGCCTCTCCGCCGAGAATATGGTGCGCGGCGCGGGCTGGCGCTTCCTGGAGCTGGGGCGGCGGCTGGAGCGCGCCATTCACATCTGCCGGCTGGTGCGAACCTTCGCCGGGGACGATGCCAATGGGCATGACCTCAACCTGCTGCTCGATCTGTGCGATTGCCAGATCAGCTATCGCACCCGCTATCTGGCCGGGCTAGCGCTGGCCCCGGTGCGTGACATGCTGCTGCTGGAGCCGGGCAATCCGCGCTCGCTCGCCTTTCAGGTGGATGCGATCCTCGAGCATCTGCGCGCGCTGCCGACGCTGCGCGACGATGGCATGCCCGAGCCGCCGGTGCAGCTGGCGCTGGCGCTTTCCGCGCGGCTGCACGCGGCCTCCGCCGAGTTGCTCAAGGCGCGCGATCTGGAAGTGATCGAGACGGCGCTGCTCGATCTCTCCGACCGGATCGATGATCGCTTCTTCCTCAAGGGCGAGGATGCGCCGCGCGCCTCCGGCATGACGCGGCTGGCATAGGATGAGGCGGATGAGAAACCGGACATGAGATATCGGGTCAGCCATATCATCCGCGTGGATTATAATCCGCCCGTGCGGCTGGCGCATTTCAATCTGCGGCTCATGCCCATCGCCTGGCCGGGGCAGATTTTGCAGGATTATCGTCTCGCCGTCGATCCGCTGCCCGATGTGCGCGAGGAGCGGGTGGGGGCGTATCCGTTCAATCTCACGCGTATCGAGATTTTGAAGCCGCTGGCCTCGCTGGAAATCCGCTCGACGTTCATTGCCGATGTGAGCGAGGCGGAGCTGGATCTGCTCGCCCCGCACATGAGCGTGGCCGAGGTCGCGCGGGCGGCGCTTGCGGTCACGGATGTGGGGCCGCTGTCTCCGGTGACCTATCTCTTTCCATCCCGGCTGCTGCCGATGGTGCCGGGGATCGCCGCCTGGGCGCGCGAACATCTGCCGGCGGAGGCCGATTGTCTGGGCGCGGCGCTGGCGCTGGCCCGGCACATTCAGGCGAGCTTCCATTATGACACCAAGGCGACCGAGGCCGACACGCCGGTGGCCGAGGCCTTCGCCATTCGCCGCGGCGTCTGCCAGGATTTCGCGCATATCCTCATCGTCGCCCTGCGCGCCGCCGGGCTGCCTGCGGCCTATGTGAGCGGTTATCTGCGCACCTATCCGCCGCCGGGACAGGCGCGGCTGGTCGGCGCGGATGCCATGCATGCCTGGGTGGCCTTGTGGTGCGGGCCATTGCGCGGCTGGGTCGGCATCGATCCCACCAATGGCGTGCTGGCCAATGGCGATCATCTCGTTGTCGGGCTGGGGCGGGATTATTCGGACATCTCGCCCATCGATGGCGTGTTCGTGGGCGGCCATTCGCAAAAGACGTTCAACTCGGTGGATGTCTCGCCCATCGATGCGCGCGTGACGGCGGGCTGACCGGCACCGGGAACTGACGCGCACGCCATTCACTTGTTCCTTGCTGATGCGAGGAGAGTGACGGCGATGAGCAGCGCGCGAACCCAAGGACTCGATCTCGACGACGACCGGCCTTTTCAGGAGCGATACTGGCGCTGGCAGCGCGGGGCCTGGGCGGTCTTTGCGCTCATCGTCATCGCGGCGCTGGCGGGCCTGACCGGCAGTGGCGGGCCGCTCTCACGGGCGAGCGCCTCCGGCCCCGGCGGCGAGGTCGAGTATCCGCGCGTGGCGCGCTGGGACGCGAGCGACGACATCCGCATCACGCTGCCCGCTTCCGGCGCGCGCACGGCGCATGTCGAGATCGACCGCGCATTTTCCGATGTGTTCGAGGTGGAGGTCATCCAGCCGGTGCCCGCTGCCAGCGCGGCCACGGCCATGGGCTTGCGCTACCGGTTCGACCTTGGTGCCGCCAACGGCCCGCGCCGCATCGTGATGCATGTCCGCCCGCTGCGCCCCGCCATGGCGACCCCGCTACGCGTGCGAATCGATGAGGCGCCGCCGCTGCGGCTGACGCCCATCGTGCTGCCATAGGAGAGGCTCATGGACTCCGTTCTTCGCGGCGCGGCCATTTATTGCGTGGTGCTGATCATCGTCCGGCTGACCGGGCGACGGGCCCTTGCGCAGATGACGCCGTTCGATCTGGTGCTGCTGCTCATCGTGGCGGAGACCACGCAGCAGGCGCTGCTGGGCGATGATTTCTCGGTGGCGAATGCCGCGATCCTCATCGTGACCCTGTTCACCATCGATATCGGCCTCTCCTACATCAAGGAATATTGGCCGACGCTCGAGAAGGTGATGGACGGGCGACCGACTTTGCTGATCGGCAATGGCCGGCAGGACGAGCGCGCGCTCGCCCGCGCCCGCATCTCGCTCAAGGATGTGATGATGGCCGGGCGCAGCCAGCACGGGCTCGAACGGCTCGACCAGATCAAGCACGCCATTCTGGAGACGGACGGCAACATCAGCATCATCCCGGCGAAGAGCGACTGACGGTTGGGCGCATTGCCGGAACGCGACTCTCTGCTGATCGTTCACCATGTCGAACAGGGAGAGACCTTCATGAACAGCAGTGCCAGACTGACGACTCTCACGCGGATCGGCTTTGCCACGCGTGGGGCGCTCTACATCGTGATCGCCTTTCTGGTGCTGCGGGCAGGCCGCGAAGAGGATCCGGCGGGCGCGCTGCAATATCTGGCCGATGGCGGCGGCAAGGTGCTGCTCGGCCTGATGGCTGCGGGGCTGATCGGCTATGGTCTCTGGCGCCTCAGCGATGCCCTGTTTAACATCGAGCGGCATGATGATGACACCAAGGGCAAGATCAGCCGGGCCGGCGCGGGCGCGAGCGGCCTCATTCACCTGTTCCTCGCCTGGCAGGCGATCAAGCTGATGCAGGGTGCATCCGGCGGTGGCAGCGGCGGCGGTGCGCAGGAAAGCACGCAGACCGCACTCGAAATGCCGGGCGGCTGGATTCTCGTTGCGATTGGCGGCCTCGTGCTGATCGGCACCGGCATCTATCAGCTCATCAAGGCGATCAAGGGCAGCTATCTCGATCATCTCGAACCGCAGATCGCCCGCAAGGCCTGGGCGCAATGGAGCGGGCGGCTTGGCTATGCGGCGCGCGGCGTGATCTTCATGATCACCGGCGGCTTTCTGCTTTCCGCCGGGCTGGAGGCGCAGGCGAGCGAGGCGGGCGACATGTCGCAGGCGCTGGCGTGGCTCAACAGTCCCTGGGACATTCTCGTGGCGCTCGGCCTGCTCGGCTTCGGCATTTTCAGCCTGATCGAAGCGCGTTACCGGCGGCTGCAGGCGGTTCCGGTAGGCAGTCTGGCAAACGGATCGGCGCGCTTCGGCTGGTGAGGCGTTCGCTAAGCACTTTCGCTAAGCAGCACCTGCGCTAAGATGACAGGCAGCACACAGGGCCATTGGGGGGATGAAGTGACCGGACAAGAGAGCGCGAGCGCGCAGGCGCCGCAGGAACGGCGCAGCCCGGCGGCGCGGATCGCCATGGGTGCGGTGATCGTGCTTGCAGTGGCGGGCACGGCCTGGCTGCTGATCAAGCTCTCCGGCCTGTTGCTGCTGGTCTTCGCCGCGCTCGTGCTGGCGGCCATTCTGGATGCAATGACCGGCTTCATCTGCCGCATTCCCGGCATGCGGCGCGGGGCGGCGCTGGCGGTGGCGGTCTTTGCCATGCTGGCCGTCATCATCGGGGCCTTCACGCTGTTCGGCACGCAGATCGTCGGCGAGTTTGATACGATCCGCGAGAGCATCCCTCCGGCGATCGATCAGGTGCAAGCATTGCTGGAGCGGGCCGGGCTGGGCGAGACGGCGCGGGGCCTGATCGAGCAGGGGCAGGGCGATGTCTCCAATCTGCTCTCGCAGGCCGGCGGCTATGCCATGACGGCGGGCAGCGGCCTTGCCAATATCGTGCTGCTGTTCGTCGGCGCGATCTTCATTGCCAGCGATCCGGCAGTGTATCGGCGCGGGCTCATTTTGCTCATGCCGCACCGGGCCGAAGGGCCGCTCGGCGAGGCGCTCGACGATGCGGCACGGGGCCTGCGCGGCTGGATGATGGGGCAGGCGGTTTCCTCGGTTGTCGTCGGCATCTTCACCTGGGCGGGCCTGTCGCTGCTTGGCGTGCCGGCAGCGGGCGGGCTTGGCATCATTGCGGGCCTGCTGGACGTGATCCCGATGATCGGCCCGATCATTTCCGGCGTGCCGGCGGTGCTGCTGGCCTTCACCGTCTCGCCGATGACGGCTTTGTGGACCACGCTGCTGTTCCTCGTCATCCAGCAATTGCAGGGCAATCTGCTCCAGCCGATGATCCAGAAGCAGGCGGTGGACGTGCCGCCTGCCGTGCTGCTCTTCGCCGTGGTGGCAGCGGGGCTGCTCTTCGGCTTCATGGGCGTGCTGCTCGCCGCGCCGCTCACGGTCGTCGTCTATGTGATGGTGCAGCGCCTCTATGTGCGCACGCTGCTTGGCAAGAAGATCAAGATCGCCGGGCAGGATTGAGGCCGGGCCTGAGGGTCAGAGGCCCTCAGTCCAGTCGCGTCCATTGCTCATGGACGATTTCCCGCGCGATCTTGCCGTCGCGCATGTGGAAGACGTGGAGGAGGCGCAGTTCGGCGCGGCATCCGACCGGCACTGGCGCGTTGGTCATGCCGTCGCCCGTCAGGCGGAAGCGCACGAGGCAGTCATCGACAACGCGCGCCTCCGTGGCGAAGCGGTCGAGCGGGATGATTTCGATGTCCGCGAGCGAACCGAACATGCGGCGATAATTCGCCTCGATCGCTGCCTTGCTGTCAAAGCGCAGACCGCGACCCGGAATCTCGAGCACGATGTCGTCGGTATAGAGCCCCATCACCAGCGCCGGATCGACGCCTTCGTTGCGGATATGCTCATCCGCGACTGCCAGATTATGTTCGATCACCCCCATCGCACGCTCCATCTAGTCAGGTAAACTGTCTAAATGCGATATAGACAGACATTCTGTCTTGTGTCAACTGGGCGCATGAGTGATGCAATCGGCAGGACGGACGAGCGGCTCGCGCAACTGTTCAGCGCGGCCTATGAGCAGATGCGCGAGCGGATCTATGCGCGCGCCCGGGACTGTGGCTTTGCGGATCTGCGGCCCGCCCATTCCAGCGTTCTGCGCCATATCGATGCCGAAGGTTCGCGGGTCGTGACGCTTGCCGAGCGGGCGGGCATGACCAAGCAGAGCATGGGCTATCTGACCGACAGCCTTGCGCGGCTGGGCTATGTAGCCATGAGTCCGGACCCGAGTGATGGCCGCGCCAAGCTGGTGCGGCTGACCGAGCGGGGGCAGGAGGCCGTCGCCACGCTCACGCGGCTGAGCCTGGAGGCCGAGGCCGAGCTGCGCGACGCGCTGGGGGCCGAACGTCTCGCCGCTTTGCGCGCGGCGATGAACGAGGTGCTGGCTGTGCTGCGATGAGAATCGGCTGCGCGCGCCGGGCAACAAAAAAGGCGCCGGGAAATCCGACGCCGTTTCTTGTTTCAGACGCTGCGTGCGTGCTCAGGCGAGCGCGGCAACGCTCTTGGTCAGGCGGCTGAACTTGCGCGAGGCGGTGTTCTTGTGGAGCACGCCGCGGGCGACGCCACGGGCCATTTCGGGCTGAGCGGCGCTCAGGGCTTCCTGCGCTGCCGACTTGTCACCCGCTGCGACCGCGGTCTCGACCTTCTTCACGAGGGTACGAATGCGGCTCATGCGGCTACCGTTGATCTCGGCGCGACGTGCGTTGCGACGAATGCGCTTCTTTGCCTGCGGCGTATTGGCCATGAAATTCCTCGAACTCGAAACTGTTTTTGGGCGCGCGGCCCGACTCGCCAGGCGGAAGCCGCAGGCGCGCGAAGGCCGGGCCATTAGCCGTGATCGGTGATAGCGTCAACCGCCTTGTGGCGTTGGCGACGCGGTTTCAGGGCCATCCTGCGCCTGTGCGGCGATCCGCGCTTCCACTTCGCCGACCGGCACGGCGGCGGCATCCGGCAGCTCTGCCGGCTTGGCGACCGGAAGCGTCGCATCCTCATGCTCGCGCATCCCCGCCACGATGGTCCAGGTCGCGATGAACAGCGCGGCGATCACCGGTCCGATCACCAGCCCGCTGAAGCCGAAGAGCTGGAGACCGCCCAATGTGGTGATGAGCACCACATAATCCGGCATCCGCGTATCCCGCCCGACGAGGATCGGCCGCAGGATGTTGTCGACCAGCCCGATGACGAAGAGGCCGCAGAAGACGAGGATGAACGCCTGCACCATCGATCCGCTGACAAACAGGTAGATCGCCACCGGCACCCAGACGAGGCCGGTGCCGACCGCCGGGAGCAGCGAGAAGAAGCCCATCAGCACGCCCCAGAGCAGCGCACCCTCCACACCGAGCATCCAGAACACCACGCCGCCGATCAGACCCTGCACGATGGCGACGATGATGCTGCCTTTCACCGTGGCGCGGATCACCAGCACGAACTGGCGCAGCAACTCGCGGCGCGGGCCGGCGCGCAGCGGCGTGCGGCTGATCACCCGCTCGGCCAGCTCATCGCCATCACGCAGCAGGAAATAAGTGAGGTACAGCATGACAGTGAGCGCCACGAACAGGCTGAATGCGCCCTGGCCGATGTTGACGGCCTGGGCGGCAATGAACTGGAAGCTGTTCGCCACCGCCTCGCGCAGCCGCTCCTGCGCGGCATCGAAATTGTCGAGGCCATAGCGCTCAAGATACGTTTCGGACCAGGTGGGCATGCTGGCGCGCAGATCATCGAACAACCGCGCGAAATTGATCTCGCCGGACTGGATGCGGCCATAATAGATGCTCGCTTCCTGAATGAGCGCGATCGTGAGCAGCAGGGCAGGCACGATGACCAGCGCGATGATGAGCAGCAGCGTGATGGCGGCGGCCGTGCTGCGCCGGCGCGGCATGATGCCCAGAATCTCGCGATGAACGGGCTGGAACAGGATGGCGATGATCACGCCCCAGAGGATCGCCAGGAAATAGGGCTCGATGATGAGCCCGAACGCGACCGTGATGAGGACGACCAGCGCAAGGAAGAAATGATCCTCGATGGTGCGGGTCGGCTGGGGCGGGGTGTCCATAAGCGAGGCAATCCGTTCAGTTCATGCCGCGCAACCACATCGCAAAAGCCGCGCAAAGGCAATGTGGATCATGCACGGCCCGCATGAAGGGATGATTGCCTCATCGCGGCCGGTGCCGTTTCGCCACAGCGCGGCGGCCTGGACGCTGCCGTGCTGGCGGCCTCAGGGCGCGTCGGCGCCGACGGCCTCCGTGATCGAGGTGAAGCCGTCCCGCCGCAACAGATCGGCCAGGCCGGCATTGATGCGCGCGGGCAGATAGGGACCTTCATAGACCAGCGCCGAATAGAGCTGGATGAGGCTCGCTCCGGCGCGGATGCGGGCATAGGCCTGCTGGGCATTGCTGATGCCGCCCACGCCGATCAAGGGCAGGCGATCGCCAAGGCGCTGACGGAAATCGCGCAGGCGGGCCAGTGCCAGGTCGTGCAGCGGTGCGCCGGAGAGGCCGCCGGACTCGGTCGCGTTGGGCGCGTGCAGCGTGGCGGGGCGGCTGATCGTCGTGTTGCTCACGATCAGCCCGTCGATGCGGTGAAGGAGGGCCAGCTCGGCAATGTCGTCAATGTCCGCCGGTTCCAGATCGGGCGCGACCTTGAGCAATATGGGCGGGCCGTCGCCGGCGCGCGCGGCCATCACCCGGCCAAGCAGCGCATCGAGCGCGCCGCGATCCTGCAGGGCGCGCAGGCCGGGCGTGTTGGGCGAGGAGATGTTGACGGTAAGATAATCGGCATGAGGGCTCATCGCCCGCACGCCCTCCTCATAATCCGCGATCCGGTCCTCGGTGTCCTTGTTGGCGCCGATGTTGATGCCGATAACCAGCTTTTCCGGCTTCCCCCGCCGCCCGAGCCGGGCGCAGGCCGCAGCCTGGCCGCCATTGTTGAACCCCAGCCGGTTGATGATGCCGCCATCCTCGACAAGCCGGAAGATGCGCGGGCGGGGGTTGCCGGCTTGCGGGCGCGGCGTGAGCGTGCCCAGCTCGGCGAAGCCGAAACCGAGTGCGCCGACGCGGTGAACCACCTCGCCATTCTTGTCGAACCCGGCAGCAAGGCCGACGGGGCTGGCGAAATCCAGCCCGAACTGGCGCTGAGCGAGGATCGGGTCCGGTGCCGGCGCGGAGGGCAGGGGCAGGCGCAGCGCCGCCATTGCAAGGCCATGGGCGCGCTCCGCATCGAGCGCGAACAGAAGAGGGCGGAGCTGTCTGTACATGCCGCGCGCTATGCCAGCGCCGGACGGAGCGGTCAAAGGGCCGGAATATGAGATCGGTGACAGGGGATCAGGTCAGGCCGTGGCGTCATGACTTCGGGTCGTTTGCTGCTGTGACGATTCCGTCCAATCCAAACGCCGCGAATCGGTCTAGAGCGAAACTGCGACCCGAAGGGCTCAAAGTCATGTGGCTTGGAGACCTTGAACTTTAGCGGTCTGGCGGGCTTTTTGCCTGCCGGACCGCTTTTTTCATTTTCCGGTCATGGGAATCATGCCAGAAGAACTGCTGGGTGGGGCGTGCTTTCGCATGGCTTTGGCCCTGCCGAAATGCCACCTGAAGCAAGGGGGCGGCTCGGAGTTTGATCCCTTTGGAGAGTGGTCAGGGTCGCGCATGCGTCACAGATTCTCCGTTGCCGATGCGGCCGACATGGTCGCGCTCAGCTATTTCGTGCCGCCGGCCGATCTGGCGACATATTTCGGCGCGATGTATCTGTTCACGGCGGATCGCCCGCGCGTCGCCGACCATACAAGGGCCGATTTCGCGCAGATCCGTTTCATGCTGGCGGGTGTCGGCTCCTATCATTTTGGCGACGGCCGCACCGTCGCAACGCCGGAATGCTGCCTGCTCGGCCCGACCAGCATGGCCACCCATTTCGATGTGCAGGGGCCGATGCAGGTCGTCGGCGTCACCGTGCTGCCGCTCGGCTGGGCCGCGTTGCGGGCGGGGGATGCCGATGCTGCGGCGGATGATGTCGCGGATCTGGCGACGCGGTTCGGCCCCGCCTGGCGCGACATGCTCAGCACGTTGCGGGCGACCGAGGACCCTGCCCGGGGTGCGGACGCTTTCTGGGCGTTCGTGCGGGCGCATCTCCACCCTGTTTCTGAGGGCGAGCGCCGCTTCGTCGAGGAAGTTGACCGCTGGCTGGCCAATGAGCAGTCGCCGCGCGTGGAAGCGTTGCAGGAGGCGACCGGCCTCTCTGCGCGCCAGCTCGCGCGCTGGTGCAACCGGCTGTACGGCGCGCCGCCCAAATATCTGGCTCGCAAATATCGCGCGCTGCGCTGCGCACAGGTGCTGGCGCGCGAAGAGCTGGACTGGGCGGAAGTGAGCGGCGACGCTTTCTACGATCAGTCGCATTTCATCCGCGAGATGAAGCATTTTACCGGGCTCACGCCCACGGAACTGCGCGAGCGGGCGAGCATCGTCATCCGCCTCTCCATGAAACGCGCGGACCTGAAAGACGGCATTTCCCGGCTGAGCCAGATCAGCTGATCCGCCCCCGCGGCAGCGGTGGCGATGATGGCAGCGATGCAACATATGCTGGCGGCCAATGCATTCCCCCGCTTTCGGGGTTGATTTCCGTCGCCTTGCAGCCCATTTGCGCAATCAGACTGATTTACTCCGATTTGAGAGTCGTTTGCAAATATGCGCCTGTCGAGCCTTGCCGATTATGCCGTGCTGATGATGCGGACAGCCGCCACCCATTGCGGTGGCGCCCGCGCCAATGCCGCGAGTCTGGCTGTCGAAGCCGGTATTCCGGTGCCGACCGGGCAGAAGCTCGCGAGCCTGCTGGGCCGAGCCGGGCTGATCAAGGCGACGCGCGGCAGCGGCGGCGGCATCAAGCTTGCGCGCCCGGCCGCGGCCATCACGCTCGCCGACATCATCGAAGCCGTCGACGGCCCGATCGCGCTCACCGGCTGCCTCGAGCCGCACGGCGCGGACTGTTGCGCGCTGGCGCAACCCTGCGAGATTCGCCCCCACTGGATCGGCGTCAATGCGCTGGTCCGCGATGCGCTGGCCCATGTGACGCTGGCGCATCTTATCGCTTCCCCTGAAACGCTGCCGGTTGCTGCCTTCGCGGCCCCGGGCCTGACTGGCCCCGCAAGCGCAACCGCCATGGAGTCCGTGCAATGACTGCCCCGGTCGATACCCGCCCCAAGAATGAGGAAGCCTTCGCCGCCGCCAAGAAGGCGAGCGATTATGAGTGGGGCTTCAGCTCGGACATCGAGCAGGAGTTCGCGCCCAAAGGACTGAGCGAAGAGACCGTCCGCTTCATCTCGGCCAAGAAGAACGAGCCGGAGTGGATGCTGGAATGGCGGCTCAAGGCCTATCGCCACTGGCTGACCATGGAGTCGCCGGACTGGGCGAAGCTCAACGTGCCGCCCATCGACTATCAGGACGCCTATTATTACGCGGCGCCCAAGAAGAAGGTGGAGCTGGGCAGCCTGGACGAGCTGGACCCGGAAATCCGCCGGACGTACGAGAAGCTGGGCATTCCCATCGAGGAGCAGAAAGTGCTCGCCAATGTGGCGGGCGCGCGCCGGGTCGCCGTGGATGCGGTGTTCGACAGCGTCTCGGTCGCCACCACCTTCCGCAAGGAGCTGGAGGAAGCCGGCGTCATTTTCCGCTCGATCAGCGAGGCGATCCGCGAATTCCCCGAGCTGGTGAAGAAGTGGCTCGGCAAGGTCGTGCCGATGCACGACAATTATTTCGCCACATTGAATTGCGCGGTCTTCTCGGACGGCACCTTCGTCTACATTCCCGAAGGCGTGCGCTGCCCGATGGAGCTCAGCACCTATTTCCGGATCAACGCGGAGAATACCGGCCAGTTCGAGCGGACGCTGATCGTCGCGGAAAAGGGCAGCTATGTCTCTTATCTGGAGGGCTGCACCGCGCCGATGCGGGATGAGAACCAGCTTCACGCCGCCGTGGTTGAGCTGGTCGCGCTCGACGATGCCGAGATCAAATATTCGACGGTGCAGAACTGGTATCCCGGCGACGCCGAGGGCAAGGGCGGCATCTACAATTTCGTCACCAAGCGTGCGCTCTGCCAGGGGCGCAACAGCAAGGTGAGCTGGACGCAGGTGGAAACTGGCAGCGCCATCACCTGGAAATATCCCAGCTGCGTGCTGAATGGCGAGAACAGCGTTGGCGAGTTCTACTCGGTGGCGGTGACCAACAATCGCCAGCAGGCCGACACCGGCACCAAGATGATCCACAACGGGAAGAACACCCGCTCGACGATCGTCTCGAAGGGGATCAGCGCTGGCAAGTCCAACGGCACCTATCGCGGCCTCGTGCGGATGAGCGCCAATGCGGAGGGTGCGCGCAACTTTACCCAGTGCGATTCGCTGCTGCTGGGCGACAAATGCGGCGCCCACACCGTGCCCTATATCGAGGTGAAGAACCCCAGCGCCATCGTCGAGCATGAGGCGACGACGAGCAAGATCAGCGACGATCAGCTCTTCTACGCCCTGCAGCGCGGGCTGGACCCGGAAGCGGCGGTGAGCCTGATCGTCAACGGTTTCGCCAAGGATGTGCTCCAGCAACTGCCGATGGAATTTGCGGTGGAAGCGCAGAAGCTGCTGGGGATCAGCCTTGAAGGATCGGTGGGGTGAAGGCCCGCGCCTCTAGGCCCACCGTCATGCCGGACCTGATCCGGCATCCCGCTATCTCCAGCGCGGCCTTCCAAGGCAGCTGGACCCCGGATCAAGTCCGGGGTGACGAACATTAAACAACCCCTCCCTGAGGGGGCTTTTACAGGAACGAGACTTTTGAGCGACGAAGACGATATCCAGGATGCCCTCGCCGATTTCGCGGAGGATGTCAGCAATGGCCAGTCATGGACGGCGGCGATCCGCATCCTGACCGAGGATTATGAGCTGGAAGAGGGCGAGTTGGAGCCGCGCGCCCGCGCGGATTTCGGCGATCTGGACGCTTATCAGGCGCAGTGCCGCGATGCGCTCGCCAAGGGTGATGCTGCGTTCACCGAGCGGCTGCGCACGGACAAGGCCTTCCACAAGGCCAAGGCGCCCAATCTCGCGCGCATGGGGCCGGTGAGCGAATTCGTCGTCGGTCTGCTCGAGAAGGGTCCGCCCGAGGAGGGCGCCGACTGGTGGCCCTATATGCCGATCAAGCGCTACATCGACACGCTGTTCCCGGCGCCGGGCGATGTGCGCGACATGGCGTTCTGGACGGCGCGCACGCTCGTTCGCGCCGAAAACAAGGAAATTGCGCGCTGATGCTGACCATCGACAATCTCCATACCGAAATTGACGGCAAGGCGATCCTCAAGGGGCTGAGCCTCTCGATCAACGCGGGCGAGATCCATGCGATCATGGGGCCGAACGGCGCGGGCAAGTCCACGCTAGCCTATACGCTTGGTGGGCGCCCCGGCTATGAGGCCACGCAGGGCAGCGCCACCTTCAACGGTGCCGATCTGCTTGACATGGAGCCGCATGAGCGCGCCGCTGCCGGGCTGTTCCTGGGCTTCCAGTATCCGGTCGAGATTCCCGGCGTGTCGAACGTCCAGTTCCTGCGCGAGGCGCTGAACAGCCAGCGCCGGGCGCGTGGCGAAGAGCCGTTGTCTGCTGCCGATTTCCTGCGCCTTGCGCGGGAGAAGGCGGCGCTGCTCGGCATGGACATGGAGATGCTCAAGCGCCCGGTGAACGTGGGCTTCTCGGGCGGTGAGAAGAAGCGCGCCGAGATGGTCCATATGGGCATTCTCGACCCCAAGCTCGCGATCCTCGACGAGACGGATTCCGGGCTCGATATCGATGCGCTCAAGACCGTGGGTGCGGGCATCAATGCGATCATGCGCGCGCCGGACAAGGCGGTGCTGCTCATCACCCACTATCAGCGGCTGCTCGATTATGTGCGACCCGATTTCGTGCATATCCTCGCGGCCGGGCGCATCGTGAAGTCCGGCGGACCGGAGCTGGCGCTGGCGCTGGAGAAGGAAGGCTATGCGGAGGTGATCGCCGCATGAAGGCCTTGCTTGCCCTTGGTATCGGCATGATGATGGCCAGCGCGGGTTACGCCCAGCCAGACACGCCGGAGACGGCGGTCAGCGATGTGGTCATCACCGCCCAGCTTGCACGAATGCAGATTGCACTCGGGCGGGACCCGCAGGGGCGGGTGACTTGCGCGACGACAATTTCGAGCGGCGATTTGGCGCTGGATGAAGCGATCTGCAAACGCGCCGCGCGCTGCATGAAGAAGAAGCCTCAGCCTGCGGAGGTCCTATCGGCCTGTGTCGACAAGCAGAAGGCGACTTTCCAGCGCCTGATCGCGGAGCGGGGCCTGTGACCGTCCTGTCCGTCCCAACCCGCCGTGACGAAGCCTGGCGCTACAGCGACCTCGATGCTGCTGCGCGCGTCTGGCCGGTGGCGGCGCCGGAGCGGATCGTCGTGGCTCCCGGTGAGGCGCGCACGCTCGTGCTGCTGCAGGATGGTGCCGAGGGCGAGATCGTCATTCGCGATCATGCGGTCGAGATCGGCGCGGGCGGCACGCTGGCCGTGCATCTGCTGAACAGCGGCGGCGCGCTGGGCCGCGTGACCTTCGACGTGACGCTTGCACGGCAGGCGCATTTCGAGCTGAAGGCGGCGCTGATCGGCGGCGAGACGCAGACGCTCGAGCTGATAACTACGCTCAATCATGCCGAGCCGGAAGCGACCAGTGCCCAGACGGTGCGCGCCATCGCGGCGGGCAAGGCGACGACCAATTATCTCGGGCAGATCCGCGTTGCGCGCGATGCGCAGAAAACGGATGCGTCGCAGAGCTTCAAGGCGATGCTGCTTGGCCGCACCGCCACGGCCAATGCCAAGCCGGAGTTGGAGATCTTCGCCGACGATGTGAAGTGCGCGCATGGCGCCAGCATCGGCCAGCTTGATGCCGCGGCATTGTTCTACATGGCATCGCGCGGGATCGATCCGGCAACGGCGAAGGCGCTGCTGCTGGAGGCGTTTATTGCCGGGCTGTTCGACGACATGGCGGACGAGGCTGAGCGCGAACGCTTCGCCACCGTTGCCCGCGCCAAGCTGGAGGCGTTGGGATGACGCTTGTCGGCACTGACGTCGAGACACGCACGATGAACGCGCTGCACAGCCGCCGAGCCGATTTCCCCGGCCTCGTCACGGCTGATGGCGCTCCGTGGCATTATCTCGATACCGCCGCGACGGCGCAGAAGCCGCAGGCGGTGATCGATGCGACCGTGCGGGCGATGGGGACGGATTATGCCACCGTGCATCGCGGCGTGTATGCGCGCTCGGCGGACATGACGCTGGCTTTCGAGGCGGCGCGTCGCCGGGTTGCGCGGTTCATCAATGCGCCGAGCGAGAACGAGATCGTCTTCGTGCGCGGCGCGACCGAGGGGATCAATCTTGTCGCGCAGAGCTGGGGCGGGGCCAATCTCAAGGCGGGCGACCGCATCCTGCTCTCGACGCTGGAGCATCACAGCAACATCGTGCCCTGGCAGCTCATTGCCGAGCGGACCGGCGCGCAGATCGACGTCGTGCCGCTGACGCAGGATGGCCGCATCGATCTGGATGCCATGGCCGCGATGATCCGCCCGGAACACAAGCTCGTGGCGCTTGCCCATGTCTCCAATGTGCTGGGCAGCGTGCTGGACGTGCGCCGCGCCGCAGAGATCGCTCATGGCGCCGGTGCGCTGCTGCTGGTCGATGGCTGCCAGGCCGCGCCGCGCCTCGCCATCGACGTGCAGGCGCTGGGCTGCGACTTCTATCTCTTCTCGGGCCACAAGCTCTACGGGCCGACCGGCATCGGCGTGCTCTGGGCGCGCGGCGACATTCTCGACGCGATGCCGCCTTATCATGGCGGCGGCGCGATGATCGACAAGGTGACCTTCGCGCGCACCACTTATGCGCCACCCCCGGCGCGGTTCGAGGCCGGCACGCCGGCGATCATCGAGACGATCGGGCTGGCCGCCGCGATCGATTATGTCGAGGCCATTGGCCTTGATCGTATCGCCACGCATGAGGATGCGCTGGTTGCCCGCACGCGCGAGGCGCTGCGCGGCATCAACACCATTCGCCTGCTCGGGCCGGACGATGCGGCAGGAATCGTCTCTTTCGTGATGGAGGGGGTTCATCCCCACGACATCGGCACTATCTTGGATGAGAGCGGTGTGGCGATCCGCGCGGGCCATCACTGCGCACAGCCGCTCATGGCGCATCTCGGCGTCGAGGCAACGGCGCGGGCCAGTTTCGGTATCTACAATGAGGAAAGCGATATCGAGGCGCTGCTGCGCGGTCTCGATCGGGTCAGGACGATATTCGGATGAATGAAGAGAGCAGGATCAGGACCGAGGAAGTCGAGCACGGGGCACCCCCGCCGCGTGCCCGCGTGAGCGATGTGGTGGAGGACGCGCCTTCATCTGCCGAAAACCCCTCGGACAAGGTTGCCCGCAAGCGCGACTATCTGGAGGGCTTTCTGGCCCAGAAGCCGAGCGATACGCCCGCCGACGAACCCGGCGGCGCGATCTACGATGCGGTGATCGATGCGCTCAAGAGCATCTTCGATCCGGAAATTCCGGTGAATATCTACGATCTGGGGCTGATCTACGGGGTCGAGGTGGGGGCGGACAATCATGTCGTGATCACCATGACGCTCACGACGCCGCACTGCCCGGTGGCTGAATCCATGCCGGGCGAGATCGAAATGCGCGTGGGCGCGGTGCCCGGTGTCGGGCTGGTGGACGTCAATCTCGTCTGGGACCCGCCATGGGACCCGCAGAAGATGAGCGACGAAGCCAAGCTGGAACTGGGGATGCTTTAGGCGTTTCGCGAAAAGTGATACTTTTGGCGAGGCAGGAAAGGAATTTTGCTCCGTTCGCCCTGCGCTTGTCGAAGGGGAGCGGGCACTGAGTGAAAGCGAGACAGATGAACGCGACCACGACCACAACCAAGCGCCCGCTGCCCGCCGCCGTCACCCTGACTCCGGCGGCTGAAAAGCGCGTCGCGGACCTGATGGCGAAAGCGCCCGAGGGCGCCGTGGGCGTCAAGCTCTCCACGCCGCGCCGGGGTTGCTCGGGGCTGGCTTACTCCGTGGATTATGTGACCGAGGCCGCGCCGTTCGACGAGCGGATCGAAACGCCCGGTGGCCTCTTCTTCATCGATGCCGCTTCGGTGCTCTATCTGATCGGCTCGACCATGGACTGGGTGGAAGACGATTTCACCGCCGGGTTCGTGTTCAACAATCCCAATGCCAAGGGCGCCTGCGGCTGCGGTGAGAGTTTTACGGTCTAGGACATGTGGGGACTGGAGTCCGGGAGGCGCTTTACCAGCCACCTCCGTTCGGGCTGAGCCTATCGAAGCCCTGTCCTTCTTACTTCGAGCTTCAGAGAAGAACGGCCCTTCGACAAGCTCAGGGCGAACGGTTGATCAGGCGATGGCCGTCTCTAGTCGCTTCCGCCGATCTGCGTTTCCTTTGACCTAAATCAGCATCAGCGCTTCCCAGCAGCCTAGCCTCAAAACCCCACGGACCAGCGCAGGGCCATGCCCAGCTCGTCGGGCATGGCGGCGATGTTGCCGCCCTGCTCGCGCAGGAAGAGGTTGGCGCCCAGCCAGCCGGGGCCGATGCCGCGCCCATAGCTCAGTTCATAGTCGCGCTGGCGGCCGCGCGGGACCAGGTTGAGCGGCACGCGGGAGTCGGTCGCGATTTCCTGCTCCCAGTCCCAGACTTGCGGCACGACGAGCGTGAAACGGCTGGCAATGACGCGCAAAGGCTGGGAGACGCGCAGGCCGAGCAGATCGCCGGGCGCGAAGAGATCGCTGCGGGCAAGATCGGCGGACCAGCTCTGGCTGACCAGTGATCCACCCTCGCGCAGCGCACCGCCGGCGGCTGCATCCGTCCAGCCGCGCTGCCAGTTGGCGGAGAGGTGGACTTCGCCCGGCAGGGCGGCCCGCATCCCCAAGCGCGCGAACAGGCTGCGCGCCGATTGCGCGCCGAGATTGGCGGAGAAGCGGGCGCCGAGCATGCTGGCCTTTTCGTCCAGCACCGTCGCGCCGGCGGTCAGGCCGATGCTGCCGCGTTGATAATCCACGGAGAGCGAGACCGCGCGATAAGGCGTCTCGCGCCAGTCCTCCGCGTCGCTCACGGCCCGGCGATGCGGCGCGGCGACCATCTCGCCGCGCTCGAATCCGCCGGTGACGGTCAGCCCCGGCATTGCCCCCTGCGACACCGCGAGGGCGGAATTGACCTGCATGTCGGCATGATCGGCATCGAAGCCATGATCGGCCATCAGGAAGCTGGGTGCGGCGCGCTCCGAGAGGCGACGCTCGAGCGCCGTGAAGCCGGTACGCAGGCCGAGCATCATCCGGGCACTGGCGGTAATCTGGGCGCTCAGCGTGCCGGAGAGCAGCCGTGTGCGGTCCTCATCGGACTGGCGGAAGGCAAGCGGATCGCGCGTGGTGGCGGTCTCCAGCGCCGGGCGCAGGCTCAGCGAGACGCCGAGCGCCTGCGTGCCGAGGTTCACATGCCGCTGGCTCACGTCGAGCGCGGCGGCGAGATCGCGGCGCTGGGCCGGGCGGATGAAGTCGGGCGTCAGGTCGACGCGATAGGCGCGGCGGTAATCGTCGAGCGCCACCGTATCGACGGCGGCCGGGGCGGCATCGCCCAAGGGGGCCGAGAGCGTGCTGGCCGAGAACGGCGCGAGCGCGACCTCCGTGCCGGCCATGCTCAGCGTGCCGACCGGCGCAAAGGCCGCATCGAGATCGAGAATGCCGACGCCATAGCGGGCATCGGCGCCCGGCGCGCCGACATCGCGGGCGCTGCCCAGCAGCAGTTCGACGATCTGTGCGCTGGTGAGATTGGGGAAGGCTTCCGCCAGCAGGGCTACAGCGCCGGCGATCTGCGGGGCGGCAAAAGAGGTGCCCGAGAACAGGAATTCGTCGCCGGTATGATCGAAGGCGCGGACGCGATTGCCGAGCGCGGCAATGCTGACCGTCTCAAAGCCGGCCACGCCCGCCGAGAAGCTGCTCACCGTGTCATTGTCATTCACGGAGGGTGCGATGATGACGAGGCCGTTGCTGTAGAGCGGATCGGCGAAGGATTGCGCGAGGCCATCCGGCGCGGTCATCAGCGGCTGGCCGTCTTCGTTGTTGCCGGCGGAAATGACGATGATGATGCCGGCCTGCGTCGCCCGGCGGACGGCCTGAAGCAGATAATTGGGCGCGGCACCGCCGCCCAGCGAGACATTGATGACCTTCGCGCCGTTGATTCGCGCATGGTCGATCGCATCGGCAATGGACGTCGTGGAGTGCGTGCAGCCATCCTCGTCGCAATCGGACTGGTCGTCGGTGCGCAGCGCCATGACGGTCGCGCCCCAGGCCATGCCCATCACGCGCCGGTTGTTGCGGTCTGCTGCCAGCACGGCAGAGACTGCGGTGCCATGGCCGGTCACGTCCGTATAATTCGTATTGCCGGCAAAATCGGCCGAGGCGGCGCTGATCCGGCCGGTGAACTCGCCGGTGGGATCGGCCAGGCCGCTGTCCACGACGCCAACGGTTACGCCCGCACCGCTGGCGCCGGCCTGATAAGCGGTGATGGCGCCATGATAAGGCAGGCCGGTGGAGTTGCGATATTCGGTGGTATCGTAGTTGACGGTGGAGGGGGTGGGCGTGGGTGTGGGCGTTGGCGTTGGGGTTGGTGTGGGCGTCGGACTAGGGGTGGGCGTCGGCGTCGAACTGATACCGCCGCCGCCGCCGCATCCGGTCAGCGTCAGCAGTGCCATCACCGCTCCGAATGCGATCACATGCCTCATGTCTCAGTCCCCGTTTCCGCGCGATATCCGCGCGCCCGTTCTAGCCCGGAGATGGTTAACGAGATGTATCAGCTGCCCGTTCTTCTGCCCATATCCGGCAGGATGTTGACGCTACGATCTGCTCACTTTGCTTCACTTGTTAACTCTGTTATAAAAAGTTCCAGAGGATGACGGGGGGCTGTCTGATAATGGCTGACCAAGGCATAAAGTGCGGGTTCGCACGCCAGGCTGCTGCAGCCGCTGACCTTCCCACGTTCATCCGCGATTTCCTCGTCAAGACGCATAACGTCGAGCGCTGACGGGTCGCACGGGTCGCGTCGGTTGCGGCCGGCGCGACCCCCTTCCTCTCCACATTACTGCACGCGCGCCTTGCCATCAGGGGCAAGCCGGCGTCGTGCTGGTCCAAACCCTTCTTGCTCTCGATCAAATCGCCCGGCGTCCCGGGCGATTATGAGATGCCCGATCACAGAATCGAGGAGAGCGACGCATGGCCCATTTTCCCAACACGTTCGGCTTCACCGGTACGCTGCGCCCGCTGCGCTTGCAGGGCGATATTCATGACGTGGAAATCGAAGGCGAAGTGCCCGCCGGGCTGGATGGCGCCTTCCATCGCGTCCACCCGGACAATCAGTTCGCGCCCAAGTTCGAGGACGATCAGTTCTTCAATGGCGATGGCATGGTGAGCCTGTTCCGGGTGAAGGACGGCAAGGTCGACTTCAAGCAGCGTTACGCGCAGACCGACAAGTGGAAGCTGGAGAACAAGGCCGGCAAGTCGCTGTTCGGCATGTATCGCAACCATTTGACGGACGATCCGAGCGTGGCCGGGCAGGTGAGGGGCACGGCCAACACCAATGTGCTGGTCCATGCCGGCAAGCTCTATGCGATGAAGGAGGACAGCCCGTGCCTCCTCATGGACCCTAATACGCTGGAGACTTTCGGCTACACGGATTTCGACGGGAAGATCGAGAGCCAGACCTTCTGCGCCCACCCGAAGATCGATCCGGCGACCGGCAATATGTGCGCCTTCTCCTACATGTCCAAAGGGCCGATGACCCATGACATGAGCTATATGGAGATTTCCCCGACCGGCGAGCTGCTCTTCGAAATCCCGTTCCAGAACAAATATCTGTGCATGATGCACGATTTCGGCGTGACGCAGGATTATGCCGTCTTCGCTGTCATGCCGCTGCTCACCAGCATGGAGCGGCTGGAAAATCGCCTGCCCTATTTCGGCTTCGATACCACCCAGCCGGTCTGGCTCGCGGTGCTGCCGCGTCAGGCGGGTGCCACAGCGGCCGACATGCGCTGGTTCAAGGCGCCGTCCAATTGCTTCGTGGGGCATGTGATGAATGCCTTCAATGAGGGCACGCGGATCTATTTCGACCATCCGGTTGCTGCGAACAACAGCTTCCCCTTCTTCCCGGACATTCACGGCGCGCCGTTCGATCCGATCGCGGGGCTGGGTTATCTCAGCCGCTGGAGCGTCGACATGGCCTCCAACAGCGACGAGTTCGAGAGCATCGAGAAGCTCACCAATTTTGCCGACGAGTTTCCGCGCATCGACGATCGCTATGCCACGCAGGCCTATCGCCATGGCTGGATGCTCGTGATGGATCGCGAGAAGCCCTATGAGGGGCCGGGCGGGCCGTTCGTCGGCATGATCAACTGCCTGGCCCATATCGATCTGGCGACCGGCAAGACGAAGAGCTGGTGGCCCGGTCCGCAGTGCGGCATCCAGGAGCCGTGCTTCGTGCCGAAGTCCGCCGATGCGCCGGAAGGCGAGGGCTATGTCGTGGCGCTGGTGGACAATCACGTCACCAATTATTCGGAGCTGTGCTTCTTCGATGCGCAGCATGTCGATGAAGGGCCGATTGCGCGGGCAAAGCTGCCGGTGCGCATCCGGCAGGGGTTGCATGGGAACTGGTCGACCGGGGCGCAATTGGCGGCGGCTTGAGGGGGCGTCCTCTCCTACCCCTCCCGTATTACTTTCCGTTCGTGTCGAGCGAAGTCGAGACACGGAAGCACAGCGCTGGGCGTGTCTCGACTTCGCTCGACACGAACG
>JAHJIJ010000033.1 GCA_018823325.1 Alphaproteobacteria bacterium | reverse complement strand
CGGGCGCCGCGGCGATCAAGGCGTTCGTGGTCAACCGCGTCGGCGACCTCGGCTTCATGCTTGGCATCTTCGGCATCTATCTGGTGTTCGGCACCATCGACATTCCGGCGATCCTGGACGCCGCACCGGCCATGGCCGGCTCGACCATCGGCTTCCTCGGCATGCGCCTCGACACCATGACGGTGCTCTGCCTGCTGCTGTTTATCGGCGCGATGGGCAAGTCGGCGCAGCTTGGCCTCCACACCTGGCTACCGGACGCCATGGAAGGCCCGACGCCGGTCTCCGCGCTGATCCACGCTGCGACCATGGTCACGGCGGGCGTGTTCATGGTCTGCCGCCTCTCGCCGCTGTTCGAGACGAGCGACGTCGCCCTAGGCGTCGTCACCATCGTCGGCGCGGCGACCTGCATCTTCGCGGCGACCATCGGCACGGTCCAGACCGACATCAAGCGCGTGATCGCCTATTCGACCTGCTCGCAGCTCGGCTACATGTTCTTTGCCGCTGGCGTCGGCGCCTATGGCGCGGCGATGTTCCACCTGCTCACCCACGCCTTCTTCAAGGCGCTGCTGTTCCTGGGGGCCGGCTCAGTCATCCATGCCATGCATCATGAGCAGGACATGCGCTTCTATGGCGGCCTGCGGAAATCGATCCCGATCACTTTCTGGACGATGCTGCTCGGCACGCTGGCAATCACCGGCGTCGGCATTCCCGGCACCTATTTCGGCTTTGCCGGCTTCTTCTCCAAGGACGCGATCCTGGAGAGCGCCTTCGCGGCCGGCGGCCATGGCACAGGCGCTTTCTATGTCGGCGCGCTCGCCGCGCTGCTGACCAGCTTCTACAGCTGGCGCCTGATGTTCCTCACCTTCTGGGGCAAGCCCCGCTGGGCAGGCAGCGAGCACATCCAGCATGCGGTGCATGATGCGCACGGCCACGGGCATGACGATCATGCTCACGCCGAAGCGCATGGCCATGCCGAGCATGATGCCGATAACCCGCCCGCGCAGGAAGATGCCGGCCACGATCCTCACGGTCACGCGGCGGGCGCGTCGCAGGTGGCGACCGGCACCGCTGGCTATCATCCGCATGAGAGCCCGTGGGTCATGCTGATCCCGCTCATCGCGCTGAGCATCGGCGCTGTGTTCGGGGGCTATGTGTTCTACTACAGCTTCTTCGGGGTCGAGGAGGGCGCCCGCTTCTGGGCAGCCAGCACGCTCTATCACAATGAGCATCTGGTCCATGCCGCGCATGAAGTGCCCTTCTGGGTGAAGGCGACGCCGGCCGTCGTCATGCTCACCGGCCTTGCCATCGCCTGGCTCGCCTACATCCGCCACACCGACTGGCCCGCCAAGTTCACGGCCCAGTTCTACATGCTCTACGATTTCCTGCTGCATAAGTGGTACTTCGATGAGCTGTACGATCTCATCTTCGTCCGCCCGTCCATGTGGCTTGGCCGCGTCTTCTGGAAGGGCGGCGATCAGGGCACGATCGATCGCTTCGGCCCCAATGGTGCAGCCGCGCTGGTGGTTGCCGGTGGTCGGATGACGCGGGCCGTGCAGTCGGGCTATCTTTATTCCTATGCGCTGGTGATGCTGATTGGCCTCGCCGCGGCAGTCACCTGGGCGATCATGCCGAAATGAGCCAGAGCTTCCCCATCCTTTCGCTGATGCTCGCCGTTCCGATGATCGGCGCCATCGCCTGCCTGTTCGTCTCGGCGCAGTCGGCGCGCTGGATCGCGCTGGGCGCGACCCTGATCGATCTCGTGCTGGGCGCCATATTGTGGCTGAGCTTCGACATGACGCCCGGCGCGGCGGAATGGCAGTTCACCGAATATGCGCCGATCTTTGGCAAGTTCGCCTGGGCGCTGGGCATTGACGGCATCGCGCTGATGCTGATCGCGCTCACCGTGTTCCTGATGCCGATCTGCATCGGGGCGAGCTGGGAAGCGATCAAGGATCGCGTCGGCGAATATATGGCGGCGTTCCTGTTCATGGAGACGCTGATGATCGGCGTCTTCGCGGCGCAGGACATCTTCCTCTTCTACATCTTCTTCGAGGCCGGCCTCATCCCGATGTATCTCATCATCGGCATCTGGGGCGGCGCGGACCGGATCTACGCCAGCTACAAATTCTTCCTCTACACGCTGCTCGGCTCGGTGCTGATGCTCATCGCGATGCTGTGGATGGTCCGCGAGGCCGGCTCCACCGCCATTCCGGTGCTGATGGCCTATGACTTCCCGGTGGAGGCGCAAACCTGGCTGTGGCTCGCCTTCTTCGCAAGCTTCGCGGTGAAGATGCCGATGTGGCCGGTCCACACCTGGCTGCCGGATGCGCACGTGCAGGCGCCGACCGCAGGGTCGGTGATCCTTGCCGGCGTGCTGCTCAAGATGGGCGGCTATGGTTTCATCCGCTTCTCGCTGCCCATGTTCCCGGATGCCTCGGCGGAGTTCGTCTGGCTTGTCTGGGGCCTTTCGATGGTCGCGGTGGTGTACACCAGCCTCGTGGCCCTCGTGCAGAGCGACATGAAGAAGCTGATTGCCTATTCGTCAGTGGCGCACATGGCGATCGTGACGGTCGGTCTGTTCGCGTTCAATCAGCAAGGCGTTGAAGGCGCGATGATGATCATGCTGGGCCACGGCCTCGTGTCCGGCGCGCTGTTCCTGTGCGTCGGCGTCATCTACGATCGCCTGCACACCCGCGAGATTGATCGTTATGGCGGCCTTGCCGTGAACATGCCGAAATATGCGCTGTTGTTCATGCTCTTCACCATGGCTTCGGTCGGCCTGCCGGGCACAAGCAACTTCGTGGGCGAACTGCTGGCACTGATGGGCATTTATCAGGCATCAAGCTGGGTGGCGCTGGTCTGCACGACCGGGATTATCCTCGGCGCGGCCTATATGTTGTGGCTCTACCGCCGCGTTGTCTTCGGCGATCTCGTCAAGGATGACGTGCGCGCCATGCCGGACCTTTCCAAGCGTGAGCTGGCGCTTCTGGTTCCCATTGCCGCTGCCGTCCTGTGGATGGGTGTCTATCCCGAGAGCTTCCTGGCCCCGATGCGTGGCAATGTCGCCAGCATCGTTGCGCGCACCGAGGCCGTGCGGCCTGAGGGCGACGCGCAACTTGCGATGGGCAAGGGCAAGCCCACTGAAACACATGAAGATCACGCCGAGGGGGCGCACTGATGGATAGCCTGGGCGTATTTGCTTCGGTCCTGCCGGAAATCACGCTGACCATCGCTGGCCTCGCGCTCCTGATGGTGAGCGCGTTTGCCGGTGATAACGCCGGTCGCCTTGTCAGCTGGCTGTCGGTCCTCGCGCTTGGGCTGGCGGGCGTGCTGCTGGCGACACCGGCGGTCCATGCCGGCGGTCTAGTGTTCGACGGGCTTTATCGCGCGGATGCCTTTGCGGCGTTCGCCAAGGCACTGATTTTCTTCTCGGCGGCGGCCTGCGTCATCGTCGCGCCGCGCTTCTTCGACGGCGACGGCGGGCTTCGCGCCGAATATCCCGTGCTGATCCTGTTCTCCAGCATCGGCATGTCGATGATGGTGTCGGCGGCAGACTTCCTGACGCTTTACATCGGCCTCGAACTGCAGAGCCTCGCCGCTTATGTTCTCGCCAGCTTCGCCCGCAAGGATGCGCGCTCGGCTGAGGCGGGCCTTAAATATTTCGTGCTCGGCGCACTGGCGAGTGGCATCCTGCTCTACGGCATGTCGCTGCTTTATGGCTTCTCGGGCACCACGGGCTTTGCCGGTGTCGCTGCAGCGATGAGCGGCGAGCTGAGCACAGGCCTCATGTTCGGGCTGGTGTTCGTGCTGGCCGGCCTTGCTTTCAAGATCAGCGCCGTACCGTTCCACATGTGGACGCCGGACGTTTATGAAGGTGCGCCGACGCCAGTCACGGCGTTCTTCGCCAGCGCGCCCAAGGTGGCAGCGCTCGCGCTCACCGTGCGTGTTGCCATCACGGCCATGGGGCCGAGCGGCAGTGCCTGGCAGCAGATCATCATCTTCCTGGCGCTTGCCTCAATCGTGCTGGGTGCCATTGCGGCGATCAACCAGTCGAACATCAAGCGGCTGCTGGCGTATTCCTCGATCAACAATGTCGGCTTCGCGCTGATTGGCCTTGCTGCCGGCACGGCCGAGGGCGTGGCGTCGGTGATGAGCTATCTGTTCATCTACATCATCATGACGGTCGGCAGCTTCGTCTGCGTGCTGCAGATGCGCGACAAGGACGGCAATCCGGTTGAGACGATCGCGAGCCTTTCTGGCCTTTCACGGTCGCGTCCGGGGCTTGCCGCTGCCATCGCCATCTTCATGTTCAGCCTTGCAGGTATTCCGCCGCTCTTCGGTTTCTGGGCGAAATTCCTGGTGTTCGATGCCGCCGTGGGCGCTGGCCTCACGCCTCTCGCGGCCATCGGTATCGCTGCCTCGGTGATCGGCGCCTTCTATTATCTGAAGATCGTCAAGACGATGTACTTCGATCAACCCGCCGAGCCCTATGCGACGGCGCGCAGCCCGATCGACTATGGCATCATCACCGGATGCGCCGCGATCATCGTGGCCGGCTATCTGCTCAACCCCTGGCTCGACCAGGCGAGCGCGGCGGCAGCGGCCTCGCTGTTCTGACGGGGTTGACCTTCATGGCTGTGGCCGGGTGGCAGCAACCCGGCGCGGTAGGAGAACATGCGGGTTCGGTTTTGATCGCTTGCAAGCGAAAGGCGCGATAGGTGCCGGACTGGCGCATCCATCTCGTTCCCGAGACTGGCTCAACCAATGCCGATCTGCGTATGCAGGCTGCCGACTGGCCTGAAGGACATTGGCTGCGCGCGGAACGCCAGACCGCCGGGCGCGGGCGCCTGAACCGCCAGTGGCAGAGCGATGCCGGTAATCTCTACGCCTCAACGCTCATCCGGTTGCGGTCCGACGATCCACCCGTTACCGGGCTCAGCCTGATGATGGGCCTCGCCGTTCATGATGCGCTGACCGGTCTGCTGCCCGGCGCGCCCATTCAGCTCAAATGGCCCAATGATGTGATGGCGGATGGTGCCAAACTTGCGGGCATGCTGCTGGAGCGGGAAGGGCAGGCCATCATCGCCGGCGTCGGTATCAATGTCGCGTCAGCGCCAGCGCTGCCCGACCGCAAGACGATTGCTCTTGCCGATCTGCCCGGCGGCGCGAGCCTCGATGCCGGGATGGTTCTCGATGCGCTGATCGTAGCCTTCGATACTTGGCTGGCGCGCTGGCGCGAGGGCGGGGCGGGCGTGCTCATCCCCGCATGGACCGCGCGCGCGCATCCACCAGGCACCGCGCTGGTCGTCACGGCAGGCACGGGTGCGCCGCAGACCGGGCGTTTCGGCGGTCTTGATGCCAATGGCGCGCTCGTCCTGTTGTGTGATGATGGCAGCAGGCAGATTGTTCACAGCGGTGATGTGGGCATATTGCCTTGAATTCCGCGCCGGAAACGCGCAACGCCCCCGCAGAGGATTACCCCATGTTGCTTGCCATCGATGCCGGGAATACCAACGTCGTTTTCGCGCTGATCGAAAGGGATCGGACGATCCGCGCGCGCTGGCGCATCGCCACCGACCCGCGCCGCACCGGTGATGAATATGCCGTGTGGATCAACCAGCTGCTCCAGCTCGAAGGGCTGGCGATGGCGGATGTGAACGCCGTCATCATCTCCACGGTCGTGCCCCGCGCGATGCATAATCTCGACACGCTCAGCCGCAAATATTTCGGCGTCGCGCCGCTCATAGCCGGCCAGCCGCCGGTCGAATGGCACATCAATGTCGACGTGCCGATGCCGCAGACGCTGGGTGCGGACCGCGCCGTCAATGCCATTGCCGCCCATGCCGATCACGAGGGCGATCTCATCATCATCGATTTCGGCACGGCGACCACCTTCGATCACATCGATTACAGCGGCGCCTATAAGGGCGGCATCATCGCGCCGGGCATCAATCTCTCGCTCGATGCGCTGGTCAACAATGCCGCCAAGCTGCCCCGCATCGCCATCGAGGCGCCGCGCAATGACGATTCCGTCATTGGCCGCACCACCGAGGACCAGATGCTGATTGGCGTTTTCTGGGGTTATGTGGCAATGATGGAAGGGCTGGTCGCGCGCATGCGCAAGGAAATCGGCCGGCCGGCGAAAGTCATCGCCACCGGTGGTCTTGCCATCCTGTTTGACGAAAAGACCGATCTCTTCGACGCCATCGTGCCGGATCTCACCCTGAGCGGCCTGGCTCTCCTTTATGAACGCAGCGGAAAGAGTGCATGACGCCAGGCGATGAACTTCTCTTCCTGGCCCTGGGTGGGTCAGGCGAAATCGGCATGAATCTCAATCTATACGGGTGCCGGGGCAAATGGCTGATGGTGGATCTGGGCGTAACCTTCGCCGATCCCAACTTCCCCGGCATTGATCTCATCATGCCGGATACCGCCTTCATCGAGGAACGGCAGAAGGATCTGCTCGGCATCGTGCTCACCCACGGGCATGAGGATCATATCGGCGCCGTGCCCTATCTCGCGGCCGATCTCGATGTGCCGCTTTATGCCACGCCGTTCACGGCCGGGCTGATCCGCGGCAAGCTCGCCGAGGAAGGCCTCCTCGACAGCGTGACGCTGCACGTCATCGGTGAGGACGAAAGCTTCGCGCTGGGCGATTTCCGCATGCGCTATCTGCCGCTGGCGCACTCGATTCCCGAGGGCAATGCCCTGCTCATCGAGACCCCCTTTGGCCGCATCTTTCACACCGGCGACTGGAAGCTGGACGATGAGCCGCAGATCGGCGTTCCGTCCACCGCGGAAGAGCTCAAGGCTGTGGGCGATGATGGCGTGCTCGCTCTGGTCTGTGACAGCACCAATGTGTTCAATCCGGAGGCCAGCGGCTCGGAAGGGTCTGTGCAGGCCGATCTGCTCTCCGCCGTCGCCGGCGCCAGGGGCCGCGTCGTCGTTACCACCTTCGCCAGCAATGCCGCCCGTTTGCAGACGCTCGGCAATGTGGCCCGGCTTACCGGGCGCAAACTGTGCGTGGCTGGCCGCTCGTTCGATCGCATCATTTCCATCGCCAAGAGCTGCGGCTATCTGGAGAGCCTCCCGCCTCTGCTGGATTTTGATGCGATCATGGCCGTGCCGCCGCGCGAGGCGATGATCATTGCGACGGGCGGGCAGGGCGAATCCCGCGCCGCGCTCGCCCGCATCGCGACCGATCAGCATCCGATCAAGCTCGATGCCGGCGATATGGTGATTTTCTCCTCCCGCAAGATCCCGGGCAATGAGCTGGCCATTGGCCGCATCCAGAATGCCCTTGCTGCCAAGAATGTGCTGATGGTCACCGAGAGCCAGGCGCATATCCACGTCTCCGGCCATCCCGGCCGCCCGGAACTGGCTGCCATGTATGGCTGGATTCGGCCCGAGATGATCGTCCCCGTCCATGGCGAGCTGCGCCACATGGCCGAGCAGGCGCGCTTTGCCGCCGAGCAGGGCATCCCGAACGGCATCGTGCAGACCAATGGCGACATCATTCGCCTGGCGCCCAATGGACCGCACAAGATCGGTGAGACGCAGACCGGGCGACTGGTCCTCGATGGCGATGTCATCCTGCCGGCTGACGGCCAGACGATGAACGAGCGCCGCAAGATCATGATCCACGGCCATATGAGCGTGGGCATTGCCATTTCCGGCAATGGCAAGCTGCTCGGCGAACCGGATATCCGCACCAAGGGTGTGCCGGTGGAGGATGATCGCGATCAGTTCCTGGCCGACGCGGCCAAGGCCGTGGGCGATGTCATCAGCAAGGGCAAGCGCGGCGGAGACGTGGAGTCCCTGCGCGAGGCAATCCGCATCGGCGTGCGCCGTGTGGCTTTTGATTGGACCGGCAAGAAGCCGATCGTCGACGTGACGATCGTTCAGGCCGGCTGAAGGGAAGCGGGCGATGCAACTCGGCTCCATGTTCGCCATCTATTTTCTGATCTGGTTTCTCTGCCTCTTCGTGGTGTTGCCATTCGGCGTGCGCACCAGCGAGGAGGTCGGGCAGGAGAAGGTGCCGGGGCAGGCGGATAGTGCACCACACGAATTCCGCTTCTTCCGCACGGTTCTGCGGACGACGCTGCTCGCGGCGGTCGTCTTCGGCCTGTTCTATGCCAACTGGGAATATGGCTGGATCACGATCCGCTCTTTCGACGGCTTCCTGAGCGCGCCGGAGAGCCTGCGGCAGTAATGCAGGGCAAGGGCAGGGCAGCGCGCTGGTCCTGCGTGGATCGAGTACAACCTGTCAGGGACAGGGCTGCATTGCGAAGATTTCATTCCTCGTCACCCTGAACTTGTTTCAGGGTCCATGGCCCGATCAAGCTCGGGTTTTTCGGGCACGATGGATGCTGAAACGAGTTCAGCATGACGAGCTAGGGAATACCGCTCCACAACAAGTCGGGCAATCCGGGCCTGCGGCGCAACGCACCAAGGCACATCCGGGATCGGCCCTGCTTTATGCATTCGCGCCCGAGTGCTTAACGCTCGCGCAAAATCAATTCGGCCGCAGCCGATCAATCCCCTGAGCCAGCGCGACATAGAGCTTGCCGATGTCCGATGAGATCATCGTCAGCGCCAGCGTGCTGCCATCCTTGGCTGCCATCACCGAGCGCAGCAGCATCTCGAAATCGCGGATGTAGCGGTTCACATGCTCACGGAAATCGGCATCGTCCTGATACAGCGAGTGAATCTGTTTAGCCTCGGCATTGTTGACGAGCTTCGTGGCCCGCCGTGCGAACAGGCCCTGATCGCCCTTTAGATAGGCGCTCCAGTCGCTGTCCGAGATATCCTTGTCGAACCATTTGCCGACGTCGATGGCATGTTCCCCCAGCGCGCCGATGAGCATGGCCGAGCGTTCCGAGATCAGGTCGCGGTCCTGCGTTTCCAGCTTCTCGCGGTGGGCGCTCATCGCCCGGTCCAGCTCCTTGCTGGCTTCGGCGAGGCTGAGCATGTCGCCGCTCAGCTTGTGCGTGGCGTTCTGCGCGGCTTGCACGGCCTGATCCGCCGCGCCGGAGAGCCGCGCCAGCTCGGTGGAAATGGTCGCGTCCAGCGCCTGCCGCACGGCGTTGTCGCTCGCTGTGGCGAGTTCGCTCGCGGCCTGCGGGATCACGGCGCCAATCGCCTCACGGGCGCGCGCAGTGGCGGCATCGGCGGCATCGCGGACCTGCGCGAGGGCTTCCATCATGCGCGGGCCGATGGACTCGCCCAGCTTGTCCATGCCTTGCCCCGCCTGATCCACGGCATCGGCAAGCGCGGCGACCTGCGCCTTCTGCGTGGTCAGCGCATCCTGTGATTTTCGAAGCGCCTCGGTCAGCGTGCTCAGCTGCGCATTCGTCGCCTGATCGGAATCGCGCAGCTGGCTGACCACGCCAGTCGCGACGGCTTCCACCGCCTCGAGCGCAGGGCCTGCGGAACGGATGCGGTCGTGCATCGCGCCAAGCTGCGTCTCTACCCGGCCGATGGCGCCGGGCAGGCTCTCGTCCAGCTCGCGTACACTGGAATCGAGCGCCATCAGCAGGGCTTCGGTCCGCTTGATCAGCTGCTCAGCAGTGCCGTCTCCGGATGCCAGCGTATCGATGAGCGCGTGGGTATCGGTGGAGAGCCGGGCGAGCGTGCCGGAAAGCTGCTCGGTGCGGGCGAGCGCCGATTGCTCCAGCGCATCGAAGGCTTCCGTGAGCGTCGTGGCGTTGCGCGCCGTCTCCGTGAGCCAGTGCTCGCTCTTGATGGCTTGACCATCGAGGCGCGCGTCGAGTGTATCGAGCAGCGCGCCGACATCCCGGCAATGCGCGGAGAAGCGCTCAAGTCCGCTGGCCGAGGCGCGCTCGATATCCGCCGCGCTCTGCTCGACCAATGCCGCGAGCGCGGCATTTTGCGCCTCGAGGCGCTGCTCGGTGGCGTCCAGCACGGATTTCACGCGGTCGATGGTGAGGTCCAGCCGCGCGGAGGAAAGCTCTGAAATATTGGCCAGCTCTTCCCCGGCATCATGAGCGCCATCGCGCAGGCTCGCAAGCTGCGTGGCCAGCGCCTGACCCGCATCAGTCAGCTGTATGCGCGCTTCCTCGGCAACCAGAGCGGTCGCTTGCAACTGATGATCGAGCGAGTCGTGCCTCTGGCCGAGATCACCGCCCAGCCGGGCGAGGGTTTCACCCAGCGTCGCAAGCCGGTCTTCCAGCCGTGGCAGCGTATCCGCCATGGCGGCGATGCGGTCGCCGACGGCGCTGACGCGGGAGAGCGAGCTGGCGCTGCTTTGCGCCAGTTCGCTAGTCTGCGCGGACATCTCGGTAATTGACTGTCGAATGGATTCGGTTGACCGCTGGGCGGCTTCGGCTGTCTCGCGCGTCTGGTTGGCGAGCTGCGCATTGACCTCGCCCAGCATCATCAGCGCCTGTCTGGCTTCGCCGGTGATCTGCTCAGCATCGGCGGCGCGGATCGGCGATGTCGTCGGGCGCCGGATGAGGAATGCGGCAATGCCACCAAGGATCAGCAGCGGGGCGGCAGCCACTGCGATGAGATTGACCAGCCAGGCCCATTCGATGGCGATGTCCGGATCGGCGCCATTGGCGACGACCAGCGCCACCCAGGCAACGGCGGTGAGGCCCAGAACCCAGAGACCGGCGCGGCGCAGGCCAGAAAGCGGCGGGGTGTTCTCAGCGTCTTGCGCATGGTCGAAGGATGTTGCCATCATGTGTTCCCCGCCTTCCGCCGCGCGATCGGGAAAAGCGCGATCAGGAAAGGCTGGCGTATCCCAGCTGGAATCCGACTCACTACGCCGCGAGAGCCAATCCTGTTTCACCTGTTCTTGGCCCCCTGCGATGCCGTCTGTTCCGCCAGTATCCGGCGCGCCCGTTCCATTCTGGGACGGATTTTCGATCTTGCGGGCCTCTGACATGGCATTTCCTTAACATGTTCCCTCCCTTGGGGAACCTGGTTTTACATTCTGTTCACCTTTCAGAGGTTATCAGAATGCCATGGCATATGATCCTGGCACCCTTGAAGCAGCCCTTGCTGCGGCAGTCGGTTCCGACCGTGCGCTCATCGCCGATTTGCGGCGCGCATTTCTGGAAAGCGCTGGTCGGCAGGTGGATCTTCTCGCCCGTTCCCGCTGCGATGCGAACTGGACCATGGCGGCGCTGCGCCTCAAGGGCCTGTGTGCCAGCTTTGGCGTGAACAGGCTGATGAACCTGGCCGATGAAGCGCTTGCCGGAGCGCCGGGCGATCCGGTGATCCTGCGTCGCATCACTCAGGCGCTTGCTGCGGTCGGGGCAGAACGCGAAGACTGAACAATTGCCGGTCTTCCGTCGGCTTATCAGTCCGCGAGCACACTGCGCCTTGCAATCACGTGGCCGCGTTGCCAGACAGCTTGTCTGTGTCGAACATCGTTCCTTAGGTAGCATCCATGGTGCTGGTCGCTCTGCTCAGTGCGCGCAATGCTGCACGGGACGGTTTTCAGCCGCTCGTGTCGTCGGCGCTGCTCGACTTCGGCGGACAGACGCTGATCGAGTATCAGGCGCGTCTGGCTTTGGGGGCCGGGGCTGCGAAGCTGGTGATTCATGCCGATGCGGCGGGCGCGGATGTCGATCTGCCCGAGTTGACGCGGATGGCCGATCATGTCGCGCGCGAGGCCGATTGCCCGGTCGAGGTGGTCCGCGACATGACCGAGCTTTCGCGATCGATTGCGCCGGACGATCTTGTGCTGCTGATCGCGGAAGGCACCGTCATCCCGTCCGAAGCGCTGGATGCGCTCTCCGCCGTCGAGGGGGAGGTCGTGCTGGCCTTGCCGTCGGTCGCCAGTACCGCGAGCTTCGAACGTCTGGATGCGAACAGCATGTGGGGCGGGGCCTTCTGCGTCTCCGGCGCGCGCCTGCTCTCCACGCTGGATATGCTTGGTGAGTGGGATCTGGTGCTGACCTTGTTGCGCCGCGCCGTTCAGGATGGGGTGGAGCGGATCATGCTCCCGCCCGAGCCGGTCTTGCAGGGGCGGCTGGCTTTTCTGAGCGATCAGGCCAGCGCCGATCTCGCACTGGATGCATTGAGCGATTATGCGCCGGACGCCGGGCGGGGTGCAGGCGGCGGCGTCGCGGCCCTGCTGGCGCCTATTTCAAGAACCTTGCTGCGCGAACTGATGCACCGGCAGGCGGAGCCGGGGCACATCGCGCTCATTGCCATACTGCTTAGCGCCGGCGCCATCGCGCTGGGGCTGAGCGCCTGGACCTTCCCCGCGCTGCTCATCATGCTGCCGGCCTTGGGCATTGCGGCGCTGGCGGAACGCTACGCCCAGCTCACCTTGCGCGCGACCGGTCGGCGCTGGCAGGCGGGCGCCGTGCAGGGCGGAGCGCTGCTCCTGCTCGGGGTCATCGGTATTCGCGCTGCGGGTGCCGAACCGCTCGCGCTGACGACGGTGCTGTTCGTGCTCTTGTTCCTGGCTCTGTTTACCTTTGCGGCGGAGCGGGTGCCGCCTGCCGCGCCTTGGCTGACGCAGTTTCGACCCGGCGTGCCGGCGGCGTTGCTGCTGGTTCTGGCCGGCGTTATTGTGGGCTATGTGGGAATAGCCTTTGCGCTGCTGGGATGGGTTCTGGCCGGTCTGGCAGCGATGCGGCTGTTCCATGTGGGGAAGGCCGAACTTTAGGGCCTGTTAAGCCTGTTTGGCTAGGGGTGGGACATGACGGGCGGCGATGAACCGGTGCAGCAGCGCCATGGCGGCGAGTGGGAGGGTACGCGGCTTGGCGCGCGTTTTTCCCGCGGGCTTGCCATGGAAGTGCGCCACGGTGCCGATCTTGCGCGTCTGGCCGATGATGCGCCGGGTCGCTGGACCGACGCCATGCTCGCCGAGACGCGCATCCATCTTGCCGGCCTGATGAACAATGTCGAGCAGTCGCTCATCATTGATCTCTCGAGGGACCCGGCCGCTTCTGCGTTCACAATGCTCGATCCCGGCTATGCCCGGCAGGCCATCGAGCGGGAGCTGGCGTTGCTTTCCCCAGAATTGCTCCGGCATCTGCGCCACCGCGCATCTGTGTCGCTGCTGTTGAGGCAGCACCGGATTCCCGGCGGCATCCTCTCCCGACTGGAGAGTGAAGCGCGCGGCAATGGTCGTTACCTCGATGCGCTGGCGGGCCTGTCGCTCGCCGAGCGAAACTGGTGCGGTCCGATGCTGCTCGATGCGACAATGCAGCCCGATCTTCCAGCCGAGCTCTTTCATGATCTGGTCTGGACCGTCGCCGCGTTGCTCGTGCGCGGCTGTGGAGCACAAGCAAGCACACCCGATCCAACGCTGACCGCCGCTATTGCCCGCGCGGCCGAGGGTCTCATAGCGCGCCATGACGAGGGGCAGGGCGCCATGGCGCTTGCCCGCCGCTGCGCTCGCGCGCTCAGCGCGGATCAGCGCTTCGCGATTGCGCCGCATGCCCTCACCGAGGCGCGGCTGCTGCTTTTCGCCGCCATCGTCGAGTGCGAGGGCGGCATTGCGTTGGATGACGTGCTGGAAGCGCTGATCGGGCCGCAAGACCGCGATCGCTTTGCCCTGCTGCGCGTCATGGGGCTCGATGATGCCGGCGCGTTCCAGGTTGCAGAAATGCTCGCGCCCGTTACTGGCCTCGCCGATGGCGGCGACGCGGCGCTCGTCGATTTCGTGGAAGCCTATCGCGCCTTCGATGCCGAGCAGGCCGTGCAATGGCTGCTCGACCGCATGAACCCCCGTGCGCTTGCCGACAAGCTCGCCTTGCTGGACCGCCGATGATCGCCGCGCCCCCTCCCGGAGAGCCGATCACCGCGCGGCTGGACATGGATGGCCGCATCCTCTCCGCCGATGATCCGCTCGCGCGCCTGCAGGCCGATGCCGGTGGCGATCCGCAGGGCACCCTCGCGATCCCTGCTCTGGCTGCGTTGGTCCGGCTGGCCGCGCGCTTGCGTATCCCGATTTCCCGCGCCGTGCAGGCCGCGCAGGGCGATGCCGACATCAGCATGTGGGTGCAGATCCGACCTGAGGCGGAGGGCTATTCCCTCTCGATTGTCGATTGGCAGGTCCGCGCACCCCGGCAGTGGCCCGGCGAGCTGGGCGTCCTCATGGCCCGCCGTTTTGCGCCGCCCGAGCCCGGCTGGCCCTGGCAGGTCGATACGCAATTGCGTTTCCGGCAGGTCGCAGCGCAGGCCGCCTCCATCGGCCATGAGCCGCCGCGCGAGGGCGAGCCGCTGACCGCTTATTTCCGTCTCGATGCCGTCATTGCCGAGGACGTCTCGCCCATGCCGCTGGTCGAGGCGCTGGCACTGCGCATGCCCTTCACGGACCAGCATGCGCGCCTGCGCGTCGACGAGGGCGTGGAATATCGCATTTCCGGCGAGCCGCTGTTCGACGAGGACGGCGCGCTGATGGGCTATCGCGGGCGCGCGGTGCCTCAGGAGGCAAAGCGAACCGAGCAGCCGGCTGTCGCGCCCGCGTCGGACGAGCAGGCAGCCGAGGTTCATAGCATTTTCGGGAACGGGATGTTTGGGCCGGGCTTCGCGCCGCGGCTCGAGCAGGCGCTGCGGCAGCCGATCGGGCGCATCATTGCCAATGCCGACAGCATCGCCGAGCAGACGCAGGGGCCACTGCGGGAAGAATATGCCGGCTATGGTGCGGATATTGCCCGGGCGAGTCGCCATCTGCTCGGTTTGGTCGATGATCTGTCCGATCTTCAGGCCATCGAGCGGCCGGACTTCAAGGTGGCCCGAGAACGGATCGACCTGGCGGATATTGCGCGCCGCGCGGCCAGTCTGTTGCACGGCCAGGCTGGTGACCGCGGCATCCGCGTTCAGACCCCACCGCTGGGCGAGAGCGCCTTGGCCTGCGGCGAATATCGCCGCGTCCTGCAGATTCTCTGCAATTTACTAGGCAACGCCATACGTCACACGCCCCGCGACAGCACGATATGGGTGCGTGTCGATGCCGAAGACGGTCGCGCCCGGGTCGTCGTAGCCGATCAGGGTGGCGGCATCGATCCGGTCGATCATGAGCGCATCTTCGAGCGCTTCGAGCGGCTCGGTCTCTCCGGAGGGGATGGCAGCGGGCTGGGTCTATACATCTCCCGCCGTCTCGCCCGCGCCATGGATGGCGATCTCACGGTGGACAGCGCGCTGGGGCAGGGGGCTCGCTTCACGCTCGATCTGCCGGTCTGGACGGATGCCTGATCGCCACGCCTGACCGCGACTGACGCTCAGGGCAGCTTCAGGCCACGCAGCTCATAGCCGATTCCCCGCTCGACGGTGCAGGTCTTCTGCACGGCAGGCAGCGCCATCATCCGATCATAATGGGCGAGCAGTCCCGGCCATTTGTCGAGCGGCAGCAGGTGCGTGTGCCGCATCCGCCAGAACAGGCGGAAGAGATGAATATCGGCCATGGAGAGCCGATCACTCACGGCCCATTCGCGCGTACCCAGACGCCGCTCGGCCTGATCCAGTGCCGCTTCTGCGCGCTCCGGGCCGGCGATATGGGCCGGGTGCAGCGTGGCGGCGGCGAAGGACATCCAGGAAAGCATCTGCGCTTCGCCCATCGCGTCTTCAGGCAGCAGCCCGGCCTCGGGAAAGCGGCGGGCGAGATAGAAGAGGATCGCCGCCACTTCCGTGAGGGCGCCGTCCTCGGTCACCAGCGTCGGCACCTTGCCCTCGGGATTGATGGCCAGATACGCCGCCTCCCGCTGCTCGCCCCTAGCGAAGGAGAGAGGGCGCAGATCGAACGGCACGCCGATCTGGTTGAGGGCGATGTGCGGCGCCATCGAACTGGCACCGGGGGCAATATAGAGCGTAAGCATGGCATGTCCTCCCGCAGCCGACCTAGCCGCAGGAGGGCTGCGGGATCAATGGAGGACGGGCGCCAATCCAAGTCCCGGAGCGAGATCGGCCCTCTGGGGATTGTCGCTCTCGATGAGGTTGATCTTCCACTGCCGCCGCCAGCGCTTGAGTTGCTTTTCACGCAGGATGGCAAGCTCCATGCTGCCGAACAGCTCGTAGCGGACCAGATGATGCGCGGCGTAGCGGCTGGTGAAGCCGGGGATGTCGCCGTTGCGGTGCTGATAGAGTCGCGCGATCAGGTTGGACGTGACGCCAATGTAGAGCGTCCCGTAGCGCTTGCTCGCCAGGATATAGACGCAGGGTTGCCTTTCCATCGACGTCGAACGTGCCGGAGGATGGATGCTGAAACAAGTTCAGCATGACGGAGAACTTTGGGTCAACGTCGGTAAAGGGACGCATCTGCAAACAGTTGGTGCCCTATAAAACAACGTCATGCTAAACTTGTTTCAGCATCCATCCCGCCCAGCAGACCGGAACCCCATTCGAGACCGAAGCCCTCACGCAGCCTTCGCACCCGCTCCGTCATAGTACAGCCCGCCGCCCACCGCCATGTCGCGCAGGTGCGCGGGCGGGGCGAAGCGCTCGCCGTGCGCCGCTGTCAGCCGGTCTAGCACCTCGACCACCTTGGCCGGGCCGATGGTGTCGATGGCGCTGAACGGGCCGCCGGTGTAGGGCGCGAAACCCCAGCCGAAGATGGCGCCGATGTCGCCGTCCTGCGGCGTCACCAGCACGCCCTCGGCAAAACAGCGCGCGCATTCGACCAACTGGCGATAGAGCAGCCGTTCACGAACCTCGGCCGGCGAGGGCTGCATGAGGGCTAGGGGGAATTCGGCGGACAGACCGTGCCAGAGCGTCTTCTTCCCGCCTTCGGCCGGATAGTCGTAATAGCCCTTGCCGTTCTTGCGGCCAAGCCGACCCAGCTCGACCATGTGCGCGACGACATCGTCGGCCTGGCTCGGCACATAGGCCTCGCCGAGCGCGGCCTTGGAGGCCATCGTCACCTTGTGCGCCAGTTCGATGGACACCTCGTCCGAGACGGCGAGCGGCCCGACCGGCATCCCCAACTGACGGCCGACATTCTCGATCAGCGCCGGATTGACGCCCTCGGCCAGCATCTGCGCGCCTTCCTGCACATAGGTGCCGAAGCAGCGCGAGGTGTAGAAGCCGCGCGAGTCATTGGCGACGATGGGCGTCTTGCGAATCTGCGCGACGAAATCGAGCGCCTTGGCAACGGCAGCATCGCCGGTCTGCTTGCCGAGGATGATCTCCACCAGCGGCATCTTCTCGACCGGCGAGAAGAAATGCACGCCGATGAAATTCTCCGGTTTCGACCAGGCCTTGGCGAGGCCGGTGATCGGCAGGGTGGAGGTGTTCGAGCCGAAGATCACGTCCGGCCCGAGCACGGATTCCACGCGCTTGGTAATCTCCGCCTTGATGGCCGGGTCTTCGAAAACAGCCTCGATCACGAAATCGCAGCCCTTCAGCGCCGCCGCATCCGTCACGGGCGTGATCCGTGCCAGCGCCTCGGCCATTTTCTCCGGCGTCATGCCTCGGCCGATGCGCTTTTGCATCTGCGCTTCCGCATGGGCCTTGCCCTTGTCGGCGGCGGCCTGGTCGCGGTCGAGCAGCACCACCTCGATACCGGCCTGCGCCGCGACATTGGCGATGCCCGCGCCCATCATGCCCGCCCCGAGCATCGCGAGCTTGCGCGTCGGGGCTTTCTCGACGCCGGCCGGGCGGCGGGCGCCGCGCTCGGCCGCCTGCTTGGAGACGAACAGCGTGCGGACCATGTTGCCCGCCTGCGGATCGGCGACAACCTTCGCGAAATATTTGCTCTCCACCCGGATGGCGCGGTCCATGGGCAGCTGGATGCCCTCATAGACGGCGCTCAGCAGCGCATGGGGCGCATGGATGTTGCGCTGGGTCTGCTTGGTGGTCATCACCGTAGCGGCCATCATCGTCTGGATGAAGCCCGAGTTGAACTGGCCCGATCCGCCGGGGACCTTGAAGCCCTTCACGTCCCACGGTTGGGTATGGGCATCGGGATTGGCCTTCACCCAGGCCTTGGCCGCCTCGACCGTCTTGCCGGGCTCGGCCAGCTCATCGACAACCTTCATCGCGGCGGCTTCCGCCGGGCGCCAGCTCTTGCCCTGCAGCATGTACATTAGCGCGCCCTGGATACCGATCAGGCGCGGCAGGCGCTGCGAGCCGCCACCGCCGGGGAAGAGGCCGACGAGGATTTCCGGCAGGCCGATCTGCACCTTGGGGTTGTTGCTGAGCACGCGATGATGGCAGGCGAGCGCCAGCTCCAGCCCGCCGCCCATGGCCGTGCCTTCGATGGCGATGGCGACCGGCTTGCCGCAGGTCTCCAGCTTACGCAGCAGGTCATTGAGCGGGAACACGCTGTCGAACAGCTTGCCCATGTCGACCTCGCCGCTCGTCGCCTCGCGCAGCATGGCGGAGAGATATTTCAGATCCATGCCGGCCATGAAGCCGCTGTCCTTGCCGGAGCAAATGACCGCGCCCTTGATGGCGTCCTCGCCGCCGATCCGCGCGATGGCGGCGCCGAAGTCGGTCAGGAAATCGGGCGTGATGACATTCATCGACTGGCCCGGCACGTCGATGGTGAGCAGCGCGATGCCGTCGCCGTCGATTTCAATGGAGAGGGTATTGGCCATAAGATCCTCTACTTTCCGTTCGCGCTGAGTTCGTCGAAGTCTATCCCGACCCCCTCCACCGTTCGCCCTGAGCTTGTCGAAGGGTTGTTCTTTTCTTCTCGGGAGAAGAAGGGCAGGGCTTCGACAAGCTCAGCCCGAACGGATGAAGCGGTGGTCAGATACATCATCAAATCCGCTCGATGATGATGCCGGTGCCCATGCCGGCGCCGACGCACAGATTGATGAGCGCCGTGCCCTTGCCGGAGCGCTCCAGCTCATCCAGCGCGGTGCCCAGCACCATTGCCCCCGTCGCGCCGAGCGGGTGGCCCATGGCGATGGCGCCGCCGTTCACGTTGATCTGGCTATGGTCGAGGTCCATCGCCTGCATGTAGCGTAGCACGACGCTGGCGAAGGCTTCGTTCAGCTCCCACAGGTCGATGTCGCCTTTCGACATTCCGGCCTTTTTCAGCAGCTTGTCGGCGATGCTTTCCGGCCCGGTAAGCATGATCATCGGCTCTGAGCCGACCGAGGCCATGGCCTTCATGCGGGCGCGCGGCTTGAGGCCGTATTTCTCGCCCATGGCCTTGTTGCCGACCAGCACGGCTGCGGCACCATCCACGATGCCCGAGCTGTTGCCGGCGTGGTGAACGTGGTTCACCCGCTCAAGCTCCGGGTAGCGCAGCAGGGCGATGGTGTCGAAGCCGGGCATTTCCTCGCCCATGGCCAGGAAGCTCGGCTTCAGACTGGCGAGGCTCTGCATCGTGGTCTCCGGGCGCATATGCTCGTCATGATCGAGCAGCACCTGCCCGATCACGTCCTTCACCGGGATGATGGATTTGCTGAAGCGCTTGTCGTCCCACGCGGCTTTCGCGCGCTTCTGGCTTTCCACGGCATAGGCATCCACGTCGTCGCGTGAGAAGCCGAACTTGGTCGCGATCACGTCCGCGCCAATGCCCTGCGGGGCGAAATAGGTGGCATAAGCGACATTGGGGTCCGAGGCCCAGGCGCCGCCGTCGGCGCCCATGGGAATGCGGCTCATGCTCTCGACGCCGCCGCCAATGGCCAGTTCCGCCTCGCCGCTGATCACCTTGGCCAGCGCCATGTTCACCGCTTCCAGGCCCGAGGCGCAGAAGCGGTTGATCTGCACGCCCGGCACGCTCTCGGCATAGCCGGCGGTGAGCACTGCCATGCGCGCAATGTCCGTGCCTTGTTCGCCCACCGGCGCCACGCAGCCGAGGATCACGTCGTCCACATCGGCGGTATCGATGCTGTTGCGATCGCGCACCGCTTCCAGAGCCTGCACGGCGAGTTGCACGGGCGTCACCTCATGGAGCGCGCCGTCTGGCTTGCCGCGACCCCGGGGGGTGCGCACGGCATCGTAGATGAAGGCTTCCATGGTCGCTCTCCTGTAGGTCTGGCCCATAGGCCCGAGTGCTCATTGGCCGGGGGCCCTTGGCTCCCGGCAATATGGGGCATGGCATGGGCTTCGCGCAAGGCCCAGCTGCGGTCTGCGCTGGTCGAGTACCGGTCGCAAGTGCCAGAAATCGGCCGTTTCCCCGCCTTACCCTAACGTAAACGGAAGGCAGTTCACCATGCGCGATATGCGCGACCTTAGAGAAGATCCACGCCTTTCACGGCCTCCTCGAGCTTCCCTTTCGGGCACCGGTGATGCGACTCGGGTGCCTTCCGGTTGAATCGTGAGTTCCAACGGCCTATCTGCGCCTTCACCGCATAATATCGACATGCACACCCGCGTGTCTCCTTGTCACTTTCGGGGGTAGGCATGGCCAGCCAGATCGAACACAGTCTCAAGCCGGCAAAGCCGGATGTCCCCAAGGATGTCGAAGAGGCTATCCGCACGCTCATCCGCTGGGCGGGGGATGATCCAGAGCGTGAAGGCCTGCTCGAAACCCCCAAGCGCGTCGCCCGCGCCTGGCGAGAATATTGCGAAGGCTATGCCGAAGATCCGGCCTATCACCTCTCGCGCATTTTCCACGAGGTCGGCGGCTATGACGAGATCGTGCTGCTGACCGGCATCCCGTTTCAGTCGCATTGCGAGCATCACATGGCGCCGATCGTCGGCAAGGCACACATCGCCTATCTGCCGCAGGATTATGTGGTCGGCATCTCCAAGCTCGCCCGCGTGCTGGAGGCCTTCGCACGCCGCCTGCAGGTGCAGGAGCGCCTCACCGCGCAGGTCGCCGACTGCATCTGGGAGAATTTGAAGCCGCTCGGTGTCGCCGTCGTAATCGAAGCGACGCATGGCTGCATGACGGGCCGGGGCGTGCGTACGCACGGCACCATCATGCGCACCAGCCGGATGATGGGCGTGTTCAAGCGTGACGAGAAGAGCAGGGAGGAAGTGTTGCGCCTGATGGGCGTGAAATGACGGGCGCCCTCCCGCCGCTTGCCCTCGTCACCGGGGGGCACCGACGCTTGGGCGCGCGCATCGCGATGCATCTGGCGCGCGCGGGCTATGCGCTGGCGATCCACGGCCGGCACGATGCCGAGCCGCACCGCTTCCTCTCCGAATGCCTCTCCGAAACGGGCGTGCCGTGGCAGGGCTTTGTTGCCGATTTCCTGCAGCCGGGTGCAGCAGAAGCACTGATGCCTGCCGTCGTCGCCCATTTCGGGCGCGCGCCGGATCTGCTCGTCAACAGCGCATCGCTGTTCGGGGAGAGCGATCTAACCAATGTGACCGCGCAGGACCTTGCCGATTATCATCAGGTGAATACCGTGGCGCCAGTACTGCTGACGCAGGCCTTTGCGGTCGCCGAACGTCCAGCGAGTCATCATGCCAGCGTAGTCAACATTCTCGACCAGCGTTTGGCTCAGCCGCATGGCGATCAACTCGCCTACACGCTTGGCAAGGCTGGCCTTGAAGCCTTCACGCGCATAGCCGCCCGCACCTTGGCCCCGGCGATCCGGGTCAACGCTGTTTCGCCGGGGCTGACGCTGGCCACCTACGATTACACGCCTGAGCAGCTTGACAGATTAACGCGGCTGGCGCCGCTGGAGGTGATGCCTTCACCAGAAGATGTCGGCGAGGCAGTGCTGTATCTCGCTCGGGCTCATTCCGTGACCGGTCAGACGATCATGGTCGACGGCGGCGCACATATGCGCAGTTACGAGCGGGATTTCCTTCATCTGGAAGCCTGATGGCTGAGGAGCAGCACGGCGCCGTCTGCCAGGTGCTCCACATATGAAGAGCCCCGCCGAACGGGTGTCCGGCGGGGCTCTTCATGTTGGTTTCACGCGAGAGGCTCAGGCCTCTTCGCTGTCCGTGTTGGCAGCGTCCTCGGCCGGAGCGTCGGTCGCAATTTCGCCCGGCTCGGCGTTGGGATCGTAGTCCTCGGTGAAGCCGGCTTCGTCCTTTTCAAACATCGAAGCCATGACATCGACGCCGTCCTTCTGAAGGTCGGCTTCCTCGGGCGAACGGGCGACGTTCACCTGAACCGTCACGGCGACTTCCGGGTGCAGCGACACGCGGACGTCGAACAGGCCGAGCGTCTTGATCGGGCGTTCCAGCACGATCATCGACTTGCTGACATTGGCGTGACCAGCCTCATGCAGCGCCTCAACGATGTCGCGGACCGAAACCGATCCGTACAGCTGGCCGCTGTTGGAGGACTGGCGGATCAGGACGACCTGAACGCCATCGATCTTCTCGGCTGCCTTGCTCGCGTCGTCACGACGTGCGGCATTGTCAGCCTCGATCTTGGCGCGGTTGGCCTCGAACACCTTCTTGTTGGCGTTGTTGGACCGCAGCGCCTTCTTGTTGGGCAGCAGATAATTGCGTGCGTAGCCATCCTTGACGGTCACGACGTCGCCGATTGCACCCAGCTTCTCGATACGCTCGAGCAGAATGATTTCCATGGGTCCGCCCTCCTTACTTCACGATGTAGGGCAGCAGGCCCAGATGACGGGCGCGCTTGATTGCCTGGGAAAGCTCGCGCTGCTTCTTGGCCGAGACAGCCGTGATGCGCGAGGGAACGATCTTGCCGCGCTCAGAGACGAAGCCCTGAAGCAGGCGCACATCCTTGTAATCGATGCGCGGTGCATCCTTCGCAGAGAAGGGGCAGGTCTTGCGGCGGCGGAAAAATGGGCGTGCCATAGGTCAGGTCTCCTTATTCGCCGTCCGAGGCTTCTTCGCGATCACGACGGGGGCCGCGATCACCACGGTCACCGCGGTCGCCACGATCCGGGCGGTCACCACGATCGCCACGCTCACCGCGACGCTCGCGATCACGCTCGTTCTTGCGCATCATGGCCGAGGGGCCGCTCTCGAGCTCATCAACGCGAACGGTCATGAAGCGGATCACGTCTTCGTTGATCTGCGTCTGACGCTCCAGCTCGGCGACAACGCCGGCGGGGCCGTCGATGTTGAGCATCACATAGTGAGCCTTGCGGTTCTTGGCGATCTTGTAAGCGAGGTTACGGAGACCCCAGCTTTCCACCTTGGTCACCTTGCCACCCTGGGCTTCGATGATCGAGGTGGCATTTTCTGCAAGCGCATCGACCTGGGCTTGTGCCAGATCCTGACGCGCAAGGAAAACATGCTCATAAGCGGGCATGGTTCATGCGTCCTGTCTTTGGCCGATTGCTGACATGCACCCCATGCGCATGCCCCTCCGGCTGTCGTCTCAAACATTGATTCGCGGCGGGCAAGGCAGAGCCTGTCCGGCGAAGGGGCGGCCTATGGCTGAAAATGCGCTTCAAGGCAAGGGAACAATCCCGTTTGTGTCCGGGACTTTGTCAGCGCCGGAACTGCCGTGAAAGCGCATGGTAGAGCTTGGGTCGGCAGATTTGGGAACTGACCCAGTTCGCGAGGATCGCGGTCGCGAAGAGGGGCAGGATCATGGTGCGGTCGGCGGTCATTTCCATCATGATGATGGCTGCCGTCAGCGGCGCGCGCACGACGCCGGCGAAATAGCCGACCATCCCCAGCAGGACGATCGCACCGTGCGGCTGCTCGGGGAAGATGATGCCCAGTAATTGCCCAAGGCCCGCGCCCACGGAGAGCGATGGCGCGAAGATGCCACCGGGCGCGCCGCTGATCGCCGTGGCCATAGTGGCGATGAGCTTCGCCGGGCCGAATGACCAAGAGACGTCTTCGCCCGAAAGAAGCGCGCGCGTCGTCTCATACCCCGTGCCCCAGCTGACCCCCGAGGTAAGAATGCCCGTCACCGCGACCACGCCTCCACAAACGCCCGCGACAAGGAGCGGTCTGGCGCGCATGGCGTGGCTGATACGGCCTCGGGACCATGCAACAGCGATCAGCGTGCGGGAGAACAGGCCGCCCGCAATGCCCCCTGCGAGGCCGGCGACGGGGGTGAGCAGCAGCATCGAGGAGATTGGCATCGACTGATGCATGGCGCCGAAATAGATGTAATCGCCGGCCAGCCAGAGGCTGGTCACGCCCGCCATCATGACGGCGGCCATGACGACGATCGCGATCTTCTGCTCGAAGGCCGCCGCAAGCTCCTCGATGGCGAAGGCTACACCGGCAAGCGGGGTGTTGAAGGCGGCCGCGACCCCTGCGGCGCCGCCCGCAATGATGATGCCCGCCGAGACGGGCACGCGCAGCCAGCGCTGCACCGCCGCCATGATCGCCGCGCTGATCTGTACGGTCGGGCCTTCCCGACCGACCGATCCGCCGGCGAGCAGCATGCCCAGCGTGCCGAAGAGCTTGAAGAGCGCGGTGCGCAATGAGAGCAGCGCGCGTGCCTCGGGCCGTTCCGGCATCCGCGCGGCGGCCATGGTCTGCGGGATACCCGATCCGCGCGCTTCGGGGCACCATTGCCGCGTCATGTAGGTCACCGCCACGAAGAGGGCGGGGGTGACGATGAGCGGAGCGTAGGGAAACGCGCCCGACATGCCCACGAAGAGGCTCTGTGCTGCTTCCCCCAGCTTTGCGAAGAGCACCGCAACCACGCTGAGCAGCAGAGCGCCGCCGATCGCCCCGATGCGTCCGCGCATCACGCGGGCGTCCATCCGGCTGATGGCGCGGGGGAACCGTGGCTTCAACATGGCGTCCTTCCCTATGGACCGGAGGCAGGGGGCACAATGCCGAATGTCGGTAGCTGCAGCACTGGCCCCGCGGCGGCATTCAGCAACAGGTCTTGCTAGGCGCGCGCCCCCGGACTAGGGCGCAAAGCCTTCATTGACAGGGGATCACGCGAATGCGCGCATTCATCTTTCCGGGGCAGGGCAGTCAGGCTGTTGGCATGGGAGCGGCCCTTGCGGCAGCATCTCCCGTCGCGCGCGAGCTTTTCCAGGAAGTCGACGAGGCGCTGGGGCAGCATCTCTTCCGTATCATGACGCAGGGGCCGGAAGCGGACCTGACGCTGACCGAGAATGCGCAGCCCGCAATCATGGCCAATGCCCTCGCCACGCTGCGCGTGCTGGAGAGGGAAGGCGGCATCGCGCTGAGTGAGAAGGCCGATGCGCTGGCTGGGCACAGCCTGGGCGAATATAGCGCCCTGTGTGCGGCTGGCGCCTTCGATCTCGCGACGACAGCGCGGCTGCTCAAGACGCGCGGGCAGGCTATGCAGGCGGCGGTGCCGGTGGGCGAGGGTGCCATGGCCGCGCTGCTCGGCGCCGACATCGAGAAGGCCGAAGCGCTGGCCGCTGCCGCCGCGCAGGGCGAAGTCTGCGCCGTCGCCAATGACAATGACCCGAGCCAGGTCGTCATTTCCGGCCATGCCGGCGCCATCGAGCGCGCCCTTGGCATGGTGAAGGATCATGGCATCAAGCGCGGTGTACTGCTGCCCGTTTCCGCGCCCTTCCATTGCCCGCTGATGCAGCCTGCCGCCGATGCCATGGCCGCGGCGCTGGCTGACACGCAGTCGCCGGGGGCTTTCATCCCCGTCTATGCCAATGTCACAGCCGCTCCGGTTTCAGACGCGGCCACCATCCGCGATTTGCTCGTCCAGCAAGTCACTGGCCGGGTGCGCTGGCGCGAGAGCATTGGCGCGATGTGGGAGGCCGGCATCACCGATTTCGTCGAGCTGGGCGGCAAGGTGCTGGGCCCGATGGTCAAGCGCATCGCGCCAGACGCGACCGTCACCAGCGTCATCTCGATGGACGACATCGAGGCGCTGCTCGGGAAGATCTGAGAAGGGAACGCGACATGCAATCCTGGGATGAGCGCTTCGGGCAGGCCGATCTGGCCTATGGCGATCGACCGAATGACTTTCTGGTCGAGCAGGTTGGCGCGCTGACGCCCGGCAATTGCCTGTGCATCGCCGAAGGGCAGGGGCGCAATGCCGTATGGCTGGCGGCTCAGGGCTTCGCCGTGACGGCGATGGACCAGTCGCCCGTGGGCATGGAGCGCGCACGCGAGCTTGCCACGCGGCGGGGCGTCACGCTGACCACGCAGACCGGCGATCTTTCCACATGGGACATGGGTGAAGCGCGCTGGGACAATATCGTCTCGATCTTCGGCCATCTGCCGGCAGCGCTGCGCAGGGACGTTCATGCCCGCATCGTGAAGGCGCTCACGCCGGGCGGCACCTTTTTGCTCGAAGCCTATACGCCCGAGCAACTCGAGATGCCGGGCAAGGGCGGGCCGGGTGAGAAGGACATGCTGCCCGATCTGGCCGCGCTCCGCGAGGAGCTGGCCGGGCTGGACTTCGTGCTGGCGCGGGAAATCCATCGCGAGGTCGATGAAGGCCTTTATCATCATGGGCTGAGCGCCGTTGTCCAGATCGTGGCGCGCAAGCCGACAGGAGAATGACGATGTTCGATCTAACCGGAATGACAGCCTTGGTGACCGGCGCGAGCGGCGGCATCGGATCGGAGATTGCCAAGGCGCTGGCCGGGCAAGGCGCGCGGCTGGCGCTCTCGGGCAGCAATCTTGCCAAGCTGGAGGCCTTTGCCGCTGAACTGGGCGGCGATCATGTCTGCGTGCCCTGCGACCTTGGCGATGCGGCGGCGGTCGATGCGCTCGTTCCGGCGGCGATCGAGGCGCTGGGCGGCAAGCTGGATATCCTCATCAACAATGCCGGCGTGACGCGCGACAACCTCATCCTGCGCATGAAGGATGAGGAGTGGGACACCGTCCAGAAGATCAATCTGGAAGCGGCCTTCCGCCTGATCCGCGCCGCCTCCAAGCCGATGATGAAGGCGCGCACCGGGCGCATCATCTCTATCACCAGCGTGGTGGGCGTCACCGGCAATCCGGGGCAGGCGAACTATGCCGCCTCCAAGGCTGGCCTCATCGGCATGAGCAAGAGCCTGGCGCAGGAACTGGCGAGCCGGGGCATCACCGTGAATTGCGTCGCGCCCGGCTTCATCCGCTCGGCGATGACCGATGCGCTCACCGAGGCCCAGAAGGACGCGATCCTTTCCCGTATTCCGGCAGGTGCGCTCGGCACGGGCGGTGATATCGGCGCGGCGGTGGTGTATCTTGCCAGCCGTGAAGCCGGTTACGTGACCGGGCAAACGCTGCATGTGAATGGCGGGATGGCGATGATCTGATCTGCCCTTGGCTCTCCCGGGAAGTCGGCATGAAAGGCCGCTTTTCCGGGGGCTTGAGCCTTCTCATCGCCGCTGGAAGGTTACGAAGGTTACAGGGTAGATAAATTTCTTCCGCGACGGCGCACGGGGAATAACGCCGGGCGGCAGACGTGAGTCAGCGATGAGAAAGAGCCGGATCATGCGACTTTGGCATGCAACGGGTTCTGTAGGACAGCGCTGATTGCTGGCGCGCTTTCCTTGCCCATAGACGACAGAACGAGATTATTTGTCGTCGGGCGGAACCGGATCGCGCCACATATGTTTTGGCAGTGACTGGCTCCCGCCGGTCAGCGGACCCCCTTTAACGGCGGCCTTTCAGAGGCCGCCGTTTTTTTGGTCCTGCTTTTGAAGTACGACCAAAAAATTCGGCGGTGGTGAGCCCTGCTGGGTTCGAACCAGCGACCTACTGATTAAAAGTCAGTTGCTCTACCGACTGAGCTAAGGGCCCCCGTTCAGGGTGTGGCGATCCCCTAGAGATGCTGGCTCTGGCGGTCAACCGGCTTGGCTGACTTTCGCCCGGATCAGCGGTGCGATGGGCGCGGTTGCGCAAGGCGGAAGGTGAGCTGCCGTATGGTGAGGCCAGTGATCGGATGCCGCCATTGCGGCGCGATGGCGCGCAGCGGTTCAAGCACAAATCCGCGATCGGCCAGTGCCGGGTGAGGCACGGTCAGGCGTTTGCTTCGCACCGTTCCACCCGACCACAGCAGCAGATCGAGATCCAGCGTGCGCGCGCCCCAGCGGCGGTGGCGGCGCCGGTGGAAGGCGCGCTCGATGGCCTGAAGCTGGTCCAGCATGGCGTGCGGTCGCAGGGGTGTGACGATGATGGCTGCCGCATTGGCATAGCTGCGGGCAGAGGGGCCGAGAGGGCGCGAGCTGATGATCGGGGAGCGCTCTGCGAGCCGGAGCGGCCGTGTGTCGAGCGCCCGGAATGCCTGCTGCACGATATCGCGCGGGCGCAGGCCGGCAAGCAGCCGGTTCGAGCCGATACCAACCGCATAGATCTGTTGGTCGGTTTCCCGCTGCCGATAAGCGCGTCCAGCCCAGCGCGTGCTTGCCTTGTTCATCCGCTGCGGCCTATCCGGCTGGGATGCACCTGACCAGACCTGTTGTGAGCCCCGTCGCCGGTGCCGAGCCGCCGCGCGATTGCCCTTTGTGTCCCCGGCTCGTTGCGTATCGCGAGGCATGCCGTATCGAGTATCCCGATTGGTGGAATGGCCCTGTCTCCGCGTTTGGCGATCCGGATGCCCGTATTGTCCTCATTGGCCTGGCGCCCGGCAAGCACGGCGCCAATCGGACGGGGCGGCCGTTTACGGGCGATTATGCCGGCGATCTGCTCTTTGCGACGCTGGACAAGTTCGGCCTCTCCCGCGGAACCTATGATGCGCGTGTCGATGATGGGGTGGAGCTGGTGGACTGCGCAATACTCACCAGCGTAAAATGCCTGCCGCCGCAAAACAAGCCGACTCCCGAGGAAATCCGTACCTGCCGCCGGTTTCTGGAGGCGGAGGTGGCGCTGCTCCCGAAGGCGCGCATCTTCATCGCGCTGGGGCAGATCGGCCACCAGTCCGCTGTGAAAGTGCTGGGTGGGCGACTGCCGAAGGCGCGCTTCGGCCACCTTGCCGAGCATCGCATGCCGGATGGGCGCATCCTGATCGATAGCTACCATTGCTCGCGCTATAATACGAATACAGGCAGGCTGACGGCCGAGATGTTCGAAGCGGTGTTCGAGCGGGCGCTGGCGGTGCGGGATGGTGGCTGAATCGTCAAGCGACTGACCAGCCAGCGAGGGCTTGGCCCCGCGCGATAATTATCGCTATGATGTGCGGGGCAGATTGGGGGACGCGGTGAGCATCGAGCTCGATTATGCAGTGCCGGGCTCGGCGCTCGCTGATTTCGTAACGGTCTTTTACTGGTTCCGTGCGGATGTGCCGGCGTTTGAGGATGTCGAACGCGCCGATCATGCCCAGATCCGCTTCCGTCTTACGCCCGGCGGCGCCCGTTATCGTTTCGCTGACGGTCATGAGCAGGATGTGGCAGATGCCCATATTGTCGGCCCCACGACCGGTGCGTTTCAGGTGAGCACGCAGGGCCCGGTGCACGCGTTCGGCGCCGGCCTCACCCCAGCCGGCTGGGCTGCGCTTGTCGGCAGCGATGCCTCGGGGATGATCAATCGTGCTGTCGATCTGGCGGACCTGTTTGGCCGCGCGGTAAGCGATGATGCGGTTCGCGCTCTGCAATCTGCCGAGGGGTTGGAGGGGAAGGCGCGTTGTGGAGAGGATATCCTTGCCCGGCTGATGCGCGGCCACCGGGACAAGACGCTGGATTTTGTGCGGCAAGTGGACAGTTGGCTATTCTCCAGTCCCTCGCCAGATGTGGAAGCGCTGGTGGTCACGACCGGGGTTTCGCGCCGGCAGGTTGAGCGGCGGTGTCGTGCGCTCTACGGCGCGCCGCCAAAGGTCCTCGCTCGCAAATATCGCGCCCTCCGTGCGGCCGTGGCATTGCTCGCCGAACAGGTGTCGATCGATCAGGCAGTCGGCATGGGATTTTACGACCAGCCGCACATGAATCGTGAAATCAAGCAGTTCACCGGCTACACACCCCGCCAGATGAAGGACGAACCCGGCCTTCTGTCCCAACTCACCGTCGCCCAGCGCTATGCGCTCGGCGGCAAGGTCCACCCCATTATCAGCGACACATGAGGGATTTTGCATTCGGCAGGATTGCCGACGTTCCTCAGCGCCAGTAGGTCATCATCATGTCGACAGATCCGCTTCTTCCCGGTGTTCCGCTTATTGAATCCCCGCTTTTTGCGCATCATTTGGCGACTCATGGATGGAGCGACGCGGAACGCGAAGTTGCCACAGCCCTTAACGAGAAGGGCTATGCAGTAGATCCTATGCAGGTCGGTTTCGGCTATGCCGTTGAACCGTCAACTTTCGCGGAGAACGTCCCATGGAGAACCAGTCATCGGATTATTGCGTTCAGACCTCTGTCATTGTCAGCGTCGAACTCAGCAAACGCACTTGGCT
>JAHJIJ010000032.1 GCA_018823325.1 Alphaproteobacteria bacterium | reverse complement strand
TGCCTCACTCCCCTCAGCCTTCCTCCGCCTTCTGCGGCGGAAAGAAAGGCTCCGGCTCAGGCGTCACCATATTGCCGCGCATCAGCGAGCGGCCCGCGGTAAGCCCGCCGACCAGTTGCAGCTCCACCCGCTGCGCATCCCGGTCGCGCACATCCTCGATGGCCTCGCGCGCGTCCTCCCCGTCCACGCCGAGGCCGGTCAGCACCGCCGCGCTGAACGCCAGCGCAGATTCAAATGTCTCGCGGATTTCGTAATCCACGCCAGCCTTGATCAGCCGCAGTGAATGGCCCCTGTCGAACGCGCGCACATAGAGTTTGGCGAGCGGAAATTCGTGCCGGCACAGTTCGACGATCCGGTCTGCGGCCTCGGGCTTGTCCACGCATACGAGGATCGCTTCGGCCCGCCCGGCGCCTGAGGCGTGGAGCACATCGAGCCGCGTGCCGTCGCCATAATAGACCTTGAAGCCGAAGTTGCCCGCCGCCTGAATCATCTCCACATCGTTCTCGATCAGCGAGAGCTCGAAGCGCCGGGCGAGCAGCGCCTGGCTCGCCACCTGCGCGAACCGCCCGAAGCCGATGCACAGGATGCGCCCGTTCAGGTCCTTGGCCTTGTCCACGCCATCGAGCGGCACCGGTGCGTTCCGCCGCAGGCGGGCCTGCACGATCAGCACGAGCGGCGTCAGCGCCATTGAGAGGATGACGATCGCGCTCATGATGGCCGCGATGCGCGGATCGAACAGGCCGACCGCCAGCGCGGCGCCATACAGCACGAAGGCGAATTCGCCGCCTTGCGCGAACAGCGCCGCACGGTGGGTCGCCGCGCTATGCGTGGAGCCGAGCAGCCGAGCGACCGCATAAATGCCGATGGCCTTGACGATCATGAAAGCGATGACCCCGCCCAGCACGAGCTGCCATTCGCGCAGCACGGTCGAGAGATCGAGCGACATGCCCACGCTGATGAAGAACAGGCCGAGCAAGATACCGCGAAAGGGCTCGACATCCGCTTCCAGCTCATGGCGATAGCTGGATTCGGAGAGCAGCACGCCGGCGAGGAAGGCGCCCATCGCCATGGAAAGCCCGGCGGCGTCCAGCAGCACGGCGGACCCCAGCACGATGAGCAGCGCCGCAGCAGTCAGCACTTCGCGCGCTCCGGACCGCGCGATTACGCCGAAGAGCGGATCGAGCAGCCAGCGCCCGGCGGCGATCAGCGCGGCGAGCGCGCCGAGCGCAATGCCGATGCTCTGCCAGACCGGCGGCGCATCCTCCGCGTTGGCGGCGCCAGTGAATGCCGCCCAGAAGGCAACGAGCGCGAGCAGCGGTACGATGGCGAGGTCTTCCAGCAGCAGGATGGAAATCGCCTTCTGGCCTTCCTCCGTGCCTGCATCTCCGGCCTCGTTCAGCATCTGCATGATGACGGCGGTGGAGGAGAGGACGAAGCCCATCGCACCTGCCGCTGCGACCGCTGGGGCAAGCCCGGTCATCATGCCGAGCAGCGTCAGTAAAGCGCCGCACAGCAGCACCTGCGCCGCGCCGAGACCGAAGATCTGCTTGCGCAGGTTCCACAGCTTGCGCGGTCGCATTTCCAGGCCGATGATGAAGAGGAACATCACCACGCCCAGTTCGGCAATGTGCAGCAGCGCCTCAGGGTCGCTGATGAGCCCCAGGCCAAAGGGACCAATGACCAGACCGGCGGCAAGATAGCCGAGCACCGATCCCAGGCCGAGCCGCCGGAACAGCGGCACTGCGACGACGCCCGCGCCCATCAGGATGATTGCCTGCCCCAGCCCGAAGCCTGTCGATGCGTCCGCCATGCTGTCCGTCCATTCCCCTGCAACTGACCGGTCGGCGCCAGCGGGCGAGGACGGGCAGGCGCGATACGCATCGGGGAAGAAGACGGCAGCCTGCCACCCCGTGATTGCCGGGTCAGAATTGGAGCGTTCGACGGTCGAAGTCAAACGGCGGGTCAAGCTGACGTGACGCAGCGTGATCGGCGCTTCAGCTGCATCTTGCGTTCGGTCTGCGGGGGATGCCTGTCCTACATCCGGCCCGATGGTCTATCGTGCGGGCTTCCGCTCATTCTCACTGTTGGTCCCCACCCCGGATTCCGGGCGAAATCGTCCCTCGCGCGGGACTTCCATGGCGCATATGCGCGACGTTTGTGAAGATCCGATCCAACTTTCTTTTTGGATCAGTCGCTTAAACGAAAACGGCCGAAGCGATGCTCCGGCCGAAATGCATCATTTGAGAGCTTTCGGGGCTCAGGCCGGCTTGAGCCCCAGCAATTCGCGCGATTCCGCTGCGCTCATCGGCTCGATGCCCATCTCGTTCATGATGCGCACCTGCCGCTCGATGAGTTGGAGGTTCGTCGCCTTCACCCCGCGCGAGTAGTAGTGGTTGTCTTCCAGCCCCACGCGCACATGGCCGCCGAGCAACAGCGCTTGCGTCGTGGCGGGCAGCTGCGCCGGGCCGATGCCGGAGATGCACCAGATCGACTGCGGCGGCAGACACTTCACCATGAAGTCGAGAATGTCGGTGCTGTAGGGCATCGCGCCCTGGAAGCCCTTCTCGCCGCCGAGCACGATATTGATGTAATAAGGCGGCTTGTCATAGCCCTTCTGGATCAGGCGGGTGACGTCCTGCAGGATGTGGTCGGGCGAGAAGACCTCCCACTCGGGCTTGATGCCCTTGTCCACCATGGCTTTCACCAGCGTCTCGCAGCGCGAGGGCGGGGTGATGACCAGCACGTCCTTGCCGCTGATCGTGTCGACCACGGTCACGCCGTCGAAGGTGCACATTTCCGCGCCGCCCTCGGTGCCCTTGAGGCGCTCCTCGAAGCTGTTCTCGAACATGCCGTCCGGCCGCTCGATCAGCATGTCGCCGCTGTTGCCGCCGCCAGTCGAGTTGTTGAGGATGATGTCACACTTGGCGCGGATGCGCTCGTTGATGTCGCGGTAGATGGCCGGATTGCAGGTCGCCTGATCGTCCGGCCGCCGTGCATGGATCGCCGCGATGGAAGCGCCGGCCTTGTAGCAGGCGTAAACGTCGTCGGCGATTTCCTGCGGCTGGGTCGGCAGCGCGGGATTGGCGCTCTTGAAGGTGGTGCCCCCGGTGGGCGCAATGGTCACCATGCGGCGGTCGCTCATGATCGGCTATCCTCTCTGGAAGTCTGTCGTCCTCATGCGCTGCTGCCCGCTTGACCCGCGCGGGTCAAGACATGTGAGCCGTTCAGATTGATTATGTCCGAAAGTTCAGTCCACCCAGTCGAGGCCGATATCACGATAGACATGCCGGTCCTCGTCCCAGCCTTCCTTCACTTTCACGTGCAGGTAGAGGTGCACAGGCACGCCGAGCAGGGCTGAGAGTTCTGCCCGCGCCTTGCTGCCGATTTCCTTCAGCCGCTGCCCGCCCTTGCCAAGGATGATCCCGCGCTGGGTTGGGCGAGCGACGAGGATCTGCTGATGGATCTCGACAGATCCGTCCGCGCGCTCCTTGTACTGCTCCGTCTCGACCGCGCTCTGATAAGGCAGCTCCTCATGGAGCTGGTGGTAGAGCTGCTCGCGCGTAATCTCGGAGGCCAGCAGGCGGTCGGTCGCGTCGGACACCTGATCCTCGGGGAAGTGCCAGGGGCCTTCGGGAACGGCGGCGGTCATCGCGGCTTTGAGCTCGGGCAATCCGTCGCCCGTCGCGGCGCTCACGAAGAACGTCTCTGCAAATTCCACCCGACCATGCAGCTTCTCGGTCAGGGTCAGCAGCTTGTCCTTGGCGGCAATGTCCACCTTGTTGAGAATGAGCCACTTGGTCTCGCGGCGCTGGGCCAGCCCGTCGAGGATCGGGTCCATCTTGGGGCCAAGGCCAGCGCGCCCGTCCACGATCAGCGCGATCAGATCGGCATCCTGCGCGCCGCCCCATGCGGCCTGCACCATGGCGCGGTCCAGCCGCCGGTCGGGCTGGAAGATGCCCGGCGTATCGACGAGGATCAGCTGGGCGGCCCCTTCGATGGCAATGCCCATCACGCGCGTGCGCGTCGTCTGCGCCTTGGGGCTGGTGATCGCGACCTTCTGGCCGACAAGAGCATTAACCAGCGTGGACTTGCCGGCATTCGGGGCGCCGACGACAGCGACGACGCCGCAGCGCTGTTGGTCGGGCGAGGGAGATTGGGTCACGCGTTACTCCGTCCAGCGCAGGCGAGGGCGCTCGATATAAGGTTCTGGCCGATCATTGCTTGAGCTTGCCGAGAAGGGCGATAGCCGCGGCGGTCTCCGCCTCCTGTTTGGAATGGCCCTCGCCGGTCGCTTCGCCGGCATTGCGGATGGAAACCGAGATGGTGAACCGCAGAGCATGTTGTGGCCCGCTCCGCTCCACCAGCTCATAATGGGGCGGTTGCCGATTATGCGCGGCAGCCCATTCCTGCAATGCCGATTTGGGATGTTTGGGCGCGCTGGCCTGCCCCTCCACCATCGGCTCCCACAGGCGATGGATGAGCGTGCGCGCAGCGTCCATGCCCGCGTCGAGGTAAAGCGCGCCGATCAACGCCTCGACGACGTCGCCAAGCACATTGTCGCTCTCTACCGCACCATCATCGCGCGCCTGCTTGCCGAGCCGCACGTGGCTCCGCACGCCAATCTCCCGCGCGATCTGTGCGCAGCAAGCGCCGGTGACGAGCTGATTGAACCGGCGGGAAAGCTGGCCTTCCTTCTCCTCGGGAAAGCGATCGTAAAGCCAGTCTGCCATCACCAGCCCCAACACGCGGTCGCCGAGGAACTCCAGCCGCTCGTAATGCGTGGTGCTGGCGCTGCCATGGGTAAGCGCCTGCTCATAAAGCGCGCGCTTGCCCGGCTCCTGGCCGATCAGGTCGGTCAACCAGGCGCCAAGATCGGCCCCGCTCAAAATCCTTCGCCAATACGCTCTGGCCGGGCGGCGGTGAACCATGTCCAGGGCAGGAGCAGGCTGGCCGAGCCATCGGTGGAGAAGAAGCTCACGAGCGCGCGCCCGATCAGATGATCGACGGGAAGGGCGCCCACACCGTCTGCCTCGGCGGGAATGCGGCTATCCGCGCTGCGGTCGCGATTGTCGCCCATCACGAAGACATGCCCCTCCGGAACAACATAGACCCCGCTATTGTCTGCCGGTCCATCGATCAGGTCCAGCACTTCGTAGCTTTTTCCGTTCGGGAGTGTTTCGCGATAGCGCGGGTAGCGGCAATGGGCCTCGCCCTTGGCGTCGGTGAACTCATACTCTTCCATGAAGCAGGGCGAGAGGCTGCGCTCCGTCGTCGCGGACTGCTGCATGTTGGCGGTCACCGGAATCACCAGATCGTCGATGCGCCGCCGGGGCACTGCCTTGCCGTTGAGGTGGACGACGCCATCCTGCATCTGGATGTAGTCGCCTGGCAGGCCGATGACGCGCTTGATCCAGTCTTCCTTCGGATTGTTCGGCGAAGCGAAGACCACGACATCGCCGCGCTCGGGCAGCTTTTCCATCACCCGCCCCTCAAAGAGCGCCGGCTGGAAGGGGAAGCTGTAGCGCGAATAGCCGTAGGACCATTTCGAGACGAGCAGATAGTCACCGATGAGCAGGCGGGGCTGCATGGATTCGGACGGAATGTTGAAAGGTGCGACCAGCAGCGAGCGGATCGCCACCACGATCACCACAAGCTTGACGAGGAACCACAGGAAATCCCGTGTCTCGGATTTGTGGGACATGAAAGGGCGGCTTTCCAGACTGGATGGTTGAAGCGACGGGAAGGGTCTCGTCTTTGCGGGGCAGGGCTGGCGGCGTCAAGTCCGGTGCCGACAAGCGGCGCAGACACCTTCGCACGTGCAATGCGTTGGCGCTTTGGATATGCCGACACCACCTCATCAATGCCAGACCGGAGCGCTACCGCATCATGACCGACCCTGATCGCATCACTGCCTGCTGGAATGATATCAAGGCCGCCAAGGTTCCGGATTTGCGCACCCTCTTTGCCGATGAGCCGGATCGGCTGGCCGGTCATGTGATCGAGGAAGCCGGGCTGCGCTTCGATTTCGCCAAGACCCATTTAACTGAAGAAACGCTCGCCGCGTTCGAGGCGCTGGCGCAGGCCGTTGAGTTTGGCGGCAAGCGCGCGGCGATGTTTGCGGGCGACGCAATCAACGTCACCGAGGGGCGGGCGGTCGAACACACTGCCGAACGGGGCGAGGGCAATGCGCAGAGCGTGGCTGCGGCGCGAGAGCACAAGGTGCGGATGCGCACGCTCATCGATGCGATCGAAGCGGGCGCGCTGGGCGAGATCCGCCACGTCCTGCACGTTGGCATCGGTGGATCGGCGCTGGGGCCGGATCTGCTCGTCGATGCGCTGGCCCGCCATTCGGATCGCTATGACGTCGCCATCGTCTCGAATGTCGATGGCGTGGCGCTGGAGGAGGCCATGGCGCGCTTCGATCCCGCCTTCACGCTGCTGGTCATCGCCTCCAAGACCTTCACGACCACCGAGACGATGCTCAATGCCGCGAGCGCCATTGACTGGATGACGCAGGCCGGGGTCGAGGATCCCTATGGCCAGGTGATCGCGCTCACGGCCGCGCCGGACAAGGCCATCGAGTGGGGCGTGGACGAGACCCGCATCCTGGGCTTCTCGGAAAGCGTCGGCGGTCGCTATTCGCTCTGGTCCTCCATCGGCTTCCCCGCCGCGCTGGCGCTGGGCTGGGATGCCTATGAGGCGCTGCTGGAAGGCGCTGCGGCCATGGACCGCCATTTCCGCCATGCCGAGCCGCGTGCCAATGTGCCGCTGCGCGCGGCCTTCGTTGATCTGTTCTATGCCCGCGTGATGGCCTGCCAGACGCGCGCCGTCTTCGCTTATGACGAGCGGTTGCGGCTGCTGCCCTCCTATCTCCAGCAGCTGGAAATGGAGAGCAACGGCAAGTCGGTGAAGGCGGATGGCAGCCCGGTCGATGGCCCGACCTCCGCGATCACATGGGGCGGCGTCGGCACGGATGCGCAGCATGCCGTGTTCCAGCTCTTGCATCAGGGCACGCATGTCGTGCCGGTCGAGTTCGTCGCGGTGACGGAACCGGGCGACAATCTCGATCCGGCCCATCACCAGACGCTGCTGGTCAATTGCTTCGCGCAGGGCGCCGCGCTGATGCAGGGCCGCGCAAATCCGGACGATCCGGCCCGCGCCTATCCGGGCAATCGCCCATCGACCACGATCCTGATCGACGAGCTGACGCCGCACACGCTGGGCGCGCTGATCGCCTTCTACGAGCACCGCACCTTTGCCAATGGCGTGCTGATGGAGATCAACAGCTTCGACCAGTTCGGCGTGGAGCTGGGCAAGGAGATCGCCAAATCGATCGAGAAGAACGGCGCGCAGGGCTTCGATCCCTCGACCATGGCGCTGATCGAGCTGGCACTGGGTTAGGCTGGCGAATCACCTCGGTTTGATCTTCGCGCCGAGTGATGCGCGCATTGGCGCCGTTGGTGTGCCGACAGATCGGTTTGACGCGCTTTTTGATGCACGATGGCGCCGGTTCGGCATCCGTCGCGGGTTCTGCTGTGCCTGAAAAAGCGCGGATTTGCGCCAGTTGAGGATCGGAAGTTCTCGATCATCGCGCATGGAAGTCATGGAGGTTTCATGAAAGTCCTCCTTTCGGCAAACGAAGTACATGATTTTCAATGGAATTTTTTGACGATGTCAAAGAGCGCGCGAGCGGCGCTGCGTGTAGTTTCATAGCCGAATGGGGTTTGTGTAGGACAGGTTGAGGGAAGCGGTACAGTTTGGAGGCAGGCCGATCCCTTTCCCGTCACCCCGGGCTTGACCCGGGGTCCAGCTGACCTTTTGCACAATCAGGCGAGCGTCGTTTTCGCCCGAACCCCATGAACCGGGATATTCCCGGTGCGATCGCAGTTGGCAGGAAAGAAAGCTGGACCCCGGGTCAAGCCCGGGGTGACGGCGTGGGTGGAGGCGCGGAAGGCACTCGCCAGCTGCTTGCCCCCTCTCAACTGCGGCTAGGCAGTAAGCTGCCAAGCCTCCGTTTCTCTCTCCTGAAGGGAAGAGAGCAGTGGCAGATTTGTTGTCACGTCCGGGATTTGGGCCTCGTTCGAAAGCCCTAAGCCGGCGCCGCCTTGGCTTCCGCTTCGGGTTGAACATCGGCTGGCAGCGGGCGTTCGGGGCGTTTGAGCAGCATGTTGATGATGAGGATCGAGAGGAACAGGATGAACGGGCAGATTGCCGCGATGGCATAGGTCCGCACGGCGGGAATGCCGCTGGCGAGGATCGCGCCGCCGATCAGCGGGCCGACGATGCCGCCGATCTTGCCCACGGCCGAGGCCCAGCCGCCGGCGCTCGCGCGGATGGCGCTCGGATAATAGAGCGCAAGCTGGCTGATGATCGCGGCGTGGCAGCCGCCCACCAGCATGCTCTGCACGACGATGGTCGGCAGCAGCAGCGCGCGCGGAATCCACTCCATGCCGATACCCACCGCCATCGGCACGATGAGCAGCGTGCAGGTCGCCGCGAACTTGAGCCCGTAGCGCGCGGAGAGGCGCATGATCACCACACCGGCAATGGCGCCGAGCAGGGCGCCGATGGCCGAGACATTGGCGGCCGTCTCGCGCGCCACGTCCATCCGCTCCAGCACCAGCGGACCGAAGGCCGACTTGAAGAAGATACCCAGTGCGCTCGCGCCATAGCCGATCCAGATGATCGGCGTGAGCAGCCGCAGATTGCCGACGAACAGATCGCTCACGCGGAAATTGCGCTTCTGCTTGCCTTCGTCGCCCAGGATGAAGCGATCGTCCGCCTGAACGTCTATGGTCCGGTCCAGCCGCTTGAGGGTGGAGACGATGAGCTGCGGCTTGATGCCCTTGCTGGCCAGGAAGCGCGGCGACTCGGGCAGGAAGATGGCGATGGCGGCGGCGCAGATCACCGAGCCGATGCCGCCGGCGAAATAGACGCCTTCCCAGCCATGCGTCGGGGCGATCATGTTGGTGAGCGGCGCAGCGGCCGCGCTGCCGAGGCTGAAGCCCATCATGATGAAGGCGACGACCGTGGCGCGCATCTTGGGCGGCACGAATTCCACATTGAGCGCCCAGGCCAGCGGCAGCGCGCCGCCGATGGCCAGGCCATCGAGAAAGCGCAGCGTCAGCAAGGCGGGATAATTGGTCGCAAAGCCGGTGAGGAAGGTGAGGATGCCGAACGCGAAGGTGCACAGGATGATCGTCGGCCGCCGTCCGATCCGGTCGCCCACATAAGTGAAGATCAGGCCGCCCACGACCATGCCGACCGTGCCGGCCGAAAAGGCATTGCCAATCTCGATATCCGTCAGGCCCAGCTCGTCCTGCATGTAGGGCGCGGTGAACGACATCATCATCATGTCCAGCCCGTCGAACAGTGTGACGAGCCAGGAGAGCATGATCAGCAGATAATTGAATGGGGTGAGCTTCCGCCCATCGAGCAGAGTCGCAAGATCAACCGTTTGCGCCGTTCTGGCCATACCGCAGACTTCTCCCTCTTCGCGCAGCTTTGCCGCGTCTCGCCCCGGTTTCATCGGTGGCGCTCATCATTTTGCTACATAAATAGCTACACCTGCTCTAATAATTAGCAAGCTTTCTATGGACGAATGTAATTTTGCGGCTTTTGAGTAAGAATGCCCGAATCAAGGAAGAGAGGATAGTTGATGGCCGAGGGAGAGGCTCCAAAGGTTCGTGAGGTACGCCAGTCAGAGGACCGTTTTCTGGCCTCTGACGTGTTTGAGACAGGCGGACGCGTTTTGCCGCGCGCCAATGGTACGGGCAGCTGGGTTGAACCCGCGCGCGAGATCCCGGTCTATCATAGCTGCGATGTGCTGGTGGTCGGCGGTGGTCCCTCGGGCACGGCGGCGGCCTGGGCTGCGGCGCAGGCCGGCGCGGATGTCGTGCTCATGGAGCGGTATAACCATTTGGGCGGTCTCTCCACCGGCGGTCTGGTGATCTGGATCGACCGAATGACCGACTGGACCGGACGGCAGGTGATCCAGGGCTTCGCCAATGATGTGCTCGGCCGCTTGCCCGCTGCGGGTCTTGCCGGCCCGCCGCGCGCCGACTGGGGTTCGCGCGATCCGCGCAAGGCCAGCTATTGGGGCCAGCGCACGGCAGCCTTCCACGGCACGGTCTGCTGGTCGCCCACGCTCGATCCGGAGCGGCTCAAGGTCATTAGCCAGGAAATGTTGCTGGCCGCCGGCGTGCGGCTGGTCTTCCACAGCTGGGCCGCCGTGCCGATGGTGGCGGACGGCAAGGTCGAGGGTGTGGTGTTCGAATCCAAGGCAGGGCGGCAGGCGCTGCGGGCCAAGGTGGTCGTGGACACCACCGGCGATGGCGACATCTTCGCGCGGGCCGGTGCCGAGTTCGATACCGATATCGAGGAAGGTGACGTCCACCACAGCGCGAACACCGCTTTCATGCTGGGCGGCGTGGACATGGACCGCTGGCTGGCCTTCCGCGCCAACGAGCCGGAGCAATATGCCGAGTTCGCCAAGCTCGGCCGCGAGCGGCTGGGCTTCTTCCAGCCGCCTTATGTCTCCTGGCGCAATGACATCGCGCTGTTCCTCGGGCCGCGCCAGTCCGGCCTCTCGGCGCTGGACGTTGACGATCAGACCGAACTGGAGATCCGCTCGCACCGCTTCATGCAGACGCACTGGGAGTTCTTCCTCGCGCACGCACCGGGTTTCGAGCAGTGCTACATGCTGCAGAGCGCCTCGCAACTCGGCGTGCGCCACACGCGACGGCTGGTCGGCGTCGGCAAGATCCTGCGCAGCCAGTGGGCGGACGGTATCGCCCTGCCGGACGAGGTCGGTGTCAGCCCCTCGGTCAGTCTCAAATATCCGGTGATCTCGGTGCCCTATGGCGCTCTCGTGCCGCGCCGGCTCGACGGGCTGCTGGCGGGCGGCAAGCACATCAGCTGCGATGCCAACTCACACGGCTTCATGCGCGAGATTCCGCAATGCTGGCTGACCGGCCAGGCCGCCGGTGCGGCGGCTGCGCTGTCGGTGAATGCCGGTGTCCAGCCTCGCGCCCTCGATGTCGCCTCGCTGCAGGCCGAGTTGCGACGGCAAGGCGTGTTCCTGCATGATCAGCCAGGCGTGCAGGCGCAGAGCGCGGCAGCGGAATGATCGGGACACAATCGGGAACAGGCATGGCGGATATGGACACGACGCGGCTCGGCAAGCCTTCGGGCGCGTGGACGAGCACGCTCGGCGGCGGCGCCGAGGGCCTGACCCGTCGGCTGGGCCCGGCCCAGCTCGAGGCGATCGATGAGGCTGTCCGCGCGACGCAGGGTTGCGCGCCGGATGCCGTGACGCGGGAGGATTTCGGCGCGCCCGAGATCGCGCGCCTGATGGCGGCGGTGAACTATGATCTCTTGGCGGGGCGCGGGGCGGTGCTGATCACCGGCATTGATCTGTCTCGCTACGATTTGCCGGCCTTCCAGCGCCTGCATTTCGGCCTTGGCACGCATCTTGGCCGTGCGGTCGAGCAGAGCGCCCGGCATGACCGCATCGGGCTGGTCCGCAAGGAGCCCAATCCGGAGCGGCGCGGCTATCTCAACGATACCGAGCTGGGGCCGCACACCGATTATCACGAGATTCTCAGCCTCGCGTCGGTCGTGACGTCGGAGGAGGGCGGGGTGAGCGGGCTGGTCAGCGCGGCCGCGATCTACGAGGCGATCCGGCAGGAGCGGCCGGACCTGCTGGCGGTGCTGGAGGAGGGCTATTACTATCCCACCAGCATGGAGAGCGTGACGGATTACAAGGTGCCCACCTTCTCCGTGATCGATGGGCACATCGGCATCTACAATTACATCATCTTCATCGCGCAGGCCGCGGACATTCGCGGCGAGCCGGTGCCGGACAAGCTGGTCGAGGCGCTGCGTTTCCTCTCCGGCGTGGCCGGGCGACCGGAGTTCATGGTCTCCTTCACCCTGCAGCCGGGCGAGATGATCTTCTGGCACAATTTCCGCGTCATGCATTCGCGCACCGGCTTCCGGAACACGCCCGGCCGCGAGCGGCTGCTGCTGCGCCTGTGGCTGGAGGCGCATGAGCATTATCCGGTGGCGCGCGGCTATCGCGAGATCGGTCGGCTGCTGGAGAGCCAGCACGCGCAGGGCTGGTCGATGCTGGTCAACACCGACGAGAGCCTGCGCGCGGCGCGGAGCCTGATGCGCGACTAGAAATCAGCGGAGTCGGGGGCGAGCCCCCGGCACCTCAGATCGAATCCCAGTAGCGCTCCATCTCGGCGCGCATCGCGGCATCGGGCAGGCGGCCCCGGCCGGCGCCCTGATTGTCGATGATGTGGCGCACCTGCGTGGTGCCCGGAATGGCGACCGTCACGCCCGGATGCGAGACGACATATTTGAGGAAGATCTGCGCCCAGCTGGTCGCATCGATGTCTTTCGCCCAGTCCGGCAGCGGCTTGCCCGAGACGCGGCCGAAAGTGGTCGTCTGCGCATCGCGCCGCCCGCCGAACGGCATGTTCACCATCACCGCCATCTTGCGCTCCTGCGCCAGCGGGATGATCGCATCGGCCGCGCTGCGATTGGCGATGGAATAGTCCACCTGGATGAAATCGAGCGGATATTTGCGCATACCCGCCATCTGCTCTTCATATTGCGCGTCGGTCGAGGTGCTCATGCCGATATAGCGCAGCTTGCCGGCTTCCTTGGCGCGGATGAGCGCGGGCATCAGCGCATCGGTGCCGTGGAGGTTATGGATCAGCAGCAGGTCGATCATGTCGACCTTCAGCCGGTCGAGTGCGGTCTGCACCTCGGTGTCCGGGTCGCCAAAATCGCCGCGAATGGATGTCTTGGTGGAAATGAAGAAGTCGCTGCGCTTGCTCATGCGTTGGAGAAGCGTGCCGATCACTTCCTCGGCGCGACCGTAGCCGCGCGCGGTGTCGATCACCTTGCCGCCCTGCTGCGCCATGGCCTCGAGCACTTGCTGGAGCTGGGCGAGTTCTTCCTCGCTCTCGACGCTGTACTGATTGGTGCCAAGGCCAATGACGGGAATTCGCTCGCCGGTGGAGGGAATGGCCTTGGTGATGGGCGCAAGGCCGGAGGCGGGAGCGCCGGCAGCCTGATTGGCGGCTGTCTCGTTCGCGCCGTCACTGGCGCTGGCGCAGGCACTTGCGCCAAAAGCCATGCCGACAGCGGCAATGGCGCCCAGCTTCATGGTCTCGCGGCGGGACAGGGAGGCATGGAAGGGGGAGGGTCGCATGGCGTCAAATCCTCTCATGAGCAAGGCGCCCGGCGGCGCGGGGAAACTGCTGAGATCAAAGAGCAAATTTAGCGAGGTGCAACCTAACGCGGACTCGGCGGAACTGGCAAGGGGCCATGGGGGCAGGCTGGCGCAAACCCGCTCTTTGCGGGCAGGCGGGCAAGCGCCGGGCGAACGTTCTCGGCACTGACGCGTTCTTCTGATAAGTTATGGCTTAGGAAGAGGATAATGGCCAACCGACAGCTATTGCTTGCGGACAGGGTTTACGTCGAACTGGTGCGCAGCCTGTTCGTCAATGTCACGCCGGCTGCAATCATGGCGGTTGCCTTCACCCTCAGCGTCGTGCTGATCGCGCAGGAGACCGGGGATTCCCTCTCGACTGCGCTTGGTGTCGCCGGGGTCATCGCCATTTCGGCGCGGCTCGCGGTGACGATCAAGCTGCGCAAGCGGGCGCTTTCGAGCAGTTTCGATGCGGTGGAGGCGCGGCGGCTGGAACTGCTCTTCCTTGTTCCTCAGCTTGGCTTTTCCTGTGCGCTGGGCCTGTTCAGCGGTCATGTCATCCTGACGGACGCGGAGGGGCAGCCACTGATGGTCTGCTTGGTGGTGGGCTTCTGCGCCGGCATTGCCGCCGGCTCCGGCCTGCGGCCGCCGATCGCCATCCCATGTATGGCTGCGGCCAGCGTTCCTTCCGCCCTTGCCGCCTTTGCGCAACTTGACGCCATGTCGCTGGCGACGGGCGCGACGATATTGGCGTTTCTCTATGGCGGCGTTCAGAGCGTCACCAATCGGCATGGCGCTGCCGTTGTCGGGATCGGCAAGCGGCTGACCTCCGGGTCGCTGGCGCGGCGCGATCCGCTTACGGACCTGCCCAATCGGCTGGCGTTGCGCGAGCATTTCGATGAATCCGTGGTGCTGAACGGGACGAAGGGGTTCGTGGCCGTTCACTATCTCGATCTGGATGGGTTCAAGCCGGTGAACGATGCTTTCGGCCACGCGACGGGCGATACGCTGCTCCAGATGGTCGCCCAGCGCCTGAGCGGCATCATTCGGAGCGAGGATATCGTCGCGCGGCTCGGTGGCGATGAATTCGTGATCATTCAGTTCGGGCTGGAGAGCCCGGCGGATGCGGCGCTGCTGCCGGAACGAGCGGAAAGCGCCATTGCCCAGCCATTCCTGATCGATGGCGAGCGCATCCGGATTTCGACCTGCATAGGGACAGCGACGGCAAAGGCAGCGCAAAGCCATCTGGAGCTGCTGATGCGCGAGGCTGATGAAAATCTCTACGCGGCCAAGCGCCGGCGGCGCCCGGTCGCGGCGGCGTCTGCCTGACGGAACGCGCCAGGAGTCCGGCACCGGCAGGTAATGGCGACCCCGGCAGGATTCGAACCTGCGACCATTCGCTTAGAAGGCGAATGCTCTATCCGGCTGAGCTACGGGGCCACGGAACGATCCGCTAACCGGTTCCGCTGGTCTCTGGCAATGGCAAAGCGATGATCTTGCGGTTTTGCGGTCTGCGCTGACCGCCTTCAAGGGCGATTGCAGGGAGGTGCGCCGCGCGGCATAGTCCCGCGCCATGGCTGCTCTCTCCGATGCTGCGTCCGCCGCGGCTCCGCCCTTGATCGCTCATGTCGATGCCAGCGCGCTCGCGGGGCACAGGCTGCGCTATTATGATTTCGTGATGGCGGCGTTCGTCGCGATCCTGCTGCTCTCCAATGTGATCGGCGCGGCGAAGCTGGCGACGCTCTGGGGTTTCACGTTCGGGGCGGGCATCCTCTTCTTTCCGCTGGGCTATGTGCTGGGCGACGTGCTGACGGAAGTCTATGGCTATGCCCGCGCGCGGCGCTGCATCTGGGCCGGCTTTGCCGCGATGATGTTCATGGCCTTCATGAGCTGGGTGGTCGTCTCGCTCCCGCCGGCGGAAGGCTGGGAAGGGCAGGCGGCCTATGAGTCCGTGTTCGGGCAGGTGCCGCGCATCGTCTTTGCCTCCATCTTCGCCTTCTGGGCGGGCGAACTGACCAACAGCTTCGTCCTCGCCAAGATGAAGCTGCTGACCAAGGGCAAGCATCTGTGGACCCGCACGATCGGCTCGACGATCGTAGGGCAGGGCGTGGATAGCCTGATCTTCTATCCGCTGGCCTTCTACGGCGTGTGGACGACCGATCAGGTCCTCACCGTGATGGTGACGAACTGGGCGCTGAAGGTCGGCTGGGAAGTGGTGCTGACGCCGGTGACCTATCTTGCGGTCAATTTCTTCAAGCGGCGCGAGGGGCTCGACGTTTATGACGAGCAGACGGATTTCACGCCGTTCCGGGCGCAGGTTTAGAGGGCTGTTGGGCGCCTCCTGGCTTTGACTGACCGTGCCCCAACACCCGTTCGCCCTGAGCTTGTCGAAGGGCTGTCCTTCTTTTTGCTCAAACTCCAGAGAATCAGGACAGGGCTTCGACAAGCTCAGCCCGAACGGAGATGGTTGGTCAACGCCCACTTTACCAACAGCAATTCCTGCGACGAGGGGTGTCCCCGTCAGCCTTCCGTCTGCTTCGTCGCGTCATGCAGCGCTTGCGCGTCCGGGAAACCCGCTGTCGCGAAGGCAGGGGGCGGTGGGGCCTCGGCTGCCACTGGCTCTTTGCCGGCGCGGGGCAGGCGCAGGCTGATGGCGTGCAGGAGCATGCCGCCGTCCCATGGCGCGCCGGGCGTCGGTGAGGGATAATAAGTGTCGCCCAATATGCCGATGCCGAGGCCATGCAAGGCGTGGGCGCGCAGCTGGTGCGTGCGCCCGGTTTCGGGCCGGAACTGCACGAGGGCCCGCCCGTCCCGCGCAGCGAGCAGGCGCCAGCGGGAAATGGCAGCCTTGCCCTGCGGGTCCGGCTGCATGCGCCAGCCTTCTTCCCGGCTGCTGGTCTTGCCCAGCGGCAGATCGATCATCCCCTCGCTCTCGGCCGGCACGCCATCGAGCACGGCGAGATAGACCTTCTCGACCTCGCGGTTCTCGAACGCCTGGGTGAAGCGCTTTGCTGCCTTGGGGTTGCGCGCAAGCAGCAGGCAGCCGCTGGTGTCGCGATCCAGCCGATGAACGGCCACCGGCCAGCGCTGGAAGCCGAACGTCATGCTGGCAAGATGGTTCTCAAGGCTGAGCGCGCCGTCGCGGGGGCGATCGACCGGCAGGCCGGCCGGCTTGTCGAGGACGATCGCCTCGCCGTCGATGAAGATCACCCGGTCAGTCAATGGCGAGAGGTCGCCAGAGGGCGATCCATAGCGGGAATTTCGAGGGGCTCTGTTGAAGGACATTGTGCTTCCCTAGGCGCTATCGTGTGCAGGGGGAAGATGGTCGGGCAGCGTGGCCGCATTTACCTCTGCGACTCGCTCCGCAGCGGGTGATTCTCTGCTTGTTAAGCACTCAAATAGCCCGCGACTCGTGCTTTGAAGCCGCTTTACATAAAATTAACCTTTTGCGTTCACTCTTCATATGGTTAATAGTTATTGGCGGTCGGACTGAGCGAAGACAGCTTTCCGCCGACCGAGCAAAGGGGCTGGCATATGCGCGTGCTGCTTATTGAAGACGAACCGACGACCGCCAAGGCTATCGAGCTGATGCTCACGACCGAGGGGTTCAACGTCTATACAACCGATCTGGGCGAAGAAGGCCTCGATCTGGGCAAGCTCTATGATTACGACATCATCTGCCTGGACCTGAACCTGCCGGACATGCACGGCTATGACGTGCTGAAGAAGCTGCGCAGTTCACGGGTGCAGACGCCGGTGCTCATCCTGTCGGGCATTTCGGAGATGGACAGCAAGGTCCGCTCCTTCGGCTTCGGCGCGGATGATTATGTGACCAAGCCGTTCCACAAGGAAGAGCTGGTGGCGCGCATCCATGCCGTCGTCCGCCGTTCCAAGGGCCATTCACAAAGCGTCATCCGCACCGGCAAGCTGGCCGTCAATCTCGACGCCAAGACGGTGGAAGTGGATGGCAACCGCGTTCACCTCACCGGCAAGGAATATGCCATGCTGGAGCTGCTTTCGCTCCGCAAGGGCACCACGCTCACCAAGGAGATGTTCCTCAATCATCTCTATGGCGGCATGGACGAGCCGGAACTCAAGATCATCGACGTGTTCATCTGCAAGCTGCGCAAGAAGCTCAGCCTGGCGTGCAGCGGCGACAACTACATCGAGACCGTCTGGGGCCGTGGCTATGTGCTGCGCGATCCCGATGAGATCATCGATGCGCTGGAGACGGCGCAGGTCGCCTGACGCCGTTCGGCGTTGCAAGGAATTACGGGGGGTGGGGCCGGCGGAGCGATCCGTCGGCCTCTTCCCGTTGTGGCGTGATCCTGCGTTGCCATTGAGTGCTTCTGCGAAGGCAGGAGCCCAAGACGGCGAGGGGCCTCCGCTGCGCCCTGGGTTCCTGCCTTCGCAGGAACACAAGTTGTCAGGCTGGCAGCATAGAATTCTGAAGGGTCTGGCGAACGATTAGCCCGCGACCTTACCGGTCGAGAGGAACCATTGTTCCGTCCCCTCCAGCCCTGCGGCCGTCAAAACGCCTGAATTATACGCGCCCGTGTCGATGCCCATCCGATTGGGGCGCTGTTCCACTTTCTCGGTGATGGAGTGGCCGTGGACGACGAAATAGTCATGTGGGTCGTCGTAGAAGAGAAACTCGTCGCGTATCCAGCGCAGATCCTTCTCTTCCTGTTCTTCGAGCGGGATTTCCGGGCGGATGCCTGCATGGACGAAGGCATAGTTGCCGATGATCGTCTTGTCTTCCAGCTCCTCAAGGAAGTCGCGATGCGCTTGCGGCACTGCTGTCGTCAGCCAGTCGCGCAATTCGCCAAGCGTCATGTTGTCGAGATCGGTCTCGGTCGCGCCGTAGGAGAGCAGCGTCTCGCGCCCGCCGATGCGGGTGAGGAAGCGTAATGCACTCTCGTCGCCCTGCGCGGCCATGGCGAAGACTTCCTCATGATTGCCCCGCAGGCACGTGATATTCGGCCACCAGTTGCGCAGCTGCAGAACATAATCGATGACCCCGGCGCTGTCCGGCCCACGATCGACATAGTCGCCCAGAAACACGAGCTGCGTGCTGCCAGTGGGGCCGCGACTATGGTCGTCCGCCGCGATCATGTCGATCAGGTCGACAAGCAAGTCCAGCCGGCCGTGGATATCGCCAATCGCATAGACGCGGCGCCCCTCTCCCAAGTCGGGAGGATGCGTCAGAAGTTCGGGCTTTGACTTGGTTTTGAAGAGGCCAAACATGTGCCTCTCCATATAGGGCGGGTCGGGCCGCTACGGCCAGCGCAATCGTGCTTAACGGCTTCTGAGTGACGCCGTTGCGAGCTGCATGTCTTGACAACGCATCCGCGCTTCAGGGGCACGGGGTCGTTAATGATAATAGGAATGGTTCGCAAAAATTGAAGATGCGACGGTTTTCCGGGTTGACGAAGCCTGATCGTTTCACTTAGTCGCGATATTGAGAGTTAATCGCAATATGCGTCTCGGGGGATTATCTGGTGAAAAAGGTTGTTCGTTCGGCATCGTTCCTGTGCCGGGTCCGTATTGGTCTGTCGGTGCTGGCGATCGCGGCGAGTGCGCCGGCATGGTCCGAGGCCGCTGCCGATGCGTCGGCGGAGTCGGATGTGGTCGTGACGGCAGCCGGTTTCGAGCAGAAAATCACCGACGCGCCGGCCAGCATCAGCGTGGTGACTGCAGAGGAACTGAAGCAGCGCCCCTATCTCACGCTCATCGATGCGGTGCGCGACTTGGAAGGCGTGGACGTGGGGGAAACGTCGGACAAGACCGGCCAGCGCACCATCAGCATTCGCGGCATGGGGTCGGACTACACACTGATCCTCGTGGACGGGAAGCGCCAGAACAATCACGGCGACATTTATCCTAACAATTTCGGCGGCAATCAGTTCAATCACATTCCGCCGCTGGATACGATCGAGCGGATCGAGGTCATTCGCGGGCCGGCATCCACGCTTTATGGTGCGGATGCGCTTGGCGGCGTAATCAATATCATTACCAAGAAGGTGTCGGACCGCTGGAGCGGATCGGCAACGTTCAGCCGCAGCCTTCAGGAAGACGACAGCTTCGGCGATGACATGACGCTAGATATCGGGCTCGCCGGTCCCATCGTGCCGGGCCTGTTCGGCTTGCGCCTGCGCGGTTCGATCTATGAGCGCAACGCCTCGGCTCCGGATTTCGAGCCGGTCGTGGACCCCGCGGGGGTGACGCATGTGCGCGGGCTCGGCTTCGGCGCCGGCGGCAAGACGGTCGACAACACAAACAGGAGCGCTGGCTTTTCCGTCAGCCTCACGCCGACATCCAAACAGAGCCTCGTCTTCGATTTCGACATTTCCAAGCAGGAATATGACAACACGCCCGTGACCGACCCCGCGACCGGCGCCACCAGCTTTCCGCTCGGGACGGTGGATAGCATCGACACGATCTGGCTCGCCCGAGGCGGCATCGTGGCGCCACGGGTGGGCTACAGCGCCGAGCAGACCTTCGACCGGATGAACTGGGCGCTCACCCATCAGGGCGAGTGGGGTATCGGGAACAGCTTCGTCTCGCTGGCCTATGTCGAGACGGACAATAATGGCCGCACCTTGCCCTTCTCGGTGGCCGAGCGCGTGCTTTTGCAGCAAATGTACAGCGGGACCGGCGATTATGCGGGCCTCAGCACCGACGAGCGCCGGGCCATTGCGGAAGACACGTTCCTGCCGCGCCCCAAGCGCACCCTGCAGAGCAACCAGTATACGCTCGACGCGCGCCTCGATATTCCGCTCGAAAATCTCGTTGGCACACATCGGTTCGTCGTTGGCGGCCAGTTCATCGATGGCGATCTGACCGATAGCGTCTTTGGTCTCGAGGCGAGCGCGGAAGGCGTTGCCGCGGCCCAGAAGCAGCGGCAATGGTCGCTCTTCGCAGAGGATAACTGGTCTCCGGTGGAGGCGCTCACCATCACGGGTGGCATCCGCTATGACGAGCATGACATGTTCGGCGGGCAGGTCAGCCCGCGCCTCTATGCGGTCCACACGCTCACGCCTTCGCTCACCATCAAGGGGGGCGTGAGCACCGGCTTCAAGACGCCGAAGACTACGGATCTTTATGACGGGATCACCGGCTATGGCGGCCAGGGCACCAATCCGTGGGTCGGGAATCCGGACCTCAAGCCCGAGACCAGCGTGAACAGTGAAGTCGCGCTCTACTGGAGCCAGGGCGGCAACAGCTTCAACGTCACGCTCTTCCGCAATGATTTCGAAGACAAGATCATGCGGATGCCGGTGGCGGCGGCCTGCTCGGACACGGGCGGCGTGCGGCCCTGCGCGAACCTCGGAGCCTATTGGGAGGTTTTGGGGATTGGCGGCCTCACTCAGCCCGTCAACATCGACAAGGCGCGCATCCAGGGCGTGGAAGTCGCCGGGCGCTATGAGATTATCTCGGGCCTCGCCTTGCGTGCCAACTATACCTTCACCGACAGCGAACAGCTTAGCGGCGCCAATGAGGGCCAGCCGCTCACCAACTCCGCCCGCCACATGGCCAACGCCACGCTGGATTGGCGCGCCACGGAAAGGCTGAGTGCGCAGCTTTCGGGCGAACTGCGGTCAAAGCGCTATCGGGGCGTGGACGCCGTGACCGGCGATCACCTCTATTACCGGTCCTACACGGTCATGAACCTCGGCGCGCAATATCGCTTTAACGACTATGTGACGGTGAGCGGCCGCGTGAACAATCTGCTGGACGAAGACTTCACCAGCTACGACGTTGCCTTTGCGGACAATGGCGATGGCAGCTGGACGCCGAACTACACCGATCACTTCAACAACAAGGACAAGGCGCGCAGCTACTGGATCAGCATCAACGCGCGCTTCTGATCTGCCATTCTGCTCTGGCGGCTCTCCTCGCCAGCGCACCGACCCCGCACGGACGCCCTTGGTTCGTGCGGGGTTTTCTTCTGGAAAATCAGAGTCGGGGCAGCGTCACCCCGCGCTGGCCCATATATTTGCCGGCGCGGTCGGCATAGCTCGTCTCGCAGGGCTCATTGCCTTCCAGGAACAGGAACTGGCAGGCACCCTCATTGGCGTAGATCTTTGCCGGAAGCGGCGTGGTGTTGGAGAATTCCAGAGTCACATGGCCTTCCCAGCCCGGCTCCAGCGGCGTTACATTCACGATGATGCCGCAGCGCGCATAGGTCGATTTGCCGAGGCAGATCACCAGCACGTCGCGCGGGATGCGGAAATACTCGACCGTCCGGGCCAGCGCGAAGCTGTTGGGCGGGATGATGCAGCAATCCGTCTTCCGGTCGACGAAGCTGTTGGCGGCGAAATCCTTGGGGTCCACGATCACGCTGTCGATGTTCGTGAAGATCTTGAATTCGTCCGCCACGCGCGCGTCATAGCCATAGGAGGAGAGGCCGTAGCTGATGCAGTTCTCCCGCCGCTGACTTTCCACGAACGGCTCGATCATGCCGTTTTCCTGCGCCTGCCGGCGAATCCACTTGTCCGAAAGTATTGCCATGGGCCGCGTTGCTAATCGCTCGCTGCGTTGAATGCCAGAGGGGATGCGACGCCGCCCCTCAGGCGCGAGGGATCAGGTGGGGCCGATTCCTAGATTGGCCGGCCCGAAGGCGTGGGGCAGCAGTTCGTCCAGGGTGAGCCGCAGTACGGCGCTGCCGTCCGGCGCGGCGCAGAGAATGGCGAGCCGACGCCCGCTCATGTCTTGCGCTTCCTTGATGATCTGCCGGCAACGCCCGCAAGGCGTGATGACGGGGCTGCCTTCGCCACTGCCCATTGGGTCATCCATTGCGCCGCCAGTCACCGCAATCGCAGCGATGTCGCGCAGCCGTCCCTGCGCATTGGCCGCCGCGATGGCGACCGTCTCGGCACAGAGCGAGAGGCCGTAGCTCGCATTTTCGAAATTGCTGCCGGTCAGGACCGTCCCGTCGCTCAGCAGCAGCGCCGCGCCCACGGCGAAGCGGCTGTACGGCGCGTGAGCGTTTGCCATCGCGCCGTGCGCCGCCTCGACGAGCGCGCGCTCCTGCGCATTCAGCGCCGTTTGTCCCGCTTCTTCACTCATTGCCGCACCGCATTCCATTCGATCGGTCCCTCGATGCCGTCGACGCGCTTCCATGTCGAGGCCGTCCACATCGTCCAGGGGCGAGTGGTGTAGTCGGGCACCAGGAACTCGCCGTCCACCCATAGAGAGCGGTTGATGCCACCGGCAACGTCATAGGCGGCTTCGAACTCGCGGCTGGTGCGGATGACCGCCGGCTTGGCGGCATGCGTCTCGATCTGGTTAAGGAAGGTATTCAGCTCGGCCAGCAGCGTGTCGCGATTGGGACGGTCGGCGCAGGGCAGGTCGAAACCCATCTCCACCACGGGCGGCAGCATCTGCGGATCGCGCGGCACGGTTGCGATGAAGCGCGTCGCCTGATCGGAAGCGCTGTTGCACAGATCGTAGCGGTGGATCGCGCCGTGGCGCATGTCGTTGGCGAGCGCACCGGCGAGATAGTCGTCGAATCCGGCATCACGGCTGCCAGCGCCGTCCGTGGCGCGCAGATAAACGAAGTCCGCCCCGGCGGCCTGGGCCATGCGCCAGTTGATCGCACCGCTCTGCGCGCTCAGCGTCAGGCCCTGCACCGGGAAATAGTCGCGCGAGGGTGTCCAGCTGCGCGCCAGCGTGAAGAAGCCGGCGGCGAGCCCGCCCCCCACCACCAGCAGCAGGATGAAGATCCGCAGCGGCGTCACCTTGATGCGGCGTCGCTTGCCTGTCTGCACGCGCTGTGTGCCTGTGCTCATACTTGTCCCTGAAACCCTGTTATGCGCGGATGTGCAGCACGCAGATCAGCGTGAACAGCCGCCGCGCGGTATCGAAATCCACGTCGATCTTCCCCTCGAGCCGCCCGCGCAGCAGCTCGGCCGCGTCGTTGTGAACCGCGCGCCGGGCCATGTCGACGGTCTCGATCTGGCTCGGCGTCGCCTGCCGGATGGCCTGATAGTAGCTCTCCGTAATCGCGAAATAATCCCGAATGGCGCGCTTGAGGCTGGCGAGGCCGAGGATGATCGCTTCCAGCGCACTGTCGTCCGTGCGCCTGATCTCGATCACCAGCCGCCCGTCCGCCACGTGCAGGAACACCTTGTAAGGCCCGGCATAGCCATCCTCATGGCGGCGTACGGGGGCGAAATAATTGTCCTCCAGCAGATCGAAGATCGCGATCCGCCGCTCCTGCTCCACATCGGCGCTGCGCCACAGGATCGTCTTCTCGTCGAGCAAGATGTCGATGATGCGGGGATCGGCCATGGCCCTTGCTTCCCTAGGCGCGTGGGCCAGCGGCGGCAAGAGCGCGGGGCGGGGCGGAGCGGCCGATGTTCCCTCAGGTCGGCTGCGCGCCCTCATGGCGGGGCATCGGCCAGATGAGGCCGATGAGCGGGAGGATAATCATCAGCACGCCCGAGGCCAGCAGTGCGCTCGCTACGCCATGCGCCGTGGCAAAGTGTCCCCAGAGCCAGCTCCCCAGTGCAATGCCACCGAAGGTGAGACTGCTCACCATGGCCGTGATCCGGCCGATCAGTGCGGCGGGCGCCCACATTTGCCCCGCGACGGCAAAGCCGGAGAGTGCCTGCACCCAGCCGGCGCCGCCGAGCACGAGCAGCGCCAACGTCGGTACCAGCCCGACGCCGAGCGCGACGCACACGCAGACGGCGCCATAAATGAGTCCGGCCCCCCGGATGATTGCCTCGCTCGAGAAGCGCTGGCGGAACCAGGTGCTGGTCGCCGCGCCTATCACCGCGCCCAAGCCCAATGCGCCGAGCAGCAGGCCGAAAGTCATCGATCCCTTGCCGAGCATCTGCGTGGCGACCAGAGGCATCAGCGCCCAGGCGGCGCTGCCGGCGAGCGTGAAGCTGATCGCGCGGAGCAGGACGGTGCGGATGGCCGGCGAGCCGAGCGCGAAGCGGAAACCCTCGCCGATCACTACCAGCAGCGGTCGCCGCGTGCCTGGCGCGGGAAGTGCGGTCCGCCAGCGCAGCAGGATGACGATGACGAGCAGATAGGAGAGGGCATTGACGGCAAAGGCCGCCTTCGCGCCGCCGATCGCCACGATGCCGCCGCCAATCGCCGGGCCGAGGCTGCGGGCGATGTTGAAGGCGAGGATGTTGAGTGCGATCGCGGCGGCAAGTTGCGCACGCGGCACGATGCCGCCGATGGAGGCGGCCAGCGCGGGGTTGAAGCAGGCAACGCCGCAGGCCAGCAGCGCGGTGAGGCCGATGAGCAGCGCGGGCGGTGTGATGTCGGCAAAGGCAAGCAGGGCCAGCAGCACCGAGAGCGCAACCATGGCCGTCTGCGCAATCAGCATGACCAGCCTTTTGTCGAACATGTCCGCCCAGGCGCCGGCGGGTAGCGCCAGCAGCATGATCGGCAGGTTGGTCGCACTCTGCACCAGCGCGATGATGTCAGCCGGCTGCCCCATGATGGTGAGTTGCCAGGCTGCGCCCACGGACTGGATGGCGTTGCCGAAATGCGAGAACAGGCTGCCGAGCAGGATCAGCAGAAAGGCGCGGTAGCGCAGCGGCGAGAAGGTGCCGGTCGTCATTGAGCCTTCTCCATCTCCGCCGCGATCCGAGGCGCGCAGCCCTAGGCGCGTGCGGCGAAGGGGGCAAGGTCATGGCGACAGGCTGGGTCTTTCCCCATGAAGCTGCCGGGTGACGCTCCGGCAAAAAGCGGCTAACCGCCCCGCGCATGACGAGCGCGCTCATCATCCTCGCAGCCTTCGGTACGGCGTTCCTCTCCGGCATCTTCGGTATGGCGGGCGGGCTGCTGCTGATGGGCATCTTGGCCTTTGTGCTGCCGGTCTCGGCGGCGTTCGTGACGCATGGCATCCTCCAGCTCGTCGCCAATGGCTGGCGCGCGGTGGTCCATCGCCAGCACGTCGTCTGGCCGATCATGCGCACTTATGCGCTGGGGGTTTTTGCTGCGGCTGCGGTGGTGGCGATGATCGGCTTTGCGCCCTCGCGGCCCTTGCTGTTTCTGTTGCTCGGACTGGTGCCGCTGGTGGTCTGGTTGCCACGCCGCTGGGTCGCGTTCGATGCGTCTCGCCCGGCTCATGCCTTTCTCGCCGGCTTCACCGTCTCGGGCCTCAACCTCACGGCGGGCGTCGCCGGGCCGATGATGGACGTGTTCTTCGTGCGCACCGCGTTGACGCGCCACCAGATCGTCGCGACCAAGGCGGCAGGGCAGGTTTTCAGCCATGTCGGCAAGATTGCGGTGTTCGGCACGCCGCTGCTGATCGCGGGTGGCGATGGCATGCCGCCCTGGTGGGTCTTTGCCGTGGCCATTCCGCTCTCCATGCTTGGCACCATGTTTGGCGGGCTGGTGCTGGACAGGATCAGCGATGGCAATTTCCGGCGCTACACCGCATGGATCGTCACTGGGATCGGCGCACTGTATATCGTGAAAGCGGGACTGGAATGGATGTGAGCTGCGGCGCAACACTGGGCGATGCCTGCAATGCCGTGTTGCAATGCAGCAATCCGCGGGAGAAGGTGATGGCGGCGCGCAAGGCCGCGCGCGACTGGCGGCTGGGGCGACTCGTCCACCGCTTCGACACGCCGCCACCGGAACGGCCCGGTCGCCCCGACCGGCCGGAGCTTCTCCCGCCCAACCGCATGCCCAAGCGTGGCAAGGGCGGATCGGAGCGTTCGCGCATCGCCATGATCCACGCGCTTGCCCATATCGAGTTCGTCGCGATCGACCTCGCCTTCGACTTGCTTGCGCGCTTCGGCGCCGACTTCCCGCCTGACTTTGCCGACGACTGGCTGCGCGTCGGCGCGGACGAGGCCATGCACTTCGCGCTGCTTGCGCGCCGGCTGGAAGAGCTGGGCAGCGCCTATGGTGATCTGCCTGCGCATGACGGTTTGTGGGAAGCCGCGCTGGAGACGGCGCACGACGTGGCCGCGCGGCTCGCCATCGTCCCGATGATGCTGGAAGCCCGCGCGCTCGACATCACGCCGGAAACCATCGTGCGATTCAGGCATTTCAACGACGAGCGGACTGCGCTGATGCTCACACGAATCGTTGACGACGAAGTTCGTCATGTCGCCGCAGGGACGAAATGGTTTTTGTGGTCGATGAATCGATCCGGCGCAAACCCGCAGAAAACCTACCAGTCGCTCGTGCGGCGGCACTTTCGCGGTGCCGTTAAGCCGCCGTTCAACGACTCAGCGCGCGGTCAGGCCGGTTTGACGCGTGATTTCTACGCGGCTCTTGCGCGTTAACCCGTTATTCGCTCGAAAAGCCCCAGCCGGATCACATGAGCCGGAAACAGAAAAACACGGAAGGGCCGCGCAGGGCCCATCACGGGGTCCGCATGATCGAGTCCAACGCCATTGCCTTCGCCAAAGAGGGTATCCTCAAAGTTGCAGCGAAGGTTCTGGCGATTGCCGGCCTGATGATTGCCTCTCCTGCCCTTGCTGATGAGGGCCACGATGCGCAGTTCGCCTCGCTGTTCTCGGCGATGGTCCAGATGGAACAGCCCACCGAGCAGAGCACCGAGACGAGCGCCTCGATCCCATCGCGTCAGCCCGTCGACGACGTGCGCCTGACCTCCTCGTTCGGCACACGCAGCGATCCGTTCAATGGCCGCGCCCGTATGCATCAGGGCATCGATATTCCAGGCCCGATCGGCACGCCGATCTACGCCACGGCTGACGGCATTGTGCGTCGCGCCGGATGGGCGAACGGCTATGGCAATCTCGTCGAAATCAATCATGGCAATGGCCTCGAGACGCGCTACGCGCACCTCTCCAAGCTTGTCGCGCAGCCCAATGAGCGCGTCCGTCGCGGCCAGCTTATCGGCCTGATGGGCTCCACCGGTCGTTCCACGGGCAGCCACCTTCACTATGAAGTCCGCATCGCCGGCAGCGCCGTGAACCCAATGCCTTATCTTGAAGGCACGAATTACGAGTTGGCTCTGGCTGAGGCCAAGGAGCACAGCGAGCGTCAGGTCGCCATGGGTGGTCCGGAAGCCAATCGTCCGACCGACAATCGCGATCGTTGATCGCGCGGCTCTTCGGAGCTGACATCTACTGACATCGATACATGCAACACGGCGGTCTTCTCGGGCCGCCGCTTGCCGTTGGGGCGCTCGCACCTTATCTAGCCAGCATGGACATTGCCCTTTCGCCCGCTGCCGCCGCCCGTGTCGCCTGGATTGCCGAGCGACAGAGCAAACCGGCCGTTCTCCGCCTCGCGGTGGAAGGCGGGGGCTGCTCGGGCTTCCAGTATCGCTTTGGCCTCGCCGAGGCGCCTGAGGAAGACGATGTCGTCGTGGAGACTAACGGCGTGAAGCTGGTGGTCGATTCGATGAGCCTGGATCTGGTGCGCGGCGGAGTTGTCGACTTCGTGGACAATCTCGGTGGCGCGGCCTTCAAGGTTGAGAATCCCAATGCCACCGCCGGCTGCGGCTGTGGGACAAGCTTTTCGGTCTGAAGGCTTTTTCTCCGTTCCGTTCGCCCTTAGCTTGTCGAAGGGCCGTTCTTCTTTCAAAGACGCAGGCAGGGCATCGAGAGCCTTTGCCCGAACGGGTTTGTTTTGAACGGGAGCCCCGATGCGCATCGCCACCTTCAACATCAACGGCATCAAGGCGCGGCTGCCGCGCCTGGTCGAGTGGCTGACCGAAACCCAGCCGGACGTCGCCTGCCTGCAGGAAATCAAGACGCAGGACGAAGGCTTTCCGATCAAGGATATCGAGGCGGCTGGCTATGGCGCCATCTGGCACGGCCAGAAGGGCTTCAATGGCGTCGCGATTCTGGCCAAGGGCGCGACCCCGCAGGAAGTGACGCGCGGGCTGGAGGGCGAGCCGGAAGACGAGCACAGCCGCTATATCGAGGCGGATGTGAACGGCGTGCGCATCGCCTCCATCTATCTGCCCAATGGCAATCCCGTGCCCGGCCCCAAGTTCGAGTATAAGCTGCGCTGGATGGCGCGGCTGCGCGCCCGTGCGGCGCAGATCTGGGCGGAGGAAGTGCCCGCGGTCCTCGCCGGCGACTATAATGTTATCCCGTTCGATCGCGATGTCTGGTCGCCCCCGGCCATGGCCAGCGACGCGCTGATGCAGCCGGAAAGCCGCGCCGCCTACAAGACCCTGCTCAATGATGGCTGGACCGACGCGCTGGCGGCGCGCCATCCGCTCGGCGGGGTGTGGACCTATTGGGATTATCAGGCTGGTGCCTGGCAGCGCGACGCGGGCTTCCGCATCGATCATCTGCTGCTGTCCCCGGTCGCCGCCGACCGGCTGGTCGATGCGCAGGTCGACAAGGCCTATCGCGGCCGCGAGCAGCCCAGCGATCACGCCCCCGTCTGGGTCCGCCTGAGGGACTGAGGACCGCCCCAATCCAGCTCCCAGGAGTCGAACCGCGATGAAGGCCTTTGCTTATGACGCCGCCCACGCCCTGACCGACTTTGCGCTCACCCTGCACGACCTGCCCGATCCGGTGCCGGGTCCGCAGGATCTGCTGGTCCGGGTCGAGGCGTTCGCGCTCAATCCGGTCGATACCAAGGTTCGCCAGCGGCGCAGCGGCACGGCCGACGCGCCCGTCGTGCTCGGCTGGGACGCTGCCGGCATCGTCGAGGCGGTCGGCGCGCAGGTGCAGGGCTTTGTCGTGGGCGATGCGGTCTATTACGCCGGGGATCTCAACCGGCCGGGCAGCTATGCCCGCCTGCAGGCGGTCGATCACCGCCTCGTCGCGCGCAAGCCGGCGAGCCTCGATTTCGCGGACGCCGCCGCGCTGCCGCTCACCGCGCTCACCGCCTATGAGGCCATGCTGGAGCGCGGCATTGTCTATGATGCCGATAGCCGCGTGCTGGTCATCGGCGGCGCCGGCGGCGTCGGCTCGATGGCGATCCAGCTCATGAAGGCGCTCACGCCCGCCACCGTCATCGCCACTGCGTCCCGGCCGGAGACGGTCGCCTGGACGCAGCGCATGGGCGCCGATCATGTCATCGGCCGCGACGTGGAGCGCGCGCTGGCAGCGCTCGGCCTGCGCGATCTCCATGCCGTGTTCAGCACCACGCATACAGACGCCTATCTGCCGGTGATTCCCGCGCTATTGCGCCCCTTCGGCCATCTCATGGTCATTGACGATCCCGCTGCGCTGGACATTCTGCCGTTCAAGCAGAAGGCGGTGTCGGTGCATTGGGAATTCATGTTCGCCAAGTCCGCCCATGGCTTCCGCATGGCCGAGCAGCAGGCGGTGCTCCGCCAGGTCGCGGCGCTGGTCGATGCCGGCACGCTCGTCTCCACCCGCACGCAAACGCTCACCGCCAGCGTCGAGACGCTGCGCGAGACGCACGCCGCGCTGGAGGCAGGCCGCCTCATCGGCAAGACGGTCATGATCTGGCGCTAAGGGCGGGACGGCGGAGCGCATTCAACGCCCACTGCCGACGCCAGTCTGCTATACTGGCCACCGGTTGATCAGGGAGCACGCATCAATGGATGACAGGTCTAGGCCATGGTTGGCTGGCGATGGCGGCCCAGCGGGCGGCAAGCGCCACGCGCCTGCGACTGCGCGCAACCGCGATGCCATTGCGCAGATTCTCGCCCAGACGCTGCCTGCCTCTGGCCTGGTGCTGGAGATTGCGAGCGGTTCGGGCGAGCATATCGTCCATTTCGCGCGCTGCTTCCCCGCACTGCGGTGGCTGCCGAGCGACCCTGATCCCGCCGCACTGGCTTCCATCACGGCGTGGGCGGACGAATCGGCGCTGCCCAATGTGTCGCCACCTTTGCAGATCGACGCGGCCGATCCGGAAGCCTGGCCCATCGGCGAGGCGGATGCGCTTCTGTGCATCAACATGGTGCATATCGCGCCCTGGGCCGCGACCCTCGGCCTGCTCCACGGCGCGGCGATGCTGCTGCCGCAAGGCGCGCCGCTCTTTCTCTACGGCCCCTATTTTCGCCGCGATGTCGAGACGGCGCCGAGCAATCTCGCCTTCGACGAATCGCTGCGCGCGCGCGATCCCGCCTGGGGCCTGCGCTGGGCCCATGATGTCGAGGCGGCCGCCACTGGCGAGGGCTTCGCGCTCGAGCGCGTGGCCGAGATGCCGGCCAACAATCTCAGCCTGATCTTCCGCCGCGGTCCTCGGCCGGGCTAATGGTCGGCGCGCGTCGGCGGACATGCTCGCGCCAGGCGATGTAGAGCCCGCTCGCCGCGATCAGCGCCGCGCCCGCCCAGGTCGAGGGCTGCGGCCAGGTGGACCAGAGCAGCCAGCCCGCCAGCGTCGCCCAGATCATCTGGCTGTAATCCATTGGAATGACGATGGAGACCGGCCCGTAGCGCAGCGCCGAGGTCATGAACAATTGCGCCGCGCCGCCGGTCAGCCCCAGGCCGATGAACAGCAGCCAGGCGACGGGATCGTGCATCTGCCCGTACCAGATCAGCAGCACGCCGAGTGGCGGCAGCGATAGCAGGGTGAACCAGAAGACGATCACCGGTGCGGATTCCTGTTTGCTGAGGTCGCGCAGCACGATGGCGACCAGCGCCGTCACCAGCGCCCCGGCCAGCGCCACGAACACCCCGGCGGAAGCGAAATTGCCCGACTCCGGGTGCGTCATGATGAGCACGCCGACGAAGCCGACCAGCACCGCGCTCCAGCGGTGGATGCCGGTCTGCTCGCGCAGCAGCAGGGCCGAGAGGATCGTGGCGAAGATCGGCATGGTAAAGCCGATGGAGGTCGCCTCGGCGAGCGGCAGCAGCGCCACCGCGCCGAAATTGAGCAGCATCCCGATCATGCCGAGGCTTGTGCGCGTGACGTGCGTGCGCATCGGCGCCTGCGGCAGCAGCGCCGGGCCGACGAGCGCCAGAGCCCATCCGGCCGCGACGGGAAAGGCGAAGAGCTGCCGGTAGAAGACGATTTCCGCCAGATTGGCGCCGCGCTCGATGAGCAGCTTGCCGATCGCATAGGTCGCGCCGATCATCATCATCGCCAGCAACCGCAGCATGATCGCGAACAGCGGCCGGTCCTGCCGGGCCTGCGCCAGCTTCGGCGTCCGTCCGTCGGCAGTGCTGCTCATGCCATGGCGCGCCGGCGTTCGCGCGCGCCGCGCAGGCTGTCCCAGACGAACAGCGCGAGCGCCACCCAGATCAGCAGGAAACTGCCCCAGCGCCCGGCGGACATCGGCTCGCCGAACAGGAACACGCCGCACAGGAATTGCAGCGAGGGCGCGATGTACTGCATCAGCCCCAGCGTGACGAGCGGCAGGGCGCGCGCGGAAATGGCGAAGAGAATGAGCGGGATGGAGGTCATCGCCCCGGTGCCGATCAGGCCGAGCGTAACCCAGGCATCGTCGCCGAACGCCAGAGTGCCCTGCGCCGCATAAAAGCCCACCAGCGCCAGCGCGGGGGCGGCGAGCACGATCGTCTCGACTGCCAGGCCAGAGGTGGAGGGCACCGGCGTCAGCTTGCGCACCAGCCCGTAGAAGGCAAAGCTGATCGCAAGCGCCAGGCTGATCCACAGGGTCTGCCATTCGCCGATGGCGAGCAGCGCGACGCCCACTGCTGCGATGCCGATGGCAATCGCCTGTCGCCGCCGCAGCACTTCCTTCAGCATCAGCGTACCGAGCAGCACATTGACCAGCGGGTTGAGGAAATAGCCAAGGCTCGCCGCGACGATATGGTCGGTATCGACCGCCCAGATATAGACGAGCCAGTTGATGCCGATCAGCACCGCGCTTGCCGCCAGCGCGGCAAGAATGCGCGGCTGGCGGAAGATGGCGAGAAAGACGGGATATTGCCGCATCGCTGCCAGCACGATGGCGAGGAACGCGACTGACCAGATCACCCGGTGCGCCACGATCTCGAACGGTGAGACATGGCCGAGCAGCTTGAAGTAGAGCGGCATCAGGCCCCAGAGCGCATAGGCGCCCACGCCCGCGAGCAGCCCCGCGCGCCGTTGCGCGGCCTCTTCGGCCTCCTGATTTCCGCTCATCGCACGGCCGCCGCTCAGAGCAACCCGCCGCCCATCCACAGGCGCAGCATGCCGAATGCCGCGACGGCGAGGCAGAAATTGCGTGCGCCCGTTCCTGTCGCGAACTGGCCGATCAGGGCCCCGAAGAGAGCCATCGGCACGATGAGCCAATTGGCCCAGCCAAGGCCGGGAATGATGGCGGGAATGGCCAGGATCAGCGCGACCGCACCGATGAGAATGGAAAGCAGCGAAAGCATTCTTACCCCATGAGCCTCGTCAAAGTGCTTGGCAAGTGCAGCAGATGACCGGAAGCGGACGATGGATGCATGCGTGACCCTCAGCGGTCCTGGGCGATCAGCGGCTTCACCCAGTCCAGCGCACTCTCCGTGAAGAAATGTCGGCCGGGCACGACCCAGCTCGTGTCGTCAAGCGTCCCCGGCTTGAGTGTCTGGCGCCCTTCGTGCTGGTGCCGGCGATGAATCAGCCGTGATCCGCATTGCGCGCAGAACAGGCAATCCAGCGTGTGACCGGACTCGGTTTCGCGGGTCCAGATCGCAGGTTCCCCGTGCGTGAAGATGAGCGCATCGATCGCCACGCCCATCGAGAGCCCGAAGGCGCTGCCGCTCTGTTTGCGGCACAGGCTGCAATGGCAGGCCCAGATGCCCATCGGCGGTTCCCGCAATTCGTAGCGCACGGCCCCGCATTGGCAACCGCCCGTCTGCGGGAAGCGAGCTGTTTCCATTTCGGTCATCGACGCGTTCCTCCGCTTGTCCTAATCGCCGCCGCCGGTCGGGCGGGTCTGCTCGCCGTGCTCCGTCAGCCTCCGTTCAGCCGGAGGGCGTAAGCCTTGGATCGCCCGGCGGGGTTCTGGACTTTTCTGCTGCCGCTGAATTAGGGCGCGGATGATTAGAATTGCAATGATTCGGACGGAGGAATTCTCGTGACACTCGCAAAGGCCGCAAAGACATGGAGCATTCCAGGCATCGCCGTAACGCTGGCCGCGCTGCCCTTGGCTCAAATCAATGCGCAGGACGGTGCGGCTGCGGCGGGTGATCTGGCCAACGGCAAGCTGGTGTTCGAGAATTCGGTCTGCGGCGCCTGCCACGTGCTGGCGGCTGCGGACGCGACCGGCCCCATCGGCCCCTCACTGGACAACAATGCCAATCTCACGCACGCCTTCATCGTAGATCGCGTCGCCAACGGCGCGGGTGCCATGCCGCCTTACGCTGCCCAGCTGAGCGAGAAGGATATCAATGATGTCGCGGCTTACATTCTGAGCGCTGCGGCCAAGCCGGAATAAAGCGAGCGGAGGCCGACCGGCCTTCCGGCGTAAATCTTGTCGCGGAATGATGCTGGCGGACCAAGGCTGCGTGCCCTCGGCTCCGTCATGCTGGTCAAAGGGGGGGGAAGGAAACTCCCCCGGAACATCGGACCAGCGGAGTATTCATGCGCCATTTCCTGCTCGCTTCCACCTGTGCTCTCGCCCTTGCCAGCGCGGCCTCGGCGGAAACCTCGATCACGACCAAGCGGACGACCCCGATCAGCACGGCCACCGCCAATAATGGCGCGGCCGACGACATCAAGATCAGCTCGGCCGGATCGATCGAGCTGACCGGGGCGGGCAGTGTCGCCGTCACTGTCAACAGTGCGAACAAGATTACCAACGAAGGCAGGATCCAGATCGGCAATGCGGACAATGCCGCCGGCATCGTCGCCAACGCCGGCACGTCCGGCGGGATCGTCCACAGTGGCAAGATTGTCGTCGATGAGACCTACACGCCCACCGACGGTGACAATGATGGCGATCTCGATGGTCCCTTCGCCGTCGGCACGGGCCGCCACGGCATTCGCACGCTGGGTGCCTATGCGGGCAACATCACCGTGGCGCGCGGGGCGACCATCCAGATCGAGGGCAATGATTCCTTCGGCATTCGGCTGGGCGGGCCGCTCACCGGCGCCTTCTCGCATGATGGCACCACCAGCGTGCTCGGTGACCGGGCGATCGGTGTGCAGGCAGGGGATATCAGTGGCAACGTCCGTCTGGCCGGCACGGTGGGCGCTCAGGGCGTCGATGCCATCGGCGCGGCATTCCTAGGCGACATCGGCGGCACGCTGACCATCCAGGGAGCAATCTCGTCGAGCGGGTATCGGTACACGACCCCGCCGTCCGACACATCCAAGCTGGATGCCGATGATCTGCTACAAGGTGGTTCGGCGGTTGTCGTGGAAGGCGATGTCGCCGGTGGCATCATTCTCGCCGTGCCCCCCAAGGACGCGAGCACCACCGATGACGATGAGGACAAGGACGGCATCAAGGACAGCGAGGAAGGCTCTGCGGTCGTGCGCTCCTACGGCGCGGCACCGGCGATGCGGATCGGCGCGGCCGGGCGGGATATCGTGATTGGCGCCGTTCCCGCGACGGGCAACGGCTATGGCCTGATCATTGACGGCACCGTCACCGGCAGCGGCCTTTACACCGGCGTCGAGGGCAATGGCCTGCTCGTCGGCGGCCAAGGCGGCGCAGTGACCATCGCTGGCGGTATCGGCATCAGCGGCAGCGTCAACGCGACGGCCAACGGTGCATCGGCCACGGCCCTGCGCCTCGGCGCTGGCGCCTCTACGCCTGTGCTGCATGTCACCGGCAAGGTCGAGGCGACCGGCACGAGCAAGGACGGCACGACCGCCACGGCCGTGCGCGTCGATGCAGGCGCCAGCCTCCCCACCATCCGCAATGCCGGCACCATCAAAGCCACGACCGGCGAGGCAGGAAGCGCCGTCGCGATCATTGATCGCTCGGGCGGCCTGACGCTCATCGAAAATAGCGGCACGATCTCCGCGACTGGCGCCAAGGCGGACTCCGGCCGCAACATCGCCATCGATCTCACCGCCAACACCAGCGGGGTTACCGTGAAGCAGACGCAAGTGGCCTCCACCGCCACCGCGCCGAGCATCGTGGGGAATGTGCTGCTGGGCAGCGGCAATGACGTCTTCGAGATCGCGGATGGCACGATGACCGGCAACACCAGCTTCGGCGCGGGGGCGGACACGCTCCGGCTGCTCGGCGATGCGGTCTATACCGGCGATGTCGCCTTCGGCACCGGCAGCGGCGCCATGAGCCTCGCCGGTACGTCGCGCTTCAATGGCACGGCCGACTTCGGCGGCACGGCAAGCACGCTCTCGATCGGGGGCAGTTCCGTCTTCTCCGGCACCTTCACTAATGCCGGCCAGCTCGCCGTCAGCGTCGCCGGTGGCGGGCTCGACCTCTCCGGTCCGGCGAGCATCGGCAGCCTGGCCGTCACCGACAAGGGTGCGCTGGGTATCACCCTGGGCGCGGCAGGCAACACCACGCCTTATCTTTCGGTCGCGGGCACGGCGAGCTTTGCGGCGGATTCGCGGCTGGTGCTGCGGGTGAGCGATATCGAAAATGCAGTGGGCAACCACCTTGTGGTGAGCGCCGGCACGCTCACGGGCGCGGACAACATCGATGCAGAAACTGCGCTGGTGCCCTATCTCTACAAGGCGACAGTCAGCAGCACCGCCAACACCGTCAACGTCACACTGGGTCGCAAGACAGCAACCGAGATGGAGCTTAACCGCTCGGAAGCCGCGGCGTTCGACGCTGTCTATGCGGCGCTCTCCAGCGACGAGCGGGTGGAAAGCGCGTTCCTCGGCATCACGGACGGCGAGAATTTCCGCACCAGCCTGCGCCAGCTGCTGCCTGATCATGCCGGCGGCACCTTCCAGGCTGTCACCCAGGGCACACGCACCTTCGGGCGGATGCTGGACGATCCCACCGGGCCGTTCAAGGATGAAGGCAAGTGGGGTTACTGGATCAACCAGATCGTCTGGGGCGTCGAGAAGGGGCGCGGCGACACCGCAGCCTATGAGACGTCTGGCTGGGGCATCGGCGGCGGCGGCGAGATCAAGACCGGTCTTGGCAGCTTCGGCGCCTCGGTTGCTTATCTGTGGGGTCGCAACCGCGATGGCGAGACGGCCAATCAGATCACGGCCAACCAGATCGAGCTGGCCGGCTACTGGCGCTTCAAGTCCGGCCGCTTCCGGGCGACGGCGCGCGGGTCGATGGGCTTCGTCGATCTGGAAGGCAAGCGCAGCTTCGAGGGGCTGGATGATGGCGAGGCCGTGACGCTCACCGCAAACAGCGATCGCAGTGCCAGGCTTTACTCGGCCATGGGCACCGTCTCCTACGATTGGGTGTCGAAAGGTGGCATCTCCTTCCGGCCCGTTCTCTCGCTCGATTATTTCCGCCTGAAGGAAAATGGCTACACCGAGACGGGCGGCGGCGATGCCATGAACCTCGTCGTGCGCTCGCGCACCAGCGATGAGCTGGCCGTCACCGGCAGCGCCGTCCTCGGGCTCGACATGGGCGGCTATGACCAGTGGTCCGGCTGGTCGCGGATCGAGATCGAGGCAGGTCGGCGCGAGATCGTGAGCGGCAAGCTCGGCAACACGATTGCGCACTTCGCGGATGGCGACGACTTCACGCTGCTGCCCGATGAGCGCGAAAGTGGCTGGGTTGGCCGCCTGCGCGGTGTTGCTGGCAACAGCGGCTTCCAGATTGGCGGCGAATTGGGCGCGGAGCAGCATCAGGGCAATTGGGGCCTGTCGCTGCGTGCCAGTCTTCGTGTCGGTCTCTAGGCTTTCCCTGGAACCGATGCGAGGGCAAGAGGGAGAACGACGTGCCCCACCACCACCCGGCTCCCTCTTGCCCACCCCGGAGATGAACGGAGATGCCAGCGCGTGCGATCAGTCTCTGCCTCGATGGACCCGGCCCGGCGTGCCCGCGCGCGCCGTGGGGCGGCCGCGCGGCCGATGCACTGCCCTTGCGCGCTGGGCGCTGCGCGGTATATCCCGCGCTCTTGCAAGGCTCCTCGGGGGAAGCGGAGCCGGGCGCGATGAGAGCACAGGAAAGCCCGGACAGGCAGACAATGAGAGGCGAGCCCGGACCCGATGCCGGACAGGGTATGGATGGCGTGCTGCTGGCGCATCGCGCGCAGCTCATCCGTTTCCTGGAGGCCCATGGCGCCGGCGATGCGGCGGAGGACCTGTTTCAGGAGCTGTGGATGCGCGTCACCCAGCGCCCCACCGGCCCGATCGGCAATCCGCTGGGCTATCTCTATCGCGCGGCGAACAATCTCATGGTCGATCGCTATCGCGCCGAGCGGCAGGCCCGGGCGCGCGATCAGGCCTGGACGGAAGCGCGCGGGCTGAGCGAAACCGCGCCCGAGCCCACGGCCGAGGAACAGATGATCACGCGCGAGGACTTGCGGCGGCTCGATCAGGCGCTGGACGCGTTGGGCGAACGCGCCTCGCGCTGCTTCCGGCTTTACCGCCTGGAGGGCATTCCGCAGCGGCAGATCGCCGCCGAACTGGGCGTGAGCCTGAGCACTGTGGAGAGCGATTTGCGCCGCGCTTATGCCGCCTTGCTGGCCGCGAGGAGACAATCCGATGACGCATGACCCGAGCGCGGCCATGGGCGCAGCCGAAACCGCGGCGCTGGACTGGCTGATGCGCCAGCGCGATCCGGCGTTCAACGACTGGGAGGCTTTCACCGACTGGCTGTCGGCGAATCCGGCCCATCAGGAGGCCTATCATGAGCTCGCCGCGCTCGATGCGGATCTGCAGGCCCTGCCGGCGCGCTCCGAGGATATCTGGCCTGAGACGCACGGAGCACCCGTGGCGCCCGCACCTATCACGCCCGATCCGCAGCCTAATGTCACGCCTCTCCCGCCGCATCGGGTCAGCCGCCGTGCGTGGATCGGCGGCGCGATTGCGGCGTCGGTGGCGGGCATCATCGGCATCGGCGTTATGCAATCGCCATCGGACAGTTATCGAGTGCAGACGGCCATGGGCCAGCCGCAGGTCGTGAAGCTCGCCGATGGCAGCGAAATTGCGGTGAATGGCGGCTCTTCCGTGAAGCTCAGCCGCAGCGATCCGCGTCGCGTGGAACTGGAGGACGGGCAGGTATTGCTCACCGTCGTGCATAGCGACACGGCCCCGTTCCGTGTGTCGGTCGGTGGCGCCGAACTGGTCGATGTCGGGACCGTGTTCGACGTGACCCGCAATGACGGGCGCATCAGCGTCGCCGTGTCCGAAGGCGCGGTGGTCTACAATCCACAGGCCGCTAATCTGCGCATCGACGCCGGCTATCGCTTCACCGCGCGCGAGGATGGCAGCGCGACCGATATGACGGCGATCAGCCCGGCCGCTGTCGGCGGCTGGCGAGGCGGGCAGCTCATCTATGATGGCGTGCGCCTCGGCGATGTCGCGGCGGAAGTCTCGCGCACGACGGGCATCGCCCTGCGCGCCGCGCCTGCCGCCTCCGGTGTCCTCTTCCGTGGCGCCTTGCGCACGGACCTTCCGGAGGAGCGGCTGGTCAGCGATCTGGCGGCGCTCTCCGGCACCTCTGCCACAAAGGAAAGCGGAGGTTGGACGCTCTCAAGATAGCCCGTGCCCCGTTGGCCCTGATCGCCACGGCTGCGCTGCTGTGCGCCGCCGCGTCTTCGCGCGCGCAGGCGCCCCAGTGGCGCGCGCAAGCGGTGGAGCCGCGCGCCATCGACGTGGCGGGAGGCCGCCTGTCCGATCGGGTGCCGCAGCTGGCGCGGCAGGCGGGCATCAGCATCAGCGTCACCAGCGATAAGCTCTGGCGCACGAAGGTGAAGCCGGTGCGCGGCACCATGACACCCGGCGAGGCCATCGCGCGGATGTTGGCTGGAACCCATAGTCGGGCGGTGCAACTCAGTGCGACGAGTTGGCGGATCGAGGCTGCAGCGGCGCCGACGCAGGTCGCGCGGGCGAGGCGCGCTCCGCCTGATGTGGCGCCTCCGCCACCCCCGGCAGAGGAAGCCGTGATCGTCACGGCCAGCAAGCTGGATCAGGCCTATGAGGACTATCCCGGCGCGGTGCACATCCTCGATGGTTCCGATCTCAGGCTGGGCGGCGAGCGCGGCACGGACTCGATCGCCTCCCGCCTCGCCAGCGTGGCTTCGACGCATCTCGGTTCGGGGCGTAACAAGCTGTTCATTCGCGGCATTGCCGATTCCAGCTTCACCGGGCCGACGCAGGCGACGGTCGGCCAGTATCTCGGCGACTTGCGCCTCACCTATAATGCGCCGGACCCGGACTTGCGGCTGCATGACATCAAGAATGTCGAGGTGCTGGAAGGCTCGCAGGGCACGCTCTACGGCGCGGGCTCGCTCGGCGGCATCATCCGGCTCGTCCCCAACGATCCCGATCCGAACGGCTTCGCGCTGGAAACCAGCGCCGGCTTCAGCCTCACCCAGCATGGCCAGCCGGGCGCGGACATCGCGGCGACGGTCAACATGCCGGTGGGGAAGGGCGGCCATGCACTGCGCCTGACCGGCTATGGCATCACGGACGGCGGCTATATCGACAATCCCGTGAGCGGGGAGAATGACGTCAACTGGACCCGCATCGCCGGGGGCCGCGCGGTACTGCGGTTGGACCTTGGCAATGCGTGGACCGTGGATGTCGGCGGTATCTATCAGACGACCGTCATCGACGATTCCCAATATGCCGATCGCGACGCTCCGCCGCTTACCCGCAGCAGTGCGGTGGTCGAGGATGCCAATGCCGATTACGGCATGGCTACGCTAGTTGTGCGCAAGGACTTCGGCGATCTGCGCTTCCAGTCCTCCAATGCCTTTGTGAGCCATGGCCTGGATGAGCGCTTCGACGCGACCGGGGCGGATGATGTGCCGCGCGTGTTCGAGCAGCGCAACCGCACCCGGATGCTGACCAGTGAGACGCGGCTGTGGCGCCCGGTCGAGGATGGTTTCGGCTGGGTGCTCGGCGTCAGCGCCATCGACAACGAGACCGAGCAGCGCCGCGTCTATGCCCGCACGCTGCTGCGCGCGACCGCGACCGGCGTGACCAATCGCGTTACCGAGCTAACCGGCTATGGCAAGCTCAGCCTCGAGGTCTCGCGGGGCATTCTGCTGAGCGGCGGTGGCCGCATTACCCACAGCCGGCTCGGGGGCAGCGCGGAGGACGTGCAGCCGCTGTTCGCTGCCGCCGGCTCGGAGATTACCGCCAGCCGCACCGAGACGCAGCTGCTACCCTCGGCTGAAGCGCTGGTGCATCTCGTGCCCGGCCTGTCGCTCTACGCGCGCTATGAGGAAGGCTTCCGCCCCGGCGGCCTTGCCATCGAGGGCCAGTTCGTCCGCCGCTTTCGCAACGACCATATCCAGAGCATCGAGGGCGGCGTGCGGCTTGGCAGTCCCTATTATGGGTTCGCCGCGAGCCTTTCGGCAGCCTATGCCTATTGGCGCGACATTCAGGCCGATTTCATCGACGGCACTGGTCTGCCGACCACCGCCAATATCGGTAACGGACGCATCACCTCGATTGCCGGTAGCCTCTCGCTGTTCCCGCTCGATCGGCTGCAGATCGATCTCAATGCAGTCTACAATCACAGCCGGGTGATTGCTCTTACGCCCGAGGTGTTCCGGCTGGCATCGCTGCGTCCTTCGAATCTGCCGGTGACGAACGCCTTTGTCGATCTTCCCGCCTTGGGCTCGCTCGGCCAGCTCAGCCCTGATGCGGCGCCGGGGAGCATTCCCAATGTCGCCGAATATGCCGTGCAGGCGAGCGTCGACTATCGCGTGCCCATGGGCGCGGCGGATCTGCGTCTGGCTGGGTGGCTCAAATATGTCGGCCCCTCGCGGCTCGGCATCGGCCCCGTGCTGGGCGACGAGCAGGGCGACTATCTCGATACCGGGTTGACCGCGCGCTATGGCGACGCCCGGCGCGGCGTCTCGCTCTCGGTCACCAACCTGCTGGATACGACGGGCAACCGCTTCGCCCTCGGCACGCCCTTCGATGCGAACAGCGGTGGCTACACGACTCCCCAGCGCCCCCGCACCGTGCGCATTGCGGTGGATTATCGCTACTAAGGTCCTGCCCGTTCAGGGTTCCGCTTTCTCCCACGGAGGGTCAGGCCTAGCCTCACCTCAGTCCCTCACCTTGCCCCTTGCGTCCCGCCGGGCTAGCACAAGGCAAGCGATCACAATTACATAGCGGGGGCTCGTGGCACAGACCGGGACGGACAGCGCACAAAGGGGCATTCTCGGCTGGGTCGAGCGAACGGGCAACAAGCTGCCCGATCCCGTGTTCATCTTCTTCTACCTGATCCTTGCGCTCATCGTTATCTCGGTGATTGCGGCGCTGGCCGGCGCGTCGGCCGTGCACCCGACGCAGGTAGATGCGGAAACCGGCGCCCCGGTCACCATTACCGCGCAGAGCTTGCTTGCCGCCGAGAACATCCGCCGCCTCTGGGTCGAGATGCCGGCCACCTTCACCCATTTCCACCCGCTTGGCTACGTGCTCGTCGTCATGCTGGGCGCCGGCGTGGCCGAGCGCTCGGGCCTGTTCGGCACCGCCATGCGCGCGAGCGTTGCCAATGCGCCCGCCATGCTGCTGACGCCTATGGTCGCGCTCGTCGCCATGATGGGCAATCTCGCCGCCGACGCTGCCTATGTCGTGCTCGTGCCGCTGGCCGGCATCATCTATGCCGCCGCCGGCCGCCATCCCGTCGCCGGCATCGCTGCGGCCTTTGCCGGCGTCTCGGGCGGCTTTTCGGCCAATCTCCTGCCCGGCCAGCTCGATGCCCTGCTCTTCGGCATCACGCAGGAGGCCGCGCAACTGCTCGATGCCGATTGGCAGATGAACATTGCCGGCAACTGGTTCTTCATGGCCGTGCTGCTCATCCTCTACATTCCGGTCATCTGGTATGTGACCGACCGGATCATCGAACCGCGCCTTGGCAACTATGTGCCACAGGGCGAAGCGGCGATGATCGCGGGCACGCCCGATGCCGCTGCCGGACAGGGCCTCACCCCGGCCCAGCGCAAGGGCCTGCGACGGGGCGGCCTTGCCATGCTGGCCGTGGTCGCGCTTTGGGCCGTCATGGCGCTGATGCCCGGCGCGCCGCTCATCGATGCCGACGCCACGCCGGAAGCACGGATGACGCCCTTCTACCAGTCGCTTGTCGCCGGCTTCTTCCTGCTCTTCCTCGCCGGCGGCTGGGCCTATGGCAAGGCGGCGGGCACCATCGCGGACCATCGCGATGTGGTGAAGATGATGAGCGGGGCGATGGGCGATCTCGCATACTATCTCGTCCTCGCCTTCGCCGCCGCGCATTTCGTGGCGATGTTCGGCTGGTCGAACCTTGGCCTCATCTTCGCGATCCATGGCGCGAGCGGTCTTCAGGCGGTCGCGCTGCCCACGCCCGTGCTGCTGCTGCTCATCGTGCTGCTCACCACCGTGCTCAATCTCTTCGTCGGCTCGGCCAGTGCCAAATGGGCGCTGCTCGCCCCGGTGCTGGTGCCGATGCTGATGCTGCTTGGTGTCAGTGCGGAGACGACGACGGCGGCCTATCGCGTCGGCGATGGCGCGACCAACATCATCTCGCCGCTGATGGTCTATTTCCCGCTGATCCTCATCTATTGTCAGCGCTGGGTGCCGAGCTTCGGCCTCGGCAGCCTGGCCGCGATGATGCTGCCTTATTCGCTCTGGCTGCTGGTGTTCGGCTGTGCGCTGCTTGCCGGCTGGACGCTGCTTGACCTGCCACTCGGGCCGAATGCGCCGGTGCATCTGCCCGGCGGCTGATCCGTCCCTGCCTCTCGGCGCATTCCGCCGGTCTTGAAATCCGTGCGGTGAGCGACCTTATTGGTTGCACGCCGCGCATTCAGCCCGGCAATCCATCGGGGAAGAGGACGCGCATGAACTCGCGGAACAGGCACTGGATGTGGGCCGATGCGGTCGACCTGCTGGATCGCATGCAGCGTTTGCAGCAGCAGAGCTATGCCCCCGTGCGCGCGGCGAGCGGCCCGCCGGCCTGGGAGCCGCCTGCCGATATGATAGAAACGGAGCATGAGGTGCTCGTCATTCTCGCGCTGCCGGGCGTCGACCCCGATCATGCCGAGGCATTCATCGAGGATGGCGTGCTCATCGTGCGCGGCCAGCGCATTCTCCCGCCGGAACTGCGCACCGCCCGCATTCACCGCCTTGAGCTTCCGCAGGGTCGCTTCGAGCGCCGCCTGCCGCTCCCCGGCGGCCAATATGATGGCGTCCGCCGCTCCGCTGTAAATGGTTGCCTGCTGGTGACGCTCAGCAAGGTCAATGGAGGCCGCTGGTAATGGATGTGCTGACCACCAACGATAAGAACGCCAATCCCGCCAATCCCGCGCAGCCGCAGGGCGCCGCGCCCGGCGAGGCACAGGCTTTTCGTCCGCTGCCGGAGGATGCGATCATCATCGTGCCGGTGCGCGGCTTCGTGCTGTTCCCGGATGTGGTGATGCCGCTCGCGCTCAGCCGCGCGATCTCGGTCAATGCCGCGCAGGCGGCGGTGCGCGAGAGCCTGCCCATCGGCGTGCTCACCCAGCGCGATGCCGGCGTCGACGCGCCTGTTCCGGCGGACATGCACGCCATGGGCACGCTCGCCAATGTGCTGCGCTATGTGACTGCGCCTGATGACACGCACCACCTCATCCTGCAGGGCGAGACGCGCTTTCGCATCGTCGAGTTTCTGGAGGGCTGGCCGTTCATGGTCGCCCGCGTCGAGAAGCTGGTGGAGCAGACCGATCTCACACCGGAGATCGAGGCGCGGCTGATCCATGTCCGCAAGCAGGCGCTGGAGACGGTGCAGTTGCTGCCGCAGGCGCCGCAGGGACTGGGCGAGGCGATCCAGAACATCGCATCGCCCTCCACCTTGGCGGATACGGTCGCGGCCTATCTCGACATAGATACCGCGCAGAAGCAGGAACTGCTGGAGACTGTCTCGCTGCCTGCGCGGCTGGACCGCGTCTCGCGCCTGCTGGAGCAGCGCCTGCAGGTGCTGCGCCTCTCGGCCGAGATCGGCAAGGACGTGCAGGAGACGCTCACCAGTCGCCAGCGCGAGGCGATCCTGCGCGAGCAGATGGCCGCCATCCAGCGCCAGCTTGGGGAGGACGATGGCCGCGCGGCGGAAGTCGCGGAGCTGACCGAGAAGATCGAGGCGGCAAAGATGCCCGAGGCGGTCGAGAAGGAAGCGCGCAAGGAGCTGCGCCGGCTCGAGCGCATGCCCGAGGCGGCGGCCGAGCATGGCATCATCCGCACTTATCTCGATTGGCTGACCGAGCTGCCCTGGGGCCTGCCCGAGGAGCAGCCGATCGACATCGCCAAGGCCCGCGAGGTGCTCGATGCCGACCATTATGGGCTCGACAAGATCAAGCGGCGGATCGTCGAATATCTCGCCGTGCGCAAGCTTGCGCCCGGCGGCAAGGCGCCGATCCTGTGCTTCGCCGGCCCGCCCGGCGTCGGCAAGACCTCGCTCGGCCAGTCCATTGCCCGCGCGATGGGCCGCCCGTTCGAGCGCGTGAGCCTGGGCGGTGTGCATGACGAGTCGGAGATCCGCGGGCACCGCCGGACCTATGTGGGCGCCATGCCCGGCAACATCATCCAGGCGATCCGCAAGGCCGGGCGGCGCGATTGCGTCATCATGCTGGACGAGATCGACAAGATGGGCCGTGGCATGCAGGGCGACCCCTCGGCCGCGATGCTCGAAGTGCTCGATCCCGAGCAGAACGGCAGCTTCCGGGACAATTATCTCGGCGTGCCGTTCGATCTCTCGCGCGTGGTGTTCATCGCCACGGCCAACATGCTGGACACGATTCCCGGTCCGCTGCGCGATCGCATGGAGATCATCACGCTCTCGGGCTATACCGAGGACGAGAAGCTGGCGATTGCCCAGCGCTATCTCGTCGCGCGCCAGCTTGTCGCCAATGGCGTCAGCGCCGATCAGGTGAAGGTGGATGATGCCGTGCTCGGCGAGATCATCCGCCACTACACCCGCGAGGCGGGCGTGCGGAACCTTGAGCGGGAGATCGGCAAGACCATCCGCCATGCGGCCGTGCGCATTGCCGAGGGCAGCGCCGAAGAGGTCTCCATCGGCGTCGAGGACCTGCACGAGGTGCTGGGTGACCGCATTTTCGAGAATGAGGTGGCGCAGCGAACCAGCGTGCCCGGCGTCGCGACCGGTATGGCCTGGACACCGGTGGGCGGCGACATCCTGTTCATCGAGGCGACGAAAATGCCCGGTTCCGGCCGGCTCATCCTCACCGGCCAGCTCGGCGACGTGATGAAGGAAAGCGCGCAGGCCGCGCTCAGCCTCGTCAAGAGTCGCGCCGAGAGCCTCGGTGTCTCGGCGGAGACGCTGGAGAAGAGCGACATCCACGTCCACGTCCCCGCCGGCGCCACGCCCAAGGACGGGCCAAGCGCGGGCGTTGCCATGTTCATGGCGCTCACCTCCCTGCTCACTGGCCGCACGGTGCGCAGCGACACCTCGATGACCGGCGAGATTTCGCTGCGTGGCCTCGTGCTGCCGGTCGGCGGCATCAAGGAGAAGGTCGTCGCCGCCGCGAGCGCCGGCATCACCCGCGTGATGCTCCCCGCCCGCAACAAGCGCGACTATGACGACATCCCCGCCAATGCGCGCGAGAAGCTGGAGTTCATCTGGCTCGAAAAGGTCGAGGATGCTCTGGCCGCTGGGCTGGACGAGCCGATCCTGCTTGCCAAGGAGCCTGCCGAGCCGACGGAAGGCTGACCTTTCATCAGCCCCTCCCCTTCAGGGGAGGGGCTAAGGTGCGCACAGACAGCTTAACTCACACTCAAAGCGCAAACGTCACCCGCCCCTCGGCATCGATCGGCCAGGCCGGGTTCCACGCAATCTCCCAGGCGTGGCCGTCCGGATCGGCGACATAGCCCCGCATGCCGCCATGGGGCGGCGCATCGGCGGCGCGCAGCAGGCGGCCGCCGGCCTCGACCAGCCGGTCGATCAGCGGCGCCACCTCGGCTTGCGTCGCGACATTATGCGCCAGCGCGAATGGAGCGGCGGACCCGTCGCCCGCCACCGGGCGCTGCATGTCCTGCGCAAGCGCCGCCTTCGCCCAGAGCCCGAGCACGAAGCCGTTCATCTGGTAGAAGAGGATGTCCTCGCCCTCGAACACCGGTGCCCAGCCGAAGCCCTCGCCATAGAAGCGGCGGGCACGCGCCAGATCGCCGATGCCCAGCGTGACGACGGCGATCTGCTGCTGCACGGCGCTCTCTCCTTGCTTGGGCGTCAGTCCTTCACCGCGACATTGCGCAGCTGGATGAGCCACTTGCCATTCACGCGCACCACGTCGTCGCGGCCACGTCCCGCGGCGGCCAGCCGGGGCGGGGGATTGAGGGTGCGGTCAGCGAAGATGGTCTGCCAGTAGTAATTCACCTGCGCATGGTCGCGGTCGATGAAGGTGATCGTCTGGTTGCTCATCATGTGATGCATCGCGCCGATATGCTCGCCCTTGGCGCGGCGCGCGTCCTGGCTGGCCTTCATGTCCGTGATCATCTTGCGCAGCGCCTCGCTGCCCTTCACGTCGTTGAACGCGCCGTCTGGCGTGAACTGCGCCGCATAGGCGTCCGCATTCAGGCTGTCGGCCGCCCGCACATAGTCCCACATCAGCTTCTCGATCTGGGTGCGGTCCTGCACTTCCTGCAAGAGGCGGCTATGGTCGGCATGCTGGTTATGATCGGCATGTTGCGCGGATGCTGTGCCCGGCTGCGAGATCAGCACGAGCGCGCTCAGCGCCGCGCCGGTCAGGGTTGCGGTCTTCATCTGTACCCTCCTGTTTCTTCGGCTCAACCGGCCGGCGGCGGTACGGGCTGGGTCGGCGCGGCGGGCGCGGCTGCCGGGGCAGGTGCCGGAGGCGGGGAGGCGGGCAGCGTCGCCGGGTCCCAATGCTCGTCGGCCTTGCCATCGACGAAGCGCCACATGTCGAACCATGTCGTGGTGTAGGTCTTGGTCGGGTCGTCCGGATACGGCACTTCGCGTACGAAGCTCACCGTCACGAAGTCGCCTTCCGCCTGCACCGCAACCACCGGCGTCTTCATCTTCTCGGGGATCGGGGTCGGCGTCCGCTTGGCGACCTTCATGAAGAAGTCCATCACCGGCTTCAGGCCCGATCCAGCCATCGGATTATGCTGGATGTAGCGATCGGTCAGGTAGAGCGGCGCGCGGTCCCAGTGATTGGCCTCCAGCAGCTCCTTCACGATCTTGAGCGCGGTCTGCTTGTTGCGGTGCAGCTTGGGGTCGGGGCTGGTGAACAGCGATTCGGGGTCGGGATGCGCCACCACCGCGTCGTTGAGCGCCCGCATCTGGGCATGAGCGGGCGCGGTGCTCAGCAGCAGCGCGGCGGCGATCAAAGGCAACGAGATCTTGGTCGGGGAGATTCTCATCGGGCACATCCTCTCGATTGGTCTTTCAAACCATTAGGAGCGCATGTATCGCCCCTGATGCGCAAGCGCACAAGCCCAAAGCGGCCCGGCTACTTGCCCAGCACGAAGCGCGCGCCGGCCTCCGCATGGATGATCGTGCTGTCGTAGATCGGCAGCACATTGGCGTGCACGTCCACGATCAGGTCGAGCTCGGTGCAGGCCAGCACGACGGCCTGCACATCTTCCTTGGCGATGTTGGTCAACTCGGTCTTCATGTAGCGCTCGGCATCGCGGGTGATGATGCCGGCCGCCAGCTCGGTATAGACCAGCCGGTCGATGCCCTCGGCCAGATCGGCCTCGGCGGGCAGCAGCGAGACGCCGCCGGTCTGAACCAGTTGCTGGCGATAGTCCCGGTCCATCATCACATTGCTGGTGCCGACCAGCGCGACCGATTTCACCTTGTCCGCCTTCAGCCGCGCGCCGATCTCATCGATGATGTGAATGATCGGAATGTCCACGCTGGCCTGAATCTGCGGCACGACCTTGTGCAGGCTGTTGGCGCAGATCATTAGCGCTTCGGCGCCGCCAGCCTGCAACCGCTTGGCCGCGCCGACCATGTGACCGGCCCCGCAATCCCAGTCATTGGCCGAGGCGCAGCGCGCGACGTCGGCGAAATCCAGGCTGTCGATCAGCAGCGTCGCGCTGTGCAGCCCGCCCAGCTCGCGCTGCACATATCGGTTGATGAGGTCGTAATAACGCGCCGTGGACGTCCAGGAGATGCCACCGATCAGTCCAAGCTTGCGCATCGAAACTCCGTCCTGTGTGTCAGTGCCCGAGCGACTTGACGATCTCTTCCACCATCTTCTTCGCGTCGGCGAGCAGCATCATGGTGTTGTCCATGTAGAAGACGTCGTTGTCCACCCCGGCATAGCCCACGCCGCCCATCGAGCGCTTCACGAACAGCACCGTCTTGGCGTTGGCGACATCAAGGATCGGCATGCCGTAGATCGGCGATGTCTTGTCCGTCTTGGCCGCCGGATTGGTCACGTCGTTGGCGCCGATGACGAAAGCGACGTCGGTCTGCGAGAACTCGCTGTTGATGTCCTCCAGCTCGAACACTTCGTCATAGGGCACGTTCGCTTCGGCCAGCAGCACGTTCATGTGGCCGGGCATGCGCCCCGCGACCGGGTGGATGGCGTATTTGACGCTCACGCCGGCTTCCTTGAGCATGTCGCCCATTTCGCGCAGCGCATGCTGGGCCTGCGAGACCGCCATGCCGTAACCCGGCACGATGATCACGCTGTCCGCCTGCTTCATCAGGAAGGCCGCGTCCTCGGCGCTACCGCGCTTCCATGGGCGCTGCTCCTTCGCCTCGCCGTCGCTGCTCGCCGCTTCGGCGCCGAAGCCGCCGGCGATCACGGAAATGAAGCTGCGGTTCATCGCCTTGCACATGATGTAGCTGAGGATCGCACCAGACGAGCCGACGAGCGCGCCGGTGATGATCATCGCACTGTTGCCGAGCGTGAAGCCCATCGCGGCGGCCGCCCAGCCCGAATAGCTGTTCAGCATCGAGACGACGACCGGCATGTCCGCGCCGCCTATGGGGACAATCAGCAGGAAGCCGATGACGAAGGCGAGGGCGAGAACCAGCCAGAAATCGATCGGATACTGGCCCTGCCAGAAACCGAAGGAAAAGAAGGCAATGGCCAGCAACATGGCGATGTTGATGATGTGCCGTCCCGGCAGCAGGATTGGCTTGCCGCTCATATTGCCGTTGAGCTTGAGGAACGCGATGACCGACCCGGAGAAGGTGATCGCACCAATGGCAACGCCCAGCACCATCTCGATGCGGCTGGCGCCATGGATCGCGCCGGTCACTTCATCCGCGATGCCGAACGACACGGGACTGACGAACGCCGCAACGCCCACCAGCACGGCGGCAAGGCCGACAAGGCTGTGGAACGCCGCCACAAGCTGAGGCATCGCCGTCATCGCGATGCGCCGCGCGATCACAAAGCCAATCACGCCGCCGATGATGATCGCCAGACCGATGCGTGGCAGTGCGACCGCATCATGGGTCGCAACGGTCGTGCCCACGGCAATGAACATGCCCAGCATGCCGAAGCGATTGCCACGCCGGCTGCTTTCCGGATTGGAAAGGCCGCGCAGGGCAAGAATGAAGAGCACACCCGAGATGAGATAGGCGAGGGCCGCAAGCGGCCCGACGGGAAGGGACGCCAGCATCACTTGCGCTCCTTCTTCTTGTACATCGCGAGCATGCGCTCGGTTACCGCAAAGCCGCCGAAGATGTTGATCGAGGCCAGCACCACGCCAATGAGCCCCAGCCACTCAGCCAGCGGATTGCCCGCTTCCGCCGCCGCGATCAGCGCGCCGACGATGATGACCGAGGAAATGGCATTGGTTACCGCCATGAGCGGCGTATGCAGTGCGGGCGTGACCGACCACACGACATAATAGCCGACGAAACACGCCAGCACGAAAATGGAAAGAATGGCAATGAAGTCCATGGTTCTGGTCCCCTCCCCTGGAGACTAGGCGCCGCTTGCTTGCAGCCTCTCGTTCACGATTTTGCCGCCCTGGGTAATGCGCACGCCTTTCACGATCTCGTCGTCATCCGGCAGCACTGGCGCATTGGCGTCCTTGTCCCAGTAAGCGGACAGGAAATTATAGAGATTGCGCGAGAACAGCGCCGAGGTGTCTGCCGCAAGCCGTGAGGGCACATTGCGGTGGCCCACGATCTTCACGCCATGGCGCAGGGCGATCTCGCCGGGCACCGCGCCTTCCACATTGCCGCCCTGTTCGACAGCAAGGTCCACGATCACGCTGCCGGGCTTCATCGTCGCGATCTGCGCATCCGAAATGAGGCGCGGGGCCGGGCGGCCGGGGATCAACGCGGTGGTGATCACGATGTCCTGCTTGGCGATATGGCTGGAAACCAGCTCGGCCTGCGCCTTCTGATATTCCCCTGACATTTCAGTAGCGTAGCCACCGCTGCCTTCGCCCTCGATGCCCTTAACCGCTTCCACGAAGATCGGCTTGGCGCCCAGTGATTCGATCTGCTCCTTGGTCGCCGCGCGCACGTCCGTCGCGCTCACTTGCGCACCGAGTCGCTTCGCCGTCGCGATGGCCTGCAGTCCCGCAACGCCGACACCCATGATGAAGACGCGCGCCGCCGATACCGTGCCGGCCGCCGTCATCATCATCGGAAAGGCGCGGCCATATTCGGCAGCCGCATCCAGCACGGCCTTGTAGCCCGAGAGGTTCGCCTGCGAGGAGAGGATGTCCATGCTCTGCGCGCGCGTGATGCGCGGCATGAACTCCATGGCCAGCGCTTCCAACCCGGCCTTGGCATAACCGTCGATCCGCGCCCGTTCGCCAAAGGGATTGAGCGCCCCCACAACCATTGCACCTGCTGCCGCGCCGGCAATGCTGTCCGGTTCCGGACCCTGCACGCACAGGATGATTCCGGCGCCGCCAATGGCGGACGCACGGTCGGCCACGGTTGCGCCTGCGGCTTCGTACTCGGCGTCAGACACGCTGGCAGAGAGGCCTGCGCCCGTTTCCACCGCCACGTCTGCCCCAAGCGCCTTGAACTTGCGCACCGTCTCGGGCGATGCCGCGACACGCCGTTCTCCTGCGGCTGTCTCGCGGACCACTGCGATTTTCATGATGTTCCCCCCCTTTTTTGGAGGTCGTCAGGCGATGATCAGAATGACGATGAGCGCTGCGATCGCGCTGAAGATCGTGCCCCATTTCATGAGCGCGACAAAGCCGCTGTAGCTGCCGCTTGCCTGGGTCATGTCCTGTTCGTGAGCCATTGCTATCCTGTTCCTGGTTGTCCTCTGGGCATCGTCCTAGCGGCATTGCGCAGCGGCCTCAAGCAGCTTGCCGCAAAGTCCGGTCAGCTTAACAGCCTCTTTACCCCCTCTCTTTATGCCCCTCGCTGCAACGAGCGGAAGAGAGCATGACCGATTCAGATACCCCCGTTCTGCTGCTGGTCGATGACGAGCCGGCGCAGCGCCGTCTCAACATCGCCATGGCGCATCGCGCTGGCTGGCGTTCGCTGACTGCGAGCACGGCGGAAGATGCACTCGAGCTGCTCGATACCCGCGAAGGCATGCGGGTCAACGCCGTCATGATCGATGACTGGACGCAGGAAGGCGAGGCGAGCGATCTCATCCGGGCCATTCGCGCGCGCCGCCCGCAACTGCCCGTGCTCGTTATCACCGCCAATGGCTCGGCCGAGCGGGCTGTCGAAGCCATGCGGGCGGGCGCCCAGGATTTCCTGATCAAGCCCATCGCGCCGGACAGTTTCCTCAGCGCATTGCAGTCTGCTCTCACGCATTCGGATAGCGCGGGCGAACTGCGCCCACTCACCGAGAAGAACCGCGCGCCGCTCGGCTTCGATGAGATCGTGGGATCCTCGCCCACCTTCCGCTCTGCCCTCGCCATTGCTGCCAAGGCCGCCCGCGCCCGTGTGCCCATCCTCATCGAAGGAGAGAGCGGCGTCGGGAAGGAAGTCATCGCTCATGCGATCCACGCTGCCAGCCCGCGCGCGCGTGCCGCTATGGTCACGGTCAATTGCGGCGCCATCCCTGCCAATCTCGTTGAATCCGATCTGTTCGGCCATGAGCGCGGCGCATTCACCGGCGCGTTCGATCGGCATATCGGCAAGTTCAGCGCCGCCAATGGCGGCACCATCTTTCTCGATGAGATCAGCGAATTGCCGCTGGAAGCACAGGTCAAGCTGCTGCGCGTCCTCCAGGATGGCGAGATCCAACCGGTTGGTGCGCGCATGCCCAGCCAGGTCGATGTCCGCGTCATTGCTGCCACCAACAAGCGTCTGCTGAACGAGGTGGAGGCCGGCCGCTTCCGCGAAGATCTCTATTACCGGCTGAATGTCGTCCAGCTCACCATTCCGCCGCTGCGGGAGCGCGCCGGCGATATTCCCGCACTGACCCGCCACCTGCTCGAGCGGATCGTGGCGCAGCCGGGCATGCGTAGCCTCAGCATCACCAATGATGCGATCAACCTGCTCGCCATGCATGATTGGCCGGGCAATGTGCGCCAGCTCCACAACACGCTCTTCCGCGCCGCCGTGCTGTGCGAGGGGGATGCACTGACTGCCGCTGATTTCCCGCAACTGTCCGGCCAGCTTCGCAACGCGGAGCCGGAGCGGCGAGAAAGCGGCCAGGTCACGCCCATGGTCCGCAACGCGCAGGAGAGCGGCATCGGCGTGACGCTCTATGAAGCGAACGGCCATTTGCGTGCGCTGTCCGACATCGAGGCGGACGTGATCCGTCTTGCCATTGGCCACTATCGCGGGCGCATGACGGAAGTGGCCCGGCGCCTCGGCATCGGGCGCTCGACGCTCTACCGCAAGCTGGCTGAGCTGGGCATCGATACGGCGGCCTGAACGGGCCGCTCAAGCTTTTGACGACCATTACTCAACATCCGTTCGCCCTGAGCTTGTCGAAGGGCCGTACTTCTCTCGCGCAACGTTCAAAGAAGAAGGACGGGCTTCGACAAGCTCAGCCCGAACGGAGGTGGGTAGCAAACGACCTAGCTAAAAGTCGGACGATCCCGATTATCCGAGCAACCTAACCGTCGCTGTCGCGCTCGATGTCCGCGCCGACCGCGCTCAGCTTCTCTTCCAGCCGCTCATAGCCGCGGTCGAGATGGTAGACCCGGTTCACCACCGTCTCGCCCTGCGCGGCTAGGCCGGCGAGGATCAGGCTCATCGAGGCGCGCAGGTCGGTCGCCATCACCGGTGCGCCGGTCAGCTTCTCGACACCCCGCACCACTGCGGTGCGGCCGTTCACGGTGATGTCCGCGCCCATCCGCGCCAGTTCAGGCACGTGCATGTAGCGGTTCTCGAAGATCGTCTCGGTGAGTACGCTCGCGCCATTTGCCAGCGTCAGCATCGCCATGAATTGCGCTTGCATGTCGGTGGGGAAGCCGGGGTGCGGCGCCGTGGTCAGCGTCAGCGGCTTGAGCGGGCCATTGGCGGCCACCTTGATGCCGGTCTTGCTTTCCTCGACATGGACGCCGGCATCGCGCAGCCCCTTGAGGATCGCGTGCATGTCGTTGCCATTCGCGCCGACCAGATCCAGCTCGCCGCCCGTGATCGCCGCGGCACAGGCATAGCTGCCGGCTTCGATCCGGTCGGCCATCACCCGGTAGGTGGTGCCATAGAGGCGCGGCTTGCCCTGGATGACGATCCGGTCCGTGCCGATGCCTTCGATCTCGCTGCCCATGGCCACGAGCAGGCCGCACAGGTCCACGATCTCGGGTTCGCGGGCGGCATTCTCGATGACCGTCTCGCCATTGGCGAGCGCGGCGGCCATCAGTGTGTTCTCGGTGGCGCCGACGGAGGGGAAGGGCAGGGTAACGAGCGCGCCCTTGAGTCCGCCGTCGGGCGCGATGGCGCGGACATAGCCATTGGCCATCTCGATGGTGGCGCCCAGCGTCTCGAAGGCGCGCAGGTGGAAGTCGATGGGCCGATTGCCGATCGCGCAGCCGCCGGGCAGCGAGACGGTCGCCTCGCCGGTGCGGGCGAGCAGCGGCCCCAGCACCACGATGGAGGCGCGCATCTTGCGCACGATGTCATAGGGCGCGACCGAGGAGGTGACGCGCGCGGCCTTGAGCGTCATCACCCGGCCGAAATCTTCCTGCCGCGATCCCTCGATGGTGGTCGAGACGCCAAGCTGGTTGAGCAGATGGCCGAAACTGTCCACGTCCGCGAGACGTGGCAGGTTGCGCAGCGTCACCGGCTCTTCGGTCAGCAGGGCGCAGGGCAGCAGCGTAAGCGCCGCGTTCTTCGCGCCGGAGATGGTGAGTTTGCCCGAGAGCGGCTTGCCGCCGCGAATGAGGATACGGTCCATCGCGGCTTATTAGCGGCTCCCGAGCGGCGTGCAAGGGGCAGGGCGGAGGACGGTTCCGCCGCTCAGGCGAGCAGCTCGACGTCCCAATACAACCAGTCGTGCCAGCTCTCGTGCAGATGGTTGGGCGGGAAAGCGCGGCCATGGTCCTGCAGCTGCCAGGTCGTCGGGCGGATCGGCATTTCGCGCAGCGGCATATGCGCCTCGCGCGGGGTGCGCCCGCCCTTCTTCAGGTTGCAGGGCGAGCAGGCGGTGGCGACATTCTCCCAGGTCGTGCGTCCGCCCGCGCGGCGCGGGACGACATGGTCGAAGGTCAGGTCCTTGGTCGATCCGCAATATTGGCAGGAGAATTTGTCACGCAGGAACAGGTTGAACCGCGTGAAGGCCGGATGCTCGCTGGGGCGCACATACTGCTTGAGCGCGATCACCGAGGGAATCTGCATCTGGAAGCTGGGCGAGTGGACTTCCCGCTCATAGCTGGCGACGATATCCACCCGATCCAAAAAAACCGCCTTGATGGCGGTTTGCCAAGGCCAGAGGCTCAGCGGATAATAGGAAAGGGGCGTGTAGTCGGCGTTGAGGACCAGCGCCGGACAATTTTCTGGATGGCGTATTCGATCGGGATGATACATGCGCGCTCTTGCCCCTTTCGGTTTTCGCCCGCACTCTTTTCAAGAGAAGCGTGACGCCCTCATGACAGCAGAGACGATGAGTCCTCGTCAAGGCCTTGTATGACTGAAAACGACTCTCCACGACATGTGGTGACCCGCTTCGCGCCAAGCCCGACCGGGCGGCTCCATATAGGCCATGGCTGGTCCGCGCTCCAGGCTTATGACTTCGCGCGGGAAAATGGCGGTGCCTTCCTGCTGCGCATCGAGGATACGGACGTGACCCGCTGTCGCCCCGAATTCACCGATGGCATTTATGAGGATCTGCGCTGGCTCGGCATCGGCTGGGGTGGGCTGATGATCCAGTCGCAGCGCTTCGCGGCTTATGAGGCAGCGCTGGACCGGCTCAAGGCGCTGGACATGGTTTATCCCTGTTTCTGCACGCGCGGTGACATTGCCCGCGAGCTGGCTGCGAGCCTGCATGCGCCTCATGGTGCGGACGGTCCGCTTTATCCCGGCACTTGCTGCAATCTCTCGCAGGATGAGCGGGCGCAGCGGATCGCGGCAGGCGATCCGCACAGCTGGCGGCTGGACATGGGGGCCGCGCTCGATCGCACCGGACCGCTCAGCTGGCATGATGAATTTTACGGCGACATGCCGGTTGATCCGAATGCGCTGGGCGATCTCATCATCAAGGGCCGCGATCGCCCGGCCAGCTATCATCTCGCCGTGGTGGTGGACGATGCCGCGCAGGGCATCACGCATGTCATTCGCGGGCGGGATGTGTTCGCCTCCACTCATGCCCATCGCACCCTGCAGGCGCTGCTGGAGCTACCCAGCCCCCACTACCGGCACCATCGCTTAATCGTCGATGCAGCGGGAAAGCGGCTTGCCAAACGCGCCGCCGGGCTCAGCCTTGCCGAACTGCGCGAGTCCGGCATCGAGGGGCTGTCTTTGGTGCAAGATTTGCGCGCTAGCCGCTTTCCGGTTGGAATCCACCTCGAACATACCTAGATCGGGGCCACAAGGAGACTGCCCATGGGCAATGCCCTCATGATTATCCTGCTCGTCCTCGCCATGCTCGGTGCATTGTTCATGCTCGTGCGCGGCATCGTGACGTTTTTGCAGACGACCGAGGCGGAACTGAAAGGCGACGGCACCGGCCCCAGCCAGTCGAGCCTGCGCCAGAACAAGGCCATGATGGGCCGCGTAATGTTCCAGGCGCTCGCGATCCTGGTCGTGGCCGTCCTGCTGCTGGTCAATGGCGGCAGCTGAACGGCCCGATCCGCTTTAATTGCTGGCCGTATCGTCCACTTCCTTGATGAGATCGAGGAAGCCGTTGACGATGCTCGCTTCCGCGCAGCCCGGCTTCATGCGTGAGTTCAGTACCTCGAAGGTGTGATAGCCAAAGGCGGCCTCGTGCGGAATGTAGAGGCCTGCGCCTGCCGCACCGTTGGTGATCGTCGAGACGATCGTGTGCTTGTAGGGCGATTCCCGCTTCAGGCGCTGCGCGATCATCGTGAAGATCTCGGTGTCGATCCCGCTCAGCATGAGGTCGCCGATACGCAGCATGCTCAGCTTGAGGTCGACCGGATCGCCATCCTCATAGCGGCCCGGTGAACCGGCACGGCCTTCGTCGAGGCGCACGCGTCCGGGGCAACGGATTGACTTCACGGCACCGTCGATTGCGATTTGATCCTCGGGCCGTTCCAGTTGCGAGCGATGAACCCTCAAGACCTCCTCGCCGAGCATAAGGCCCATGGTTTCACTCATCGCGCGGGTCTGGTCGAGCAGCAGGGCGACGCGCGGATTGTTCCGGTCCAGCCCCTCGCCGCCGGGCGGCAGACTGTTGGAAATGTCTTTCCCCTGCTTGGCATAGTCCGCGATACGGATTGCGCGCAGTTCATAGGTCTGGTTGAAGAAAATCGGGTTCTGGTCCCCTGAAGCGCCATAGGAGAAGAGCGCCACGGCATCATGGCCAAGCGAGGCCTCGATGTGGCGGGAGGCGGCACCCGGAATGTCCGCGCTCACTTCATCGAGCAGCCCCGTCACCACCGGGTGCACGGCATAATTGTACATCACGGCAATGGGCGTGCCGTCCTGCCGTGCGAAGCTGCTAACGGAGACGGTCTTGTCCGAGGGGCCGTCATAATTGGGCCCTTCGCGCCAGCGGCCAGTGACCGGATCGGTCATGTTGCGGTTGACGTTCACATAGGCTTCGCCGGTGCCGAGTTGCATGGTCGCCGGGACCATCTGTTTCGCAGCCTGCGCGATGGTCTGGAAAATGAGGTCGTTATACTGGCCAGCATCCCAGAGCTGTGCGTGGGTGTGCGAGGGCATCAGCGCGAGCTGATCGGCCGGAATGCCAAGTTCGCGCTCCATGCGCTGGCTGATCTTCGACCAGTTCTCCGTGCTCATGAAACCAAGATCGAGCGCCACGAGCGCGGCGCGGGTCTTGCCATTGTCCAGCACGATGGCGCGAGCATATGCGCGGTCATTCACTGCTGTCCCCGGTTTCGCTTTCGAGAGCGCGGCATCGGTGATGTCGGTCCTGGCGGCGCCAGCGCGGAGCGGGCCTTGTGCGGGCGCGGTCTGGCCATGGGCTAATGTGCCGAAACCGAAAAGGCTGAGCGTCAGAACGGCGCAAAACCGGGCCACTGCTGATCGTTGATGCCGCGCGCCGACGGAAGTTCTTTTGGCAATCGATTGCAGATCGAACCGCGATATGCGTGCCAGCAAAGCCATAAATCCTCTCCTGTTTGGATCTGGCTCTTCTAGCGCTGCGGGCAAATAGCGGGCAAGGGCGGATTTTATCCGGGGAAGCGGCCCGGCGCGACGCCCGTCGCGTCCGTCTCGATCTCGAAAAGCGCGCCGTCATATTCGGAAGGCGGCAAGCCGGTCGCAGCGGAGGTGGCGAACAGCCGATCGAGCTTCTCGCCGGCAAAGGCGACATTGGTCACCTGCTTTGCCGGCAGGTCGATAGCGCGATCGAGCGTGCCATCGGGATGGAAGCGGCTCACCCGGCCGCCACCCCAATGCGCGACCCACAGGCCGTCCTGCGCGTCCACGGTCATGCCGTCCGGCGCGCCATCTCCCTCGCCGAAGCGGATGAAGGGCTGACGGTCTGAAACGCTGCCGTCATCGGTCCGCTCGAAGCGGTAGATGATCCCGCGCCCGGTGTCGGTGTGGTAGAGCCAGCGGCCGCAGTTCGAGAAGGCGGGGCCGTTGGTGACGACATAGCCGCTGTCCATCGGCGTCCATCGGCCGTCCGCGGTCAGCCGATAAAGCGTCCCGCTTTCACCCTGCACATCCTTGTGCATGGTGCCGCACCAGATCGTCCCGGGAGCGTCAGCCTTGCCGTCATTCATGCGGTTGTCGGGCAGATGAGGTTCAGGATCGCCGATCGGTTCGATCGTCAGCGGATCGAGTGACAGGCGCGCAAAGCCGCTCTGGAATCCCGCGATGAACCCGCCTTGCTCCCGCTCCACGATCCAGCCCAGCATTTCCGGCATGGCCCAGCGCTCCACCCGCCCATCGGCGAGGGAGAGCCGGTTGAGCGCCGGGGCCAGAATGTCCGTCCAGTACAGCGCATTGTCGCGCGCGCTCCACAGCGTCCCTTCGCCCAGCTCGTCCCGCACATCGCGTTCGATGATCCGCCAGTCCGCCATTGCTCTAGTGGTTGTCGCGCGGCAGGCCCTGCGTCTGCGCGATGCGCTGGAACTGCTCGCTGCCTTCCAGGATCGCGCCCTTGTCGAGCTGGCCGACCAGCGAGCGCTGGATTTCCTGCCAGGGCGTCTGTGAGGCGGGATAGGCATAGCCACCCTGCGCGGCCAGCGCCTCCCGGCGGGCGGCAAGCTCCTCATCGGGAATCAGCACGTCCACGGTGCAGGCATTCAGGTCCATCCGCACACGGTCTCCGTCGCGCAGCAGGGCAAGGCCGCCCATTGCTGCCGCTTCGGGGCTGGCATTCAGGATGGACGGGCTGGCGCTGGTGCCGGACTGGCGTCCATCGCCGATGCAGGGGAGCGCGGTGATCCCTTCCGTTATCAGATAAGCGGGCGGGCGCATGTTCACCACTTCCGCCGCGCCGGGATAACCGATGGGCCCCGCGCCGCGCATGAACAGCAATGTCTGATCGGTGATGCCGGTCGCCGGATCATCGATGCGCGCGTGATAATCCTCCGGCCCGTTGAATACGATGGCCGGCCCCTCGAACACGCCGGGCGCATCCGGGTTGGAAAGATAGCGGTCGCGAAATTCCTTGCTGATGACGCTGGTCTTCATGATCGCGGCATCGAAGAGATTGCCGCTCATCACCAGGAAGCCGGCGTCTTCCACCAGCGGCTGCTCGAACGGGTGGATGACGCGTTCGTCCATGATGCGCGCGTCGCGGCAATTGTCGCCCATCGTGGCGCCATTCACGGTCATCGCGCTTTCGCGGATCAGCCCCTGCCGCATGAGCTGCGCCACCACAGCAGGCACGCCGCCGGCGCGATAATAATCCTCACCCAGATACTCGCCGGCCGGCTGGAGATTGACCAGCAGCGGAACCTTGTGGCCGAGCCGTTCCCAGTCCTTGAGCGGCAAGTCCACGCCGACATGGCGGGCAATCGCCGCGAGGTGAATGGGGGCGTTGGTCGATCCGCCGATCGCCGAATTGACGACGATAGCGTTGTGGAACGCATCGAGCGTCATGATGTCGGAGGGCTTCAGATCCTCTGCCACCATATCCACAATGCGCTTGCCGGTGCGCCAGGCGACTTCCTGCCGGTCCCGATAGGGCGCGGGAATCGCGGCGGACCCCGGCAGCATCATGCCCAGCGCTTCAGCCAGGCTGTTCATGGTCGTCGCCGTGCCCATGGTGTTGCAATAGCCGGTCGATGGCGCCGAGGACGCCACCAGCTTGATGAAGCCGGCATCGTCGATTTCGCCTGCAGCCAGCATCTGGCGCGCTTTCCAGACGATCGTGCCTGATCCGGTCCGCTCACCCTCGTGCCAGCCATTGAGCATGGGGCCAACGGAGAGCGCGATGGCGGGGATGTTCACCGTCGCGGCGGCCATCAGTGCGGCGGGCGTGGTCTTGTCGCAGCCGGTGGTCAGCACCACGCCATCGAACGGGTAGCCATAGAGCGCTTCGACGAGGCCGAGATAGGCGAGGTTGCGATCAAGGCCCGCAGTCGGGCGCTTTCCGGTCTCCTGAATGGGGTGGACCGGAAATTCGAGCGCAATGCCGCCCGCCTCGCGAATGCCCTCGCGTACCCGCTCGGCAAGCACCAGATGGTGGCGGTTGCAGGGCGAGAGATCACTGCCGGTCTGCGCGATGCCGATGATCGGCTTGCCCGATTGCAGTTCCTCAAGGCTGAGGCCGAAGTTGAGGTAGCGCTCCAGATAGAGCGCCGTCATGTCGGTATTGTCTTTATTGTCGAACCATGCGCGCGAGCGCAGGTGCGCACCCTTCTTTTCTGTCATTTGTGGTCGGTGCCCTGCTGGATTGAAACGCGGTAGATCATGGCATGCCGATAGGGCTTGCCGGGATCGACGCGGGCGGAAACGAAGGACGGATGATTGGGGGCGTCGGGGAATTTCTGCGGCTCCAGCGCGATGCCGTCGCCCATGCGGTAGAGCCGGCCACCCTTGCCGGCGACGGTACCGTCGAGGAAATTGCCCGCATAGAACTGCACGCCCGGCTCGGTGGTCAGCACTTCGAGCACGCGGCCTGAGACGGGGTCTTCCAGCCGGGCGGCAAGTTCGGGCTTGGCCGTCACGCCCTTGTCGAGCGCGAAATTGTGATCGTAGCCGCGGCCGGCGCGGATCTGGTCGTCGCGCCCGTCGCGAATGTCCTGCGCGATGCGGCGCGGTTTGCGGAAATCGAAGGGCGTGCCTTCGACCGGGCGCAGTTCGCCGGTGGGGATGAGCTTGGCATCGACGGGCGTGAAGGCCTTGGCGGGGATCGTGAGCAATTGATCGAGCGCGCCGCCGGGGGAATCCTCGCCCGCCATGTTGAACAGCGCGTGGTTGGTCATGTTGACGATGGTCGGTTTGTCCGTCTTCGCCTCGAAGATGATGCCGAGCGCGCCTGTCTCGTCCAGCGTGTAGGTGGTCGTCACTTCCAGATTGCCGGGATAGCCCGCATCGCCATCGGCGCTGACATGGGTGAGCACGACTCGTGCGGTGGGACCGCTCTCGACTGAGGCGACTTTCCAGACCGCGCGGTCGAAGCCGTTGCCGCCGCCATGGAGCGAATTGGTGCCGTCATTCTGCGTGAGCTGATAGGTCTTGCCGTCGAGCGCGAAACGGCCACCGGCAATGCGATTGGCGAAACGGCCGACAGTCACGCCGAGATAATTGGGGTGTGCCTCATACAAAGCGGCATCGTCATAGCCGAGCACCACGTCCGCGCGCTCGCCGCCACGCCCCGGAACCAGCAGCGACTGCAGCGTGGCACCATAAGTGATGATCTTTGCCTCGACGCCCTGCGCATTGGTGAGCGTGATCGTCTCGATCGGGGTCCCGTCAGCGAGCTTGCTGGTGATCGACCGGGCGGCTTCGGCAGCCAGCGCGCCCGAGGGCGGCATCGCCGTGGCCAGAGCACCGGAAATGACCGTCATGATGATTTGTGCTCTTCGCATCCGTTCCCCCAATCGCAGCATCCAACGCGCCATGCAGCGTTTATAGTCAGACAAATGACATTGACGCAAGCCGACATTCCGGCGAACATGGGAGCACAAATGGTCGACGGGGGGATTGAGAAGATGGCTGGACAGGCGGGCGTTACGAGCACGGCGAGCGGGGGCGGCGGGGGCATCAATTACACCCCGGCCCTGACGCTGCTTGCCAGCCTGTTCTTCATGTGGGGCTTCATCACCGTCATCAACAACACGTTGCTGCCCCATCTGCGTAGCGTTTTCGACCTCAATTACACTGAGACGACGCTGATCGAATCGGTCTGGTTCATAGCCTATTTCGTTGCCTCGATACCGTCCGCATGGCTGATCAAGCGGATCGGCTATCAAAGGTCGCTGGTTGTCGGCCTGCTGGTGATGGCCGCCGGATCGCTGGGCATGATGCTCGCGGCAAGCCTGCCGTCCTATGGCGTCACGCTCTTCATGCTCTTCGTCATCGCCAGCGGCATCACCCTGTTGCAGGTTGCGGCCAATCCTTATGTCGCGGTGGTCGGTTCGCCGGAGACGGCGTCCTCACGCCTCAATCTCGTCCAGGCCATGAACTCGGCGGGCACCATGCTCGCGCCGCTGTTCGGGGCTTATCTCATCCTTGGCCGGTCCAAGGGCGGCACGTCGGAAGCCGGGGTGATCCTCACCGAAGCCGAGCGGCTGGCGGATGCGCAATCCGTGATTTTGCCGTACGGGCTGGTGGCAGTGGCGCTCATCGTTCTCGCGATCATCATTGCCCGCTTCCCGCTCCCGGCCATGGGGTCCGCGACCAATCGGGTCAGCAAGGAGGAGCGCCGCAACCATTCGCTGTGGAAGCACCGCAACCTCGTGTTCGGCGTGCCGGCGATCTTCATCTATCTGATTGCCGAGATCGGCGTCGCCAACCTCTTCGTCAACTTCGTCAGCCAGCCGGAGATCGCCAATCTCACGCACGAGCAGGCTGGCCGCTACCTCACGTTCCTGTGGGGCGGGATGATGGTCGGCCGCTTTGTCGGCTCGGCGATCATGCAGAAGGTTGCGGCTGAGACGGTGCTGGCAGCCTTCTCCATCGGCGCGTTCCTCGTAATGCTCGTCACGGTTTTCACCACCGGCCCGGTCGCGATGTGGGCGCTGATTCTTGTGGGCTTCTTCCACTCGATCATGTTCCCCACCATCTTCACGCTCGGCATCCGCGGCCTGGGGCCGCTCACCGAGGAAGGCTCCGGCCTGCTCATCATGGCGATTGCCGGTGGCGCGCTGGTCATCGTGCAGGGCTGGCTGGCGGATCTCTACGGTCTGCAGGCGTCCTTCCTGCTGACGGCGGCGTGTGAGCTTTACGTTCTCTTCTACGCACTGTGGGGCGCCAAACCGACCAACGCGCTCCCCGAGCCCGAAGTGGTCAAGGAATAACTCTGACTATTGCGGGCGCTGCTCAGGCGCCTGCCGGCACCGGCGCTTTCATCCGCTCGATCTTGCCGAAGAGGAAGAGCAGGCTGAAGGCGGCGGTGAAGCCGCAGCCGGCGAGGAAGATCAGCACCAGCTCGAAGGACTGGGTCTGCTGCAGGATGAAGCCGATGGCGATGGGCGTCACGATGGACGACATGTTGCCGAACATGTTGAAGATGCCCCCGCTCAGTCCCGCCGCGCCGGGCGGGGCGATGTCGGACATCACGGCCCAGCCCAGCGCACCGAAGCCCTTGCCGAAGAAGGCGAGGCTCATGAAGATCATGACCATGGTCTGCGTGTCCGAATAATTGCAGCCCAGGATCGCGAGGGACATGAGCATGCCGGTCACGATCGGCAGCTTGCGCGCCATGGTCAGGCTGTGCCCGCGCTTGAGCAACCAGTCCGACCAGACACCGCCCAGCAGCCCGCCGAGGAAGCCGCAGACGGAAGGAATGACCGTCATCAGGCCGGTCTCGATGATCGAGAGGTCACGTTCCTGCACCAGATAGACCGGGAACCAGGTGATGAAAAAATAGGTGAGCGCGTTCACGCAGAATTGGTGGAGATACAGGCCCCAGAGCGAAGGCGCGAGAATGAGGGCGCGGATCTGTTGTGCGGTCGCGCCGTCCGGCCGGCCTGCGGGCTCGGCCTGCTCGATAAGCGCGCCGCCATCGACGATCAGGGCAAGCTCGGGCGGCTGGATGCGCGGGTGCCGATGCGGCTCATGCACGGTGCGCGCCCATGAGAACGCCGCGATCAGCCCGACCACGCCCATGAAGAGGAATACCTCGGGCCAGCCGATCACGCCGATGATCCAGGCCATGATCGGCGCGAAGACGATGGTGGCGCAATATTGCGCGGAGGTGAAGATCGCCGTCGCCCGGCCGCGTTCGCTGGAGGGAAACCAGCTCGCCACGATCCGCGCATTGCCGGGGAAGGACGGTGCTTCGGCAAAGCCGACCATTAGCCGGAAGAGGAAGAGTGCTGTGATTGCCGCCGCGCCGGAAAGGAAGACCACTGCGCCCTGCGCCGCCGTAAACAGCGACCAGGCGACGATGGCCACCAGATAGACCCGCCGCACACCGAAGCGGTCGAGCAGCCAGCCGCCGGGCAATTGCGCGGCGACATAGGACCAGCCGAAGGCCGAGAAGACGATGCCGAGCTGAAGCGGATCGATCCCCAGGTCCTGCGTCATCAACGGCGCCGCCAGCGAGAGGATCGCCCGGTCGGCGTAGTTGATGACGGTTACGCCGAACAGCACGGCCAAAACCGTCCATCTTATGCGTCCGACCAGAGGCTTACCGGCGTTCGTCATCGAGTCCTCTCCCCATTTGCCCGGCATGTCCTGTCGGACAAAATCGACGCCGCCGCAGGTGACTAGATTGGATCGACGGGGCAAACAAGTCGGTAGAAAATATTGCATTCAATTTCGATTCGGGCAAAGTTGTCGCATTGGCAGACCGGCCTCGGCCCGGAAAACTTGTCATACTAATGGGGAGAGGCTGAGTGTCTGGCGTTCTGCTTGCCGGCGTGACCAAGCGCTTTGGCGACGCTCTGATCGTGGATCGGCTGTCGCTGGACATTGCGGCGGGGGAATTCGTGGTTTTTCTCGGGCCGTCCGGCTGCGGGAAGTCGACCCTGCTGCGCATGATCGCTGGTCTGGAGAGCGTCGACGAAGGCGAGATCCTCATCGATGGCCGTCGGGTCGATCATCTGCCGCCCGGCGCGCGCGGCGTGGCGATGGTCTTCCAGCATTACGCGCTCTATCCGCACATGACGATCCGCAAGAATCTCTCGTTCGGGCTGAGGAACATGGGAGTCCCGGCCGACGAGATCGATCGGCGGATCGACGCCGCGACGAAGAGTCTGGAGATCGAGGCGCTGCTGGATCGGCGGCCCGGCCAGCTTTCCGGTGGCCAGCGCCAGCGCGCCGCCATTGCCCGTGCCATCGTGAAGCAGCCGGCCTTGTTCCTGTTCGACGAGCCGCTCTCCAATCTCGATGCCGCCCTGCGCGGACGCACGCGGATCGAGCTGGCGCAGCTGCACCAGCAACTCAGGACCACGATGATCTTCGTGACCCACGATCAGGTGGAAGCGATGACGCTCGCTGACCGCATTGTGGTCATCAATGATCGGCGCATCGAGCAGATCGGCACGCCGATGGAGATTTATCGCCGCCCGGCGACCCAATTCGTCGCAAGCTTCGTCGGCACGCCCAAGATCAATCTGCTGCCTGTTACCGTGGATCGCTCCGGTGCAGCGGCGCAGGTCCGTCTGGGGGACGGCACGGTTCTTGAGACTGCCGTATCGAGCGTGAGCCTGCCGGGCGAGGCGGACATGACTCTCGGTCTGCGCCCCGAGCGCATTCGCATTGCGCCACTGGAGCGCGGCGATACGCGCGGCGAGGCGCGCGTGGTCGAGCGGCTGGGCGAGCGCACACTTGTCCATGTCCGGCTCGCCGATGGCGCCATGCTGGTCGCCGAGGATCGCGGCGATTCCGATGTGCAGGCCGGGCAAGCGGTCGGCCTCGCCATGGAAGGGGCTTGCGCGCATCTCTTCGCGCGCGATGGCACCGCTTATCATGGCGTGAGCGCCTGACGATGGCGATGGGCGACGCGACCTTGCGCAGCAGGCTCAGCCAGTCCGCGCCATGGCGGCGCTGGTCCGGGCTGTTGTTCGTCGCGCCTTATCTGTTGCTGTTTGCGGCGATGTTGATCCTGCCGCTCATTATCGGGCTTCGTCTCTCCACCACGCGCAGCGATCTCTTTGGTGTGAAGGCCGAAGTGGGGCTGGAGAACTACGCCCGGCTGTTCAGCGATCCGGTGTTTCTCAAAGCGGTCGGCAACACCTTCTATTTCGTCGCGCTTACGGTGCCGGCGCTCACGATCATCGGGCTTGCGCTGGCGCTTGTGCTCAACAATGCGTCACGTTGGTCGGCGGTGCTGCGCGCGGTGTTCTTCGCATCCACCGTTCTGTCTGTGACGGTGGTGACGCTGATCTGGCGACTGGTCCTCATTCCCGATGGTGGCCTCGCCGCCGTCATTGCCCGGCTGTTCGGTCAGGCGCCGATTGCCTTTCTCAGCGATCCGGTGCTGGCGATGCCGGCCATCGCGCTCACCACCATCTGGTGGGGCATCGGCCTGCCGATGGTCCTCTTTCTTGCTGCGCTCCAGCAGGTGCCGCGCGATCTCTATGAGGCCGCCGCGCTCGACAATGCCTCGCGCCCGCGCATACTGTTCTCGATCACCCTGCCGGCGATCCGGCGGACGATTGCGCTGGTGGTCATCATCGAGATCATTCTGCAGTTCCAGCTGTTCGGGCAGGCGCAGCTCATGACCGGCGGCGGCCCCAACAACTCGACGCGCCCCGTGGTGCTCTTCATCTATGAGGCGGGCTGGAAGCAGTGGCAGCTTGGCTATGCCGCCGCGGCCGCGCAGGTGCTGTTCGCGATGATCGCGATTGCTGCGATGGCGCAATATTATGTCTCGTCGCGGAAGGAGCCGGCATGAGCGCGCTGCGCCGCCCGCCTCCGCTGGCCGTGGTGGCCGTCGTCGCGCTCGCGGTGCTGATGCTCGTGCCGATGCTCTGGGTGCTGATCCTGTCCTTCAAGGACAATACGGCGCTCTTGGCCGATACGGCTTCGGCCTTCGTGCCGCCCTACACTTTCGCCAATTATCGCAACATCATGGGCGAGGGGCAGGTCTTCACCTGGCTGATGAACAGCGTCATCGTCTCGCTGGCGATGACGGCGGGCGTGCTCATCGTCTCGTCGCTGGCTGGCTATGGCTTTGCGCGGCTGGAATTTCCGGGCCGCAAGATCCTGTTCGTGGTCGTGCTCTTCGGCCTCGCGATCCCTGAGCAGGCGGTCATCATCGGGCGGCACCAGATCTTCAGCGCGCTCTCCATGCACAACAGCTACACGGCGCTGGTCGTGCCGGGCCTGTCGATGCCCTTCGGCGTGTTCCTGATGACGCAATATTTCCGCGCCATCCCGGTCGAGATCGATGAGGCGGCGATGCTGGATGGCGCTTCGCGCTTCCGCATCTTCTGGCGCATTCTGCTGCCGCTCACCATTCCCGCGCAGGCGACGCTCGGCATCTTCACCTTCTTCCAGGCGTGGAACGATTATTGGTGGCCGCTCATCTCCGCGACCGATGGGCAGATGTACACGCTCACCGTCGGCATCGCCGCCACGCAGGTGAACTTCGCGCAGGCCGAGGGGCTCGGCTTCCTGATGGCGCAGGCGGTGTTTGCGGGTCTGCCGACGCTGATCGTCTATCTGATCTTCCAGAAATATATCGTGCGCGCGGTCGCCGGGGCAGCAGGGCAATGAGGCGGCTGATCCTCGCGCCGTTGCTGGCGCTGCTTGCCGCCTGCGGTGCGAGCGACGACCGCACCGAGCTGGTCGTGCAGCGCTTCTTCGGCTCCTGTCAGGCCGATTATGGCGCGGTGAACGACCCGACGAAGGCGGATGGCGAATGCGGCATCATGACCGCGCTCATCAACCGGTTCGAGGCCGATAATCCGGACATTCGCGTGGTCGAGAATGTCGTGTTCTGGCCCGGCTATGATCAGTTGACGGCGCAGCTTGCCGCCAATGGTCCGCCTGATCTGGTGACAATGCACAGCTCCGCCATCTCGGATTATGAAGCGCGCGATCTGCTGGAGCCGCTCAATCCGGTGCTGGCGCAGGCCGGTGTCTCACCCGAGAGCTTCACCCCGGCAGCGCGCGCGGGCGTCATGGTGGGCGATCAGGTCATGGGGCTGCCCATCGATGTCTGGGCGCCGCTCTGGCACATCAACATGAACCTGTTCCGCAAGGCCGGGCTGGTGCGTGACGGGCGGCCGATCCTGCCCTCCAGCCCGGAGGAGTTCGATGCCCATGCCCGCCAGTTCCACGAGAGGACCGGCAAGCCCTATCTCGTGCAGGTGACCGACAAGGATTTCGCCGGGCCGATGCGCATCTTTTACATGTATGTGATGCAGCAGGGCGGGGCGCCCTTCCGCGATGCCCGGCACAGCAACTTCAACAGCCCGGAGGGCCAGCGCGCGCTCGGCTTCATGCGTGACCTCTACCAGCAGGGCCACAGCGTGCGGAATCAGGATTATGCCGGGGCCGTCTCGACCTTCCTCAAGGGCGAGGGCGGCGTGCTGATCGACGGCACATGGATGGTGGGGCAGTTCACGGCAGCCTCGCAGCGTGAGGACAGCGCCTTGGCGGATGGCTATGCCGTGCGACCCTTCCCGGCCATCTTCAAGGAGCGCAATGTCTCGCTGGTCGATGGCCATAACTGGGTGATGCCGCGCGACGAGCGCCGCACGCAGGCGCAGCGCGAGGCCGCAGCCCGCTTCCTGCGCTTCTTTGCCGACAATAATTTCCAGTGGGCACGCACCGGGCATTTCCCGGCCTACACGTCCATCATCGAGAGCGCGGCGTGGCGCGCGTTGCCGCACCGGAGCGATATTGCGGTGCTCACGCAGATCGGCGAACCTTTGCCGCGCTTCGTGCGGCGCCAGTCGCCCATTGAGTTCATTGTCGGGGAGGAGGCATCAGCCGCCTTCACCGGCCAGAAATCCGTCGACCGCGCGCTGCAGGACATGCAGCGGCGGGCCGATGAAATCCTGCAGAGTTTCTAGAACCGGGAGTTGTTTGAATGCAGAAGGCGCGGGTCGTCGCAGATCGCGAGTTCATTATCGGTGCGCTGGACCGGCGCGTGTTTGGCGCCTTCGTCGAGCATCTGGGCCGTTGCGTCTATGGCGGCATCTACGAGCCGGATCATCCGACCGCTGATGCGCAGGGCTTTAGGGGGGACGTGCTGGCACTCACGCGCGAGCTGGGTGTCAGCATCGTTCGCTATCCGGGCGGCAATTTCGTCTCCGGCTATGACTGGCGCGATGGCGTTGGCCCCAAGGAGGATCGGCCCGTGCGGCTCGATCTCGCGTGGTTCTCCACCGAGACAAACCAGTTCGGCACCAACGAGTTTGTCGACTGGTGCCGCAAGGCCGATGTCGAGCCGATGTTCGCGGTCAATCTCGGCACGGCGGGGCCAGACGAGGCGCGCAACTTCGTCGAATATTGCAATCACCCCGGCGGCACGTTCCATTCGGACCTGCGCCGGTCCCATGGCTATGAGCAGCCGCATGACATCCGCTTCTGGTGCCTCGGCAACGAGATGGACGGCCCCTGGCAGATCGGCGCGAAGACGGCGCGCGAATATGGCCGCATCGCGCAGGAAGCCGCCAAGGTCATGCGCTGGACCAGCGAGGATCTCACGCTGGCGGCCTGCGGCTCCTCCAAGCGCGAGATGGAGACCTATGGCGCGTGGGAGTATGAGGTGCTCGATACCTGCTTCGAGGAGGTCGATTTCATCTCGCTGCACCAGTATTTCGAGAATGGTGAGGATGATGTCGGCTATTTCATGACCTCGGTCGACAAGCTCGACTCCTTCATCACAGAAGTCGTGTCCATTGCCGATGCTGTCGCCGCCAAGCGCCGCAGTCCCAAGCGCATCATGCTCTCGCTCGACGAGTGGAACGTCTGGTACAAGGCGCGCACGCCCGATGATCTCGCCAAGCCGGGCTGGCCGCAGGCGCCCAAGCTGCTGGAGGAAATCTACAATTTCGAGGACGCGCTGGTCGTCGGCGGCGCGCTGATCACGCTGATGAACCATGCCGACCGGGTGAAGGCCGCCTGCATGGCCCAGCTCGTCAACGTCATCGGCCCGATCATGACGCAAACCGGTGGCCCCGCCTGGCGGCAGACGATCTTCCATCCCTTCGCGCAGGCCGCCAATCTGGCGCGCGGCAATGTCCTGCGCACGGTCGTGGATGCGGGCACCTATTCAGCCGGCAAATATGATGCCGCGCCCTTGCTCCTCTGCTCGGCAGTTCATGATCCCGACAGCGGCGCCGTTACCGTGTTCGCACTCAACCGCCATGCCTCGGAGGAGATGGCGCTGGAGGTCGATCTGCGCAGCTTCGGCGGCCTGACGCTGAAGGACGCCTCTGTGCTGCATCACGCCGATCTCAAGGCGACCAACACTGCAGACCGGCCCGATGAAGTCTCGCCGGTGAGTCATCCGGCCTGCCGACTGGACGGAACACTAGCGGCCACTTTACCACCCCTGTCGTGGAACGTGTTTACCCTTGAGCCGAGAGGATCATGATGACCGAAAGCTTTGCGCTGAACCGCCGCCAGCTCATGAGCGGCGCTGCGATGCTGGCAAGTGCCACGGCTATGCCGCTGCGCGCTGCTGAGGCCGCCATCGTCGTCGAAACGAACGCCGGTCGTTTGCGGGGCGCGCAACGCAACGGCGTGTGCGCCTTCCTCGGCGTTCCCTATGGCGCGCCCACCGATGGCGCGCGCCGCTTTCGGCCACCCGCGCCTGTCCAGAAATGGGATGGCGTGCGCGATGCCCTTGCTTATGGTCAGGCCTGCCCGCAGCTCAGCGATGGACCGGGCTCGCCGACCAATCAGGGCGACGATTGCCTCAACCTCAATGTCTGGACACCGGCCTGCGATGATGGCCAGCGCCCGGTCATGGTCTGGCTGCACGGCGGCGTGCTCGCGACCGGGTCCGGATCGGCCCCCTCAACCGAAGGAACCCGGCTCGCCGGGCGGCGCGATGTCGTGGTGGTCAACGTCACGCACCGCCTCAACATTTTCGGCTATCTCTATCTGGAAGAACTGGGCGAAGAGTCGTTCAATGTCGGGCAGCTGGATATTGTCGCGGCGCTGCAGTGGGTGCGCGACAACATTGCCCACTTCGGCGGCGATCCTGACAATGTCACGATCTTCGGCGAATCCGGCGGCGGCACCAAAGTGGCGGGGCTGCTGCAGATGCCGGCCGCGAGCGGCCTGTTCCACAAGGCGATCATGCAGAGCGGGTTCGGCACCCTCACGCACACGCGCGAGGCGGGGGAGGCCATGGCGCGCAGTCTCATGGCCGCGATGAGCGTCAGCCGGGCCGATGACTTGCGGGCCTTCACCTACGAGCAGTTGCTTGAGGGCTTTCGCAAGATTTCGGGCGGTCATGTGCTGCGCAGTCCGATGATGGTGGCAGACGGGGAAGTCGTGCCCGGCTTCATGCTGCCCCACAAGATCCCTCCGCTGGCGCAGAACATTCCCATGATGGTCGGCCACACCGTCACCGAGACGTCCGTTCTGTTTCCGCCCGCCGGCGTGTTCGAATTCGATTGGGAGGATGCCGCCCGCGAACTCGGCAAGCGCTATCGCGATCCCGCGGATCTCGTCGCCGCGTTTCGTCGCCTGATGCCGGATGCGCCGCCCAGCGAGATCGTGCTGACCATCACGACCATCGAAGCCATGGGCTACAACAGCCGCGCCCTGTCCGATGCACGGGCAAGCGCGCCCGGCGCGCCGGCCTTCACCTATATGCTCGCCTGGAAGACGCCCATTCAGGGCGGCCGGCTGGGCGCGCCGCATGCGCTGGACGTGCCGCTCGTGTTCGACAATGTGCAGGCCAACGTCCCGCTGTTCGGCGACGGTGTGCCGGAGGCGGAGCGCGTGGCGGATGCGATGAGCGCGGCATGGGCAGCCTTTGCCCGTTCCGGCACGCCCAATGCGCCCGGTCTGCCGGAATGGCCTGCCTATACGACGCAGCAACGCGAGACGATGGTCTTCAACCTCGAAAGCAAGGCGGCCAACGATCCCTGGGGCGAGAAATATGCGCTGCTCGCCAGACATGCCATTGCCGGACCGCCAAACGGGAGCGGCTGATCCTCAGCTCGGGCAGCGCACCCGCTTGACCGAACCGATGGTGAGCACGTCGCCACCATTGGAGAGCGTCAGCGCCGCCGTGTCCGTCCATGTTTCGCCTTCGCCGGAATAGGTGGCCGTGACACTCAATCGGTTTGGCGAGAGCGGGCGGGCGGCTGTCACTTTGCCGACGCTTTCGTAAAAGGTCAGGCTGTCCGCACCCACCGCCAGCCGCATATTGTCGCCGGGCCTGCCGCAGCTTGCGGTGCTCGAGGACCAGTTGCCCCGGAAAGCCTGCGGGATGGCGCCCGCGCCCGTCTCACCGCCGGGCGGGATGATCTTCACCGTGCCGCGCGGCGAGAGGTCTGATTCCGCAATCAGCCAGGCGATCTGCCCGGATTGGCCGTTCTGCCCGGTCGCGTTCCGCACGAGCGTCATGGTGCCGACCAGATTGAACGGGCGGCCATCCTCGCGCATGCGGCCATACATCTGCACCGGCACTTTCACGGTCTGATTGCCGGCAGATTCCGGGCGTCCGACCAGCACCTGAATGTCGGTATAGCGGTTGTACGCCGTGGAAAACCGTGCCTGCGTCATGCCGCTGCGGCCCCCGTCATCGGCGTAGAGCCGATAGGCATCCGCATAGCGCCCCTGCGCAAGCGCGAGGCCCCAGAGCTGGATCGTCGCACCGGAGGCTTCCACGCTGGTCGGCACGCGCGCCGCAGCCTCGTTCAGCGGTGTACGGTCATCGGGCAAGCCACCCGGCTCGCCGGGGGCAGGGGGAACGAGCGTGCCCATAAATTCCGGCAGAACTGCGCTCGTGTTGCTATCGTTCGCATTGAGCGCGTCATCAAGGGCAGCATCGGCCTGCGCCGCATTCATGCCGTTGGCCTCATTCTCGCCCTGAGGCGCCACTTCGCACCCTGCAAGGATGAGGGCCAGCGCGGCGGCAGGAAGGATTTTGCTCGGTCGGATCATGCTCGTCTCCCTTTGGGCACCGGTGGCGGTTCCCTTCGGCTGAAAGGGCAAACGCCCCGCCATTGCGTCGGGTTGCCGCCATTTGCGCGACTCTCTCCCCATGCTATGGGGAGTGCCCTCCGCCGTACAGGATGCATCGTACCATGAATGATCTCACGCAGACGCCTGAAATGCTCATTGCCCAGATGGGCGCGCGCGCGCGCAGCGCCGCTGCGGAAATGGCGCAGGTGCCGAGCGAGCTGAAGGCAAAGGCGCTCGTCGCCGCCGCCCGCTCGCTGCGCGAGGCGATGCCGAAGATCATTCAGGCCAATCGTGCCGACATGGAGCGCGGCGCTGCCAATGGCCTCTCCTCTGCCATGCTCGATCGTCTGCGGCTCGATGAAGCGCGGATCAATGGCGTGGCCGATGCGGTGGAGCAGGTCGCCAGCCTCACCGATCCGGTCGGTCAGGTCATCGACGAGTCCGAGCGTCCCAACGGTCTGCGCCTCAGCCGGGTGCGCGTGCCACTCGGCGTCATCGGCATCATTTACGAGAGCCGCCCCAATGTGACGGCGGACGCTGCTGCACTCGGCCTGCGCTCGGGCAATGCCGTGATCCTGCGCGGTGGATCTGAAGCGGTGGAAAGCAACCGCGCCATTCACGCCGCCATGGTCCGCGGCATCACGGAGACCGGCCTTCCTGCCGACGCCGTGCAATATGTGCCGAGCACGGATCGCGCATTGGTCGGCGCCATGCTGCGGGCGGTGGGCCTCATCGACATCATCGTGCCGCGCGGCGGCAAGAGCTTGGTCGCGCGGGTGCAGGAGGAAGCGCGGGTGCCCGTGCTCGCCCATCTGGACGGCATCTGCCACACTTATGTCCACGCCGACGCCGATCCGCAGATGGCGCGCCAGATCGTGGTCAATGCCAAGATGCGCCGCACCGGCATTTGCGGCGCGACCGAGACGCTGCTCATCGACCGCGCCTATCCCGAGCCGGAGGCGCTGGTGGCGGCTCTGCTCGATGCGCAGTGCGAGGTGCGCGGCGACAAGGCTGTGACGAAGATGGACCCTCGCGTCGAAGCGGCGCAGGATGGCGACTGGGATACTGAATATCTGGATTCCATCATCGCGGCGCGCGTGGTCGATGATCTTGACGAAGCGCTGGGCCATATCGCCGTCCATGGCAGCCACCATACCGATGCGATCATCACGCAGGATCAGGCTGTCGCCGAGCAATTCCTTGCCCGCTGCGACAGCGCGATCTGCATGTGGAACGCCTCGACGCAGTTTGCCGATGGCGGCGAGTTCGGCCTTGGTGCGGAAATCGGCATTTCGACCGGGCGGATGCATGCGCGCGGGCCGGTGGCACTGGAAGGGCTCACCACGTACAAATGGGTCGTGCGCGGGACCGGTCAGGTCCGGCCCTGATCATGCGTATTGCAGGTTCCATCGCGCCGCGCCTCGCGGCATCCCTTGCCATCGTCGTCGCTCTGGCGGGTTGCCAGGTCGTGCCGGATACGGGCGGTCGCTCGCCGGCGCCCGAACCCACGCCTGCACCCGTGCCCGCCCCAGCACCGCCGCCGCCTGCGCCGCCGCCCGCCGTGCCGCAATCGGGCGATCCGTGGGAGGTCGCGCCGGTCACGCCCGGCAACTGGCGCTACGAGAGCGGGGGCACAGGGAGTGTCGCCAGCTTCGGCGCCACGTCGGCCACGCCACTGGTGGCCATGCGCTGCCAGAGGAGCAGTCGGCAGGTCTCGGTGATCATTGCGGGAGCGACCGGCCAGCGCGTCACCATCCGGACTAGCAAGGGGCCGCTGGACTGGGCCGGAACGCAGCAGCCCATTGCCGGGTCGAGCGCGCTTGTCGTCACGCGTCCGGCCAATGATCCGGGTCTGGACTGGATCGCCTTCTCGCGCGGTCGCGTGTCGATCGAGCCCGCTGGCGGGCCTCGGATCATTCTGCCGGTGGTTTCGGAAATCGGGCGCGTCGTGGAGGACTGCCGGAGCTAGGCTGTTCCAGCGAGTTCGCCCCAAATCGGCGAGCGCATGATTATGATTCGAAAAAAGATAATTACAAGACTTGTTCGCAAGCGCGGGATGATTCACACCTAGGCCATCGCAGGGAAGCAGGGCTTTCAGCCAACCCGGCGAAAGAGTTTCAACGCAAGCGAAAGGAGGTGATCCGATGTCTCATGGTTCAGCAATGGGGTCGGTCAAGTCCGTTCGGGGAGCCTGCCGCTAAGGCATTGGTGGCGGGTCGCGCGGAGGTTTCCTCTGGGGACCAAAACGCGGCGTAAATCCCCGGGTGGCGGCACTTCCGGCCGCTGACCATGCTGATGGGCCGCTCGGCGCCTCTGATGGGAGGTTCCGGCGGCCCCTCTCATTTCTGGTGACGGCGCTTGCTTGCCGTTCCGGTGAGATGATTATCGCAGCATGATCCGATAGCGCGCGCACGGGCCTCCGCCGTCGCCCGCATCTTTCTCGAAGTTGCCGATTAGCTCACCGCCGCAGGCCTCGATGGTCCGGCGAGAGGCGATGTTGTCCTCATCCGTGGTCAGGTCGACATGGGCAAGGCCCCGGGCGCGCGCATCAGGCAGCAGCGCGCGCAGCGCCTGCGCCGCATAGCCATGGCCACGCTTCCACGGCACGACCGCGAAGCCGATATGGCCGGGGCAATAGTCGGGCATCTCGTTTGTGCCCTGCTGCCAGCGGAAGCCGATGCTGCCGCAGAATGCGCCATCCCACATCCAGCGCCGATAGCCCGGCAGGCGCGGCCTCGTGGTGCCGTCCTTCATGGCCACGGGCGGGCCCTTGGCGGTGGGGTCATCGAGCGACATCAGGAAGGCGATGGCATCGCGGTCGATCCGGTCCAGTTCGCGATGAGCCGCGAGATTGCCGAGCACATTATCGGGCGACCAGCCGGCTTCCAGCGCCGCGCGATAGGCGGGCAGGTAGACAGGCGCGGGCGTGACGAGACGAAACGGCTCAGCCATGGGCGTCGTTAACGCTGCCTGTCCTCGGGCTTCGGGACGGCCGGCTTGCTGGGGCGCGGGCCTTCGCTCAGCTGCTCGCTCTCCACCTTGTGATATAGAACTTCGTTGCGGATGTGCGTCACGCGCGATCCCAGCCGGGTCTCATACAGGAAGATCGCGAAGGCTGCGGCGATCGACGTCATCGATCCCACGAACAGCAGCGAAATCACCGTGCCAAGGCTCACATCGATGAGGTTGGAGGCGAACAGCAGGATGACCACCGCGCTGATCAGCAGCGCGGCGAGCACCGAGAGGAAGATCGCCGCATTCACGACCGTGATGCGCCGGTCGAGAATGCGGATCTCGTCGATCAGCCGGTCATGCTCGGCGCCGGCGGTGCGCAACACCAGCGCTTCCACCGCCCGCGCCCGGTCAATGACGCGGGCGAGGCGGCTGGCGCAGACATTGAGGAAGCCGCCGATGCCTGCGAGCAGGAACACCGGCGCCACCGCCAGCTGGATCGTGTGCGCGACAAGGCTGACCTCCGGCGCGTCCAGCAACGGCACCGGCATCAGGCCGCGCCTTTTGTCACCGGTGTGTTCACGCCCATGGACTGCAGATATTTCTTCACGTTGCGCGCTGCCTGGCGCAGGCGCTGCTCATTCTCGACCATGGCGATGCGCACGAAGCCCTCGCCGTCCTCGCCATAGCCGACGCCGGGCGCGACTGCGACCTTGGCATGGGTGAGGAGCTGCTTGGAGAATTCCAGGCTGCCCATCTCCTTGAGCGCAGGCGGCAGCGGCGCCCAGCAGAACATCGAGGCCTTGGCAGGGGGAATGTCCCAGCCAGCGCGGCCGAAGCTTTCCACCAGCACGTCGCGGCGCTTGTGGTAGAGCTGGCGGTTCTTCTCCACGATGTCCTGCGGCCCGTTGAGCGCCGCGCAGGCCGCAGCCTGGATGGGCGTGAACGCGCCGTAATCGAGATAGGATTTCACGCGCGTCATCGCCGCGATCAGCTTCTTGTTGCCGACCGCAAAGCCCATGCGCCAGCCCGCCATGGAGTATGTCTTGGACATGGAGGTGAACTCGATCGCGATGTCCTTGGCGCCGGGCACCTGCAGGATCGAAGGCGTCGGGTTGCCGTCATAATAGAGCTCGGAATAAGCGAGGTCGGAGAGGATCCAGACCTGGTTCTCCTTCGCCCAGGCAACCAGTCGCTCGTAGAAGGCGAGGTCCACGGTCTCGGCCGTCGGGTTGCCGGGATAATTGACGACCAGAATGCTCGGGCGCGGCACGGTGAAGTGCATCGCGCGCTCCAATGCTCGGAAATAATTCTCGTCCGGCGTCGTCGGCACCGACCGAATGGTCGCGCCGGCAATGATGAAGCCGAAGGTGTGGATCGGGTAGCTCGGGTTCGGCGCGAGCACCACGTCGCCCGGCGCCGTGATCGCGGTGGCGAGGCTGGCGAGCCCTTCCTTGGAGCCCATCGTCACGACGACTTCGGTCTCCGGGTCCACCTCCACGCCGAAGCGGCGACCGTAATAATTCGCCTGCGCGCGGCGCAGCCCCGGAATGCCCTTGGACTGCGAATAGCCATGCGCATCCGGCTTCTGCGCCACTTCCACCAGCTTGGCGATGACATGGTCGGGCGGCGGCAGGTCGGGATTGCCCATGCCGAGATCGATGATGTCCTCGCCCGCCGCGCGCGCCGCTGCCCGCATCGCATTCACTTCGGCGATGATATAGGGCGGCAGTCGCTTGATGCGGTAGAATTCCTCGGACATTGGGATGTCGATCTCCATTTGGGTTGAAATGGCCGCGTCACACTGCAAGTGGTAAAGGCGGGCCAATGCCGCATATAGCTTGGCACTGACAGTCGTGCCACCAAAACAAAGTGCCCCCGTCCTGTTAACAACACGAGGTCTCTCAATTGGATCAGCAACTCAAGGACGCGCCGGGCCTCGCCCAGATGCAGCACTGGACGCGGGTCGTGGGGCTTGCCCAGCAGGCGATCCTGGAGCGCAGTGCCGAGCTGGCTGAGCAGGCACTGAAATTTCCGGGCCATGAGGCGCGACCCAATCTGGAGAAGATCGCGCGGATTCAGTCAGAGACTGCAGAGCGCAGCATGGCGCTCTGGCAGGCCTTTCTGGCGCGGGCGGCCGAAAGCGGTGAGGATGGGCCGAAGGGCGCGGTCGCCGTGGATCGCGATCGCCGCTTCGCCGATCCGAGCTGGCGGGAGAATCCGGTCTTCGATCTCATTCGCCAGATGTACCTGCTGGCCTCCGACTATTTCATGCAGCTGGCTGACAGCGTCGATGGCCTCGACGTGCGGGAAAAGGAGAAGCTGCGCTTCGCCACCGAGCGGTTTGTGGAGGCGGCGAGCCCGGCAAATTTCCTGTTCACCAATCCCGCCGCGCTCCAGCGGCTGATCGAGACCAAGGGTGAGAGCCTGCTGACCGGCCTCGAGCACATGCTGGCCGATCTCGATCGCGGCCAGCTCACGCATACGGACGGATCGGCCTTCGAGCTTGGGCGGAACATCGCCACGACGCCGGGCAAAGTCGTCCATGAAACGCCGCTCTACCAGCTCATCCAGTACACGCCGACCACGCCGCAGGTGTTCAAAACCCCGCTGCTGATCTTCCCGCCCTGGATCAACCGCTTCTACATTCTGGACCTCAATCCGGAGAAGAGCTTTGTCAAATGGGCGGTCGATCAGGGACTCACCGTGTTCATGGTGAGCTGGAAGTCGGCCGATGCCAGCATGGCCGACTTTGACCTCGGCGATTACATGCTCAAGGGCCAGATAGACGCGATCGACGTCGTGCGCGATCTGCTGGATGTCCCCAGCGTCCACACAATCGGCTATTGCGTCGCCGGCACATTCCTTTCCGCCACGCTGGCCCTGCTCGCGGCGCGCGGGGAGGACGGCAAGGTTGCAAGCGCGACCTTCTTCACCACGCAGGTGGATTTCACGGAAGCTGGCGACCTCGCCCTGTTCGTGGATGACGAGCAGATCGCCCTGATCGAAAGCTTCGCCAAAGATGGCTATCTGGACGGGCGCTATCTCGCCGCCACCTTCAATCTGCTGCGCGGGCAGGACCTGATCTGGAATTATGTCGTCAACAATTACCTGCTCGGCAAGGACTATCCCCAGTTCGATCTGCTCTACTGGAATGGCGACACCACGAACCTGCCGGCCAAGTGGCACCGCGCCTATCTCACGCAGCTGTATCGGGATAACCGCCTCGTCATCCCGGGCGGTCTGGAGATCGACGGGACCCATATCGATCTGCGCAAGGTGCGTACACCAAGCTATATTCAGGCCGGCGTGGAGGATCATATCGCGCCGCCATGCAGCGTCTGGAAGCTGATGGACCAGTTCTCCGGCCCGCGCCGGTTCGTGCTTGCGGGGTCCGGCCACATTGCCGGTGTCGTCAACCCGCCCGCAGCCGGCAAATATCAGTACTGGACCAACGAAACGCCGCAGGATGACTACGCATCCTTCCGCGCGGCCGCGCAGGAAACCAAGGGTAGCTGGTGGCCGGACTGGATGGCGTGGATCGTCGCTCAGTCCGACGAGCAGGTGGAAGCAGAAGGGGCAAGGCAACCGGGGGAAGGCAAGCTCCCGGCGATAGAGGATGCACCGGGACGTTACGTCAGGCAGCGTTGACGCGCATTTTCGCTTTGAAAGCCGCCAATAAGACGGTTTTGTTGCACTGCATCATTTTCCCTTGCGAATGACGCCCGATTCGACTATGTTGCATCGCAGCAAAGTTCGAGGAGTGAGTTTGTTGGCAACCCCGCGCAAGCCCCGTTCGTCAAAAGCCGGTTCCCGGTCCGCGACGTCTGCTGCTCGGACTTCGGCCCGGACGCAAGCTTCGAAGGCAGCGGAAAAGAAGGTCGAGGCGACACCCGCTCCGGCCCCCGCAAAGCCTGCTGTAGCTGCCAAAGCGCCGGTGGAGACGAAGCCAGCCGCACCCGTGCCCGCTGCCGCACCGGCAACGCCTACTCCGGCTTCGGAGGCCAAGACGCCAGTCGAATGGCCCGTGAAAGCTGCCGCCGATTCGGTGGCCGCTCCGGAAAGCCCTGCCAAAACCACACCTGTCTCGAACCCAGAAGTGGCGGACGAAATCCCCCTTCCCGAAACTGGGAAGTCCGCCGAAGCGAAAGGCGAACTGATCATGACCGACGTTATGGATACCGCGAAAACTTATGCCGAGGAGGCCAAGACCCGTATGCAGAGTGCCTTCACCGAGATGAACGAGAAGACCAAGGCCGCCATGGAGAAGTCCAGCAAGGCGTTCGAAGAGCTGGGCGAACTGACGCGCGGTAACCTTGAGGCGATGGTCGAATCTTCGAAGATTGCTGCCAAGGGCATGGAATCGATGAGCCAGGAAGCTGCCGAGTTCGGCCGCAAGTCCTTCGAGAAGTCAAGCGCGACGATGAAGAGCTTTGCCTCCATCAAGTCGCCTGCCGAGTTCTTCCAGCTGCAGAGCGAGCTGTTCAGCCAGACGATGGACAGCTTCGCTTCGGAAGCCTCCAAGAACAGCGAAAAGATGCTCAAGCTCGTGAGCGACATTTCGCAGCCGATCAGCAACCGCGTGTCGGTTGTGACGGAAAAGGTGAAGTCGATCGCGGCCTGATCGCATCGGTCCGGTTCAGGGAAGGCGGCTCGCTTCGGCGGGCCGCCTTTGCTATATGGGCTCATCCGCTTTTGTGTGAGTCCGTTTGCTTTTTTGAGCCCCATTCGCTTTTTTGAGCATTGCGTCGCTGTGCCCTTGCAACCGGGGGGCACGATGTCCTATTTTTATGCCATGCACGATAAAAGCGCGATGATGATTCAGCCGGCCATGGCTGGGCGGCCTGACGAGGAAGGGCCCGGCGATCCCGGTCTCGGCGTCGCCACACGCACCCGCGCGCGGACCCGCAAGCCAACGCCTTACAAGGTGTTGATGCTCAACGACGACTACACGCCGATGGAATTCGTCGTCGATGTGCTGCAGCGTTTCTTCCGCATGGACATCGAGCAGGCGACCCGCGTGATGCTCCACGTCCACCAGCGCGGTGTCGGCGTATGCGGCGTGTTCAGCTATGAAGTCGCCGAGACCAAGGTCAATCAGGTGATGGACTACGCCCGCCAAAATCAGCACCCTCTCCAGTGTACGCTCGAGCACGCCTGAGGGATTGATGCCCTCAATGGATGCCGCAATCGGTCCTTGACCGGTCCGGCGCTGCAATGCAGCATGCAAACATGCCGCATACCCGCCCCGCCATCACCCAAAATCCGGACATTCGCTATCTTGGGCGCCTGCTCGGCGACGTTATTCGTATCTATGGCGGCGAGCGCCTGTTCCGCCAGACCGAGTATATCCGCTCAGCCTCGGTCGATCGCGCGCGTGGCGTGGCGCCGGCTGAGGGCGTGGACAGCGGCCTCGACGCGCTGACGCTGGACGATACACTCGCCTTCGTACGCGGCTTCATGCTGTTTTCCATGCTCGCCAATCTTGCCGAGGATCGGCAGGGCGTGACGGCGGAACCGGGCGCCGATGTCGAGAGTGCGGTCGCGCGGCTGAGTAAACATGGCATCGGTCCGTCCGATATCGTGAAACTGCTGGAAAAGGCGCTGGTCGTCCCGGTGCTCACGGCACACCCGACCGAAGTGCGCCGCAAGTCGATGATCGATCATCGCAACGTCATTTCCGATCTCATGGCGCTGCGCGATACCGGCGCGGCTGAGACCGAGCATGGCGAGCCGATCGACGAAGCGATCAGCCGCCAGATCGCCTTGCTCTGGCAGACGCGCCCGCTGCGCCGCGAGCGGCTGTTCGTGCGCGACGAGATCGACAATGCGCTCTCTTATTTCCGTGACATCTTCATGCCGGTGCTGCCGAGCCTCTATGCGCGCTGGGACCGTGTGCTGGGCCAGCGCGTGCCCGGCTTCCTGCGGCTGGGCAGCTGGATCGGCGGGGACCGTGATGGCAATCCTTTCGTGCAAGCCGAGCAGCTACGCACGGCGCTTGGCCGAGCCAGCGGATCGACCCTGCGCTATTATATGGACGCGCTGCACGAGCTTGGCGCGCAGCTTTCCATTTCCAGCGAGCTGGCTGCAATTCCGGCGCCCGTTCGGGATCTCGCTGCCGCCAGCGGCGATGATGCGCCGAGCCGTCGCGACGAGCCGTATCGGCGTGCCGTGGCCGGCATCTACGCGCGCGTGGCGGCGACATATGAAAAGCTCATCGGCATGCCGCCGCCACGCCCCTCGCGCCTTGCGGGAGAGCCATATCCGGACGCGGCAGCCCTGCGCGCCGATCTCGCCACGCTCGGGCGCGGCCTCGCCGTGGAGGGCAATGGCGCGCTCGGCAGCGGCGGTGGCCTTGCCCGGCTGATCCGTGCGGTCGAACTGTTCGGCTTCCATCTCGCCACGCTGGACATGCGCCAGAACAGCGCCGTGCATGAGCGCGTCGTGGCCGAGCTGCTCAAGGTTGCGGGTGTCGAGCCGGACTATCTGGCGCTGGACGAAGAGGCGCGCGTGGCGCTGCTGCGCCGCGAGCTGGCCACCAATCGCCCGCTTGGATCCCGCTTCTCGGACTGGAGCGAAGAAACCGCGACCGAGCTGGGCATCGTGGAAGCCGCTGCCGAGGCGCACCGCAAATATGGCGCCGCCTGCATCAGCCATTATCTCATCTCCAAGGCCGAGAGCGTCTCGGACATGCTGGAGGTGAACATCATCCTCAAGGAGGCCGGCCTGTGGCGCGCTCCCGAAGGCGATGGGCCGCCCCATGCGCCGATCATGGCGGTGCCGCTGTTCGAGACCATCGCCGACCTCGAGATGGCCCCCGGCATCATGCGCGACTATTTCGGCCTGCCGGAGATCGGCGCGCTGGTCCGCGCGCGCGGCCATCAGGAAGTGATGATCGGCTACTCCGATTCCAACAAGGATGGCGGCTATCTCACCTCCACCTGGGGCCTTTACGAGGCGAGCCTCGCGCTCACGCCGGTGTTCGAGGAGGCAGGCGTGGCCATGCAGCTCTTCCACGGGCGCGGCGGCGCGGTCGGGCGGGGCGGCGGATCGTCCTTCGCGGCCATTCAGGCGCAGCCGCCCGGCACCGTGCAGGGCCGCATCCGCATCACCGAACAGGGCGAGGTGATCGCCGCCAAATATGGCACGCCGGAGAGCGCGCGCACCAATCTGGAGGCCGTCACCAGCGCCGCGCTGCTCGCCAGCCTGGAACCCGAGCGGCTCTCGAACGCGGACAATGAGCGCTTCACCCAGGCCATGACGCGCATTTCCGGCCTCGCATTCGCGGCCTATCGCGATCTTGTCTATGAGACCAAGGGCTTCCGCGAGTTCTTCCGCGAGCTCACCCCCATTCAGGAAATCAGCGGCCTCAAGATCGGCTCGCGCCCCGCCAGCCGCACCAAGAGCAACCGCATTGAGGATCTGCGCGCGATACCCTGGGTCTTCTCCTGGGCGCAGGCGCGCGTGATGCTGCCCGGCTGGTATGGCGTCGGGCAGGCGCTGCGCGACTTTGGCGATGATGCGCTGCTCAAGGATATGGCGTGGGCCTGGCCTTTCTTCCGCGCCAGCATGGCGAACATGGAGATGGTTCTGGCAAAGTCCGATCTGGAGATCGCGGCCAAATATCTGCCGCTCGTGAGCGATCGCGGCGCAGGCGATGCCATCTTCGAGCGGATCCGCGAGGGCTGGGAACTCGCGCACGACACGCTGCTCGGCGCAACCGGCCAGACCCGGCTGCTGGCGGACAATCCCGCCCTCGACGCCTCGATCCGTCTGCGCCTGCCCTATATCGAGCCACTCAACCTGCTGCAGGTCGAGCTGCTCAAGCGCCACCGCGCCGGCGAGACGGACCCGCGCATCCGCGAGGGCATCGAACTGTCGATCAACGCAGTCGCAACGGCACTGCGCAACAGCGGGTAGGCAAGCCCGCGACGACTCTCTCACCCGTTCGCCCTGAGCTTGTCGAAGGGCCGTCCTTCCTTCTTCTCTCCGTCTGCCGGAAGAGAACAGCAGCCCTGCGACAAGCTCAGGGCGAACGGGCGGGGTTTCTGGCACGTAGTCCGCGCAACAAAAAACGGCCGGGGGAGAGGGGCCCCGGCCGTTCTTGATGTGCGGCCCGATCAGATCAACCGGACCACGGGGCAAACCCGATCAGAACTTCGCGACAACACCCAGCATCGGGCGGAAGCTCTCGAAGTTGCCGCGCGTATCGACCTGACCACGCAGGCGGATGTTGCTCGTGTCCGCCGTGCTACCCAGATCGGCCAGCGAGAGCTCCACGCCGCCGCCATAGGTCACGCCATGATAGTGGCGATCGGTGTTCACGGCAGGCACTGCGCTGTCATTGAACTGGGTCCACTGGTAGCCGACCTTGGCGAAGAACATGCTGTCCTTGCCGGCCTTGAGGCCAAGACGGCCCGCGGCGCCATATTCCCAGTCGATGTCCTTGTCGAAGCCCTTGGCGAGGCTGCCTTCGGCACCGACGACCACGGGGCCGAGATCATAATTTAGGCCGGCAACGCCTTCAGCGACCCAGCCGCGATAGCCGCTCGGGGGACCGCCAGCAGGCTGGTTGTTGTCGAAGTCGTGCAGGCCGCCCATCACGCCGACATAGGGCTGAAGACCCTGCGCTTCCTGTGCCAGAGCCGGGGCCGAGAGACCCGCTGCAAGAGCAACGGCGAGGGTGAGGGGAAAAGCTTTCATAACACTGAACCTTCTATTAACTGAACAGGACTCATCTGGTCCTTATTTCGTAATCAACTTGCGTCGATCACGGCCCCTAAAATGGCTCGGCCACATGAACCGTTCCCGAATGAATTGTGGAGCAATTGTGGAAAGGCCCTGCTGTTGCATTATCGCTACACAGCAGGGCCATTCACTTGGCGTTCAGTTTTACTTGAAGGTTCCGCGATAGTATTACATTCGCGTAGGCAAAGCTGACTTACGCTTCGCTGACCGTCGCCTTGACGATCTTGCCGGGCTTTGCCGGCGGCTCGCCCTTTGGCAGCGCGTCGACATGCTCCATGCCCTCGGTCACAACGCCCCACACCGTGTACTGGCGGTCGAGGAAGGTCGCGTCATCGAAGCAGATGAAGAACTGGCTGTTGGCGCTGTTCGGGTTCGAGCTGCGTGCCATTGAGCACACACCGCGCACATGCGGCTCGGCGTTGAACTCGGCGGGCAGGTCAGGGAGCTTGGAGCCGCCCATTCCGGTGCCGGTCGGGTCGCCGCCCTGTGCCATGAAGCCCGGGATCACGCGGTGGAACACCACGCCGTCATAGAAGCCGTCCTTGGCGAGGGCGGTGATGCGCTCGACATGCTTGGGCGCCAGATCGGGGCGCAGCTGGATGACGACGTCGCCGGAGTCCAGCGTCAGTGTGAGGGTCTGTTCGGCCATGGGGCAGTCTCCTTGTCTCTGCCGCCCCGGCATGCGCAACGCGGGCGAGAGCGGTCGGGGGAATGGAGCGGCCTCCTATAGTGGCTGCATTCGCCATGGGAAGGCTGCATGGCGTTGCATTTGCCCCGTGCATGGGCAAAAGGAGCGATTATCGAGAGCAGGCGTGGCCAGTGGCGGCCGCCGCCGGAAAGGGAGGCGCCGCATGAGCGAGACCGAGGCCGCATCGCAGCCCGGCGCGATCCCTCCCGAGGAGGAAGACGCGCTCGTCGATACCAATCTGGATGAGGACGATCGTCTTCGCCCGGAGTTCGTCTCCGCGGTTCTCGGCGCAGTCGAGGCTGGCCACGACGATGAGGCACGCGCGCTGGTCGAGCCGCTGCACCCTGCCGACATCGCCGACTTGCTGGAGCTCACGCCGGAAGATCGCCGCGCCGGCCTCGTCCATGCGCTGGGCTCGCTGGTCGGCGCCGAGGTGCTGTCCGAGCTCAACGATTATGTGCGCGATACGGTCGTCGAAGCGCTCGAGCTTGAGCAGCTCGCGGAGCTGGCCGGTGAGCTGGATACCGACGACGCCGTCGCCATCATCGAGGATCTCGATGCGGCGGATCAGCAGACCGTCCTCGACGCGATGGAGCCGGAGGACCGCGCCGCCATCGAGAGCGCGCTGGCCTATCCCGAGGAATCCGCCGGCCGCCTCATGCAGCGCGATCTCGTCGCGGTGCCCGAGCACTGGACGGTCGGCCAGACCATCGATTTCCTGCGCGATACCGGCGATCTGACCTCCGATTTCTGGGAGATCTTCGTCGTCGATGCCGCGCACAGGCCGATCGGCTCCTGCCAGCTCTCCTGGGTGCTGCGCTGCCCGCGCGAAATCGCCATGACGGACGTGATGAAGCGCGAGCAGACGCTGATCCCGGTCGACATGGATCAGGAAGAAGTCGCCCTGCGCTTCCAGAAATATGCGCTCATTTCAGCGGCCGTGGTCGATCCGGGCGGGCGCCTCGTCGGCATGATCACGGTCGATGACGTCGTCCACATCATTCAGGAAGAGGCCGGCGAGGACATCCTGCGCCTTTCGGGTGCCGGTGAGGGCGACATCAACGAGCCGGTGATGGAGAGCTACAAGGCGCGCGTGCGCTGGCTGCTCTCCAATCTGCTGACGGCCCTCGTTGCCACAACCATCATTGCCTCATTTGAGGATACGATCGCCGGCATGGTGGTTCTCGCCGCGCTCATGCCCATCGTGGCGGGCGTGGGCGGCAATGCCGGCAGTCAAACCATGGCGGTCACGGTGCGCGCGCTCGCCACCAATCAGATTACCGCCTCGAATTCCTGGCGCACGATCCTGCGAGAATTCTACGTCGCGCTGCTCAATGGCGCCACCGTCGCGCTCGTCCTCGGCATCGGCGTGGCCTTGTTCTTCAGCGATATGGCGCTTGGCGGCGTCATCGGTGCAGCAATGGTCGTGAACATCGTCACGGCCGGCGTGGCCGGCGTTGCCGTGCCGATTCTCTTCGAGCGGTTCGATATCGATCCTGCCGTGGCCTCCTCCATCTTCGTGACGACCATCACGGATTCGATGGGCTTCCTGGCGTTCCTCGGGCTTGCGACGATGGCGGGCCTGGCCGGCTGATTTGACTCGCCAGAATATGAACCATATACGATCCGTATATTATTCATCTACGGAGCATTTCATGGGACTGGTCAAGATCGAGGACGGACTGCACGAGGAAGCGCGCCGCGCGAGCGCCGTCATGTGCCGATCCATCAATGCGCAGGCCGAATTCTGGATGAAGATCGGCATGCTGGCCGAGGCCAATCCCACGCTCTCGTTCAACGAGATCGTGAAGATGGAAAAGGACCGTCAGGACTGCGCGACCGCACAGGCCGCCTGACATGGTGAAAACGCGGGACGAACTCGCGCTGATGCGCATCTCTGGCCGGTTGCTGGCCGCCGTGTTCGAGATGCTGGACGAGCAGGATCTCGTCGGCCGCTCAACCATGCAAGTCAATGATCTGGTCGAGCGCTTCATCGTCGATGACCTTGCCGCCCGCCCGGCGAGCAAGGGTCAATATGGCTTTGCCTATGTGCTCAATTGCTCGATCAACGAGGAGGTCTGCCACGGCGTGCCGGATGCGGATCGGATCATCCGCGATGGCGACATCATCAATCTCGACATCACGCTGGAGAAGAACGGCTTCATTGCCGACAGCAGCAAGACCTATCTCGTTGGCACGGTGCCACCCGCCGCGCGCCGGCTGGTCAGCGTGGCTCAGCAAGCCATGTGGCAGGGCATCCGGCAAGTGCGGCCCGGCGCGCATCTGGGCGACATCGGCTTCGCGATCGAGCGTCACGCGAAGAAGCACGGTTACTCGGTCGTGCGGGACTATTGCGGCCACGGCATCGGGCACGAAATGCACGAGGAACCGCAGGTCATGAATTTCGGCCGCCCCGGCACCGGCCTGAAACTGCGCGAGGGCATGGTCTTCACCATCGAGCCGATGCTCAATCAGGGCACCCGCAACGTGATGACGCAAGGCGATGGCTGGACCGTGGTGACCAAGGACCGCAAGCTCTCGGCCCAGTTCGAGCATACCGTTGCGGTGACGAAAACCGGTGTCGAAGTGCTGACGCTGCGGCGCGATGAACAGCCGCCGCTGGCGGCGTGAGGTATTTGAGCGACCAATCGCCTAGACCTTGGCCGCAAACCATTGCCCCAACCGCACATGGGCGTCGCAAGCGCCACGCCCATGTGCTTTTTACGGTCGGTAGATTGACTACGCGTAAGTCAGCCGCATTCGCGAAGCTTTGGCCGAACGACGACGCATCGACCCGCCGACTGCACCGAAGCCAAGGATCATCAGCGCCCAGGTGCCCGGTTCAGGCACTGCCGCCGCGACCGGACTAGCGCTGCTGAACACAGCAAAACTGCGAATGCTCAAGTCATTGGTCAGATCGCTGGGGAAATTACCGCTAAAGAGACGGTCAAAGTCCCGACTGGTCCCCCCCGGCCCAGGTAAGGGTTTCCGGTTCTCAACGCCTTGTGCGAGAACAAGCGATTCTGCCCCGAAGAAATTGAGCGCGACGCCGTAAGGGACGTAGATTCCACATGGGGCACCCGTGCTGGGGCACCCAACCGTTTTTGAGGGGTCGGCGTCAAACTGGCCCAAGGGTCCGTCGATCAATACCTGATTGCGCAAGGCATCCGCGGCCAGGCGTGCACTCTGCTCGTTCGTGAAAGTGAAATCGCTTGCTTCGTCGCAACCGTTGAACAGTCCCGCACATGTGCCTTCGCGGAAGGCGACGTCGTACAATGTACCGTCGACATCCACGCCCGTCGCGCCCTGCAAGATGCCGTTGTTCACGATCAGGGTGGCGGCGTTGGCACTGGTCGCAACACCGGCAGCGGCAGTGAGGGCCAGCGCAGCGCGCACGGCGATAGATAGATAATTTGGCATTAAACTTTGACCTCCAACCGATTGGCTCGACGAATGGAGGCTCGGTCATCGGATGGTATATATCACTGTATATACTAAACAACTTCGATTTTCCTTGATGTGCCGTTACGGAACAGTCTCGCATCTATCCGTACTCGCTTCGGCACCATAGCCGCCTATTTCAACTTGCCGCTCGCGTGCTGACGAACCGGGTAAGTCTGACTGCACGCCCACCATTGCGAATTCTCCCCAACGCCCTAGATCATCCCCATGCCGCTCCACATGACCAAGATCGCCTTCCAGTCGGAGAGCGCCGCCACATTGCGCGCCTGGCTGGAGAGTCATGCGCAGCCCGGGGAGGACGGCGAGGCCCGGCTCACCACGCGCTATCTGCCCAAGCGGCATGAGGAGATGGCCGGCGGCTCGCTCTACTGGATTCTTGCTCATCAGATCATCGGCCGCAGCCCGCTGTTGGGCTTTGAGGAGCGGCCGGATGGGCGGCAGTGGATTCGCCTCGCGCCGCGCCTGATCCCGGTCATTCCCCGCCCCAAGCGCGCCCATCAGGGCTGGCGCTATCTTGCGGCGGAAGATGCGCCGGCGGATATGGGCGATGGCGTGGGCGCAGACGTGCTCCCGGACCAGTTGGCCGCCGATCTTGGCAGGCTCGGGCTGCTGTAATCCACCGACTCAGGGCAGCAGCAGGCTTGCATCACCATAGCTGTAGAAGCGATAGCCCTGCGCAATCGCATGGGCATAAGCCGCCTGCATCCGCTCCCGGCCCATCAGGGCGCTCACCAGCATGAACAGCGTCGAGCGGGGCAGGTGGAAATTGGTCATCAGCCCGTCGATCGCCCGGAAGCGATAGCCCGGCGTGATGAAAATGCGCGTCTCATCCTCGAAAGGCCGGATGATCCCGTCCTCGCCGGTGGCGCTTTCGAGCAGGCGCAGGCTGGTCGTGCCCACCGCGATCAGGCGCCCGCCACGCGCGCGCACGGCATTGAGTCGGTCCGCCGTTGCCTGGTCGATCCGGCCCCATTCGGCGTGCATGCGGTGCTCGTCGGTATCCTCGGCCTTCACCGGGAGGAAGGTTCCGGCGCCGACATGCAGGGTGAGCGTCGCATGATCGATCCCCGCACCCCCCAGCGCCGCGATCAGCGCGGGCGTGAAGTGCAGCGCCGCGGTCGGTGCCGCGACAGCGCCCGGCGCCTGCGCGAACATCGTCTGATAGTCCTCGCGATCCCGTTGGTCGGTCGGGCGTTTGCTGGCGATATAAGGGGGCAGGGGCATCTGGCCCGCCCGTTCGAGCAGCAGTTCCACCGGCTCGTCACCCAGGAAGCTCAGCGTCATGCCGCCGTCTTCGTCGCGCTCGCCTGCTTGCGCCTGCACGTCTTGCGCAAAGGCGATGATGTCCCCCGGCCGCACCCGCTTGGCGTTGCGCACGAACACCTGCCAGTCGCGCGGACCAAGCCGCTTGTGGAGCGTGACGCCGATTTTCGCCTCGCCGCGCGTGCCCTCAAGCTGCGCCGGAATCACCCGCGTATCGTTGAAGACGAGGCAATCGCCGGGCCGCAGCACGGACGGGAGATCGCGCACGCCCAGATCGCGCATGCTCTCCGCGCCTTCGAGCACCAGCATGCGCGCCGCATCGCGCGGAGACGCGGGCCGCAGGGCGATCCGCTCTGGCGGTAATTCGAAGTCGAAAAGTTCTACGCGCATGGGTCGTCGCCCTTAGCCACTGGCCGCGCGAATGAACAGGGCCGCTGTGGCTCGGGCGTGCGCCTCAGCTCGCGGGCGCAGCGCTCGCGGGCGCCGTCGCCTGCTGGTCACCCTCGATGTAGGCGCGCACGATCGTCGTCGGTTCTGCCGGCGGCTCACCCTTGGCGATCTTGTCCACGCCGCTCATGCCATCGATCACGCGCCCGACGACGGTGTATTTGTTGTCGAGCTGCATGCGCGGCATCAGCATGATGAAGAACTGGCTGTTGGCGCTGTCCTCGCTCTGTGCGCGCGCCATGGAGACGGTGCCGCGCATGTGCGGGAGCCAGCTGAATTCCTGCTTCAGGTCAGGCAATTGCGATCCGCCGGTGCCGTCACCCTTCGGGTCGCCGCCCTGCGCCATGAAGCCATCGATCACGCGGTGGAACTTGAGGCCGTTGTAGAAGCCCTCGCGGGTGAGCGTCTTGATCCGCTCGACATGACCGGGCGCAACGTCGGGGCGCAGGAGCACGCGCACGTTGCTGCCATCGGAAAGGTTGAGCACCCAGGTGTTTTCCGGCGTCGCAGGGACCATCGCCACCAGCGGCTTCGTACCGGCTTTCTCGGCTTCCTCGCGCAACGCATCGGCATCCTTCTGCGCGCGCGCGGCCATTTCCGCCTTCTTGAGCATGTCTTCGCCACCGCCCGGCTGAGCCTGGGCAGGGTTGGCACTGGCCAGCATGAGGCCGAAGGCGGCGGCAAGGGCAATGCCGGAGCCAAACAGTCGGGTAACACGCATGTCGTCCATCCTCATTTCACGGCCGTCTTCACTAGGCCGTCAGCCTGACCCGCATCACCGCGTTCGGGCGGGGCCGGCAACTATCGCCGCATGGCTGAACCTGTGATGACCCGTCAAGTCTCGTCATGCCTTGCGGGCGCTCAACTGCGCCATAACGTCGTCGCGCACGTCCGGCGACACGAACTTGCTGATGTCCCCGCCCAGCCCCGCAATTTCCTTGACCAGTCGCGAGGCAATGGGCTGCAAGGCCACATCAGCCATCAGAAACACCGTCTCGATGCTCGCATCAAGATACTGGTTCATGCCTGCCATCTGATATTCATACTCGAAATCGGCGACGGCGCGCAAACCCCGCAGGATCATCGACGCGCCAACCGAGCGTGCATAATCGATGAGCAGCGAATCGAAGGGCCGCACCTCAATTTCCGTGTCGATCCCGGCGCACTCCCGCCGGACCATGGCCAGTCGTTCATCGAGGTTGAAGAGCGGTGATTTGCTGGGGTTTGTGGTCACGCCGATGACCAGCTTGTCGACCAGCTTGGAGCCGCGCCGGATGATGTCCATATGGCCCAGCGTGATCGGATCGAACGTACCCGGGTAGAGCCCGACGCGCTGCACCATTCCTTGTCCCCTCAATGCCTGCGACGGATCGCAAAATCGGCGATATCGCGCAGCAGGTCGGCTTCCTCACCGAAGTCGCGCAGATGGTCCTTGGCCTGCGCTACCAGCATGGTGGCCTGCTGCCGGGCCTGCTCTACGCCCATCAGCGACGCGAAGGTCGCCTTGCCGGCGGCAGCATCCTTGCCCACGGCTTTCCCGGTGATTGCAGCGTCGCCCTCGATATCGAGCAGATCATCGGCAATCTGGAAGGCGAGGCCCACGTCATGGGCATAGCCGCGCAGGCCCGTGCGCCGCTCTTCCGGCAGACGGCCGAGAATGGCGCCTGCTTCCAGGCAGAAGCTGATCAGGGCGCCGGTTTTCAGCGATTGCAGCCGGGTGATCGTCGGCAGGTCGAACTGGGCCGTTTCGGCCGCCAGATCCATCATCTGGCCGCCGGCCATCCCCGCCGGGCCGCTCGCCTGCGCCAGCGCGCAGATGAGCTGGCAGCGGACGGCCGCATCCGGATGGGTGCGCTCGTCCGCCAAAACGGCATAAGCGAGGTCGTGCAGGCAATCCCCGGCCAGAATGGCGGTCGCTTCATCGAAGGCCTTGTGTGCCGTCGCCTTGCCGCGCCGCATGTCGTCATTGTCCATCGCGGGCAGATCGTCGTGGATCAGCGAATAGACATGGATGCATTCCACCGCGAGGCCGGCGCGCACCGCGCTTTCCCAGCTGATGTCGAAAAGGTCGCAGCTCGCCTTCACCAGCAGCGGGCGCAGCCGCTTGCCGCCGCCGATCGCGCTGTAGCGCATCGCTTCATAAAGCCGCGCGCGCTGATCCTCCGGCACCGGCAACAGCAGGTCGAACTGAACGTCGATCGCCTCGGCCATCGCCACCATTGCGGCTTCGAGCCGGGCACTGGCCTGCATGTGCATCAGGGGGTCATTCGCTGGGATAGGGGGCCGTCCGGGCGGCACTGCCGTCCGCGCTCGCCGTGATCTGCTGAATCCGCGCCTCTGCAGCGTCCAGCCGTTCCTGGCACTGACGCCGCAGGCTCTCGCCCTCCTGATAGAGGGAAATGGACTTGTCCAGGGGCACGTCGCCGCGCTCCAGCTGCTGGACGATCGTCTCCAGTCGCTTCAGCGCGTCCTCGAAGCTGAGGGGGGCGGTTTCCGTCTCATCTGCCATGCCCATGCATTGACCCGCCGCCCCCAAACGGTCAAGCGTGCAGTCGGCCCACCCCCGAAAAATGCCGTATTGTCACTTAAATGAAGTTGACCTTGGTCGAGCGAATCGCAATAGCCGCGTTGCTATGAAAACCCTCACATATCCCTCAATCGCGCTTTGCGCGGCCGTCCTCGCCTTGTCCGCTTGCAATTCCGAGCCGGAAACCTTCAACATCGGCTCCGGCGATCCCATGGCCGGCGAGCTGGCCAATGCCGGCAATGTTGCCCTTCCGCCGATGCTTCGTGCGAGCAACACCTATCGGTGCAAGGACAACAGCCTGATTTTCGTCGACTTCATGACCGACGATGTGAGCGCCAATTTCCGCTCCGAAAAGGGTGGCCCGATCACGCCGCTCAAGGCGCCGGAAGCCGGTCAACCTTTCGTGTCGGAAGACGGCGCGATCACGGTGGAAGGTTCGGGCGACTCGATCACCTATAACGGTCAATCCTGCCGCACCGGCTGATTCGATCAGGACATTCACCGCACGGAGCAATGCAACCGTGCCGAAACGACGGCCGACCCCGGGAAGGGTCGGCCTTTTTCGTTGTGAAGGCCGATCCGGCAGTTGTGCCGCTCCCCTCGCGACGATAAAGGCCGCTCATGTCGACCAGCACCGCCTCCATCACGCCCGAAATCGTCGCCGAACACGGTCTCACGACCGAGGAATATGAGCGCATCGTCAAAGCCATCGGCCGCGAGCCGAATCTGACGGAGCTGGGCATTTTCTCGGTGATGTGGAGCGAGCACTGCTCGTACAAGTCCAGCCGCATCCATTTAAAGAAGCTCCCCACGGAAGCGCCCTGGGTCATCTGCGGCCCCGGCGAGAATGCCGGCGTGATCGACATTGGCGACGGGCAGGCTGCCATCTTCAAGATGGAGAGCCACAACCACCCGAGCTACATCGAGCCATATCAGGGCGCGGCCACCGGCGTTGGCGGCATCCTGCGCGATGTGTTCACCATGGGCGCGCGCCCGGTCGCGAACATGAATGCGCTGCGCTTCGGCCGTCCCGATCATCCCCGCATGAAGCACCTCATCTCCGGCGTCGTGCGCGGCATTGGCGGTTATGGCAATTGCGTGGGCGTGCCGACAGTTGGCGGCGAGACCAATTTCCATCCCGCTTATGATGGCAACATCCTCGTCAACGCGATGACGGTTGGCGTCGCGGATACGGACAAGATCTTCTATTCGGCAGCTTCTGGCGTCGGCAATTCGATCGTCTATGTCGGCTCGAAGACCGGCCGCGACGGCATCCACGGCGCCACCATGGCGTCGGCCGACTTTGGCGAAGACTCAGAAGAGAAGCGCCCCACCGTCCAGGTCGGCGATCCCTTCACCGAGAAGCTGCTGATCGAGGCGTGTCTGGAGCTCATGGCCTCGGACGCCATCGTTGCCATTCAGGACATGGGCGCCGCAGGCCTCACCAGCTCCTCGGTCGAGATGGCTTCCAAGGGCGGCGTCGGCATCCGGCTGGACATGGACAAGGTGCCCCAGCGCGAAACCGGCATGACGGCCTATGAGATGATGCTCTCGGAGAGCCAGGAGCGGATGCTCATGGTCCTCAAGCCCGGCAAGGAAGCCTTCGCCGAGGCGATCTTCCACAAATGGGAGCTGGATTTCGCCATCATTGGAGAAGTGACCGACACCGGCCGGATGGTGCTTGTCCATCATGGCGAGACGGTGTGCGACATTCCGCTCGGCCCGCTGGCGGACGACGCCCCGCTCTACGATCGGCCCCATGTCCCCACGCCCGCAATCGCACCGCTCGCGAACGCGCCAGATAGCAAGGACCCCGCTGCCGATCTGCTCAAGCTGATGGGATCGCCCGATCTCGCATCGCGCCGCTGGATCTGGGAGCAATATGATCACATGGTCGGCGCCGACACGGTGCAGGCGCCCGGCGGCGATGCCGCAGTCGTGCGCGTCCATGGCTCCAAAAAGGGTCTTGCGATCAGTACGGACTGCACGCCGCGCTATTGCTTTGCCGATCCGGTCGAGGGCGGCAAGCAGGCTGTTGTGGAGACATGGCGGAACATCACGGCAGTCGGCGGTCAGCCGCTGGCGATCACCAATTGCCTCAATTTCGCCAATCCCCAGCGGCCTGAGATCATGGGCCAGATCGTCGGCTGCCTTGAGGGCATGAGCGAAGCCTGCCGGGCGCTCGATTATCCCATCGTGTCCGGCAATGTCTCGCTTTACAATGAGTCCAAGGCGACGGGCGGCGGCAGCGCCATTCTGCCCACCCCGGCCATCGGCGGCGTCGGCCTCATGCCAGACGTGGACCGCATGTGCACCATCGCCTTCAAGGATGTGGGCGACATCATCTTTTTGATCGGCGAGCGCACCGGCGCCCTTGGCCAGTCGCTATGGCTGCGGCAACTGCACGGGCTGGAAGGCCGCGATGCCGGTCCGCCACCGCCGGTCGATCTCGCCGCCGAGCGCCGCACCGGCGATTTCGTGCGCGAGGCGATTCGCTGTGGGGCCATTACCGCCTGTCATGACGTGTCGGATGGCGGCGTCGCCGTGGCGGTCACGGAAATGGCGCTTGCCGGCGGCATTGGCGCGATTCTCGATCAGCCGCTGGCCGGGACGACGGCGCAGACCTATTTCGCTGAGGATCAGGGCCTCTATGTCGCGACCGTGCGCGATGCCGCGCTTGTCGAGCTGCTCAGCCATGCGGAAGCCAGCGGCGTTACTGTCGCACGGCTCGGACGCACGATTGCCAACCGGGTGATCTTCGAGCTGCCGGACAGCGATCACTCGGTTTCACTGGCCGATCTGCGCAAAGCGCATGAAGAGTTCTTCCCGGCGCTGATGGACGCCTGATCCGCCAGTTCCGATCCGTCAGCCGGATCAGGGCACCATCCGGAACGTATATTCATAGCCGCTTTGCGGGGCATTGGTGATGCCGACGATCTTCACGGTGTAGGTCGTGTTCGGCTGCAGGCCGGTCACGCGCCATTGAATGTTATTGGGCACGCCATAGCCTGTATTGTCATAGGCTACATCCGTCACTGGCAAGCTCGTGCTACCCGCAGTCACCGTGATGACCGCGCCACTATAGCCCACCGAGCCATTGTTGCCGGAGAACCGTCCGTTCGGACTGGCAAGCACGGTGAACGAGAGAATGTCGCTCGCGCCGAAGTAGCGCTGCGGGTAATCGCCATAGGGATAGGCAATGAATGGCGGCAAACTGCTGGGGGACGGCGCGGGCACGCTGGTGCTGAAGCTGAACACCTTCATCGTGGCGCCGTCTACACGGTCGCCGCTGCTCGTCTGATAAACGACCCTGCCATAAGTAATCTGCCCCAGAAAGGGGTCGAGGATCCAACGGCGGTGGCCGATTGATGCACTGTTCCGTTCGGTCATCCACCCCGCGAGCAGAGCGTCTTCGGTGCGCCAGCCAAGGCCCGGCCCCCAACCACCAATGAGGTTGCCCGATCCGGCAGCAGAAGACCCGGCGCTGGTGTAGCAAGTCCATGAGGTCGGCGGATTGTGGCTCAGCGTTCTGTTGACGGCCATCATGAGCGAGGATTCATCGACGCCCTGATTGGCGGTGTTGGCGTGGACGACAGGCGGCAAGCCATGCAGCGCGCGCACAGCATTCACCTTTGTCAGCATGTCCTGCCGCACGCTGGCCTTCAGGCTCCCCGGATCGCAGCTCGCGGCATCGGGTGGCGTGTCGTAAAGCGCGGCGGCTGCTGCCGCCCAGGTGGAAGGCGTCGGGGTCGGCGTTGGTGTCGGTGACGGCGTTGGCGTGGGGGAGGGCGTCGGTGTTGGCGCCGGAGAAGGTGTTGGTGTCGGGGCGACGGTCACCGGTGGTGATCCGCTCCCCGCACTGTCGCTTCCGCCGCAGCCCGCCAGAGACAGCGCGAGCAGACTTGCCGCAAGCCCGCTCCAGCGCCGATGACGGCCCACCCGCGCTGGCCTCGTCAGGTTCATTACAGCCTGCATTCCGTTGTCCACTCCCCACGCCTCACCATGGCCCGTCGCCGTGCAAAGGTCTTACCGACGCTAGGGGAAGAAATATGGCCAAAGTCTAAACGACGCGGCGGTTCGTCCGGCGGGAGAAACGCCGGGTCGATTTCAGTCGCGACGCAGGATGTATTCCTCGTCCTGATGGTCTCCGACCCGGAACAGATAGTCCCCGACCTTGCGGAAGCCGGCCGCTGCATAAACGGCCTGAGCGCGGTCGTTTCCGGACCAGACACCAAGCCACACCGGCCCCGGATAATGTTCGCCCAGCCATCCGAGCGCGCTGCTCAGCAGGCCTCCGCCAAGCCCTTTGCCCTGATGTCCCCGCCGGACATAAAGCTGGTAAAGTTCGCCGGAACCGTCGGTGACCTCGGGATGCGGCAGCTTGCAGGGGCCGGCATGCGCATAGGCGATCAACCCGCCGGATGAGCTCTCGCACACCCATGTCGCGTGCGCTGGGTCGGCCAGTTCGCTGGCCACTGTGTCCACGCCATAGGCCTCGGCCTCAAACCGTGCGAGGTCCTCGGGCGGATAGGGGACGCCCAGGTCCTCGAGAAATGTCTCGCGAAAGCAGGCGAGCTTCAGCGCAGCCAGTGGCGCTGCATCATCCGGCCCCGCTCGGCGCAATGTGCTTTCCTCAGTCATGCCCTATTCTGCCGTAGATGATGTGATAGGCGGAAGCGCCGCCATCCCCGTCGAAGCGGGCTATGACCCGGCGAAGCGAGGAGGGCGTCAGACGATGATAGTCGGCGCGCGGCACGCGGGCGCCGATCGCATGGAAATGGCGCGTCAGGGCGAGACCTCCCGATACGGCAAGCGGCACCATGTCCTGTGCGAACGCGGTTGGCCCAAGCGGGTCCATCATGGCCCGCAGGTCTGCGAGGCTCGGATAATCCCGCAAACCGCAATTCAGGCCCTCACGCTGATGCGCATCGCGCCAGTTGCGGAAGCTGTCGGCGCCCATGGTGGCGAAGCACAGGCTGCCGCCCGGCCGTAACAGCCGGTGCAGCCGGGCCAGTGCGGCGGGCAGATGCTCAAACCACTGGAAAGAGAGGCTGGAGAGAATGAGGTCGAACCGCTCTTCGCCCAGGTCCGGCGCCTCGCCATCCATGACCAACAACTGCGCTCGGCTGCATGCGCGGCTTGTCTCGGCCACCATGTCCGGCGCGATGTCCGTGGCCGTCAGTACCGCTCGCGGCCATTGCTGATCGATCAGGCGCGTCAGAATGCCGGTGCCGCAGCCAATCTCCAGAATCGCCTTTGGATCGCGTGGAGCGTCGTCGGCGGCAAAGGCGAGCAGGCGGGCGGCGACAAGCCGATGCACGCCCGCATCCCCGTCATAATGGGGTGCGGCCGCGCCGAATGCGGCGCCAATGCGTGTCTTGCAGTCGCTCACCATGGGCGCGCGCATGCACCAGCTTGGGGTGGACGTCACGTCAAAAGGCGATAGAGCAGCAGCCATCCGAACATGGAGCCTGGCCTGTTCATGCGGCCCGCTCCGCAACTGGGGCAGCAAAGCGCATGGCCGATGAAGGCTTTCGTATCGAGGGGCTGGACTTTCTGAGGGGGTGCGCGGTGATGGGCATATTGCTCGTCAACATCGTGTCCTTCGGGCTGCCATCCGCTGCCTCGTTCAATCCCTTCACGGTGGGGACGCAAGGGCCGGCGGATCTCGCCACCTGGCTCGGCACCTTCCTGCTGATTGATGGCAAGATGCGCGCGCTCTTCGCGATGCTGCTCGGGGCGTCCATTCTGCTGGTGATCGAATCTGCGGAAATGAACGGGCGCGACGGTCTTCAGGCGCATCGCCGCCGCATGCTGTGGCTGCTGCCGATCGGTCTTGCGCATTATCTGCTGCTCTGGTCGGGGGACATTCTGGTCCAGCTGGCCCTGTGCGGCCTTATCGCCACTCTGTTCATCCGGTTCGAGACGCTGAACCTGATCAAGCTCGCACTGGCTCTGCTGTTGCTGCAATGGATCATCAACGTTGCGACAGCCTTGCCTGCTTTCTCGTTGCGGGGCGCAGCACTGGAGCCAGGCGCAACGGCTGCGGTGGTCAGCCAATGGCGCGATTATGCTGACAGTCTCGGCATGGGCGACAGCATGGCGGTCGCCGGTGAGATCATGCGCTACACGGGTAGCTACGCCGGAATCTTTGCCGAGCGGCTCGCCGCTGTTCCCCGCGTGGCCACAAACCAGATCCTGTATTCATGGCCGGAATGTCTCGCATTCATCGCTCTGGGCATGGCCATGCTCAAGGGCGGGTTTCTGGCCGGCCAGTGGCAGGCTGCCCAATATCGCGCAACCTGGCGTCGGGCATTGCTGGTGGGTCTGATCCCGATGATCGGCTTGGGGATATGGGTCTTGCTGACCGCCGATCCTCTGGCCGCGCAGGCGTCGCTCTTCGGCTGGTCGGTGCCGCTTCGTCTGCCGCTTGCGATTGGGCTCGCCGCGCTTGCCATGGGCATTGCCGCTCAACATCCCGATGCGCGTTTCGTGAAGGCAATCGGCGCAGTGGGGCGCATGGCGCTTTCCAATTATCTGCTCACCAGCCTTGTGATGACGAGCTTGTTCTACGGGTATGGCGCGAGCTTGTTCGGCGCGTTTACCCGCACGCAGCTGCTCCTCTTCGTCCTTGCGATGTGGGCGCTGATGCTGGTCTGGTCTGTTCTGTGGCGCCGGTGGCTGGGGCAGGGGCCTATGGAGCGGCTGTGGCGGCTGGCGGCTCGGCGCACGTAGAGCGAGGCAATGTTCCTGATAAAACAAGCTAGCGTCCGGACCGCTGTTGCGGCATAGTTGTGCGATGCAGCATAAACCTGTTCTCGACTGACGAACGATGCGGAGACTTCCACCCCTCACGGCCCTGGAGGCCTTTGTGCAGGTCGCCCGGACCGGCTCCGTAAAGGCCGCTGCGGAGGAGCTTGCGCTGTCGGCGCCTGCGCTCAGCCGCCGGATTCAGGCGCTCGAGCGGTTCCTGGGCTACAGTCTGTTCGAGCGTAAGCATCAGCAGCTGGAGCTGAACCAGAACGGCCATGCGCTGCTCAAGGAAATCGCGCCCGCGCTTGATACGCTGAGTGCAGCCATCGAGAGCGCGATGGGCGGCGCCCGGACGATGCGCGTACGCCTCGGCATGCTCCCGCTGTTCGCGAGCCAGCGGCTGTTCCCGCGGCTGGGCGAGTTCCACAAGCTCCATCCCGATGTTCATCTGGATGTTGACACCAGCCCCAACGCCATCGCCCGCCTCGGCGAAGGACTGGACGCCGCCATCGTACTTGCCAGGGATGTTGACCCCTCTTTATATGCACGCGAATTAGACCGCGATCTTGTCTATCTGATCGGCTCCAAAACGCTCCTTGAGGGCAGTCACCCGGTTACCAGGCCGGAAGACATTGCCCGCCAGACGCTGCTCGTCCACCGCGACATGTCTGCGACGTTCGATGTTTGGAAGGACGCTGTAGGCCTGCCCAACCTCACCCCGGCCTCGATCGACTATTATGATTCGGGCGCGCTGATGCTGGAGGCGGCGGCGCAGGGACTCGGTATTGCCGCCATGCATGGCCGCCATTTTCAGGAAGCCCACGATCCCCGTATCGTCCGGTTGTTCGATTTTCATGTCGAAAGCCCCTATCGCTATTTCTTCGTCTGCCGGCCTAAAGCGATGGAAAAGCGTGCGGTCCGCACGTTCCACGACTGGGTAATCAACGCCGAGATCTGATCCCGCACCGCTGCAAGAACGCCCCCGCCGCAGCTCGCTTTCAAACGATTTGTAAACGGAGTGTCAGCTATCTCGCTTGCCATCACCTATGTGGGGTAGGAAGTGGGCGCGAGCATGCCGGCGACGAGGATTTTGACGGTCGATGACAGCCGTAGCATGCGTGCGCTGCTGCGCATGACGCTGACCGGCGGCGGCTTCGAGGTGGTCGAGGCGGAAGACGGGCAGGCGGCGCTCGACTGGCTCGAGGCGAACGAGGCCGATCTCATCATAACAGATATCAACATGCCGCGCCTCGATGGCTTCGGTTTTATCGAGACGCTGCGCGCGCAGGGCCGTCGACATGTGAACCGTCCTGTGCTGGTGTTGACGACCGAATATAGCGAGGAAAAGCGCAGCCGTGCGCGCGAAGCAGGGGCAACGGGATGGCTGGTGAAGCCGTTCGACCCCGAGCGCCTGCTGGCAGCCGTACGGCATGTGACTCACTAAGGACGGTTGATTATCGTCCTGGCCGCGGAACCCGATCGTCTGATTTGTTCTTGAAGCGCGCCGTTCCGGCAGGAAGCCGTTCTGCCTATCTGCAAGATGATTCGTCTACGCGTGAGACATCGTTAGCTCTGTGCGGCGTGATTGCAGGGCTGATGTGCGCATCTGTCCCACTTCCCCTAATCTTGCCTCTTCCCACGGCCCGCGCTGCGCACTAGTGAGTCGGTTCCGTGACAGCTGAGCGAGGGCCGATGGCGAGCAAGGGATCTGCACTTACCGATCGCCGTTCGAGCGCTGGCGATTATCTGAAATTTCTGCAAGCCTGGTTGCGCAAGCCGCGCCAGACGGCGTCCATTGTGCCGAGCAGCCCGCATTTGGGGCGGCTGATGGCCTCGCAGATCGATCCCCAAGGCGGCCTCGTCATGGAGTTTGGTGGCGGCACCGGTGCGCTGACCCGGCAAATTCTCGCGACCGGTCTGCCTCGTACAGATCTGGAAGTGGTCGAGATCAATCCCGGTTTCGCGCGCAATCTGCGGCGGGATTTTCCGAATGTATCGATCATCGAGGCGCCGGCGCAGGCCGTCGTCGCGCAGAGCGCTGGCGGGGCGGGTGCTTATCAGTGCGTGATCAGCGGGCTGCCGCTTCTTGCGATGAGCAAGGGTTTGCAGAGCGCGATCGTGACCGAGGCGTTCCGGCTGCTGCGGCCGGGCGGGGCGTTCATCCAGTTTACCTATTCGCCGCGCCCGCCGGTCGCCGATTCGGTAGCGGACGCGCTCGATCTGGGCGTTGAGCGCATCGGCACTATCGTGCGTAATGTGCCGCCCGCGACGGTCTTTCGTTATCGGCGCGCGGTGGACATCGCGGCGGTGGATGACGCGCAGCTCGCATTCTGAGATCTGGTCCCCGCCGGCAGTGCATATGCCCCCGGGCCGACCAATGTCATTTCTCCAATGGGCAGTCGCCATGGCCGCATCGCCGCGCTAGACAGGGTCCATGCAACGCTATGATGTGATCATATTGGGCGGCGGCCTTGTCGGGCTGACGCTGGCCGTGGCGCTGGAGCGGCATGGGGTGCGGAGCGCCGTTATCGATCCGGCAGCGCCCTCGCGCGTGCCGGCGCAGAGCTTTGACGGGCGCACCTCGGCGATTTCCTCGGCCAGCTGGCGCCAGTTTGAGGCGATCGGTGTCGCGCCGTTCCTGCACGGCAAGACCTGCCCGATCGACCGGATCTGGGTGAGCGAAGGGCTGACCGGCGGCGCCCTGGACTTCGCGCCCGATCCCGAGGATGGGGCCATGGGGTTCATGGTCGAGAATCGCGAATTGCGCGCGGCCATCGAAGCGGCGGCGGATGCGTCCGACATCGCGCGGTTCCAACCAGACCGCGCCGCGGACGTCGTCCGCGGCGATCATGGCGTGACCGTTCGGCTGGAAAGCGGCGCCGAGATCAGCGCGAGCCTGCTGGTCGGTGCGGAAGGGCGGGGCAGCCCCACCCGCAAGGCAGCGGGCATTCCGGTGGCGACGTGGGATTATCCGCACACGGCACTGGTCACCGCCATCGAGCACGACGAAGCGCACGGCAACACCGCCTATGAGATCTTCTACCCGGGCGGGCCTTTCGCCCTGCTGCCGATGCTGCCGGGCAATCGATCGGCGATCGTCTGGACGGTGCCGACGAAACATGCAGCGGCCTATCTGAAGCTCGGCGAACAGGCCTGGTTGGCGGAAGCACAGAAGCGCATGGGGAATTTCCTTGGCCGCATCCGGCTGGCCGCGCCGATGCAGAGCTATCCGCTCGGCTATCATCGCGCCGCGCGGATCATCGACAAGCGGCTGGCGCTGGTCGGTGATGCGGCACATGGCATTCATCCCATTGCGGGGCAGGGGGTGAACCTGGGCTATCGCGATGTGGCGGCGCTGACGGAAGTGATCGTGGAGGGCATGCGGACCGGCATGGAGCCGGGCGACGCGCAATTGCTCGCGCGCTACCAGCGCTGGCGGGCGCTGGATGCCCTGAGCGTCACCATCATGATGGACGGGTTGGTGCGTCTGTTCGATGTGCCGGGCAAACCCGCCTCGGCAATCCGCCGGCTGGGCCTTTCTGCCGTGCAGAAGCTGGGGCCACTTAAGGAGCGCTTCATGGACGAAGCGCGCGGCGAGAGCGGAAATAAGCCGCGGTTGTTGCTCGGCGATCTGGTCTGACCCGGACCTGCAACCAAGATCAGCTATCCTGCCGATCGCCCTCAAAGCTTTATTTACTACAGGCGGCTAAAAGAGCGGCGTTGGAGGAGATCTGGCATGTCTGCCGTGCAAGTGCCGTCTGAGAGTTTTGGTGGGAAGCTGGCTCGGTTGGGCCGGATTCTGGGCATCACGGACACCGCCTCCGAGGCCGGGCGGGAAGATGAGGCGGCGGCCCGTGAGGCGGGGAGCGCGCATCTTCGCCGGGAAAGCGAGCGGCGCAAGACGCTCTACGACGAGGTTGGCAGCTTCATTTTCGCTCATGATCTCGACCTGACGCCGCTCAACTTCGGATTGGCTCTGGACTACATTACCGGCAACGACATCGCGATCGAGAAGGCCGTGCGCGCGATCCTGACCGAGCGCGGCAAGCTCACCAATGGCGTTGCCGAGCAGATCATTGCCGAGCAGCGCGCCGAGGAACTGACGCCGGATACGCTGGGCGATATGCTGCTGGAGGTGGAGGCCAATCTCGACCATTTGACCGGCATCGCGAACCAATCCAGCAGTTCCGCCAAAGATTTCGGCGCTGCCCTGCAGAAGCAGGCTGCCACGCTCGGTCAAGCCGATACCGGAGAAGCGGTCAGCAATCTCATCCTGCTGACGCGCAGCATGATCGAGAAGACCCGCGAAGTCGAAGCCAGGATGCGGGACGGCCAGGTTCAGACGCGGCTGCTCCAGAAGAATCTGGAAAGCGCGCGTAAGGCCGCCGAGCAGGACCATCTGACCGGCCTGCCCAACCGGCGCGCATTCGAGAATACGCTTCGTGAGGAAGCCGCGACGGCCCGCGAGGGTGCAGAACCGCTATGCGTGGCTTTCTGCGACATCGACCATTTCAAGGTCATCAACGATAACCACGGTCATGATGCGGGCGACCGAGTGCTGAAGTTCGTTGCGGGGCTGCTTGCGAAAATCTCCGACGACAGATGCCATGTCGCGCGACACGGCGGCGAGGAGTTCGTGATGCTGTTCCGTGGCATGACCGTCGCCGAGGCGGCGAAGGTGGTCGATGACGCACGCATCGACATGGCGCAGCGCAATCTGGTCGATCGCAAGACCGGCGAGCGGATGGAGCGCGTGACCTTCTCAGGCGGCGTAGCGGATGTGTTCGCCTATCCCGAACCGCGCGATGCGCTCAAGGCTGCCGACCGGGCGCTGTATCTGGCCAAGGAACATGGGCGAAACCGGGTGTACATCGCCCGCGATATGGAAGAGTGATTCACCGCTCAGCCCGAACGGTGACCCTCAGAAATCCGGCTGATCGTAGTATTTGGGCGGGGTGACGACTTCCATCCGTTCGGAGAGCAGCGGGCGGAAGGAGGGACGCGACTTGATGCCGGCATACCAGCGTTTGGTGGGGCCGTGGCCCTCCCAGTCGATGCCGCCGAGATAATCGGCAACGGAGATATGCGCGGCGGCGGTGATGTCCGCCAGGCTCATCGTCCCGCCGGCGAGCCAACTGCGATGATCGAGCAGATAATCCATGTAATCCATGTGGGTGTTGGCCCGGCGCATGGCATCGCGCAGCGCGCCGGCATCGGGTGAAGCGCGGGAAACGACGCGCTTGATCATCCGCTCATTGAGCAGCGGCGCCACCACATCGCGGTACACGATCTGATCTAGCCAGGCGACGAGGCGGCGCACTTCCGCGCGGGCGAGTGCCGAACCGGCTATCAGCGGGAACTGATCGACCGTTTCCTCGAAATATTCGCAGATCGCCTGACTGTCTGCCAGCGTCGCCGCGCCATCATCGGAAACGATGACCGGCGTGGCGCCCGCTGGATTGAGATCAAGGAACTCGTCGCGAGCTTCCCACGGTGATTCGCGTACGGTTTCGTACACGATGCCCTTCTCCGCCATGAGAAACCGGACTTTGCGGGAAAAGGGGCAGAGCGGGAACTGATAGAGATGCCACATGCGCGGCTCTTAAATCGCTGGCCGGTGCGATCAAAGCTGAAACTTGCGTAGACGGAACCAATGACGGCGAGCGGACTTGTTTCAAAGGCAGCGTCCCCATGACGGAGTGCCCCTCGCAGGCGAAATCTGATAGGATCACGGCCCATGCACACCAGCGTTCGTACATTGGGGTTTGTCGGTGCCATTCTGCTGCTTGGCGGGGTGGCGGGTGTCACGCTGGGCAATTTCGTCACAGCCGGCGGTGCGGACAACAAGACCGGCGCGGAAGAGCTGGCCGCTTATTGGAGTGAGGCCGGGCTAGGTGACGATGAACCCACATTCGAGGACCGCCAGCCAACCGCGCTTGCGACACGCAATGGGCCGACGAGCTATCATTGCGAAGGTTGCGATTCAGGGCTGCATCGCGTGCCGGAGTATCTCGAGCCGCTGCCTGCGGACTATGCGCCGCTGCCGCCCTATGAGGCGGTTAATCTGCAAGACATCACGCGGCCACGCGCCGCGGCCCGCGCGGAGGTCCCGTCCATCCCGCCGCGTCCCAGAGAGCCCGTGTCTGCCGAGCGCCCGCCAGCAGCGGCGCTCCGCTCCGCGCCGCTGCTGGCGGAATAGGTCTGTCAGAGGTGCCGGTTGAAAGCGATGGCCCAGCCCTCGTCTCACCCCGCCCTCTTTTCACCCATCCCGGACGCACGGTCGTCCCGTTAGTGCGACATGCAGGTGTGGTGTATGGTTCGCCGCAAATCAGTGCAACCAAGCTGCGCGCAATCTGTTATATAGACAACGACCCGCGATCTGAGCGGCGTTCTGCATGAATGGATATTCTATTGGGCGAGGCCTTACGTCATTTTCGGCGGGAACGGCCTGTGTCCGTAACTCTCGATCGCGCGTGGCTCCTGGATGATCAGGCGGCTGCTCCTTTAAAGCGGGTAGATGTTAGGGCACCGGTTCGGATCGCACTTATCGGCGGCTTTCTGCCGCGGCGGTGTGGCATCGCGACCTTTACGACCGACATTTATAATTCGCTGAGTGCGGCCTATCCCGAACTTGTGATCGACATCTATGCGATGTCCCCGATTATGGGCCGGCCCCATAGCCACCCTGCGGTGCGCGCCTCGATCATCGAGGGAGAGATTCCAACCTTTGTCGATGCAGCCCGGCAGATCGAATCCAGTGGTGCCGATGTGGTCTGGCTCCAGCACGAGTTCGGCCTGTTCGGCGGTCTTGCCGGAGACATGATCCTCGAACTGGTTGATCGCGTCGCCGCGCCACTGATCGTGACCCTACACACTGTACTCGCCGAGCCAGATGACGATCAACGCCGTGTGATGGAGAGGCTGATCGCACGGGCCAGTCGACTTGTGGTGATGTCCCAGCGCTCGCGTGACTTGCTGCGTACGGTTTATAATGCCGACGCCGATCAGATCGCGCTCATTGCGCACGGCGTGCCGGACAGGCCGTTTGGGCGGGGGCAGCAGTTCAAGGCGCAGTTTGGATTTGATGACAGGCAGGTGGTGTTGACCTTCGGCCTGCTCTCGCCGGGAAAAGGCATCGAAGCCGTGATCGCGGCCTTGCCTGCTATCGTCGCGAGGCATCCCGACGTGCTCTATTGCATTGCCGGGGCAACACATCCCAATCTGCTGGCGCAGGAAGGGGAAGCCTATCGCAAGAAGCTCCGGGCGCAGGCACAGGTGCTTGGCGTTGACGACCATGTCCGCTGGATCGACAGCTTCATGGAGACGGAGGCATTGCTCGACCTGATCGAAGCGACGGATGTTTATGTGACACCCTATACGGGCGCACAGCAATCCACATCCGGCACGCTCTCTTATGCAATGGCGCTCGGCAAGGCAGTGGTATCAACGCCGTATGTGCATGCTCTGGAACTGCTCGCGGACGATCATGGTGTGCTGGTGCCCTTTCACGACAAAGCGGCGCTGGGCGATGCAATTGGCGATCTGCTGAGCGACCGAGAGCGGTTGATGACCTTGCAGCGGCGCGCTTATGCGCGCAGCCGCGACATGATCTGGCCGGTCTTTGCCGAGCGCAGCCGCGACCTGATTGCGGCGAGCCAGATTACGCCGGGCGCAGCGCGCGTGCCCGAGCAGATCGGCGTGGATGGGCTGCTGCGGATTTGTGACGATACTGGCATTCTGCAGCACAGCATCCATGGCGTGCCGGACCGCGCCCACGGCTATTGCGTGGATGATAATGCGCGTGCGCTGATGCTGATGCACCGCCTTAATGGCGAGGCGCTGCGTCGTTGCGACCGGCTGACGGGCATCTTCGCTGCCTTTGTGCAGCACGCCTGGAATCCCGACCGGCAGGAATTCCGTAACTTCATGGGCTTTGGTCGCAACTGGCTGGAAGACATCGGCTCGGAGGATAGCTGCGGACGAACGTTATGGGCGCTGGGCTTTTCCGCACAGCGCGCCAGGAACACCGGACTGAGGCGCTGGTCGCATGAATTGTTCGAGCGCACAGCACCGTCGGCGCTGGATTTCCAATCCCCTCGCGCGACTGCCTTCGCGATGCTGGGCGCGGATTATGTGCTGACTACACACGGAGAGCACCAACTGGCCGCCCAGATCATTAAGCGGGGCGCCAACCGGCTGCTTGAATTGTTCCACGCGGTCGCCCAACCCGACTGGCACTGGTTCGAGAACGTCCTGGCGTATGACAATGGCCGCCTACCCGAGGCGATGTTGCGGGCTGGTGCGCGGCTGGGTCAGGACAACATCACGGCTTGCGGTCTCACATCATTACGCTGGATCACCGAGCTGCAAATCGCGTCGCGCGGCCACTTCCGCCCGGTGGGATCGGACAGCTTCGGCAAGCCTTACGAGCCGCCACGGCCGTTCGACCAGCAGCCGGTCGAAATTTGGGCGATGATCGACGCCGCCGCAGCGGCTTATGATGTCACAGGCGACCTGGCGTGGCTGATCCATGCGCGTCGGGCTTACGACTGGTTCGCGGGACATAATGATCGCGGCGTTATCGTCGCCGATCCGGTCACTGGCACCAGCCGAGACGGGATCAATCCGCGCGGGCTGAACCTCAACGAAGGCGCCGAGTCCGTGCTCGCTTATCAGCATGCGACATGTGCCATCCGCGATTTCATCGCCAAAGCCGTTTGAGGCGCGGCATGGTTCATCTCGTTCAACATGATTTGCGGCTCCACGCCGATCCGACGCGGGTTGTGGTGCGGCCCTTCCACCTAGCCTGGCAGGCCTCGGGCCCTGATCTTGAGCGCGTGTTGCGGCTTTCGCGAGAGATCATTGCGCTCGATCCGCGCACGGTGCGGGCCGAACTTGCGGTGGTCCTGCGCGATTTTGCGGACCGGCACTGGCAGATCGAGAAGGTGTTTGAAGAGCGCTTCGAGGAAATCCGCCCGAAGCTCGGTCTCGATGCCCTCGTTCTCAAGCGTGAAATGAGGCTCCTGCTCGGCGCCTATTTTTGCCATGAGTATAGCTACGCCGCCGCCGCCCTGATGAACCCCAGTGTCGTGCGGCATCCCGACCAGAGCGGGCTGCTGGATGGAAGCATTCGTATCCTGCTCTCACTGCGTGCTGTGGGGGAGGGGCATATCTCGACAATCGCGTTTCGTGAGGGGATCATCACGAACGACCGCAAGCTGACCCTGTTGCCCCAGCCCACTTTCGCCACGGCAGCGATGGAGGGCGCGCCTCTTGAGCACAAGCCGGAAGATGTCGTGACGCTTTATCGCCAGCACGACAGCAGTATCTCGGGCACGGTCATTTTCCCGATTACCGAGGCGCAGCGCAATGGGCTGGAAGATCTGCGGCTGCTGGAATTCCAGCGCGATAGCGGCAAGAGCGAGTGGATCGGCACCTATACCGCGTATAGCGGCCGCGACATCCAGTCCGAGCTGCTGCGCACCCGAGACTTCAGGGATTTCACGCTGACCCCGATCAAGGGCAGAGCGGGCCGGAACAAGGGCATGGCGCTGTTTCCGCGCAAGATTGACGGGCAGTTCTGCATGATCGGCCGGCAGGACGGCAAGAATCTATACCTCCTGCGCTCTAACCAGATTGACCATTGGGACGGTGGGTCGCTGCTGCTTGAGCCCCGTTTTCCGTGGGAGCTGGTGCAGATCGGCAATTGCGGCGCGCCGATCGAGCTTGATGAGGGCTGGCTGGTGCTGACGCATGGGGTGGGCGCCATGCGCAAATATGCGATCGGCGCGGCGCTGCTCGACAAGAACGACCCGTCGAAGGTACTCGGTCGCACGCCCAACCCGATCCTCTCAGCTGCGGACGAGGATCGCGAAGGTTATGTGCCCAATGTTGTCTACACCTGCGGTGCGATCCGCGTGGGCGACGACATCTTTTTGCCTTATGGGGTGGCGGACAGCTCGGTGTGTTTCGCCTTTGTCGCCATATCCGAAATACTTGCCGCGATGGCTTGAGCCAGATCGTGTCACCCCCGGCATTTTCACGCCGGGGACTCAGCTTCATTCCGCCGCGACGACCTCGGCCTTGTCAGACAGGGGGTGGGCCAGGCGGCTCAGCATTTCCTTCGGGCAGACCTGCCAGAAGTGATCGCGGTTGCGATCCCAGCTGTGCAGGATGGACTTGGCCCAGGCGCTGTCCGTGCGGGCGATATGCTCCTCGATCAGTTCCTTCAGCACGGCTTCCCAATGGGCGCTGTCCAGCCGTTGCCAGACGATGCTCTCGGGATTGGCGTGCGCCGCGAACGTGCGGCTTTCATCATAGATGAAGGCCATGCCGCCGGTCATGCCCGCGCCGAAATTGGCGCCGGTCTTCCCGAGGATCACGGCCATGCCGCCGGTCATATATTCGCAGCCATTGGCGCCGCAGCCCTCGACGACGACCTGTGCGCCGGAGTTGCGGACCGCGAAGCGCTCACCGGCCTGACCGGCCGCGAAGAGCTTACCCGCCGTGGCACCATAGAGCACAGTATTGCCGATGATCGTGTTTTCCTGGCTCGCGAGTGGGCTGGAGACCATCGGGCGCACGGCGATGATGCCGCCTGAAAGCCCCTTGCCGACATAGTCATTGGCATCGCCGAAGACTTCCAGCGTGATGCCCTTACAGAGGAAGGCACCAAGCGACTGTCCGGCGGTGCCGCGCAGGCGGACATGGATATGCCCGTCCTGGAGGGTCGACATGCCGAACTTCTTGGTGACCATGGCGGAGAAGCGCGTGCCCACGGCGCGATGTGTGTTGCGCACCGTGTAAGTGAGCTGCATCTTCTCGCCCCGCTCGAACACCGCCTGCGCGTCCGTGATCATCTGCGCATCAAGGCTGTCAGGCACTTCATTGCGCCAGGTCGGCAGGTTGAAGCGGCGCTTGTCGTCATCCGCATCCACCTTCGCGAGGATCGGGTTGAGATCGAGATCGTCGAGATGCTCGGCGCCACGGCTGACCTGACGGAGCAGCTCCGTGCGGCCGATCACTTCATCCAGGCTGCGATAGCCCAGGCGCGCCAGGATCTCGCGCACTTCCTCGGCGATGAAGGTCATGAGGTTGATGACCTTCTCCGGCGTGCCGGTGAACTTGGCGCGCAGGCGCTCGTCCTGCACGCACACGCCCACGGGGCAGGTGTTGCTATGGCACTGGCGGACCATGATGCAGCCCATCGCGACGAGGCTCAGGGTACCGATGCCGAACTCCTCGGCGCCGAGGATCGCGGCAATGACGATGTCACGTCCGGTCTTGAGGCCGCCGTCCGTGCGTAGCTTCACCTTGTGGCGCAGGCCGTTGAGGGTCAGCACCTGATTGGTCTCGGCAAGACCCATTTCCCAAGGCAGACCGGCGAATTTTATGCTGGTCTGCGGGGAGGCGCCGGTGCCGCCGACATTGCCGGAGACGAGGATGACGTCCGCATGCGCCTTGGCAACGCCTGCCGCGACTGTGCCGATGCCTGCCTGGCTCACCAGTTTCACGCAGACCCGCGCACGCGGGTTGATCTGCTTCAGGTCGTAGATGAGCTGAGCGAGATCCTCGATCGAGTAGATGTCGTGGTGCGGCGGGGGCGAGATGAGCGTCACGCCGGGCGTCGAGTGGCGCAGCTTCGCGATGAACTCGGTCACCTTGAAGCCGGGCAACTGGCCGCCCTCGCCGGGCTTGGCTCCCTGCGCGACCTTGATCTCGATTTCCTCGCAGGCGCCCAGATATTCGGCATGAACGCCGAAGCGACCCGAGGCGATCTGCTTGATGTTCGAATTGGCGTTGTCGCCATTCTCATAAGGCGTGAAGCGCGCGCGGTCCTCGCCACCCTCGCCGGAAACGGCCTTGGCGCCGATCCGGTTCATGGCAATGGCCAGCGTCTCGTGCGCTTCCGGCGAGAGCGCGCCCAGCGACATGCCCGGCGTGACGAAGCGCTTGCGGATTTCCGTGATCGCCTCGACTTCGTCGATCGGCACTGCCTGATCGGGATAGTTGAACTCCAGCAGGTCGCGCAGATAGACCGGCGGCAGCTCTGAGACGCCGCGCGAGAACTGCAGATAGGTGGAGTAGCTGTCCGTTCCCACGGCGGTCTGCAGCAGGTGCATGAGCTGCGCCGAATAGGCATGCGCATCGCCGCCCGCACGGTGGCGGTAGAAGCCGCCAATCGGCAGGGTGGTGACGGCCTTGTTGAAAGCCGCCTCATGCCGGACGAGCGCGTTATACTGCAGCGAGGCGTAGCCTTCACCGGAGATCTTGGACGGCATGTTCGGGAACAGATCGTTCACGATCGCGCGGGAAAGGCCCACCGCCTCGAAATTATAACCACCGCGATAGCTGGAGATTACTGCGATACCCATCTTGCTCATGATCTTGAGCAAGCCCTCGTTGATCGCGGTGCGATAGTTCTCGAGGCTGGTCTCCAGGCTGCGATCGCCCAGCAACCCGCGCGCGTGGCGGTCGGCGATGCAAGCCTCGGCCAGATAGGCATTCACGGAAGTGGCGCCGACACCGATGAGGACCGCGAAATAATGCGTATCCAGACATTCGGCGGTGCGCACGTTGATTGACGCATAGGAGCGTAGCCCCTTGCGCACGAGGTGCGTGTGAACGGCCGCCGCCGCAAGGATCATGGCAATGCCGACGCGATCCGGCCCGATGTTCTCATCGGAAAGGAACAGCTCCGTTTGCCCCGCGCGCACGGCGATTTCCGCCTCGTCGCGCAGACGATTGATCGCAGCGCGCAGGGCGTCCTGAGGGCCATCGGCAGGGAAGGTGCAGTCGATCTCCGCTACCGTCTTGCCAAAATAGCGCTTCAGTCGCGACCAGTCCTCGCACAGCAGCACCGGCGATTCCAAAATCATGACCTCGCTGTTCTGACGGTCCTCCTCGAGGATGTTGGCGAGGTTTGAATAGCGCGTTTTCAGGCTCATCACATGCCGCTCGCGCAGCGAGTCGATGGGCGGATTGGTGACCTGGCTGAAATTTTGCCGGAAGAAGTGGCTGATCGTGCGCGGCTTCTCGGTGATGACGGCCAGCGGCGCATCATCGCCCATGGAGCCGACCGCTTCCTTGCCATCTTCCGCCATGGGGCCGAGGATCAGCTCCATGTCTTCCATGGTCATGTTGGCGGCGATCTGGCGGCGCGTCAACTCGGCGCGGTCCCACTGCGGACGCGCATCATCGGCTGGCGCAGGCAGAGCCGCAGCGGTGCGGAAGCCCTTCACATACTCGGCATAAGGGCGCTCGGCGGCGATGCGATCCTTGATCGCGCGGTCATCATAGACCTTGCCTTCGTCAAGGTCGACGGCGATCATCTGGCCGGGGCCGAGGCGACCTTTCTTGACCACGGTCGTCTCGGGCACGACGACCATGCCGGTTTCCGACCCGACGATCAGCAGATTGTCGGCGGTGAGTGTGTAGCGCAGCGGACGCAGGGCATTGCGGTCCATGCCCGCGACGGCCCAGCGGCCATCGGTCATGGCGAGCGCAGCCGGTCCATCCCATGGCTCCATGACGGAGGCGAGATAGTTGTACATGTGCTTGTGCGGCTCGGGCACGTCATCATTGTGCTGCCAGGCCTCGGGCACGAGCATGATCTTGGCGGTCGGTGCATCGCGGCCGGCGCGGCACAGCGTCTCGAACACGGCATCGAGCGCGGCGGTATCGGAGGCACCCGCCGGGATCACCGGCTTGATGTCACCGGAATGCTCACCGAAGGCGAGCGCCGCCATCTTGATCTCGTGGCTCTTCATCCAGTTCTTGTTGCCGCGGATCGTGTTGATCTCGCCATTATGGGCAAGCGAACGGAAAGGCTGGGCCAGCCACCATTGCGGGAAGGTGTTGGTCGAGTAACGCTGGTGGAAGATCGCAACGCGGCTCTCGAACCGCTCGTCCGTGAGGTCGGGATAGAAGACCGAAAGGCTCTCGGCGAGGAACAGGCCCTTGTAGATGATCGACTGGCAGGAGAGCGAGCAGATATAGAAATCGTTGATCTGCGCCTCGATCACGCGCTTCTCGATGCGGCGACGCACGAGATAGAGATCGCGCTCGAACTCTGCGACGTCCTGCTCCTCCGGCATCGGCCCGGCGATGAGGATCTGCTCGATTTCCGGACGCGTGCGCTGCGCCTTCTCGCCGATCACAGAGACATCGACCGGCACCTGACGCCAGCCATAGATGCGATAGCCCGCCTCGATGATCTCGGATTCGACCAGCGTGCGGCAGGTTTCCTGCGCGCTCAGATCGGTGCGCGGCAGGAAGATCATGCCGACGGCAAGGCGATTGGGCAGGGGCTTGTGGCCGGACGCGGAAATGGCGTCATCGAAGAAGCGAGCGGGCAGATCGACGTGGATGCCGGCGCCGTCGCCGGTCTTGCCGTCCGCATCGACCGCGCCACGATGCCACACGGCCTTGAGTGCGTCGATGGCGCTCTCGACTACACGGCGGGAAGGCTTGCCATCCGTCGCCGCGACGAGGCCGACACCACAGGCGTCGCTCTCGAACTCGGGGCGATACATGCCCTCACGGGCGATCCGGTCGCGTTCGGTTTCAGGAACCATGGTGGCTTGCTTCCTTGGCTTCGATGATTGGCTTGATCTCGGTCATGAGCTTTTCCAGCTCAGCCGACAGGCGGGCCTGGCTGCGCGCGCTGACGTTGCGCTGCCATGCGGCGAAATCGGGATCAGACAGGATCGCAGTGCTCTGCAGCGCGTAACGCTTTCCAGTCGGCGTGGCCATAAATGCGGCGATCTCATCCAGCTCCTTGGCTGTGAAGAGGCGCGCATAGGCATTGGTATAGGCGAGCATCAGCTCGGGCGTCGTTTCACTGATGTCGGCGATGGCAAGGTCACGCTGGCGCTCAATGAAGCTGGCGAACGCAGTCTGCAGTTCCGGCGTTTCGGCGAGGAGCTGGCCAAGGCCGTCCTCCCCCTGCACGATCCCGCCGACCATGTTGTTCATCATGGCGTTGACGGCCGACGCGAACATGGCGTCGCGCTGCTCGGCTGGCAGAATGATCTCCACCAGCTGCCGGGCGCTCGCTAACCGCGCGGGGTCGAGCGCTTCGCTTGCCGCAGGCGTGGCCGTACCTTGCTGCTCCGCCGCAAGCGCGGCGGTGGCAGGCAACAGCGCGAGCGCCGGCACAAGAAGGGCGGCGAGCCTCTTCATGCGGCAACCGCCTGCTTCTTTGGCGTTTTGGCGCGCAGATAGCTGTGCATGTGGTCGGCGACGTCGCGGCCATCGCGGATGGCCCAGACGACAAGGCTGGCACCGCGCACGATATCGCCGGCGGCGAACACGCCATCGACGCTGGTCATCATGTTGCGATGGTCGACGCGGAGCGTTCCCCAGCGCGTGACGGCAAGGCTGGGCTCGCCGAACATGACCGGCAGATCCTCGGGATCATAGCCCAGCGCCTTGATGACGAGATCGGCCGGGATGCTGGTCTCGCTACCCGGCTCGGGCTCGGGCGCGCGGCGGCCCGAGGCATCGGGCTGGCCGAGGCGCATGCGGGTCATCTTCACGCCGGTGACCTTCTCCGTCCCCTCGAAGGCGACGGGCGCGGAGAGCCAGACGAACTCGACGCCTTCCTCCTCGGCATTCTGCACTTCGCGCTGCGAGCCGGGCATGTTCTCCCGGTCGCGACGGTAGAGGCAGCGCACGGACTTGGCGCCCTGGCGGATCGAGGTGCGCACGCAGTCCATCGCGGTATCACCGCCGCCGATCACCACGACATCCTTGCCGGTGGCGAGCAGTGAGCCATCCTCATGTTCGGGCACATGATCGCCAAAGCCCGCGCGGTTCGAGGCGGTGAGGAAATCCAGTGCCTTGACCACGCCCTGCGTGCCGACGCCGGGGGCCTTGATGTCACGCGCCTTGTACACGCCGGTCGCGATGAGGATCGCGTCGTGCTTCTCGCGCAGCTCGGCAAGCGAGGCGTCCTTGCCGACCTCGAAGCCCAAGTGGAAGTGAATGCCGGCGTCCTCAAGCCGCTTGACCCGGCGCATGACGACGTCCTTCTCCAGCTTGAAGCCGGGGATACCATAGGTCAGCAGGCCGCCGGCGCGGTCATGACGGTCATAGACATGCACCTCATGCCCGGCCATGCGCAGATATTCCGCGGTGGTGAGGCCGCCGGGGCCGGCGCCGATGATGCCGACGGAAAGCCCGGTGGGCTCGCCGACCTGAACTGGCTCGACCCAGCCTTCTTCCCAGGCAGTATCCGTGATGAACTTCTCGACCGCGCCGATGGTGACAGCGCCGTGGCCGGAAAATTCGATGACGCAATTGCCCTCGCACAGCCGGTCCTGCGGGCAGATGCGGCCGCAGATCTCGGGCATGGTGGAGGTCGCGTTGGATAGCTCATAGGCCTCACGCACGCGGCCCTCGGCGGTGAGGCGCAGCCAGTCCGGGATGTGGTTGTGCAACGGGCAGTGGACCGAGCAATAAGGCACGCCGCATTGCGAGCAGCGCGCGGCCTGATCCTCTGCGCCGCTGGTCTCGAACCCATCCGAAATCTCGTCGAAATCATGGGCGCGCTCGCTGGCCACTCGCTTGTCCGGATAGGACTGCGAGCGGGTGACGAATTTGAGCATTGGATTCTCGGCCATGGGCAGTCCCTTTCTTTCGGGGCCGCCGTTAGTGCCAATTAGCGCGGAAGTCACGCCTTTCCCAACATTAATGACAGCAATGCTGTCCTATTAATTAGATCACGCGGGTCGGAATGTGTCCGGAGGGCGATTTCCGACAACCAATTTAGGCCGCATCGGACCTATCTCATCAAAAGGGCGATCAGCGCGATCGATCCGGCGGCGATTCGATACCAGGCGAATGGGGTAAAGCCATAGCGCGAGACAATGGCGACGAAGGCCTTCACGACGAACAAGGCCGTGATGAAGGCCATGCCGAAACCAATCGCGATCATCCCGAAATCGTCCGGGTTGAGCAGGGCACGATCTTTCCACAGGGCGTAGACCGTCGCCGCGAGCATCGTGGGCACCGCCAGGAAGAAGCTGTACTCCGCTGCTGTCCTGCGCTCGACGCCCATCATCAACGCGCCCAGGATCGTGGCGCCCGACCGGCTGACGCCGGGAATCATGGCAATACACTGGACGAGCCCGATGGTGAGCGCGGTGCCAAAGGACATCGCTTCCACCGAGGTGAAGCGCACGGTCTTCACGACCCGCTCCAGCACGAGCATCAGCACACCGCCGACGATCAGCGCGACGGCCACGATCATGGGCGTCTGGATCGCGGCGCGCACGGCCTCATAGGCAAGCACGCCGATCACGAGAGCGGGTGCAAAGCCCAGCAGCACATTGCGGGTGAAGGCGATATCGTCCGGCCGACGGTGCAGAAGTCCAATGCCTACGCCCCAGAAGCGCTTCCAGTAGACAACGAGGACTGCAAGGATGGCGCCGAACTGGATCGCGATCTTGAACGTGACGGAGGACTCGCCGGTGAACCCGAGCAACTCGCTGGCCAGAATGAGATGGCCGGTGGAGGAGACCGGCAGAAACTCGGTCAAGCCTTCCAATATGCCGAGCAGAATGGCGGTGAGGACGTTGCTATCCATGGCTCGGACGATCCGTGTAGGGGGACATGTTGGGGGCTGTCGATCCTGTGTTTAGCGATCGCGGATGCAACGGCTCGTCAAATGGGCTGGCTGCAGGGCGCTGTCAGGCCCTGGCCGTGCTGCCGAAGCGGCCGTGCTTGCGATATTGGTCCAGCCAGGCTGGTGCGATCGCAGCCATCGGTGCGGGCGTGATGCCGAAGCTCTCGAAGCCGGGTGCGCCCGGTGCGACGACATTGTCTGTCAGCAGCATCTCGAACTGGTCCCGCGTGATTGGCGCGCCGGGAGCCCAGCCGGTGCTTGTCGCCAGCGCCTTCGCAACGCCATCCGGGATAGGCAGGAACTTGCAATCGCGCCCGATCTGATCCGCGATCCAGCCATTGATCTCGCGCAGGGAAAGAATGTCCGGGCCGCCGAGCTCATAGGTGCGGCCAGCATGAAGCCTGGGTTCGATCGCCGCCAGCGCGATCGCATGAGCGACATCGGCGACATGCACGGGTTGGAAGCGCGTAGCAGCCCGGATAACCGGCACGGCGTGAAGGACGGGTACAGACGAAGCAGTGACGATCAAGCGCGCGAAGCGGTTGGTGAACTGATCATCCTGACCGAAGATGATCGAGGGGCGCAGGATGGTCGCGCTCGGGAAGTGCGCGCGCACGGCGGCTTCACCCTCCGCTTTCGTACGACCATAAGCTGAGGCACTATTTGCGTCCGCGCCGATGGCCGATATCTGGACGAGCGATGCTAGCCCGGCGGCGGCTGCAGCCTGCGCAATATTCCGCGCGCCGAGACTGTGCACGGCCTCCATATTGCCCGTGAGAAGGCCGACGAGATTGATTGCGGCGGATGCACCCTCAAGCGCGGCGGCGACTTGTCCGACATCGGTAATGTCCACGGCGACGAACTGCGTCTGGCCCATGCCGCCCAATGTGCGGATGCCCATGGCCTGGCGCGCATCTCGTTGCGCGATGCGCACGCGATAGCCCCTTGAAAGCAGTTCCTGTGCCACATGGCGGCCGACGAAACCCCCGCCGCCAAACAAAACAATCGGCTTATCCGTTGCTATCATCGCTCTTTCCGTCGTCCTGGCCCGTAAGGCTGCATGCCGCGTGTGCGGTTCGCTTCTCCCTTGCATCAGCCGAGCGGCCAAAACAACTGCGCGAATGGCGCGACTCGTTGCGTGCGAGGCTCCTGCTGCCTGGAAAGGGGCAATAACGCGCAGACTCGGGTAGCAGCGCGTCTGTGGGTATGCCGCCGCTGCAATTATTTTCGCGAGCCTCTTCGCCTGTGCAGCGTAAGCGGCTTTTGCACATAAGTGCACCAAGCTGTTCTTCGCTTATCGCGTAGATGACAAGGCTGAACCAGCCGCAGGGGCAGCGCTCGATATGCTGGCGCAACCAGCGTCGCCTGGCAAGAACCAAATGGCGACTTTGCAGCGGTTGGAGGCGCGCGCAACGCTTTCCGACTAATGGACTGAAAAGGAACTGGCTTTCCTCAATTGAGGACTTGATCCGTGCGGGCTTGTGTTCACGTTTACCACGCCGTTTTGGCGGCTTTAATGGTGTATGCCGGCGCAAGATGGCGGCCTGTTTGCCGTTTTGTGTCCCGTAAACAGGCGGTGCTCCGTTACATTACAAGCGCGCCGGCCGACCGGGCGCTATCGTGCCTTGCAACATCAAAATTTGGCGGTTTTCTGCGGCGCAGCGACGATTTTGCCTTGTGGCGACAATGGCTCACTCCTATCTCACCATCAAGCGCACTCAAAAACGCTGGACAGGTTCGGGACCGCCCCTGGGGTCGTCATGGGCCTGACTTCATCAAGAGATATGTAAAAGCGAAAATGAGTTCACAGGAGTAAGTTGTCATGAAAATCGTTGCCGCCGCCCTCGTTGCGGCTGGTCTGCTCGCCGGTTCGAGCGCTGGAATTGCCAAGCCCCGCGAACAGGTCGAGCTGCGCGTTTCGACCGAAGGCGTGAATTTCGCTGATGCGGAGAGTGTCGCAAAGTTCCGTGAGCGCGTGGCGCGTCAGATCGCTGCCGCCTGCAATCCCGGCGACCGCGTGAATGCGGATCTGGCGCCTGATTTCAAGTGCCGCAAGTCGATGCAGCAGGTGAGCGAAACCCGCATTGCACAGCTTTCCAATGCGCATTCGCAGATGGCGATCATCGACTGATCTGATCAGGCCTCCTGGCCTATGTGCGGCGCGTCCTCGACCTTCGAGCGGCGCGCCGTTTGCATGTGGGCTGGGATGATCGTCCGAGTTTGCCGTTATTCGGCGGGCTGGGTTGCCTCGCCGGCCTTGCCGCCCTTGCCCATCAGATCGCGCAGGCGGCGCGTGACGGTCTGCGGCGAGGATGTGCCACGAGCGAGTCGGCTGTAGAGGATGGGCACCACGAACAGCGTGATGGCCGTCGCGATGCTGACGCCGAAGACAATAACCCAGCCGATCGACGAGCGGGCGTTGGCGCCGGCGCCGGCGCTGAGCGCGAGCGGCAGGGCGCCGGATACGGTCGCGATCGATGTCATCAGGATCGGGCGGAGGCGCCGGACGGCTGCATCGCGGATCGCATCCTCAAAAGTCCGTCCATCGTCACGCAACTGATTGGCATATTCGACGATCAGAATGCCATTCTTCACTGCCAGCCCGACCAGCATGATGATGCCGATCTGGCTGAACAGATTGACGCTGGTGCCGGTCACCGCCAGCCCGATAATGCCGCCCGCAACGCCAAGTGGCACGGCGGAAATGATCACCAGCGGGTGAATGAAACTCTCGAACTGCGCAGAGAGCAGCAGATAGATCACCACCACGGTGAACGCGAAAGCGACCCAGATCGAAGAGCCGGTCTGCATAAAGCTGCGGCTCTCGCCCTTGTAGCCGACCGCCATGATCTCGGGTGATTGGCGCGCCTGCTCGTTGAGGAAGTCGAGCGCGCGACCGAGGGAGTAGCCTTCGGCAAGGCCGCCGCTCAGCGTGATGGCGCGCATCTTGTTGAAGCGGCCAAGCTCGCGGGCGGTGGCGGCCTGGCGGATGATCAGCAGGTTGGAGAGCGGCACGAGCGCGCCGCCGGCTGCCCGGACATAGACCTTCGAGAGCGAGGCCTCATCCGCGCGATTGAAAGCCTCGGCCTGCAGGACGACATAATATTCCTCGCCGTCGCGCACATAGGTTGAGGCGCGGCGCGAGCCCATCATGGTCTGCAGCGCCTGGCTGATGTCATTGACGGAAATGCCCATGTCGCCGGCGCGCTGATGATCGATCTCGATCATGAGCTGTGGCTTGTTCTCGACATAATCGGCATCCAGATTGACGATTCCGGGATTGTCGCGGGCGGCGTCCAGAATGCGATCGCGCGCGACGGCCAGATCCTCATAGCTGGTGCCGGCGATCACGAAGCTGATCGGCTGGCCGCCACGGGCCAAGCGGTTTGTGACAGTCGCGTTGCCGCGTACGGACGGCAGCGTCGTCAGCCGCCGATTCAGTTCCTGTGCGACGCTCTGGGAGCTTTCGGCACGCTCGTCCCAATGCTTCATGAACACAGCGAGGCTGCTGGAGTTGAAATCATCGGTCCCGCCGCCGAAGCCGCCAATGCGCGCGTTCATGCCGCGTACCGGACCGTCATCGGCGACCAGGGGCAGGATCAGCCCCTCGGCCTGACGAAGATACTGGTCGGCCTGCGCAAAGCCAGTGCCCTCCGGCGAATTGAGGCGGACCTGAATCACGCCTGTGTCCTCGGCAGGAGCAAGCTCTGAATCCAGACCCTGAAACAGGAAGGCGCCGGCCGCGATGAGCAGGCCGGCCGCGATGACGACCGGCAACGGCCGCTGGATCATGGTGTCGAGCAGACGCTGATATCCCGCTTCCGTTCGATCCATCAGCCGGTCGATCTTCGCGGTCAGGCGGCCGCGTTGGCTGCCCTTCAGCAGCTTGGAACACATCATCGGTGTGAGCGTGAGCGCGAGAAAGCCTGAAACGCCGATCGCCGCGATCATGGCCACCGCAAGTTCGCGGAAGAGCAGCCCCGCCTGACCGGAGAGAAACATCACGGGCACGAAGACTGCGCAGACCACCATCGTGGAAGCGACCACGGCGAATCCCACCTGACGAGCGCCGTAAAAAGCGGCGAAGAGCGGATCTTCGCCTTCCTCGATGCGGTGATAAACATTCTCCAGAACGACAATGGCATCATCGACAACGAGACCGATCGCCAGCACCAGCGCGAGCAGGGTGAGCAGATTGATCGAATAGCCGGCCAACCACAGCACGCCAAAGGTCGTCAGCAGGCAGATCGGCACCGTGATCATCGGCACGAGTGTCGCGCGCATGCTGCCCAGGAAGAAGAAGACCACGATGGTGACCAGCAGCGCTGCCTCGAAGATGGTTCGCCAAACGCCCTTGATCGCCTCTTCAATGAACATGGTGCTATCGCCGCCCATGCGGATTTCAACGCCTTCGGGCAGTGTCTCGCTCAGTTCGGCAACGGCAGCCTTGGCAGCCTGGGCGACTTCCAGCGTGTTTGCTCCCGATTGGCGGACAATGCCGAGACCGACCCCGGTTTCGCCATTGTAACGGAAGACCGAATAAGGATTTTCCGGGCCTTCCTCGATCCGCGCGATGTCACCCAGGCGGACGAGATACCCGTCGCTCCCCCGACCAACGACAAGCTGGGAAAAATCCTCAGGGGTGGTGAAATCGCGCTGGACGCGGATCGAGAGGTTCTGTGCCTGCGCCTCGATACGCCCAGCAGGCAATTCGACATTCTGCCGCCGCAGGGCTGCCTCGACATCGCCCGGTGTCAGCCGAAAGGCCGCCAGCCGATCTGCATTGAGCCACACGCGCATGGCGGGGCGTGCCATGCCAAGCTCGACGATTTGGGCAACGCCATCGATGGTGGACAGGCGGTCGACGATGACACGGAAGACGAAATCGCCAAGCTTTGTGCGGTCCCAGCCCGGCGCCATCACACCGAAGAAGATGATCGGCTGTGAATCGGAATCGACCTTACGCACTTCTGGGGGGAATGCGTCGTCCGGTCTGTCCGCAGCCCCGCCGGCCACTCGGTCGCGCACATCGTTCGCCGCCGCATCGACATCCCGCCCGGCCCGGAATTCGATGACGATGTTGGAGGCCCCGTCACGAGACGTGGAACTGATCGTCTCAATGCCTTCAATGCCCGCCAGGCGCTGTTCAAGTGGTTGGGTGATGCGGTTCTCGATCACGCTGGCATTCGCGCCCGTGTAGCGCGTCTCGACCGAAACGATCGGCGGATCGGTGTCCGGATATTCGCGCACCGAAAGGTTCAGGAAGCCAACGAAGCCAACAATCGCCAGAAGCAGGGACATCACGGCGGCGACGACAGGCCGCCGCACGGAGATGTCCGAAAGGATCATGGCCGGGCTTCCGGCGCCGCAGGGCCTTTCCGGGCGGCGCTGTCGCTGCTCTCGACCTCCGCAATGCGGACCGCGCGTCCTTCTGCGACCTTCACGACGCCCTCCGTCACGACCATCGCATCCTGGGACAGCCCGCTCACTTCCATGAGGCCATTGTCGCGCAGCCCGGTTTTTACCGCGGTGCGCTTGGCCTTGCGCTCGGCGTCCAGCGTATAGACATAGCGCGTCTCGCCCTGGCTCAGCACGGCGACTTCCGGCACGGCGAGGGCGGTGCGCTGTCCTGTCTCGATCCGCACCGTGAGCAACATGCCGGGCTTGATCCGTGCGCCGGGATTGGGCAGCGTGGCGCGGACCATCACGGCCCGACTCTCCGGGTCGATCACCGGATCGATGGTGCTGATCGTCCCTTGCAGCACATCCTCAGGATAAGCGGAGGAATACGCCCTGATGGGCTGGCCGGTGCGCAGAGCGCCAAGCTGCGTTTCCGGCACCGTGAAATCGAGCTTGATGCGCGAGAGATCGCTGACCGTCACCAGTGGTGTGCCGCTGTTGACGATAGCCCCCTCTGAGATGGTCCGCAGGGAGAGATAGCCGGAGAATGGCGCGCGAATGAGCCGGTCACCAAGCTGCGCCTGTGTGCCATCTTCGCTCGCCCGGGCTTCACTGAGCGCAGCCCGCTGCTGATCGAGCAGGGCGCGCGTTGCAAACCCCTGTTTATAGAGACTGCTCACGCGCTCAAGCTGGGACGCGGCCTCTGCTGCACTGGCCCGGGCGCCGGCCAGCGCGGCTTGCTCCTGCGCGTTAGAGAGCACTGCAAGCAATTGCCCGGCGCGGACGTACATACCATCATCGAACAACAAGCGCTCGATCCGCTCCGTGACATTGGCGGCGAGCGTCACCTGCTCGTTGGCACGCGCCGTGCCGACAGCCTGAATTTCGTCGCGAAAGACATGAGTGACCGGCTTCGTCGCCGAAACCAGTGGTGGCTGACGCTGCTGCTCGACTTCGCTTTTCCCGCAGGCGGAAAGTAAAGCGAGGCCGAGCAGCAGAGTGACCCGCTGCAGTGACCAGAAGGATTTTCCGCCTACGTTCGGTAGCCGGCCTGAAGGGTCCACGGCGTCATCCATGTCTGTGGTAGATTTTGTCTACTTTGCCGGAGTTCCGATCAGGCAGCCAATGCTTTTTTGTGCAGGCGCTCAATGGCATCCAGTGCGGAAAGAAGGGCGCCCTCCATCCAGCAACCATAAAAGGATGCATGCTCGCCCGCGAGGACCACGCGGCCATCCATCGCGACCAGATTCTGGTAATGCTGAGCGCGGGAGGCTTCAGACCATGTGGCGCAGCACCCCATGATCCAGGGCGTACGGCTCCAGGCGAGGGAGACGCCATTCATGAACTCCTTGCGATAATCCTCGGGATGAAAGACCGAACCTTGCTTCAGCGCGGCTTCGATGCGCTGCTCCGGCGTCATCCCCGCCAGGGCGTAACCGGCAGCGCCGCCGGCAAAAGCGCCGAGCAGGACGGCCGGCTTGTCGCCGAAGAAATCATAATTGGGGTAGGAAATCAGCGAGATCTGCTGATCGGTGAAGCTGTGACCGCCATAAATGGCGTCCTTCTCCTCCCAGAAGCGGCTGCGCATCTCCAGCCCCATTTTCACGGAATTGGAATAGGGCACAGCGGCGATCGCCGCCTTGAGCGGCGCGCTGGCCTGCAGCTCCAGCTGGTTCAGCACGCCGAGCGGAATTGTGCAGACGCAATAATCCGCCTTGGCCTCGTTCATGGCATTGGTCGTGAGATCCTGCCAGGACACGGTGACGCCGCTGTCGCTCTGTGCGACCTTCGTCACCTTGGCATTGTAGGTGATCAGGCCGGGCAGCTGCTTGGCGAAACCCTTGCCGATCATGTCTATGCCGCCCTTGGGCTGGAACATGGTCGTCTGCATCACATTGGTGAAGAAGAAGCTCATCTGCTGCCAGACGCGCGAATCGAGCACATCGGAGAGGCTGTTTATCTTCGAGGGCGTCGGCGCACCGTTCACGCCGCCACCGGGCGGCTGATCGTAGCCGCGCTGGCCGGAGACACGCAGGCCGCCCGTGTAGTTCAGGTTGCTATCGAGCAGCCCCCAGTCGCGCAGGGCCTGAACCAGTCTCTCCTTGTCCTCCTTCGTGACCTTGTCATCCAGCGCGCCGGCATTGAGCGACTTGCCGAGCAGCTCCGAGACATGGCCCTTATAGTCGACGGCCAGTTCCTTGTAGCGCTGCGGCTTCCCGCCGAAGGCCTTGCTGTTGTGGACCCAGGCATTGTGGTTGAGCTGGATAAAGGGCTCCAGCTCCACGCCGAACGCCTTGGTATAATGCAGCAGAGTGCGGTGATGATGCGGGATGCGCCAAGGCCCCGGATTGACATAATTGCCCGGCTGGAATTCGCAGGTCTGTGTGGCGCCGCCGACTTCCACGACCTTGTCGCCGCCACGAATGGAGTAGTTCCGCCCGCCCGGCCGGTTCTGATATTCGAGGATCTGCACCGCATAGCCGGCCTTGCGCAGCTCATAGGCAGCGAGCATGCCGGCGAGGCCAGCGCCGAGCACCAGCACCTTTGCGCCCTTGGGCGCGCCGGAGAGCTTCGGTGGGCCGGTAAACTGCGTCTCGGCGGCATGCCCGAAGGCGGTCATCGCCTGGTACATGGCGATCGCGCCGCCTGCCTTGCCGATCATTGCCAGCAGATCGCGCCGTGTAGGAGCCGTCAGTTCGTTCATTCTCTTGTCCCCCAAGGGTGCTGGGCCGCCCCCACGGCTCAGCAGGTGCTGCAATCGCTTGTCGAAGATCCGCTGGCGGCCATGACGCGTTGGACGTCGGCTGTGGTGACCGGGTCGCGATAGGTGTTGAAGTGGCTCCGCGCGTAAGTGGAGACGGCGGCGATCTGCTCCGGCGTGAGCATGTCCGTGAACCAGGGCATGCCGCCGCGCCCCTTGACGAGGATGTCGACGATGAAATCCTTGTTGGCGAGATTGGGGTTGTTGGCGATGGACGGAATTGCGGCACCTGCGCCATCCCCGCCCTTGCCGTCCGCCATATGGCAGGCCTGGCAGATCATCTCGTAGACTTCCTTGCCTTCGCCGGAGATCTCGACGCTGGTGGGACCGCCGCCGGGTGCGTCCTGCGCGCGGACGGCAACGGTGGCGGCAAGCAATGTGCCCGCAATGACGAGGGCGGCTGCGGATTTGATTGTCATGAAGGTCAAGCTCCCGTCGCGCGCTGGTGGATGCGCTCGATGGCGTCGAGCCCCGAGAGGAGGGAACCCTCCATCCAGCCGCCGTAGTAAGAGGCATGTTCGCCGGCGAGGACGATGCGACCATCCATCGCGACGAGGTTCTGATAATGCGCGGCGCGGGCGTCGTCCGACCAGCGCGAGGTACATCCGAGAATCCACGGCAGACGGCTCCAGGCGACGGAGGTGCCGTTCATGAACTCCTTGCGGTACGCGGCCGGATGGAACACCGAGCCCTGCGCCAGCGCCGCTTCGATGCGCTGGGCTGGCGTCATGCCGGCAAGCTGGAAGCCGCCTGCGTCGCGGGCGAAGGCGCCGAGCAGCACGGCGGGGCCGTTGCCGAACATCTTGTCATTGGGATAGGAGATCAGCCCGATTGCCTGATCGGTGAAGCTGTGCCCGCCATAAATGGCGTCATCTTCCTCCCAGAAGCGCCGACGCATCTCCAGGCCGATCTTGACCTGACCGCTATAGGGGACCGCACGGATCGCCGCCTTGAGCGGCGCGCCGACCTGCATGTCCAGCTGGTTGAGCACGGGCAGGGGAATGGTGTTGACGCACCAGTCGGCAGTGCTTTGGCCGGTCTTGCCGCTTGGGATGTCTTCCCAATAGGCGGTGACGCCGGTCTCGCCTTGGGCGATGCGCGTCACCTTGGTGTTGAGTTGCACCACCGGGCCGACCGCGCGGGCAAAGGCCTTGCCGATCATGTCCATGCCGCCCTTGGGCTGGAACATGGTCGTCTGCATCACATTGCTGAAGAAGAAATTCATGTGCGCCCAGATGTCGGACGAGAGCACATCGGACAGGCTGTTGATCTTCGACGGCGTTGGCGCGCCATTCACGCCGCCACCGGGCGGGCGATCATAGCCGCGCTGACCGGAGACACGCAGGCTGCTGGTGTAATTGAGATTGCCGTCCAGCAGCCCCCAGCCGCGCAGCGCCTCGACCAGTCTCTCCTGATCCTCCTTGCTGACCGTATCGTTTAGCGCGCCGGCATTCAGTGACTTGCCGAGCAGCTCGGAGACATGGCCTTTGAAATCGACGGACAGCTCCTTGTAGCGCTGGGGCTTGCCGCCAAACCCCTTGCTGTGGTGAATGAAGGTGTTGTGATCGAGCTGGATGAAGGGTTCGAGCTCAACGCCGAGCACCTTGCAGTAATGCAGCAGCGAGCGGTGATGGTGCGGAATGCGCCAGGGGCCGGGATTGAGATAATTGCCGGGCTGGAATGCGCAGGTCTGGGAGACGCCGCCGACTTCCACGACCTTGTCGCCGCCGCGCACGGAATAGTTCCGGCCGCCGGGGCGATCCTGATATTCGAGCACTTCGACAGCATAGCCGGCGCGCTGCAGCTCATAGGCCGCGACCAGACCAGCAAGGCCGGCGCCGAGCACCAGCACCTTCTTGCCCTTGGGCGCGCCGGTCAGCTTGGGTGGGCCGGCGAATTGCGATTCAGCCGCGTGCCCCAGCGCCGTCATTGCCTGATAAAGCGCGACCGTGCCCCCGACCTTGCCGATCATCGCCAGCATGTCCCGCCGGGTGGGCCGCATTGAATCCATCATTGTCCGTTATCCTTGAGCGCCGCTATTTGCCGAAGAGGGGAGGCGCTGTCCCCCGACCGCACCTCCCCTGGGCACTCACGGCATTTTTGCCGCGATGGCCTCGATCTCGACGTACATGTTCGGCCGACCCAGCGCGGCGATCTGAATGGTCGAGCGGGTGGGCTTGTTGGGCTGCTCAGCAGTGCCGAAGAAGGTGCGGAACACCTCATTCATTGCTGCGGAGTCCATGCGACCGCCCGTCTCCGGCGTGCCGACGAGGAAGACGGTCATCTTGACCACATCACCCATGGAGAAGCCCTTCGACTCCAGCGCGGCCTTCATTTTGGTAAGGACGCTGATCGTCTGCGCCTTTGTGTCGCCGAGATCTTCCGGCTTGGCCGGATCTGGCGGCGAAGGCGTAGTGCCGGAGACGAACAGGATGTCTGCGCCTGCCGGAACATGGGCCAAGGACGCGATGGGCGAGGTCGGAGAGCCATAAGTGCGCTCGACCCCCTGGGCACTGGCGGCGGAGGGGAGCGCTGCAAGCAGCGCTCCCGACACCATGGCGGCCGTCATGCTGAATTTTCTCATCGCTGATCTATCCTTTCCAAAATATTATGTACGATGGAGGAAGTATCGGCCTTCAATATCAGAACTTGAAGGTGACACGGGCGTAGTAATATCCACCGTTTGAACCATATGGACCGTGGTTGTACGGCGCGTTGATGCTTCCTGAGTTGTTGACGTAGGGAGAGCGGCCTGCCAGCCAACCTGGGCGGGCAACCGGATCATAATCAGCGACCAGATCAGGAACTTCAGGCTTCTTGTCGAAGAGGTTGTTCGCGCCGACCGCGATGTTGAACCACTCCATCACGTCATAGCCAAGCTCGAGATCGAAGATCACCGCAGGCTTCACGATGCCCTCATAATAGGTGCCGGCGATTGGGCGCGGTGTGGTCGAGAAGCCGTTCGGTTGAACGAGCGCGACCGTCTCGCTGTAGTAGGTCGCACGCAGGTTGGCGCTGAAGGCCCCAGTCGTGAACAATGCGCTCGCGACACTCTTGAAGTCGGGGCTCGCTTTTTCGATGATTGCCTGCGCCTGGAGGTTGAACAGGTCGCCAAGGCGGTTCGCGATCACCTTGTTCTTGTTGTAGTTGGCGCCCAGCGATAGATCGAGACGACCAAAGTCCAGATCCACGGGGTAGCGCGCCGCCAGTTCGAGGCCCCAGGTTTCGGTGTCGATGCCGTTGGTGAAGGTCTGGATGCTGAGCTGGCCCGACTGCATCACGGTAGGATCGAGCATCTTGCCGCTTGCGATGATCGCGTTGTTGACGAGATCGTAAGGCGTCAGGCCGTTGATCGTGTCAGCCGGCACGTCGATGCCGACTTTGATGCCGGGCGTCGGGAACGGCTGTGAACGCTGCCCTGTAATGTTGCCCGACGAGACGATCCGGTCCTTGATCTTGATGTAGTAGCCATCGAGCGTGACGACGAGGCCCGGGATCGGTCGGGCGACGAAGCCCGCGGAGAAGTTGGTCGATTTCTCCGGCGTAAGAGCGCCGAAGCCCGCGCTGAGCGCACCGGCGGAACCAGGTGCGAGCTGGATGACGGCGCTGGTTGGGCCGACGTTGGTCGCCGAGTAGCCGGCCTCGGGGAGCGACGGTGCGCGGAAGCCAGTGCTGGCCGTGGCGCGGATCGCGAAGGCAGGCGAGAAGTCGTAGCGGGTGGTGATCTTGCCGATCGTGGTATCGCCAAAGTCGCTGTAATTTTCGAAGCGACCGGCGATATCCACCGTCCAGTCCGAAACCGGCCTGACGATCACGTTGCCGTAAATGGCCTTTGCGTTGCGCTTGAGACTGCTGGCGTCGCTCAGTGCGAAGCCGGGGAAGGACTGACCGCCTTCGACATAGCGCGACCCTTCATCGCCCGCGCCGATCTCGTAGGTTTCCTTGCGATACTCGCCACCCACGGCGAGGGTCATGGGTTCGGCAAGGCCGACTTCCAGTTCCTTGCGCAGGTCCAGCGTGGTGACGAACTGCGTATATTTGAAGCTGCCGTCATAGAAGTCGCGCGGCGTGAAGCCGGTCGCCACGAAGAGCGAGGCGTTTGCCGAACGGGTTGTGTACACGCGCGCGATATCTTCAGCGTAGGAAACGCCGAGATCCCAATCGAAGCCGCCCAGATCGCCCCGTACGCCGTTGGTCAGGGAGAATTCTTCCTGCTTCACTTCGATATGCGGCACCATGCCGTTTTCGACGGTCGGCGCGTAGCAGGTCGTCGGGTCGGCCGAAGAGACGCAGACGCGGTTGGGCGGACGGAAACCCTGCAGTGCATCGCCGTGGCGATAGGAGACGTCACCAAAGGAGTAGAATTCGACCCCACCGAAATCATAGCCGAAATTGTAGAAGCCAACGTTCAGCATGGATTTGGGCTGGCCACCGTTGATGGCTGCCGTGCCGTTGCGAGCGTTGAGCGCGTCGTAGATCGGCTTGAAGGCCGGCGAGACCGACGTGTTCGTCGATCCATCCAGATTGACGGCGGTGAACTGCCCTTCGCCGATCGTGGTGTAGTCGTTGCGACGATGGAACAGCGCAATGTCCAGGAAGCCGGCATCGCCGATCGGAAGACCGATATTGCCGCTGCCGCTGTAGGTCATGCCCTCGCCGTCGAAATATTCGCCCGCGGTGCCCTTGATCGTGACGCCCGAGGTGTCGCTCTTGAGGATGATGTTGATGACGCCGGCAATGGCGTCCGAGCCATATTGGGCTGCGGCACCGTCCTGCAGAATTTCGATACGCTGGACGATGTCCGGCGGAATGAGGTCAATGCTGGGCGCGGCGGAACCGCCGAATGCGCCGTTGATCACCTGAAGAATGGAGTTGCCGTGGCGACGCTTGCCATTGACCATCACCAGCGTGTGGTTGGGGCTGACACCGCGCAGGCGGGCGCTGAGCGAGAAGCTTGCCATGTCCGTGCCCTGGCTTTGGGCCTGGAAGGACGGAACGAGCTGGGTGAGCGCCTGATTGAGGTTGGGCTGGCCGACCTTCTCCAACGCGCTATCACTTAGCAGCTGGATAGGGGTGGCGCTGTCTGCGGCCATCATGCCGCTCGCACGGGTGCCGGTGACGATGATTTCCCCGCCGGTTTCGGCGCCGTCCTGCGGAGCACCCTCGGTCTGGGCCAGTGCGGTGGCGGGAATGGCGGCGCTCGCTAAGAGCAGTATGGCAGCGAATTTCCTGCGCTTCATCATGGTGACGTCCCCCTTGTTCTGTGTTCCGCTCTCCTTTCCGGCATTCCTTCCGACGGGTTGTGTTTTGTGCGCCCGGCTTCCCGCTTTGCCGCTGCATTGTGTTTTGCGCCTGGCTAGCTGATCGGACTGGCTAGGATTCGCACATACGCATTTTGTCGTATGGTGGACGGACGGGGGTGCCCGTAGCCAAGATGCTATGATTACACGCACTTCTCCGGCCCGCCGCGACTTTGGTCGCCTGTCCATCAAGACCATTCTGGCAAGTGCCGCCGCGCTGCTGCTCGCTGCTGCTCCGGCTCAGGCAGAAGTGACGCGGATCAAGAGCAATCCCAACGCCATCATCCTGGATGGTGTGCGCATTGGCGACGGGATGGAGTATTTCTTCCTCTCAGGGCAGCTTCCTTCCCCGGTCGATCCCGCCAAGTCGATGGCCGACGTGAAGAGCCTGGAGGATATGGGCGACAGCAAGGCCCAGACGATCAGCACGCTCAACAAGATCAAGTCGATCCTTGAGGCCCAGGGCTATTCGATGTCCGATCTGGTGAAGCTGACGCTGTTTGTCGCTGCCGATCCGCGCCTTGGCAAAATGGATTTTGCTGGTGTGAATGCGGGCTTCCGTGAGTTCTTCGGCACCGAGGAAAATCCGAATACCGTCGCGCGCTCGACCTTCGAGGTCGCCGGGCTCGTCGGTCCGCACTTCCTCATCGAGATCGAGGCCATTGCGGTGCGGAAGATCCCCGAGGGAACGCCCGAGGCATCCTATCAGCGGCCGCATCGTCTGCCGCCGGCCCTGCGCAAGAAGTCGCTATTGGCCCATCATGCGGATGGCGACAGCCGCGGCAGCTGAGCGCGTCTCCACCCCCAGCTTGTCGAAGATCCGTTCCAGATGCTTGGTGACCGTTCGCGGGCTGATTTCCAGCACATCGCTGATGACCCGATTAGGCTTGCCATAGCTCACCCATAGCAGCACTTCGGCCTCGCGCCGGGTAAGCGGCAACCGCGCCTGTAGCCGCGACAGATCCTGCTCGGGATTCAGTTCGTTGAGGCGAATGAGCACCTCGTCCTCGCGATAATGGGCGATGACCTGCATCTCCAGCTCACCTTCCCCCTTGGTTTGCCGCACCCGCACGACATTGCCTGCAGCGCCTTCCTCCTTGGTCAGCAGCTTTTCGATCTGGTTGCGGATTTCCTCGGGCAGGGCGGACTCGCTCCGCAGCCATCCGGGAACGACGCGCGAGATTGCCTGCTCGGCGCGCGGGGTGCACCAGAGCAGGCTGCCACGCGCATCAGTGGCAACGATCAGCCGGTCGGTTGCATCGAGGCTAGCGACGCTTGCATGCACGGCGCGGCCCTGCGCCATGTGGACGCGAACCCTGGCAAGAAGTTCCTGAAGATCGACCGGCTTGCGGACATAATCGACACCGCCCACCTCGAAAGCCTCCACCACATGTTCGCTCTCGGTCAGGCCAGTCATGAAGATGATTGGGATGCTGGCAAGATTGGGATTGGCCTTGATCTTCTGGGTCGTCTCGAACCCGTCCATGCCGGGCATCACGGCATCCATCAGGATGAGATCGGGCATGATGTTGTTGAGTTGCGTAAGCGCCGTCTGGCCCGATGTTGCGACAAGCACGGAAAGCTCGGCCTTCTCCAACGCGGCGGTCAGCATGCGCAGCGTGTCCGGCTCGTCATCGACGATCAGGATGGTGTCGGAGTGTCCGGGAATGCCAATCATGTCAGTAATCCTGTAGCAGGCGGGCCATGGCGGTCAGGTCGTAGCGGTCGAGATGGTCGTAAAGCTGGCGGACGAGGCCTTCCGCACCGGGGTCGGCGCCTTCCAGCTGTTTGATTTCGTTTTCGATGCCTCGGATGTGGCCGATCCGGAGGCATTCCTTGAGGCGTGAGATGTGGGTGCGGGCAGCCTCGTTCAGGTCCGCCCCGGCACTGTTCGGCAACGCGGCGCGATCTGTGGCGGCTTCATCGGTCGGGGTGGCGTCGCTCTGCCAGCGCCAGTTGATCTGCAGCAGATCGCCAATGGCGCCGACCAGCGATTCAAACTCCACCGGCTTCACGAGGAAGCGATCGTGCTCCGGGCTGTCATGCTCGGGCCGGTGCAGTTCCTGGCTGTTGGCGGAGAGCATGAGGATCTGGATGCGATCACCAAATTGCGCCCGCAACTTGGCAGCGATCTCCCAGCCGGAAAGGCCGGGCAGGCTGATATCAAGGATGGCAAGGTGAGGCGGCGTATCCCGTGCCGCGATCAGTGCCTGCTCACCATCTGGCCTCGCCTCGACATGAAAGCCCAGGCCGCGCAGCAGCTGTTCCAGGAAATGGCGCTGATCGGCATCGTCCTCGACCAGCAGGATTCGCCTTTGCCGGCCCTCATGGCCGATGAGTTTGCGCATCGGTGCGGAAGGCAGGGTCTTGCCGGCGACTTCGCTCAGCATCATCACAATGCGGAAGCAACTTCCGCCACCCGGTCGGGCGTGCAGATCCAGTTGGCCGCCGAGAATGTCCACGAGCGTTTTCGATATTGCGAGACCCAGCCCCGCGCCGGGTTCGCTTCCCTCGCCGCGCTCAAAAGGTTCGAACAGGCGTTTCTGGTCCTCGGCGGGGATGCCCGGCCCGGTGTCCAGCACCTCGAAGGTGGCAATCTGGCCAGCGTAGGTGACTTTGAAAGTCACGCTGCCCTGAGCGGTAAACTTGATTGCATTGGAAAGGAGATTGATCAGCACCTGACGCAGTCGGTTCTGGTCGAAGCGGGCGACCTCCGGCAGACGCCCGCCCTTTTCTAGCGTGAAGGTCAGCCCCTTGGCGTGAGCCGCTGGCCGCATCATTGAGACGATCTGATCGATAAAAGCGCCCAGTCGCACCTCTTCAGTTCGCACGCGCAGCATTCCGAACTCGAGTTGCGAGATATCGAGCAGGCCCTCGACCAGATTGGTGAGATGCTCCGAGCAGCGCAGGATGACCCGCGCGGCCTCCTGCGCGTTGACGCCGTCTCCCCGTTCGAACAGCTGGGCATAGCCATAGATGGCGTTGAGCGGCGAGCGGATCTCATGGCTGACGCTGGCAAGATAGCGGCTCTTGGCGAGGTTTGCGTTGATGGCGCTTTGTCGGGCCGTTTCCAGCTCGACCATCGCCTCTTCTGCCCGGATGCTGCGCGCCGCAGCCTCCCGCCACCGCCGCACGCCGAGCAGCAGCAGAAAGCACAGCCCCAGAAGGTCAAGGACGGTGAGGGTTTCCAGGAGCCGATCCTGATCGTCCGTTACCATGTGCAGGCCGACCAGTAGTCCGGCGAGCAGAAGGCCGATCAATCCCAGCTTGACGAGTTGACCGCCGGTAGGGGCAGGCGGAGGGGTAACACCGAGCGGCTCGATCTCATCATGGGGCGTGATGGCCCAACGAGGAGGATCGAGGCGTGCCATGCTCAGCGAGTGCACCCTGGGACCAGCGATCCGCGTCGCCCTCCTGGCAGGCGGGAGCAATCAGCCCCGCGCGACTCTGTGGCCATGAAATGACCAGAATTTGCTCGCCCGCCATTCATGTTGTGAATGTTGCATTGCAAAATCGGTAAACTCAAAGCCTGACGCATTGCGCCGCTTTTTTGGCAGAGGCTGTGACAATTTTGCTGCAGTGCATCATAGGTAAAAAGGCTGTGCCCTTATTGTGTTCTGGGCACAGCCCCGGCGGTAAGTCTGGGATCGGCGGGCTGGACCATGACGCGCGACAAGGCGGCTGGGTCAGCGGGAAGCGCCGTGCTTCCGCCGGGCAAGCCATTGGCCTGCAGGAGGAAGGCGATGATCTTGGAATTGTTGCCGGGTGAGAGCGAGCCAGGCGCGAACTGCGGCATTGCGCGGCCCAGATAATCATGGAGATTGGAGAGCGGCGCATTGCTCCATTGGGCAATGAAGCGATCGCCAAGCCCTGGTATCTCGAACGTGCCTTCCAGCATGCGACCATGACACATCGCACATTGCGCGGCGTAGAGGCGGGCACCGTCTGCCGCTTGCGCGGCGGTGTAAACGCCGTCGCGCGTGCTGACCGGTGCTGGCGTCGCTGCGATCACGATAAGGGCCACGACGGTGGCAGCGAGGAGAGGGGCGGCGCGCTGGATCATGGCTCAGCTCCGTTCTACGACCGGTGGACTGAACAGCGGCGAAAGGATTTCGAGGCCCTGCTCGATGTCGGCGACGTTGGGCAGTTCCATGCTGTCTCCCACGCCCAGCATTTCACCCAGATCGGGATTGGTGTTCATCACCACGATGCCGTCGCGCTTGGAGGTGAGCGAGACATTGCGATAGCGCACGCTGTAGAACGCCTCCGGCTGAGGCACGAGCCAGCCGGTCTGGCCGCGCACCGGGATCACCGTCTTGTCTTGCCACAGGTCGCGCGCGGCATAGCCGGTGCAGTTGATCACCACCTTCTCGGCAAGCGCCGCATAATCTGCGGGACTGTAAAAGTCCTTCATCACGAATTGCCCACCGCGCTCGAAGAACTCACCCAGCATGACATGCGCGTAGCTCGCGAAATTGAAGATCATGTGCGAGCTGCGCCGGGCATGGGCGACGGGGAAGGGGTTTTCCTCATCGCTCAGTGGCTGCGCCTGCGGCACGATGTCGCGAATGCGGTCCGAATAATGGCCGAACTCGGAATTCTGCCGCGGACGGCCACTGGTGGCGAAACTCTGCGTGATGGCCGGATCGGCCGGCCAGACCCGGCGCGTAATCGGCGTGTCGGAGAGCTGGTAGGAGTCATTGAACTCGACCGGATGACCGGGCAGGCCGAGATAGGTGCGAAACGCCTTCCATGAGAAGCGCGCCATGCGCTCCCACACGTCGCCAAAGGCTGGCCCGGCGGGATCGGTAAGGGCAACGCGGCTGTCTGGCGTGAACGATCCGCTCGCGCGGAACGAGCGCGTCTGCTGGATGGACTCGCGGGCGTAGAGCGTCACCTTGAGGCCAGCGCGCTGTGCCATCACCGCGCTCGTCAGCCCGATGATGCCGCAACCCACCACCGCAATCTCGCGCGGCAGGACGGAGAGAGCCTTGCCCACGGCAATATCCGCCGACCCCCATGAGAGCGACCAGCCGCTGCCACCATGGCCGTAATTGTGGATGACGAGCGTATCGCCGACCACATCGGAACCAAGGTTCGGGCCAGCCGCGCGCAGCGGGCGGATGCAGCATTTCACGTCGATCAGCTGGTCGCGGGTAATGCGGATGGGGACGAGCGCGGTCTTGCGCCCCGGTGCCATCATCGTGGCGGGGCGCTCAGTCCGGGCCGCAGGCGCGCAGGCCTGCAGGCCCATCATCGCTGCTGCGCCGAGCGTTCCCTTGAGCATGGCACGGCGTTCAACGCCGGCTTGCTCGACCTGCCGAAATTCCGCCATGTGACCCCCGTTTGAGCCGGGAGTGTAAGGGAAAGGCGGGGTCGGGCAATTGCCCGGATTACGTATTGAACAGCGGAAACGCCGGGGCGCGGCTCAGGCGTGGCCGAGGCCGAGCGCTGCCCAGTGGAGAAGCTGTGTCTCATCGCCTGCCTGGCCTGCCGGCGCGCCCGCTGGCCTAACGATCAGCGCATTCGCCTGCGCTGCTGCCTGCATCGCGCCACTGTCCTGAAAGGCGAGCGGCGTCGCGATTCCATCGTCGCCGAGCACGGCGCGCATGAAGAGAGTGCGCTTGCCAACCGGCGGCACATCCGCGCCGAGCCGTGCGCGTTGCGGCTTGGGCAGCACGTCCTGTGCACCCGCAAGACGGCGGATGAGCGGCAGGAGGAACAGCGCGCCGGTGACCATGGCCGAAACCGGATTGCCGGGCAGGCCAAGCACGATCTGCTGCCCGATCCGGGCCACGATCAGCGGCTTGCCGGGCTGCATGGCGATGCGCCAGAAATCGATGGTGCCGCCAGCTGCTTCCAGTGCCGGGCGCACCAGATCATGATCGCCCACGGATGCGCCGCCGGAGGTAACGATTATATCGGCCGTCCTTGCATCGCGCAGGGCGTCGGTGAGCGCGGCGAGGTCATCGCGCACAATCTGTTCGGCGATCACGAGTCCGCCCGCGCCTTCGACCATCGCGCTCAGCATGGCGCCATTGGAGGCGGGCAGCTTGCCGGGCGGGCAGGGCGCGCCGGGCGGCACCAGTTCGTCACCGGTCGAGAGGATCGTCACGCGTGGCTGGCGGTGTACGGGCAGGGCAGCATGGCCCGCCAGAGCGGCCAGCCCGATCTGCGCCGGCCCGATCCGCGTTCCGGCGGCCAGCAGCACGTCGCCTTGCGCGAAATCGCTGGCGCGGGCGCGGACATGTTTGCCTGTATCGCCCGGTCCGTCTCCAGTCAGGTGGATTTCCACACCGTCGGCCGAGACGTCTTCCTGCACCATCACCGTATCCGCGCCCGGCGGCAGCGGTGCCCCGGTAAAGATGCGCATCGCTTCGCCCTGCCCGAGCAGGCTTGTCGGCGGCACGCTACCCGCTGCGCTTTCGCCAGTCAGCCGCCAAGGCCCCGGCAGATCGGCATGGCGGATGGCGTAGCCGTCCATGGCGGAAAGCGCTGTCCAGGGCTGGTCGCGCTGCGCTGCCACCGGCTCGGTGAGCCAGCGTCCATTGGCTTCGACAAGCGAAACGGTTTGCGGCGGCAGCGGCTTGGCCAATGCCAGCAACCGGTCCTGCGCTTCCGCGACCGAAATCATGCCGTCCAGTCGCCCGACTTGCCGCCGGCCTTAGCCGTGACGTGAATGTCCCGGATGACCATGTGCTTATCGACGGCCTTGAGCATGTCGTAGAGCGTCAGCAGGGCGGCGGAGACAGCCGTCAGCGCTTCCATTTCCACGCCGGTCTTGCCGGTCGTGCGCACGGTCGCTGTGGCGGTGGCGCCGGCTTCATCGAGTGCGAGATCGAGCGCGAGACCGGTGAGCGGCAGGGGATGGCATAGCGGGATGATCTCGCTGGTCCGCTTGGCCGCCATGATCCCGGCGATGCGCGCGGCGGCAAAGACATCGCCCTTGGCGGCGGTGCCGTCTGCAATGGCGGTGCGCGCGGCCTCGTTCATGTCGATCCGGCCCGTCGCGCTGGCCGTGCGGCTGGTGTCGGCCTTGGCGGAGACGTCCACCATCCGCGCCGCGCCAGCCTCATCGGTATGGCTGAGCTTGCTCATGTGCCGATCAGCGCGCGGGTCGCCGCCTCGACATTGTCCTGCCGCATGAGCGATTCCCCGACCAGGAAGCAGCGCACGCCATGTTCGGCCATAGCATCCAGATCGGCCTTCGAGCCGAGGCCCGATTCCGCCACGAAGGTGCAGCCTTCCGGCGCGCTGCCGACCAGCTCATAGGTGCGGGCAAAATCGACGGAGAAATCCTTGAGGTTGCGGTTGTTCACGCCGATAAGGCGCGACCGCAGGGCGAGCGCCCGCTCCAGCTCGGCGGCATCGTGCACTTCCACCAGCGCATCCATGCCGAGGCCAAGGGCTGCGTCCTCAATCTCCTGCATCTGCGCGTCCGACAATGCAGCGACGATGATGAGAACGGCATCCGCACCAATCGCCCGGCTCTCCAGCACCTGCCATGGGTCGACCATGAAGTCCTTGCGGATAACCGGCAGAGAGACGGCGGCGCGGGCCGCGATGAGATAATCCTCATGGCCCTGAAAATAGGGCGCGTCGGTGAGCACCGAGAGGCAGGCCGCGCCACCGGCCTGATAGGCGCGGGCGTGGGCTGGCGGATCGAAATCCGCGCGGATCAGGCCTTTGGAGGGGGAGGCCTTCTTGACCTCTGCGATCAACCCGTAGCCGCCTGCATTGACCTTGGCATCGAGCGCGCGGCGGAAGCCCCGTGGCGGCGTCTGTGCAGATGCCATCGCCTGCAGAGCCGCAAGCGATGTCGTCTGCTTGCGGGCCGCCACTTCCTCGCGCTTGGTGGCGCAGATTTCATCGAGCTTGTTCATCGGTATGCGATCCAGCAGTTCAGCAAGGTGTTGGCAAGGCCACTGTCGATCGTCTCCGCGGCTTCCTCGACGCCTGCCGCAAGCGTTGAGACCTTGCCCGCCACGATGAGCGCGGCGGCTGCATTGAAGAGCACAGCATCGCGATAGGGGCCATGCTCGCCTTGCAGAAGCGCGCGCAGCTTCCCGGCGTTATAGGCCGGATCGCCACCCTTGATGGCCTCGATCGGATGGCTCGGCAAACCCGCATCCGCCGCGCTGATCCGCCGCATCGCGACGACGCCGTCAGCCGTCACGTCGGCGACGTCGTTTCCGCCGGCGAGGGAGAGTTCGTCCAACCCTTCGTCACCGGAGATCACCATGGCGCGTTCTGTGCCAAGTTCGGCCAGCGCCTGCGCGTAGATGGGCACATAGGCCGGGCGAGCGATGCCGATGAGCTGGCGCGTCACGCCTGCCGGATTGGCGAGCGGCCCCATGAGGTTGAAAATGGTTCGACGGCCCAGCGCCTTGCGGATCGGTGCGATGCGGGCGAGGGCGGGGTGGTGCTTCTGCGCGAAGAGAAAGCAGATGCCAAGGTCCGCCAGCGAGCGCTCCGCCGTGTCCGCTGCGCGGTCCAGATCGAGGCCGAGCGCTTCGAGCGTATCCGCAGCCCCCGCCTTTGAGGAGGCAGCACGATTGCCATGCTTGGCGACAGGGGCGCCGCAGGCTGCGACGACGAGGCTGACGGCGGTCGAGATATTGAGCGTATGGTGGCCGTCGCCGCCCGTGCCGCAGACGTCGATGGCGCCGGGCGGTGCTTTGACGGAAATGACGCGCGCCCGCATCGCGCGCGCGGCCGCCGCGATCTCAGTTGCGGTCTCGCCGCGATCGGACAGGGCGACCAGAAAGGTTGCAATCGCTTCGTCGCTCACCGTGCCATCCAGGATGGCGGCAAAAGCGCTGGCGGCTTCTTCTTGCGTGAGGGGCGCGGCGGGATCGGGTAACAGGCTCATGGCCGATCCTTTGCAGTCTGCCGCGTGCAAAGTCGAGTATGGATCAAGTGCCGGGATGCCTCTCAGAACCGCTGCGCATGCGAGATACACCAACTTTGCGCACCTTGCGCGAACCAGTTGACGCTGCGACCGTTGTCGTGGCAATGGCTCCAGCGCATCGCCAGTGGTGCGGTTTCCCGATCCGAAGCCGGCTCGGACCCGCCGCTGAACGACGATAAGCGGGTATAGCTCAATGGTAGAGCACTAGCCTTCCAAGCTTGTGATGCGGGTTCGATCCCCGCTACCCGCTCCACCTCTCTGGACTGAGCAATTGAAGACCGCTTACTATTGAGCGGCGCCAAGCCCTGACAAAACCACATGATCGGCGGTTGCAGGCGCTCACTTCACTGACCAGCTATTCTCCACTGCCTGTTTTTCTGCTGCGGCGTCCAGCGGGTCGCCGCTGATTTGCGCGTCGACATAGGCAAGGATGGCCGCGTCACCGCTCGTCGCCATGCGATAATCGCCCTCGACCTGTCTCTGGTGGCTGACGAGGGCGCGGACCGCCCAGCCTTCCTTCTCCCGGCAGGCGACGCCGGCTGTGCTGGCGGTTTCGAAGCTTCGGCAAAAGTTGCCGCTGGTGTCGCGAAAGGTCAGGCGCACCTGGACAGGCTGGTCGGCGCCGCCGCTATTGCCTGCACTTGCCAGTTGCGTGTTCAGGGCCTCGGTAAGCTGCGCGCTGGCGACAAGCCCTTCCTGTACTGCTGGTTCTCCGCTCGGCAGTATTTGGCCGCCGACAAATCCCGCGACCACTGCTGCTGCAATTGCAGCCCAATGCGGCAGGCCAAAACCAGCCCGGCTTGCGCGCCTCGCTCGCGCACCGGCCAGGTTTGAGACAGTGTCGTCACCTTGCGCGACAGCACTTATGCCGGTCGGCACCGGCGCGGCGGCGACCCGATCGAAAGCCGCGCGCAGCTTTGCCTGCAGCTGGCGCTGCGCCTCCAGCCTGTCACTGAGCGCGGGGTTGGCCGCAACCAGCGCGGCCACGCGTTCGGCTTCGGCCTGGGGCAACTCGCCATCAAGCCAGGCGTAGAGGGTCTCGTCGTCAATTATCGGGTCGGTCATTGCCTCATCCTTCGCCGACAAGCGCCAGCAGCGCATTGCGTCCTCGCACCAGCCGGCTGGACAAGGTGCCGACGGGTATCTCCAGTATCTCCGCGGCTTCGCGGTAGCCGCACCCTTCGATCAGCACGAGCGCCACGGCCTCGCGCTGGTCCTCGGGCAGGTGGGCCATGGCGGCCATCATCCTGTCGAGGTCCAGCCGCGCCTCCAGCCCCGGCCTCGGGTCCTCACCCACCTGCTCGCCGGCTTCCTCCGGCAGCAGCCGCGCCGCTTCCCGGTTCCGCGCCCGCGCCGTGTCGATCCAGGCATTGCGCGTGATCCGGTAAAGCCAGGAATCAAGGCGCGTGCCCGGTTGCCATTGGCCGCGCGCCCGCAGGGCGCGCTCGACGGCAATCTGCGCCAGATCGTCCGCATCGGCCGGGCTGCGCGAGAGTCCATGCGCGAACCGGCGCAGCCGCGGCAACATGGCGGAGAGGCCTTCCTCGAACGCGTCCAAGCCAATTCCTTTCAGCTTCATGGATGAAACGCGCGTCGCTGTGCGTTTCATCCATAGCTTGCGAAAAAATGTTAAGGACTGACCATGCGTCGACAATCAACAGCAATTCTCATGATGGCAGCACTTCTTGGCGGCGGCGCGCAGGCGCAACTGCTGCCGGGCAATATCGGCGCGCTCCCGGGGCAGGTGACGGGAGGCGTGATCGATCCTCTTCTGCGCGGTGCTCCCGGCACCGTGGGCAACACGGTAAGCGGAACGGTCGATACGCTCAGCGTCCGCGCCGCCGAGACGCTCGATCGCGCTTCGCTGCGGGATCTGCGCCGCGCGCGCCTGCAAGCGCTGATCCGCGCGAACCGCGATGTGCTGGAGGCTGATGATGACGGTCAGCCGGTGCGGCGAGGGGAAATCATTGCGCTCGATGCGTCCCCGGCGCTGCTTGCGCAGGCGCGCGCCGCCGGCTTTGCGGTGCTGCGCGAGGACGCGATGGAGGATCTGGGCGTGCGCATTCATGTGCTCGGCGTGCCGCGTGGCGAGGCGGGGCGCAAGGCGCTGGTGCGGCTGCGCAAGCTGGCACCCGAGGGCCAGTTCGATCTCAATCACGTGTTCGAACCCGCAGGCGGCGCGCTCGGCGCTGCAGGTGCGGCGGCAGCTGCCGGGAATGGCAAGGCCGGCGGTGATCCCGTCGGCATGATCGACGGCGGCGTGGCCTCCCATCCCGCGCTTGCCGGCGCGTCGATCCGCCAGCGTGGCTTCGTAGAGGGCGGGCCGACGGGCAGCGGGCATGGCACAGCCATTGCTTCGTTGCTGGTCGGACGGGAGGGCGCCTTTCGCGGTGCTGCCACCAGCCGTTCGCTGCTCGCGGCGGACGTTTATGGCGGCAATCCCGCCGCAGGATCGGCGGAAGTCATCGTTCGGGCGCTGGGCTGGCTGGTCGCGAGCGGCGCGCCCGTCATCAACATCTCGCTCGTCGGCCCGCCCAACCGGCTGCTTGCCCGTGCCATCGAACTCGCCCGCCAGCGCGGCGTCACCATCGTGGCGGCAGTCGGCAATGACGGGCCGGCCGCGCCACCCATGTATCCCGCGTCCTATCCCGGCGTCGTTGCGGTGACCGGCGTGGATGCGCGGGATCGCGCGCTGCTTGAGGCAGGCCGCGCCGCTCACCTCGATTTCGCAGCGCCCGGCGCGGATATGGTCGCCGCCTTGCCTGGCAAGGGCTATACCAAGGTGCGCGGCACATCCTTTGCTGCTCCCTTGGTCGCGGCGCGGCTGGCAGCGGCGGACGGACCCTCGGCAAATCGCGTCAGCGCGGTGGCAGGACAGGCCGTGCCAGGGCGCGGAAAGGTCGGGCGCGGCATCGTCTGCAAGCCGTGTCGAACAGTCCCCGCCACAGCGCGCTGAAAAAATTTTGATCGCACAGGGATGAAGTCCCAAACCCCCATCGTTCTCCTTCCGACGGGCCATCGAGCGGCCCGCATCTTGAAGGAGATGAAACATGAAACGGATTTTGATCACCACGCTCGCCGCCGCCGTTTTCGCGCTGCCCGTGCAGGCACAGCTTCTCGGTAATGTCGGAGGTTCGCTCGGCGGCACCGTTGGTGGCACGCTCGGCGGTGCCGGCAATCTGGGCAGCACACTCGGTTCGGCTTCCCAGAGCGTGAACGGCACGTTGTCCGGCTCGGGCCGCGCCGAGACCAGCCGTTCGGTCGATACGCGCTCCGGTTCGGCCAGCGCCAATGCGGGCCTTGCCGGCACCGTCGCAGGCACGGTCGATAGCGCAACATCGGCGACTGGCCCAGTCGGATCGTCGGCCACCGGCGGCGGTACGCTTGGCACCAGCCAGAGCATCGACAAGAGCGCCGGCGCCTCGGTTCAGGGTGTCGGCACGGACGCCGTCCGCAGCACCGCCGGCGAAGTCGTCGGCACGGCGCGGGGCACTGCGCGCGGAACCGCTGACACCGCTCGCGGTACGGCTCGCGATGCCGCAAATACCGCCCGCAACACGGCGCGCGGCACTGCTGAAACTGCCCGTGGCACGGCTCGCGGCGTTGCCGGCACGGCGCGCAACGCCGCCGACACAGCGCGCTCGGTGGATGCCAGCGGCGCGGTGAGCGGCAATGTTGAAGGGTCTGGCTCGGGTACGCTTGGCCAGTCCGCCAGCACCGGCGACGAATAAGCCCCCCGCGACGTCGCCGCCGGACGGCGCTGCGTGGGACAGGTCGTTCGGGGAGTGCCCCGGCTTCGATGAGGCCGGGGCACTTCTTTGCGTTCAATGTGCGGAGGACGTCCCGATCAACGCGGCGTCCAGGCCGCCGCCGCTTTCAGGAACGCCGCCGTTTCCTCTGCCGCCACCTGATCGGCGGGCGGGAAATAGCTGAGCTTCACCACGACCGTGCGGCTCGCCGGGTCGACGAACACATATTGCCCCTGCAGGCCGAGCGCCGTGTAGGAGCCGCCGCCCATCGTCCACCACTGGTAGCCATAGCCCATGGGGCCGGCCTCTGCGGGATCGGTCGGGCGCGTCGATTCCGCCACCCAGTCCGCCGAGACGATCTGCCTGCCATTGGCCTTGCCGCCATCGAGCATCATCTGGCCGACGCGGGCCCAGTCCCGCAGCGTGGCATTGTAGCCGGCGCCGTTGAACTCGCGACCGGTTCCCGGAGGTCCATCCATGATGAAGAAGCCGTCGCGCTCCGCGCCCAACGGCTCCCACAGATGCTTGGTCGCATAGCCCGCGATCGTGTCGCCGCCGCTCACCCGCTCGAGCAACCAGCCTAATACCGCCGTGTCGATGGTCTTGTACTGGAAGACCGTGCCCGGCTTGTGAAGCCGCTTCACCTGGCGCGCCATGTCGGCGAAGCGGGCGACGTTCTTCACCAGCGCATTGATGTGATTGGTGGCAGCGAGGCCCGGGTTGGCGAAGTCATAACGCTCTTCATAGTCGACGCCCGAGCGCATCTGCAGGATGTGGCGGATGGAGACGCCGTCATAGCCCGAGCCCTTGAGTTCAGGCAGATAGGCGGTGATTGGCTCGTCGAGCGACTTGATCCGGCCTTCCGCCAGCGCGCTGCCGATCAGGATCGAGGTCAGGGACTTGGTCATCGACCAGCCCATGAAGCGCGTGCGCTCATCGCTGTTGTTGCGATAGATCTCGCTGACGATCTTGCCGTCCTTCATCACCAGCAGCGCGTTGGTGTAGGTGCGCTCCAGAATGTCGGCTGCCTTGTAGGTCTTGCCCTTGTACTCATAGGTGAAGTCGAGCGCATGGTCGACGCGCGGCAGGTCCCACACCGGCCCAGACCGCGGCACGGAGCGCGTCGTGAACAGCGTATCCATGCTGCGGAAGGTGAGGGACGCGACCTCCCCGTCGTTCATGTGCCAGCGCAGCATCTGCACGGCAGGCGGCACATGCGATTTTGCGCCGCTGGTCAGCTGAGGCGGCAGTTCCTGCTGCGCCAGCGCGGGTGCCGACAATCCGAACACAGAAAGCGCGAAAACCGATGCGAGTTTATACGAAATTCTTTTCATTTGTTTCGTCTCCTCTTCCCGTGTCTTGCCTAGCTGGTGCATGGGGTGGGAAACAAGAGCGAATGCATTGGCCCGTCGGTCCAGCAGGCGCAAGGCGGAGAGCCTGCCTGGCAAAACCGCCAGACGCAGGCTCTCACAGGCCTGGCTCATGAGGCCGGCTGCGCCTCACCCTTGAGGCGAGCCGTCTCCGCCGAAGTGGACTGCGGGCCGGTGTTGCGGCTGGTGAGGCCGTTCTTCATATTGCCCTTCACGAACGGTTCCGGGTCGCCCTCGCGCAACTGCAGGCCGAAAATCGGCGAGAGGCCGGGGTGACGGCCAAGACCGCCATACAGATCGAAGCCGCGCTCGATCCAGTCGCGCAGCGGGTCGTCCTCGGTCAGCACCGGCGTATCGGCGACGGATGCCGTGAACAGGAAGACGGCGAGCAGGCGGTAGTCGGCATAGTTGGGCGTGTCGCCGCCGAACCATTTGTTCTCCGCCAGCACGTTGCGCATGATCTGGAGGTTTGGCGGCACCTTGGGCAGGCGGTCCTCACGGCCGACGATAATGTCCTCTATCTTCCGGCCGAACATCCGCTCGCGCGACTCGGTCACATATTGGTGATCCTGCGGGAGCGAGCGGTCACGATATTCCTTGAGGAAACAGGTCATCCACGGGCTGATCGCTTCCTTCCACAGCCAGGCTTCCATGCCCTGCGTGAGCGCACGAACGCTGGGGTGGGGGATGAGCGTCGGCCGCTCGGTATAGGTTTCGTCGAGATACTCTGCGATCAGCCAGCTATCGAGCACCCATTTGCCGTCATCGACGATGGCAGGCAACCGCTCGGTCTTGCCGCCGGTCCGCTCGGGAATGCCGGTGAACCCACCCGGGACGATGTCCAGCTCGAAACCCTTGTGGGCGATGGCATATTTGGTGGCCCAGACGAATGGGCTGATCGTCGCGCCGCTGGCCAGTGCCAGGTCGTAAATCGTGATCTTGTTGTCTTTTGCCATTGCAGAGCCTCTTCCTGTGCAGACCATTGTCGGGGCACTGAATAGGTGGTTGATGGCTGCAAAGCCAGAATTTTCCGGGTTTATCCGCAGATCATCCTATCCGCGTTGTTTCACCCGCATGGCATTCACATTGACAAAGTCTGGAAAATGAATGGTGGAAGGTGCCGCTAGCAGCTGGCAACGAGGGCGCGGCAGGGATCAGCAACCGTGAGGCGGCTCTCGCCCTCGATCAGCCAGCATTCGCCCGCCGCCCAGGGGGCGCCGTCGATGGTGCCGTGACCGGTCAAGGGAATGAACCAGCACATGCCCGCCTGTCCGAGCGCATCCTGCTGGCCGGCAGACCAGCTTTCCAGCCTGAGCGCGAAAGGGGCCTGATCCCGTTCGAGCAGCATCTCATGATCGAACGCGGCAATGTTGAGCGGCGCACGATTATAGGGTGCGGCGACGCTCACCGCGACGCCATCATCGAGATGCAGTTCGCGCGGGCGGCCATAGTCGTAGAGCCGGTAGGTGATGTCGACATTCTGCTGCACTTCCACCAGCGTCACGCCTGCGCCAATCGCATGGACCGTCCCCGCCGGGATATAGAAGAAGTCGCCGGCCTTCACAGGCTTCCAGTCCATCAGGCGCTCGATGCTGCCGTCGAGCGAGGCGGCGCGCAGCGCGTCGTCATCGAGCGGCTTCAGCGTGCCCATGCCCAGCGTGGCGCCCGGCTCAGCGTCAAGGATGAGCCAGCATTCGCTCTTGCCGCCGGGCAGGCCGCGCGCCTGCCCCTGCGCGTCATCGGGATGGACCTGAATCGACAGGCGCTCGCTGGTGAAGATATATTTGACGAGAAGCGGCGGATGGCGCCCGTCCGGCCCGTCGAACCAGACCTCGCCGATCTGCCGGCCGCCTCCCTCCGGGAAGCTTTCCGGCAAATTCGTGCGGCCCCAGGGCTTCTCGACATATTTGGTGGCGAGGCGAGTGGCAGTCATGGCCTGTTGTCCTTCAACGATACGCGCTTCCCGTCCATCCACAGCTCGACGATCCGCGTGGCGGCAAGATCTGTGGGGCTGGCGAGCTCGATGTCCCGGTCCAGAATGAGGAAGTCGGCGCGCTGCCCGGGGGCGAGATTGCCGAAGCGCTCTTCGGCAAAGCTCGCATAGGCCGCGCCACGCCCATAAGCCCGAAGCGCCTCGGCGAGCGTCAGGCGCTGCGCCGGCAGCCAGCCGCCCGATGGCTCATTGCTGGCATCGAGACGCGTGGTAGCGGACTTGAGGCCGATGAACGGATTGGCCGGCTCGACTGGCGCATCGGAGCCAAAGGCGAGCGGCACCTTGTTCTCCAGCATCGTGCGCCAGGCATAGGCGCCGCCGAGCCGCTCCGGGCCAAGGCGGCGCGTCGCCATCGCCCAGTCCGAGGTGGCGTGCTGCGGCTGCATGGACGCAATGGTGCCGCTACGCGCGAAGCGAGGCAGATCGACGGGATCGACGATCTGCGCATGCTCGATCCGCCAGCGCCGGTCGCCCTTGTAGGTCTCGCTCAGTTCTTCGATGGCATCGAGCGTCTCGGCATTCGCCTGATCGCCGATAGCATGAACCGCAAGCTGGAAGCCATCCATGGCCGCCCGGCTCATCTGGTTGCGCAACTGGGCAGAGGTGAGCAGTGCCAGCCCGCTGTCCTTCGGCGCGTCGGCATAAGGCGCCTTGAGCCAGGCTCCGCGCGAACCCAGCGCACCATCCAGCACCAATTTGACGCCGCCCAGCCGCAGCCGGTCGTTATAGAGCCAGGGCGTCGGCGAAGGCCCGGCAATGAGCGCCGCCTGCTCCATGCCGGCGGCATAGCCAAGAATGCGGATCTGCAGCGCCCCCCGGTCACCGGCCCGGCGATAGGCCTGCCAATGTTCGATGCTGGTGCCCATGTCGGCAATGGCCGTCACGCCCCGCGCCAGCAGCGTTTCCTGTGCTGCGGCCAGCGCCGCGTCATAATCCTTGGGCTGCGGGCGGGGGAGGGCGGGCGTCATCAGCGCCATGGCCTTGTCGACCAGCACACCGCTGGGGCGCCCGCCGACCATCTCGATCCGCCCGCCTGCCGGTGCTTTCGTGGTCGGGCCGATCTTTGCGGCGTCGAGCGCGGCAGCATTGGCCCAGCCGGCATGACCATCCACGCGTTCCAGCCAGATCGGGCGCCCGTCGCCCAGCCCGTCGAGATCGGCGGCGGTCGGAAAGCGGCCGAGCGCCCACTTCTCCTGATTCCAGCCGAAGCCGATGATCCACGGGCGCCCCGGATTGGCCGCCGCAAAGGCCGCGATCTTCTGGCGCGCTTCGTCCAGTGAGTTGGTGTCGCTCAGGTCCAGATTGAGGCGCGAGAAGCCGAGATCGATGACATGCCCATGTGCATCGATCATGCCGGGGACGAGGATGCGGCCCTTGCCATCATAACGGAAGCTTGGGCGGTCAGGGCGCTTCTCGCCGCGCGCAAGGCGCTTTTCCACGCGCCCATCGTCGCCGATCACAAGACCGGTGAAGTGAATCAGATCGCCGCTTTCGTCGACGGTGATGCCGTTCACATTGTCGATGAGGCCTTGAGCGTGCGCCTGCGGTGCGCCGAGGCCAAGCAAGAGCGCCGCCAGAAGCGCGCTGGTCCGTGCTGCAAGGCTCATGGCTTGCGCAGGCGCCTCACCAGAGCGCTGGTATCCTGGCGTCCGCCACCCATGGCGACGACCTCCGCATAATATTGATCGACCAGCGCCGTCACGGGCAGCGTCGCGCCCAGCGCCCGCGCCTCATCGAGCGCGAGACCCAAGTCCTTGCGCATCCACTCGATCGCAAAACCAAAGTCGAAGCTGTCCTCGCTCATTGCCTTCCAGCGATTGTCCATTTGCCAGCTTTGCGCCGCGCCGCCGGAAATCGCTTCATACACCTTGTCGAGATCCAGCCCCGCCGTCTGGGCGAAGCGCAGCGCTTCGGAGAGGCCCTCCAGCACGCCGGCGATGCAGATCTGGTTGACCATCTTGGTCGTCTGGCCCGCACCCGCCTCGCCGCAATGCACGATGCGCGCGGCATAGCTCTGCATCACCAGCCGCGCGGCCTCGACCGCCGCCTCGCTGCCCCCGCACATCACCGAAAGCGTGCCGGCCTGCGCGCCGGACTGTCCGCCGGAGACCGGCGCATCGACGAAATGCAGGCCCCGGCTCTCCGCTTCATGGGCGAGTTGCCGCGCGATCTTGGCGGAGACGGTGGTGTGGTCGATGAACAGCCCGCCCGGCCGCATGTTGCGGAAGGCACCGTCGCGCCCGGTGGTCACCGCTTCAAGATCGGCATCATTGCCCACGCAACTGATGACGACCTCTGCGTCCTCGGCTGCCTGAGCCGGACTGACCGCCGCTTCGCCGCCATGTTGCTCGACCCAGGCCTGCGTCTTGCCCATGGACCGATTGAACACCGAGAGGCTGTGGCCGGCGGCGACGAGATGCCCCGCCATCGGTCCACCCATCACTCCCAGCCCGATAAACGCGATTTTTGCCATAAGCAGGGCATAGTGGCAGTTTGCAGGATGCGCCAGATGGGAGTAGGGGGCGGCGCGATGAACAGGATCGAACAGCTTGAGCCCATGACGGCCAGCGCCGATGCGCTGCCCGTAACCCTTGCCGATGTCCGCGCGGCGGCGGCACGAATTTCGAGCTCGATCCTGCGCACGCCGACGGTGGTGAGCAAGACGCTCTCGCAGATGACTGGCGCCACGGTGTATCTCAAGTTCGAGAACCACCAGTTCACCGCCGCCTACAAGGAGCGCGGCGCACTCAATCGCCTGCTGCTGCTCGATGACGCTGCGCGATCCAAGGGTGTGATCGCGGCGTCTGCCGGCAATCACGCGCAGGGCCTTGCCTATCACGGCGCCAAGCTCGGCGTTCCCGTCACCATCGTCATGCCCAAGACGACACCGCTGGTGAAGGTGATGCAGACCGAGGGCCATGGCGCGACCGTGGTGCTGGAAGGCGAAAAATTCGAGGACGCTTACAATCACGCCCGCACGCTGGAAGCCGAGCGCGGGTTGACCTTTGTCCATCCCTTCGACGAGGCGGACATCATTGCCGGGCAGGGCACGGTCGCGCTGGAGATGCTGGAGGACGCGCCGGAAATCGATACGCTGGTGATCCCCATCGGCGGCGGCGGGCTGTTCTCGGGCATGGGCACGGCCGCGCGCGGCCTCCGTCCCGATATCGAGCTGATTGGCGTGCAGGCCGAGCTTTACCCCTCGATGTACGATGTCGTGAAGGGCGCAAGCCTGCCTTGCGATGGCGATACGCTGGCCGAGGGCATTGCGGTCAAGGAACCCGGGCAACTCACGCGGCGCTTCGTCACCGCGCTGGCCAATGATGTCGTGCTCGTCACCGAACGCGCGCTGGAACAGGCCGTGAGCCTGCTGTTGCAGATCGAGAAGACCGTGGTCGAGGGCGCCGGTGCTGCCGGACTCGCCGCGCTGATCGAGCACAAGGCGCTGTTCGCGGGCAAGACCGTGGGTCTGGTGCTTTGCGGCGGCAATATCGACACGCGCCTGCTCGCCAATGTGCTGCTGCGCGATCTCGCGCGCTCAGGTCGCCTCGCGCGCCTGCGCATCCGTCTGCAGGACCGGCCCGGTGCGCTCTATCATGTCTCGCGCATCTTCCACGAGCAGCAGGTCAACATCATCGAGGTGTATCACCAGCGCGTGTTCACCTCATTGCCTGCCAAGGGCCTCATCACCGATATCGAGTGCGAGACGCGCGACGAGGCGCATCTCCAGCGGCTGATTCAGGCGCTGACCGAAGGCGGTTATGATACGACGCCGGTAGAGCTGGCCTAAGCGAACTGAACAGTCAGGGTTGAGCCCGCTGCACACCGTTGAAGGCGGCCAGCAGGGCAGCTTCGAGCGCCTGCACGCTATAAGGCTTGGTCAAAGTCGGGGTCTGCTCAAGGTCGGCGGGATGCAGCGCGTCGCCATATCCGGTAATGAAAATCACCGGCGTGTTAATTTCCAGAAGCTGTCGCGCCAGTGTGTAGCTTTGCTGTCCGTGAATATTCACATCGAGGACCGCGAGATCGAATTTCTGGCTTTCCACGGCTTCGGTCGCGCTGTTCAGGCAGTGCGCCAGCACTGGCTGCGCACTCCGGTCGAGCAATTTGTCTTCCAGCACGAGCGCAATGATTGGCTCGTCCTCCACAACCAACACCCTGCGTCCGGCGAGCATCATGGCGCGATTGAGGCCTTGGGGAGCTTCGCTCTCACCGTGCAGATCAGACCTGTGGGTTGGAAATCGATTTCCACGCGACTTGCGCGCTCAGTGGAGAAGCCATGTTCGATCAGCCTTGACCCGAAGCCCCGGCGCGCGGGTTCCTGCACTGGCGGGCCGCCAATTTCCTCCCAGCGCAGATGAACGAGCCGATAATCTTCCTCTTCCTCCTCAATGGACCAGCGCAGGTCCACCCGGTGCGCGTTTCGCGTGATCGCGGGCACTGATTTCATCTGATCGCGGGCAGCGATTTCACGGGAAGCCGGGCACCTATTTCACACGATCGCGGGCACTGATTTCGCGCGATCGCGGGCAGGCATGACCAACGAACTGCAGT
>JAHJIJ010000031.1 GCA_018823325.1 Alphaproteobacteria bacterium | reverse complement strand
GAGGGCCCGTCGCTTCGCCGGTGCAGTCAGCGAACATGGGCTCTCCCGGAACGCTGGTCCCCGGCACCGTCGCATGCGCAGGCGCGCACCGCACCGCCCGCGCCACCCAGGCTTTGAGCGACGCCGGCGCCTTCTCGAGTTGGACCTCTCATTGCGCGTCGGCCAGGTGCTCAGCGATGCGGATGCGCTCGCCAGCTGCCAGGCAAGCGCGGCGGACAAGGGCAGGACCAGGAACTCCGGCGGATTAAGCCGGCCTGCTGTGATGTGGAGCGCGAACTGCGCTTCGTGCGGCCGCGCCTGTACCCAATGGTGACCACGCTGCCTGCCGTCGGCCGCGCGGCGCGTGGCGTAACCCATGGGCCATGCCCCTGGAGGGCGCCGCGCCTCTTCGGAGTTGGCCACCACTGGCGACGGTTCAGATCTATGAAGGGCGTGGATCCTGGTGAATTCATTTCTTCGATACAGCGAATAGGCCAGCCTGCGTTGCCGGGGACGCACGGGCCCACCAGAATTGACGGCGGTCAACAAGCGTCCGCGACAACGAATCGCGGATATCGACAACCGCCCAGGAGACACCCCATGAAGACCTTCCAGGTCGCCGCGGCCCTCGCCGTGTCGCTCATTTGCGCCGCCCTTCCGGTGCACGCACAAGCACCAGCTTCCCGTGACTATCCCAGCCGGCCGATCCGGATGGTCGTGCCGTTCCCGGCCGGCGGTCCCACCGACCTGCTGGCCCGCGTCGTCGGGCAGCGCATGGGCGAGCTGATGCGCCAGCCGATCGTGGTGGACAACAAGCCTGGGGCCAACACCATCATCGGCGCCGATGCGGTGGCGAAGGCGGCGCCGGACGGCTACACGCTGCTGATGGCCATCGACAACACGCTGGTGATGAACCAGTACCTCTACGCCAAGCTGCCCTACGATCCCGTCAAGGACTTCGAGCCGATCGGCAAGGTGGCCACCACGCCCCTGGTGGTTATGACGCACCAGGCCGGTCCGCAGTCCATGCAGGCGCTGGTCGCGCAGGCCAAGGCCGGCCCTGCCGCGCTGAGCTATGGCTTCGGCACCTTCACGTCCCAGCTCTCCGGCGAACTGCTCAAGCGCACGCTGGGCAAGGAGGTGGTCTCGGTTCCCTACAAGGGCAGCGCGGGCACGACCCAGAGCCTACTGACCAAGGACGTCACGTTCACCATCGACGGCATCACGACCGCCATGCCCCATTTCGAGAAGGGCACGCTGCGGCCGCTCGCGCGCCTGAGCGCCAAGCCCATCCCTACGCTGCCCAACGTGCCGTCGATGGCCGATGTGGGGATCAAACTGCCCGACATCGACGTGTGGATGGCGCTGCTGGCGCCCAAGGGAACGCCCGCGGCGGTGGTGGACGAGCTCAACCGCGCGCTGACGCAGGCCCTCGCATCCAAGGACGTGCAGGAGAAGCTCCTGGGCGCCGGGCTGCTGGCCGACGCCAGCTCGCCGCAGGCGCTGCGCGGCTTCATCACCTCGGAGGCCGCCAGGTGGCGTCCCGTCATCGCGGAAGCCGGCATCAGGATCGATTGACATTCACGAAGGAGATCACCATGACCACGAACAGACTTACCAACAGCTTCGCGCCGATCGTCAACAGCGCCGCGGAGTGGCGCGCCGAGATGGCGCGCCTGGAAAAGCCGGGCCAGCCCAGCTTCTTCCACATCCGGGCCCAGTTGCCGAAGCAGGGCCGCACCAACCAGGTCCTTGGCGCGTCGCGCTACATGAACGTGGTGCTCAAGACCTACGCGAGCGGCGGCGAGAACGAGATCCACGCGCATTCCAACGAGGACCACGTGTTCGTCATCCTGCAGGGCGGCGCGGTGTTCCACGGACCGAATGGCGAGACGCGCGAGGTCGGCAGGAACGACTGCGTGCTGCTGCCGGCCGGCACCTTCTACTGGTTCCATGCGAAGGAGGACGGGGAGGAACTCGTCATGCTGCGCATCGGCGCGCACATCGACCCCGACAGCGACGTGCTCGCGCGCATCGACCTGGAGGGCAAGCCCTTCGATGGCTATTCCGAGAAGAACAAGGAAGTGCCGGTGGTGCTGTACGAGGATCGGATCTACGAATGAGCAGCCCGTCGCCTGCAATGAGCATCCGGGCCGGCGCGGAGATTCCGCTGTGCCAGCCTCCCGATCCAGCTCCCCGCAAGCCCCGGCTGGTCTGCCCGCCGGGGACCGCGGATTGCCATGTGCATGTCTACGGCCCCGCTGACCGCTATCCGGTGGCCGCGACGCGCGCCTTCGATGTGCCCGATGCCTTGCCGGCGCAGCTGCGCGCGTTGCACGACACCCTGGGCGTTGAGCGCCTAGTGCTCGTGCAGCCCAGCGGCTACGGCACCGACAACCGCCGGCACCTAGCGGCGGTGGCCGAGCTGGGCCGGCCGGCGCGCGTCGTCGTCGCGCTGCGGGCCGACGTGCAGGAGGCCGAACTGGACCGCCTGCACGAAGTCGGCGTGCGGGGAGTGCGCTACAACATCGGCCATGCCGGCGCCGTCCCGCTGGCCGAGATGCCGACGCTCGCGGCGCGCATCGCCCGCCTGGGCTGGCATGTGCAGCTCCACGTCATGGATGACCAGGGCCGGGCTCCGCTGGCCGAGATGGAGCCCACCCTGCGCGAACTGCCCACCGATGTCGTGATTGACCACATGGGCTCTCTCAGGCCCGGTGACGGCTTGGGGCAGCCTGGCTTCCAGGCGCTGCTGAGGCTGGTAAACAAGGGGCGATGCTGGGTCAAGCTGTCCTGCGGCTACCGGATGTCGGCACTCCCTCCGCCGTACGAGGACATGGTGCCCTACATCCAGGCGCTGCTGGCCGCCCGGCCGGACCGCCTGGTATGGGCCAGCGACTGGCCGCACGTCTCGTTCAAGGGCGAGATGCCCAACACCACGGACCTGCTGGACCAGATGCTGACTTGGGTGCCCGACGAAGCGCTGCGCCACCGGATCCTGGTGCGCAACCCCGAGCAGTTGTACGGGTTCTGAGCGGCCCGCTCCGGCGCCGCCGACCCCCCCGCGATCACGAGAAATAGGAGACCCCCATGCCCATGTTCCATCTGCTGCGCCGCGTGGCGCCGCGCGCCGCGCTGTTCGTCCCGATGCTTATGCTGCCGGTCCTGCCCGCCGCGGCGCAGGCGCAGGCGCAGGCCGCGACCAGCTTCCCCGCCAGGCCGGTGCGCCTGATCGTGCCCTTCCCGGCCGGCGGTCCCGCCGACGTGCTGGGCCGCGCGATCGCGCAACGCCTGTCCGAGAAGTGGCGCCAGCCCGTCGTCGTGGACAACAAGGGCGGGGCCAACACGCTGATCGCGGCGCAGGAGGCCGCCCGCGCCGCACCTGACGGCTACACCTTGTTCATGCCCTTGGATTCGACGTACACGCTGAACCCGGCGCTGTATTCGCGGCTGCCCTACGATCCGATCAAGGATTTCGCGTCCATCTCGATCGTCGCCCGCCAGTCCCTGGTGCTCACCGCAACCGACCGGACGCCCTTCAGGACGGTGGCCGACCTAGTGGCCGCCGCCCGGGCCCAGCCCGGCAGCATCAACTACGGCTCCAGCACCACGTCCACGCAGCTCGCGGGCGAGATGTTCACGCGGCAGAGCGGCATCAAGCTGGTCCAGGTGCCATACCGCGGCGCCTCGGAGGTGGTGAAGGGAATGCTCTCGGGGGACGTCGAGGTCGCCTTCGACGGCATCGCGGCCAATGTCCCGCACATCCAGTCCGGGAAGATCCGCGCCCTGGCCACGACGGGCCCGGTCCGTTCCGCGGCCTTGCCCGACGTGCCGACGCTGGCGGAGGCCGGACTCAAGGGCTACGAGCTGTTGATGTGGAATGCACTGTCCGCGCCCGCCGGCACGCCGCGGGCGATCATCGACAAGATCCACAAGGACGTCATGGAGGTCGTGCAGCGCAAGGAAGTGAGGGACCAGCTCATGGTGTTCGGCCTGGAGACGGCGGGCACCACGCCCGAGGAGATGGACGAGACCATCCGGCGGGAGACCGCCAAGTACGCGCCCCTGATCAAGGAGCTCGGACTCAAGCTGAACTGAGGTGCGTACCGGCATGACCGCCCCAGCACTCGACTACGGATCGGGCGGGCGCATCGGCGTGCTGCTGCCCTCCGTGAACCAGGCTGCCGAGCCGCAACTGCGCGCGATGCTTCCTGCCGACATCGCCATCGCGGTCACGCGGCTGAAGCTCGTGGACAGTTCGGAGGCGAGCCTGCTGGGCATGGCCCGGGACGTCGAGCGTGCCGCCGAGCTGCTCGCGGACGCGGGCGTCGGCATCGTGGTGTTCCATTGCACCGCCGTGTCGACCTACAGCGCCGAGCTCGAGGCGTCGATTCTCGCGCGCATCCGGTCCGCGACCGGACTGCCCTGCGTGGCCACGTCGCAGGCCCTGGTGGCGGCGCTGCAGGCCCTGCCGGCGCGGCGGGTGGTGCTGCTCTCCCCGTACACGGCGGCCGTCAACGAACGGGAGGCTGCTTACTTTGCCCAGCATGGATTCGAGATCCTCGGCAACGTCGGCATGGATTGCAGCACCGGTCGCGAGATGATGGCGATCGCGCCGCAGGCGTGGCACGCGTTCGCCACGGGCCATGCCCATGCGCTGGCGGACGCATACGTCCTCAGCTGCACCACCGTGCGGACGGCCGAAACCATCGAGACCCTGGAGCGCTCCCTGGGACGGCCCGTCGTCACGAGCAACACGGCCGTGGCCTGGTACTGCATGCGCAAGCTTGGCGTAGCGGCAGGGGTTCCAGGCTACGGGCGCCTGCTAGCCCGCGCCGGCGCTGCCTGAGGGGGGACGAGGCGCGGCCTGACCGCTGGAAGAGGGCGGGGCGGAGCCCCCGCCTGGGCCTTCCTGCCCTCGCGCCGTACTAAGCCCTGGCTGCAGGGCGCTCGCGGCACCGCAAAGGCGGGCTGGCGGGTTCCACGCGCCCCCGCGGGCTTAGAAGGCTTCGGTGTCGACCTCGTTCGCGCTCTGCGCGCTGTAGCGCTGACCGACCACGGTGAGTTCGTTGATCAGAACGTTCAGCCGCGCGATCATCGCGGCGGGCAGCCGCACGTTGGCGGCGCCCAGGTCGTCCCGCAGGTGTTCCACGCTCGTAGTGCCGGGGATGGGGACGATGTGGCCGCCCTGGTGCAGCAGCCAGGCCAGGGCCAACTGCGCTGGGGTGCAGCCGGCGTCCCGGGCGATCCTGCGGTAGCCGTCCAGCAGCTTCAGGTTGGCCGCGTAGGCCTCGGGCGCGAAGCGCGGCATGGCGCGGCGGATGTCCTTTTCATGGAGTGTGCCCACGTCCGTGAGGTCGCCGCAGAGGAAGCCGCGCGCCAGGGGACTGAAGGCCACGAAGCCCGCGCCCAGCTCGCGGCATGCGTCGAGGACCGCGATCTCCGGGTTGCGCGTCCATAGGGAGTACTCGGTCTGCACTGCGGTGACGGGGTGCACGGCGTGCGCGCGGCGCAACGTGGCGGCGGAGACCTCCGACAGGCCGATCGCCCGCACCTTGCCTGCCGCAACCAGCCGCGACAGCTCGCCGACCGAGTCCTCGATGGGAACCCGCTTGTCCCAGCGGTGCAGGTAGTACAGGTCGATCACGTCGGTGCCCAGGCGGCGCAGGCTGTCCTCGCAATTGGTGCGCAGCGTGGCGGGGCGGCCGTCGATTACGCGGCGCGTCACGCCGTCCTCGCCCTTCACGCCGGCCATGCCGCCCTTGCTGCACAGCGTGATGCGCTGGCGATGGGGCCGGAGGACGCGGCCTACCAGCTCCTCGTTGGCACCGAAGCCGTACAGCGCTGCCGTGTCGAACAGCGTCACGCCGGCATCCAGAGCCGCCAGCAGCACGCGCTCGCCGGTGTCGGCGGAGACGGGTGCGCCGTAGGCGTGCGAGAGGTTCATGCAGCCCAGACCGATGGCGCTGACTTCGAATGGGCCGAGGGTGCGTGTCTGCATTGCGCTTCTCCCAGGAAGAACGCCCGCGGCGCCTGCCGCGTATGCGTTGGAAACGATACGGTGCCGACCGGCGCGGACTCAGCTCAACTGCCGTTCCAGACCGTGCAGCACCTGGTAGCACGGCAGCACCTGCGCCACGCTGGCGTTGGGCTCGCGGCCTTCGCGGATGGCGGCGAAGAACTCGCGGTCCTGCAGCTCGATGCCGTTCATGCTCACATCCACCTTGCTCACATCGATCTTCTCTTCCTTGCCGTTCACCAGGTCGTCGTAGCGCGCGATGTAGGTGGCCGTGTCGCCGATGTAGCGGAAGAAGGTGCCCAGCGGGCCATCGCTGTTGAAGCTCAAGGAGAGCGTGCAGATGGCGCCGTTGGCGGCCTTGAGCTGGATGCTCATGTCCATGGCGATGCCCAAATCCTTGTGGATGGGGCCCTGGATGGCGTTGGCTTTGACGATGGGGCTGCCGGCCTGGTAGGCGAACAGGTCCACGGTGTGGGCGGCGTGGTGCCACAGCAGGTGGTCCGTCCAACTGCGCGGCTGGCCCAGCGCGTTCATGTTGGTGCGGCGGAAGAAGTAGGTCTGCACGTCCATCTGCTGGATGTGGAATTCGCCGGCCTCGATTTTTTGGTGCACGTACTGGTGGCTGGGGTTGAAGCGGCGGGTGTGGCCGCACATGGCCACCAGGCCGGTCTGCTTCTGCAGGGCGACGACCTTCTCGCCATCGGCCAGCACGTCGCACAGCGGGATCTCGACCTGCACGTGCTTGCCGGCTTCGAGGCAGGCGATGGACTGGCTGGCGTGCATCTGCGTGGGCGTGCACAGGATGACGGCGTCCACTTCCTTGATCGCCAGGCTGTCCTTCAGGTCGGTGGTGACGTGCTGGATGCCGTACTTGTCGGCCACTTCGCGGGTCTTGGTCAAGTCGCGGCTGATGAGGGAGACGACTTTGACGTCCGGGATGTTCTTGATGCCGTCCAGGTGCTTGATGCCGAAGGCGCCGGCACCGGCCAGGGCTACTTTGATGGTCATGGTGGGGGTCCTTTATGCGGGTCGAATCGGGATCAGCCAGCCTCAGGCCGGCTGATTCTCCAGGATCAGGTGGCCCACCGCGGTGTTGCTGGCAGGCACGTGGAAGAAGCGGTGCACCACCTTGGGCGCGGGGCCGCCAGCGACGTCGGCCATGGCGCCGCGCGCGATGAGCCACATCACCAGCTCGATGCCTTCGCTGCCGGCCTCGCGCACGTATTCGATGTGCGGCACCTTGGCCAGCTCGGCCGGCTTGGCGATGAGGCGGTCCAGGAACCGGCTGTCCCAGTCCTTGTTGATGAGGCCGGCGCGCGGGCCCTGCAGCTGGTGGCTCATGCCGCCCGTGCCCCAGATCTGCACGTTGAGGTCTTCGTCGAACGACTCGATGGCCTTGCGGATCGCCTTGCCCAGCTGGAAGCAGCGGTTGCCCGAGGGCACGGGGTACTGCACCACGTTGACGGCGAACGGAATGACCTTGCAGGGCCAGGCCTCGGGCTGGCCGAACATCAGCGACAGCGGCACGGTGAGGCCGTGGTCCACGTCCATCCTGTTGACGATGGTGAGGTCGAAGTCGTCCTGGATGACGGACTGCGCGATGTGCGCCGCCAGCTCCGGGTGGCCGTGGACGGTGGGCACGGGGCGCGGGCCCCAGCCTTCGTCGGCGGGCTGGTACTGGGCCGCGGTGCCGATGGCGAAGGTGGGGATCATGTCCAGGCTGAACGCGGTGGCGTGGTCGTTGAAGACCAGGAACACCACGTCGGGCTTCTGGGCCTTCTCCCATTCCTTGGAGAAGTCGTAGCCCGCGAACAGCGGCTGCCAGTAGGGCTCCCGGGTCTTGCCCAGGTCGAGCGCCGCGCCGATGGCGGGCACGTGGGAGGTGTAGACGGATGCGGTGATCTTGGCCATGTCAGCCCTTCTTTCCAGCGGCACCTTGGGGTTGGCGGTGCGCCTGGGCGTCGCCGTCCTCGCCGATGTAGCGGTTGCCTTCGGCGGAGCGGCCGCCGCCGATCATCATGTTGCGGTATTCCTCTTCGGTCATGCCGGTCATGGAGCCCGCCATCTGCTGGAAGCTCTTGCCGTCGGTCGCGCCGATCTTGGCCAGGAAGTAGATGTTGCCGCCCAGCGCGATGCAGCGGTTGAGGTCGCGCGCGAGCACGGCCTGCTTCTGGTCCTCGGTCATCGCCCACTCGTCGAGGTAGGCGCGCTCGTCGGCCAGGAAGCGCCGGCGGTTGTCGGCCTTCATGAGCGACATGCAGAACTGGTTGAGGTGGTAGCCCAGCCGCGACTGCTCCGCGTCGAAGATGGTCGTGCCGGGCACGTCCTTGTAGGGTTTGTCCAGGGCCATGTCAGTTTTCCTCGGGCCAGTAGAGGCGCATGGGGTTATCGACCAACAGCTTCTTCTGCAGCTCCGCCGTGGGCGCGATGTGGGGGATGAAGTCCACCAGCAGGCCGTCGTCGGGCATGTGGTCCTTGAGGTTGGGGTGCGGCCAGTCAGTGCCCCAGAGCACGCGGTCGGGGAACGCCTCGACCACCTTGCGGGCGAAGGGCACCACGTCGGCATAGGCGTTCTGTTCGCCGTTCAGCGCCTTGGGGCCGGTAACGGACAGGCGCTCGGGGCAGCTCACCTTGCTCCACACGTTGGGGTGCTCGCGCATGAATTTGAGGAACAGCGCGAACTCGGGGCCGGCCACCGGCTTGCTCACGTCGGGGCGGCCCATGTGGTCCACCACCACGGTGGTGGGCAGGCTGGTGAAGAAGTCCCACAGCTCGGGCAAATCCACGGCCTCGAAGTAGATGACCACGTGCCAGCCGAGCTGGGCGATGCGCCCCGCGATCTCCATCAGCTCGTCCTTGGGCGTGAAGTCCACCAGCCGCTTCACGAAATTGAAGCGCACGCCGCGCACACCAGCGTCGTGCAGTTGCTGCAGTTCATCGTCGGTGATGGAGCGGCGGACGGTGGCGACGCCGCGTGCCTTGCCGCCCGAATGCACTAGCGCATCGACCATGGCCCGGTTGTCCGCGCCGTGGCAGGTGGCCTGCACGACCACGTTGCGGGCAAAGCCCAGGTGGTCGCGCAGGGCATAGAGCTGCTGCTTGCTCGCGTCGCAGGGCGTGTACTTGCGCTCGGGCGCGTAGGGGAATTCGGCGCCGGGGCCGAAGACGTGGCAGTGCGCGTCCACGCTGCCAGGCGGCACCTGGAAGCGCGGCTTGCTCGGGCCTGCGTACCAGTCCAGCCAGCCGGGGGTCTTGGTGAATTCAGTGGTCATTTGCTTTTAATTTGATAGCTGCTTGCGCTTGCTACATAAGCGCTATATGCCAAAAACACTTGAAATCAATCGATGTAACGCAGGCCCGCCTTCTCCAGTGCGGGGCGCATGTTGTACATATCGAGGCCCAGCACGCCGCTGGCCAGCTTGGCGCGCTTTTCACCCTCGAAGCTCTCGCGCTTTTGCGCAGCGGCCAAGGTCTCTGCCGCGCGGGCGGCGGGCACACACACCACGCCGTCGTCATCGGCCACGATCACGTCGCCGGGCGTGACCAGCGCACCGGCGCACACCACGGGAATGTTCACCGAGCCCAGCGTGGCCTTGATGGTGCCCTTGCTGCTGATGGCGCGGCTCCACACGGGGAAGCCCATTTCCTGCAGCGTCTTCACGTCGCGCACGCCCGCGTCGATGACCAACGCGCGTGCGCCACGCGCCTGGAACGAGGTGGCCAGCAGGTCGCCAAAGTAGCCATCGGTGCACTCGGAGGTGACGGCCGCCACCACGATGTCGCCGGGCTGGATCTGCTCGGCCGCCACATGCATCATCCAGTTGTCTCCCGGCTGCAGCAGCACGGTGACCGCCGTGCCGCTGACCTGCTGGCCGCTGTAGATGGGCCGCATATAGGGCTTGAGCAAACCCACGCGGCCCATGGCCTCGTGCACGGTGGCCGAGCCCAGGGCCGCCAAGCCGTCGGCGGCTGCGCGGCCGGCGCGGGTGATGTTGCGGTAGACAACGCCGAGTTCGTACATGTCAGAGCCCCTTTGCTTTCAGGCGCGCATCAAGGCGCGGGAACACGCGGCGCACGTTGCCTTCGTAGACCTGGTGCTTGTCTTCGGCGCTCAGAATCTTCGACGCTTCGATGTAGCGCTTGGTGTCGTCGTAGTAGTTGCCGGTGGTGGGGTCGATGCCCCGCACGGCGCCAATCATTTCGCTGGCAAACAGCACGTTCTTCACCGGGATCACGGTGTTCAGCAGGTCGATGCCGGGCTGGTGGTACACGCAGGTGTCAAAGAACACGTTGTTCATCAGGTGGTCATCCAGCAGCGGCTTCTTCATCTCCTGCGCCAGGCCGCGAAAGCGCCCCCAGTGGTAGGGCACGGCACCGCCGCCATGCGGGATGAGGAATTTGAGCGTGGGGAAGTCCTTGAACAGGTCGCCCTGGATCAGCTGCATGAAGGCCGTCGTGTCGGCGTTGAGATAGTGCGCGCCCGTGGTGTGGAAGCACGCATTGCAGCTCGTGCTCACGTGGACCATGGCGGGCAGGTCGTACTCCACCATCTTTTCGTAGATGGGGTACCAGTGTTTGTCGGTCAGCGGCGGGCTGGTCCAGTGGCCGCCGGAAGGGTCGGGGTTCAGGTTGATGCCCACGGCGCCGTAGTCCTTGACGCACTTCTCCAGCTCGGGGATGCAGGTCGCGGGGTCCACGCCCGGGCTTTGCGGCAGCATCGCCACGGGCACGAAGTGGTCGGGGAACAGCTCGCTCACGCGGAAGCACAGTTCGTTGCAGATGGCGGCCCAGGTGCTCGACACGTTGAAGTCGCCGATGTGGTGCGCCATGAAGCTCGCGCGCGGGCTGAACAGGGTGATGTCGCTGCCGCGCTCCTTCATCAGGCGCAGCTGGTTGGTCTCGATGGACTCGCGCAGCTCGTCGTCGCTGATCTTCAGGTCGGCCACTTGGGGCATGGCCGCCGGGTCCTTGATACCGGCGATCTGCGCGTTGCGCCAGTTCTCCAGCGCCTTGGGGGCCGTGGTGTAGTGGCCGTGGCAGTCGATGATGAGGCTCATTGCGTGGTGCTCCGTGGGTGTCTGCAGGTGGTGGTCGGGGTCATGCCGGCTCCATGCCCTGCCGCCGCTTGGCGTCCGAGGCGGCGGGCGAGGCGAGGAAGTCGAGCAGCGCCTGGGCCGCCGCCGGCTGTGCGCTGGTGGTCGCCACGCCCGACGAGAACGTGGTCGTGATCTGGATCGCGGGCGGCAGCGGGCCGACGACGGTGATGCCTTGCACGTGCAGCAGTTCGCTCAGTTGCTGGAAGCCGAGCTCCACCTCGCCTCGCGCCACCAGCGATCCCACGGGCACGCCGGGCGGGGCCTGTACCGTGCGGCCGGCCACTTGGTCGGCAATGCCCCAGCGCTCGAACAGTTTGGTCAGCGCCACGCCGCTCGGACCGGTGGAGACGCTGATGCTACGCGCGACCAGCACGGCGCTGCGCACCGCGTCTTCCGAGCCCAGGTCGGGCAGCGGCGCACCGGTGCGCACGGCCACGGCAACGCCGGAGCACACCCAGTCGGTCTTGCTGCCTGCGACGATGGCACCGGAGGCGATGAGTTTGTCGATGGCGTCGGAGGCGAGCACCACCACGTCGAAGAGCTCGCCGGCCTGCACGCGCTTGGCGGCGTCCACTCCGCCCACGGCCTCGATGACGGCGCGCTGGCCGCTGCGCTGCTCGTAGGTGGGCAGCAGCTCGGCCAGTACCTGGCGGGTGGCCATGGAGGAGATTCCACGAAGCGGAGCAGTCATAGGATTGTTTGTCGACTAAGAATTTTGGAGTATTCTGCGGCAATTGCAGCTATACAAGAAGTGGCCGATTGGTCTACCAGATATCTCATTTGCCGATGGATCTGAAGCAGCTCGAGTACTTTGTGCGGGTCGCCGAAATGGGCAGCTTCACCCATGCCGCGGCGGCCCTCGGCATGGCCCAGTCGGCCCTGAGCCGGCAGGTCCGGCTGCTGGAGGTGGAACTGCGCCAGAGCCTGCTGGTGCGCAACGGACGCGGCGTCACGCCCACGGAGGCGGGCAGGGTGCTGATCGACCATGGTCGGGGCATCCTGCACCAGATGGCGCGGGCGCGGGAGGACATGGAGCGCCTGCGCGGCGGCGTCTCGGGCGCCGTCGCCATCGGGCTGCCCAGCAGCGTGGCGCGCGTGATGGCGGTGCCACTCATGCGCGCGTTCCGCAAGGAAATGCCGGAGGCGCGGCTCTCGATCAGCGAAGGGCTTTCGAGCGAACTCCTGCGAGGGCTGGTCAGCGGCCGCCTGGACATCGTCGTGCTCTACAACGGCCAGCCGGTGCGCGATGTTGATGTGTCGCACCTCATGGACGAGGATCTGCTGCTCGTGCGCGCCCGCCCGCGCGGTCTGGCCGAGGATCCGCCACCCGGCCCGATCGCGCTCACCGAGGTCGCGCGGCTGCCGCTGGTCATTCCCTCGCGCCCCAACGCGGTACGCATGCACGTGGAAGCCGAGATGGCGCTCATCGGCTGCCGGCCCGACATCGCGCTGGAGATCGACGGGGTCGCCGCCATCCTGGACATGGTGGCCGACGGGGCTGGGTACGCGGTGCTGCCGCGCAACGCGCTGCGCAATTCGCCAATTCCTTCTGCCTACAGCGCCCAGGTCATCGGCACGCCGCCGCTGCGCATAGCGCTGTCCCTGGCGACCAGCCTGCAACGCCCCGCCACGCAGGTCCAGAAGGCCACGCTGGACCTGGTGCGGCTTACGGTCACCAAGGTCCTCCGACCGGAATGAAGGCCGGTCGGCCCGGCTCGGTGTGCCCGATGGCCGGGCCGTCCATGGGCGACAGTCCCGCAGGCTCCCGGCCTTTCGGCGCATGTGGCCCGGTGGGGTGGAGTCGCCTTCGGCGAGGAACGGGACACATCCGGGGCGTGGCTCCGCCCGGCCACGCAGCACCTTGTCCGTGCGAACGATGCACCCGCGCGCCGGACTCACATTGACTGAGACTCAATCTATCAAGCGCGCGGCAAAGTGTTTAGAGTCGCCTCGTAAAAAGCCAGCGCGACTGGCCGGCGTGGGCCTGCGGCACCGATCGCGCGCACCAATGATGGAGAGAGGCAGACAATGAACACTGAACCTACCGGCACCGACCGAGCGCGGCTCCGCACCCTTTCGTGCATCGGAGGGGCGCTTGCAGCGGCGACCGTCGGATTGCCGTTCCGAGCGCGGGCAGCGGCGCGCGAGATCCACGTCGCGATGATGCTCCCCTTGCAGGGAGGCCAGGCCCGCCAGGCCGAAATGATCAGGCAGGGTGTGGACGGAGCGCTTGAACAGGCGAACCGCGCAGGGGGTATCCGGGGCCAGCACGTCAAGCTCCTGGCCATCGACAACGGGTACCAGGCCGAGAAGACTGTCGAGGCCATCGGGTCGCTAGCGGCAAGGGAATCCGTCGTCGCGGTGACCTCGCTGTTCGGCGGCCCGATCATCGGCGCCGCCATTCCGGCGGCGACCCGCGCAGGCGTGCCGATCGTCGGCGTGCTGCACGGAAACGATGCATTCCGCCGCCCGGGTACCGAGATCGTCACCCATGTGCGGGCGACGTTCGACGCGGAGATCCGCGCGATCGCCGCGTTGTTTCCCACCATTGGCAGAAGCCGCTTCGCCGTGCTGCACGCGACCGACAACTCGGGAACGGCGTTCCGCGCGCAGTTCGAGTCGGTGCTGAAGGCGCAGGGATTGCCGCTCGTCGCAGCCGTGCCCTATGAGCGGGACGTCACCGACTACACCGAGCAGGCGCGGAGCATTGAGCGCAGCGGCGCCGACGTAGTGGTGGTCGGTGGCGTGACCGCGCCCGGGATCGCCGCCATCCGCGCCAAGGTGGCGACGAAGCTGTGGGCGCAGATGGTCTGCCTGTCCACGGTCGATGAGCGCTCGGTGTGGGAGCAACTGGGCGCCGACGCGGTCGGCACGGCCTTCTCCAGCGTCGTGCCGAACCCCTATGCGACGCTGCTTCCCCTTGCGCGCGAATACCAGGCGGCGATGAAGGCCCGGAGCTACGACCGGCTGTCCCTCAGCTCGTTCGAAGGCTACATCAACGCGCAGGTGCTGCTGGAAGGCCTGCGGCGCGCACCCGCGCTGACGCGCCCCGCGCTCCAGGGCACCCTGCGCGCGATGCAGGGGGTGTCCCTCGGCGGCGTCTCCTTCTCCGCGCCGGCCGAGGGAAAGATCGCCAGCGGCATCGACGTGGCGGACATCCTGGTGATGACGCACAACGGACGCATGCTGCGCTGAGTACGCGGCCGGGACTGTCGGCTCCCAGAGCCGCTGCGGACCGGTGGCCGCGCTGCGGCGCGCGGAGCGACCGGCCATGTTGCCCGGTCGTACCTGCACGTGCTTCGGGGCGCGGACGGGTCCGCGTCGCACGGCATCCGTCGGTGGGAGAGGCGGGCCGCAGCGAAGGATTGCTTCCGGCCGTACCGACGGATCCCCTACATCGGAGGGCGGCGCGGGTCCACCTGGGTTTGCGCGAGATCAACATTCGTCCAGGACTCCGCTTGCAGCGGTTGACGCCCGCACGCTGGAGCTCTAGATTAATAGTTAGGTGACTAACAAAATAATCACCTGCGCCTGCGGGGACGGCAGAACCTGCAGGGCCGGCCAGCCTGCACCCGCCGACGACGGCAGAAAGGAACGATCATGGACACGCTTCTGGGGATTCTCGTGATTTCGACGCTGCTTGGCGGTGCGGCGACGCTGCTGTGGCTGAACCTGCAGCCCGAGTGGTGGAGGCTTCGGCATCCAGGCGCGCTGGAACTCCGGAAGTTCACCGCCCGGCGTCAGGCGCAGGCGGCAAGGCCCCAGGATGATCTGCCGGCGGACCGGGCGGCGGAGGTCCGGTGCACGTTCTGCGACCACGCATCAGCATGTGCGAAGCGCTTGGCGGCTGGGCACACGACGCCACTCAGCGAGTGCCCCAATCTGCTCCACCGCTGAACCGCGGGGCCTGCCCGAGCGCCAGCGCGGCAGTCAAAGGTAGCGGGCTGCAAGGCTAGGGCGCGCGCGTTGGCGCGTGGAGGGCGCCGGCGCATTCGCCGAAGCCGATGTGTCGCGCTCCGTTGCGCTCGCACTGGGCGCGCAGGATGACGGTGTCGCCGTCCTCCAGGAAGGTTCTGTGCTCGCCCGAGGGTAGCTCGATAGCCCGCCGTCCGCCGACAGTACGTTCGAAGAGCCGAGCCGGCCTGTTCTGGATGCGGCCCGGGCAGCGTACCCGATCCGAGCAGGTCGCTGGGCGCGAGGTTGCAGCAGCTGACCGTGTGGTCGGGTCACGAGCTGGGCCTGGGTCCACGAAGATCGAGTGCGACAGGCGCTCCGGCAACGGGCCCGACCGGGCCATCGCCTCGGTCTGGAGCCGCACCTCGAGCTGGAGGACGACCGAGCCACTGGTTCGGTTCCGTTCAGAATTCAGATAGGGCAATGGCTCGGGGGCGCCGGGCGGTCTCGTACGCGCGCTGTCGGAAGTTGGCCAGTTCCATCTCGCGATGGCACCCTTCATGCCCAGCAACAAGCGGTCGTTGGCCTGCGCCGGATCGTAGATACCGTCGGCGCCGATGAGCAGGGCGTAGACGACGCAGCAGAACTCCAGTAGCGGATGCCGTCGCGCCCGTTGCGCGCCAGGCGCGAGGCCTCGATGCTCAGCACTGCGCCCGAGCCCCCAGGTCGTCGTCGATGACCTCAACGTGCTGTCATCCGAACTGGCGCGCGCGCTCGACAAGACGCATTGGCGGCGCTGGCTCTCCAGGTTGTTGTGCACCTGCTCCAGCGTCGATTGGCGCACGTACACGCACACCTGGCGCGCCAGGTGTTCAGCGCTGATCTTGCTCATGCGCCTTCTCCTTGTCCTGCCTGCCGAGTTGCAGCGCGACGCTGCGCATCCACTGCTCCATCTGCTCGTGCAGCTGCTGCACGACGTCCTGCGGCAGCCGTGCAAGAGGTGGCAGATCGGTCTTCCTCGAACAAGGTGACCCGTCTCATCGGGCGCGGCGCCATCGCATCCTCATATGGCTTCCAGGGGGGTGACGGCTTAAGTTCGGTGGATGGGGGCGGTAGCCCGGGCATTTCATCAGCAAAGGGGCGGCTGCCTCGTGCCGACGCCAGTTACAACCGAATGCTCTGCGCCGCGTGGACGAGCGCATCGATTGAGCTCCGCAGTTGTGGTCGCGGTTGCGCTAGACGACGCGCGCGACCCGCCGCGCATCACGCACAGCTTGCGTGAACTGCGCAAATCGCGAAGAAGAGCGCGTGTTGATTTCCATGCAAACCTGACCCACCGGGGGTGCGGATAAAAACTTGGACTGGTTTTATGCCGCAAGTCCAAGACTCACCCGGTATTCGATCGGGCTGAGGGCCCCCAGGGAGATCTTGATCCGCTTCTCGTTGTACCAGGGGTCTCCTCGTTTTCAGTGCAATAAGTGACGGTACGCAAAGCTAGCACTGGCGCGGGGGTGGTCTGGGTAGACCGTTGATTTCATTGACTTTCCTG
>JAHJIJ010000030.1 GCA_018823325.1 Alphaproteobacteria bacterium | reverse complement strand
GACACGCGAGCACGGTCCTATCGTGTCTCGACTTCGCTCGACACGAACGGCGAGAGTCATCACAGGTCGTGGAATTTGTTAGCCCCCCACCGGCACCCCAAACAAATCATGCTCGTCCGCATCCTCGATCTCGACGCGCACGAAATCCCCCGCCGCGATTCCCGGATCGACATCGCGCAGATAGACATGCCCGTCGATCTCCGGCGCGTCGGCCTGGCTGCGGCCGGTGGCGCCGATGCTGCCGTCCTCGTCCGGCTCGCCCACTTCGTCGATGATCACCGGCAGCGTGCGGCCGATCTTGGCCTCCAGCTTGGCCGCTGAAATCCGCGCGCAGGCATCCATGATCCGCTGGAAGCGCTCTTCCTTGATCTCGTCGGGCACATGGTCGGGCAGGGCATTGGCCTGCGCGCCTTCCACCGGCTCGAAGCGGAAGGCACCCACCCGGTCGAGCTGCGCTTCCTCAAGCCAATCGAGCAGATACTGGAAGTCCGCTTCCGTCTCGCCGGGGAAACCCACGACGAAGCTGGAGCGGATCGCGATGTCCGGGCAGATCTCCCGCCAGTTGCGCAGCCGTTCGAGCACCTTGGCCTCGTTGGCCGGGCGCTTCATGGCGCGCAGCACATTGGGCGCGGCGTGTTGGAAGGGAATGTCGAGATAAGGCGTCAGCAGCCCTTCCGCCATCAGCGGAATGATCGCGTCAACATGGGGGTAGGGATAGACATAATGCAGCCGCACCCAGGGCTGCTCGCCCTGCGGCGTGCGCAGGCCACCCAGCGCGCGGGCAAGGTCAGTCATGTGGGTGCGGATCGTCTCACCCTTCCAGACGCGCTCCTCATGCCGCACATCCACGCCATAAGCAGACGTGTCCTGGCTGATGATCAGCAGTTCCTTGGTCCCCGCCGCGACCAGCTTCTCCGCCTCGCGCAGCACCGCGTCGATGCGCCGGCTGGCGAGCTTCCCGCGCAGGTCGGGAATGATGCAGAAGGCGCAGCTGTGGTTGCAGCCCTCGCTGATCTTCACATAGCCATAATGGCGCGGCGTGAGCTTCAGGCCGCCCTCAGGCACCAAGTCGACAAAGGCATTGGGGACGGGCGGCACGGCGTCATGCACCGCATTCACCACATCCTCATATTGATGCGCGCCGGTGATCGCGAGCACCTGCGGGAAGCGGGCGCGGATCAGCTCGGCTTCATTGCCCATGCAGCCGGTGACGATCACCCGGCCATTTTCGGCAATCGCCTCGCCAATGGCTTCCAGGCTTTCTTCCTTGGCGCTGTCCAGGAAGCCGCAGGTGTTCACCAGAACCACGTCCGCGCCGTCATAGTCCGGCGAGAGCGCATAGCCATCGCTCCTTAGCTTGGTGAGGATGCGTTCGGAATCGACCAGCGCCTTGGGGCAGCCGAGCGAGACCATGCCCACCTTGGGGGCGTCGGGAATTTTCAATGCCATGATTGCGCGCGCATATAGTGCTGGTGAGCGCAAAAGGCGAGTCTCCTGCGGCGGCCCGGACCGGCAGGCCTCAGCACATCAGGTTTTCGGCAGCGGCGCGCTGCCATTCGGGATGATCTCGATGATCACGTCGCCAGAATAGAGCATTGCCGCCTCGGGTTCCCAGAAGCCATGCGCCCGCCCGGCCCGGTAGAGTCGCACGCCGAGCCCTGTGGTGAGTGCGCTCAACGGCTTGCCGACCTCATCCTTGGTGACGTGCCGCTCATGGAGCTGGACCCGCCCGCCCGATGCCGCCAGATCGGCCATATAATCCGCAATATGCGCGCCCTGGCAGGAGCCGGCGAGCAGCAATCCGGCAAAGCTCACCGGATTGATGACCGTCGTTGCGCCGGCCTGCCGCGCGAGCAACTCATTGTCCGGTGCCCGCACCACCACGCTCAGCGGAATGTCGGGTGCCAGATGGCGCGCCGTGAGCGTAACGAGAATGGATGTGTCATCACGCCCGGCCGAGACGATCATGGCGCTCGCTTCCTGAACGCGGACGTCGATCAGCGTCTGGTCGCGCGTCGCATCACCCTTGAGCACATTGCAGCCGGCCGCTTCCGCAAGTGCCAGCGATTCCTCATTCTGCTCGATCACCACGATGCACCGGGGGTCGGTGCCGCGCGCCACCAGCTCCCGCACGGCTTCCGATCCGCTCGTGCCGAAACCGGCGACGATGATGTGATCGGTGAGACTCTTCTGGATCTGGGACATGCGCCACCTGTGCCAAACATTGCGGAAAACGAACTGATAGGCCGTGCCAAGGAAGATCAGCCACACGAAGATGCGGGCCGGTGTAACGAAGATACTCTCGAACAGCCGCGTCTGGTCGGTCACCGGCACGATGTCGCCATAGCCCACGGTGGTGACGGTCACCGCCGTGAAATAGACGACATCGCCAAAGCTGATATGACCGTCGAGATTGTCCCGCAGCCCGTCACGTTCGATCCAGTGGACCAGCAGAACGAAGCCCGCGAGGAACAATATGGCCCCCACGCGCCAGGCAAGGTCCGCCCAGATGGGCAAGGACGACCGCCGGCGAAGGAACGCACGGGGCGGTACGCGGGGGTCGTCGCGCTGGAACATCGCGGCCTTGTGCCAGCGGGGACAGGCAGGCGCAAGGCGGGGGAGAGAGGGCAGACGTCGCAGGGCCGGTGGAATGGCTGTCCTACAGGGGGCAACCTGTGCCAGGGTTCATATCCTCCGCGTGAGGCCCGTTCTTTCTCAGGTCAGGAAAAAGCCCCCGAGCACTGCAGGCGGGGGGAAGACAGGAAATTTATCTACCCTGTAACCTTCGTAACCTTCCACGCGGGCGATTGCCGCGTTGTTTGATCCCGAATGGCAATATTATGGCATTCGTATCAATAATTTAACGGGAGAAAGCTTACTTCGAAGCGCATGACAGCCCTTCTTCGAGCGCCGTCAGCAGCTCATAATGCGTCAGGTCATAGTGCAACGGCGTGACCGAGATATAGCCCTCGGCCACCGCCGCAAGATCGCTGGCTTCCGGCACGGAGTCGCTGTGGTGCAGCCCGAACCAGAAATAATCGTAGCCGCGCGGATCGGTGCCCGGCACGATGCGCGTGCGGTCCACATCGTAAAAGCCCTGACGCGCCACTTTGATGCCCTTGATCGCACTGGCGGGCAGGGCAGGGAAGTTCACGTTGATCAGTGTGCGCTCAAGCGCCTCTTGCGCCAGCAGCGCGCGGACCACGCGCTCACCCCAGGCCTCAGCCGCCTCGAACGGAATGCCGTCGCCCAGCCCCTCGCGCGAATAAACCTGGCTGAGCGCAATCGAGCGCACGCCGCCAATCGCGCCTTCCATCGCGGCCGAGACGGTGCCGGAATAGGTCACGTCCTCACCCAGATTGGCACCGCGATTGACGCCGGAGAGCAGCAGGTCGGGCTTGTGGTCCTTCATCAGATGGCCGATCGCCATCATCACTGCGTCGGTCGGCGTGCCTGAGACGCTGTAATGCTTCTCGCCATGCTGGCGCAGCCGCAGCGGGCGCGAGAGCGTCAGGCTGTGCCCGGCGCCCGATTGTTCCTCCATCGGCGCGACGATCCAGATGTCGTCCGAAAAGCAACGTGCGATCTTCTCCAGCACCTTGAGGCCGGGCGCGTGCACGCCATCGTCATTGGTGAGCAGAATGCGCATCAGGCCGGCACCAGCGTCTTGAGGTCGCCGGTATAAGGCAGCAGCGCCTCGGGCACGCTCACGCTGCCGTCCGCATTCTGGTAGTTCTCCAGCACGGCCACCAGCGTCCGGCCTACCGCCAGCCCCGATCCGTTGAGCGTGTGGAGGAAGCGCGTGCCCTTCTCGCCCTCGGGGCGGTAGCGCGCGTTCATGCGCCGTGCCTGAAAGTCGCCGCAGGTCGAGACAGAGCTGATCTCGCGATAGGTCTGCTGGCTCGGCAGCCACACTTCCAGATCGAAGGTCTTGGTCGCGGAGAAGCCCATGTCCCCGGCGCAGAGCAGCATCCGCCGATAGGGCAGGCCGAGCGCTTCCAGGATGCCCTCGGCGGAATTGAGCATATGCTCATGCTCGGCTGCGGCCTGATCGGGCGTGCAGATCGCCACCAGCTCCACCTTCTCGAACTGGTGCTGACGGATGAACCCGCGCGTATCGCGTCCGGCCGATCCCGCCTCGGAGCGAAAGCAGGGGGTGAGCGCCGTGAAGCGCAGCGGCAGCGCCGCCTCGGTCAGAATCTGCTCGCGCACCAGATTGGTGAGGCTGACTTCCGCTGTCGGGATGAGCCAATGGCCGGTGGTCGTGCGGAACAGGTCTTCCGCGAACTTGGGGAGCTGCCCAGTGCCGAACACCGCGTCGTCGCGCACCAGCAGGGGCGGATTGACCTCGGTATAGCCGTTGGCCTCGGTCTGCCGGTCGAGCATGAACTGCGCCAGCGCCCGGTGCAGCCGCGCCATCTGTCCGCGCAGCGCCGCAAAGCGCGCGCCGGACATGGCTGCCGCGCCCTCGAAGTCGAGGCCAAGCGCGGGGCCGAAGTCGGCATGGTCCTGCGGCGTGAAGTCAAAGCTGCGCGGCGTGCCCCAGCGATGCACTTCCACATTGCCGGTCTCGTCGACGCCATCGGGTACATCGGCGGCGGGGAGATTGGGGATGGCTGCAAGGCGGCTCTGCACGGCCTCGGCGAGCGTCTTTTCCTCGGCCTCCAGCTCGGGTAGGCGGGTCTTGAGTGTGGCGACCTCGGCCTTCAGCGCCTCGGCGGTGTCCTTGTCGCCTTTCGCCATGGCCTGGCCGATGGCCTTGCTTGCCTCGTTGCGGCGGGCAAGCCCCTCCTGCACCTGCGTGGCGACGGCGCGCCAGCGCGCATCCTCCTCGCCGATGGACGCGGCAACCGGCTCCATGCCCCGGCGGGCGAGAGCGGCGTCGAAGGCGGCGGGATTGTCCCGAATGGCTTTGATGTCGTGCATGGCGCATCGCCTATGCCCCGCGCGCCATGGCCGATCAAGCGGGGAGCTGACATCGGGGCCAGGCCTGACGCCGCGCGATAAAAAAATACTGCCGCGCGTCGGGGCGATTCCGGCGTCAACCAGCACCTAATTCGGGGCATTCGTTTCGTTTCGGAACTGGCCTTGCGGGCGCCACGCCCATGGGCGCGGCGCCCTTGTTCACCGGCCATTCAACGCGCTGGAAACAGTGCTTGTTTCGTTCTTGGCAGCGCTCTATAGGCGCCGCGAGAGACGCCGGATTCCGGTGACTTGAACGACGCGGAGAAGTGAATGGCCTCGCTTGCAGATTCGTCGGAGAAGAATGGGCCCAAGGGCTCGGGCATAGACTTGCCGGAAGGCTACCGGCCCTCTGCAGATGAAGAGTTTATGGGCCCGCTGCAGCTGGAGTACTTCCGCCGCAGATTGCTCGACTGGAAAAAGCAGATCTTTGCTGAGGCAGAGGGCACGCTGGCCACGCTGCAGAGCGAGCCGCTGCGTGAGCCCGATCTCAATGATCGCGCCTCCAGCGAGACGGATTGGTCCATTGAGCTGCGCACGCGGGATCGCCAGCGCAAGCTGATCTCCAAGATCGACGCGGCGCTGCGCAGGATCGACGAGGGTGAATATGGCTATTGCGAAGTGACCGGCGAGCCGATCTCGCTCGGCCGCCTCGAAGCCCGCCCCATCGCGACCATGACGGTTGAGGCGCAGGAGCGCCACGAACGGCAGGAAAAAGTCTCCCGCGACGATTGAGCCGGTTGGGCAGAGGGCTTCTTGCCAATCTGTCCCTTCGGGCGGTGCGGCAGCCCAATAGTCCCTTGCCCAAATCACGGGTTCAGCCGCGTTACATCATGTCGCCGGGGCTGACAGGGCAGGTCCGCAATATCGCGCTCCGCCTCTACTCAGTTTCACTATAGCGGAACCGGGGGATCGCTCCGGGTAGCCACGTTCGGTGAGAGTTGCCCTCTCCGACACGCGACCTTTCAAAAACGAAAAAGCGGAGGAGAGCAGCCTTCAGGCGCTCGATCCTCCGCTTTGTCCCGTCGCTCGTGCCGGTCTTCCCGGCGGCTCCCTCTCCGAAGTAATCTTGTAAGAGCGATGGAGACGGGCCTGCCTAATGCACTTTTATACAAAAAAAAAGGGCCGACCTCGTGAGAGATCGGCCCCTTGAGTCTTAGGAGAGGATGCCTGAAAGGCAGTTTCTAAATAGCATATCCCGCTTTTGCTGCAAGTGCGAAAAACGAAACTCGCTGGTGCAGAAATGCAATCTCTCATTAAAGCAATGTTTTTTAAGGATTAAAATTTCATCAATACGGGAACCATCAGCCTGAAGAAGTCTTAGGCGATTTCTTCTCGCGGTCGCGACAAGGGCCGGCCGGGACCGTCTCAAGGTGCTGCAACCCATCAAAAAAGATGATTCAGGGCCAAAATGGTGCGCAACTGCACCAGTTTACGTAGCGTCACCCTCGCGACTGCAATCGAATGCAATCCGATCCCGCTCGCGAATCACTTGGTCCTCCGCAAATCAGATGTCGCCGCTGAACGTGTCGCACTGTGCCGGATCGCCCGATTCGTATCCGCGTCGCAGCCACGCGGCGCGCTGGGCGCTGGTGCCGTGCGTGAAGCTGTCCGGCACCGGGCGCCGGCCGGCCTCCTTCTGCAGCGTATCGTCGCCGATCGCCGCGGCAGCCCGTAGGCCCTCCTCTAGATCACCGGGCTCCATCAGCCCGGTGCGGCGGGCCCACACGCCGGCATAGCAATCGGCCTGCAGCTCGATGCGAACCTGCAGGGCATTGGCCTGCGCCTCGCCGAGCTGCCGCTGCGCCTGATTGACCTCCTCCAGCTGGCCTTCGAGATGCTGGACATGATGCGCGACCTCATGACCGATGACATAGGCCTGCGCGAAGTCGCCTGGCGCGCCGAAGCGCTGCTGCAGTTCGCGGAAGAAGTCCGTATCGAGATAGATCTTTTCGTCGAGCGGGCAGTAGAATGGTCCCATGGCCGATTGTGCCGCGCCGCAGCCCGAGCGGCCGCTCTGCGCATAGAAGGAGAGCACGGCAGGCTGATACTGCCGGCCATTCTCGCGGAAGATCTCGCCCCACACCCGCTCGGTCGTGTTCAGCACCTTGAGGGAGAAGCTCTGCACCTCCGTCACCTCGCCATTCTGTCCCGCCGGCGCGCCTTGCTCGGTCGCGGGAGAGGGCGAATCGCCGGTCAGCAGGCCGCTGCCGCTGAAGTTGAGAAAGGCCAGGACCGCCAACGCAATAACGATCCCGCCGCAGCCAAAGCGGCTACCGATCATCGGCAGCAGCATGGCGATCAGATTGCCGCCCCCACCGCCGCCGCCAAATCCGCCTCTGCCGCCGCGCTGAATCTCGTAATTGCTGCTTTCCTTTTCGTCGTCGAGCCGCATGTCCGAGTCCCTTCCCTTTGCGCCAGCCAGCAAGAGCTAAGCGATTGTCGTTCGCTGCGGAAGCCGATCCGCACCGCGCGCAGTGAAATGCAGCAGGCGGCGTACCTTTCCCGCTACCCTCCCAAATCCTGCCCGGCCTTGCGGGCCGTGCAGCACAGGACGTCGCTCCGCGCTGGCGGCTTGTGCCGGAATAGGATATTGCACTGCACCATGGATATGCCGAGGCAGCCAAGACGCAGTGGTCATGCGCCGCTGCCTCTGCCGGATCAGGTCGCGCTGGTCCTGCAGGGTGGGGGTGCGCTTGGCTCCTATCAGGCCGGTGTGATCGAGCGCCTTGCCGCGCTCGGCATCGGAATCGACTGGGTTGCCGGCATCTCCATCGGGGCCATCAATGCCGCGATCATCGCCGGCAATCGGCCTGAGCAATGGGTCTCGCGACTCAACGAATTCTGGACTCTGGTCAGCAGCGGTCTGCCGAACTTCTGCGTGCCGGAGGATGACCAACTGCGTGAGGGCGCGCATCTTGCCGCTGCCGGCGCGGTTCTGCTGGGTGGCGTGCCAGGGTTCTTTCGGCCACATCTTCTTGCGCCCATCTGGGCACCACCTGGCACGCGGGAAGCGATCAGCTATTACAATACGGCCCCTCTGCGTGAGACGCTGGACCGGCTGATCGACTGGGATCGGGTCAATCACGGCCCCATGCGCCTTTCCATCGGGGCGGTGGATATCGAAAGCGGCAATTTCGTCTATTTCGACAATCAGGACCCGCAATGGCGCGGCCGCATCGACGCGCGCCATGTCATGGCGTCCGGCGCCTTGCCGCCGGGCCTGCCGCAGGTCGAGATTGACGGGCGGCACTATTGGGATGGCGGCCTCGTCTCCAACACCCCGCTCGCCCATGTGCTCGATCATCAGTCCGGTGACCTGCTGATCTTCCAGGTCGATCTGTTTCCTGCTGAAGGTCCCTTGCCCCAAGAGATGAGCGATGTCTGGTCTCGCCAGAAGGACATCCAATATTCCAGCCGCACCCGCCAGGTGACAGACCGCTTCCTCCGTGCCCGACGGGAGCATGAGGCGATCCGCGCCCTGCTCGATCGGCTACCGGATGAATGGGCCGAGACGCCCGAGGCGATGCGTCTTGCCGGCATGATCGAGGAAGGCTCGGTCAACATCATCCACCTCATCCACCGCCTGCGGGCCTGGCAGAGCGGTGCGCGCGATTTCGAGTTCTCGCGCCGCACCATGCTGGACCATTGGGAACAGGGCGATGCGGCGGTCACCGCCGTGCTCTCGCATGGCACACGCCTTATTGCCGAAAATATCGTCAGTGGCCGCAGCGCGACGTTCGATCTCGCGATGACCGGACAGATCAAGGAGAAGCAGGCATGAATTTGAAGGGCAAGACGGCGCTGATCACGGGCTCCACTTCGGGCATTGGCCTTGCTTATGCGAAGGCGCTGGCTGCGGAAGGCGTGAATGTCGTCATCAACGGCTTTGGCGACAAAGACGCCATCGAGCAGGAGCGCGTTGCACTGGAACAGGCGAGCGGCGGTAAGGCGATCTACTCCGGCCACGATCTTACAAAGCCAGAGGAAATCGAGGCAATGATGGCGCAGGCGGTCGAGGCATTCGGCGGCGTCAACATCCTGATCAACAATGCCGGTGCCCAGCATGTCGCGCCGGTCGAGGATTTCCCGCTCGACAAGTGGAGCCTCATCATCAAGCTCAACCTGGAGTCAGCCTTCCACACCACCCGGCTCGCCGTGCCCTATATGAAGGCGCAGAAATGGGGCCGCATCATTCAGACTGCTTCCGCCCACAGCCTTGTCGCCTCGCCCTACAAGTCGGCCTATGTCACGGCCAAGCACGGCCTTGCCGGCTTCACCAAGACGATCGCGCTGGAGTTGGCAACCTTCGGCATCACCGCCAACTGCATCTCGCCCGGCTATGTCTGGACCCCGCTGGTCGAGGGACAGATCCCCGACACGATGAAGGCCCGCAACATGACGCGCGAACAGGTCATCAACGATGTGCTGCTGGCCGGCCAGCCAACCAAGCAATTCGTGACGGTCGAGCAGGTCGCGGCCACCGCGATGTTCCTCTGCTCGGATGCCGCAAGCAACATCACCGGCGCGAATATCAGCGTCGACGGTGGCTGGACGGCGGGCTGAGCGGGCGCGACGCTGCAGATGCCTTTAGGCTGAACTGTGGGGTCTAGCGAAGCTTGCGCTCCTGCGAAGGCAGAAGCCCAAGGTGGCGTGTTGTCAGAAGAAAAGCTGAATCGGGAAGGTCGGTGGAGATAGCGCCGGCCCCAGAACGCCCTTGGCCCCTCCCTGAGGGGAGGGAGGGGCCGTCGGGGGACTGTGGGAGATATCAGCGCCGTGGGAGAAGCGCTGATGAGGACTGTATAGCCCCCACTTGTCACGAGAGTTTGTCGCAACTTGCGGACTTTGTATCAATGTGTCGCAGCAGGCGTCCGTGGATGTCGTGTCATGTGCAGGCCAGAGCTTAAGGTTGATCCGACAGCGGCCATGGCGGCTATTTGGCCTGCCGGGGTAAAGCGGACGTTCCGGACACGACGACTTTGCGGACATTCGCTCACTATAACAGCAGCCACTTCACGACGCACGCGCCAGCCAAGAGGACCAGACCGCATCCCCACCACGGGATGGGGATACCATCGTCATAATGTCCCAGATCGACGTACTGTCGCACCGCTTGCCTTTGACGCGCCCCGTATGCGCGGTCGCGGGATCGAATGTCAGCATCATCAAGATAGTGGTGAACGGCCTCCGGCGTCGCGTCGATTGGCAGTTCCTGCTGAAGCTCGCTCGTTAGCCGCTCCACCTCAAGCCAATCTGTTGGCTCTCGTTCTTCGACAGCCAGAATGACTGCCAAGCGGCTGCGTAGCTCGTCCGTTTCCACGCCTACAGACTACAGAAGTTGGCTCCTGTGGCAACGGCCGCTTCCCACGACAAACTTGCCTAAATCGGCCATTCCCGACCCGAGAACATAGCTGCCATTGCCCAACCACCCGTTCGCCCGGAGCTTGTCGAAGGGCTGTTCATCTTCTGCCCACGTTCCAAAGGAGAAGGACGGGGCTTCGACAAGCTCAGCCCCAACGGGGTTAGGTGGAGCACAAGCGCTTCCCGCGACTAGACAGCCCTCGGGCCGCCCGAAAACGCGCTTGAAAGCAGCCGATGACAACCCGCTGTCGGTCCACGCCGTCCGACGCCACGCGCGCCACGGCAGAGCCCCGGCGCTCTCTCACGGAAGCGCCGCACTCACGCTGCCGGCCCCACCCCGTCAGAGCTTGCTCGTCAGCTCCGGCACGATCTGGAAGAGGTCGCCGACCAGCCCGATGTCCGCGACCTGGAAGATCGGCGCATCCTCGTCCTTGTTGATGGCGATGATGGTCTTGCTGTCCTTCATGCCCGCCAGATGCTGGATCGCGCCCGAGATGCCGACGGCGACATAGACCTCCGGCGCCACGATCTTGCCGGTCTGGCCGACCTGATAATCGTTGGGCACGAAGCCTGCGTCCACCGCCGCACGGCTGGCGCCCACGGCCGCGCCCAGCTTGTCGGCCAGCGGCTCGATGAGCGCCTTGTAATTCTCCCCGCTGCCCACGCCACGGCCACCGGAGACGATGATCTTGGCGCTGGTCAGCTCCGGCCGTTCGGATGCGGCGACCTCGGCGGAGACGAAGCGGGCCGATCCTGCATCGCTGGCGCCGGAGACCGCTTCCACGCTCGCCGATCCGCCCTCGCTCGCAGCCTTCTCGAAGGCCGTGCCGCGCACCGTGATGACCAGCTTGGTGTCGCTCGTCTTCACCTGCGCAATGGCATTGCCGGCATAGATCGGCCGCGTGAACGTGTCCGGGCCGTCCACGCTGATGATGTCGGAAAGCTGCATCACATCGAGCAGCGCCGCGACGCGCGGGGCGATGTTCTTGCCGGTGGTGGTGGCAGGGGCGAGGAAGGCATCGTGATGCCCCATCAGGTCCACGATCAGCGGCGCAATGTTCTCCGGCAGCTGATGCTCCAGCGCCGCGTCGTCGGCCAGATGGACCTTGCCGACGCCCGCGATCTTCGTCGCCTGCTCGGCCACGGCGGCGCAGCCCTTGCCGGCGACCAGCAGATGCACCTCGCCCAGCTTTGCGGCGGCGGTCACTACGGGGAGCGTCGCATCCTTGAGGGTGGCATTGTCATGCTCGACCAGAACCAGTGTCTTCATGTCATGATCTCTTTCAAATCCGTTCGGGCTGAGCTTGTCGAAGCCTTGTCCTTTTGGAAGCCCGGAAGAAGAAATACGGCCCTTCGACAAGCTCAGGGCGAACGATATTTCGGTTCAGGCGACGCCGAGCGCCTTCAGCTTGTCGACCAGCTCATCGACACTGCCGACCTTGATCCCCGCCTGCCGCTTGGGTGGCTCGGAGACGTTCAGTGTCTCGATGCGCGGCGTCATGTCCACGCCATAATCGGCGGGCGTCTTCTGCGCGAGTGGCTTGGACTTGGCCTTCATGATGTTGGGCAGCGAGGCATAGCGCGGTTCGTTCAGCCGCAGGTCGGTGGTGACGATCGCTGGCAGCTTGAGCGCCACCGTCTCCAGCCCGCCATCCACTTCGCGGGTCACGTTCACCGTTTCGCCCTCCACCTCGACCTTGCTGGCAAAGGTGCCCTGCGCCCAGCCGAGCAGCGCGGCGAGCATCTGCCCGGTCTGGTTGCTGTCGTCGTCGATGGCCTGCTTGCCCAGGATCACGAGACCCGGCTGTTCCTCGTCCACGATCGCCTTGAGCAGCTTGGCCACCGCCAGTGGCTCGGCGACGCCGTCATGGGTGACCAGGATCGCCCGGTCGGCACCCATCGCCAGCGCCGTACGCAGCGTTTCCTGCGACTTCGCTTCGCCGATGGAGACCGCCACGATCTCGGTCGCCACGCCCTTTTCCTTGAGGCGAATGGCTTCCTCGACGGCAATCTCGTCGAAGGGGTTCATGCTCAGCTTCACATTGGCAAGGTCCACGCCGGACCCGTCCGCCTTCACGCGCGGCTTGAGATTGTAATCGAGCACCCGTTTCACGGGGACGAGGATTTTCATCTGCGCTCTCCTTAAGATGTCCAAATGCTAGTTGACGTTCACGTTAACGTCAACCGTGCGCAAGGCTGGCGAACTCTGCCATGAGGGGTTGGAAACGCTCCATGGGCGGCAAGGTCTCGAAGCTGTGTCTGGCTTTCGTGACGGCCCAGGGCAGTGCTTCGGATGTGTAGGTTTCGAGAAAGGGCGGGTCGGTCGGTGGCGCGTCGAGCAGGGTCGTGCGCACGTTGACGATCTCGTCCATGCCCTCCGGGCGGGTAAAGACCCAGCTGAGGCAATGGTCGCAGAAAACATGCCGGATGGGACCATGCAGCCCGCCGATCACTGTCTCGCCCGCAAGCAACTCGAAATTGGTCGAGAGATAGCAGCTGGTGAGCGAAAAGGCGCTCGCCGCCATCTGCTGGCAGCCGCGGCAGTGGCAGGCTGCCGTGAACAGCGGCGCTCCGGTTACCCGGAAGCGCAGCTTGCCACAGCGGCAACCGCCCTCTGCCGCGTCCTGCATCAGCCCAGCGCCTTCACCTCGGCCACGATCTTCTTGGCTGCATCGCCCAGATCGTCGGCGGGTACGATGGCAAGGCCGGAGTTCGCCAGAATTTCCTTGCCCTGCGCCACATTGGTGCCCTCAAGGCGCACGACCAGCGGCACCGAGAGGTTCACTTCCTTGGCTGCCGCGACAATGCCCTCGGCAATGATGTCGCAGCGCATGATGCCGCCGAAGATGTTGACGAGAATGCCCTTCACCGCCGGGTCGCTGAGGATGATCTTGAACGCCGCCGTCACTTTCTCCTTGGAGGCGCCGCCGCCCACGTCGAGGAAGTTGGCCGGGAACATGCCGTTCAGCTTGATGATGTCCATCGTCGCCATGGCAAGGCCCGCGCCGTTCACCATGCAGCCAATGTCGCCATCCAGCTTGATGTAGGCGAGGTCATATTTGCTGGCTTCGAGTTCGGCGGGGTCTTCCTCCGTCTCGTCGCGCAGTTCCATCAGGTCCGGGTGGCGGAACAGGGCATTGCCGTCGAAGCCGACTTTGGCGTCAAGCACCTGGATCTGGCCACCGGCAATCGCGAGCGGATTGATCTCGATCTGGCTGGCATCGGTGCCGAGAAACGCCTTGTAGAGCGCGCCCGCGACCTTACCCGCCTGCTTGGCGAGATCGCCGGAAAGCTCCAGCGCGGCGGCCACGCGGCGGCCATGGTGCGGCATGAAGCCGGTCGCCGGGTCGATGGTAATGGTGTGGATCTTCTCGGGCGTGGAGTGCGCCACTTCCTCGATGTCCATGCCGCCCTCGGTCGAGGCGACCATGGCGATCCGGCCGCTCGCGCGGTCGACGAGCAGCGCGAGGTAGAATTCCTTGTCGATGTCCACGCCATCGGTGATGTACAGGCGGTTGACCTGCTTGCCGGCTTCCCCGGTCTGGATCGTCACCAGCGTATTGCCGAGCATGTCCTTGGCGTGGGCCTCGACTTCCTCGATCGTCTTCGCCAGCCGCACGCCGCCCTTGGCATCCGGACCCAGCTCCTTGAACTTGCCCTTGCCACGGCCACCGGCATGGATCTGCGCTTTCACCACATAAAGCGGCCCGGGCAGCTTCTTCGCGGCCTCGACAGCTTCCTCAACCGTCAACGCGGCATAGCCGGCGGGCACGGGAGCGCCGAACTTGGCGAGCAGTTCCTTGGCCTGATATTCATGGATGTTCATGGGGGCAGTGTCCTGAGCGTGTGAAAAGCTGGCGCCGCCCTAGCGCGAACGCACCGCCTTGTAATTTGCAAAGTTGCAAAATTGGCCTTCTCCCCACGTAAAAGCGAGGGGATAGGGCGCTAGCTAATCAGATGGAGCAGCTGATCGTCGCCGCCGTTGCGGCCCGCAGGATCTCGGGATCGCCCAATGTGCTGATGTGGCGGACCATCTCGCTGACCGTGGTACGGTTGGGATCGATCCCCCGACCGTCGGTGAGCGTTGCGATGCGGCGCAACTGGGCATTGCTCAGCCGATCCGTGAGCGTGCTCGCCATGCAGCCGGCCATCGGTTCGCTCAGGCCTGCGCGAACGAGCCCGCTGCGAATGCGGCTTTCAGGCGTCGCGCAGCTGCTCAGCAGCAGGGCGGCAGGAATGGCGAGGGCGCCCAAGGCGCGGATGGAAGCTGGCTTCATGCTAGCAGAATAGCTGGCGATCGATTTGGTGCCTAGAGCCTCCGCATCGACCTATGCACAGGCGGGCGCGGGGAAGGGGCTGGCCAGCGCGAGTATGGCGCGTTACGCTGCCTGTCTTTGCAATAGTCAGGGGCAGGAATGGCAGCACAGGACGCGGTGGCAGTCACGGGGACGGGGTTGATCGACCATGTGACCAATGTCGCGGATTTCATCTGGGGCGGCACCTGGAATGGCGTGAGCGTGCTGCCGCTGCCACCGATGGTCGTGCTGCTCTTCGGCCTTGGCGCCTGGTTCATGATCGGCCTGCGCTTCTATCCGCTCACGCATCTCGTCAGTTCCTTCATCGGCCTGTTTCGCAAGCAGGGGGATCGCAAGTCCGGCGAGCTTTCGCCCTTTGCCGCGCTGTCCACGGCACTTTCCGGTCAGGTCGGCACGGGAAATCTGGCGGGTGTGGCCACCGCCATCGCGCTGGGCGGACCGGGCGCCATTTTCTGGATGTGGATCACGGCGATCCTCGGCATGGCGCTGGCCTTTGCGGAGGGTGCGCTCGCCATCCGTTTCCGCGAGATCACGCCCGATGGCCATTATCGCGGCGGGCCGATGACTTACATCATGTACGGACTTGGGCCGAAGTGGAAATGGCTGGCGGTGCTGTTCACCATTGGGCTTCTCTTCTCGTCGCTGGTCACCGGCAACATGATTCAGGCCAACAGCATCGGGGACAGTTTCCAGCACCTCACGGGCCAGGAAGAATGGATCGGCGGGGTCATCACCGCGATCATTGTGTTCGTGGTCATCATTGGCGGCATCCGCTCCATCGGCCATGTTGCCGAGAAGCTGGTGCCGACCATGGCCGGACTCTACATCCTGATGGCGCTCATCGCCCTGATCCTCAATTATGACGAACTGCCCGCAACCTTCCGGCTGATCTTTGACGGCGCCTTCAACGAGCAGGCCGCGACCGGTGGTTTCCTCGGCGCCGCGCTGATCATGGCGATCCGCGCCGGCGTCGCGCGCGGGCTCTTCTCGAATGAGGCGGGACAAGGCTCGACACCGATCGCCCATGCCGTCGCCCGCACGACCGATCCCGCGCTGCAGGGCCGCTTCGCGATGATGGGCACGTTCATTGATACCATCATCGTCTGCACCATGACGGCGCTGGTCATCCTGACAGTGAAGGGCGATTTCATCGCCACCGACCCGGTCACCGGGGTCGTCACGCCGCAGCTTCATGCATGGTCCTCGGATCTGCGTGGGTTCGACATGACGGCGGGTGCCTTCGCCGCGGTGTTCCCCTGGGAGATCGGCCATATTGCGTTTGGCGCTCTCATCGCGTCGATCGCACTCGTGCTGTTCGTCTTCACCACCTTGCTCACCTGGTCCTATTATGGCGAGCGCGCCGTAACCTTTGCCTTTGGCGACAAGGCGGTTCTGCCCTGGCGGGTCCTGTGGTGCATCGTCATCGCCGTCGGCAGCTTTCAGGAACTCGAGCTGGTCTGGCGCCTTGGCGACATTTCGAACGCCGCCATGGCCATTCCCAATTGCATCGCCCTCGCGCTGCTTTCCGGCGTGGTGTTCCAGCTGGCGCGAGGGAACCGCTCGGCCGGCAAGGACCATGGCCGGGAAACGCCGCGTGAGCTGATCGACGACTGAACTCGTCCCGGTTTATGCGGGGGGCGGTTGACGAAGCGCCCCTGCGGTCGCATCGCACCGCATCCGCCATTTCGGGATGCGCACCATGTTTGAGATGATTTTCTCCCGTTTCGCCAGCCGCATGTCGAGCTGGACGGGTCAGCCGCTCACCTTCGTGCTCGCCATCACGGTCATCCTCGTCTGGGCGATCAGCGGGCCGATCTTCAAATGGTCGGATACCTGGCAGCTGGTCATCAACACCGGGACGACGATCATCACCTTCCTGATGGTGTTCCTGATCCAGAATGCCCAGAACCGCGATGCCAGCGCCATGCAGGTCAAGCTGGACGAGTTGATCCGCGCCGTGGAATCCGCGCAGAACAGCTATATCGGGATCGAGCATCTCACCGATGCGCAGATCTGCCGCCTGCGCGACGCGCTGGAGAAGGAAATGGATGCATCGCCCGAGACTTTGGCCCAGCGTCAGCGGGCACTGAATATCCTGCTCGAACGCCGTTGATCGCAGTCCCCCCAACGGACAACGGGCACCTTCCAGCGAAGGCGCCCGTTGGCATTTCAATGTGCTGCTGAATTGCTCAGCTGGGCATGGCTTTGGGGTCAGCGGGCCAAGGATGCGCCTGCGCCGGCTTGGAAACCTCGGGCGAAGGAGAAAGCTTGGCGTTCTTGCGGCCCGAGGTGACCGACTTGTCGATCTTTTTCGCCGCCGTTTCAGTGCCCGATTTTGCTCCGGCTTCGGACTTCTGGCGCTGTTCGGCCAGCTTCTCCTTCAGCTCTTGAGCGCGCTCACGGGCGCGTTCCTTGTAGGGCTCAAGGCGCCCTTCGTCGTTCATTCTCTTGAGTTTCGTGCCGATGATTGCGGCAACGGCTCCATAGAAAAATGTCTTCAGCATGATTGCCTCCTGAAATGCGAAATTGGCTGGTGGTCATTTGTTTCCTGCCAGCGTGGTGAGACGCCGCTTATCGGCAGCGAACTTCGCCGCGCTCGATTGCGCGACCGGCAATTGCGCCGCCGGCAGCGCCGATGATCGTGCCCAATGTCTTGCTGCCGCCCGGTGCGATGATGTTACCAAGGACGCCGCCGGCCAGACCGCCGATGATCAGCCCGCGCGTGCCATCCGGCTTCTGGCAATAGTAGTTGCCCCGGTCGTCACGATAAATCGGATCGTTAGCGCCGAGTACATAGCCATCGTTGCCCGATGCATAACCAGGGCTACCGCCCAAGCCCAGATCGCTGCACCCGGTCAGCGTCATGGTTGCGCCGGCCAGAGCGATGGCTGGGGTGCGGAATCCTGCAAATGTCATATGACGAGCCTTTCTGATCATCCTGCCCTGTGTAACAAAGGCACAACGGTCAGAAGGCGAGGTCGTTCCGCAGGTGGTGGAAAGCGCAAGCCTGCTGGTCGCGCTTTCCGGTACGATCGTCAGCTCAGGCGATGCTCCAGTGTGATCTCCGCGTTGAGCAGCGTTGAGACTGGACAGGTCTTCTTCGCCTCCTCCGCGATGCGCGCGAACTCATCGGCGTCGATTCCCGGCACTTTTGCCTCCAGCACCAGGTCCGAGCGTGTGATGACAAAGCCACCATCGCCTTGCTCCAGCTTCACCGATGCCTTGGTATCCAGCGAGCCATCCTTGTAGCCGGCTCGATCCAGCGCGAAGGAGAGCGCCATGGTGAAGCAGCCCGCATGCGCGGCGGCGATCAGTTCTTCCGGATTGGTCCCCGGCTCGTCGCCGAAGCGTGTGCCGAAGCCATAGGGCTGCTCCTTGAGCACGCCGGACTGAGTGGTCATGCGGCCTTTGCCGGCCTTGCCCATGCCCTCATATTGCGCGGATGCAGTGCGTGTCGTCATGTCCTGTCTCCCGGTTGAACTGTTGAATGCATCGAAACGATTGGCGCGGCGGGCAGTTGCCCCCATCAGCGCGGCTGCAGCGGACGCTCGCTTTCGCCGCCATCCTCAAAGATGGTGGAGGCCGTGAAGGCGCCGGAGGCCTCCAGCGTCAGTTTGACTGTCTCGAAGCTGCGGTTCTGCCAGTACCAGCCATGGATGCCGGTGAACGCCGCCACATAGCGGCCTTTCATGTCCGCTGCATCGGCAATGCCATAGCTCTCGGTAAGGGCCGTACCTCCATCGAACGGATGAGCATGCATATCGTAATGGAGCGGGGCGCTCGCCTGCCAGTGGAACGCCACCTTGCCGCCTTCCGGCACGGTGTATTTGAACTCGACGGACTCATAGGGCGCCAGCTCATAGGTCCAGCGGTCGGTCTGGCCCGGTTCCGCCTCGGGCGCTTCCTCCGTCAGGGTTAACACGCCGCTGCGCCGTGCGCCGCGCTCCAGTTCCGGGCTCGTGTTGCTATCCGGCTGGGCAATCTTGATGAGCCCGCTTGCCTTGCCGAAGCCGGTCGGATCGATCCCGAATTCTGCGGGCAGGACGACCAGAATCGCAATCGCCGCCGCACCCAATCCGGCAATCGCGCTGCCGATGATGAGCTTGCGTCGGGTGCGGGATGGCGGGGGCGTTTGTGTCATGATGAGAGATACCCTGCAGTTTTTAGCGTCTCGTCACTCGAGCTGTGAAGAAACATTGTTGCTTTCGGCTTGGGCCAACGCTGCCGGCGGATAGACCTGGTGGCAGGCCTGGCAGACATTGTACATGGTCGATCCGATCTCGAAGACGGCCGCGCCATCCCGTGCAATCGCCGCCTGCTCCGCCCGCTTGCCGACCTCGACCAGTGCCCGCGAGAACTGGATCCAGTCCTCGCCGCGTCCTTCTGCATATTGCGGGGTCATCAACAGATTGCCCATTTCCGCGACCGTCGCCGCTGAGCTTTGCGTCGCGAGCCAGCCTTCGTCCGTCGTCGGTGTCAGATCGCGCTCGCCGGAGGCGTCGACTTCATAACCTGCGGACCCCCAGAAGACATTGGCTTGCGGCTCGACCACAATGGCCATGAGTTGCTTGATGTCGTGCGCACGGACGAACTGGGCTTCCTGAGTATTGTCAGGATTTGACTGGCCGGAGCAGCCTGCCAGCAGCAGCGCGCCTGCTGGCCACATGAGCTTTGCGATCATCACCCTCACCCCGTGTTTGTGCGGCAGCAGCCACGACCTGCTTAACCTGCGGGTCGCGCGATTTGAATGGCTAATCAAACTGCCCACAGCGCCGCCGACTGGGCCACCAGAAACGGCTGCTTTCAGAAAAAAGGGCCGGAGATGCAATGATCTCCGGCCCCTCGAAACGAAATGGAGCTATTTTCCTCGCATACCGGTCATTGACAGGCGAGAGTGCCGAGCCGGGACGCGTCAATGATCCGGGGGATCATTGACAGGCGAGGCACTCGTCATAATCCGTCGACTCTCCGAGCTCGATCTTCTTGAGTTCGGCGGTGTTGTCGGCCTCGACGCCGCCTGCAAAGCCGGCGCGCTGGATGGACTTGGAGCGCAGATAATAAAGCGACTTCACGCCCAGCTCCCAGGCACGGAAGTGGAGCATGAGCAGGTCCCATTTCTCCACGTCAGCCGGAATGAACAGGTTGAGCGACTGCGCCTGATCGATGAACGGCGCACGGTCAGCGGCCAGTTCGAGCAGCCAGCGCTGGTCGATCTCGAAGCTGGTCTTGAACGTGTCCTTCTCTTCGGGCGTCAGGAAGTCGAGATGCTGGACGCTGCCGCCCTTCTCGAGAATTGAATTCCACACATTGGTCGAGTCCTTGGACTTCGCCGCGAGGACCTTCTCCAGATAGGGGTTCTTCACGATGAAGCTGCCCGAGAGCGTCTTGTGCGTGTAGATGTTCGCCGGGATTGGTTCGATGCAGGCGGAGGTGCCGCCGCAGATGATGCTGATCGAGGCGGTCGGCGCGATCGCCATCTTGCAGGAGAAGCGCTCCATCACGCCCTGATCGGCGGCGTCGGGGCAGGGGCCACGCTCGACCGCCAGCTGCATCGAGGCTTCATTGGCCTTGGCATTGATGTGCTTGAAGATCCGCAGGTTCCAGCTCTTGGCCATGGCGCCTTCGAACGAGATGCCGCGCGCCTGCAGGAAGCTGTGGAAGCCCATGACGCCGAGGCCGACCGAACGCTCGCGGCTGGCGGAATATTTCGCGCGGGCCATCTCGTCGGGTGCGCGGTCGATATAGTCCTGCAGCACATTGTCGAGGAAGCGCATCACGTCCTCGATGAACATCTTGTCGCCGTTCCACTCGTCCCAGGTTTCCAGGTTGAGCGAGGAGAGGCAGCAAACCGCCGTGCGGTCCTTGCCGAACTGGTCCTTGCCGGTGGGCAGGGTGATTTCCGAGCAGAGATTGGAGGTGGAAACCTTCAGGCCCACGTCGCGATGATGCTTGGGCATCATCCGGTTCACCGTGTCGGAGAAGACGATATAGGGCTCACCGGTGGCCAGCCGCGTCTCGACCAGCTTCTGGAAGAGCGAGCGGGCATCGACGGTGGCGCGCACGCTGCCGTCCTTCGGGCTCTTGAGCTGGAATTCGGCGCCTTCGCGCACGGCTTCCATGAACTCATCGGTGATGAGCACGCCATGATGCAGGTTGAGTGCCTTGCGGTTGAAATCGCCAGACGGTTTGCGGATTTCGAGGAACTCCTCGATCTCCGGGTGGGACACATCCAGATAGCAGGCCGCCGAGCCGCGCCGCAGCGAACCCTGGCTGATCGCCAGCGTGAGCGAATCCATCACGCGGACGAAGGGGATGATGCCGCTGGTCTTGCCATTGAGGCCCACCGGCTCGCCAATGCCGCGCACGCTGCCCCAATAAGTGCCGATGCCGCCGCCGCGCGAGGCGAGCCAGACATTCTCGTTCCACGTGTTGACGATGCCCTCGAGGCTGTCGTCCACGCTGTTGAGATAGCAGGAGATCGGCAGGCCCCGTCCGGTGCCGCCATTGGAGAGAACGGGCGTCGCGGGCATGAACCACAGGCGCGAGATATAATCATAGAGCCGCTGCGCATGCTCCTCGTCGTCCGCATAAGCGGCAGCGACGCGGGCGAACAAATCCTGATAGGATTCGCCGGGCAGCAGATAGCGATCCTTGAGGGTCTCCTTGCCGAATTCCGTCAGCAGCGCATCGCGCGAGGAATCGGTGACGACATTGAACCGGCGCGCATCGATCGTGTTCGATGAACCCTTCTTGCGCTTCGCCGCAGGCTCGTCGCCTGTCTTGGGATTATCCATGATGACCTCATTGGCCAGCGTTGCTTCTGCCAAACCTTCCGCCTGCAAATCCCGAAACTCCATCATTCAACCCCCAATGTTCTCGCTTCGTTCGGTTTCGTCAAGCCTGGGCCGGAGAGACCTGATTTTCGGACGTCGCGGCTGTTTGCCGCCGGGTTGATGCGCGCAAACGCCCTCCACCCGATACATCACGAAGCACAATCTATAGCGTAACCCCTCGAACCCCTACCACCATCGATAGTGCCACAGATGATTCCGGATGCAAGGCGTAATGCTGTTGCTAGCCGCGCAATTCGTCGATGAAAAGACTCGGCTCAACGACGCTTATAGCATGTTGCAGTGCAGCGACGCGCCGTCACAGGCGGGGTTGCGGGAAAGCAAGTGGAGAAAGCCCCGTAAAAAATAAATATGTGGAAAAGCGAGTGGCCGGAACGGATGCCGAACAAGGCGCATCGTTGCGCTGGCAAATCGCCGGGTGCGCCCTTATGGGTCAGTTAAGAAGTCAGAAACAGAGGATTGTCGGCATGTCCCAGGGCATCATTCTGATCATCGTTGCGGTGGCGCTTGCCATTCTGGTCGTCTGGATCTTCCGCTCGCGCTTTGGCGCCGCGGACCATATCGATACCTCCGCGACAGCGGTGGGCGCGGTTGCGGAAGCCGCGCGCAATATCGCGGAAGAGGTCGTCCACAAGTTTGAGGAGTCGCACAAGCCCGCGCAAGAGGCCGAGCAGCGCGCCGATCATGGGGCGCCGGCTGCGACCAACCGTGTCGCGGCTGCCCCCGCCGCCCCGCCAGCCGATGCACCGGCCGCCGGCACCGCTCGCACGGAGATCGGCATTGCGCCAGCAGTGGGCGCTCCGGACAATCTGCGGCTGCTCAAGGGTGTCGGGCCGAAGCTCGCCGCTCTGCTCACGCAACTCGGAATCACCCGTTTCGATCAGATCGCCAGCTGGACCGAGGCTGATATCGCCACTGTCGATGCGCATCTTGGCACGTTCAAGGGGCGGATCGTGCGCGACAATTGGGTGGAGCAGGCGAGCTACCTGGCGCGCGGGGACACCGCCGGTTTCGAGGCGAAGTTCGGCAGGCTGGACAGTCCGGGCAACAATTGATCGGACACGGCGCTGACTGATCAGGCGAATAAGGACGCGTCGAACGGCGTCGTGAAGGGCGTCGCTCTCCAAACGCGCCTGCCGTTCGGGCAGATCATTCTGCTTGCGACTCTCACCGCGACCTTGCCAGCCGCGATCGAGGGGCTTTCTCCCGCTTTGCCCGCCATGGCGGCCGGACTCGGCACAGACCCGACGCACATGCCGGCGGCGATGAGCGCCTTCGTCATCAGCTTTGCCGTCGCGCAATTGCTCGGCGGCATGTGCGCGGATGCGCTCGGGCGTCGCCCGGTGGTGCTTGGTGGCCTGCTGCTCTTCACCCTGGCTGGCGTTCTTGCGGCCTTCGCCACCAGCTTCCCGCTGCTGCTGGCCGCCCGCGCCGTGCAGGGCGTGGGTGCTGCTGCGGCAGTGCTTTTGGCGCGGACAATGGTTCGCGATCAGCTCGGGCGGGAGGATGCCGCGCGTGCACTCGCGCTCATCGGCATCATCATGGGGTTCACGCCAACGCTGGCTCCGCTGGTGAGCGGGGTGCTCGTCGCCTTCGGCGGCTGGCGCGCGCCGTTGATTGCGCTGGCTGTGCTTGGCGGTGTGGCAATGATCGCAACGGCGCTGCGTCTGCCGGAGACGCTGGCGCCCGAACAGCGCCTGCCCTTTGACCTGCGCGCGCTGTTCCGCACCCTCAGCGGTCTCGCTCGCTCGCGCGTGCTGATGGCCTACATCGTCGCCAATGCCTTTGCCTATAGCGGCATCCTGCTGTTCTCGTCCGCGGCGCCTCAGGTCATCATCGGCCATCTGGAGGTTTCCGCCGCCAGCTATGCGGTGATGCTCTCCCTGTCCACGGCGGGGTTTATCGCGGGCAACGTGCTGTCCTATCGCTTGGTGCGGCGTCTTGGCGTGGAGGGGACCTTGCGGATCGGCGTGCTGTTCCAGATTGCGGGGCCGGCGCTGATGGTACTTGCCGTGATGCTCTGGCCGAGCGGTTGGGCCGCGTTGGTCCTCCCGCAGGCGCTCTACACGGCCGGCTGGGGCATCGTGCAGCCGCAGGCGCAGGCCGGCGCCCTCTCGACGCATCCGGAAAGTATCGGGCAGGCGTCGGCTCTGCTCGGCTTTGTTCAGCTGGCTCTGGGCGGGCTCATCGTCGCCATATTCTCGCGGGTTACGGCGGGCCTGCCGGTCTCGCTGGCGCTGGGGCTGATGATGTGCGGCGGCATCGCGGTGTTCTGCGCCTGGCGTCTCGTGCCACGCGCGCGGGCATAAGGGTCAGAATGAAGGACCGGCCTTCGTCGCCGGGTCCTCATAGGTCAGTTCCACAATTCCCCAATGCCGGCCCGCTATAACGAGCGGCACCACGACCTGCTTGAAAAGCAGCGTTTCCCCATTCGCCAGCGCGCGACGGCTGGTCCGGACAGTGAAGGGCTGAGCGGTCCGCGCCAGCGCGCGCATGTGCGGCACGTTGAACAGCTGGCCGGCGCGGCAATGCTCGCTGTTCCAGTCGAACGCGCCGGGGCGTTGCGTCTGCGAGCGCTCGGGCAGCGCGACGGCGCTGAAGGCGTTGATATCGAGGCAATTCAGGTCGAACAGCCCCGGCAATTGCCGCGCGCGCGCCTGCCAGCCGGAGGCAGCACGTTGCAGTAGTGGCTGGCCGGGATGCCTGAAGAGTGGCGGATCCGTGTCCGCGACCGGATCGTAGTGATCCGAGAACAGCTGGTCGGCTGTGATCTCGCCTGCGGCAATGGCGGCGTCGGCGGCGGCGGCGATGCCTCCGGCAGCTTCGATCGCAAAGCGGATATAAGGGGAGTCGGGAATGTCGACCCCGCTCTCCGCCAGATATTGCAGGAGCTTGTTGGTGTCCTCGCTCACGTCGATCACGCGCGTGGAGAGGCGCTGAAGGCCAATCGCATTGTCGATTGACGCATCGGCGAGTTCCGAGAGACCGGAGCGGATTTCCCCGACGGAGCCCAGAATGGCATGGACATTGGCCGAGACGGCCTCGCTGTTGCCGGAGAGGCCGAGAATGAGATCGCGCAGCCGGGCGACAAGCGCGGCAATTTCGCCGGATGCCGCGTGCGCGCCATTGGCCTTTTCCGCACCTTGCACGATTCTGCCGAGCATGGCCTCCGCCTCACCGCGCAGTTCGCGGATCGATCCTTCGATCTGCTGGGTGGCCAGCGCGGTTTCCTGCGCCAGCTTTTTCACTTCCGCCGCCACGACGGCAAAGCCGCGCCCCGCGTCTCCGGCCCGCGCCGCTTCGATCGCGGCATTGAGCGCGAGCAGGTTGGTCTGGCTGGCAATCCCGCTGATCACCTTGCTGGTGTCGCTCACGCTGGCCAGAGCAAGGTTGAACCCGTCGAGCCGCTCGTGGATGCGGGAAACCTGATCGATCAGTTCCAGCACGTTGCTGGAGGCGGAGATGAGCTGCGCGCTGGAATCGTCCACGACCGCACGGGCGACACTTGCCTGGGTACGCGCCTGGTCCGCCTTTTCCCCGACTTCATCCCCCGTTCGGCCAAGGCGGATCGCCGCGTCCTCGAGCGTTTCGAGCATGGCGGCCTGATCGGTGACGCGGTCGGCCAGCTCAGCAATGTCCGCCTGCAGGTCGAGCGTCCGCAGTCCGAGATCGCCTGCGTTCTCGGCTACATGGATAATTGTCGCTTCCAGCCGGTTGGTCATTTGCATTCGTTACCCGTCCCCCGCAGGGGCAGCAGTAGCGGCAAGCCGTTAACATGCTGTTGTGCATTACCAACTGGCGATTTGGTTGCAGGCGCCTACTCTCTGGCGCCAAGCAGGGCCAGCACGACGGCGCTGACGACGAGCAGCAATCCGGCGACTTCGCTCCTTTGCAACCGCTCCCGCAGGTAGAAATGCGCAAAGCTGAGCGTGAAGATGACTTCGCTCTGCCCCACGATCCGGACCAGCGCCACCGGGGCCGTGGCAAAGCCGGTGAACCAGCAGGCCGATCCCAGCGCGGAGAGGAAGCCCACCTGGCCGGAGACCCGCCAGGTGCTGAACACGGCGCGCACTTGATCCGGCTCCCGCCACAGCAGATAGCCGCCTTGCATCAGCGTCTGCAGCGCCACGGTGATGACCAGCACGGTCAGCGCCGCCGAGATCGGGTCGGGCGTCACGACGTCCATCGTCGCTCGTCGCACGGCAATGGCCGTTAGGGCAAAGAAGAATCCGGATGCGATGCCATAGCGCGCTGCCGGCTGGCCAAGCGCCCGCAGGAAGTCGCCCGCGCTCATCCTTTTGCCCCCGGTGGAGAGCAGCATTACGCCGACGACGCCAATGCCGATGCCGATCCAGGCGAGCAGGCTGAGCATTTCATGCAGCAGCAGCACAGAGAGCAGAGCACCTTGCGCCGCCTCCGTCTTCGAATAAGCCGTGCCGACAATGAAATTGCGGTGGTGAAAGGCCATCAGGAGCAGGTTGGTAGCCAGAATCTGCGCCAGCCCGCCAAGCGCGCTGTAGATGACGGTGGCCGTACTGAACGAGGGAAAGGCGCCATCACGCAGCAGCCAATGGTAGCCCAGCATGAGCGCTGCCGCGAAGGGCAGGCCATAAAGATAGCGCACCAGCCCGGCGGCGTTGACGGACATCATCTGCCCGACCCTGCGCTGCACCGCCGTCCGCCAGGCCTGCAGAAGCCCAGCGATCAGCGTGGCAGGCAGCCAGATCGGTGAAGAGATCAAGGTTCAGACCTTCGCCGGCTTCGGGGCTGGCGCCGGCTCACGCTTTCTCCAGCAGGCCTTCTTTCGCGATCTTCTCTTTCCAGACGAGCGGCGCGAGCTGGTGGACATTGTTGCCTTCGCTGTCCACCGCGACGGTGACCGGGAAGTCCTGCACCTCGAACTCGTAGATGGCTTCCATGCCCAGATCCTCGAAGCCGACGACCTTGCTGCCCTTGATCGCCCGCGCGACGAGATAGGCTGCGCCACCCACGGCCATCAGATAGGCGCTCTTCGCGTCCCTGATCGCGTCGGTCGCCGCGGGTCCGCGCTCGGCCTTGCCGACGCAGGCGAGCAGACCCTGATCGAGCATCATGCGCATGAACTTGTCCATGCGGGTGGCGGTCGTGGGGCCTGCGGGGCCGACCACTTCCTCGCCGACCGGATCGACCGGGCCGACATAATAAATCACGCGACCCTTGAACTCGACGGGCAGCTCTTCACCTCTGGCCAGCATATCCTGAATGCGCTTGTGCGCGGCATCGCGGCCGGTGAGCATCTTGCCATTGAGCAGCAGCCGGTCGCCCTGCTTCCAGCTGCGCACGACTTCTGGCGTCAACGTGTTCAGGTCGACGCGCTTGGCCTCGGCGCTCGGCTTCCAGTCCACCTTGGGCCACTCATCCAGCTTGGGCGCTTCCAGATAGGCCGGGCCGGAGCCATCGAGCGAGAAATGCGCGTGGCGCGTGGCGGCGCAATTGGGGATCATCGCCACGGGCTTGCCCGCCGCATGGCACGGCGCGTCGAGGATCTTCACGTCCAGGATGGTGGCAAGGCCGCCCAGCCCCTGCGCGCCGATGCCGAGCGCATTCACCTTGTCGAAAATCTCGATGCGCAGCGCCTCGATGTCGTTCTGCGGGCCACGCGCCTTGAGCGACGCCATGTCGATCTGTTCCATGAGCGCCTTCTTGGCGAGCAGCACGCAATGTTCCGCCGTGCCGCCAATGCCGATGCCGAGCATCCCCGGCGGGCACCAGCCAGCGCCCATCTGCGGCAGCATCTCCAGCACCCAGTCGACGATGTTGTCCGCCGGGTTCATCATCTTGAACTTGGACTTGTTCTCGCTGCCGCCGCCCTTGGCCGCGACATCGACATGAACATGATGCCCAGGCACCATCTCGACATGCAGCACGCAAGGCGTGTTGTCCTTGGTGTTCCGCCGCGTAAAGGCCGGGTCGGCCAGCACCGAGGCGCGCAGCTTGTTCTCGGGGTTCAGATAGGCGCGGCGCACGCCTTCATCGACAACCTCCTGCAGCGACTTGCTGGTATCGTCGAAGCGGCAATCCATGCCCCATTTCACGAACACATTGACGATGCCGGTATCCTGACAGATCGGGCGATGGCCCTCCGCGCACATGCGGCTGTTGGTCAGGATCTGCGCGATCGCGTCCTTCGCGGCCGGGCCTTGCTCGGCCTCATAGGCTGTGCCCAGCGCACGGATATAGTCCATCGGATGGTAGTAGCTGATGTACTGGAGCGCATCGGCTACGCTCTCGATGAGATCGGCGGTCTTGATGGTCACGGTCATGGCGCGCGTCGGACTCCCGGCAGATGGGCAAGGAACGGTCGGTTGGATGCGGGGCGCTATACGCCATTGGCTTGTTCAGGCAAGGTCTCGGCACGGTTGCGAACGACCACAATCCGCGCGATACTCGCTCAGCGGCGCAATCAGGACGCTGCACGCAGGAGAGATTCTGATATGTTTCAGATCATCGGCTATATCGTCGTCGGCCTCATCGTGGGTGTGCTGGCGCGCTTCTTCTATCCCGGCGCTGTCGACATGGGCTGGATCGCCACGATCCTGCTCGGCATTGGCGGCGGTGTGATCGGTGGCTTCATCGCCGGGCTGCTCGATGGGAAAAGCGGCAACTTCCGCCCGGTCGGCATGATCGGCTCCATCCTCGGCGGTATGCTGCTGATCTTCATTGTGCGTTCGCTGAGCTAGCGAGTCCTGCGCAAAAACGGGTCTTGTTTCCGCTCTAAACGCCGTGTCTACAGACCGATATCGTGCGGCACAGCCCTGTTTGCGCTGAATGCGCCGTTCCCTTTCTCGTCACCCTGACGAAGCGGGGAACGACAGTTCGGCCGATATGGCATTGTTCGCCTCAATGGCTCGGTTGCGCGAACAGGGGCAGGGCAGCCACGTCCTCCGCCGCAAGCGTGAGGTCGAAAAGATCCGCGAGCGTCGCCCGATACTCTTCCGGCGAGGTCATATCGCGGCTTTCACGCACTGATCCACGCGCTACCGAAAGACTGCGCTCGGTCAGCGCCGCAAAGCCGTCCGGCAACACAATGCTCACGATGTGCAACGTGGTGAAGCGCGAGGCCGGGCGCGTCGATGTCCAGTGATTGCACTGCTCCAGGTCGACCGGCGCCACCGGGTTGAGATGAAACGCATATTGCGGTTGCCAATCCTCTGAATCCGCGCTGCGCCCGTCCGTGGAAGCCGGCGGACCCGCGCGCTCGAGCAGCCATTCACCGCCAAGATCGCCGGGCAGGCCGATGCGCCGCAAACGATGGCTGGCACCGTCGGGCGTCGCCGCTTCCGCGCCATCGCGCAAGGGCAGGGGCGGGACGAAACTCCCCCCAAAGCCCGCATCGGCTACCCAAGGCTGGCCATCGATCTCCAGCAGCAAAAGCACATGCGTGCGCGGCATGATTTCGCCTGCAGGCGCGCCCAGCACCACCCGCGCGAGCAGCGGTCGCGCCGGCAGGCCGATGGCGCCCAGCATGTCCGCAAACAGCCGGTTCTGCTCGAAGCAATAGCCGCCGCGCCGCCGCGTCACGAGCTTCTCGAACACGCTGTCCCCGTCGATCAGGATCGGTCGGCCAAGCCGCACGTCCAAATTCTCGAAGGCGATGCTGCGGCGCTGCGCCGCCTGTAGCTTTGCGAGGCCCTGCGCGTCCGGCGCCGGCGCTGCATCAAGGCCAAGACGGGCCAGATAGGCAGTCAGGCGGTCAGTCGGGGTCCCAGTCGTCATGGGTGGCTTACTCCTGTCAGGCCGCCTCAAGGCCATCGAGCGCTTCGGTGGCTTCCATCCAGCTCTGCTCGGCCTGTTCGATGGCGCTTTCCAGCTTCGCGCGACGCTGCATCAGCTCGCCCATCGTCTTGTCCTTCTCTTGCGGCCCGGCGGTTGACGGATCGAACATGGCGCGGTCGATGCGTGAACGCTCGGCGGTGAGATCGGCCAGCGCCTTCTCGGTTTTCTTCACGGCTGCCTGCAACGCCTTGTACCGCTCCCGCGCTTCGGCGTTCGCGCGGCGATCGGCCTTGCGGTCGTTCTTCGATCCGCCTTCTTTTGCCGGCGCGCTGGCGCCGCGGCCCAGCACGAAGTCGGTATAATCCTCAAGACTGCCATCATAAGGCTGCGCCAGTCCGCCATCCACCAGCACGAGCCGGTCGGCGACCAGCTCGATCATGTGCCGGTCATGGCTGACGATCACCACGGCGCCCGTATAGCTGTTGAGCGCCTGCACGAGCGCTTCACGCGAATCGACATCCAGATGGTTCGTCGGCTCGTCGAGGATGAGCATATGCGGCGCGTTGCGCGTGATCAGCGCCAGTGCAAGTCGCGCGCGCTCACCGCCCGAAAGCGATCCGACCTTTTGCGTCGCCCGGTCGCCGGAAAAGCCGAAGCGGCCGAGCTGCGCGCGCACCGCACCCGGCGTCGCGCCTTTCATCTGCCGGGTCATGTGTTCAAGCGGCGTGTCGCCGGTATCCAGCTCCTCCACCTGATATTGGGTGAAGTAGCCCACATTCATCTTGCCGCTGGCGTTCATCGCCCCGTCCATCGGCGGAAGCTGCGCGGCGAGCAGGCGGGCAAGCGTCGTCTTGCCATTGCCGTTCTTGCCAAGCAGCGCGATGCGGTCATCGGGGTCGATCCGCAGATTGAGGCGCTGCAGCACTGGCGTCTCATTATAGCCGACCGCTGCCATATCCAGCGTGATGAGCGGCGGGCGCAGTGCTTCCGGATCGGGAAAGTCGAAGGACAGGCTGGGATCTTCCAGCGCCTCGGCGATGGGCTGCATCCGCGCCAGTGCCTTGGCGCGCGATTGCGCCTGCTTGGCGGTGCTCGCCCGCGCACTGTTGCGGGCGACATAATCCTGCAGCTTTGCGCGCTGTGCCGCCTGCTTCTCGCGTGCCGATTCGAGCTGGGCGAGCCGCTCCGCGCGCTGCCGCTCGAAGGCATCGTAGCCGCCCGGATAAAGCGTGATCTTGCCGCCCTCCAAGTGCAGAATGTGATCCACGACATTGTTGAGCAGATCGCGCTCGTGGCTGATCACCAGCACCGTGCCGCGATACTCCTTGAGGAAAGTCTCCAGCCACAAGGTCGCTTCGAGGTCGAGGTGGTTGGAGGGTTCGTCGAGCAGCAGCAGATCCGGCTCGGAGAAGAGCAGGGCGCCCAGCGCCACGCGCATCTTCCAGCCGCCCGAGAAGCTGTCGAGCGGGCGGTTCTGCATCTCTTCGTCAAAGCCGAGGCCGGTGAGGATGCGTCCCGCACGGGCGGGCGCCGTGTAGGCATCGATGGCGATCAGCCGATCATGCAAATCGCCGAGCCGGTGTGGGTCTTCGCACGTCTCGCTCTCGACGAGCAGCGCCGCACGCTCGGTATCGGCGGCGAGCACGGTGTCGAACGGCGTGGCGCTCCCGCTCGGCGCTTCCTGCGCAATATAGCCCAGCCTTGTGTCGCGCGGCATGTCCAGCGATCCGCCATCGGGGTCCATCTCGCCGATGATCGTCTTCATGAGCGTGGACTTGCCTGCGCCATTGCGGCCAATGAGGCCCACGCGCGAGCGCGGCGGCAGCGCGGCGCTCGCGGCATCGAGAATGACACGGCCGCCCAGCCGCACTGTGATATTATTGATGGTCAGCATGGCGCGCCGTTAGCACAAGCACGCGGAAGTTGGCCCGCAAAATTCTGCCCGTGTGGAAAGGCTGGCGTTTAACGCACGGCGTCCGGGCGGGACTCGCTGGCGCCAGCCTCGTCCTCCCCCGGCCCGACGCAGTAGAAGCACAGCTTGTTCCCATCCAGATCGCGCACATAGCCGGCATAGAAGGCCTGGCTGCCATCGGCACCGCGCACGCCGGGCTCGCCCTCGTCGGTGCCGCCCATCTCGATGGCCTTGCTGTGCAGCCGCCGCACTTTCTCGCGCGTGCGCTGACCCATGGCGATCATGGCGCCGTTACCGGGCGACGCCGGTCGACCGTCGAAGGGCTTGACCACGCCGAACATCGGCTTGCTCCAGCTCACGCCCCAGCCTGCAAGATGCGGCAATTCCAGCAGGCGCGAAATCCCCACGCTCCCGAAGAGCGCATCGTAGAACGCCATGGCCCTCTGCAGGTCATTGGTGCCCACCGTCGCATAGCCGATCATGGGTTCACTCCTGCTCGGATAGACCGCCCGTGCGACTCATGCCGAGCGAATGCCTGCCTCATACAGAAGGTTTCCGCTCGTGCTAATACCGTCGATCGGGCACGCAGCGTCCCTCGACCCCCCAGTCCCTATTTGAAACGGTTGAGCCGCGCCGCATATTTATACAAGCGAGGTGGCACCCAATCGCGCAGGAAATGGTTGAACTGCACCTTCCGGTCTTCTCGGTCCGTCGTTCCAGGTCTCACCTTGAAGACCGTCGTCCGGCCGGTTAATTTGTGCAGGCCTTCTTCATTTGCAGTGTAATAATATGTCGCGATTGACCGGCGAGCCCGGTCGGGCGGGCAACGCACGGGATCGGGTTGTCCGTGATAGCTGTCCAGCGAGGTATTGAAAACAACGGCGCGGCCCAGCAGCGGCGCCACGCGGTGCTCGCATCGCGTCATGGACCGATCCCATAGCTCCAGATGACCGCCCCATTCTTCGTCCCAATCGTCGTTCAGATAAATGAGGAGGTTGAGGCGGCGCTCAAGCTTGAGAAGCTTGTGGATGTTAAAGTCAGCATGGACACCCAGATGGCCGCCACTTCTGGTCTCATGCAGGCCGCCACCCATGAAGTAAGGATCGGGGATAAGGCCCTTTATGCCGGTCATCTCCTGAAGGAAGCGGATCATTGCAGCACTGTTCAACTCGGTAACCAGATTGCGCAGCCTTGGGCCTGATATCTGGCTCGGCGGGAGCTGCACCTTGAAACGTTCCTGATCGCGATCGAAATAGCTTTTGTCGCTGGTGTCGGGAAATTCATGCAGCAAGCCGCTCAAAAACGACTTCGGCAAAAACTCGTCCATCACGATGTGGGGGAAAGGCTTGCCATTCTGATACTGTTCGGCCAGCGCAGATCCGGCGGACTTGCTCGCCGCCTCGTCGAAATGAATATAGCCATTGTCTTCGATCGGCGTCAGCGTTGCCATTTTTCCCCCACTGTCAAATGCGCCTGAAATGTCTGGTCGAGAACGGCGGCATCATAGTTTGGGTTCGTTAAAAAGAGAAACCCGACGGCTATATTTATTGCCCAGCGGAAACCTGTGACGCGTCGCTTCCTCAGCCCTCTTCATCCCCAGTGCAGGCGCCGACGCGCTTGGCTTCCACCATCATCTTCATCGTCATCGCGCCCATCGGTGCGCCGCCTTCGGCCTTGGAGGCCATTTCCATGCGGTAGCGGTCGGGCGCATAGTCGCCGTTCATGGTCATTTCCATGCGGCCTTCCTCGCCCCGGTCGCACTTCAGCAAGGCTGAAACCTTGCCGTTCTCCATGGTGAAGTGGTCGTACTTGCAGCTCTTGTCGTCCTGCTCACCGGTGAAGAACGCCTTCTGCTGCTTCACATCCTCTTCGGTGATGCAGCTGGTGAAGCTCTGGCCCGAGCCCATCTGCGCTTTCATCTGCTCGCGCGCCTCGGGCGGCAGGCCGGGCATGTCAATCTCCTGAACCGTCATCTGGCCTTCCCACCGTCCGGGGCTGACCATCACGCCGTCACCGCCTGCAGCTTCCACCTGCTGTTGCACTTCCTCCGGCGTTGCGTTGGTGGCGCTCACGTCCGGGCCGCTGTCGCAGGCAGCGAGGGTCAGGGCGAGCGCGCAAAGGCCGGTGGCGGTGAAAGTCGGGGCAAGACGCATGGGGGAATCCTCTGTTGTCGAACGATGCGACCATTGCCCGTCCTCGGGTCTGGCCGTTGTCATGCGAAACATCGGCATGGAAGGCAACGGCTTTTGGTTGTCCTCGGATATGGGAGGCGTCTGATCCTGCTTTGTTCTGATCACCCCATTGCCGCGCGCCACCTTCCGCTCCATATTCCCGCTCATGGCCATTCAGATCCGCACGACTCTCGCCGAGCCGCAGACCGACGATAGCTTCGTTCCCCATCGCCCGGCGCGGCCGGAGAAGGCGGAGGGCGGCAGGCCCTTCAAGCTGGTGAGCGATTATGAGCCCGCCGGCGATCAGCCCACTGCCATTGCCGAGCTGGTGGAGGCCGCCAATGCCGGCGAGAAGGATCAGGTGCTGCTCGGCGTCACCGGATCGGGCAAGACCTTCACCATGGCCAAGGTGATCGAGGCGGTGCAGCGCCCGGCGCTGGTGCTCGCGCCCAACAAGATCCTGGCCGCGCAGCTTTATGGCGAGTTCAAGAGCTTCTTCCCCGAGAATGCGGTCGAGTATTTCGTCAGCTATTACGATTACTACCAGCCCGAAGCCTATGTGCCGCGCTCCGACACTTACATCGAGAAGGAGTCGAGCGTGAACGAGGGCATCGACCGGATGCGCCACTCGGCAACCCGCTCGCTGCTGGAGCGCGATGACGTGATCATCGTCGCCTCGGTCTCGTGCATCTATGGCATCGGCTCGGTCGAAACCTATTCGGCGATGACCTTCAGCCTCAAGAAGGGCGAGAGCGCCGACCAGCGCGAGATCATCCGCAAGCTCGTGGCCCTGCAATACAAGCGCAACGATGCCGCCTTTGCCCGCGGCAATTTCCGCGTGCGCGGCGACAATCTGGAGATATTCCCCAGCCACTATGAAGACAATGCCTGGCGCATCAGCTTCTTCGGTGATGAGGTCGAAGAGATCGTCGAGTTTGATCCGCTCACCGGCAAGAAGGCGGCGAGCCTCGATTATATCAAGGTCTTCCCGAACAGCCACCACGTCACGCCCGGCCCCACGCTCAAGCAGGCGATGGAGGCGATCCGCCATGAGCTGACCGAGCGGCTCAAGGAGCTGGTGGAGGAAGGCAAGCTGCTGGAGGCCCAGCGGCTCGAGCAGCGCACCAATTTCGATCTGGAGATGATTGCCGCGACCGGCAGTTGCGCCGGCATCGAGAATTACTCCCGTTTCCTCACCGGCCGTCTGCCCGGTGAGCCGCCACCAACATTGTTTGAGTATCTGCCGGAAAACGCGATTCTGTTCGTGGACGAAAGCCACCAGACGGTGCCTCAGATCGGCGCCATGGCGCGGGGCGATCATCGCCGCAAGGTGACGCTTGCCGAATATGGCTTCCGCTTGCCGAGCTGCATCGACAATCGCCCGCTGCGCTTCAACGAATGGGACGCCATGCGCCCGCAGACGGTCAGCGTCTCGGCGACGCCGGGCACCTGGGAAATGGAGCAGACCGGCGGCACCTTCTCCGAGCAGGTCATCCGCCCGACCGGCCTCATCGATCCGCCAGTGGAGATCAAGCCGGTCGAGGATCAGGTGGACGATCTGATCCATGAAGCCAAGCTGACGGCACAGAAGGGCTATCGCACCCTTGTCACCACACTCACCAAGCGCATGGCCGAGGATCTGACCGAGTTCATGCACGAGGCGGGCCTCAAGGTCCGTTACATGCACAGCGATGTCGAGACGCTGGAGCGCATCGAACTGATCCGTGATCTGCGGCTGGGCGTCTATGATGTGCTGGTCGGTATCAACCTGCTGCGCGAGGGACTCGATATTCCCGAATGTGGCCTCGTGGGTATTCTCGACGCGGACAAGGAGGGCTTCCTGCGCTCCGAAACGAGTCTCATCCAGACCATCGGCCGCGCTGCGCGCAATGTGGATGGCCGCGTCATTCTCTATGCAGACCGGATCACCGGCAGCATGGAACGCGCCCTCAACGAGACCAATCGCCGACGCGAGAAGCAGGCGGCCTATAATCTCGAACATGGCATCACGCCGACCACCATCAAGCGCAACATCGGCGACATCATCGCCCATGTCTCCAACAAGGACAGCGTTCTGGTCGAGACGGGCGATGAGGACCGGCCCCACATGGTCGGCCACAATCTGCGCGCCTATATCGAGGATCTCGAAAAGAAGATGCGCGCCGCCGCCGCCGATCTCGAATTCGAGGAAGCCGGCCGCCTGCGCGACCAGATCCGCAAGCTGGAAGCCGAGGAACTGGGGCTACCGGCGGACCAGCAGGTCACCGGTCAGGCAGGCCGCTATCAGGGCCGCGCGACCGAGGGCAAGCCGGGGACGCGGAAGATGCGGTATGGGAAAACGCAGCGGAAGATGGGGCGGTAGGCGTAACGCTAATTTTCTGGATTGCCTCGCGAAAGGCGTCGGCTTTCCAGGAGCGGTAAGCCACCCTCAGTGGGGACGTAAATAAGACTGGCTTCTTTCGCATCAATTGCTTGGACCTGAAGGTAGCGCAAGTAACCGTCTGGTCCTCCGAGGCTGTTCTGAAGAATATGGTTTGCGCGAGCTGCGCCTTCCGCGCGGAGGACCTCAGCATCCGCCAACATCTTTGCACTCTCTAATTTCGCACGGGCTTCAAGGACCGCAATCTGCCGGGACGACTGAGCTTCAGCAAGTGCAGCCCGGCCAGCTTGTTCCTGACGATAGACGTTGTAAGCAGGCCATCCAAAAAGGAAAAAGAGAAAAAGCCCAAGTCCTAAAAAGATCAGGATTAATCCAGCAAGCCCGTTAGATCGCATAAATACCTCATTATCGACTGGCTGCGCTGCCGCAAATTGCGGTTGAGAAAGCTTCTAGCCTGTCATCGTCGATATGATCAACGCGCGTCGGAATCGTGAACTGGCGAAGATCGTACGGCGCACCGCCTGAGAATGGTCGAGCCAAAAAGTCTGTCCTACAGCTATCATCCCATGGCAGATCATGCCCGCTTCGTGCGCGGAACGAATCTTTCTCATGGCTGGCGTCCCACGAGAAGCAGAATAAATTGATCTACCCTGTAACCTTCGTAACTTTCGGGCATCGTGGTACCCGTTCTCGCGCTGTCGTCCCGGACTCGTGCACAGCCACGTCGATGCGCTGGCAGCCGCCTGACCATGGCGCACTCGCCGGGAAGGTAAAGATCGCATCGTCGTGAGGCAGATGGGGAAAATCTAGCGCTGCCCAAGGCCAGCTCCATCTCAGCCGGTCGGTCCCTTGGTCATCCGGTCATGCTTGCGCCCGATGGCCAAGCCAAGCAGCGCCCACAGACCTGCGATGATCCCCCCGGCTATGGCCACCGCGCCGGTCGAGGCAATCGCAACGATCCCGGTATAGGCCCAGCCCGCCAGCGCATCGCCGCCGCGATAGACGAAGGTGTCGATGACGTTCTTGGCCTTGTACTTGGTCTGCTGATCGACCGCCGTGAACAGCATCTCGCGGCCCGGCCGCACCAGCGCATATTCGCCCACGCGCCGTACGATCATCACGAAGGCGAGAATCGGGAAGGTCGCCGCGAGTGACAAGAGGCCGAAGCCGAACATCATGATCACAGGCACGGCGACGAGCAGCACCGAGACGCCCAGCCGCCTTGCGAGTCGCCCGGTGAAGAAAATCTGCACGAGAATGGTGAGCGACTGTACCAACGCATCAATGGAAGCGAAGACGCGGGTTTGCTCGGTGCGATCGGTGAACGTTTCGGCCACGATCCGCGCCTGCTCGAAATACAGGAAGGTGTTGGCGGTGGCGATGAACACCACGAACAAAGCGATGGCGAGGAGGAAGGGTGAGCGCAGGATGAGCGTCAGCCCCGCCCAGGCCGACCCGCCGATGCGCAAGCGGTTGCTGGCGGCAGCGGCGGGCGTCATGTCGCCCTGCTGGTCGCGCCAGCCCATCAGGTAGCGCGCGCAGACCAGCGTGGAGAGCAGCAGCACGGTGGAGAGGTAGAGCAGGCCCGCCTCGCCCAGCGTGCCGACCAGCACACCGGAAAGCACCGGCCCGACCAGCCCGCCCAGGCTCGCGCCGGCCGCGATCTGGCCAAAGAGGCGATGGCCCTGATCGGGCGAGAACAGGTCCGCCATCAGGCTCCAGGCAATGGAGATGACAAAGAGGTTCATCACCGAGAGCCAGATATAAAAGGCGCGCGCCACCCAGACATTGTCGGGGTCAACCAGCAGGCTGGTCGCGAAGCCGGCCATGACTGCGGCGCAGATTGTGTAGAGGATCGGGAGCAGGGTGCGGCGCGGCACGCGCGTTGCGATGGCGCCATAAAGCGGCACGACGACCAGCGTGGCAAGGAACGTCCCGGTGAACAGCCACTGCAGATTGTCCACGCCGCCCGCAATGCCAAACGTCTCCCGCACCGGGCGCAGCATGAAATAGGAGGAAAAGAGCAGGAAGAAGAGCAGGAACCCACCGATTACTGCGGGGATTTCCCGCCGTTCGGCGACAATCAGGCGGGCGAGAAAGCCGTCAGCGGCAGGCGCCCCGGCGCTCATGGATGGGGGGTCCGGTAGACCGCGACGTATGGCGCACCGCGAAGCGCGACAGGGATTGCGGTGAGCAACGTTCGTCCGTCGGTCAAGCTCTGTCCCCTTCCGGTCCCGGTCGCAATCTGGCAGGAGCCTGTATCGGACGCAATGACCGATTTTGGCTCAAGCGCAGGAAAAGAAAAGCCAATCAGGCTGTCGAGGATGATGAGATGTAGTCGCCTCGGTCGGCTACATGTCCGCTGGTGCAAGCCACGCAAATTTGTTTGACAGTAAATTGACGAAGTCTACAAGCGCTCGCGCTGATGTCGTTTGCCTATGGCAGGCGGTATTTTGGGTCAGCACGTTCGTCTTCATGCTCTGTTCATATGCTTTGCTTTGCAAGGCATCTGTCTCTGCAATGCAGGCGTGAACGACGGCATGGTGTTGCGACTGCGAAAAGGTCGGTATAATCCGGCTTGTCGATAGTGACTTATTCATGTAATACAGTTCGAGCTAAGGGGCGCCTAGGCGGCGAAACTCATGAACTATGAAGCGAACATGAAATACGGCCTGTCCCCCGCGGATGAAGAGGCTGAACTCGAGAGCCGGCAGAAGCGTCGCCGCCTGCTGCTGATCGTTGGCGCCCTTGTGCTGATCACGATTGCCGGTGTGTTGGCCTATCGCTTCATTTTCGGCGTGGCCGATCAGGGCGAGGAGGTCAGCCAGGTCGCGCTCGTCACCGTCGCCGTTCCCGAGCAGGAAATGGTCACGCGCACGGCCAACGCCACCGGCTCCCTCGCCGCGCGTGTAGATATGCCGGTGGGCGTCGTCGGGGAAGGTGGTCGTGTCGTCGCTGTCCATGTCCAGCCCGGCGACTGGGTTAGCGCGAATCAGATTCTCGCAACCATCGAGCGGTCGGTGCAGACGCAGCAGATCGCGCAGCTGGAAGCTTCCGTGCAGGTTGCGCGGGCCGATGCCAAGCTTGCCCAGAATAATCTGGATCGCGCGCTGGCTCTGCTGGACGATGGCTTCGTCTCGCGCGCCGACATCGATCAGAAGACGGCCACCCGCGATGCTGCCGTCGCTCGGGTCAATGTTGCCGTGGCACAACTCAACCAGATGCGTGCTCAGGTCGGGCGCCTCGATATTCGCGCACCCGCTGCGGGGCTTGTCCTGACCCGCTCCGTAGAGCCGGGCCAGGTCGTTTCCGGAGGCAGCGGGGTTTTGTTCCGCATTGCCCGCGACGGCGAGATGGAAATGCAGGCGTTGCTGTCCGAAGATGAGCTGGCTTCGCTCTCCGAGGGTGCGGTCGCACAGATCACGCCGGTCGGCATGACCCAGAGTTTTGAGGGGCGCGTGTGGCAGGTTGCACCGGTGATCGACCAGTCGTCGCGCCAGGGTATTGTCCGGATTGCCATTCCCTATAACCCCGGGCTTCGGCCCGGTGGCTTTGCGAATGCCGAAATCGCGATGGAACGGCTTTCTGCCGCATTGCTCCCTGAATCGGCTATCCAGAGCGATCAGCAGGGCAGCTATGTTTATGTTGTCGGCAAGGACGATAAGGTCGAGCGCCGTAATGTGAAGACGGGTGCCGTGACCTCCCGGGGCATCGCCGTTACGCAGGGACTCACTGGCTCGGAGCGGGTGGTTCTCTACGCCGGCGGATTCTTGAGCCCGGGCGAGACAGTGAAGCCCAGGCTCGCGAAGAGCGCAACCGATGGAAGAGCTGGCGGCTGACCGGCGGCGCCTGACAAGGGCGCCGCTCGATGTGGCGCCCGACAAGGCTAGATTGGCCACACGCTAGATTGGCAGGACGGACGAGATGAGTCTTCGAAACATATCGGCCTGGAGCATCCGCAATCCGGTGCCGCCGATCGTGCTCTTCATCGGCCTGCTGCTGGCGGGAATTCTCTCGTTCAGCCGCATGGCCGTCGTCGACAATCCCGACATCGATTTTCCGGCCGTCAATGTCACGATCAGCCAGCCCGGCGCTGCACCGACGGAAATCGAAACGCAGATCACCCAGCGGGTGGAAGCGGCGGTCCGGTCGATCAACGGCGTTGATGAAATCCAGTCGACCGCGCGCGAGGGATCGAGCGAAACTTTCGTTCAATTCCAGATCGGCGTGGATTCGAATGTCGCCACGCAGGAAGTGAAGAACGCCGTCGACCAGATCCGCAGCGATCTGCCGGACGGTATTCTCGAGCCCTTCGTCCAGAAGGTCGAAGTCGGCGGTGGCGAGATCGCCTATTTCTCTGTCCAGGCCTCGGACATGACGATCGAGCAGTTGAGCTGGTTCGTCGATGACACGGTGGCCAAGCGCCTGCTGGGAATTGAGGGCATGGCCCGCGTTGGGCGCGGCGGCGGCGTCGACCGCGAGATCCGTGTCACGCTCGATCCATCCAAGATGCAATCGCTCGGTGTGACGGCTTCCCAGGTCAACCAGGCGCTGCGCCAGGTGAACGTGAATGCGGCGGGTGGACAGGCTGAAATCGCTGGTTCGCGACAGTCCGTCCGCGTGCTGGGCAATGCCGAGGATGCCTATGCCTTGGGGCAGACACAGATCTCGTTGGGTAATGGCCGCACGATCTTGCTGTCTGACATTGCGAGCGTGACGGACGGCTACGGGGAGCAGAAGCGTCTCGCGAAGGTTGGCGGCAAGCAGGTCGTGAACTTTTCCATCGAGCGCGCCAAGGGCGCGTCGGACGTCAATGTCTTCAATGACACCATTGAAATTCTCGATCAGCTTGAGGCCGAGAATCCCGGCGTGCGTTTCTACCAGCGCTTCAACAGCGTGAACTACACCAAGAGTCAGTACAGCAGCTCCATGCACGCACTCATCGAGGGTGCGGTGCTGGCTGTCATCGTGGTGTTCATCTTCCTGCGGGACTGGCGCGCGACGGTCATCAGCGCGATTGCCATTCCGCTCTCCGCGATCCCGACCTTCTATTTCATGGAGCTGATGGGGTTCAATCTGAACTCCCTGTCGCTGCTGGCGCTTGGCCTAGTGGCAGGCGTGCTCGTTGATGACGCGATCGTGGAGATCGAGAACATCGTGCGGCACATGCGCATGGGCAAGACGGCCTATCAGGCCTCCATCGACGCAGCGGACGAGATCGGCCTTGCTGTCGTGGCGACGACGATGTCGATCGTCGCCGTCTTCCTGCCAGTGGCACTTATGCCCGGCATTACGGGGCAGTTCTTCAAGAATTTCGGCTTCACCGTCGTCATTGCCGTGCTCATCAGTCTTGCTGTGGCCCGCATGATCACGCCGCTCGTCGCTGCCTATTTCCTCGAGCATCACGGTGAGGAAAAACACGGCGAGGGCTGGCTGATGGACCGCTATATGGGTCTGCTGGCCTGGGCGCTCGATGACCGCAAGGCGAAGGCTCATGCCCGCGGCGGCGGTCTGGGCCGCCGCATCAGAGCGCGATTCCTCGATCACCGCGTCTGGATGATGGGCTTCGGTGCAGCCGCTTTCGCACTCACCGTCGTCCTGCTGGCCACGATGCCCCAGCAGTTCGAGCCGAATGCCGATCAGGACTTCAGCCGTATCAACATAGAGGCCGTGCCTGGCACAACGCTCCGGCAGAGCGAAGCCATTGCCGATCAGGTCACGGCCTTGTTGAATACGCAGCCGGAAGTCGACACGGCGATGGCCAATGTCGGGGAAGGCAACGCCCGCATCTTCATCACGCTGAAGAAGGACCGCAAGCGTACGAGCATCGAGTTCGAGCGCGATCTGGCGCCGCGTCTGGCCGAGATTCCAGATGCGCGCGTATCGTTTGCCTCGCAGCAGGGTGGCTTCGGCACGGGGCGTGACATTTCTGTCATGCTGTCCGGGTCTGACCCCGCGCTGCTCGAGGAAACGGCGGCGAAGGTCGCGGAGGAAATGAAGAGCCTTCCCGGTGTCGTTGCGCCACGCGTCAATGCCGACATGCAGCGACCCGAGCTGATCATTCGCCCGCGACTGGACCTTGCCGCGCAGCTTGGCGTCACGACCTCGGCGCTTAGCCAGACGATCCGCATCGCCACGCTGGGCGAGATCGATCAGAACAGCGCAAAGTTCTCCCTGTCGGATCGACAGGTGCCCATCAGGGTGATGCTGCCGGAATCGGCGCGGCGTGATCTGTCGAACATCGAGAACCTTCCCGTCGCGACCTCGTCGGGCGGCTCTGTGCCGCTCAGCCGGGTTGCCGAGATCACCTTCGGATCGGGACCGACGACGATCCAGCGTTATGCCCAGCAGCGCCGCATTTTCGTGGGCGCGGATCTGGCGCAGGGCGCGGTCAAGGGGCCGGTGATGGAGGCGATCAACAAGTTGCCGACCATGCAGAACCTGCCGCAGGGCGTGAGTAATCAGGCGGTCGGCAGTGATCGCTGGCAGCAGGAGCTGGTCCAGAACTTCATCATTGCCGTGGCGTCCGGCGTGTTGCTGGTCTTTGCGGTGCTGGTGCTGCTCTACAAACGCTTCATCTCGCCGCTCGTGAACATGTGCTCGCTGGCTCTGGCGCCGTTGGGCGGGCTGTTGCTGATGCTCGTCATGAACGAGCCGTTGTCTCTCCCTGTCTATATCGGCCTGCTGATGTTGCTCGGCATTGTCGGCAAGAACTCGATCCTGCTCATCGATTTCGCGCTGGAAGAGATGGACAAGGGCGTGCCGAAGTTCGAGGCGATCATGGAAGCCGGCCACAAACGCGCCCAGCCGATCGTCATGACCACGGTGGCCATGACGGCGGGCATGGTGCCCACAGCGCTCTCGCTCACCGGTGATGGCGCCTGGCGCTCGCCCATGGGCATCACCGTGATCGGCGGGCTCATCCTGTCGACCTTGCTGACCCTTGCGATCGTGCCGGCTGCCTTCAGCCTTGCCGATGGTGTCGAGAAGCGCATGGGGCCGTGGCTGCGCCGCCGCCTTCTCACTTACGATGGTAAAGGCGAGTTGCCACAGCCTGCTGAGTAAGCGTCATCCGGGAACTCTTCGCTGCTGCGTGACTTGTCACATCATGCAGCGCGGAGCCGGGATGACCAGAGGACAGCACTCGGCTAGAGAAGTGGCATGATCAAGGTTCCCGTGCATGGCGGCGTGCGGCAGATGCGCATCATTGCGACCGGGCTGCTGGTCGTCATGGCCATCAGCTATTTCACGGCGCGCAGTTTTGAGGAGGTCCATCCCGCCATCGGCTTCCTGCGCGCCTTTGCCGAGGCGGCAATGGTCGGAGGGCTGGCGGACTGGTTCGCCGTGACGGCCCTGTTCCGTCATCCCCTCGGCCTGCCTATCCCCCACACCGCAATCATTCCCCGCAACAAGGATCGGATTGGCGACACGCTGGCGGTCTTCCTGCGCGATAATTTCCTCACCCCTGTCGTGGTCGCCCGGCGCATGGGACGGCTGGATATCGCCGGAGCTGCCGGCCGCGTGCTTGCCGCTCCCGCCGCCGGTGACGGTCGCTTGCGCCGCGGCGCCTCGCGCCTCCTCGCCGATTCTCTTGAAGCGCTCGATGACGAGCGCTTGGGCGGCATGCTCAAGGGCGTGCTTGTCCAGCGCATCGGGCAGCTCAATGCCGCGCCGCTGCTGGGGCAATTGCTTGCGGCGGCCATGAAGGATGGGCGTCACCAGCCTGTCCTGGACGCCTTCATTCGCTGGGGCGCGCGGACATTGGAAGCGAATCGCGATCTCATTCGCCAGATCGTTCACGAGCGCTCGGGCACGATCATGCGCTTCACCGGGCTGGACGAGACGCTGGCCAACAAGATCATCGACGGGCTGGACAAGCTGCTGCAGGAAGCGGCTGACGATCCCGAGCATCGCTTGCGCACCAAGGTGGAGGAGGGGCTGGCGACGCTGGCCGAGGATCTCCAGAACGATCCGAAGATGCAGGCGCGGGTTGACCGCATCCGGGACGAGATGATCGCCAATCCCGCCATGCAGCGCTGGCTCGATGGCATCTGGCAGGCCGCGCGCGAGGCCATGCTCCGCGCTGCGCGCGATCCGCAGGCGGCGCTGGCCGGGCGCATGGGCGAGGTCGTGCGCCAGCTTGGCGAAACGCTGCGGGATGACCCGGCGCTCAAGCATGTCGTCAATCGCTTCGCCCGGCGCGTCGCGGTCGGCACTGCGGCGCGCTATGGCGACAGCATTGTCTCGCTTGTCTCCGAGACGGTGCGCAGCTGGGATGCCAGAACGATCACTGGACGGCTCGAAAACGCCGTCGGTCGCGATCTGCAGTATATCCGCATTAACGGCACGCTGGTCGGCGGCCTCGTGGGACTGACGCTGCACAGCCTTGGGTATCTGTTCTGACAATGCCGCGCTGACCTGGCTCGGGTGAGCTTTTCGCAGATACCCGGTCGGCTCGCGCGAACCCCGGTGAAGCGAAAAGACGCCGAAACTGGCGTAGCCCAAAACGTCGTTCGCCCTGAGCCTGTCGAAGGGCCGTCCTTCTCTTCCTCGCCTCCCAGAACAAAAGGACAGGGCTTCGACAAGCTCAGCCCGAACGGGGGTGGCTGGCAAACGATCACAGGCATTCCCAACCAACCGAATATCCATCCACCCTAGTGACAAGCGCGCTGGCCGGGATTAGGAGCGCGCTCGTGTTGCACATGCGCCGCCTTGTTCACTCGCACCGCTGCTGGGCTGCTACGCTGCTCGGCCTCGCGCTGCTGTTCAAGGCGCTGATGCCTGCCGGTTTCATGCCGGTGGTCAGCGGCAAGACGATCAGCGTCGAACTGTGCTCCGCAAGTGGCGCCGGTCCCATGACCATCCACATTCCCGTAGAGGGGCAGGGTCAGCAGAAAGCACCGCAAACCCAGTCGGATCAGCACTGCGCCTTTGCCGGTTTTGGCGCGCAGGCCCTGGCCGCCGCCGATCCGGTTGTGCTGGAAGCGGCGCTGGCCTTTGTCTTCACCGCCGCGCTTCTCAAGGCCGATCTGCGGCTGCCCCGGCATGAAACCTATCTCCGTCCGCCTTTGCGCGGCCCTCCGGCCCACACCTGACAATCTGAGCTGATTTTGTCGGTCCTGCCGGCGCGTCACGACGCGCGGCATGTCGGAGTATTCCAATGCAGAGATTATACAGCGTCCCCGCTCGGGGCGCGCGTGCCTCCTTGTTCGGGGCACCGATCCGCCTTGTCGCCACCGCACTCCTTGTCGGAGCGTTGGCGGCGCCCACGCTGGCTCACAGCGTCAAGAACGGCGGGCTTACCATCGATCATCCCTGGGCGCGGGAAACCGCGCAGGGGCAGTCGGCAGGTGGCGGCTTCATGACGATCACCAACGCAGGGCGCGCAGCCGAGCGCCTCGTCGGCGGCAGCACGCCCGTTGCCGCGCGGGTCGAGGTCCACACCATGAGCATGGAAGGTGGCATCATGCGGATGCGGCCGCTCAAGGATGGCCTGCCCATCCCACCGGGCGGCTCGGTCGCGCTTAAGCCCGGCAGCTTCCACATCATGTTCATGGGACTCAAGCGGCCGTTGAAGCGCGGTGAGATGGTCCCCGTGACGCTTGATTTTGCGCGTGCGGGCAAAGTGACCGTCCAGTTCAAGGTCGAGCCGGTCAGCCATGGAGGTAGCCATGGCGGACATTGAACCCCGTCCGCTGGCGCGCGCACGCCTCTGGCTGTGGCTGCTTGTGGCGCTGGCGGCGCTTGGCCTTGGCGTCCTGCTTGCCATGCGGCTGATCACCAATGGTCCGCCGGAGGTCATCGCGGGCGCGCCGGCCGATGTCGGCCAGCATTTCTCGCTGGTCGACAGGGATGGAAAGCCGGTGACGGCGGAGACGCTCAAGGGCACGCCCTATGCGATCTTCTTCGGCTTCACCCGCTGCCCGGACGTGTGCCCGACGACGCTCAGCCGCATGGCGCATCTGCGCAAGGCGATGGGCGCGGACGGGGACAAGTTCCGCATCGTCTTCGTCTCGGTGGATAGCGGCCATGACAGCCCGGCCGATGTGGGAGCCTATGTCGATCTGTTCGGCACGCCCATTCTCGGCCTGACCGGCTCCGAGGCGCAGATCGCCGACGCCGCTCAGTCCTTCCGCGTCTTCTACCAGAAGGTCCCGGTCGAGGGCGGCGATTACACCATCGATCACAGCGCTTTCGTCATCCTCATGGATCGCGACGGGCGCCTCCAATCCCTGCTGAGCGATCAGGATAGCGAGGAGGCCGCGCTGGCCGAACTCCGCCGCCTGATCGCCTGAACCATAAGTTGATTGACCCCGAAATGGGGGGGAGACATCCTAATGAAAACATCGTTCTTTGCCGTCGCCGCCATGCTCGCGATGGCCACACCTGCCATTGCCGAAGAGGCTGCCGATGCTGCCGATGAGGGCCGCACCGTCATCGTCGTAGGGCATTACGCCACACAGGAAGCCGAGGCGCAGGCCCGCGCCACCCCGGGCGGCACGGATGTCGTGCGCCACGAGGATTATGCGGACAAGACCATCGTCTCGCTGCGGGATACGCTGGCCTTCTCGCCCGGCATCTACACCCAGCCGCGCTATGGGCAGGAGGTCCGCCTCTCCATTCGCGGCTCGGGCCTGTCGCGCGGCTTCCACATGCGGGGCATCACGCTCCTGCAGGATGGCGCGCCGATCAACCTCGCCGATGACAATGGCGACTTTCAGGAACTCGACCCGATCTTCTTCGAGCGACTGGAGGTCTATCGCGGCGCCAATGCTCTGCGCTTCGGCTCCGGCACGCTGGGCGGTGCGATCAATGGCGTCACGCCGACGGGCAAGGATGCGCTCGGCCTCTATCTGCGCGCCGATGCCGGGAGCTTCGAGACGCTGCGGGGTCTTGCCTCTTATGGCGGCACGAGCGGCCCGGCGGACTATTGGGTGGGCCTCAGCGCAGACACATCGGATGGCGACCGCCAGCATTCCAGCCGTGAGAGTGTCCGCTTCCACGGCAATGTCGGCCTTGCGCTATCCGATGTCGTGACCACGCGCTTTTATGCCAGCCTCAACCGCATCCGCCAGGAACTGCCCGGCGCACTCAAAGCCGAGGATGTCCTGAACAATCCCGAGAAAGGCAATTTCAACGGCGATCAGGCGCGCGACATCGACTCGATCCGCCTGCAGAACCGCACCCGCTTTGACTGGGGGCAGACGCGGCTCGACGTTGGCGCTTTCCTCAACATGAAGGACCTCTACCACCCGATATTTCAGGTCATCGATCAGAAATCGACCGACAAGGGCGTCTTTGCCCGGATCGATCATGAGGCGGACATCGTCTCCTTCACGCTGGGCGGCGAGTTTCGTCATGGCGAGACGCGCGCGCGCCAATATGTGAACGTGAACGGTGAACGTGGTGCCCTGACTTTCGATGCCGATCAGATGGCACGCACGGCCAATGTCTATGCCGAGGCGCGTGTCCAGCCGGTGCCGGGCGTCACGCTGATTGCCGGCGGCATTTATGCCGATGGCTTCCGCAAACGGACCGTGCTGCTCTCTGCGGGCCAGAGCGGTCGCCTTGCCTTCAATGAATTCTCGCCCAAATTCGGTGTGCTCATCGAGCCGACACCGGACATTCAGCTCTTCGCCAATTACAGCCGCTCGGCCGAATTCCCCGGCTTCAGCGAGGTGTTCCAGAGCGTCGGCATGCCGCCGGTGAGCACGCTCATATCAGCCATCGTCCCGCAAACGGCCTGGACAGCCGAAATCGGCACGCGCGGGCAGATGGGCATGGTAAGCTGGGACATCACGGCCTATCGCGCCACGCTGCGCGATGAGCTGCTGCAATATACGCCCAACAGCACGACCATCCCCGCTGCGACCTTCAATGCCGATCGCACCCGGCACAGCGGCATCGAGGCGGCCTTGAGCGTGGAACCGACCCACTGGCTGCGCTTGCGACAGATCTGGCAATATTCGGACTTTCACTTCGTCGATGACGGCACATACGGAAATAATCGTCTGCCGGTCGTCCCGCTCCACGTGTTGCGCAGCGAAGTGCGGATCGGCACGGCGGCGCTCAACGTTGCGCCAAATCTCGAATGGGTGCCGCAAGGCGCATTCGCCGATTATGCCAACAGCACGCGCACATCCGGCTATGCCCTGCTTGGCCTGACGGCGGGCGCGACGCTGACCAGCGGCATCGACCTGTTCCTTGATGTGCGGAACATCACGGACAAGAAGGCGATTGGCGACATCTCGGCGGTGCTGACCGCGAACGCCGCCTCGGCAATCTACTATCCGGTCGAGCGTCGGGCGGTCTACGGCGGCGTGCGCGCCCGCTTCTAGTCTTATCTTGAGAGCCGGCGGCGCGGAATGGGCGCCGTCGGCACCGCTCATGTGGCACGCTGGAAGGTTACGAAGGTTACAGGGTAGATAAATTTCTGCTCTCTTCAGAATCCTGAATTTTTATCCCGATAACAATGAGAAAGAGCGGCAACAGCGATTGCCTCCTCCGTGGCATAAATGCCGGGCTGTAGGACAGCGCAAAAGCGAACCTTTGTCATTCCCGCGAACGCGGGAATCCAGTTCGGCCTTGCGCCGTTCGCCATGCTGCAGGTGGATTCCCGCGTTCGCGGGAATGACGGGGGCTGCTGGGCCAACGGTCGATCTTCCCAGGTCCGCAGCTCAACCTTTCCCGCCTTTCTCGCGGGCTCGGATCGCTGGCCGGTGCGTTGTGGCGGATATGTCCCTCAACGAAAGGAAAGGCACAGACCATGACTCTCGAAGGAAAATCCATCGCCATCTTCATTGCCCCGCGCGGCACGGAAGAACCCGAGTTCGTCCAGCCTCGCGATGCCGTCACCAAGGCGGGTGCCCGCGTCACCGTGATCGGCATTGAGACTGGCGAGGCGAAGACCAACAATAATGATCTCGATCCCGGTGGCAGTTACACGGTGGAACGCGCCGTCGCGGACGTCTCCGCCGATGAGTTCGACGGGCTGATCATTCCCGGCGGGAGTGTCGGGTCGGACAAGCTGCGCGGCAATGATGACGTGGTCGATCTGGTCCGCGCCTTTGCCGATGCGAAGAAGCCAATCGGGGTGATCTGCCATGGCCCCTGGCTTCTGGTCGAAGCCGATGTGGTCGATGGCCGCATGCTCACCTCCTACGCCACGCTCAGGACCGATATCGAGAATGCCGGCGGCAACTGGGTGGACCGCGAAGTTGTGGTCGATGACGGGCTGGTCACCAGCCGCAATCCCGGCGACCTCGATGCCTTCTGCTCCAAGATCGTCGAGGAGTTCGCCGAAGGCCGCCATGTCGATGCGGCGTAACGCGCTTGTCTGACGGCGTGCTCACAGCGCTGCAATATTATGGCGCGGCCGCGGCGACGCTGGCCGCGCTTATTGTGTCGCTCAACCTGGGGAGGCTTTGGACGGGCTGGGCCATGGTGATCTTCGTGACCAGTTCCATTGCCTTGATCGGCTGGGGCTTCCTGCAGCCGGAGAGCAAGGGAATCGGCGTGCAGAACATCGTCCTGCTCGTCATCAACCTCGTCGGCGTCTGGCGCTATCTGCTGCGCCCGGCGCGGCGCAGCGAGGGCTGACGGTCCCCATCAGGGGCCGACATCCCGCTGATCGCTGCGGACCCGCCGGTCCGATCCGGCGCCGAAGCCGAGCGCTGCGGCCACGGCATTGTTCCACCCATAGGGGTCATCGCGCACCACGGGTTCGCCCGCATCGTCGAAAATCACCGTCTGGTAGAGTAGCCGGACGGGGATTTCCTTGGGGAGGGGGACGAAGGTCTCCTCCCCGGTTTCGCGCGCCTTGCGCCACTCCGCCGTCACACCCTGGTCGCGCGCCAGCATCTCGGCGAAGCCGAGCGCGTCCTGCACGCGTACGCAGCCGTGGCTGCGCTGCCGCTGCACTTCATCGAACAGGGCCTTTGCCGGTGTGTCATGCAGGTAGATGGCGTGCTCGTTCTTCATGTCGAACTTGACGAGGCCAAGCGAGTTTTCCGGCCCCGACTGCTGGACGATCCAGCCATCCTCGCGCGCCATGTTGTTGCGTCGCAGATAGTCAGCGCTTTTGTCGGCCAGCTCATTTTCCTCGATGGAGCGCGGCACGGTCCAGGTGGGGTTGGCGACGAGGCGGTAAATGGGCGACCCCAGGATCGGCGTCTCGGTGTCCGGCGCGCCGACAATGACCCGCCGAACATCCGCCAGCTTGCCATTGCGCCAATAGCTCAGCTGCGCCGCCGCCGTGTTCACGTCGATCCGGGTCGAGGGCGGGCTTCGTTCGAGCCAGCGCAGGCGCTCCATGTTGACGGCGATGGCGCGGGCACGGTCGGCATCGGACAGGTTGAGGATCTCGAGCGCATCCGCTCCAATCACGCCATCGTCCGCAATGCCATAGTCGCTCTGCATGCGCCGGACGGCTTCCGCCAGTGCGGGGCTGTAGCGCGTGTCCGTCCCACCAGCATCCTCCAGATAGCCGGATGCTGCGAGCTGGCGGGCGATGGCCGGCACGCGGGGATCGCTCTCGCCGGGCTTCAACGGCTCGCTCGCTGCGGGAATATCCGATGGTCGGCCGCCGGCCTGACGGCGCAGCGCGAGATAGGTCTGGGAAAGCTTCCGATAGCTCGCATCCTGCGGTGCAAGGCTGGCCAGCCACTCGCCAAGCCTGTCCTCATTCAGCGCCTGTGTCAGCGCCTGCTGCAGATCGGGCGATGGACGCGCCACGGTATAAATCTCGTGGAGCTTGGCCGGGTCCGTAGCGCCCCGTGCCAGCGCTCCGGCATAAGCGAGCGCAACTTGGGTCAGCCTGGCACTGTCGCTTCCATCTGTTCCGGAATCGAGGCCGAAATCCATCTGGTCCAGCCCATGCGCGGCCCGGTCGGCAAGGGCCTGGCGCAGCTGGTTTATCGCCTCATCGCTCCACCTGACGTCCGTGGATGAAACATCCGCCTGAGCCTGATTGTCTGTTCCCGTGCCGCATCCGGTAAGAAGCAATGATACTGCTAGCAGTGACGATCCAAATGTTCCGATGCGCACGCATGTCTCCGACTGGCTTTCCAATGGAACGCGACGGCGGGGAGAACGCTCCCACCCGGAGTATCATTGCCTTTTGCTCCCGACCCGGCGACGATGCGGCCGTGGAATCTCGACTGGGGAGACGGGTGTGACGAATGAAGCGGGGCAGGCAGTCGAGGGGCAGTTTCAGGCGGACGCCAGACCAATGCCGACTCCGGGGCTCTACGCAGGGCCGGAAGACGACTTCGGCCGGGATACGTTCGATGACGATCTCGCATGGATCTTCGCCCGTTTCGCCGAGCGCACCGGGGCGCGTGGTCTGGTTCTGCTCGATTCACCCGGCGACGATCAACCCTCGCGCGTTATCCACGTGCTCGGTCTGGCCGCCAGTGACCACGCCGTGGAAGCCATGCTCATTGACCAGATCAAGGCGACGCCTCCCCGTGTCATGGAGTTCAGCGGGTTTGCGGGAGCGCCTGACAAAGACGGTCCGCTGGTCACGCTGGTTCTGCAACTTGCCAGGAACGATCATCAGGCCGTGAGCTTGGCCGCCATTTTCGCAGATGAGCCGGCCAGCCGACAACTCGCGCTGTATGCCTGCTCCCGGCTGGAGCCGGTTCTGCGCGGCTATTTCAAGCTCTGGCTGCTCAATCGGGCGCAGCGTCGCCGCATCGATGGGCTGGCCTCGGCGCTCAACGCAACGGACATCGCCGTGTTCATGCTGGACGGGCAGGGCGATCTTGCCTTCATTAACCATGCCGGCCGCAACCTGATCGACAAGGCGGACGGTATCCGGCGGCTTGGCAGCGGGCTGGTTGCGGTAGATCTGCAGGATGCGCTGCGGCTGCGCGTGGCGATCGATCATGTTCTCACCGCGTCGGAGGACGATCTGACGGCGCCGGTCGTCTCGCTCCAGCGTTCCGGCGAGGGGCGCGCGCTCATTGCCGCCATCACCCGGTGCGAGCGGCCGCCCGAGCGCGTGGGTGATCCGGCGGCAATAATTTATGTCTTCAGCCCGGACATCGCCATCGCGCCACAGGTGACGCCGGTCTGCCAGCATCATGGTCTCACCCGGTCGGAGACCCGTCTGGTTACCCATCTTGCCGAAGGGCTTTCGATCACGCAGGCAGCAAAGGCGATGCGGTGCGCAGTGCCGACGGCTCGCAGCTATCTCAAGCAGATTTTCCAGAAGACCGGGACGAACCGGCAAAGCGAGCTCATCCGCCTCGTCATGGCCAGTCTCGCCCGCGTGCGCCACAACCAGCAGGCGCTGAAAACCTTCGCCATGCTCGCCTTCTGCCTTTGACCCCCCCAAATGGATATGCTTCCCGCGTCAAATGGGGGCAGACGGCATTAACCATTTCCCACAACACAGCGTGGCGTGGCTGCGAATTCTCGTGCCAGTGCAAGGTCAAGTGGGAGAAGAAGATGAAGCACCTTCGTTTGGCAGGCGCCGCAATGCTGGCGCTCACTACCCCGGCTGTCGCGTCTGCGGCGCATTTTTACGCCGTGGACGAGCAGAACAAGCTGGTGTCCTTTTCAAGCAGCGCTCCGGACACCTTCAACAGCGAGATGACGATCAGCGGCACGAGTGCGACGTTCCTCGCTCTCGATTTCCGGCCGCTTAACGGCATGCTCTACGGACTGGCGGACGATCTCAAGCTCTACAGCATTGATACCGCCACGGCGGTCGCCACGGCCGTGAGCGCGGCACCCCTGGCTGTGATGGGCAGCAACTTCGGTTTCGATTTCAATCCGACCATCGACCGTATCCGCCTGGTCAGCAACACTGGCCAGAATTATGTGGTCAATCCGGTGAACGGTGAGCTTCAGCTGGTCGCAACGCCGCTCAGCTATGCCGCTGGAGACGCGAATGAAGGTGCAAGCCCGCTCGTCACCGCCAATGCCTATACGCCTTCAGTGTTCGGTGCGCCCGGTGGCACCACACAGCTTTATTCGATCGACTATGGCCTCGACGTTCTGGCGAAGCAGAACAATAACGGCGGCGTCCTGAATTCCGTCGGGTCGCTGGGCTTCAATGTCGGGCCGCGCGACAGCTTCGATATCGACGGATACGGGCAGGGCTATGCGCTGGATGGCAACACGCTGTTCAGCATCGATCTGGATAGCGGCGCGCTGACCAAGGTCGGCAACACCTCTCGCTCGCTTTACGCCCTTGCCGCCGCGCCCGTGCCCGAGCCAGCGACATGGGCCATGATGATTTCAGGCTTTGCGCTGCTCGGCAGCGCACTGCGCCGTCGCAGCATCCGTGGGAAGATGCCTGCTTTCGGTTGAGGCGTCCACACGCTTCAACTGTTCCCCGTCCAACGATACTGCGCGGATTGACGGCCCCCTGCGCAGCCTGCGTCGGACGGGGATTTTTTTGGTTTGATGCGCGGTTCGTCGCGCCTCAGGCGTCGATGACGTCCTCGTCGACCTGCGCTGCATTTTCCTGAATGAACGCAAAGCGGTGGGCCGGGTTGGTGCCCATCAGCCGGTCGACCAGATCCTTGACGCCCGCACGCTCCTCATATTCCTGCGGCAGGGTGATGCGGATCATCTTGCGCTTCTTGGGGTCCATGGTGGTTTCGCGGAGCTGCATGGGGTTCATTTCGCCCAGGCCCTTGAAGCGGCTGACCTCCAGCTTCTTGCCCTTGAGCTCGCCGGCCCGCAGCTTCGCGAGGGCGGCATCGTCGGCGGCGTACCAGCTTTTGCCGCCCGCCACGAGGCGGTAGAGCGGCGGCTGGGCGAGGTAGAGGTGGCCGCGCCGGACCAGCTCGGGCATTTCCTGGAAGAAGAAGGTCATCAGCAGCGTGGCGATATGGGCGCCGTCGACATCGGCGTCAGTCATGATGACGATGCGCTCGTAGCGGATATTGTCCGGGTTGCAGTCCTTGCGGGTGCCGCAGCCGATGGCGAGGATCAGGTCGGCGATTTCCTGATTGGCCAAGATCTTGGCCGAGGTCGCCGACGCGACGTTCAGGATTTTGCCGCGAATGGGCAGGATGGCCTGCGTCTTGCGATCACGCGCCTGTTTGGCGCTGCCCCCGGCGCTGTCGCCTTCCACGATGAACAGTTCGGTGCCCTCGGGATCGTCGGAGGTGCAATCGGTCAGCTTGCCGGGCAGCCGGACCTTGCGGCCGGACGTCGCGGTCTTGCGCTTGATTTCCTTTTCCTGCTTGCGGCGCAGGCGCTCGTCCATCCGCTCAAGCACATGGCCGAGCAGCGCTTTGCCCCGGTCCATATTGTCGGCAAGGAAATGGTCGAAATGGTCGCGCATCGCCGCTTCCACCAGTCGCGCGGCTTCAGGGCTGGTCAACCGGTCCTTGGTCTGGCTCTGGAACTGGGGATCGCGGATGAACACGCTCAGCATCAGCTCGCAGCCGGACATGATGTCGTCCGTCTGGATGTCCTTCGCCTTCTTCTGGCCGACAAGCTCGCCAAAGGCGCGGATGCCCTTGGTCACTGCGCCGCGCAGGCCGGTCTCGTGCGTGCCACCGTCGGGCGTGGGAATGGTGTTGCAGTACCAGCTTGTCGAACCATCGGACCAGAGCGGCCAGGCAATCGCCCATTCCACGCGGCCGACACCGTCCGGGAAATCCTGCGTGCCGCGGAAGAATTCCGCCGTTGCGCATTCGCGATTGCCGAGCTGCTCGCGCAGATGATCCGACAGGCCGCCGGGGAACTGGAACACCGCCTCGGCGGGCGTGTCGTCCGTGATGATCGATGGATCGCACTTCCAGCGGATTTCCACGCCGGCGAAGAGATAGGCCTTGGAGCGGGCGAGGCGGTGGAGCCGCGCGGGCTTGAATTTCAACTCGCCGAAGATTTCGCTGTCTGGCGTGAATGCGACGGTGGTGCCGCGCCGGTTGGGCGCGGCGCCGACTTTTTCCAGCGGCCCCAGCGCATGACCTTTGGAGAAGCGCTGGCGGAACAGCTCGCGATTGCGCGCCACCTCGATCTCGGTGTCGGTCGAGAGTGCATTGACCACGCTGATGCCGACACCATGCAGACCGCCGGAGGTGGCATAGGCCTTGTCCGAGAATTTGCCGCCCGAGTGCAGCGTCGTCATGATGACTTCCAGCGCCGACTTGCCGGGGAATTTTGGATGCGGGTCCACGGGGATGCCGCGTCCATTGTCGGTGATCGTCAGGCGGTTGCCGGCCTCCAGCGTCACCTCGATGCGGGTGGCGTGGCCGGCCACGGCTTCGTCCATCGCATTGTCGAGCACTTCGGAGGCGAGATGGTGCAGCGCGCGCTCGTCCGTGCCGCCGATATACATGCCGGGGCGGCGGCGCACGGGCTCCAGCCCCTCCAGCACCTCGATGGCTGAGGCGTCGTAGCTTTCGGTGGTGCGGCTGGCGTTGCGGTCGAACAGGTCGTCGGACATGGGCGAGCTATAGGGCCTGCGGAGTCACCCACGCAAGCGGCCTGTTGATGGCCGCCCTGACCTAAAGGGCAGGGGAGGAACCAGGAGAGCGGTTCGAGCGCTATAGGCGTTCGTCCGGAACCATGCTGAATCCGCCATTGATAGCGATTGCACGTACAATGATCATCTGCTGGATACAGCAGTTATCGTCAGTATTCATTGGTATCTTGTTCATCCAGCAGCAATGTTGATCGACGGGTCGTTACAAAAAAGAGACAGGTGATTTGGGCAATGGTATTTTGTTGCTTTGGATCGTGAAACCATTTCGGAGGCGAAATCGTATTTGCTCCAGCCAGTTCAGAGGCAGGAGATTTATTGTATGAAAAAGATCGCACTCATTTCGCTTTCCACGGCGATGGCCGGTTTGCTGGCGGCCCCGGCCATGGCTCAGGAGGTCACCCGCGACTGGACCGGTCCTTATGTCGGTGGCTCGCTCGGTCTGAGCTGGCAGCCCAATTATGACCGCGATACGCTCGAGCGGCTCACATTCGACACCAATAACGATGGCGAGTATGGCGAGGGCGTCGTGACGGGCACCGGCGACGATGCATTCGCGCCCGGTTTCTGCCGTGGCCGTGCCTATGGCGCCACGCCCGGAACCTGCAGCACCGACAAGGATCGCCGTGTCGCATGGGGTGTCCACGCCGGTTACGACATGCAGATGGGCAACTTCGTCGTCGGCGGCGTGGTCGAGGGTGGCCGCACGATGATCGGCAATTCGGTCAGCGGGTTCAGCACCACGCCGGCCAGCTATGTCCTCTCGCGCCGCATCGACTGGGATGCGAACGCGCGGCTGCGGGCAGGCTATGCGCTGGGCACCGGCACGCTGATTTATGGCACGGGCGGCGTCGCTTTTGCCAAGATCAAGAACAGCTTTGCGACGAGCAACACTTACAACACATTCACGGAAGAGAATGAGAGCGCGGACGAGTGGGGCTGGACCGCCGGTGGCGGCATCGAGCAGCGCGTCAGCGACAATTTCTCCATCGGTGTCCAGTATCGCTACACCCGGTTCGAGACTGATGGCTACACGGTTCGGGCCGGACAGGGCACGCCCCCATCCACGACCAACCCGTTCGTGATCACGCCCGCCGGCTTTACCGACATTCAGCGCACGAACGATGTGTTCGACCATCACACGGTGCGTGCGACGGCGAGCTTCCGCTTCTGATGCCGATGACCGCCCTCCCGCCTTCGGGCGAGGGCGGCTTCGATCTCAAACGACGGATAAGAAAAAGGGGCCAGTTTCGGCCCCTTTTTTGTTTCTGATGTCAGCCAGCCTCAGCGCACGCGCGGGCCACCATAGGGTAGCGGCGGGGGCGGGCGACGGGTGCCGCGCGGCAGCTGCGCCTGATAGGCCCGGCCACAATGTTCCACGCAATATGGGAAGCCGGGATTCACCTTCTCACCGCAGAAGTGGAAGTCTGGCTCGCCGGGGTGACCCATCGGCCATTTGCAGATCTTCTCATTGAGATCGAGCAGGCTGGTCTTGTCCGCGATTTCCGGGCTCGGCTTGGCCGGTACCAGCCGGCGCGGTGGCGCGGGCGGAATCGGCTGCTGCATCTCGCCCGGTCCCTGACGCAGAAAGCCGCCGGGGCCGACGGATACGATGCGCGGCTGAGGCGGCGGGGGAGGCGCGTCCGCAGCGGGCTCCGCAGCGGCCGCCGGGGCCGCCGGGCGGCTCTCGGCAGCCGGTGCCGGCTTGGGCTGCGGCTTGGCGGCCCGTGGTTCCGGCGCGGCTGTCGTCTCGGCCTTTGCGCTTGGTGCTGGGGGAGGCGCAGCCTTCCGGGTCTGCGCGGCAGCGGGCGCGCGGCCGGCCTCTGCGGCCTTGACCGGCGAGGGGCGGGATTGCAGCCCAAGCCGGTGGGCTTTGCCGATAACGGCGTTGCGGCTCACGCCGCCCAGCTCTTCAGCAATCTGGCTCGCGGTCATGCCGCGCTCCCACATCTGCCGGAGCTGATCGATGCGTTCGTCTGTCCAGGACATGCCTATTCCTTCAAGTGATCGGGTCATATGGGCATCCAAGGGCCAAAGGTCAAACGGCCCGTCACGGGTTTTCAGAGCGGATTGTCCCTCGGCCCGGCGGGCATTGCCGCTCGCGGCGTGAAGCGGTAGGGCGGCGCCATGGCTGAACCGTCTTCTCCCTCCGGGCAATCGCTGATCCGTCATGAGCCGGGTGTTCCCGTCATCCACGGCGTGAACTGGGCGGGCATGAAGGCGCTCTATGTCAAGGAGGTGCGCCGCTTCCTCAAGGTTCATCTGCAGACGGTCTGGGGGCCGGCGCTCACCAGCCTGCTGTTCCTCATCATCTTCACGGTCGCGCTCGGACGGGGCGGTCTCATGGTGATGGGCGTGCCATTCGCCGACTTCGTGGCACCCGGCCTCATCATCATGACGATGGTGCAGAACAGTTTTCAGAACACCGCAACGGTGGTGCTCGCCGGGAAGCTGCAAGGGACGATCGTGGATTATCTCATGCCGCCCTTTTCGGCCGGAGAGCTGCTGTTCGCACTGATCGGCGCTTCGGTCACCCGTGCCGCATTCGTCGGCGGGGCGATCTGGCTCGCCATGCTGGCCTGGCCCGGCGTTCATGTCGCACCAAGTCACCTCTGGGCCGTGGTCTATTTCGGCGTGGCCGGCTCGGCGATGCTGGCTTTCCTGGGCATTCTCACCGGCATCTGGGCCGAGAAGTTCGATCATGCGGCAGCAGTCACCAATTTCCTCGTCGCGCCGCTCTCGCTGCTGTCCGGCACATTCTATTCAATGGATCTGGTCTCGCCGGTCATGCGGGCGATCAGTCACGTGAACCCCTTCTTCTACGCGATTTCGGGGTTCCGTTACGGTTTCCTGGCCGAAGCCGATTCGCCGATCCTCATCGGCGCCTTGTTGCTGCTCGCGATCAACATCGCGCTCGCAATCGTCTGTTACATCGCGCTGCGGCAGGGCTGGCGGATCAAGTCCTGAACCGAAATGGGGGCGGACAGCGTTCCGCGCCCACCGTCACCATGACAGTCGCTGGCTCAGTGCCAGTAGCTGGGATCGAGCGCGTAGTGGCCGCCGCGATCTTCATGAAACAGCGCGGCGACGGCCGGGTGATCGATGGGCTCGTCATTATCATCCGCAACAAGATTCTGCTGGCTGACATAAGCGACGTAAGTCGCCTCGCCATTATCAGCGAAGAGATGATAAAAAGGCTGGTCGCGCGCGGGCCGCATCGCTTCGGGAATGGCTTCATACCATTCCTCGCTGTTGGCAAAGACAGGATCTATATCGAACACCACGCCCCGGAAACCGAGCAGGCCGTGGCGCACCTTGTCGCCAATGCCAAAGCGTGCGTGCGATATCCGCGGTGCCGAACCGATGGGCGGCAGGTTCGAGGCGGAGGAGAACGACTTGCGGGCCTGTGATTGATTCATATGCCAGATTTAGTGTCGCCGGGGGCGAGTGCAAGTTTTACCGCACCGATGCTTGGCAAAGCGCAGATCATCGGTTAACAGCGCGCGCTCGACTGCACGTAGCGACGACCCTCAGGGGCCGTCGCCGGCGCGAAAACCTCTGCGGAGAGGTGGCAGAGTGGTCGAATGCGCCGCACTCGAAATGCGGTGTACGGGCAACCGTACCGTGGGTTCGAATCCCACCCTCTCCGCCAATTCTTCCATTTTATGACGTAATTTCAATTGGTTATGGCTAAGCCTTGTGGGCGGCCAACGCCTAGGCCAACAACGAAATTCCGATGGAAATTCTTGCCTGGCTCCGTCGATTGGTGCGGCGAGCCGTGCGACGAACTGACTCCCCTATGCGGTGAAATGACAGGCTGGTGTTCAATAACCCCCTGTTGTTGTTGAACAGGAATTGGCCGCACCAAGCCTTCATCTGACAACGTCCGATGGAGGCCAAATTGCTGAAGTTGCTACGATTGAACACCATGCGCGAGGCCACGGGCCTATCCCGCGCCACGATCTATTCCCGCATTCAGGCTGGATTGCTGCCGAAGCCGATCAAGCATGGCGAGCGGATTTCCGTTTGGCCCTCCAACGAGGTCGAGGCCGTAACCAAGGCCACGATTGCCGGTAAGTCCAGCGAGGAAATCAAGGCGCTTGTCGCCGAACTGGAACAGCGTCGCGCCCACGCCTGACGCCCAACTGTGGGCACAACATGTCATTTGATCGCATCCCGTCGGAAATGCGGGCGTTCCCGCATTTTGTCCTTTGGCGCTACATCGACCGTGGCGGGTCGAAGCCATCCAAAGTCCCATTCTCCCCGCGCACGGGGCAAGCTGCCAGCGTCACTGACGCCACAACATGGGCCAGCTTCGACGAAACCGTTGCCGCATTCGGGCGCGGCGGCTTCGATGGAATAGGCTTCGTCTTCAGCGACGCGGACCCGTTCACCGGCATAGATTTGGACGATTGCCACGGCGACGCGCAAGCCAAGGCTATTCAAGACCGGATATTCGACGCATTCCCAAGCTACGCCGAACTTAGTCCTTCGGGGAACGGCCTTCACATCATCGTCAAAGGCTGCGTTCGCGGCAGTCGGCGCGGCCATGTCGAAGTGTATTCCAACGAACGCTTCTTCACGATGACTGGCAAAGTTTATCGAGACGCGCCGATTATCGACGGCGGCGCAAATCTCGCCACGCTCATGTCGGAAATCGCCCCCAACACGGTGTCGGGCTTTGACGCCTCGCCTCTGTTTCAGTCCGCCACCGAAACCGACGAAGCTGTGTTCAACCGTGCCGCCAGCATGGGCAACGGCGAAAAGTTCATTCGGCTTTGGAATGGCGACCCGTCGGACCTTGTCGGCAACAAATCCGGTTCGGCAATCGACCAAGCCTTGGTCAACATTCTTCAGTTCTGGACGAAAGACCCGGCGCAGATTGAACGCATGTGGCTGGCCAGCCCACAGGGGCAACGCGACAAGACCCAACAGCGGGCGGACTATCGGCGTAGCACCATCGCACGCGCCTTTGACCGCACGTTGCCGACGCATGATTTCTCGCACCTGTTACCTAGGCCCGACGGCGAATTGCCCGTCGTCATGGCCACCGCGCTTCACGGCAAGCCCGTTCAGCCGCGAGAATGGCATGTCGCCGACACGATCCCTGCGCGCAACGTGACATTGTTCAGCGGCGACGGGGGCACCGGCAAAAGCCTGGCCGCACTTCAGTTGGCAGTCGCCACCGTATTGGCCCGCGCATGGTTCGGTGCTGCTATCCAGCGACCGGGCGGCGCATTGTTCCTCACAGCCGAAGACGACGTTGACGAAGTGCATCGCCGCCTTGCCGACATAGTCGCCGCAGAGCATATCGCCATGCGCGATCTTCACGGCCTGGCCATATCATCGCTGGCAGGGCTGGACGCGGTGTTGGCCGCTCCGGGGCCTGTTGGGCGGGCGCTTGTGCCCACAGAGGGGTATGCCGCCGTCCGGGCCTATATCGACGCGCACCGGCCTGCCTTGGTCGTGCTGGACACGCTCGCGGACCTGTTCGGCGGTGACGAAGTGAACCGTCCCCAAGTTCGCCAGTTCATCGCCATGTTGCGCGCCATCGCAATTGAATGCGAAACGACCATCGTATTGCTGGCCCATCCTTCGGTCGCAGGCATGTCGAGCGGTTCGGGCCTGTCCGGTTCGACGGCATGGAACAACAGCGTCCGGTCGCGTCTCTACATGACGCGCGAGAACGAGCAATCCGACGTTCGCCTCATCGAAGTGATGAAGGCCAACTACGGCGCAATTGGGCAGCAAGTCCGCGTGAAATGGGAACGTGGCGCGTTCGTGCTGTTGGGCGGCGCTGCCAGCGCATCACAGCACAGGCGGATGGCGGAAAGCGCGGTTGACGAACTCTTCCTTGAACTCTTGGGCGAATTTGAAGCGCGGCAAATGGTCGTGTCTCCGCAATGGCAGTCCCGCAGTCGCTACGTCGCGAAACTCATGGAGGATCACCCCAAGGCCAACGGCGTTCCCGCCAAAGGCTTCTACGAAGCAATGATCCGGCTGAAGGCGTCCGGTCGTATCGAAGAACGCTATGAGCGCATCAATCGACGTGAAACGCTCATCATCGCCACGGTGCCGCAATGAGGCGCACGACTACCCGCACGACTGGCGTTCGACTGCGTTCGACACCCCGCACGACTCCCCGTGCGACACCCCGCACAACACCCGTTCGACTGGTGCGTGCAATCTCCCCCATACCCCCTATGGGCCTTCGCCCGCCCATTGGAGCGGCGGGCAAGCCCATGACCACCTGTGGGCAGGATGGCGGACAAACACTCCGCCAATCATCGCTGTTTTCAGCGCATCTTTGGCCAAGGTGGTCGTCTGGCCAACATCCTATCCAACGTAAGCCCGAAGGGGCGTCGCAATGAATCTGGACTTCGACAAGGACGCCAACCGAATTTTGGTCGCACTGTTGAGCGAGACTGAAAGGCGCGCTGTCGCCAATCGCCGTTGCTGCGCCGACGACGTGAACCAATGGCTGACACTGGCTTACATCGAACGGTGCGCCGAATATCATCACGGGGCAGCGGTGTATCTGCCCAACGAAGAAATAGCCGCAGCCAACAGCTTCCTTTGGCAATGTCTTGGCACCGGCATGAAGACGCGCTTCGGCAAACATGTGGGCAAATGTGCTGCCCAACTGGCCAACCAAACGTCGCTGTATTTCCCCGACTACGAAACGCTTCTGGAAATGCGGTTCATGGCGTTCATGGCGAACAAGCCATCGCTTTCGGAAATCAAAATGAGCGGATTGGTTCGTCAAGCCGTCGGAACGCTGCATCGTGACATGGCATTGGATGTAGTTCGTCGCGAATGTCGAAGGCTTGGTTTGGATTACGACAAGTTGTTCGTTCCGCAAGACATATATGAACTACGAGTTGAACGTCGTAGTATTCGTCAAATATCTCGTTGAATATTATATATTTATTTCGCCAAATACTTGACGTAACAATACCTTCTGCATGATCTTGCGGGCCTGACAGGATTTTCATTGGCCTAGGTGGCAGGATTATGTGGGCGACGGGTTCGGAAAGCGCAGCAATGCCGGGGGCTTCTGCCTCAACCCCTCCCCCTGTCCAGCCGAAGCGGTATCGGTGCAAGCTGTCCACCATCGCCGACGTGAACCGCGAAATGCAGCGCATCTATCGCGAATGCCGGTCGAACATCGTCAGCACGGGCGACGGCAGCAAGTTGGTCCACATGCTTTCGCTGATCGCCCGCGTTCACGAAACGTCGGACTTGGAAGCACGCCTGGCCGCTTTGGAGGCTTCGCGATGACATGGCCGGTCGTCTCGAAACCCGCCTTGCCAAACTCGAACAGCGCCGCGCCGCTGGCGTGCCGAACGTCTTGGAAGTCCGGTTCGGCGAAACCGACGACGAAGCCGTGGCCCGGTTCATCGCACGCCATGGCAGCGCGCCAGCATCATGCATCGTCGTGCCCGAACGGTGCGGCGAAGACGATCTTGAACAGCAGGAACAGCATTGGGCGGAACTTCAGCGCGAGTTGATCGCGCAGGCCCGTGCAGAACGAAGGAAGGAAGACCATGACCACGCCGAACACCGCGCTAGTGAACGACCCGCAGGCCGTCGAAACGCTTCAGCACATGCAGCTTCCGACGCAGCTAAACGTGATGGTTGGCAACCCCGCCGCATTCGCCGGTGACGCCAGCGTTCAAAGCGCCATCATCAATCTTCAGGGCGAGGCTAAGCGCAGCGCCGAACTTATCGGCAAGCTGACGCAGGACGAAACGCGCACCACGCCGTTGAAGCATGAAGCTGCGTCGAAGATCGCAGCGAAGCTTACTGGCCAGGCCGAAGCGACGCAGCAAATGGTGTTGGAGCGGGCCAAGGAATACAACGCACGCGCCGAAGCGACGATGGAAGAACGCTTCGCGCCGAACGAAAAGCGCATGTATCTCTACGACCGCATTGCGGCGTGGGTCGCCACCGAAGCCAAGAACGGCGAAGGCAACGGCTATCGCAACATTCGCGAAGCCATCGAAACGAACAGCGACTTCGCCATGGTCGTGTCGAACTTCCCCTACCAGTTGCTTGGAATGCCGCGCGACCATCTGTTGAACTTCCGCGCCACGGCGGCGCAGCGTTGGGCACCGGACGCGACCAACGACTTGCTGTTCGCCGACAAGCTGACGGAACTGGCGACGAAATATCCGCCGTTCGTCAAGCGCGTGAATGCGTCGTTCTTCAGCCCCTTCGAACTGGCGAAGGTGCGGACGCGGGTTGAGGTATGACCGTCGCAGGTGAACGCCTCGCAGGCTTTGCCGCATGGCTGGACAGGTCGTCGAAGGCTTGGCGCAGCCCGTGCGGCGATAGCGTGCCCGTCGGACGTTATGCCGAAATCCTGCCTTGGGACTTCGACGAACTGCCCACAGTGGACTTTGCCGAACATGCCTTGCCGCTTTTTGTCCCGATGGATCAGGCGACCGGTGTAGCATTGCCCGCCGACGCGGACCTGTCGCATCCGCCTGGCCAGCTTCGGGCGTTTCATCGGCTATCGCATATCATCTTTCGGCTGGAAGACGCCCGGTTGGCCCTGTCGCCGCCGTGGCGGGCCACAGATGACCGCTTGCCCCTGTGCGCGGTCATCGGCCTGACGGACCCCGAAATGGCGCTCTGGGACGCCGTGGACGCGGCGGGCGGGGCTGACGTGGACCTTGACGCCTTCCCGCTGCTGGCGGTGCCCCTGTGGGCAATGAGCGCCAAGGAACGCGCGGAGATTTCAGGCACGCTTCCCTTCCTGCCTGATTAACAGCGCGGCATTCGCCAGCCTTCCTTGTTGTCGCGCTGACTGCCCCGGCCAACGAAGTTCCGTTGGTCGGGGCTTTTGTTGGTATTGATGTTGGCTTCGGATGAAGCGTCGAACAAATCGACGGAAATTCAATCGGAAGGATAGACGCTAGGCGGACGCAATCTCCGCCGTGGCTAAATGAACCGCACTAAATCACCGATCATAGCATTGAGGAAGGGCGCCTTCTCTTCACGCTCGCCATATTCAACCGAATGACCGCTGATAAGCGCGTTTATCGCTTGAGCTTTCTGAAAGCGCACAGTTTTCGTTCGACTACTTTCGATGACCGACATACGAGATTGGGTAGAAACAACACGTCCGTATCCGCGAACCACTTCGAAGCAACCCAAAGAATCTCCAGATTCTGGGTCAACCATTTCCTGACCAAGGGCGAACACTAATATACGCTCGCCAGTCTTTACTTCATCCTTTTCACCAACATTGATGAGTAGCTTATAATAGCTTTTTTCGTCCTCGGGCTTATCAACTAAATTTCCAGCACCGTCGACAAATCCAATCACCTTAGCGTAATATGGGTTTAAATCTGTCACGTTATTGGACTGCGTGATATCGTTCATTGTTCTGCCTCCTCGGTCGCACGAGCCAGTAGCGCATTCAACAACGCGGCATTAATTTCATTTTGTTGATTATTAGAAGTATTTGACGCGGGTTTCACCATTAGTCGCTCAATCGTGCTTTGGTTTTGTTCGATAATTTTTTGGCGGACGTCGTCGTGCGCCTCTTGCCAACGATTTACACTAATTTGGATTAATCCATTAGTTTGAATGTTGCCCACCGAACCGTCCCCAACCAATAACTCAAGACCTCTTTCATCTTCAAAATATATTGAGACGAGCATTGATTGGCCAAAGAGTTGATTAGGCCTTAGAAGAAGTAATATCTCTGTATCGCTGTAAGGGTCCTTCATCGCCCTAATGACCTTCGGCAATTGAAGATTCGATTGAGATTCGAGCAATGCTATTCGACTTATTTGACTAGATATTCGAGTTGCTTGCGTTCGAAGCGCCGCTGTCGAAATCCAAATGTATGTGAGCCATAATATCAGCAGCGTCACTAGCCAGACGACGGGAATCTTGATGTCCGGCAGATTGAATATCGAAATGACGGAAAGGCTCGTAGCCATGAACAAGAGCGCCAAGCTGCCGGGCTTCTTAACTTCGCCGATCAGTGCGGCGTGCGCGCTCTCGGCAGGGTCCGTTGGTTCGTCCATTCTTGGTTAGCCTCATCGGGCGACACGGCGCTGGAAAACTGATCGCGTATTGAGCCAAATTGCCACGACGTGGCAAGAGGACGGAGTAATTTCCAATCACTTGGTGACCTAGCACCCGAAAATTCGATAGCGTTACAGCAGCTTGAACCAGCGTGCCTTCCCATCACCAGCGAGCCAAATGCGACAATATAAGCGACCGTTACGACGCTGTGTTTTCCTTCCGGTGGGAAAGTGGTGTTCGTGCAAGAAATTGAACCGCTTCCGCTCGTGCGGCGGGATTGTGAAGCCGACGCTGTCTTCGTTGCCATCGAAGGCACCCATTGTTACGGTTCGGCCCCAAGGACGTCCACGCGCCCACACAATGTCCCATGCGGAAATCATGAGCGGCTTATCCGATAAGTTCACGATCGTAAGTGTGTTGCCAATTTCGGGGTGACTGGTGATCATGCGTTCGACGGCAATCCGCCGTGTTCTTAAATAAGTGACGCCTGCTGCGACGGCTTGGATAATTACGGTGATACTGACTATAATTCCGACGCCAGTTGCGACAAGATTGAAATTAGATTCTGTCAGCCATCGCCATTGCACGTTCGATCAATCCTTCCGATGCGCGGTTCAACAAGGCAGTCGATAGCACTTGCAACCATAACAGCATCTAACCATTCGTAGGCTTCGGCGACTTTTCGTTTCGCCTCTTTGATGCGCGTGCGCGCCGTGCTTTCGCTGATGCCATATGCACGGGCTAGTGTTCGTTTCAGCGTGGTTTCACTGAAAACTTCGCCATGCTGCGCGACGGTCAACGCTAAGTCGAACTTTGACACCGGAACGCGCGGACGGCCTTCGTTTCGGCTCATTCCAAGGCCATGGGCAAGTCGTGCGATGCGATCCTGCACAACCTTCCGTCCATCGGCATTGTCTGTTGCGGCATTGGCATGAATAAAGGCGTGCGCAATGTAATCGGCCAGTTCGTCGGGCATTAGCTCGCGAGCCTTCAAATACCTTGCTGCAATCCTTTGGAGTTCGTTCGCTGCGGCCAAATCAATGCCGATCCGTTGCAGCAGTTCGCCGATGCAGGCTTCATCGTCCGTCATGCCGCCTCGCCAATCGAAACGACATTGCCCCCTGTGGGCACGATGGCGCAGAAGTTCGCCCAATCGTTCATCAAGACGACGCGCTTGGGCAGCAGCGAACCGCGCTGATATGCGGCTTCGGCCTTATCGGCGAGTTGGTGCGCCAAGGCATGTTCGACGACTTCGCGCGGATGCTTCGACACTTCGCCAGCCCATTCGCGAAACGTGCTGCGGAAGCCGTGTTGGGTTAGATCGGCGCGGCCCATGCGCTTCAGGACCGCCGTTAGCGCCATGTCCGACAGGGCACCGCCACGGGGTGCAGGAAACACATAAGCGGGGCCGTCGTGCCCTTCGACCGGGGGAAGCGCCTGTTGGGCCTTCAGGATGGCCAAGGCGGCGTCTGACAGAGGCACGCGATGTTCTTTCTCCGCCTTCATTCTGTCGGCGGGGATCGTCCATATGCGACCGTCCAAGTCGATTTCATCCCAAGTCGCGCCGCGCACTTCGCCGGAACGTGAGGCGCACAATATGGCGAACTCCAATGCCCGTGCAGACGTGCCTTCACGCTTCCGAAGGTCCAACATGAACGTGCCAAGTTCGGCGTAGGGAAGTGCGGCGTGATGCTTGACCTTCCGAACGTAGCTGCGAAGCGGCAAATGATGGTCCAAATGGTCTTTCCAACGGGCCGGGTTCTCGCCTTGGCGGAAGCCGCGAAACGTCGCCCAACCCAAGACCTTTTCGATGCGACCGCGAAGGCGCGACGCTGTTTCCGTCTTCGTCGCCCACAGGGGTTCAATGACTTCAAGCACAAGGTTCGTGTCGATGATCGCGACGGACTTCGACCCGAAGACGGGATAGGCGTAGGTTTCCAACGTCGCCGTCCATTGCGCGGCGTGCTTGGGATTCTTCCATTCGCCCCTATGTGCGGCGATGTATGCTTCGGCGCATTCCTTGAAGGTCTTCACCATGAGCTTCGCCGCGCGGGCGGCTTCAATCTTGGCGCGGCGTTCGGCCAACGGGTCAATGCCCTGCGCGATCAGATCGTGATGTTGGTTCGCCAGCTTGCGCGCTGTGGCCAGCGTAACGCCCGGATACGAACCTAGCCCAATGTCGTGACGCTTACCGTTGATCGTTACGCGAAGTATCCACGACTTCGCTTCGCCGACGATACGGAGATGTAATCCGTTCGCGCCTCCGACCATAAATCTTGTCTTAACTCCATCGGAAGTTACGATGGGTTTAAGATTAGTTACGGCGATAGCGCTTAGTTCTATTGCTTTCTTCGGCATAACCTATCTTCCATGCCAACTAACAGGCCAACAACAAACCCTAGATGGCATTGGAAGTCAATGGACGTAACCAGACGACCATTTTCCATTAACTATGGTGAAATCGCGACGATTTTAGACAGTATTAGCTGTCACCAGACTCTATTCTTGCGGACACCCTCTCCGCCATTTACTCGTTCGCGCAAGGTAGGTCGCTGCCAGTCGAACGGATGGCAGCTTCCAGGGAACCGATTCTGGCGTGCCAACGACGGCATTGTTGGCGAGTGCTGCCTCCGACGTTCAATAAATGCAGGTTTAAATTCCTGGCGCGATCAGGACCTTGCATTGCTCACCGCGCTGCTTGAGCGCCTCGAAGACTGAGGGCGTATCGGTTAGCGAAACGGTGCTGGTTACCATCAGCCGGGGAGCGACAGCACCCTGTTCCAACGCGGCCAGCGCCGCCTCATATTCCTGCACGGTGAAGAATGCGCTGGTGACAAGGCGCACTTCCTTGCCGAGCATGGCGAAGGAATTGAACGTGTCTGGCTTGGTGCACAGACCCAACAACAGAATAGTGCCGCGCGGTCGCACCTGTTCCACGGCTTGTGCGATCAGGCCCGGCACGCCGACACATTCGAAGACGATATCCGCCATGCCTCCCAGCCCCTGCACTGCACTGGCGATGGGGTTCTGCGGGTCAACCACGAACACATCGGCGCCCATATCGAGTGCCCGATCCTGCTGCGATCTGGAGATGTCCTGAACGGCCACTTTGGCGGCGCCTAGGCGCTTGGCCCAGAAGGCGACCGCAAGCCCGATGGGCCCAGCGCCGAGGACTAGAACCTTATCACCCGTTTTCAGTCCCGACAGGTTAACGCCGTGCAGGGCCACGGCCAGCGGTTCGATAATGGCTCCATCTGCCAGCGTCAGATCCGAAGGCAGGGGCACGCACTGGTTCGGACGTGTGACGGCGTATTCTGCATATCCCCCTCCCTGCAGCCCAAATGATGCGCACCACTGCACTTCGCCCTTGCGACAATGCTCGCAATCGCCGCAGCTCCTGAGCGGAATGACCGAGACGAGGTCTCCTACCTTCCGGTCGGGCGTATTCCGTCCCAGCGCCACAACTTCGCCGGCGAATTCATGGCCCAGAACGTCGCCGTGCTTGCACCCATAGGCTGCATCCTCGGTCATGTGCAGATCACTGCCGCAGATGCCGCAGCGCCCGACCTTGACCACCAGTTCACCCTCGCCGGGCGTCGGATCAGGCATGTCCTGGAAAGCGAGCGGCGTGTGGAGCGCCTGGAAAATGACAGCTTTCACTGGTGTGCCCTTTCATCGTTTATCTGAAGCCAGGCGCCGGAACGATCCGAATGACCCTCGCCGTTCATATCTCGTCAGCCAACCGTAAGCCCACCGTCCAGGACCATCGCATGACCGGTCATGTAGCTGCTTTCATCCGACGCCAGAAATGCAACGGCCTTGGCGATTTCGTCAACCGAGCCGAGCCGCTGGAGGGGGACGGTACTCGAAAATGCGCTGGTATCCGGCGCCCCCAATCGATGGATGATATCGGTCAGCATGCGGCTCTCAATAAAGCCGGGATGCACCGAATTGACACGGACGCCAAACGGTGCGGCTTCGAGTGCAGCCGTCCTGGAAAGGCCGAGGACTGCGTGTTTTGACATGATGTAGCCAGACATGTTGGCAGCACCGACAAGTCCTGCAATGGAAGACGTGTTGATGATTGCTCCGCTCTTCTGTCCCTGCATCACAGGAAGGACGTATTTCAGCCCGAGGAACACCCCCAGCACGTTCACGTCGAAGATATTGTTGAATGCTGCGGTCGGATAGTCCGGGATGGAGGCTTGCGGCCCCTCGATGCCAGCATTGTTGAAAAAGATGTCGATCGTAGGAGATATCTCTCTTGCGACATCAACATAGGCCTTCACTTCAGCCTCCTGGCTCACGTCCGCACGGATCAGGGCAAATGAGGAGTTGGCAGCGAAACTATGCTCGATTGCGGCGGCATTGGCAGCTGGGTGATCGACCCCGATGATCCGGGCCCCGCGCGCGGAAAGTTCCTTTGCCGTGGCATGCCCGATGTTGCCGGCAACGCCGGTAATGAGGGCTGTCTTTCCAACCAGAGTTTGCGCTTGTGATTGGGCGTTCATGCATCTCGTCCCGGCGATGGTTTCCGTTCTCTCAGTCTTCAGAGCATTCTCTCACTTGAAGGCACCGAGCAGCACCCCGCCATCGATCGGCAATTCCGCCCCCGTCATGAAATCCGATGCATCCGAAGCCAGATAGAGGGCCAAGGGCTTGATCTGATCGACTTCCGCCATGTGGCCCATCGGCACATATTTCCCCATCGCCTCCCGAGCCGCGGGATCGGCGAGGTAACCGCCGCCGATGTTCGTCACGAACATGCCGGGCGAAATGGCATTCACGCGAATGCCAAATTCCGCAAGTTCCAGCGCGACCTGCCGAACAAGGTGGGAAATGGCCGCCTTGGAGACCATATAGGCCGTCGCAATTGTCGGAAAGACCATGGTGGATGCAACCGACGACGTCACGACGATCGAGCCCGGCCTGCCCAGTGCTTTCATTGCGCGCGCGGCTTCGGACACGGTGTAGGCCGTTCCATTTAGGTTGACGTCGAGGATACGTGACCAGTTGGACTGAGCAAGATTCTCGATTTCACCTTCGGGGTTTCTCCGCTGATTGGCAGCGTCCCAGAAGCCGGGGCCATCGCCAATGCCGGCATTCGCAAATACGGCATCGAGGCTCTTGAACCGCGCAACATGCTCATCGATCGCGGCGGCCACTGCTGTGGCGTCGCTGATGTCGAGCTGACGGGCATGGACTGTCCAGCCAAGGTCACGCATACGGGTGGCTTCAGCCTCGATGTTGGCGCTGTTGCGTCCGGTCAGGGTCACCTTCGCGCCGCACTCGGCCAGCGCCTCGGCATAGGCGAGGCCCAGGCCAGCGCCGCCGCCTGTGACAAAAACGGAACGGCCTGCAACGTTGAACTTGTTGATCACCGAGTTCAATTGGCATCTCCTCTCCGGTCTTTTGGCGCGTACTTGCCCACCGGCATTGCATTTCAGCGACCTGGGCGTTGTCGTGGCGATACTGCGGCCCATCGATGGGCTCGATGTGGCTCGTGGCTGCTTGATTTCGCCAACAATATGACGCGCTCAACGATCCAATAACAAGCCTCGGCTGGTCGAGCCGTGGAGGCCAATGCCGACCCTAGGCAGACCCAGAATATCGTATAAGAATATGAATTTGCGTGCTTTATGTCGACTTTCAGGAGCGATGAGAAGCCGCGGATCGAGCGCAGGATACACGCAGATACCGAACTTTGTTCTCCGTCATACGCACAGGTCGGGCGAGAACCCGGTAAAGCTGGATGGAGCAGAAGGCGACCGGCGGATAATCGTGGCCAAGCGATTTGCTGTTCGCGCCCCTGGTGAATTGAAAGCCTCGAAAGGGCCCTTGGGCGGAGCGAGGATTTGGATGGAGAGAAGCTTGAGCGACCTTCCCAATGTTGATGAGAGGCGACGTGCCGAATGGCTGGCGCTCTATGAAAGGATGTTGCTGATCCGCCGTGCGGAAGAGCGTCTGGGCAAGGAAGCGCAGGCGGGCAATCTGCCAGGTGGCGTGCATCTCTACATCGGTCAGGAAGCCTCGGGTGTTGGCGTCTGTTCTGTTCTGGAAGACCGCGATTTCATCACCAGTACCCACCGGGGGCATGGCCACTTCCTGGCCAAGGGTGGCGATCTGAATGCGATGTTTGCCGAACTCTGGGGCAAGCGTACCGGCATCTGCCGCGGGATGGGCGGATCGATGCACGTGGCCGATGTCAGCAAGGGCATCCTTGGCGCAAATGGCATCGTCGGTGGCGGCATCGCCATTGCCGCCGGGGCCGGCATGGGCATCAAGGTCGCCAAGGAAACTGCGGTTTCTGTCTGCCTTTTCGGCGATGGGGCTGCCAACCAGGGCGTGTTGATGGAAAGCCTCAACATGAGTGCCGTGTGGAGTTTTCCGGTGATCTGGGTGCTCGAGAATAACGGGCTTTCTGAGTTCACCGTCACTGAGCGGGTAACGGCCGGTGAATTTACGGACCGTGCCCGGGCAGTTGGCATGCCCGCCGTAACGGTGGACGGCAATGACGTGCTGGCGGTGCAAGCGGCAATGGCTGAAGCGGTGGCGCGCGCGCGCGCTGGTGGCGGCCCCAGCTTCATCGAAACCAAGACCTACCGCATCCATGGCCATCTTGAGGCTGAGGAAGCATTTCTTGGCGGCTACACCTATCGAACACAGGAGGAAATCGACGGCTGGCGGACGCCCGACAAGGACCCGATCCTGCGCTTTGCCACCCGCCTGCTGGCGGAAGGCGGGGCGTCGCGCGATGATCTCGACCTGATCGATGAGCGGGTGAAATCGCAGGTGGAGGATGCGGTCACTTTCGCGCTGGAAAGCGAAGATGCCGATCCAGAGCTGATCTTCGACATCACCTTTTCCGACCAGCGTCCCTGAGGAAAATCATCATGGCAAAACAACGCTATATCCAGGCGATCAACCAGGTCTTTCTCGACGAGATGGCGCGGGACAAGAACATCATTCTCTTTGGGGAAGATGTAGAACTGGCCATTTTCGGTGATACGCGGGAGGTCTACAAGACGTTCGGCCCCGACCGTGTATATAACACCCCCATCTGCGAAGCCTCACTGACCGGCATGGCAGTCGGCGCGGCAGCGGCAGGGCGGCGGGTTATCCTGCATCTGATGTTCGGCAATTTCGTCTACACCGGCATGGACGCCATCGCACATCAGATGGCCAAGCTGCGGATGATGACCGGTGGGCAGATGAACCTCCCGATCACCGTCATTGCGGGCTATGGCGGCGGGCGTTCGCTGGCTGCGCAGCATTCCGACACGCCTTATCCCACGCTGATGAATATCGGCGGCATCAACGTGGCGACACCGGCGACGCCGGCCGACGCCAAGGGTCTGCTGACAACGGCAATTCGCGGCAACAACCCCACCTTCTTCCTTGAAGCGAGCGGGCGCGGCGGTGACAGTGGCGAGGTCCCGGACGGCGAATATCTGGTTCCGTTCGGCAAAGCCGCGATCCATCGCGAGGGGACGGATCTCACGATCTGCGCCATTGGCACCATGGTGCGCCCGGCGTTGCGCGCTGCCCGCGAGCTCGAAGAACATGGCATTTCCGCAGAAGTCATTGATCCGCGCACGCTGGTTCCTTTGGATGAGGAGGGCATCGCTGCCTCTGTGCGCAAGACCGGGCGGTTGGTGCTGGTCGACGAATCCAAGGACCGCTGCAGCGCCGCATCCCACATCGCTGCCCTCATGGCCGATAAATGCTTCTCGTCGCTGAAGGCGCCAATCAAGCGGGTGACCGTACCCAACGTGTCAATGCCCTACTCGGGCGTGGCCGAGACGGCAATTTTCCCCAACCCGGAAAAGATCGTTGCGGCTGCCCTTTCGATTGCCGGTGAGCTGCGGGAGGTGAAGGCGTGAAGGTCAAACTGAAACTGCCGCGATATGGCATGAACATGGAAGAGGCCACGATCGTGAAGTGGCACAAGCAGCCAGGCGATCCGATCAAGGAAGGTGAAGCTCTTTACGAGATCGAGACCGAGAAGGTCACGCAGGTCATCGAAGCGACGGGCGACGGCACCATGGTCGAAATTCTCGTCCCGGAAGACGAGGTTGCCGAAGTTGGCCAAGCGGTTTGCGTTGTGGAGGCAGGCTGATCAGGCGCGCTGTGCGACCTGACGAACGGGATTTATTGCACCATGAGTGATCTTATCCATCCCGCCGTCACACCAGTCGCGGCGGACGGCGCTAGCCCGCATGCGCAATCAAGAGGCCAGCAGATCGCCTGGGCATTGTACGAGTGCGCCCGCAATCCATTCTACGTCCTGATCAACATTTACGTCTTCTCCGCCTATTTCGCCAATCAGGTGGTGGGTGACCCGGTGTGGGGGCAGGCCCTGTGGGGCTATATCCTCTCCACGGCGGCGATTTTTGTGGCGATATGCGCGCCATTGCTGGGCACCATTGCGGACGCGGGTGGGCGCAGAAAGCCCTTTCTTCTTGCGTGTATCGTGGTGGCAGTGCCTGCCACGGCGCTACTGACTTTCGCCCGGCCCGACATGGGCAGCAGTCTGTTCCTGATCGCCGCCGCGCTGGTAATCGTCAATATCTGCTACGAACTATCTTCTATCTTTTATAACGCGCTACTGCCTCAGGTGGCTCCACCAAGTCGCTTCGGTTCGGTTAGCGGGCTGGCCTATGCCTTTGCCAACGGGGCCGGGATTCTTCTGTTCGGCGCCTATCTGCTGACTGACTGGGTCGTTGTTCCGGGCGCAAGCGACTGGCCAATGGAGCGGTTCGTTCCTCCTGTGGTGGCGCTTTGGTGGCTGGTATTCTCGCTTCCCATCCTGCTCAAGGTTTCAGATCCAGCCCCCAGCGTCCTGCCGCTGGGCAAGGTGGTGGGCGATGGGCTGAAACGTCTGCGCCAATCAATATCGCGCCTTCGGTCGATGCCCGACGTCCTGCATTATCTGGTTGCCCGAATGGTGTTCAACGAGGGCTTCATTGTCCTCATGATGTTCATGGGCGTGGTGGGGGCGGGTGTCCTTGGATGGAGCGGTGTCCAGCTGTCGGTCATGGGCCTGGTCCTCAGCTTTGTGGCGGTGGGTGGATCGATTTTCGGCGGAGTGCTGGATGATCGCCTGGGATCGAAGGCGGCGTTGCAGATCGCAATCCTGGGCTGCGTCGCCTCCAATCTGCTGCTGGTTACAATAGCGCCAGACTCGGTCCTGTTCATGGCAGCCGATCCTGATGTCACCGGCGGCATGTATCCGCGTCTGGCGGACAAGGCGTTCTTCTTTGCCGAGGGCCTTGCCGCGTTCTTCGTGACTGCCGGGCTTGTTTCCAGCCGGGCCATGCTGGCCAAGATCGCACCCAGGGAATCGCTGAACGAGATGTTCGGCATCTACGCCCTGTCGGGTACGGCCACTTCGTTCCTCGGACCGCTCACGATCGCCGTTCTGACCCAGGTGTTCGCCAGCCAGCGGGCAGGCCTTACCGCAGGGCTGATCTTCCTTTTGGGCGGCCTGCTGCTGCTCCGCAAGGTCAGTGCCGGACGGGGCGATAGCCCTGCCGTGCCTGCGTCAGCCTAGATCAAATTTTTCTTTTTCAGTTACTTCGGAGGATATCATGCAATTCAAGTCGCTTCAGGACAAGATCGACCAGCTCGGCAATCCCGCCAAATGGCTACGCGACGTTCAGGTCGGTGCCTATCAGTATCCGGTGAAAAGCGAATTCACCAACTGGCGTGACGAGCAGCGCTCATGGCACGAAACAGTGGGTCTGCTCGACCAGTCCTTGCATATGACCGATCTGTATGTCGAAGGCCCGGATACCATCCGGCTGCTCTCCGAAGTTGGCGTTAATTCCTTCAAGAACTATGGCCGGAACAAGGGCAAGCAGCTCATTTGCTGCAACCATGATGGCTATCTGATTGGCGACATGATCCTGTTCGGTCTGGAAGACGACAAGGTGAATATCGTGGGTCGCCCGGCGGTGGCCAACTGGATCGAGTTCATTGCTTCCACCGGCGATTATGATGTGAAGACCGAGCGTGACGAGCGCTCGGTTTCCAATCCGCAGCCGCGCAAGACCTATCGCTTCGAATTGCAGGGGCCGAACGCCTGGCCGCTGCTGGAGAAGTTGAATGGCGGACCGATCGAAAAGCCCAAATTCTTTCATATGACCGAAATCAAGGTGGCGGGACACAGCGCCAGAGCACTGGCCCATTCGTTCGCCGGCGCGCCCGGCCTTGAATTCTGGGGCCCGTGGGACGAGGGAGACGAAGTCCGTGCGAAGATCATGGAGGCAGGTGCCGAATTCGGGCTGAAGCTGGTCGGCGGCCGGGCTTACGGCACTTGCGCGGTCGAAGCGGGTTGGATTCCCTCTCCATTGCAAGCGATCTATTCGGGCGAGAGCATGCGGGCTTACCGGGAGTGGTTGCCGGGCAATGGGTTTGAAGCCAACGCCTCGATTGGCGGCAGCTTCATCTCCGACAACATTGAAGACTATTATCTGTCGCCGTGGGATCTCGACTATGGCCGCCTGATCAAGTTCGATCATGATTTTATCGGCCGTTCGGCACTGGAAAAGATGGTCGACCAGCCGCATCGCCGCAAGGTCACGCTCGAATGGAATGCCGAAGATGCTATCGCCATCTACGCCAGCCAGTTGCTTGACGGCGCAAATGGCAAATTCATGGAAATGCCGAATGCACATTATGCTGCGCATCCATATGACGAGGTGAAGAAGGACGGAAAGCGCGTCGGCTTGTCGACCTATCCCTGCTATCTTTCAGTACAGCGTAAATGGATTTCGCTGGGCACGATTGCCGACGCCGAAATGGGCGATGAAGTCTCGATCCTGTGGGGCGAGCCTGATGGCGGTTCGTCGAAGCCGGGGGTTGAGCGCCACGTGCAGATGGATGTGCGGGCCACCGTTCTTCCTTGGCCATATTCGGCCTCTGCCCAGGAGTATCGTTCGCGCTGAAGCACTGGCGCACTGCACCCCCGATTGCATGCGATTGGGGGTGCGTTCGCGCTGGTGCTCTCACGACAGTTCACCGTGGGGCGCATTTTCGTGCATCGCCAACCGCGCTGATTTCCACAGAATATCATATCGAAAACCAGAGATAATAACGTCCGTAAGGACTGTCCGGAGGGGCCAGACACATGACCAAGTCACTTGTTGGAATCGCATTCCTCTCATCGCTCTGCTGTGGGGTGTCGACCAATGCGGTCGCACAAGCCGTGAGCTCGCCAGCAGCACAGGCCGCTACTGCTGGAGCGAACGATGGTGAGATCATCGTGACCGCCCAGCGTCGCGAAGAGCGCTTGCAGGACGTCCCGATCGCGGTGCAAACCCAGACGGCGGCTCAGTTGGAGATTCGCGGCATTGAAGGTGTGCAGGCCTTGGGCGAAGTCGTGCCCAGCCTTAGCGTTTCAAGTGCTGTGGGCTTTGCGATTACGTATTTGCGCGGTGTTGGCAGCACAGCCATCGGTCCTGGCATCGAAACACCCGTGTCGATCTACGTTGACGGGGTTTACTATGCATCGTCGACTTCGGCCCTGTTCGATTTCAACAACATCAGCCGGATCGAGGTTCTCAAAGGGCCGCAGGGCACGCTGTTCGGTCGCAACGCAACTGGCGGCCTGATCCAGGTCGTCACTGCCGATCCTTCGCGTGATCTCGACCTGCGGGTCGGCGTCAGTGTCGACAATTACCTAGCCACCAAAGGCAATGTCTACGTCGCCGGCGCAATCGCCAATGGTATCACGGCCGATCTCTCGGTTTCCGCCAGCACACAGGACAAGGGTTGGGGCGTGAACGTGCCGACCGGCGACAAGGTGAACCGCAACATCCACAATATCAGCGTGCGGTCCAAGTGGTTGTTTGAGCTGGGTGAGAATACCGAGGCGCGCCTGATTGGCGATTTCACTGACATGGCGAATTCCTTCAATGGTCAGCGCGTGTTCCCAGGAACAGACCTGCCGGCTTTCTTGGGTGTAGCGAACGAACCCGGCGATCCTTGGGATCTCAATGGTGATGCTGTGCCCCGGGTCGACAATCGCAACTGGGGCGTTAGCCTTAGGGTCGATCACGGTATTGGCGATGTTACGCTGAGCAGCATCACCGCCTATCGCAACGCCAACACCAATCTGCGCTGGGACATCGACTTCACTCCTGTGCCGCATTTTGAAGGCGATCTCGTGGACCTGGAGCGCCAGTTCAGTCAGGAACTACAGCTTTCATCCGCAGGTACAGGGCCCCTGACGTGGACGGCCGGCCTTTATTACTTCCGCGCCCGAGGCATCTATGACCCGTCGCAGGTCTTCTCGAGAGACGTGCCGAACAATTTGTTCGGTCCGTTTGAATCGGTGCTGCTGTTTGGCAATCAGCTGACTGAATCGATTGCCGGATACGGCCAAGGCACCCTGAGCCTGACACCGGATACCAAGCTGACCGTGGGCGCCCGCTATACTTACGAGAAGCGCGAGATCGACGGTCGCACCGAGGCCATTGCTTTCGGGGATCCGACCCGAATCTTGCTGGGAACAACCCCACATGACGAGATTTCATTCGAGAAGCCGACCTTCAGGGTTTCTCTTGATCACCGCTTCTCGCCGGAGGTGCTGGCCTACGCGTCTTTCAATACCGGGTTCAAAAGCGGCGGGTTCAACACGCAATTCTCCACCGATCCGGCCTTCCTCCCCGAAACCATCAATGCCTATGAAGTCGGTCTTAAGACAGACTTGATGGACAATAATCTCCGCATGAACTTTGCGGCTTATTACTACGACTACAAGAACATTCAGGTGCAAAAGGTTGGCATCGCCGCGACCGGAATCATCAACGGTGCCTCCGCCCGAATCTATGGCGCAGAAGTTGATTTTGACGCTGATCTGTCCCCTGCCTTCAATCTGGCGGGTAGCCTCGCTTATACCAACGCCGAGTTCGAAGAGTTCACCAACGCACCCTTTACTGCCCCCAATGGCGGCGTGACATCGTTCCCCGGTGATGCGAGCGGGAACCGCATTCCCAAGGCGCCGCGTTTCCAGGGCAATTTGTCGGCCACTTATACGCTCGACATGTCAGATGGGTCGAAACTGGCGTTCAATGCCACCGGCGTTTATTCGTCCCGGTATTTCTTCGAGGCCAACAACATCGTGTCTCAGGCGCCGTTCGCGAAATTGAACGCTGCGGTCGCATGGACGTCAGCCGATGACAGCTACTCCATAAGGGTGTTTGGGACGAACCTGACCGACGAAGCGGTCGGAACCTACAGTTCGACCCTGTCCGACGGCACCATCAATATCAGCTATGATCCGCCGCGCATCTTCGGGATCGCGCTGGATTATCGGTACTAAGCATTGTCGTGCCCCGGATAGCCAAGGGACAAATATGTTGAGCGACGTGAATATCCTCGGGTCATATTGGACCTTGGCTGCCGGCACGGCGCCGGTGGTGCAGGAACTGTGCCGTCATGACATCCGCGACCGCATCGAATGCGCATCGCGGGCAGGTTTCACCGGGATGGGCTTCTGGCATTCCGATCTGGCGGTCTTGCGCGAGCGACATGGCTTTGCCGAGGTCAAGTCCATGTTGGACGCTAATGGTATAGTCCACATCGAGGTCGAATGGCTGAACGACTGGTATTGTACCGGTGAACGTCGGGCTGCGTCCGACGAAAGCCGCAAATTGTTACTCGATGCAGCGGAAGTTCTTGGGGCGAACCACATCAAGGTGGCGGACCTTGATAACGACGGCACGCCGCTTGACCGGATGATCGGCGAGTTCGCCGGACTTTGCGCGGAAGCAGCGGAGCGTGGCACCAAGGTTCTGTTTGAAATGCTCCCGGCGGAGTTTTCCCACCTGCCGAGCCTCGACCACGTGCTGTCCCTGACGCGCGGCGCAGGCGCGAAGAACGGCGGGATTATGATCGACAATCTCCACGTTGTGCGTACGGGGACCACCCTTGCCGATCTGGTCGAGAAGCTCACGCCGCAGGACGTGATCGGCGTTGAAATCAACGATGGCGTTTTGGCCAAGCCGGTTAATTTCATGGATTCGGTCATCAATCGACGCCGCCTTCCCGGCGATGGTGAGTTCGACATCACCGGCTTCCTACGGGCGGTCTGGAGCCTCGGCTATGACGGTCCGATCGGTGTGGAAGTCATGCACGAATATTTCAGGGAATGGCCTCTCGATACGATGGCAGAGGTCAGTTTTTCCAAGACGGCCACGGTCATTGCCGAAGCACGCTCTGAGATCGTCTGAAGCTCTCAAAAGCGAGACAATCCTGAACTGGAGACCAGTATGACTTTACTTGACCGTTTTTCACTAGCTGGAAAATCGGCGCTGGTTACCGGCGGTGCTTCGGGCATTGGTCTGGCCTATGTCGAGGCGGTAGCCGAAGGTGGTGCGAGCGTCACGATTGCCGACGTGGATGAAGCCGCTGCCGCGAAGGAAGCCGATCGCCTGCTCGCTTCAGGGTTCGACGTGCGCCATTCGCGGATGGACGTTGCAAACGACGATGATGTGCGGCGCGCCTTCGACGAACATGAAGCGGCTTTTGGCGCCGTCGACATTGTGTTTGCCAACGCCGGCATGGCTGCGGGCGAGGGCTATATGGGCTTTGATGGCCAGCGGACTGCTACCGGTCAGATCGACACTTATTCGGTCGACGACTGGCGCAAGACCATCGCGATCGACCTTGATGGCGTGTTCTTCACCTTCCGCCACGCAGTCAGGCTGATGAAGAAGCATGGTCGCAGGGGTTCGCTGATTGCCACCAGCTCCAACGCTTCGGAAATCACGGTACCGATTGTCGCCACCCCCTATATGCCGGCGAAGGCCGGCGTGAAGCACCTCGTGCGGCAACTTGCGCGTGAACTGGCCCCATTCGGCATTCGCGTGAATGCAATCGCGCCCGGTTCTGTCGTGACCAACATCGGTGGAGGCGTTCTCCACAATCCGGAGGTTCGTGCAGTGTGGGATCTGGGAGTGCCGCTCGGTCGTATGGGCGAAACGCATCAGTTCAAGCCTCTGGCGCTCTATTTGGCCTCGGATGCATCGGACTATATGACCGGCACCGAAATCCTGCTCGACGGCGGTGTATCGTTGCGCGGCATCGAGGGGTAGCCTCTGCCTCGCGAGGAGGGCCTTTTAATGTCCCTTGCGCAGTTGCAATGGAGCAGCCCCGAACCTGTCGCGGAACCGGCGAGCAAAATGGCTCGAGTCGGAGAAGCCGCAGGCATAGGCCACATCGGCAACCCGATAGATGCCATAGCGCGGATCTGTAAGCATTTCCGCCGCCCGGCAGAGCCGCAGTTCGAGCAATTCTGCCCCGAAGGTGGTGTTGTTGCCCGCAAAGATCTTGTGCACGTAGCGTTTCGAGATGTTGAGTTCGGCAGCCAATGTTGCCGGGCTGAGATCAAGATCATCAAACCGGTCGCGCATGATCTGTATCGCGCGCTGGAAAAGCTTGCCCTGATGCAGGGTTTCGCCCGTCGTCACATTTCCGTTCATCAATGCAAGGAACGAACCGAGCTGGTCGGCAATGCACGACCGCGAAAGCGCGGCATCCTCAAGTCCGTTCTTGTCGATTGCCGAAAGCATTGCAGCCAGCGCACCGCCCCACTGGCTGGCATCGAAGGTTCGCGCCAACATCGCCTCGGGTTGCGGCACCCAACGGCGCAGCCAGGAGGAGGGCATGTGCGCGGTCAGCGCGATCGCCCCGCGCGGAAAATGAAAGCTGTAGGGTGATGCATGGCTGACCATGCAGAAACTGCCTTCGGGAACGTGCAGGTCGAAGCCGGCATGGCTCACAGCGGCCGTGCCCTGCTGCATATAAGACAAGGCGAAAACCTCTTCAGAGGACCGACGCGCCATCGCCTGATTTCTTGAGATCGTCTGCTCCGCCGTACGAAAATTATTGATGTCTATGGGGCCGAGGCCGAACCGAACCCATTGCGCCTTGAAGTTCGCGCTATGGCTGGTGTCGATACACATTTCGGCGACACTGCTGGACATGACGTCGTTCCAGGCAGACAGTGCGCCCCTGTCCGACAGGCCGGTGCTAGCCCAGCGATCATCGCGGTCAGATCCGCTCGCTTCGCGCAGTGACGCCATATCCCTCTCTCCTACTCGCCGGCACAATTTTTGCGTCCGTGCGTCGCTTGAGGTTTTCCGGAAATCGGGCTTTCCGATTCCGTAAAGCTCTACTCGGCCTCGATCGACCTACTGCAGGACCGCAAGTCTGGGCATATAATTTGACATGTCAACTTAAATCCGGTGAAATCCATCATGGCTAACACACCGTTTGATCTGAACACTTATTTCCCATTTTTTTTAGGCACGATTTCAAATCGTTGGACCACGACGTCGTCGAAGCTTTATCTCGAAAAGTTTGGCATCGGAATTGGGGAATGGCGCGTACTCGCCTCCATCCAGGCTCAGGGGACCGCGAGTTCGCAAATGGTGGTTAGTCTCATTTCGATGGATGCGGGTGCCGTCAGCCGGTCGATGGCGAAGCTCGCTGCCGAAGGATATGTGTCTCCCACGCGAGGCAGGTTCATCGGGCGGACCAAGCCATATGAACTGACCGCCAAGGGCCACGAACTATATGGCCGGCTGCTGGCGACTGCGCTCGAAAGGGAAGACCTGCTTCTTGCTGGCCTGGCTGATCAGGAGAGAGAGCAACTACTCTCGTTGATGCGCAAGGTGATCGCCCAGATCGACAAGCTTTAGCCCGCGTTGAGCAGGAGAGGCTGCGAATCCGGCAAATCTGTGACGCTCGGCAACAACGGGCAATTAGTGGGGGTATTGATGAAGGGCTGGACCAATTTGCAGATCAGGACTCTGTTCCTGTGTTTCATCCTGAACATGCTCGACGGCGCCGACGTGCTGGTTGTCTCATTTGTTGCCCCGGTGCTGACTCAGGAATGGGCAGTCTCCGATGCCGTGTTCGGACTTGTCTTCAGCGCGGGCCTCGCCGGGATGACGTTGGGCGCTCTATTCCTTGCCCCGTTTGCCGATGTCTGGGGACGCAAGAACCTGATCATGCTCGCGTCAGCAGTCATTGCGATCGGTATGCTGGCGTCGGTGCTTACGACCTCTGTGTCCCAGTTGATGGCGCTGCGCTTCTTCACTGGTCTCGGCATCGGCTCGATGCTTGCGAGCGTGGCAGCCCTGGCGTCAGAATTCGCACCTCCCCGGTACAGATCTTTTGCTGTTGCAGTGGCGACAGCTGGATACCCAGCTGGGGCGACGCTGGCGGGACTGGCTGGCAGCTGGATCATTCCGGCCTATGGCTGGCAGGGCATGTTCATTCTCATTGGTATCGGTTCCGCCGTTATCCTGCCAATCCTGTGGCTTTACCTGCCGGAATCGGTGCAGTTCCTGATCGCGCGCCAGCCTCGGGGGGCGCTGGAGAGGGCGAACCGCTACCTGTCGGCGCAAGGGATGGAATTGCTGACCGTGTTGCCGCTCCGCAGCGTCGCTTCGGCGGCACCGCCCATCCGCAAGCTGGTCCAAGGGGATTTGCGCCTGGTTACCCTATTGTGTTGGGGTGCATTCTTCTCCTCATTCTTCACCCTCTATTTCCTGACCAGCTGGATCCCGCGCCTTGCGGTGGAGGCCGGCTATCCCTTGGCCACTGCCATCAATGGCAGCGCGGCGTTCAACGTGGGTGCCTTCGTAGGATTGGTCGCGTTGGGATGGTTTGCATCGCGCTTCGAGCTGGCTGTGCTGATCGCGACATTCTTCATCCTGTCGGCCATAACGATGATCGTCTTTGGCGCGCAGCACACGCCGGAAGCAGTGTTCTTCGCCGGAATGGTCGTGATCGGCTTCCTCGTCCAAGGTGGCTTTGGCGGGCTCTATGCCATTGCAGCGAGGATCTATCCCACGGAAGTCAAGACGACAGGCGTGGGCTGGTCGATTGGTATCGGTCGACTTGGTGCGGTTGCTGGGCCAGTCGTTGGAGGGATCGTCATCAGCGCACAGCTAAGCCTTTTTGCCAGCTTCGTGATCTTCGCCATCCCCATGGTGATAGCGGCTTTGCTGACCTTGCTTATCGCACGACTTTGCCTGAAGCCTGATGCCACAGTTCGATAAAGTCCGGGCTGACCCGCCAAGTTGCGGCGGTTGGTTGGGCGCTTATCGACGCAACGATGTTTATCCATAGGCTGCAGGCGGACTGCCCAGAATGACCTGCGCTGTCGCGCATTGCTGGTGAGCGCTGGCCGCTCGCTCGCAGGGGAGCCCACGCTTTGGGCGCAGCTGCGGTTGTGCGCAGGAGGCAAAGATTCACGAGCAAAACTGCCTCCGTCTCTGGCTCGATGATGTGCACGGCCTGTGGTTGGTAACTGATCCGGACATGCGCGAGCCAGAACCGGTGGTCTTCCGGCTAGGTCCGACTGGGCCGGTCGCCCCAGCACTGCCATGGCGCACGAACGTTGAGCTGCAGGCCGGATGAGTGAGTGCCAACGGGCTGATGCCCTGCCGACACCATCAGGGTTTGGGCGAGAGATGAAGCGGGAAGGGATATCTTACGGGTCAGGAACTTAAATGAAAAAGCTCAGGTCGTTCGCGGGTTGGCCCCCCTGCGAGCCTGGAAGGAATAGAGAATGCACTTATTACCAGCGGCGTGCTTCGATAAACGCCAGCCCCTGCTGCCATGCCCCAGCAATGTCTTGAAGAGCCAGGTCTTTAGCCTCGCCAGACTGCTCGATGGTCAGGTCGAACTCTCACCTGCTGGCAGAGCCCTTATCGATGCAGGCTGCGTCCACATGCCGCTTGCCCGGCTCGTGATCCTTGGCACCAGTTGCGCGAGGCCGTTGCTGCGCAATGAAGCTGATGAGGTCGGCCTGCTGCTCTCGTGCGACATGCTGCTGCTGCGCTGTGAGGTAGGGCAGGGGATCAGCCTCGATGTTTGCCTGACGCATAAGGAGGGCTGGCTTGAGGGCTATCTTCCTTGGCTCGGCAATCACGAACTGTGGCTCGTGCCCAGTGACCCTGCACTGAACCCAATCGAGGTGTCAGGCGGTCTTTTCGAGCGCGCCCATTTTCCGTTCGCAAGCGCGCAGGCGCGTTCGGCTGGGCTGGACGCGGCACATCGCGTCCTTTCTGACCTCGCGCGTTGGAGCATCTGAACCATGTGGCTCTACGCCTTCGACGACAAGCAACTGATCGCCGATTTGTGCAACGTACTGGTCGAGACAGGCGCCATGGCGGCGACGGATCGGCCGGGGCTCGTCGCGTGCGGACCGTTCGTCGCGCTCCATGCGCTCACCCTGATGCATCGCTCCTGTCTGAAGCTACCCGACGAGCAGCTCGCGCCTCTCCGGGTCGCCGTCCGGGAGGAGACCGGTACGCTCAGGATCAAGGCCGACATTCCCGTCAAGAACATCAGCAATCCGATCGGATGCAGCGTGACGGTGTTCGAGACCGGGTTGGACGCCGCCACTCACTGCGAGCCCCGGACGCTAGCGGACCCGGAGCTGCTCGCAGGCCCCTTGGAGGTGGATCGGGAGGGGCGCCTCGCCTCGCTGGGCTGAACTAGCGCCGTTCCTCGCGGCGCCTGAGTTCGGTCAGTCGCGGGGCGTCGCGTAAGGCGGCCTGATTTGAGAACGGCCAAATTTTGCCGTTCTCAAATGTGGGTTCGGCAACCGCTGAATGTCGGCTTCTGGTGAGAGCTGACGTTCGAAATGTCGCTTGGGAACGGAAGAATTGTCCCAAGGCCGGTCGCTCGCTACAGCAACGCCCACGGGATGAACGAAGGGCCGGGTTTAGGGATCCGTTTCGAGCGGTCGAATGTCTGAAATGTTGGCGGTAGGCGCCACTGCTGCAATACAGCCCAGGTGGCCGCATTGTTGACGAATTCTGCTGTCACCTGTCCCATTGAAGGTTGCGCGTACCGGGCGCTAATTGGCGGGGCGGTTCACACAGAAGGGGCAAGCCACCGTATTAAAGCTAGGCGGAATGTTTATTGCATGGCATCTGATGTCCATCATGGCCCAGAATACTTCGGTTGCGCCTATCAACAGATCGTGGAACAGCGGCTTTGCGTTGTACCAGGCAGCAACGTACGTTGGCACACCACACCGGCCTGTCATCGTGGCAGCGACCACGAACAGTCACAGCGATATCCAAGTCTTTGATTGGCTGGTGCCCGAGCGCTTCGAGGTCATAAGCGGGGGTAATTCCGATGACCGCGCCGCCAAATTCTGTTTCTACATCGCGAACCGCGCTACCTGGATCGGCAGAGGTAACGGGCAAGTACAGGAAGTTCCAGCGCATAAACTCGTCGTCATCAATACGAACGATCCAATCAGGACGATCAGCCTTGGCGATACACGGCACCTTACGCTCGTTTTGCCCCACTGGATGGTGGCGCGTCATGTTCTGGAGCCGGCTTATTTGAGCGAAGCGACGGCCGTCTTGCCCGACGAGAATGGGCTCGCAGCTCGCGACATCATGTTTGCGCTTCGATCATGCATCGGGTTGGAGCAATTCCATTCGGTCAGCACGAAGCTGGTCGACGGCTTCCTTGATGCTCTGCGTCCAGCGAAAGCAGGCGAACATGACCCTAGCTTGCCGAAGCGAAGCGCCGACGTGTGGCGGGTTCGTGAGATCATCGCGCGAAACTTTCGCGATCCAGACTTTTCAGCGGCGGATATCGCGCATGCGCTCGGCATATCCATCCGCTACCTTCACGTCATCTGCCGGGTTGAAGACTCTCCTGGCCGAATGATCCGGAAGTTCCGGCTGCAACAAGCCGAAGCGCTGCTGAAGGCACCAGCATGGCAAAATCGATCAATCACAGACATTGCGTTTGAGTGCGGCTTCAACAGCAGCAGTCAGTTCAGTACCAGCTTTCGGTCCTTTGCTGGGGTTTCGCCGCGGCAACTGCGATATTCCGGCCCTGTTTGAAGCGTCGGGATTGTTCTGCACTTCCAAATTTCGAAAATTCGCTGCGGAAATCCGAAAGACGGGATTGCTGCCACTAAGTAAGCCTGATCGCCACAAAACAACGAAATGGTGAGGCGAGGATATGTGGAAGAGATCTGACAGTCTGTCGGGTTTTTGCGTGTTGGCTGTGCTGGTGGCGACCCCCGGCTTAGCGCAGACATCACCGGCAGGCAGCGAGCCATCGGCCACGATCGAGGACATCGTCGTGACGGCGCGCCGGACGGCAGAGACGCTGCAAAACGCACCTGTCGCGATATCTGTGGTAGGTGGGGGTGCATTGGAACGCGCAGGCATTACCGGACTGACCGATCTACAGAGCCGATTGCCGGCCGTTGAATTTCAAACGGCGACCAGTACCCCCATCGTGACCGTCCGGGGCGTTGGCACGTTCAGTACGCAGGCTGGTGTCGATTCTGCGATAGCCTACACCGTGGATGGCATTTTCCTGGCGCATCCGCAGGCTTATCCGCCGGTCCTAGTCGATATTGCGCGCGTGGAATCGGTGCGAGGACCGCAGGGCACACTCTACGGGCGCAACTCAAATGGCGGCGCCATCAACTTCCTGACCAATGAGCCTGTGCTTGGGCAAGTGCAGGCGAATATCGCACTGACCGCAGGCAACTATGCGACCTTCGGCTCCGAGGCGATGCTGAATGTGCCGGTGGGGGAGACGGTTGCGGTCCGCCTCGCGTTCGGATCAAACCGGCGGGACGGCTTCTATCCCGATGGCTACAGCAATGCAGATGATTGGGTCGGGCGTGCACGTTTGCTGCTCCAGCCCAGCGATCAATTACGGATCATCCTGAGTGCCGACCGTTACAAGCTCAGCAACGACGGCGCCGGCTGGGACTATTGCCCGCCCAACACCGCCAGCGCTCTGTGCGCCGGTCGTACCTTCCGCCCCTATACCGGGCTGAGCGGTCGCAACCTTGCAGACTTCAATCATAGCGATACCTGGTCCGTCTATAATCAGGTCGACCTGACGCTGCCCTGGGCGACGTTGACGTCGCTCACGGGATATCGGGACAATGATTTTCTGGCACGGCAGACCCAGATTCTTGGCACGTCGTCTTCCGGCTTCATTCAGGGCGTGCGCAGTAAATTGCTCACGCAGGAGTTGCGCATCGCCTCTCCCACTGAATCGCCATTCAAATGGCTGTTGGGGGGATTCTATGCGCGCGAAACTGGTCCTGCATCACAGACTTTCAATCAGGATGAAGTTCCATATTTCTCAAGCGATCCGCATCTGGTGACAACCTCGAAGGCGGTGTTCGGTGAAGTAACGTTGCCTTTGACGGCCATGTTCCGCGTCATCGGCGGCCTTCGTTATACGGACGAAGAAAAGTCCGCGACCGGCGTGGTGCGCACGATCTCACCGACGTCCACGACCGAATTGCCGATCCTGCAGACATTCCGCACGCGGAAGTGGACGTGGAAGGCGGGGGCAGAAGTCGACCTATCCGAGACATCGCTGGTCTACGCGACGGTGAGCACGGGTTTCAAATCGGGTGGCATCAATCAAGTACCGCAGTTGCCCGGTTTCACTGGTTCCTATCGGCCTGAAACGATTACCGCCTATCAGCTGGGTTCAAAGAACCGCCTCTTCGGTAACCGCCTTCAGATCAACGGTGAGGTCTTCTATTATGATTACCAGGACTTTCAGGCTCTGCAGGTGATCCGCGACGCGGCAATCCCGGGCTTCTTCATTCAAACGACCAATTCGCAGAAATCCTCAATGTACGGCGGGGAACTGGAAGCAGAAGTCGCGGTTTCCTCCAATGGTCGGCTGTCATTGGCGGCGACGTGGCTCCACGCGCGCTTCGACACTTATATCATCGGCGCGACCAACCTGTCCGGCAACCAGATTCAGGCCGCTCCCGACTTCACCGTTGGCAGTGCCTATGAGCACCGGTTCGATTTGGACAGCGGTGCCCGCCTGACCTTCGGCATCGATACCAAGTATGTGACGGGCCATTTCGTAGCGAACAGTAACGCGCCTGGATCCTATCAAGACGGCTATCTGCGCTCCAACGCCAGCCTGACTTTTGAAACCCCCAACCGCGCCTGGCAGATCTCGGCGTTCGTCAGGAACATCGAGGACAAGGCGCAGATCGCTGCGTTCCAGCCGTCCGCGAATGGCGATCTCGTGCTGCTCAACCCGCCGCGTACCTTTGGCGCGACGGTCAAGTGGCGCTATTGATCGTGGCGGGAGAGCTTTCATCGATGCGAGGCACAACCGCATGACGGGCCAGGCCCCCAATCTCTTCGATCCGTTCACCCTGAGAGGGCGGCAGCTTGCCAATCGCTTCGTCCTCCCTGGCATGCAGCGCGGCTGGAGCGTCGATGGCGCCCCGACCGACACGCTCATCGATTATTATATCCGGCGCGTGATCGGCGGGGCCGGGCTCATCATCACGGAATCGGTTGCGGTCGATCACCCGAGCGCGACACGGTCGGCGGTGTTCAGCCGGCTGGACGAAGGGACGTTCGAGGCGTGGCGTCAGTGCGTCGGGGCGGTTCGGACAGCGGGCGGGCACATCCTTCTGCAGCTCTGGCATGAGGGCGCCGTGCGCAAGGATGAGGATCTGGGAGACGGGGTCATCGTCACGCCAACGCTCAGCCCATCCGGATTGATGGCGACAGACCGTCCGCGTGGCCGCGCGGCGACGCTTGAAGAGCTGGACGAGATCAAGCAGGCCTTCGTCCGCTCGGCTCTGCTCGCGCAGAAGGCCGGAGCGGACGGCGTGGAACTGCACGGCGCGCACGGCTATTTTCTTGACCAGTTTCTATGGGCGCAGACCAATCGGCGGTCAGATCATTATGGTGGCCAGTCGCTCATCGAGCGGGCCCGTTACCCGGCGGAGATCGCCCAGAGTGTGCGGGCGGCCTGTGGCGAGGATTTCATCATCTCCTTTCGCTTTTCGCAGTGGAAGGAGATCGACCTCAAGGCGCGGATCGCCGACACGCCGCAGGAACTGGACATGTTCGTCTCGCTTCTGCGCGAGGCGGGGGTCGATATCCTGCATGTGTCGACGCGACGCTTCTGGGAGCCGGCCTGGCCTGACAGCGACAAGACTTTGGCCGGGTGGGTCAAGCAACAGAGCGGGCTCCCGGTCATCGCCGTGGGCAGCGTAGGCTTGAGCACGGACATCATGGAAACCGCACAAGGCATCGAATCCCAATCAGACGCGCAGGCGAGCGTGTCCCTGCTCGATAAGGGCCTGCAGCGGGGGGACTTCGACCTTGTGGCCGTGGGGCGCGGGCAGATCAGCGATCCCGAGTGGGTCAACAAGGTGCGGGAGCAGCGCTATGGCGACATCATCGCGTTTTCTCGCAAAGCGCTTGGCAAGCTCGATGGGGAAACCGATCATATGGAAGGGGTACCGCCGAAGGCGTGACGGCCGCGAGACGGCCGCCATAGGCAGTCGGCACGCTGGCGCTGGCGGCTTGGGCGACCCATCCGTCATAGCGGATGTCACGGAATGATAGAGTTGGGGCGAGGCGATGAGTTCTAGCAGGCCGGCCGACATGGCAGTGGACGAAGCGGCTGGCCTGACCGATCCGTCCCGTCGACCCTATGCGACGCGTTCGTCGTGGGTTGCGCTCTACATTCTGCTGCTCGTCTATCTGCTCAACAATCTCGATCGCTTCATTCTCTCGATCCTCGCCCAGCCGATCAAGGAGGAGCTGCAACTCGCGGATTGGCAGCTTGGCCTGCTTACCGGCTTTGCTTTCAGCCTGCTGTATGTCGTTGTCGGATTCCCTATGGCGCGCCTGTCCGATCGTGGAAACCGAACCCTCATCCTCTCGCTTTGCGTCGCCTTCTGGTCGATCATGACAGCGCTGTGCGGTCTGGCGACGAGCTTCGTGCAGCTTTGCCTGTTCAGGGCGGGCGTCGGGGTTGGTGAAGCTGCCTGTCTGCCTGCCTCGCACTCGTTGATCAGCGATCTCTTCCCGTCCGAGGCGAGAACTCGGGCAATGTCCATATTCGGATTGGGCCTGCCTTTGGGTGGGTTTGCCGGTGTCGTAATCGGCGGTTTCGTCATGGATCATTGGGGATGGCGCGCAGCGATGTTGATCGTGGGCCTGCCAGGTCTTCTCGTGGCGCTTTTGACGTGGGTCGTAATCAAGGAGCCTGAGCGCGGCCGCTTCGAACGAGCGTCCACCAAGCCCCTGCCAAACGCAGGCTCGCTAATCAATGTCGCTATGACGCTTTGGAAATCGCCGGTAGCCCGCAATGTCATCATCGCTTTGACAGCAGCAGGGCTCGTCGGCGCGCCAAATGTCACCTTCATGGGCCCCTATATGATCCGCCGATTTGAGCTGGGTTATACAGAGCTCGGCGTGATCATCGCGCTGACCTTCATGCTCGGATCTGCCATCTCGACACTCGGCGGCGGGCTCATCGTACATTGGGCGTCCCGCTTTGACGAGCGCTGGATCATGTGGGTGCCTGCGATCGGCGTCGCACTGAGCGCACCGCTCTATGTCGCCGCATATGCGCAGACCAGCTGGCAAGGTCTGGCCGGCATTCTTTTTATCGCCTCAGTAGTAAACTCGACGTATCTCGCGCCGTCATACGCTATGCTGCACAGTGCGGTAGGCCCAAATGGGCGCGCGACCGCATCCGTCATCGCGAGTTTCTGCCTCAGTTTGATCGCTATGGGTTTTGGTCCGCTGCTTGCCGGGATCGGCATCGACCTGGTTGCGGCGCATCTGTTTGGCGAGCTGCATCAAGCTAGTTTTTCGATTCTCTGCCCTGGAGGGGCTGCGCCTGATGGGAGTACAAAGGAGCTGAGTAACGCCTGCCGTTTGGCAAGTTCTCAGGCGACGCAATGGGTTATTATGGCGTGCCTTGCGGCGATGATTTGGCCCGCATGGCATTTTTTTTTGGCGGCGCGAAATATGAAGTTGCCGGGCAATGCCGAGTGAAGATAGTTCAGCAGCAGCTCATCGGTCACCGGGTCTAACGATCTACAACCGCAATGTTAGCGGTTTGAGCCCTAACCCTTCGTAATCCATGAATGTAAGACGGCTGTAGAAGAGTTGACTTTTGTCCGTGAACGGATGGTATGTTGGCGATCTCACTCCTCGCATTCGCGTGCGCTGGAGGTGGCGCTAATGACGTCCTGATGACTGCAAAAGTCGGTCATATCCACTCCTTCGTTTTGCCCACCATAGCGCGCGCTAAGGGATCAGCAGCAATTGCGCCGGCGCAAACGATTACTGTTCAATTGATCGGCGCTTGAAACGCCCAGAAGTCGCATGCCTCGCTCTATCTCGTCCTTGAGCAGCGCGATTGCGCGTTCGACGCCCGGCTGGCCGGCCGCCGCCAGTGCATAGAGGTAGAGCCGCCCGCCGGATGCACAGCTTGCTCCGGCGGACAACGCCTTCAACACATGCGTACCGCGCCGGACGCCACCGTCGCAGATGATCTCGATCTCGCCGCCCACCGCATCGACAATCTCAGGGAGCTGGTCGAAGGGCGCACGGCTGCCATCCAACTGTCGGCCGCCATGATTGGAGATCATGATCGCGTCAGCGCCAATCTCCACAGCACGACGCGCATCAGCGGCACTCATAATACCCTTGAGGCAAAAGGCGCCACCCCAATCCTGGCGCAATTGCTCCGCCATCTTCCAGTCCATCCCGACGTCGAGCATCGAATTGAAATAGCTGGCGATCGAAACCGCTTCGCCAGTGCCCTCCCGCACGTGCGTGTCGAGATTGGGCAGAGCGAACTTTTCGCGGAAGAGATAATCCAACGCCCAGCGCGGCTTGCACGCATAGGACAGCGCTGACGAGACGGTAAAGCGCGGCGGTGACGTGAAGCCGCTTCGCGCGCAGCGCTCTCGCTTGCCGGAAACAATCGTATCGACAGTGAGCGCCAACGCGTCGAATTTCGCCGCCTTGCAACGCTCGACCATCGACCGGTTTAATCCGCGATCCTTGTGATAGTAGAATTGGAACATCTTGGGTGTGGAGACCATCGTCCCGATCTCTTCGATGCTCACAGTTGCAAGGCTCGAAATACCAAACCACAGCCCGAATTTTTCCGCTGCCTTGGCGACCGCGCGTTCGCCTTGCCAGTGAAAGACCCTTTGAAGCGCTGTTGGTGAGAGGATCAGCGGCAAGGCACTCTTGCAGCCCATCACGGTTACGGAGGTGTCAATGTCCGCAACGCCAGCCAACACGTCCGGCACCAAGTCGCAATCTGCATAAGCATCCGTATTGCGCCGCTTGGTGATCTCGTCATCGGCCGCGCCATCTATATAGTCGAAAACCGGCCAAGGCAGGCGTTGCTTGGCCAGACGACGAAAGTCATCGATGTTGTGACAGTCCGAAACGCGCATGACCAAGCTTAGCGGCGCTTCGACCTTCCTTGCAATGAGATCTGTTATTCAAACGGCAGCATTTAGGACCGACTGGCGGCGCGGACTGTCGAACGCCGACCGGAAGCGTTCACAGGGCGAATAGGCCAATAACCATCTCAAAGGCCTGCTTTCCCCGGATAACGGTCCAGTTTGGCGCCCTTCAATGACATGACGATCTGCGCCAGTAGGGCAGGCTCTAAACTCCTGTTCCAACATATATAGGCGGGGAACGGGAACGCCGGCGCGTTCGCCACAATCTTCAATGACCCGTCGAGAAGAGATTTTGCGACTGAGCGCCGCGGCATGAAGCCCGCCATCGCATGGGATTTCAGCCAGTCTGCCGATCGCGCGCCTAGGTCCAGGATCAGGCCGGACTGGGGGGTAATGTCAAGGCGGCTGGCAATTTCCGCCCCCGCCTCCTGTCGCCATTCGATGCGGACATAGCTCTCCCGCCAACGGTCCGGATCGCCTCCGGTTACAAGAATCAGTTCATCATCGAACAGGATTTCTGACCCGAAATCGCGCCGGAACACGGGATCATAAAGCGCGGCAATGTCGAGGAAGCCCTCAGCAAGGTCGCGGTTCAACCGCGCCGATGCCCCGCTGGCAACGCGCCATGCGGTCTCGGGGTGGTCAACCCGCGCTTGGGCAAGCCATTCCAGCAGCCGATCGTCCCAAAGGGCATATTGTGCGCCAAAGGAAATCGACTGCGTAAATCGGTCGGGCAGAGCCACTTCGTGCCGCGCAATATCGATTGCGCGCACCGCCTGAGTGGCCGGTGCGAGGAATTTCCTGCCTGCCGACGTCAGGCGGCATCCCCGCTTGTCACGGTCGAATAGTCGGGCACCGACATGGTGTTCCAGCTGCTTGATACGTTCGGTCACGCTTGAGGGGCTGGCATTTACGCGCCTTGCGGCGCCAGCAAAGCTTCCCGTTTCTGCTGCGGCAAGGAACGTGCGTAAAGTCGTAAGATCCATTTAATTTGGATAAGCCGAATTTATGCTTCCAACAATCCCGTTTTTTCGGACGCTTGGGTATCGCTAACAAGTGCTGGCAAGTTTTGTCAGGAGAATGCACATGAAATCTATCTTTGCAGCAATGGGCTTCGCCCTCGCTACAACTGCTATGCCCGCAATTGCGGTTTCCCAAGAGAGCGCGGCCGAACAGGCCATTGTCGTTGCCGGCAAATACCAGAGCGGCTGGAGTAAGGGCAGCAAGCTCGAGGCTGAAGGCCTGATGGCCCATAAAGAAGCCAAAAAGGATCTCATTCGCTACAGCGCTGATGTGGTCGAGGCGCGGAACGCCCGTGATGCAGCGCAGGCGCGTTCGCAAAATGCCCGGGTGGAGTTCCATAGCCTTGTCTCACAGGCGATGACGATTTCCGATCCCGACCGCGCGCGAGATTACGGGCAGAACATCAAGAAATTCGCTGAGGAATGGGAAAATTTTAACGACCGCGTGAGGTCGGCTGAAAAGGATCTCGACAAAGCGTCAAAGAAGCAGCGCAAGGCCCAGGCAGCAGTCGAGAAGGCGCGGGCCAAGGTGGATCGCGGTCAGGCCATGATGACCGAGGCCGAACTTCTGAGCCGGGCACGCAACTAATCCGCTGCCCCATCAACTTGGATGTCGGCGAGCAACCTTGGTGCAACTAGGAAGTGAACGCCTTGCGAAGCCACCGTGGTTTTTGCGAAGGTAAAATGTTGTTAAATCGAAGAGTTATGCTTGTGCTGCGTTCATATGGAAGTGCAGGAGCAGCAGGAAGATAGCCAAGATCAGAAAGCTTGCGGCGATAGTCAACTCGCAAGAGACGCGACCTTTCTCCGCTCGCCCATGCCACCGGTTTCTCAGTCCGCAACGTGCGAAACTCAACATTCTATGGTCGTCAGGTCAGCTCTATCGATGCGGCGCAGCGCTTCGGGACGCGCTGCATGCCTTAAGCGACCGGCCGTCAAACATTCGCGGGACTTCGGTCCGCTCTGCGGCGTGAAGCGGTTGGCGTATCAGCGAGGAATTATGGACGAAAGTATACCTCCCAAGGGCGACAAAGCCCGCATGCGCCTCGAACTAGAATGGCCCCAAATTACGGAACTAGTCTCGCAAGAAGTTCGCGACCTCCTTTTGATTTTTCTGCAAGAGAACAGCGCGGAACTCCGCATTCACTATCAGACCTGTCTAGAAGAAGATGAGGAGATTCAGTCGGTTCTTGGGAGCATGGCCAATCAAGATGATTTTGCGGAAATTTTCTTGCGGGACATTTCCGATCTCCTCGCTAACGGTCATGACTCAGCGGCCACCTTCTATGAGCAGCAAGCAGAAATCGGCTCGCTCATGGCCAGGATTGGCCTTCCTCCCAGTGCGATTTCCCGCGTTATGCGGAAGTTCTCGGTCCGGCTCTTAGCATCTCTGGCGCAATATCCGCTGGACCAGTCAATGCTTGTTGAGACCGTTATTCACATCGTCAATACGATCGGCCTTTCGCTGGAGGTCCGCGATATCAGGTACCAACAGGATATCGCTGCCCGCGTGCGCGCTGACGAAACCTATCGGCTCCATTCCCTGGGGCAGAATCTGACCATCGAACGAGAGCGGCAGCGCGCTCTGCTGATGGAGTGGGGCCACAACTTGTTAACGGCCTTTCATCAGTCCGAGGGGCTCCGCAAACTCCCGCGCCTCTGGATTTCGGAATTCGGACTTTGGCTAAATCACAAAGCACGCCTCATCTTCGAGAGGACACCTAACCTCGCTGGAATAATTGCAGCGGTCGACCGAATCGATAAGGATTTGGTGCCGGCACTAGAACAGATTCGCAGTGAAGACCGCGAGTCCGTCTCCTTCGTCGTCACCCGCATTGAAGAGGAAATCGCGGATATACGCTTCGAACTGAACGGCTTGTTTGAACTTCATATCGAAGTGGAAAAGGGACGCGACCCATTGACTCACCTGCTGGGTCGCCAGTTCATGCCCTCAATATTGATGCGCGAGATCAAGCTTCAGAAAACGCCCAAGGATCAGGGTCTCTGCCTTCTGCTCATTGATGTCGACTGCTTCAAGGCGATCAACGATCAGTATGGCCACAAGGCGGGCGACGTAGTGCTGGGTCACATCGCTCAGGCCATTACAAACTGCACAAGGCCGTCTGACTTCGTATTCCGCTACGGAGGAGAGGAAATCATCGTCGTACTGGTCGATTGCGTGCGCGACATGGCAATGCAGACTGCCGAGCGGATACGCGCGGACATTGAAGATATGCGTGTCGCATTGCCGGAGGGAGGAGACCTCCAGTTGACCGTCAGTATCGGCGTCGCGGCTCATGAAGGCGAGTTTGACTATGAAGTGTTGATCGGAAGAGCGGACAAGGCAATGTACCGGGCGAAATCCAGCGGGAAGAACCGTATCGAGATGGGCTGAGACTTCTTGAGCCATCTTCACGTGATCAGATTGCTAGAAGCCTGCTTTTCAGAATGGTGATGATTTCAGTTGCGCCAAGCTCATTGGTAAGAGCAGGAACAATGTTCCAATATAAGCCATCTCCTTTTCACGATGGAATTTATTACATTATTTTACAACAATTTACGACTGAATCCCGACGGGAGAGCTTATATTGAGTCGCTGATCACGCATGAAGCGGTGAAAACCCCCGCTGAGCTGAACCGCTTTGACAGGTGTGGTCGCACTGGCTCCGGGGCGCCGCCCGCTTGGCGTCTCCGGAGCCAGTTTAGAACGCTGGGCTTCCGGTCGGGCAGGATTTTCGCGGTGGCTATGAAGCGTCGGTTTGAAGAGACAGCGAGCTCATAGCGTGCTGATCAATAGGCCCAGCCATCCCTCGCTCCATAGCAGAGCCGGCATAAGAGTTCATCGCGATCGCGGCCGTGATTCCTGGCGCCTCGCCTTGGTCAGTGTCATCTTTTCATCTTGGAAATAGTTTTAGTCTAACGAGCTACGGGCTGTGTGCGATGCTGAATCCGGATGTAAATTCATGTTAACAGCGTCAGGTTTTACGACGCGTCTGCCGACAAAAGATGTTAACGTTGGAACATAGTGGGAGTTCGTGGATCAGATGTGAGCAAAAAATGAAGATCGCTGTGGTCGACGACGACCCCCAAATAGCAGAGCATATTTTTTCGATAGTCGTCAAAGCGGGGTTTCAATGTGACGCGTTTCCTAACGGCAAAAGCTTCGTAGCGGCTCAACGTAGGAATACGTTTGATCTGGTGTTTCTGGACTGGAATCTGCCGGACACGACCGGTCTGGAATTGGTACGCGACCTTCGCGCGGCCACATCGGGCTATACTCGTGTCATCATGCTGACCAGTCGCTCCGACAAGGATGATGTCGCAGAAGCCCTGAACCTTGGGGCGGACGATTACATCGTCAAACCGGAGTCTCCGCAGGTCATCAAGGCGCGCATGGACGCGGTGTTACGCCGGGGCGCACCCGCAACTGTCAGCCGGATAATAGAGATTGACGGCTATCGGTTCGACCGTCTGACGGACTCGGTGTTCTTTGATGAAGAAAGTGTCGATCTTAGCGGCAAGGAGTTCGCGCTCGCACAAATCCTGCTCGAAAATCCGCACAAGCCGCTTTCACGTGCTTATCTGCTTCAGAAAATATGGAACAATGCAGCCGATCTCTCAACACGAACGCTGGATGTCCATGTCTCGAAGCTTCGTCTCAAGCTCCAACTCCGGCCGGAACGCGGTTACCGCATCGTTCCGATCGCTGGGTATGGCTATCGCCTCGAGCGTTTCCTGGAAAATAATCAATGATAGGCCGGCTCGGAGGCATCGCTGGCTTCCTGGCTATGGTATCTTTCCCTGCGCTGGCGCAGACGCCCGCAACGGGCGTCTACCGATACAAGGTCAAACCAAATGACACATTTTCGGTCCTGACCGCCAAATATCTCGTAGCAGGGAAGAACTGGCGCGCTTTGCAATCGCTGACGCGCGTGCGCGATCCCAGGAGACTTCCGACCGGGCTCGAAATCGCAATTCCGATGGCATGGCTTCGCTACACGAACGAGCCAGCGCGCCTCGCCAGCTTCCGGGGTGCGGTGACCGTGGATTGGCAGAACAAACGGCTTGGCCCGAGTCTGGGCATGGCTGTGGCGGAGGGAGCAAGTATCGCCACCGGCCCTAACAGCTTCGCGACCCTCGTCCTAGCAGACCAGTCGAAGGTGACATTGCCTTCCCAGACCACGATTAAGGTGCTTAGTCTCCGGCGCCTCATCATCGGGGGAAGCGTCGACTATCGCTTCAAGCTCGAACAAGGCAAGGTCCAGACTCAGGTCTCGCCCGTCGCGCACCCCTATGGCCGATATCACATCGATACGCCGACCATCCTAACTGCGGTCAGGGGCACGGAATACCGCCTTTCCTTTGATGCGGCAGCGTTGGCTGCCAGTGCGGAAATTCTGGAAGGAACGGTGCAGATCGCGCCGGAGGCCGGGAGCCCGACGCAGTTCGTCGAACGGAGCAAGGGCGTGGTGACAAGTGAGGGAGCTCTTATCACATATGACCTCCTTCCCGCTCCGGGTCTCCGCGATCCGGGCAAGCTGCAGACAGACGATACCGTGATTTTCCAGCTTGATCCTATCCCGGGCGCCGCGCGCTATCATGCGGTACTCGCAGCCGATGCTGGCTTCGTGGAGACCTTCGCGGAAACCGTGAGCGAGGAGCCGACCATCGATCTCGGCGCCCTTCCCGACGGCACCAATTTCCTCAAGGTCTCGGCCATTGCCTCCAATGGTCTTGAAGGCCAAGAGCAGAGCTATGCTTTTCGGCGGGTTCTGGCTTCCATCCATCCAGGGCCGGTCGATCGCGACAATGATCGGTTCCGGTTCCGGTGGTATGGAGCGGGAGCTGGGGAGCGTCGCTATCGTTTCCAGCTCGTCAGGGGTGAGGCTACGAACATACCGATCGTGGATCAGGTAGGATTGGTCAAGGAAGAGGCCTCCGTTATGCGGCTTCGCGCCGGAACATATCTCTGGCGTATCGGACTGACGCAGACATCGTCGGACGGACCGATCGAAGTCTGGACTCCTTATCGAGAGTTTATCATTGGAGAAGCGGACCGCATCAGTGCCAAGAAGGCCAAGTGAGCCGTCTTCGTCTCTTCGCTGAATGGTGGTTGATCGTGATCTTCACGCTGGCGCTTGTGGCTGGCCTCACGCTCACCCGGGCGACCGAACCCGTGGACAATGTTCTTTATGATACGTTGGTCGGGCTACGCGCTCCGCTCCCGGACAACGACATCATCATCGTTACGATCGATAACCAAAGCCTGAAAGCGCTGGGCAAATGGCCATGGTCGCGATCGGTTCACGCCGGCCTGCTCAGGCGCATCGGCGATGCTCGCCCTGTAGCCATCGCCTATGACGTCCTATTTACCGAACAAAGCCTGCCATCGGATGATCAGGATTTGGGGGAGGCCGTGCGTATGGCAGCTTCGGTAAGCTTGCCGATCTTGATCGAGGTTCCTGGGCGTGATGGCAATCTCGTCGACCTTTCTCTCCCCATCGCCCCGGTCCGCGCTACCACGAAAAACCTCGGCCATGTGATGCTCGCGACGGATCGTGATGGCACTGTCAGGCGCGTAGCCTTGGATCTGCGCCACGGCGGCCGAGACTGGCCGCACCTCATGGAGATGATCTATCGCGACGTCCGCGGCCATGCTTCGCCCGCGTGGCAGCGCGCGCTCACGACGGAGGGTGAACTCCTAGCAATCCCTTTTCAGGCCAAGGCGGGTGGCTTCCGGATGGTTTCCGCAGCGAGCGTTTATGCTGATGAGGTCCCGGACGCCTTTTTCTACAAGAAGATCGTGCTCGTAGGAGCTATGGCCGACGGGTTGGGCGACCAGTATCGTGTCGCAATGCCAGGCGGCGCCGTGTTGAGTGGCGTTGAAATTCAGGCCAATATTCTGAACAGCCTGCTGTCTGATCGAACCGTTTGGTCACTTCCACCCCCAATCTCGATCACAATTTCTTACATCGCGGTCCTAATCCTTATGGCCGGCTTCTGGTGGATGACGCCTGCACGCGGCCTCGCGTTGGCGTTGCTCCTTATTGCAATCATGTTGTTGGCTCCGTCCGCCCTTCTTGTTTGGGGCGGCTATTGGTTCCCCCCCACCGCTGCGCTCATCGGTATCGTGGTGGCGTATCCCCTGTGGGGTTGGCGACGGCTCCACGCCGTTGATCGCGCGATCGGGGATGAACTTTCATTGTTTGCGCCGCAACGAATGGTCCCTGACCGACCTATGGATCTCGCTAGTTCTGGACCACAGGATCGGGTCGGAGGACATGTTGCCCAGTTACGACAATCCATTGGCCGCATGCGCGATCTGCAGCAGCTGCTTGATGACACAATCGAGAGCATATTGGACCCTCTCGTTGCGACATCCATGTCAGACTGCGTTCTTATAGCCAACGATCCAGCAATCGCCCTCCTCGGAAACGACGTGATCGGAGCGAATTTCTCGACGCACCTCACCCGCGTTACCTCAATCGTCGACAATGACGACCAGACCAGCTTTGTCGAGACGAAGAACGGCCGGGTCTTCTCATTGCGCCGATCGGTGCTGAGGGACAGCGAGGCGCGTCAGAAGGGGTGGATCATCCTGCTGGTCGACATCAGCCATATCCGCGATGCCGAACGAGAGCGGGAAGCAGCGCTGGAGTTCTTGAGCCACGACATGCGTTCCCCGCAGGCTGCGATCATTTCGCTCCTCGACCAGAACGAAAACGACCTTCAGCCCAGGACTGTCGAGCAGATCAGGAATTGCGCTCATCGGACGCTGTCGCTTGCAGAAAATTTTGTGCAGCTGGCACGCCTCAAGGCTGCCCCGATAAACTCCGAACTTGTGGATCTTGTCGACGTCATGACCGAAGCAATCGATCAGCTCTGGATTCATGCGAGCAACAAGCGTGTCAAGCTCATCACCAACTATCAGTACGAGTCTCATCTCGTCATGGCTGAACGATATGCGCTGTCCCGCTCGCTCATCAACCTTCTTGACAATGCCGTGAAGCACAGTCCCGAGGGGAAGGATGTCCATTGCTGGATCCGCTCGGACGCTGAACGCATGGCGTGGCTTTGTGTGGTGGAAGACGAAGGTGAAGGGGTGCCGGATCAACTTCTGCCTCGGCTCTTCGGCCGCTTCATCGCCGGGGCCTCTGCAACGCCTCAGTCATTGTCTTCAGGCTTGGGTCTGGCCTTTGTCCGCGCGACCGCTGAACGGCATGGCGGGTCGGTGAACTATGAGCAGCGGTCGCCCTGCGGCGCGCGCTTCATCATTTCGGTGCCAATGGCGCCGGAGGCGGATCTGTCCTGAACTTCGGTGACACGGCTTGGTTTATGGCTGCATTGGCCAAGGCATTCATCGAATCCACCATAGCCCATTGGCAGCGCATGGCGCTTGCCTGCCTTTCCATTAGGATCTTACCTGAATGTCGAGCGGATATAATGAGCGACAGCACATAGAGTTGGCGTTTGCAGAAGGGGCGGAAGGCGGTTGCGGTCGCCTTGCCATTCTCCAATTCGACCCGGCGCGGTCTAACAGAAAAACCCGCCTCGATGCCCATCTCGGAGTTAGCGTCGACCGCTAATCCTTTATACAGAAGTGCCGCTTCTAGCGCCGTCTTGAGCTGATCTTCAGTCCCGGCTTCAACGACCGCGATGCGATAGGCCTTGACCTGCGTCGCGGGCGGCAGGTCGCCGAAGCCCGAAACGCGGACAGGACTGGCACACCCTGAGGCGACACCCACCACAATGACACAAAGTGCTGCGCGGAAAAGTGTCTCAAGACGGATATTGCGCAACATGGACTGGTTAGCGGTTACCATCGATTTTCATAGGCGAGCCGGACGCCACAGGTCGTATGAGTTGGGGTCGACTTCTATCCGTTGTGCCATGAATCTGCTATCATCCCAAGATCCTGAAACGTAGACAGGATGATTGATAAGTTCATCTTCCACCCATGCGTTGCTCAGAAGAACTCCGTCACCGTTTAGAAACCAGAGGCAAAATCCCAAAGGCGTTTTGCTCAACCACCCAGAAAGCTGGATTTCGTCGTTGTCGTTCACTAGCGACCCTCTCAAAGTTTGGCACAGCCTGCGCCATCCGCTCAGAGAAATTGAACGACGGCAGCGGCAGAACTGCGAAACCATCCTAATGATAGAAAGGAAACTTATAACATTTTTTCGAGGGCCTTAGTAAAATTTTGTAAATTTAAGTAAAAATTCGAAATAAGGTTTTCTGATATTGTTTGATCCGCTCTATGGGGACTAAATATCCTTATTGAAGGTCGTGTACGAGCGTGCAAGGTTAAATGAGCCGGCATTGTTCTTCGTGCCGCTGCGCGTGCGACGAAATGACTGGAATACCTAGCCAAGCAGACATTGCTCGCCATATCTGCAGCGCAGTGAACGAAGGTCCGCTTCCCTGCATTGCCGCCTGCAAGCGGGCAGTTCGGACCGTCCGCAACCCCGGTAAATACATGGCCCGATTTTCAGCGACTTGAACGAATGATGGCTTAAGCGGTTTGACTGACCAAAGGGGGCTGCCCGAATCGTCCGCAATCGTGGCCATTCAGAGCCTAAGGCACTGTCGTCCGCTTTGGGCAGATTCTGCCGTTAGACATCACGCCGGGGAACGGCAGCAATGTCCCAGCACAGGTCTTTTGGCGATGATGAACGTAAGTCCGCTATGAAGGTCCTGCTTTGGCACGGCAACGACCGCTATGTCGGCTATAACCGCGTTTCAAGGTTTCTGCTGGTCGATATCGATCGCTCCCGCAGCCAACGGACTCCGTAAAGGGCGGTCTTTCGCCCGGGAGCCAGGCCAGTCGAAACCGTCCTGCGGTTCACGGGTGGGATCTGCAGGTTCAAACGAATGCGGGACATTTACATCCCCGCCCCGATAGCGGGCCACGGTAGGATAGGCATAGATGGGACGTTGACGCAGAGTCCTACCGTCGAGGCGGGCGCTTGCAATTAAGGTCTCTGCCGGCAGTCCTTCTTCGACCCACAGCACGATCGCGCCTAGGAAATCCTGCTCATAGGGCACGTATCCGCCGGAGCAGTGATAGCCGCCGGGCACGAGGAACATGCGGGCAAATTCTCGAGCCGCTTTCAGGCCGCCAGCCGCGTCGCGTACCGCCTGGTAATAGTCCAGCATGCCGTAGGCACCGGCAGCGTTATCCGCCATGCCCTGCCACAGCAGCAGCTTCCCGCCCGCTGCCCGGAATGCCGAGAGATCGGGGTTTCCGGCGTCGTAGGGCTCCCCTCCCTTCATAAGTCGCTGAAGGCTTTCGCGCGTGAACGTCCAGTCCCGCCAAGTGAAATCAGCCGGAAGTTCGCCTTGCAAAAGCAAATACTGCAGGAAGGATTGCGCCGCGAACTTGCCGGTCTGCGTCGGACTGCCCCGGCCGATCCAGCCGAGCTCGCCGCCATAGGGCGCGCCGCCGGGGAACAGAGCGTTGCCATGATCATCAGTGGGACCGCGGTAGTAGGCGCGTGCCGCTGCAACCTGATCACTGTTCAGGCAGCGCGCGGAGGGGCGGTCGCTTTTTTGGCATGCCAGCTTGGCAGGGTCGTAGCGACAGCGCCGGGGATCATCGATCTGGCCGTCGCCAATGCCATCCAGGCCGTCGCAGGCCTTGATCACCGAAGCATGCAGAAGCTTGACGGCATCAGCGGTGAAGATCTCGCGTCCGTCCGGATAAAGCCCCTGCTGCGCTTCCCACAGGAACAGCTGCATGGCGGCGGGCATGGCCACCGATGACCCGGCGACCACGCCGTCGAAATCCTCAGGATAACGCTGAACTTCCATCAGCGCTTCGCGGCCGCCGCCCGAGCAGCCGACGAAATAGCTCCAGGCCGGTGGCGCCCCATAGAATTGCGCGATCAAGGCCTTGGACGCGACCGCGACAGCGTGGGCGGCCTTGTGTGCAAACTGCTCGCGCAGTTCCGGTGCGCCAACGGCCCAGGTGCCGTCGCCAATACCCGCGCTGTGATGCCCGCCATTGCTGAACGTGACCGCAAAGCTGCCCGCATCAGCATGTGCATTGCTGCAGCGGGGCGTGATCTCTCGACCGATGACGCCGCACATGCCGCCGCAGCCGCCCTGAAGGAATCGGCCGGCATAACCTGTCATCGGGAGGCGCAGCTCGAACTCGGTCTGAGGCGCGGAATAGGCTTTGACCAGGCAGAAGGCGGGCGCGCTCTCGGTCGCAGGCTCGATCTTAGCGGAGCGCACCCGATAGACGATGTCTTCCGCCTGCTGGGAAACCGGCTTCACGAGGTCCGGACAGGTCAGTTTCGGCAGGATGGCAGGCCGGTCTGGCAGCGTGAAGAGCACCGCGTCGGTGGCGGGCGCGGCCATGGCTTCGGAAGAGGCTGCAACCGTGAGGGCTAGGAGCGCCGACAGGGCGAGGGCTGCTTGCGCGGTCAGGCGGCTGAGTGCGCGGAGCATGAAAGCCCCATCCGTTCTGGCGTCACGCATGGCGGGCAATCAGCCCCTGCTCGGCACCCAGCGGATCCTCGCTCGCCGCATAAGTGGTGTCGAAGACCATCGTCATCCTCCTGTCCGGCTCATAGGCTGGCCATGGCTCGAGGCAATCGCCATTGGGGTCGCCTGTCAGCGCGAAGTTCGCCCAGTAGCGGCTCATGCCGTCGGCCAGATGCTGGGCGCTCGCCATGCGCTCGCCATAGCTGCCATAGGCCTCGGTTACCGTGTCGAAGACCATCGGCACTTCGATGCCGTGGGGGCTGCGCAGGCGCCCGCCCTGCACCGGAGACTGCCATTTGACAAGATAGGCGAAGACCGGGCTCGCGGCGCCGGCGGCGCGCGCCTCGGCGACGATGCGGGCGTTGCGGCCCATCCCGGCCTCCGTGGTGATGGCGAAGTAGATGTCGCTAGCCGTGGCGTCAGGGTGCAGCCGGCGGAAGCCTTCAATCAGCGGGCCGGGCTCTTTCACGCGGCCCTCCAGCGCGGCGGGGAGGCTGCTCCAGTCCAGATCGAAAGCACCCTTGGGCGGAAACAACACCGTCGTTTCCGCACTGGTGTGCCCGACCATCACCGGCACGTCCGGAGAGACGGCTGGCAGGCCAGGGCCGAAAGGCGTCTGCGCGACAACCGCGCCATCCGCGACGAGGCCGGGGCCGCGAACCGGATTGCCGCCGGTCAACTCTTGCAGCGCTGCCAGCAATTGTTCGGTCGAGGCGGCGCGGAGTGCGTCGACGTCGCCACGCCGGACACCGAGCGCCTTGCACAGTCCATCCGTGATCTGCTCCGCCTCTGCCGGTGCCGTCGTGGCGGTGCCAAAGCCGCTTTGCAGTATTGCCTTGTGGAAGAGGCCCTTTGCCGCGGGCATCGCCATCAGTCCTGCGACCTTGAGCCCGCCGCCCGAATGGCCGAAGATGGTGACGTTTTGCGGGTCCCCGCCGAATTCGGCAATGTTATCCCGCACCCACTGAAGTGCGGCCACCAGGTCGAGCTGGCCGGGATTGGCTGACACGCCGCTCTTGCGGGCGAGATCGCCGAAATAGAGGTAGCCGAACAGGTTGAGCCGGTGATTGACAGTCACCACGACGACGTCCTGCCGCAGCGCCAGATTGCGGCCCTCCGTATGCGGCGTTGCGCCGGAGCCAACGGCAAGGCCGCCGCCGTGCAGCCAGACCATCACCGGGCGCTTCTTCCCATCGGCAAGGGCCGGGGTCCAGATGTTGAGGGCAAGGCAATCCTCGCCGGCCGCTTTCGGCTCGCGCCAGGAGGAATAGCCCGGCCCGTCGGGGCCATCGGGCAATTGCGGGCTGCGCAGGCCATAGTCATAGGCATCGCGCACACCGCTCCACGGCTCGGGCGGCTGTGGAGCGGCGAAGCGGTTATTGCCCGCTGTCGAAGCACCGTAAGCGATTCCGCGAAACACGTTGACGCCATATTCGCATTGGCCGCGCACAAGACCATAGGTGGTGCGGGCGACAGGCACGGCGGCGGCCAGCGCGGGGCGGGCGAGCAGGGCGCTGAGCCCCGCGCCACAGGCCAGTGAGAATGCTCGGCGGCTGATGCCGGTGGCCGGCAAGGCAAGCTTCGTCATGGCGCGCCCTCGTGATGTTGGGGTGAGTGCACCCCGGATATGAAAACCCCGGCCGAAGCCGGGGCATTCCTTAGCAAGTTCAGAAGGTCACGCGAGCGCCCATCCGGTAGCGGCGACCGACATTGTCGTAATACACCGCGTTGTTGTTGCCGTTCCAGTACGGGGGCGGCATCACGTCGAACAGGTTGTAGACGTTGGCGAACAGCTCGAGCTTCTTGCTGCCTTCGCTGATTAGGTCGAACGTCACGCCGATGTTCGTGTAGAAGCGCGAGGGTACCCGGTTGGTGTTGATGCTGTTGGGCAGCGTCACGGCATAGCCCTCGTCTTCCGGGCCGACCAGCGTCGCGTCGTACTTGCCGCTGCCGATGTAGCGACCCTGCAGGGTCAGGCCGAGACGGCCGAACTCCACCGCGGCAAGACCGTCGAGTACCCAGGATGGAATGCCTGCCGCGCTGTTGTCGCCAGCACGGTCGATGCCCGGCTGCGCACTGTTGGTGAAGTCGATCGTGTGGGTTGCCAGCACCCGCAGGTCGATCGAGCGGTCGATGCCGAGCGGCATATTGTAGCCGGCCTCAATATCGATACCGCGCAACTGCTGCTTGTTCAGGTTGAGGAACAGGACCGAAATCGTGTCCACGAACCCGGCGCTGTCCCGCTGGATTAGTGAACAGAAATCGGCTGCGCCCGTTGAGTTACAGGTGTTGAGGATGACCTGTGGAGGGAGCGTGGCAATCGCGTCATCGACGCGGATGTTGTAGTAGTCGGCCGAGAGCCGCAGCCCCGCCAGTGCGCCCTGCGGTTGCAGGGTGATACCGGTGGTGAACGTGTTGGCCGTTTCCGGACGCAGATTGACGTTGCCGCCCGTCAGCAGGTTCATGAACTTCTCGGCGCCCTTGGCGGTATCATAGAAGACACCGATTCCGCCGACGGGAGTCGTGAAGAGCTCAGAGGTGTTCGGCGCACGGAAGTCGCGCGAATAGGTCGCGCGCAGCATTGCCCAGCTGACCGGCTTGTAAGTGGCGCCGACCTTCCAGGTGGTGGCGTCAAACGAGCTGCTGCCCGCAGCACTCTTGTTCTTGTAATGAGCCTGACGGATCGCGCCGTTCAAGTCCAGCGAGCCGAGCGCGCTACCCTGAAGCAGGGGAACGCCGAGTTCCAGATAGCCTTCAACAACACTGGTGTTACCGGCCGACGGGGTCTGGTTGAACACGTAGAATCCGTTGCTTGCCGAGACGGGGTCCACATTGATCTCGAGCGTGTTCCGGCGACCTTCTACACCCGCCGCGAAGGCGACCGGACCGGCCCATGTCTCGAAAGGTGTGCCGTTGATGTTCAGCGCGCCGGCAAGCTGCGTGTACTTGTTGTCCTGCCAGCTCGTGCCGAAGGCGTAGTTCTTGGCTGCCTGCGAATACTGGCCCTGGCCAAGGATGTTGAGGGCAACGCAAGCCGGATCGTCGTTGGTCAGGTCGCTATCAGCGTTGACGCGGCAGACCGGGCCGTCGGGGCCGTCCACAGCGTCGATCGCCCTTGCGTAACGCGCGTTGATGCGGTTGTTGATGGTGGTCTGGGCGTAGGCCGTTTCGCCGTACTGAACATGAGCATCCCATGCCCAGCCCCCACCGATATCACCCTGCGCGCCGCCGACGATCCGGTAGGTGTCGCGAACGGACGTACTGTCCATACGACCAAAGTCTACACCAAGCTTGCCGACGCTCAGCGCGGCAATGCCATTGTCCTGCATCGTATCACGAATCGCGTCCGGCAGGAACGGATTGTCGACGCCGATCGTGGCGGCTGCGCGGATCTCCGGCCCACGCGTAAAGCCTTCGACGTGGCCGTAGCTGCCTTCAAGAAACGCTGTGAACGCCGGGGAGAACTCATATTCCAGATGCGCAAACGTGTTGTAGCGCACCACCGGGATCGACAGCAGCGGATCGTCGAAGAAGGCATTGAGTCCTGCACCCGATCCGCCCTGCTGGAAGAGGCCGCTAGCATTCTCGCCATACACAAACTGCGTCGGCGAACCGTCCGCTGCGAACTGAATGCCGCCAAGCACGCCGCCCCGCGCCGGCGTCGATACGCCAGATCCATCGACCGTTGCAGTGATGAGACCGCCAGGCGTCAGCGTCGCAGTCCGCATGCCCGTGATAATGTTATGAGCCGGACGACCATTCAAGCCCGGAGGGCCAGTCAGGTCGCCAACTTCATTGCCGCAGAAGTCACGCGTGTAGCAGCCGCCGGTGCCTTCGTCCTTGTTATACTCGGCGCCGATGATGATGCGGCCGCGATCGTCTGCGAAGCGCTTGCCGGCGCCGAACTGCCAGAAATACTGCTCGCCGTCACCGCGATCGGTGACGCCATAGCCGGTGGTCGCCTTGAGGCCATCGAGCCGCGTGTCGAGGCGCAGGTTGATGACGCCGGACACAGCGTCCGAACCGTATGCCGCAGACGCGCCGCCGGTAACGATTTCCGCACTGCGAACGAGGAGTGTGGGAATCATGTTGAGGTCGATGGTGCCGGTCGAGGTGCTGGGCGTGAAGCGACGACCATCCAGCAGGACGAGCGTGCGGGCCGCGCCGAGGCCACGCAGGTCTGAGATGCGCGCGCCCGCGTTGGCGGGAAAGATGTTCTGCGTGTTGGGCGTGCTGGACGGACGGAAGGACGGCAGCTGGGCCAGCGCTTCACCGACGGTCGGCGAGGAAGTCTGCGCAATTCTGTCGGCATCCATCACGGTAACCGGCGTCGGCGCCGTGAAGCCGGACGCGCCAAGGCGCGTGCCGGTGACGACGATACTCTGGCTCTCGCCTTCTTCCGCCTGCGGTGGCTCCTGTGCCACAGCCGGAGCATTGATCGACACGGCGCAAACAGCAGCAGTGAGCAGTAACGTTCCGCGCAGCCCGTAAGGCCTGCCAAACACGCGCTCTTTCATCATCATCCCCCAAGAAATGTATACAGGCCGCCTTGTCAGCGGTCGGCATGCGTTGATTCAATCGATTACAAAGCCATTATCGGCGAGATGATGTTGAGATGTCAATACATGATGTTGAGATATCAATATATTGTAACGCCGTGTTGAGCGATGTTGCGCCTGCCCTCTGCCGTATGCGACCTACGGTTAGCTTGTCTGGCCATTGAGATGTAAGTAATTTCTTACATATGGGGTGTTGGTTATGAAGAGTATTCAGCGAAGCTCTTCACGCATTTTTTTAGGCGTCGGATATTCGTCCAGCGTCTGGCTCAAGGGACAGCCGAATCAGCAAGCGGCGCTCGATCGGGCATGCTTTTTCGGTGGCGGAGTGAGTGAGAGGTAGTGAGATGAAGGGCATAGCGCTTGGCATGATGAGCGGGCTGGTTGCAATTGCAGGCGCTGCGCACGGTCAGCAACCCGACCCGGCGTTGTTGCAGGGGCAATCGGCGGAGGGGATTCATGACGTGATGCCGGATGCAAGCGGTACCGGCCCCTATCCCGCGCTCAAGGAGATCGATCCCGCGCTGCCCAACCATGTCATCTACCGCCCATCCAATCTTGCCGGCGCCGCTGCCGCGTCTCTCGGCATCGTGCTTTGGGGGAATGGCAGCTGTAGCGCGGATGGCGCCAGCGCTCGCCTGCATCTGCTGGAAGTTGCCTCGCAAGGATATGTCGTCGTCGCGCCGGGCAGAATCTACAGCGGGCCCGGGGCCGAGCAGATGCCGGCATCGACACTGCCGCCGACGCTCGTACCAACTGTTAGCGGAGACCTAAGAGTCGGTCTGGAGTGGTTGCTTGCCGAGAATATGCGTCCGACTAGTCCATATTACGGACGCTTAGATCCAAGCCAAATTGCTGCCTCGGGCTATAGTTGCGGCGGTTTACAGGCAATTGATGTTGGGTCAGACCCGCGCATCAGGACTGTGATTATTCACAATTCCGGCGTCTTTCCGGATGGGCCGGACAGGATTCGCAACCTGCCGGTTCAAAAGACCGCGCTCGATGCGCTCCAGGGGCCTGTTCTTTATGTGCTGGGTGGGCCCCGCGATGTTGCATACGGAAACGCGTCGGATGATTATAATCGCATTAAACACGTTCCCGTCACGATGTTGAATATCGACCGTGGCCACGACGGTACATTCATGGAGACCAATGGCGGCGCGGCTGCCCGCGTAGCGGTGGACTGGCTTAATTGGCGACTTCGGGGAGACGATCAAGCGGCTGCGGCCTTCCGCGGTTCGGATTGTCGATTGTGTCAGGACCCCACCTGGACGATCCGACGCAAACAGCCCCGAAACGATTGAACTCCAGGGTCGGCCGGGGACTCGCTGCGTCCCCGCGATGTCCCGCGTCGCTTTTCCCGATAAGCTGATCGAATCCGGCGATTTTGCCCCCTAGGCAGGACATCCATGATGCCGCAAACCATGTTTGCGGTGCGGGGCTGGAACATGCCTATCCCAACTAACCTATTGAACAAATGTATTTTTGTTAAATTTGGCTGCTCTTGAAAAAGGGCCTTGCCAGGCTTCGATGCTGAAAGTAAGTAAATACATACTTTATCGCCGGTTCGGCAATCGAAACGTGAGCGATGGCGCGGGAGGGATGGCTCCGGTGGCTTTGACTCACGAATGACTGGATAGGAGAGGGGAGTTGCCAATATTGGCGAGGGCCATGCTTTTGGCCGCAGCAGTGGCGTGTCCTGCGAGCGCGCAGATCGTCGAACCGGTGTCGGTGGACGGAGGCGACGTTTCCGGAAGCTCGTCGGCCGACGGGCAAATCCAGATTTTCAAGGGTATTCCGTTCGCCGCGCCCCCAACGGGCGAATGGCGATGGAAGCCGCCGCAGCCTGTGTCGCGATGGCAGGGGGTGCGCAAGGCTGATCGTTTTGGTTCGGACTGTCCTCAAATTCGCGCGCCCGCTGCGCAGTGGGGCAACTCGCGCGAGCGCCCCCCGCTCGATGAGGACTGTCTCTATCTCAACATCTGGACAGGCGCGCGTTCAGTCGAGGAACGGCTGCCGGTCATGGTGTGGATTTACGGCGGCGGCTATCGATTGGGCAGCACGGCGATGCCAGACTTCGATGGAGAAGCATTGGCTCGGCGCGGCGTTATTCTCGTAAGCATCGCGTATCGGGTGGGCGCGTTGGGCTTTCTGGCGCACCCCGCGCTTTCGGCGGAATCGCCTCAGCGCGTGTCAGGGAATTACGGTCTTCTCGATCAGATTGCCGCGCTGGATTGGGTCCGGCGCAACATCGCATCCTTTGGCGGTGATCCGGACCGCATAACGATTTTTGGCCAGTCTGCGGGCTCGATGTCGACGAGCTATCTTGCTGCTTCGCCGCTGGCGACCGGCAAGTTCCATCGCCTGATTGGCCAGACAGGCGCAGGCTTTGGTCTGCTTGCTCCTGAGCCCATCACGAAAGCGGAGGCAAAGGGGCTGGCGTTCGGTCGGTCCCTGGGAGCAGAAACGGCCCAAGCTCTGCGTGCACTCGATGCGGGAAAGCTTGTCGAGGCCGCGGGGACGCAGTCCGGGACATTCCAGCCGATCAATGACGGCTGGGTCGTGCCTGGCCAGCAGGCGGCGATCTACAAGGCCGGCAGGCAGAATGACGTGGCCATGCTCATCGGATCCAATGCGGACGAGGCCGGTGAAGATCCGTCGATGACGCTTGACCGCTATCGATCGGAACTAACCGCGCAATATGGCGATGATGCGGAAGCACTATTGCGGCTGCATCCGGCCGAAAATGATGCGGAGGCGCGGGCGGCAGCTCGACGTTTGGGCACGATCGCGCTCGGTGATTTCACCATGGACCGTTGGGCGCGGGCGCAATCTGCGAGCGGACGTTCGCCAGTCTATTCATATCGCTTCACGCATCACCCCCCCATTCCACCTGCGGAATATCCCGGCGGTCCGGACGCCGCTCCGCCGCTCGCGTGGCACGGTGCCGAGATTCCGTATGTTTTTAACAATCTGGATAAGCGGGATTGGCCCTGGACCAAGGCCGACCGAACTCTAGCCCATCATCTGGCGTCATATTGGATCAATTTTGCACGTTCGGGAGACCCCAACGGTCCCGACTTACCGCGTTGGCCGACTTACCAGGAGGCGCCTGGGCTTGTGATGGAGCTGGGGACACCCAGCGGCCCCATCGCACGACCGGACATCCCCACGATGAACATTCTGGAACGCCACATCGGCGACTCCAAACCCTGATCCGGATCGGGGCCTGACCAACTGACAATAAGCATAAAGGGAGAGATACCATGGAAAGCTCATTTCGACCTCCACTCGTCACCCGCCGCAAGCTGATCCTGCTTGCCGGGGCTGCCGTGCTCTGCGCGCCTTCCCAAGGCGTCTTCGCCCAGAGTAATGAAGAGGGTGCCGAGGCGGCGACCGCCGTAGATGAGGCGGTGATCGTCACCGGCAGCCGTATTCGCGGCGTTGCTCCTGTCGGCTCCAATCTGATTGGCGTGAGCAAAGAGGCCGTTACCCGATCGGGCGCTACGACCGTCTCCGACGTGCTACGCCAGGTACCGCAGGTCACGTCCCTCAGCATCAACGCTGAGGGCGCGACCGGGGCTGGTGCCAGCAGCAACATCATCCGTGCGACCGGGCCAAATCTTCGCGGACTTGGATCAGCGGCCACGTTGACAGTGCTTGACGGTAAACGTCTGCCGATGGCCGGGACCCAGAGCAATTTCGTCGATCCATCATTCATTCCCTCTATCGCGATCGAACGGCTCGAAGTCATCGCCGACGGAGCGTCGGCTATTTACGGCTCGGATGCGATCGCCGGGGTCATCAACCTGATACCGCGGAAGAATTTTGTCGGAGCGGAATTCCGGACGCGTGCGGGCTTCGCGGACAGCTATAACGAATATCAGATTGGCGCGATCGGTGGGACCGATTGGGGCTCTGGCAATTTTGTCCTCGCTGGCGAGTGGACCAGGAACGATATGCTGCTTGCTACCTCGCGGGACTTCATATCGTCCGACCGCCGCGGGGGCGGTGGCGCCGACGGCCGGTCCATCTCGTGCGCGCCGGCGACAATCTCGGCGACCGGAACGACCTACGCTGTTCCCAACCAAGGCAGTGGCGTGATCGACTTCGCCACACTCGTGCCCGGCACCTTCAATCGCTGCGATATCGAGGGGCGCACATTTTTAATTCCGGAGCAGGAGCGCAAGAGCGCCTATGCCTATTTCTCGCAGGATCTTGTTGCCGGTCTTAGCGTCTTCGCTCAGGGTATCTATTCTCAGCGGGTTTATTCCGGGCCTGTTCCCGGGCAATCCGTGGCCACCAACCTGATCGTCCCCACGACCAACGCCTTTTACCCCACCAATGTTCCGGTTGGGACGACGATTGCGGTCAACGCCAATTTCATGGACGTCATGGGACCGCGGACGACGCGTGGCGAATCCGAACTGTTCCAGGTTCTCGGCGGCTTCAGGGCAGAAGTTGGCCGCTGGGAGATCCAGTTGACCGGCTCCTACGCTGAAGGGTCGGACGAGGACGACCGTTCGCCCGGCATCAATACCGCGGCGCTGAGCGCGCTGCTGGCGAGCTCGGATCCTGCCGTTGCCATTAATCCGTTCCTGCCCAACAGCAACAGTCGGGAAAAGGTCTCGCAATTCTATCTCGACCTTTTCAATCCCCAGATCACCAACCGTCTGAGGACTGTCAGCATCGAGGGAGACGGGCCGTTGTTCGCTCTGCCCGGAGGTGACGTTCGCATGGCCATCGGCGCCGAGTATCGCGACGAACGATCGTATGGGGCATTCACGTTCGGATCGACGCTTGCGCCCATCAGCAGCCCGAGCGACATCGGACGTGATTCAAGAGCTGTGTTTGGAGAGTTGTATGTTCCGCTGTTCGGCCCGGGCAATGCCATCGGCGGTTTCCAGCAGCTCGATCTGCTCGTGGCGCTTCGTCACGAAGACTACAGCGATTTCGGGACAACGACTAATCCCAAGATCGGCCTCACCTGGGCGCCAATCGACGGTCTGAAGCTGCGGGGCAGTTATGGCACCTCGTTCCGCGCACCCGGACTTGCGGACATCAATCCGAACTCCAGCGGCGCCGGTATTCGCGTGGGAAATTATACCATCGGTGGCAATCCTGTTCCGCTCAATATGGTCGTTCTTGCGGCAGGTAACGCCGGCTTGCGTCCGGAAACCGCCGAGACCTGGTCAGCAGGTTTCGACTTTGCTCCAATTGCCGTTCCCGGCCTCCGGCTGAGCGCCACGTATTTCGACATCAACTACGAAAACCAGGTGGTCGACGTGTTCACGATCGTACCTCAGGTGCTGACAGAACCCGAAAATTTCAGCGATATTGTGTTCTTCAATGACGGCGGTCCCCGTTATCAGGAGGCTGTGGCTTGGCTCACGAACAGCCAGTACGCCATCCCCGGACAGGTCAATTTTGCCCTCGCGGATGGCATTGTCGACGCACGCAAGAACAATCTGGGCGTGACCAAGGCCAATGGTCTCGACATGGAAGCGCACTATGTCTTCGGCGTAGGCGCCGGAGAGTTCAATCTGGGGGCGACTGCCACCTGGTTCTTCGGCTACTCGAACGCTACCGGCACCGGCGCGCTGGTCAGCCGTGCGAACACATACGGGTTCCCGCAGAAGTTCCGCGCCCGCGCGCTTGCCGGCTGGACGACAGGTGGGCTGTCAGCCCAGGCGGCCGTGAACTATCCCGGCAGCTACAGGAACATGACCAGCACCTTGGTGCAGGAGGTTTCAAGCTACACGACTGTGGACTTCGATCTCAGCTACACATTCGCGCCGGAAAGTGGTGAATTCCTACGCGGCACGCGTCTGGGGCTGAACGTCCGCAACCTGTTCGATCGCGAACCGCCGTTCGTCGATGCTGGGTTCGGATATGATCCGTCCTCAGCCAGCGCTCTTGGGCGCATTGTCAGTATCTCGTTCGCCAAGTCTATCTGAGCGAGCGTGTTGAGTGAGTTCCGGCGGCCGTGTTCCTCTTTTGAGCTCGACGCCGGGATTACAGCGCAAAATGCCACGGACGGCGCAGCGATTGGCCTTGCATTAAGTAAGTAATCTCTTACTTTGCCGTCCCTTGGAGAAAATGATGTTTGAATTGAGCGAGCATATCGCCGGACGTGTCAGGACCGGCGAGGAATTGGCGATCATCAGGGCCTGTGAAGATACGTTCATCACATTCTGTGACTTGATGGACGAAGGAAAGGTCGAGGAAGCCGCCGCACTGCACGTCGAGGATCTGGTCTTTTATGATGCGGGGCTCGATCAGCCGAGGATTGGCCGGCAAGCTTTGTTCGATCGGATGATGAAGGTTCGCTTCAGCTATCCAGGTCGCCGTACGCTCCACACGCCAAGCAATTTCCGCTTCCATGTCGTTGACAAGGACGCTGCCGAATGCCGCGTTGTAATCGCTCTCATGGATCTGGTGAAAAATCCTTCCGGGCGGGGCATTGGTCGCTACAGCACAGAACTGCTTGGCTATGCGGCCGAGGAATGTCGGTTTGTTTCAAAGGATGGGCGCTGGTTTTTCCAGACGCGGAAAGTGCGCTTCCTCGCCGGGGCGCCGCGTCTCCCGCTGGGTACGCTGCCCGGTGACCTGCCGTGGAACGAAGGCGCATGACCGCCGCTCTCCCCCCGCGCCAGGGTCCGCTCAAGGACGTGAAGGTGCTTGATCTGGGCGTCCTCATCGCCGGTCCACTCGTCGGCTGCTACATGGGCGATCTGGGTGCGGATGTCGTCAAGGTCGAACGGCCGGCGGGCGACCCGTCTCGCGCGACCGGACGGCACGTAGATGGTGTCAGTCTGATCTGGAAATATATCGGTCGCAACAAGCGTTCGGTTTCTGTCGACTTCAAAACGGAAGAGGGACGGCAACTCGTCCTCGATCTTGTCGCGCAGGCGGACATCGTGATCGAGAATTTCCGGCCCGGAACGCTGGAGAAATGGGGGCTTGGCCCGGATCGGCTGCGTGAAGTGAATGAGCGCCTTGTGCTCGTCCAGATCAGCGGTTTCGGCCAGACAGGACCCTATGCCCATCGATCGGGCTTTGGAACGGTCGCTGAGTCGATGGCCGGCTTTACCAATCTGAACGGGTGGCCGGACGGACCTCCCACACTGGCGCCGATCGCGCTTGCCGATACGGCCGCAGCCATGGCCGCGACAATCGCTGCATTGGCGGCTCTGCACAGGCGAGACGTGACCGGAAAAGGCGAGACGATCGACGTCAGCCTGATCGAGCCTTTGTTCAGCTATTTCGGGCCGCAGTTCGTTGATTATTGCGTGTTCAAGGAAGAGCCGCAACGGGTTGGCAACCGGCTGGAGTTCGCATCGCCCCGCGGTGCTTATCTTTGCAAGGATGGCAAGTGGCTCGCACTTTCGGGGGCAACCCAGTTTACGGCAGCTAATATCTTCCGTGCAATGGGACGGTCCGAGCTCATGGATGATCCGCGCTTTCGCACTAACGTGGAGCGCATGAAGAATGCCGATGCCGTCGACGACGCCATTCAGGAGTGGGCGTCAACGCTGACGCGCGCCGAGGCTCTTGACCGCCTGTACGAGACAGGCGCGCCCGTGGGGCCGGTCTATGGTATGCAGGACATTCTGGACGATACCCACTTCCAGTCGAGGCAGGTGTTCGTCGACGTGCCGGACCCGGAGATGGGGTCCGTCATGCTGCCCAATGTCTTTGCCCGGCTTAGGGATGCGCCGGCAGCCATTCGTTTTGCGGGACGTCCGGTCAACGCGGATCGCAAAGATGTTTTGAAGGAATGGCTCGGCCGGGAGGCTGAAGGCCAATGAACGCTCCCCGCAATATGCTCGACAAGATCTGGGACGATCACATCGTCCGGGATTTTGGAGACAACACCTGTCTCGTGCACGTCGATCGCGCTTTTCTGCACGAATTGGCGGCGATCGCATTCAGCAGTCTCAAGGAAGCGGGCCGGCCGATCCTGTCGCCGGAGCTCACCTTTGCGACCGTCGATCACCTGCTGGACACATATCGGGGGCGGGGCGACGCGACGCTGATCCCCAACGGCGCGGACTTCATCCGGCAGTTGCGTGCGGGCGCCCGGGAGACCGGCGTGGGCTTCTTCGATATTGATGATCCCGAACAGGGCATCGTTCACGTCATGGCGCCCGAGCAGGGCATCGCACTGCCCGGGACAATCTTTGTCTGCTGTGACAGCCATACGAGCACCATCGGCGGTGTCGGCGCAATGGCGTGGGGCATTGGCACGACCGATATCGAACATGCGATGGCGACAGGCTGCCTCGTTCAGACCAAGCCGCTTTCCATGCGGGTGCGCTTCGAGGGCAGGCGTCCGTCCGGCGTGACGGCAAAGGACATGATCCTTGCCCTCATCGGACAGATTTCGGCCGATGGCGGCAATGGCTATGCGATCGAATATGCCGGGGAAGCTGTCGAGGCGCTCAGCATTGAGGAGCGGCTGACGATCTGCAACATGTCGATTGAGCTGTCGGCCCGTGCCGGGTTTGTGGCTCCTGATGAACGCACCTTCGCCTTCCTGAAAGAAAAGCCTTATGCGCCCAAGGGCGCGCAATGGGATGCCGCCGTCGATTATTGGCGCACCCTGTCTTCGGACACGGATGCCCGCTTCGACCGTGAGGTGGTGATCGATTGCGCGCGCCTCAGTCCACAAGTGACATGGGGCACAAGCCCGGAACATGTCATCGGAGTCGAAGACGCCATTCCGGACCCGTCTCTGGCGCCGACCTCTCGAGAACAGGAGTCCAGGCGCCGAGCGATCAACTATATGGGGGTCAGCCCAGGCCAGAAAATTGCCGGACTTTCACTTGATGCCGTGTTTATCGGCTCCTGTACCAACAGCCGTCTCAACGATCTGCGCGAAGCCGCCAGCATTCTGCGGGGGCGCAAGGTTGCTCCGGGGCTGATGGCTATCTGTTCACCCGGTTCGGGCGAGACGAAACGCCGTGCTGAGGCGGAGGGCATCGACCGCATCTTTACCGAAGCCGGATTCCAGTGGCGTGAGCCCGGCTGTTCCCTTTGCATGAGCGGTGGAGCGGGTGGCGAGGCCTTCCCCGAGCACGCGCGGGTGCTTTCATCCACCAACAGAAATTTCGAGAACCGGCAGGGGCGCAATGTCCGCTCCCATCTGGGAAGTCCGGCCATGGTGGCGGCCTCCGCCGTGGCTGGCCGGATAACTGATCCAAGGAGTCTCGCGTGAGCAGAAAGGCATTCGTCCGGCTCGAGGCTGTCGCGGCTCCATTGCGGCGGCTCAATGTCGATACCGATGCGATCATCCCCGGGACGCAGCTTCTCAAGGTGGCGAAAGGCGGATTTGGCGAGGGGCTGTTTTACAACTGGCGCCATCGCGAGGATGGGAGCGAAGATCCCGATTTCGTGCTGAACAAACCGCAATTTCGTGAGGCCGAGATATTGCTGGCCGGGCATAACTTCGCTTGCGGCAGTTCGCGCGAGGTCGCGGCGTGGGCGCTGCGGGACTATGGGTTCCGCTGCGTGATCGCACCCAGCTTCGGCAACATCTTCTATTCCAACGCGCTGAAGAACGGGCTGTTGCCGGTCATCCTGCCCGAAGATGAAGTGGATGCGATTTGCGATGAGGTAGAGGCCCGTCAGGGCCGCGGGAAGTTGGTCGTAGACCTCCCCGCGCAGACGGTTGCGAGCCCCAGCGGCAAGCGCCTGCGCTTCCGCGTGCCGGACATTTATCGTCAGGCCATGATCGATGCGCTCGATCCGATCAGTGCAACGCTGCGCTTCAGGGAAGATATCATTGCCTTCCAGAACCGCGACCGGAAAATGCGCCCCTGGGCGTACTTTGGTCCCCGTACCATCGGAGGGGATGATTTCGAGGTGAAGGCAGGATGAAAGGGCCATCGATCCATGCGCTGCTTGCGCAAGAGAATCCACTCATTGTGCCAATCGCGCATGACGCGCTGTCGGCGCGGCTTATCGAGCGGGCCGGTTATCCCTGCTACAGCGTCGGCGGCTTCGCGCTGGCGGCGATGCGGCATGCGATTCCAGACATCGGCCTGCTCAGTTTTGGCGAATTTGCCGCCGGCGTACGGGACATCATGATGGGGTCTAAACTGCCCGTCATCGTAGATGGCGATGACGGATATGGCGACGTCAAGAACGTAACCCGCACCGTTCAGACCTATGAAGCCATGGGCGTGGCCGGACTGGTGCTTGAAGATCAGACCAATCCCAAACGCTGCGGACATATGGACGGCAAGAGCGTGGTCGATCTCGAGACTGCGTCTGCCAAGCTGGAAGCAGCGCTGGCCGCGCGCAGCAATCCGGATTTCTTCATCGTCGGGCGCACGGATGCACGTTCGGTCACGGGGCTGGACGATGCAATTGCACGGGCCAAACGCTTCAAGGAGATCGGTGCCGATGCCGTGATCGTTGAAGCGCCTCAGTCTGTGGAGGAGCTACGGCGCATCGGCGGCGAGATCGACCACATCCAGTTCGCCAACATGGCTGAAGCAGGCCGCACGCCGATCCTTCCGCCCGATGAACTCAAGGCGATGGGGTTCTCGATCATCGTCTATCCTGGAACGCTGCTGCTGCGCGTGGTCAAGTGCATGAGCGATGCGCTGGAGGACTTGCGCTCCGGTAAGCTGCACCTGCCCGAGGGCACCATGAATTTCGGAGAACTGACAAACCTGCTGGGCATTCGCCAGTGGGGCCAGATCGATGACCGCTTTGGAGGGAACAAAGCATGAGCGCGCGCACTGCATTGCTTATTGGCGGCGGCGGCCCGACCGGACCGCTGGTGGTGAACGCCCTGCTTGCGGAAGGCTATGAGGTCTCTGTTCTCAATACGGGCAGGCATCCCGTCGACTATGCCGGGCCCGTAGAGCGGATCATTGCAGACCCGCATTATCTCGATCCGCTCAAGGATGTGATGCGTGGTCGTCATTTTGAGGTAGCGATCGCCCAATATGGCCGTCTGCGTTTCGTCGCTGAGGCGCTGAGCGGTCATGTCGAGCATCTCATCGCCATTGGAGGCATGTTCTATCCCGGCTGGATCGATCCCGCCGCGACCGTTCGTCCCACATCGGAAACCGGCGAGGCGCGCGACTGGACCGTGCATTATCTGAACGAGGGTGCCCCCATGCCCGAGCATGTGCCGCTCGATCCGGTCGGCAAATTCGGGGAGCGCGTGGTGGAAACCGACACGCTGCTGCGATGGGCACATCTGCACGGCGCGTTCGACGCTACAATTCTTCGCTATCCTCGGGTTTATGGGCCGCGCCAGCCCGGAGCGGCGGAGTGGAGCATCATTCGCCGCATTCTGGATGGCCGGTCGAGGATTATCGTGCCGGAGGGTGGTTTTCTGCTCCAGAGCGTCCTCTATGTGGAGAATGCGGCGCGCATCGTGATGGCGGCCGTGCGCAACCGTTCACAGGCTGCGGGTCACGCCTTCAATTGCGCCGACCGCGAACCGCTCACGCATCGCAAATGGGTCGAGCAGATCGCGAAAGCGATGGGGCGCGAGGTCGGTTTTGCGTCTGTGCCCGCAGCGATGGCTAGGCCGGCATGGCCTTATGCCCGCTTTCCGCTCACGACCGGTCATCATGTCCTCGATCTAGCCAAAATGAATGAGCGGCTGCCGCACGATCAGGTGCCAGTCGTTCCAGCCATCCAGCGCACGGTCGACTGGTATCTTGAGGACCCGGAAATGCGGGGCCGGGCGGTCGAACCGCAACTGCGTGACTCGTTTGCCTACGAAGCCGAAGATGCCATTCTTGCAGCCATGGACAAGCTGCTGCTAGAAATCGATGCCTTGGAGCTACCGGATCCCGATATGGCGCATCCGTATAGCCATCCCAAAGCGGAGAATGATCGGCATGACGCGCCGGAAGGAACGGGCAGGTGACCTCAGCACCCGCCAACGGATATTACTCGCGGCTCTGGAGGAGTTCTCGGCCAACGGCTTCTCGGGTGCCCGCATTGACCGGATCATCAAGGCCGCGGACGTCAATGTCCGGATGGTCTACCACTTCTTTGGCAACAAGAAGGGGCTGCTTGAGGCCGTGCTGGCTGAAATCTTCAAGGAAAGACAGCAGATGCTGGCGAAGCAGCCAGGCAACCTGTCTGAACTCCTGGACAGCTATTTCGTCGGCTACGCGGCGGATCGCCACCGTGTCCGGCTCCTTGAGTGGGAAGCACTGGAAAATGGAGCAAATGAGGAAGGATTAAGCACGTTCGAGGATCGACGGAAGGTTGTGAAGGAGCGTATCGAGACACTCCGACAACTGCAGGTTGAGGGCAAGTTCGCTGAGGAGATCGACCCACAGATACTGTTTCTGTTCTGTGTCGCTTTGTCGATCTACCCGATGACCTTTCCCCAGTCGGTCTACGTGGCCACCGGAGAGGATGTCTATTCCGAAGAGTTCCAGGACCGATATCGTGCCGCGCTGGGGCAGTTGTCATCACTGCTTGCTCCATCGCCCGAAAAGAAAAGCTGAGAGGGGCGCGTAAGCCGACCCCGACTGAATGGAGGGGTTGCCGTGATCGACCAGAGACCTGCGGATACAGCCGTGACGCCACCGGGCTGGACGCCGCGAACGGCCTACGCCGTTGCGCTGTTGACGCTGATTTATGCGTTCAACACCGTGGATCGAAACCTCTTCGGGTTACTCGTTCCCCTCATCAAGCAGGATCTGCACCTGTCCGATACCATGATCGGCCTGCTCTCCGGTTTTGCCTTTGCGCTTTTCTATGCCACGGCCGCGCTACCGATTGCCTCATTCGCGGACCGGTCCAATCGCCGAAATATCATTGCGGCGGGTCTCGCTTTCTGGAGCGTGATGACGGTTCTGCACGGCTTCGTGCAGAATATTTGGCAAATGGGCGTTTCGCGCTTCCTGCTGGGAGCAGGGGAAGCAACGAGCGTCGCACCTTCGAATTCTATTATCGCCGACCTGTTTTCGGCTGAGCAGCGCCCCCTCGCTTTAGGCTTTTTGTCCATGGCGACATCGCTGGGCATTCTCGTTGCGTTTCCTCTACTTGGCTGGGTCAGTCAGGAGCATGGTTGGCGCTATGCTTTCATCGCAGCCGGTCTGCCTGGCATCCTGCTTGCCGTCCTCTTCTTCTTCACGGTCAAAGAGCCCGTGCGTGTCGCTGATCCAGGTGAACAGAAGGTCGCCGATCCGGTCAACCTCCGCCAGGCACTGGGCTATCTCCTGCGTTCGCGCGGCTTCGTACTCGGCATTGCAGCAGGAACGCTGGTGAGCATGAACATGGCGATTACCCACACATGGGTCCCCGCCTTCCTCTCGCGGGTACATGAGCTCAGCCAGAGCGAAATCGGTACATTCATGGGACTTCTGCGAGGTCCAGGCGGGATCGTCGGCGGGTTGGCAGGAGGCTGGCTCACCATGGCTTTGAGTAAGCGGGACCGACGCTGGCTCTATCGTGTTCCTGCCATCGGCATGTTGCTCATTGCGCCGGCACAACTGTTACTGCTCTTTGGCGGCCCGGCCATGTGGAAACTCGGCCTCGCTCTGGAAACGATGCTGGTCATTTCTACGATAGGGCCGCTTTTTGCGCTGCTGCTGGCGACCGCGCAGCCTCGCATGCGATCGGTCGCAATCGCGTTTTTCCTGTTCGTCTCGAATATAATCGGTCAGGGCTTGGGCCCGCTCATATCCGGGGGATTGAGCGATATACTGGCACCAGCGCTGGGGGACGAGGCGATCCGCTTCGCCATGCTGTCTGCCGCTGTGGCAGCGCTACTCGCCAGTCTGTGCTGCTTGGGCGCGGGGCGCCAGACAGACACCACGCAAATCCGTTCCGGCGTGCATCATTGACCAACGGCGTGTCGATAGTCGACGTCTGGGAGTAAAAACATAGGTCGATTGATTGAGCCGCATATGATGGCTGGATATTCTCCAGCCTTGAAGTTTGCGTGTTGGTCCTAAGCTGCTCATCAAGAGGGATGGGCTGAGCTCAACCACGTGAGGCTAAAGCAGACTGGGCATTCAGAAGAGGTTGTCGAACAGCGGCGCCTCGACCTTGCCAAAATGCGAGCCGATGGCGCCGACCTCATCATCGATTGATTACGTTGGCCCCACGAACGAACCCCCGGTCGCTCATGGGGCTGGCAAGTTGAACTTCGCCTTCCACAACTTTTTGGCCATTAACATCGAACGTTGCCGCTCCTGAAACCGGTCGATCGATCCGGCTGAACCAACGACGGCTTTCGGGGAGCACAACAAAGTAAAAGAACGACGGCTATGTTAGCGGGAGCAGCCCCGCGCCGACGTAAGAGGGGCTGTTTCTGCTTGATTGGCGGAGATGATGATCAATATGCCTATCACCGCGCACCATCCTCTAAGGGGCACAGACGGCAGAAAAAGGGGCTGGTCTCGCAGTCCGCCTTGGCAGCAATCAAAGCCCGGGATTCCAGCGCGATAGCGTCCAGAGCTCCAAAACAATGGATGCGCCGGAGGCATGCGTTTCAATCCGGCACAATTCCCCTTTTTGCCATCCCCTGAACGCGGGATGGCCAGGCAGGCATCATCTTCCTACCTCGCCCAACGCTGGTGGCCGGGAGCCTCGCTACGGAAGGATGTTGTCGCTTGTTCAAGAAGTTATTGCTGATGTCCGCTGGACCTGTTCTGGCCACGACAAGCCCCGCGCAGGCGGAAGTCGACACTTTGGTGAAGCAGGCTTTGGACCTGCACGCAGCTCAGCAGGCCGATGCGGCGTATCGACTTCTGGCGCCCGCGCTCGAGCAACGCAGCGCAGATCCGGACTATAACTACATTCTCGGTCTTGCGGCCGCTGACTCCGGCCAGGTCGCGGATGCCATTCTGGCATTCCAGCGAGTGTTGGCCACCAATCCGGACCATGCGCAGGCCCGTGCTGAGTTAGCCCGCGCCTACGCCATGGCGGGAGACATCGACACGGCCCGCGAGCAGTTTGACACGGTGGTCAACGATCCCAGCCTGCCCGATCCAGTGCGGCAGCGCTTTGACCGGATCGTGCGCGACTATGATCGGCAGATTTCGGGCGGGGGCAGCTCGGTCAGCGGCTTTGTGGATGTGTCCGGTGGCTATGACAGCAACATCAATGGTGCGACCGATGCCGAGACCATTGTCATCCCGCTATTCGCCGCTTTCGGCCCGGGGGCGCTGGGCGCCGCTGCGCGCGAGCAGGACAAGCCGTTCTATGAAATCCAGGCTGGTGTATCCGGCGTCACAGCCATTTCCCGCCAGACGCGCCTGTTCGCATCTCTGCTCGGCAACTGGCGCGACAATGTCGAGAGCCGTCCGTTCGATCAGGCGGCGATCACCGGAACCGGCGGCATCGGTCATACGCTGGCCAATCGGGACGTCATTTCCTTTTCGGTTCAGGGGCAGCAGTTCTGGCTGGGCCACGACAGTTTCCGGCAAAGCTATGGTGCCATCGGCCAGTACACCAAGCGCTTGAAAAGCGGTGAGGCGCTGAGCGTTTCCGCCGAGTTCTTCCGCCTCAATTTCGATAACGATCCGCTTCGGGATGCAAACCGCTATGGCGTAGGCATTTCCTATGCCGCGCGGACCATGATCGTCTCACTGTCCGGGGGACATGAGGAAACACGTCGCAACGCCGGCGATCATCTCTCCTTCGATTATCTGCGTGTCAACTTCGGTATCGAGCAGCCGATCTATACCAACGTGTCGATCGTCGCTGGCCTGGGTGGACAGTTGCGGCGGCACGACAAGGCCGACCCTCTGTTTCTCGGCAAGCGGCATGATGAGCAGATCGACCTTTCTGCCGGTCTGAAGTTCAAAATCGCCGAGAATCTCTATGCCCGGCCGCGGGTTAGCTACACCCGCAACTGGAGCAATTTCGCGCTCTACAGCTATGAGCGCGCGACCGTGAGCGTCGGCGTCCGGCACGAATTCTGATTGGAGAGAAACAGATGATCAACAAGGCAATCCTGCTTACCACGGCTTCCCTCCTGTCCTTCGCTCAGCCGGCTGAAGCTGCCCGCTACATGTTCGGTGCGGCTGGCGCCGTACCGGAAAACAGCTGGCAGACGCGCGAGACCGGCGTCACGCAGCTACGGCTGGAGGACGGCTCGGTCGTAAGTCTCGTCGGCAAATCTCGTTTCCGGATCACGGGAGGTGAGGTTACGATTTCAGAGGGCGCCGTAACCGTTAGGTCGAGCGGAAACGCGCCGGTCACACTTCGGTTCGAAGGCAATGGTGCCGCGACCATCCGGGGCGCGGCCAGCCTCACCGTTCAGGGCAGCGCCGTGCGCGGACACGTGCTGCAGGGCGCGATGACCGTGGCAGGCAATGGCAGCGAACAAAGCTTCACCCGCGGCTCGGCGTGGCGCATGGCTGCCAACAACGCGCCTGCCCGCGTTTTCGCCAATCCCGCGCAGCAGGCGCCGGGTGCGGTCGTTGCCTCGCTCCGGCAGGAGGGAGTCAGGGGTGCGGCAGCAAACGGCTTGCCGGTGACGCTTGGTTTTGCGCTCAACGCCATCGGGGCTGCGGGCGACATCCAACAGGCGGCACGGGCCATTGATGCTCGTGCCGTCCAAACCGGTTTCGGTTCTCTGCCGTCTGGCGATGTCGAACTGTTGCTTACATATTCAGATCGACTGGCAGCCGCGCTCGCGACAGCGCGCGCGGGTGATACCGCTGCGCTGGCGCCTTCCCTAATCAATGCGTATCTGCGTTTTTTGGCAGAGGGTGGCGCGGCAGCTGAGTTCCAGGCTTCTTACAATGCGGTTCTGACGCAATACCTCCAGCTGCTTGCCGCAGGGGGCTCGCCAGTCACTTTCGAGGGTGCCGATCTTGGCGCGGTGAACGCCTATCTGGCCTATCTGCAGAGCAGTGGACTGATCGAGCAGCTCGCGGGTGTTCAGCAGGGATTGGTTACTGCCTATCTGGATTATCTTGCAAATGGCGGAATTCCGGCCAACTTCCAGTATGGCGAAGGGATCGATCCCGCTCTGCTGGCGCAATATGGGCAGGCGATTTCCGCCTATCTGGCGTACCTTGCCCAAGGCGGAGATGTCGCTGGCTATGACGGTGCGACCACTGCGCAAATTCAGGTCTATCTGGCCGCGCTCGAAACGTCCGGTCTGCTCGACAGCCTTTTTGAAGCGCAGGCATCCGTCTTGCGGGCCTACCTTGCCTTCTTGCGGGAGGGTGGCGCGCCTGAGGCGTTCAGCGGCTTCGAGGGACTGCAACCGGGCCTTTCCGAAGCGCTCGCCCAACAATATGCGGCGGCCCTGTCGGCCTTCGTAGCCTATCTGCAGGATGGCGGCCTGCCCAGCGAATATGGCGAGCTCTCCCAGCAGTTGGTGCTCAGCTATCTGCAGGCCTTGAGCGATGCCGGCTTGCTGGCCCAGCTTGCCGGCGATCAGGCGGATTTCCTGAGCGACTATCTGGCCTATCTCGCCACAGGCGGCGACATTGATGCGTTTCCCGGCCTGCCGACAGGTCTTAGCGGCGCCGAGAAACTGGCAATTGTCGATGGCTTTCTTGACCACATCAAGGCCAATGGCCTGCCCAGCGGCTATACCGCCGCCGACTTCGAGACGTTGCTCGCCTACTTCAACGATAGCGTCAGTCTGGCGCTGCAGCAGGCAGGGCGCACGGAAGACAATGCGCTGCTGAACACCTATTTCAATTATGTCCGCTATGGCAATTCCGACGGCGGCGCAGATGCCTTCCCCGGATTGCCTGCACTCGGCGGCACCATCGCCCGCTATGCGACTGCCCAGTCCCTCAACCGTCCCTTTGCCGCGTCGACCGGATCGGTCAGCACAGGTGGCTATAACGATACGATCGTCCTGGATGCCAATGGCGCGCCCGTCTACATCTCCGGTGATGTCCTCGTCGGCAATCCCACGGTTGCGCAGCGGGAGGAAGGCGCGCAAACCGTTTCCACACGCATCTACGGTGATCGCTTCACCCAAAGCGGACAGAACTTCGCTCTTGGTGCCGACCAGGGCCTGCACTTCACTACGGCAGCGCCGCTGACCAACGTGCCAACGGATGCAACCATCAACTATGTGCTGGACAGCGCGACCAGCCCAACCTTTAACGACGGCTCTTCCGCGCCCGGCACCTTCACAGCCGATCTGACTGTGAAATTCACAGGGACACGAGCACAGCTCGCGGCGGAAGGCAGCATTGTCATGCCCGGCGATGCTACATATTCGTTCGCGACGCCCGGTGGCATCGCCGGAGTGGACAGCTTGGCTGGTTCCTACGCCATTTCTTCCGACTGGTATCCCATTCAGCAGAGCGCTGCGCTGACCGGCACCGGCAAGGCCTGCGTATCCGGCGCATCTGCATGCGAACTGTATCTTGGTGCCACGCCGGGCGGAAATGGTGCGAGCGCGCTCGTCCTGGCCTATGGCTCACGAAACGGCGGCGAGGGCAGCATCGGTTTTACCGGATCGGCGGGCTTTGTCTCTGACCCGGGGGACAGCGGAAGCGAGAGCGAGCTTTATGGATCGAACGTCGTGGCATATCAGTCTGCGATCTATTCACTCGCTGGCAATCGCTTCATCGACGCAACGTCCTACACTGGTGCTGCGGCGCTTGCAGATGATGGAGCGATTGGCTCGATCACGCGCAACGGCAATGCGGTTTTTGATCGCGGAAGCTTGGCTCTGGTCCAGCGATCGGGCGACGAAGGCATTCTTCTTAGCCGGTATGAGGCAGGAACTTATTCCTCTTACAGTTCACCAACCGTTGTCGATGGTGGCTATCTGGACCTAGTTGCGGTGGCCGACACCGCCTCGCTGCTTCCGGTCAGCGGGACGGCCACCTATACGTTGAAAGATAGCTTCTCCCCGCAGACGACCACCGGCCTGACCGACACCAGCTTCGACATGAGCCTCGCCGTCTCCTTTGGATACACGCCGCGCGTCGCCGTTGAAGGTACCCTTGGACTCGACACGAACTACACCTTCACCACGCCGGGTGGATTGGCTGCCGTGGAGACGGACGGCGCAGCACTTTCCGGAACGTCTTATGTCGTGTTCGCGCCCATAACCTCTGGTACTGGCGATTTCTGTGCATCCGGGGCATCGTGCAACGTCCGCCTGATCGGCGTCTTCTCGGATGGCTTCACGGAAAGCGGAGGCTATTTCCGCACGCTTGGGTCCTCCAATGTCGCAACCGGCGTATATCGCGTGGGGACGGAGAACCTCACGAATCTGTCATTCGCCGGGGGGGCGGGGGTCGCCTCCGGAACGCTGACGGCGCCGTTTGAGCACAGCGAATTTCTACCGATGCTGGTTGATGGCGGCGGAAACAATGTGACTCGCTCCGCGATATCGGCGAACCCGCTTTTCGATGGCGTTTTCGACAATCGTGGTATTGTTTCTCTCACCTATAACGAGAGCAACCCGGCGAACGATGGCACGCCCTATGTCGTGCGTGGCTCCTTGCTGACTGCGGACCTGGCGGGAGATGCTGACTGGCAAGTGGGCCGCTTTACCGGAGGTGAGCTCCAGCCGAGAAACGCGATTTACGGCACGGACAACGGCTTCAGCTACGCCGTCATCGCACCGCTCTCCAACCTTCCGGAGAACGGGACGATCAGCTATTCCCTCAAGGGCGCAACCAGCCCTGTTTACTCCAACGAAGCGACGGCGCCGGGCGTGTTCTCCGGTGCGCTCGGTTTGAGGCTAGGCTCGTTTGCCAGCCTTGGCCTAGAAGCAACGGTGACGATGCCGGACGCAACGTACAGCTTCCAGACAAGCGGTGGAGCGAGCAATCCCGCCAGTGGCTTCGTTCTGAACAACAGCACGGTCGGGCAAGCCATGCTCGTCTTCAACGGCAACCTAACGCCAACCGTCGATGCGAATGGCGCCGCATGCAACCTGACCGGATCGTGCAGCGTCATTGTCAGCGGTATGGTTGGCGGCGATGGTGCCGGATGGGCAACGCTGGGCTATTCGATTTACCAAACCCCCAGTGTGGCGCCGACGCTCACGGGGACGGCGGTGTTTGAAGGCGGCCCGTTTGTGCCGGCTGCGCCGCCGCTGCAAGGGACGGCGGTCGCCAATCAGATCACCACCTATGCGTCATCCGTGATCGGTATCGACCAGCGTCAACCGACCACCGTGACTTATGAAAGCATCTCAGGCGCTCCGATCGGCTATAGTTTCTCGCCACCGAACGAGGAGCCGACCATCGGCTCAGCAAGCCTGAACGAGGAAGGCAGCGTTGCGGGCATCATCGGATGGGCCCGTTGGGCGAGTGGCACCACGGGCGGCACCTATTACGCCCTGGGCGGCGTCGACCTACCGGCGAACGGTGGATGGCATATCGTTTCGGGCGAACCGGCAACAAATTTGCCGGCATCCGGCACGGCCACCTATGCCCTTGTGGGATCGACCAACCCCACGATTCGTGACGGGTCGCTTGCGCCGGGCAGCGTGACTGGGTCGGCCGCAGTTGCATTTGGCGCAACGCCACGCGTCGGCGTTGACCTCAACGTCTCGATTGGCGGATCGACCTATGGCATCTCCACTGCCGGCGGTGCTGCCAGCCCAGCGACAGGGATGGAGGTTGGAACAAGCGGTAACGACAATATGGTATTCCGCGATTACAACCTGACGGCAAGTGGTGGCGGCTCGGTTTGTGCCGGAAGCGGCGCGTGCACGGCAGTCTTCACTGGCTTCCTGGCAGGCGACGGGGCGAGCCACATCGGCCTCTCATACACGTTCGGCAATACCGGCTTTGACGGGCAGGTCGATGGCGGCGTGGTGTTCGGCAAGAACTGACGCAACGCCGGCAACGATGAGCGCAGGCATGTGTGGGGCATGCCTGCGCTGGCAGATATATCCTGCGCAGGGCCGTCCAAAGGCTGCGGCGAAGTCGCTGGTCAGGCTTTAGCTCTGCACGTTCCGATGCATTGGAACGCGCAGGCATTACCGGAGTTTTGGTCCGCTGCTTGCCGGGATCGGCATCGACCTGGTTGCGGCGCATCTGTTTAGCGAGCTGCATCAAGCTAGTTTTTCGATTCTCTGCCCTGGAGGGGCTGCGCCTGATGGGAGTACAAAGGAGCTGAGTAACGCCTGCCGTTTGGCAAGTTCTCAGGCGACGCAATGGGTTATTATGGCGTGCCTTGCTGCGATGATTTGGCCCGCTTGGCATTTCTTTTTGGCGGCGCGAAATATGAAGTTGCCGGAAAGTGCCGAGTAAAGATAGTTCAGAAGCAGTTCACAGGTCACCGGTCTAACGATCTACGGCCGCAATATTATCGGTTTAAGCCCGACCCCAGCGCTATTGGGCTGAAATGTTTGGTCGTGCGGATTTATGACGAATTTTATGGCTGGACGAAAAATTCCGTTAATTTCTTTTAATATCAAAGGTACTTGGCGGCCACCCTCTCTGCCACCTATGCGTTCGCACCAGTTCTCTCGCGCCTCGACTATGATCAGGACGCCCGGCTACCAGTGATGCGCCAACGCCTGCGAATGCACGCATCGGGAACCCCACTCCGGAACGCTTTTTGCGGTGAACGGTTTAATCGAAATGTTGGCTGAGCATCCGCATTCATGTCACCGGGGATGTCTCCGGCAATGTGAAAGCGAAGGGTCGGTCGCGGAAGTTTTGGAAGCAGACGGAAGACGCCCTTGAGTGAATCATTGCAGAATATGGCGCAGACCGGCGTCAGCGGGATGGACAATGTGCTGGCTGGCGGTTTCGCGAGAGGGCGACTGTATCTGCTGGAAGGCAGTCCCGGCACCGGCAAGACGACGCTTGCGACGCAGTTCCTGATCGAGGGCGCGGCGCGGGGCGAGCGCTGCCTCTACATCACCCTGTCCGAAACCGATGGCGAGATGCGCGAAAGTGCGCGGTCCCATGGTTGGGACCTGGCCGGGATCGACGTTTTCGAGCTTATTCCTGCGGACGATTTCCTCGCCGAAGAACAGCAGCAGAGCCTGCTCTATTCCTCGGATCTGGAGCTGGGCGAAACCACCAAGCGCATGCTCGCCGTCCTGCGCGAGCAAAAGCCGGATCGGGTGGTGCTGGACAGTCTCTCGGAGATCCGCCTGCTGGCGCAGGGTTCGCTGCGTTACCGGCGGGAAATTCTCGCGCTCAAACATTATTTCGCGCAGCAGATGGTCACGGTGTTGATGCTCGATGATCTGACGGCCGAGGCCACGGATAAAACCGTCCACAGCGTCGCCCATGCCGTCGTTCGGCTTGAGGAGCTGTCCCCGAGTTACGGCTCGGAGCGTCGCCGACTGCGCGTGATCAAATATCGTGGACGCCGCTTTCGGGGCGGCTATCATGACTTCGTGATCGAAACCGGTGGGGTCAGGGTGTTTCCGCGTCTCATTTCCGCAGAGCACAAGCGCAATTTCGAGCGCGATGTGCTCACCAGCCAGTCGCGGGAGCTCGATGCCTTGCTCGGCGGCGGCGTGGAGCGTGGATCGAGCGTGCTCGTTCTTGGCCCGGCCGGCACGGGCAAATCCTCGCTCACCCTCACTTTCGTCGTCGCTGCCATCGAGCGGGGCGAGAGCGCCGCCATGTTCGTCTTTGATGAGGAGATCGGCCTGCTGTTCTCGCGCGCCCGTGGGCTCGGGATCGATTTGCAGGCGATGGTCGATGACGGCAAGCTGTTGATCGAACAGGTCGATGCAGCGCAGCTCTCGCCCGGTGAGTTTTCCGAGCGGGTCCGCGCGTGTGTGGAACAGCACAAGGTCCGCACGATCGTGATGGACAGCCTCAACGGCTATCAGGCCGCCATGCCTGAGGAAAACGCGCTCATCCTGCACATGCACGAGCTGCTCCAATATCTGAACCGGCAGGGCGCCACGACCTTCCTCACCGTCGCCCAGCACGGTCTGGTGGGCGACATGAAGGCGCCGGTGGACATCACCTATCTCGCCGACACCGTGGTGCTGCTCCGCTACTTCGAGGCCTCCGGGCGCGTGCGGCGCGCCTTGTCCGTCATCAAGAAGCGCACCGGCCCGCATGAGGACACCATTCGCGAGTTCCGGATCGGTGAGCGCGGGATCCGTCTGGGCGAGCCGCTCACCGGGTTTCAGGGCGTGTTGCGGGGGGTCCCTACATTTGTCGGTGAAGGGCCGGCACTGCTCGCTGACCACCCCTGATGATTCCGCACATTTCCGAAAGAGCCCTGATCCACGCTCCGTTGGGGCGTGACGCTGCGATCGCGGCCGCCATGCTGGGGGAAGCAGGCATCCCCGCGGAGGTCTGCACATCCTTCTCCATGATAGAGCGGGGGCTGGAGCGGGGCGCGGGATTCGCCATCATCACTGAGGAGAGCCTGACCTCTGCCGATCTTCATCCGCTCGCGACCTGGCTCGACAATCAGCCGGACTGGTCCGACTTCCCTTTCATTCTCCTGACGCGCCGGGGCGGGGGCCTGGAGCGCAACCCTGGTGCCCGGCGCTTCCTCGATGTGCTGGGCAACGTCACCTTTCTCGAGCGCCCCTTTCACCCGACGACGCTGATCAGCCTCGCCCGGTCCGCGCTGCGTGGGCGGCGGCGCCAGTATGAAGCCCGCGCTCGGCTCGAAGATCTGCGCGTCGGACGGGAAAAATACCGCTCCCTGTTCGAATCCATCGATGCCGGCTTTTGCATCATCGAGATGGTGTTCGATGAGGCCGGCACGCCGATCGACTATGTATTCCTTGAGACCAACCCGGCCTTCAGGAAGCAGACCGGGCTGCACAACGCCGTTGGCCGATCCATGAGGTCCCTCGTGCCGGGCCACGAGCAGCGCTGGTTTGATATCTACGGCGTGGTCGCCACGACTGGCGAAAAGGTGCGGTTCGAGGAACATGCCGAGGCGCTCGGTGACATGTGGTATGAGGTCTATGCCTTCCGTGTCGGTGAGGCGACTGACAAGCGCGTCGCGGTGCTGTTCAACGATATTTCCAAGCGCCGCCGCATGGAAGAGACGCTGCGAGAGAATGAAGAGCGCCTGCACCGCCTGAACGAAACGCTCGAAGCGCGGGTGGTCGAGCGGACGAGGGAACTCACTCACGCGCAGAACGCCCTGCGCCAATCCCAGAAGCTCGAGGCCATCGGCCAGCTCACCGGCGGCGTGGCGCATGATTTCAACAATCTGCTCATGGCCATCATGAGCAGCATGACCCTGCTGCGTCGCCGCGTGCCTGACGATCCTGCGCTCCACCGCCTGATCGACAATGCGCTGCAGGGCACCGAGCGCGGCGCGGCGCTCACCCAGCGCATGCTCGCCTTCGCCCGGCGGCAGGAGCTTGTGTCGGAGCGCCTCGACGTGCCGGATCTGGTGCGCAACATTGCCGAGCTCGTACAGCGCACCATGGGGCCGGCATGGCCGCTGGAGCTTCAGTTCCCTGCCGACCTTTCCCCTGTGCTGGCGGACCCGAACCAGCTCGAAATGGCGCTGCTCAATCTCGCCGTGAATGCGCGCGATGCCATGGCGGGCGGCGGCCTGATCCGCATTGCTGCCGAACAGCGCGAGCTGCCGGACAGCCAGATCAAGTCCGTCGAGCCGGGCGTCTATATTGGTCTTTCGGTGATCGATCACGGCCACGGCATGGATGCGGCGACGCTGGAGCGGGCGACCGAACCTTTCTTCACCACCAAGGGCATCGGCAAGGGTACGGGCCTTGGCCTCTCCATGATCCATGGGCTCGCCAACCAGCTCGGCGGCACATTCACCTTGCAGAGCACGCAGGGCGAGGGAACGCGCGCGACGCTCTGGCTGCCCGCTGCGCAGGAAAATGCCACAAAGCTCTCGCTGCCTGTGTCCGAAAAGCAGGAGGCTCCACCGACGCCTGCGGCACTCAAGATCCTCGCTGTCGACGACGATGGCCTCATCCTGTTGAACACGTCGGCCCTGCTGGAGGATCTCGGTCATCGGGTGCTGGAGGCCTCGTCCGGCAGGCAGGCGCTCGAAATCCTGGAAGCCCATCCCGACATCGATCTGCTGATCACCGATCAGGCGATGCCGAACATGACCGGCACGCAACTCGTGCAAGAGGTTACCAGCCTTCGCCCCACGCTGCCGATCATCCTCGCGACAGGCTATGGCGAACTGCCGCCCGGTTTCGAGGGCAAGATCCTCAAGCTCACCAAGCCGTTCACGCAGGCAGTCCTTCAGGCAGCTGTGATCGAGGCGGTGCAGAAGCCGCAGGGCGTGCTTCTTTCCGACTAGGGCCGGTCACGTGGGGCGGAGAGAAAATCCGTGAGCAATCGCCGATGAATGACCCGACGTTTCCAGCAGGATGCCGCGCATGCGCGGGAGCGTCATACAGGCCAGATCACCGCTGCTCCTCGACCTGGTCCACAACGTTGGGCGAAAGACTCACCTGATCGCAAGTTTCTCTTAGTAGCATCATCCGGCGCGCAACATCCGGCCTGCTGAGTAGAGCATCGGTTGGTTCGGGCAATCTTCGTCGCCAATTTGGGTGTTCATCGATCGTTCCGGGAAGATTTGGCTGCTCCTCAAGTCCAAGCAAATCCTCGATTGGAACGATCTTCACCGGCGTGGGCGCTACCGCGATGTGGGCTATGGCAGCATCCACCACCTTATCGACCGAGACCTTGCCCGACGGCTCAACCCTCGTCGCGAGACGGGCGTGCAGATGTCCGCGCTCTACTGGGCGTCGATCATGGTCCACTTGTTCTTCCGTCAGCAGCGCCTGCCGCCATTCCAGATCGCGCCCATACCACCAGCCCGCGACGGTGGGTGTGTCGTGCGTGCCTGTCATCGCGACACTGTTCGGACGATAGGCTGAGGATGGCTTGAAGCCACCGTCAGGCTCCCGTTCGAACCACAGCACGCTCATGCCCAATATGCCTCGTTCTGCCATGACTTCCGCAAAGCCATCCGGCGGCGTCCCGAGATCTTCGCCAATGATAAGCGCCTTGCTGCGATGACTCTCGATCGCCAGTATTCGCAGCAGATCATCAAGCGGATAGTCGAGATAGACACCGAGCCGGCTGTCGGCGCCTTCGGGTATGACCCACATGCGGCGCAGCCCAAATGCGTGATCGACCCGCAGCCCGCCAGCGTAGCGCAAGGCCTTGCGGATCATTGCGATCCATGGCGCAAAACCTTGCGCGCGCAGAGCGTGCGGCGAATAGGTTGTCAGGCCCCAGTTCTGGCCATCCGGCCCCAGCGGATCAGGTGGCGCGCCGATGGACAGGCCCTGCAGGAACGCGCTGCGGTCGCGCCAGACATCGCTACCGCCGGAATCCACGCCGACGGCGAGATCCGCGATCAGGCCCGTCCGCATGCCGGCTTGCAGGGCCTGCTGGTGCGCCGCGCCCAGTTCCCGTTCTGCTTCGTCCTGGCCGAAAAGCTGCAGGGCGACCTCCTGCGGGTTTTCACGAGCGAACTGCTGGACGTCCGGGCTGGACGGATCGTGGAACGCGGCGGGCCAGTCCTGCCACGACGTGCCATTATGACGGAGCGACAGGCTGTCGAACAAAGCGTGCTGCCACAGGAGTGGATCGCGGGCTGCCCGTTCGTCGAGAGCTTTTCGCGCTTCACCGCCAAGCTCGGCAAAGCGATCCTGCTGGAGACGCAGCGCAGCATGTAGCGCGCTGGGCCAGTCGATCAGATCGTCCGCGTCGGCAAGGCCTGGCTTCATGTCCGGCGCCAGCGCAAGCGCAGTATTGAGATGAAAGCGGCTCGATGGCGCATAAGGACTGAAGTGGCGCGTTGCACCGGGGACCAGCGCATGAACCGGGCTGATCGCGACAAGATCCGCGCCATGGTCCGCAAACAATGCTGCCGCTTCGCGCAGATCCTTGAACGTGCCGTAAGGGCTTTTCCCCCGCAACGAGGGTATCTGGATCGCGGGACCCCAGATCGGCCCAGCTGACAGCGCATGGCATCGCAGTGGCGCGACCGCGAGTGTCAGCACGGCACCGCCGATGGTCAGCCGGTGATAGCCGATGCTCTTCAGGCCTGGCAGGCCACCATTCTCGATTGCAAGGCGCGCGCTGCCGCCGCCTTCATAGTCGATCTCGGCGGCGGCTTCGCGCGCGAGCAGTGGCGGAAGGCGCAACGCTTTCCCTGCATCGGCGCTCAAAAATGCCGGTGGGCGGACGGCGTTCTCGGCGAGCTCAGCAAGACTTTGCTTGCGATCCGCATTGTTTGTGGCTGGGAAGCCAAGTCCATGCAGAACGGCTTCCAGACTTTCGGTCGGTGCATCGTGCGTAATGCCGTCAACATCCTGCCATTGCGTGGCCAGCCCGACAGCTCGGGCGAGACGTCTGATCTGATGCACACCATTGGTCATCATGCCCTAGTGCGTTGTGCTCGCCTTCCTGCCGGTGGATTTTCGTTTCTCGCTCTTGGGCGGGAGCATCGCCGGTGCCGGAGAACTCGCCGCAGCCATGACGTCCGTTTTATCCGCGCCTTCATCCGGAGTCTCGGAAGCGCTGCCTGCATTGTCCTCGGACGCGGGAGCGTCCTGATTCGCGAGCACGTCCTGCTCGGCCTGCTGCCAATGCGCCTGGTCCCGGCCGTGCGGGCGGCCTTCTGCTTCCCAGATCTCATAGGCTCGCGCCTTGATGTCCTGATGCTGATTATTGTCCATGGCTTGCTCCTTCAGTGATGTTGGAATGCGCTTCAACGGCGTCCGAGAGAGGCGGAGAGGCGAGGGCGGGTACCGAAATGTCGATTGTCACTTCCCGGTTCTGCCATGCGCGATGAACCCGCCAGCCCCCTTCAATCTCCTCGAGCCGATAGCTGCCCATCGCAAACAGTTCCGCGTCAGCCCGGCGGCGCGCAAGCAGATCACGTGTCAGCGCCAGCTTGCGGGCGTCGAACGGGCTTGAGCCGGCCGCCATGCCCTCCCAGTCTACCGGGCGACGATTGTCCGGGTCCGTCAGTGCCACCGCGACCATTTCGGTGCCCTGATAGATGTCCGGTACACCAGGCGCCGTGATCTGGAGGGCGGCCTGCGCAAGGATCAGGTCTTCCCAGATGCGCAAGAAGGCTCGCCGCTCACCTTGCGACCATAATTCGTTTTCGCGCAGGGCGGTCATCAATGAATGGGTGAGCTGGGTGACCGATGCTTCAGCATCGAGATCTGGCTGTTCATGGCTTGATTCGGTCTTCGCCTCGCGCATGGCCTTGGCGATGTGTTCGCCGATGCGCGCCTCCGCCTCGTCCTGATGCAGCATCATCAGCGCACACTGCACCGCGTAGGTGCCCCAGCCCACCGCGACACGCCGGTCCTCAGCCCACTGCGCCGCCGCGTCGTAGAGGCGTTCACCAAGCCAGGGCAGATGCGCCAGCGCGATAATCGCCGCGCGGGCATCGGCGGAGCGCTTGGTATCGTGCGTGGACAGTCCGTTGAGCGCGCAGGGTGTTGCAGCGGCGCGCGCGCACATGCGTGCGACGAAGGTCTGCCGGTCGATCGGAAGGAGATCAGGTTCCCCGCCCACTTCGCAGAATGGCAGGTAAGCCACGGCGCGGAAGAAAACGGTATCTTCCTCGGACTTGGCCGTGAGCGCGCCGGTGAGCTGCTCGAAGCGGACAGCGAACGCCCGCGCAAGGGCATCGTCGGACGCGGAAAGGAGGCTGAACACAGGGCCGAGCATCTCGCTGGGCAGCGGATCGCCCCGCGCGCCTTCGAGCGCCTGTGCACAGCGGCTGCCCGGCGGCACCGCGTCCGCCGAGTAGGACCGGTAGACCGGCCAATGCATCGCCAGCTGGATGATCGCAGCACGGACGGCCGGCGCCTCGGTCTGATTGCCCGCCAGCGCTTCCATTGCAGTGTCGGTCACGCGGTCCAGCTCGGGCACGAAGACCGTGCTGAGCATTGTCCGGCGGACACTGCGCACTTCTGCGGCATAATCAGATGGCAGGTGGCGGCCCGCGGCCCTTCTCAAGGCGGCAACGCCGACGGCTGGCGTGAGAAACTGCGTGACCGGCGCCATGAATTCATAGCCGCTCATGCCTTCCACCGGCCAGCCGTGGGGCAGGCATTCGCCCTCCTTGACGATTTTTTCCACCCAGATTGGAATGAATCCGGCAGCTTCGCGCAGCTGGCGCAGATAGGCCAAGGGGCGCGCCAGACCATCGATATGATCGACGCGCAGTCCCTGCACGCGACCGGCACGGACCTGCGCCACGATCCAGCGATGGGTCAACTCGAAGACCTCCGGGTCCTCTTGCCGCACCCCGATGAGATCGGTGATGTTGAAGAAGCGACGGTGGACGATCTTGTCACCACTCTCTCGCCAATGACCGACCCGCCAGTGCTGCTCACTCAAAAGCGGCTCGAGTGTCGCCTGATCCAGGTCTTTCCCGCTGGCAAGCTGATCGGTCAGCGCCGTCACGCGCAGGGGAAAAGCCTTGTCGTATATGCGCAGCAGCGGGTCGTCGGCGCCGCCTGAGAAGGCAAGCTGACCTGCCGCCAGCAGATCAGCCGGCGTGGCATCCAGAACCGGAAAATGGAGCGGGCCACGTTGCCAGTCGATATCGAACAAGGCAGCATAGCGGCTTTCGCTCCCATGCCGCATGATGTCCGCCAGATAAGGATTTTGCGGCGTGAACGCCATGTGGTTCGGCACGATATCGAGGATGATCCCGAGCCCGGCCTCCCGCGCCGCGTCGCTGAGCGCGCGAAAGGCCTCATCGCCACCCAGTAGGGGATCGACTTGATTGGGATCGGTCACGTCATAGCCGTGCGTCGAGCCCGATGCAGCGCTGAACAGAGGCGAAAGATAGATGTGGCTGATGCCGAGATCGCGCAGCCAGGGAATGCGCGCGCGTACCGCGTCCAGATCGACGCCTTCGCGCAGCTGCACCCGGTAGGTTGCGACAAGCCCGGGAACTGTCTTGTGGTGCATGAGCATCAGGCCTTTCGAACCGCGGCGGCGAAAGCGAACCGGCTCCCCGCGGGCGCCTCCACGAAGAATGGATCGACGGGCAGGGAAAAGCCCTCGCCACCAAGAACGAAACGCAGATGAAGGGCGACCGTTTCAAACTGCCATGTCGCATCGAAAACGGCGCCGTCGCGCTGGACAATCGCCACCGGTCGCTGGGTCTCGGCAAGCAGCGGCACGATGTGGAAAGCCCGCAACGCGAGGAGGTCTCGCACGAACGCCTCATGCGCGCGCTGAGGCTCCGTTTCGGCGCGACCTACCACGGAGCGGGCAGCAGTCTCGGGCGCATTGGGGTCTGGAACCGCTCCGGAGAAGGCACTGAACGTCTCGAACTCCCGCGCCCGGCCGACGCGCACCGCTTCGGCCAGATCCCCTGAAAAGTCGGTGAAGAACAGGAATGGCGCGTGGGTCAGGAATTCATCGCCCATGAACAGCATAGGCGTGAAGGGGGTGAGCAATGTGAGCGCCGTCACGACCCTCAGGGCGCTCATATCTTCCGTCAGATGATGCAGCCGTTCCCCTTGCGCGCGGTTGCCGACCTGATCGTGATTGCCGAGAAAATTGATGAACGCGGTGCGAGGCAATGCACTGGACGGCTCACCGCGCGGCTGATCATGCGGCGGCCGGCTTTGGCCCTGCTCCACATAGCCGTCGCGCAATGCCGTCTCGATATCGGCCAGAGGATCGACGGCGAACGTGGCATAATAGCTTTCCGCCTCGCCAGTGAGGAGGCAGTGGATCGCGTGATGCCAGTCGTCGTTCCAGCTTGCGTCAAACGGCGCATGGGTCTGAAGATAATCAGCCAGATTGCGCTCGTCTTCCGTCACCAGATGAATGGGCCGGCCCCAATCGCGCGCGCGAACGGCCTGGCCCAACTCGTCGAGAAAATCCTCTGTCGTCTGATCGGCAATGGCGTGCACAGCGTCGAGCCGAAGTCCGTCCAGCTGATACTCCTCCAGCCAGTAGAGGGCATTGTCGACGAAGAACGAGCGGACAGCGGGTTCGTCGAACGCGATCCCCTGACCCCATGGCGATCGGACGGAGGCGTGAAAGAATGACGGACACCATGCAGGCAGATAATTGCCCGACGGTCCGAAGTGATTGTAGACGACATCGAGCAACACCCCGATGCCAAGCTTGTGGGCTGCATCCACGAACTGCTTGAGTGCGTCGGCGCCGCCGTAGGATTCATGGGGGGCATAGAGCAGCACGCCATCATAGCCCCACCCGCGCGCGCCATCGAACTGGGCGAGCGGCATCAGTTCGATGAGCGTGATGCCGAGGCCCTTAAGGCGCGCCAGTTCCCGCTGTGCCGCGGCAAGCGTGCCCTCCGGCGTGAAGGTGCCGACGTGCAATTCGTAGATTACCGCCTGGTGCCACGGGACCCCCTGCCATCCGCCAGACCATGAGAATGCCCGGGGATCGACAAGACGTGAGGGCCCATGGACGCCGCGTGCCTGCGCCCGTGCAGCCGGGTCCGGATAAGTCGCGCCATCGATGCGGAAGCTATAGGTGCAACCTGCCTCGGCGACCGCTGACCCAACGAACCAGCCATCATCGGGGCCAGCCAACGGCGTGATGGCCCGCTCGATTTCAACAGCGACCTCTGCCGCGTCGGGCGCCCAGATCGCGAAGCGCCAGCGTCCATCCTCTTGTGGCTCTGCGCCCCAGCGCTTGGGGAAATGGTGCGTGGACATCGTCAAGCCGGCGCGAATACGCAGACGCTGTGACCGGGAATCGCTGCCACGTGTTCGTCACAGCATTCCTCGGCGAAAGCATCGTCGCGGGTCGTGTCGAGAACGCGGGCCCAGGCCTTGACGCCATTGTGGTGTGGCAGCGTGAATTCCAGCGCATCGCCGGCATTGAGGACAATGAAGAGCGCGCCGATATTCTCGTCGTCCAGAAACGCTGCCCGCGCCGAATGATCGACGAAGGCGCCGATGACGCGCAGTTCGGGCTGCCCCCAGAGTTCGTCATCCATTTCCCGACCGTCAGGCTGGTGCCAGGCAATTTCCATCCGGCCGTCTTCGGCTGTGTCGCCGAGCAGGAAGGTCTCCTGAGCAAGAACCGGGTGATCGAGGCGGAAGTGGACCATTCGCCGGGCGAAATCGAGAAAGGCGTCGTCGCGCGCTGGCCAGTCGATCCACGCGGTTTCATTGTCCTGGCAATAGACGTTGTTATTGCCTTGCTGGCTGTTGCCGATCTCGTCGCCGCTCAGGATCATCGGCACGCCCTGGCTGAGCAGCATCGTGGCCATCAGATTGCGGCGGCGCAGTGCGCGCGCGGCATTGACCCCTTCATCGTCCGTCGCGCCTTCGGCTCCCATATTGGCGGAGAGGTTGTGATCATGGCCATCCGCGCCATTCTCGCCGTTCGCTTCATTATGTTTGTCGTTGAACGAGACGGCGTCCATCAGCGTGAAGCCATCATGCGCGGCAAGGAAATTGATTGAGGATGTTGCGCTGCGGTCCGAGTGGTTGAACTGCTCGGGCGAGCCGAGGAGACTCCCGGCAATGTCGCCCACCAGACCCTCATCGCCGCGCCAGAAGCCGCGAACGGTATCCCGGAACTTGTCGTTCCATTCGCGGAAGGGCGGTGGAAATCCGCCCACCTGATAGCCTCCCTCGCCCACGTCCCATGGCTCGGCAATCAGCTTCACACTCGAGAGGATCGGATCCTGCCGGATGGCGCCGAAGAACGTGCCTTCCCGATCGAAACCGGCGGCCTGGCGACCGAGCGTCGAGGCAAGATCGAAGCGGAATCCATCGACATGCATGACCTGCACCCAGTAGCGCAGGGAATCGAGCACCATGCGCTGCACCATGGGATGCGCGACCGACAGCGTGTTGCCGGTGCCGGTCTGATCGAATGAGTAGCGCGGATTTTCCGGCGAAAGAACATAATAGGCGGCGTTGTCCAGCCCGCGGAAACACAATGTCGGCCCGCGTTCCGACCCTTCGGCGGTGTGATTGTAGACGACGTCCATGATCACTTCGATGCCAGCGCGGTGGAAGCGCTTGACCATCTCCTTGAACTGCCGAATGGCGCGCGGCGCGCCCTGCCCCTGCTGAAGGAAGCGCGGCTCGGGAGCGAAGTAGCCCAGCGTCTGATATCCCCAGTAGTTCGACAGGTTCCGATCGAGCAGGCTGCGGTCATCGAGGAAGAACTGGCAAGGCAGCAGCTCGATCGCCGAGACGCCAAGCTTGCGGAGATGGTCGAGGATCGGCTCGCTGACCATGCCAGCATAAGTGCCACGCAGTTCGGCCGGCACATCCGGATGGGTCATGGTGAGGCCGCGAACGTGCGCCTCATAGATGATCATTTCCGGCCACGGGCGCCTCAGGGCTGCATCTCCCTCCCAATCGAAGTCGGGGTCCTGAACGACGCTCTTCACCATGAATGGCGCCGAATCCCGCTCATCGAAGCTCAGATCGTCGCCACTGGGCAACTCATAGCCCCACAGCGCATCATCCCATGTCAGCGCGCCCGAAACCTCACGCGCATAGGGATCGAGCAACAGCTTGTTCGGATTGAAACGATGCCCGCTCTCCGGCTCATAGGGACCATGTGCGCGATAGCCGTAGAGCTGCCCCGGCTTGATGCCTGGCAGGAAACCGGAATGGATCGATCCTTCGCGTGTCGGCAGTTCGAGTCGCTGGAGTTCGGTCTTGCCATCGTCCGAAAACAGGCAAAGTTCGATAGCCTCGGCGTTCTCCGAGAACACTGCAAAATGCGTCCCCTTGCCGGTGAACTCGGCTCCCAGTTCATTGTGCAGCTTGTCGGGTTTCGCGAAGGCTTGGGACATCGCCGCTCCTTGATAGAAAAACAATAGGTCTGGTCAGCGCCCCGGTGCAGCCCGCAGCGCATGGTCAGTGCGTTCAGGCCAACGTGCTGGTTTGGGAGCGGTATTGGTGCGGGCCAGCCGGCTCAGGGCCAGCCCGGAGAGTATATGGATTCCGCCCTCGGAGGTGATGCACCAGTGCGGGCTGCTCTCGAGAGCCTCGGCCAGATTAAAGCCGTCCGGAATGACCGCGTCGCCTGTTACGATGGCGTCTTCAATAGCCACGTCCGAGCCGATCCATGCGCCGGGAAGGACCACGACGTTACGCAGGTGCGTCCGCTCGCCGACGGTGGCGCCTTCTCCGATCGTATGGCCCGGCCAGGCTGGGCGCCCGCCAACCCACGCCGGACGAACCGGGGAACCCATCGCCCGGCGCCCTGCCACCGGCCATGAGGGATCGAGCGCAACAAGACCGTTGGCAAGATCGGCATGGATGCCGTGATAGGCATCGAGCGTTCCCAGATCCCGCCACAGAGGCGCCGCCTGCCCCCGGCCGGGGAGGGCATAGACATAAGCCGCCTTCTCGCGAACCATGCGGGGGAGGATGTGCTTGCCGAAATCCAGATCGTGATGGAGCGGCGCCATCTCCATGAGCAGACTGCGCAGCAGCGTCCAGTCGAACACGTAAATCCCCATCGAGGCGAAGGCATGGCCTGGCCGGTCAGGCGTTTCAGCCGGGAACGCGGGCTTCTCCGAGAAGTCCACAATCAGGCCATCGGCATCCGCGCTCATGATGCCAAACTGGTCGGCTTCTTCGAGCGGCACGTGGGCAGCGCCCACCGTCACCTGCGCGCCCGTGCTGACGTGACGATCAATGAACGGGCGATAATCCATCTGATAGAGATGATCTCCCGCCAGAATGACGACCTGAGCGGGATTTTCCTGATCCACCTGGTCGATGACTTTGGCGATCGCATCCGCTGTGCCGTTAAACGGGCCCAGTGCGTTCCCGTCGAGCACGTCAAGCCTCAGCCCGGCTGCCCGACGCCAATTGAGCGACAGATGGTCGTTCAATGCTTCGGGCTCGTACTGAGTGAGGACCAGCGCTCGCCCAAGCCCGGAATTTGCTACATTGGCCAGCGTGAAGTCGATCAGGCGTCCCAGAGACCCGATCGGCAAAGCTGGCTTGGCGAGCCGGCTAGTCAGATCATGAAGTCGACTACCGCGGCCACCGGCAAGAATTAGGGCGAGCGCATCGGGCATCCCGCGCTGCACGGTTGGTCGATTCATATATACCTCGGGATATAAAAAGGCTTTGCTTTCTGAACTCGCTGGCAGGCCCGCTGTTCCCTTGGTTGATGCAGGTTAAGCGTATTTTTTTGCGATGCTGAAATGTCAGCGGCGAGGCTCTTTACTTTCGAGGCGCCACTTGGACACGAAACGGTGCCGCGCCACACATTGGTTCACCTCTCCGCTCACGCCGCGCTGTATCGGTTGGGCCTTGCATGCCTTGAAATGGCTTCGAAGGAGGGGTGGGTGAACTGGGTAGGTGAACTGGGTATCTGTCGCTCGGGTGCGGCGATCGGCAATGCCACCTACAACGCTTGCCGCGCAGGGCCGATTGGCGGCGACAGCCACTGGATCTGTATGCCTGCGTTGTTCGGCCCGCCAAAAGGCTGGAGGTAAGCTGTTGCGCTCGCCCCCAGCCTCGGATCTTGTCCCGGACATATGCAGGCGGACTAAAACGCCATGTTGGGCTGGTCGTCCGCCCCCACGCCGCGGGGTGCCCCGGTGTCGGTGCGCATGCCCGAAAATTCGTCCATCTTGTCCTTCGCCATGGCGATATACTGGTCGAGCTTGCCTTCGTCGTAGAGCTTTTTGCCGAAATAGCCGATCGCCGCGCCGGCGAGGAGTGTCTTGATCATCATCTGTCTCCTTGATTTCCAGGAGAATGACTGACGCTCAAGAGCGTTCCGTTTGTGCTGCCCCCTTCAGGCCGCCAGCAGCTCGTCGGCGGGGCCGAAGAACTCGTAATGGATGCGGCTCGCGGGGACGCCCGCCAGTGACAGCGCCGAGACGGCATGACGCAGGAACGGCCGGGGCCCGCAAATATAATAGTCAGCCGTTGCAACCGGTGTGCTGGCAATCAGCCATTCGTCCGTGATGATGCCGGCGACGTCATAGTCACGTCCGGCGATTTCATCAGGAAGCGGCGTCTGGTGAAAGTCCGTTACGCGCACAGCCTTCCCCTGTGCGGCGAGTGCGCGGACATGATCGCGCATGGCGTGGGTCGTGCGATCATGGGTGCCGTGGATGTAGTGGACGGGCAACTCGGCGCCGCCTTCGACCAGCGCTTCGAGCATCGCCACCATCGGCGTTAGCCCCACACCGCCCGAGAGCAGAACCACCGGTCGCTCGTCATGCTTTTCGAGGAAGAATTCGCCCGCGGGCGCTGCAACCCTAAGACGCGTCCCCACAATCGCCGTGTCATGCAGCCAGCCCGATGCCAGCCCGTGCGGCTCGCGCTTCACGGAAATGCGATAGGTCTCGCCATTGGGCGCCGCGGAGATCGAATAGTTGCGTTTCACTGCCGGATGGCCGGGAATCTCGAACCAGAAGGTCAGATACTGGCCCGGCTTGTGCGCCATCGCCGCGCGGCGATCGGTGGGGCGGAGTGTGAAGGAGTTGATGACGCTGCTCTCGCGCACGATGTCGACCACCTCGAATTCGCGCCAGCCGTTCCAGCCGCCGTCCGCTGTCTTCTGTTCGGTGTAGAGGCGTTCTTCGCGGGCAATGAGGATGTTGGCGAGGAACCAGTAGGCTTCTCCCCAGGCTTCAAGAATCTCGTCGGTCGCCGCCTCACCGAGCACGGCCTTGATCGCGCCGAGCAATGCCTTGCCCACATGGGGATAATGTTCGGGCAGAATCTGCAGGCCGACATGCTTCTGCGCGATACGCTCCACCGCCGGCGCGAGTGCGCCCAGATTTTCGATGTTGCTCGCATAGGCGAGGATCGCGCCGGTCAGCGCGCGGGGCTGCGATCCGGCATCGCCATGGTGGGACTGGTTGAACAGGTCGCGAATGTCCGGATTGCGGAACATGCGCGCATACATCTCGTGGACGATGTCGAGCCCATGGGCTTCGAGAGCGGGAACGGTGGCCTTGACGAGCGCGATCGTCCGATCGCTGAGCGGCTGCGACATCGAATACTCCTGAGATCATGCTGTTTCGTGAATGGAAAGGAGAGGGCGGGAGTCAGTGCCCCGGCGGCGGCTGATCGTAGAAATCGACCTGCATCTTCATGGCGCCGATGGGCGTCACGAAGTGCGGCTGCTGCGGGCGGACCAACCCCGGTCGGTCGGGCGTCAGCGTCGCCTCCGAGGGCGGGTCCAGATAAGTGAGCTTGAGCGCGCCCTCGATCACCCGGATCACGCCCCATACGCCCGCCTTGGTATCATGGCGGGCGCGCAGGGCGGCGGGCAGCGTGTCCTGATCGAACACCGGAGTGGACCGGTAGGGACGCAGCTCAGCCATATTCAGGCAGCCTGCCGGACGTCGTTCGCGTGCTCGGGATAGGGCGCGGCCTTGATCGCCGGTGCCTTGCCCGCCAGCTCGTCAGCAAAGCCGTGATTGACGTCGCGGTGATGCGCTTCGTCGGCCCGGACGACCAGCACCACGTCGCGCAGGGTCGCGCTGTCGGGCAGCTTCCAGTAATGGCGCGCGATTGCCGGCGCAGCTACGTTAGCGCTGCGGCCTTCGTCGATTTCCTTGAGGTAGAGGGTGTAGCTGATCACCGCTTCCTCCTCAAAATAGCCGACGATGCGGTGTGCGGTGCGCGGGCTCACCAGATAGAGCGCGAAAAAGGCAAGGTAGAACACCCACTGAACCGCCAGAATTACCAGCCGCTCGAACGCGGTCGGCTTGGCGACCTCGATGAAGGTCATCAGGTGCATCCGCTCATTTTCCGCCTCTTCCATCAGAGTGCGGATCCAGCCCTTGTCGTCGCACATGCGGCGCAGGCACTTGAGGTGGTTGATGGTCGCGCCGACCATGCCGGGGACCGCCGCCACAGTCTCCAGAACGATGGCGCGGTGGCCGTAGCGCTTGGCAAAGAAGGTGTCGGCGCAGAAGCGCAGAACCTTGGTGAAGCCGAGCGCAATCCGGTCGCGCACGTCACGCGGCGCATGATGGACGGTCAGGTCGACCAGTGGAATATCGGTCATGGCAGCATACTCCTTTATGCAGGGTCCGTCGCGTCGACTGTCTGGCGTGCGGCCCGGGGGAAGGGCTGGTCATCCAGCCGAAAGAACATGGCGAGCTGCAGGCTCTCCGCGATGCGCGCGGCCTTCGCTTGCAGCGCAACGGCGGCACCGGGTGCCATCAGCTCATTCGTGGTGTCTGCCCACAGCGCCAGCCAGCGCTGGAACAAGGCGGGCGTGATGCGGCTGCGATGCTTCATGTGCGCGGGAACCGGCTGGCCCTTATAACGCCCGGTGGTGAGCATCACGGAGGACCAGAAGGCCGTCAGCTTGTCGAGATGCTCGGGCCAGTCATGGATGGCATCGTTGAAGATCGCGCCGAGCGCGCCGTCCGCGCGAACCCGGCTGTAGAAGGCGTCCACAAGGCTTTTCAGGCCGCTTTCGTCGAGTTGTAACTGCGCCATTGCGCCGACTCCAAATCATGTATTGATGATGCATCTATACACGCGCCTTAAATCATGCAACAGATATGCATCATTAATTTCTGGAGTGCCGATGCGCCTGACGCGCTACACCGATTATGCCATGCGCGTGCTGCTCTATCTGGGGCGGCAGCCCGGAGAACTGGCCTCGATCGCCGGTATTGCCCGTGCATATGGCATATCCCAGAACCACCTCATGAAAGTGGTGAATGATCTTGTGAATGCGGGCTATCTGGAGAGCGTGCGCGGCCGCAATGGCGGCATTCGGCTTGCTCGCCCGCCGCAGGAGATCAATGTCGGCGCACTGGTTCGCCACACCGAGGATGATTTCGATCTCGTCGATTGCGGCTCATGCCTCATCGCGCCGGCCTGCGGCCTGACCAGCGTGCTCGATGAGGCGCTGCTGGCGTTTCTCAGGGTGCTGGACAGCTATTCACTGGCGGATGTGCTCGCCCGCCGCGGGGACTTTGCATATCTGCTCCATGCCTCCGACGCATCTTCGACGGCCTCTGCGCCAACGGAGTGAATGACGTCTCGGAGCTGTTCGACGTAGCTCCTGCCGACTTGTCTGGGCGACAGCATTCGGAAGGGTTGGCGTCTTTCGTGAGCATGAACGTAAGGTAGGTTTCGATACGCTGGTATGCGCAAGTCTCACCGGGAGTCCGCGATGAGCCGCGCGAAGAGGCCGCCGGTCTTGAGCAGCGCGATCTGGCTGGGAGAGCGCGCGTCCACCTGCGCATCGAACTGGGCCAGCTGCGTGCCATCCGGCGCGGTGAAGCGCAGGGCAACGGTGCGTCGCTCCGGCGAGATGTGTTCGACGCCCAGAATGCTGATGCGCAGCCTGGGGTTGGGCGGCGGAAGCGAGGCTCCCGGCGGCAGCACGATGGGCAGGACGCCCATGGCGATGAGGTTATTGCGATGAATCCGCTCGAAGCTGCGCGCGATGACCGCGCGAATGCCGAGCAGCGCAGTGCCTTTGGCGGCCCAGTCCCGCGCCGAGCCGGTTCCATAGTTCTCGCCGGCGATGACGACCATTGGAATGCCTGATGCGGCGAAGGCGCTCGATGCATCGAAGACGCTCTGGCGTTGCCCATCCGGCGCAAGGGCAAGGTTGCCGGTGGCGCCAGCCAGTTGATTGTCCAGCCGCTGATTGTCGAAAGTGCCGCGGATCATGACATGGTGATTGGCTCGCCGATCACCATAGCCGCCTAGCCGTTCCGCCGGCACGCCCAATTGACGAAGATACTGCCCCGCCGGGGAATCGGCTCGGATGCGGGAAATCGGCGAGATATGATCCGTCGTCACATTGTCGCCCAACCAGAGCAGCGGGCGCGCATCGATGATATCATCCTGCGGTCGTGCTTGGCTGGCGCTGAAAAAAGGCGGTGGCTGGACGAATGTAGAGCCGGCATTCCACGGAAAGCAGGCCGTCTTCGCAAAGGGAAGGGCCGCCCATGCTTCGTCCTGCGCCGGTTCCGGCGCTTCGGTGTGCATGGCGCTGGCCGTCGCGTCGAGCACAGCGGCAATTTCCGCGGGTTCCGGCCAGATGTCGGCCAGCATGACGGGTGCCCCCTCCCGGTCCGTGCCGATCGGTTGGGTGGACAGATCGATGCCGAGGGAGCCGGCCAGCGCCCCGGCCACGACGAGCGGCGGCGAGGCGAGGTAATTGGCCTGCACATCTGGATGGATGCGGTTCTCGAAATTTCGATTGCCCGAAAGCAGAGCCGTGAGCAGCGACGGACCCTCGTTCAACCCAGCCGCGACTTCCGGTTTGAGGTCGCCCGAGTTGCCCACGCAGGTGGTGCAACCGAAGCCGACGAGATGAAAGCCCAGCGCCTCCAGATCATCCTGAAGTCCCGAAAGGCGGAGCAGCCGCGCGATGCGTTGCGATCCGGGGGCGAGTGAGGTCTTGACCCATGGCGGCACCACGAGCCCGCGCGCCCGGGCCTTGCGGGCGACCAGCCCTGCCGCGATCATGAGATGCGGATTGGCGGTGTTGGTGCAGCTCGTGATGGCGGCGATGGCGATGGCACCATCGCCGCAGTCGCCGAGGGCGGACGTCAGGTGGGCATCCGGAAATGCCTCCCGCAGACTGGCTGGCACTTGGGAAAGCGTGCGCAACTGTTGCGGGCGACTGGGCCCGGCCATGACCGGCTCCAGCTCTCCCAGAGCGATGTCGATGGTGCGGCTGTAGCGCCGCGCCTGCCCCATACCGCGCCATAGGCCGGTTTCCCGTGCATAGGCACGGTAGCGGGCGAGGGCGTCCGGGCTGCGCCCATTGATGCCGAGATAATCGAGCGTCTGCTCGTCCACCGGGAACAAGGCGGCGGTTGCGCCATATTCCGGGCACATGTTCGATATGGCGGCGCGGTCAGCCAGTGTCAGATGATCGAGCGCGTCGCCGGCAAACTCGACAATCTGATCCACCACGCCCGCACTGCGCAGCCGTGCGGTCACATGCAGCGCGATGTCCGTGGCCATCACGCCCGGCCGGCGCCGCCCTGTGAGGCGCACGAGGCAGATGCGCGGCAGCGGGATGGCGAGCGGCTGGCCCAGCGCTGCCATCTCCGCCTCGATGCCGCCGACGCCCCAGCCCAGAATGCCGAGCGCGTTGACCATGGTCGTGTGGCTGTCCGTACCGATCACCGTCTGCGCGCCGGTCCACGCGGGGTGGCATGGCAGCGCCGTCGCGATCTCGCTCAATTGCTCCAGATTGATCTGGTGGCAGATGCCCTGCCCCGGCGGGATCACGTTCAGGCGCGCGAAGCTGTGCTCGGCCCATTTGAAGAAGCTGTAGCGCTCTTCATTGCGGGCATATTCCAGCGCCAGATTGCGCGCGAGCGCGTCGGGCGTTCCGCTGTGATCGACGCGAACGCTGTGGTCGATGACGAGATCGATGGGAATGGCGGCATCCACGCCCTCAGGCGCACTGCCCTTGGCGACATGATGATCGCGCAGCGCGGCCAGATCGGCCAACGCCGCTACTCCAGCAGTATCCTGAAGAAGAATGCGCGACGGGCGAAAGGGGATTTCCGCGCCCTCCAGCGCGCCATCTACCAGCCAGCGATCGAACAATGCGAGCCATTGGGTGAGGTCCGGCTCATGCGCGAGGATGTTTTCCAGCAGGATGACCAGCGAGCGGGGCAGGGCGGAGAGACGCGCACGATCTGCGGCCTCAAGCCGCGACCATGGCGTTACGATACGCGCCTCGGCGCCGGGCTGCTCATTCATTCGCCGGCGCGCCTGGCCCTGAGCGCTGCGAGACTGCCGCCGGTCTTCAGCTTGCCGGGCAGCGGATGGCCGACGATCTCTTCTGCAAGGATGGCGCAGTCGATCAGCTTTTCGAGATCGATCCCGGTGGCAATGCCCATTTCCTCGCACATGAACGCGAAGTCCTCGGTGCAGATATTGCCCGCTGCGCCGGCGTGCGCCGCGAAGGGGCAGCCGCCAAGCCCGGCGACGGCGGCATCGAAATGCGCGATGCCCATCTGCAGGCCGGCATAGGCATTGGCGAGGCCGAGCCCGCGCGTGTCGTGCAGGTGAAGCGACAGCGCAATGTCGGGATTGGCATCCTGCACGGCGCCGACCACGTGCCGGATGCGCTCGGGCGTGGCCCAGGCCATGGTATCGCCCAGGCCGATGAGGCTCAGTTCCTCGCCATGGTCTCTCGCGATGGCGCGCATGTCCGCGACAAGCTGCACCACGCGGCCGACCGGCACATCACCCTCGAAGTTGCAACCGAATGCGGCGGTGACGAACCCGGTGCAAACCGGAATGCCATGGGCCTGATACATGGCGATCAGCTCCGGCTGGGCGGCGAGCTGCTGTGCCGGATCGCGATTCTGGTTGCGTTTGAGGAAGGCATTGGAGGCATAGAGCGTCAGCTTGCCTTCCATGTGCAGTCGGCCGGTTGCGATGGCGCGCTCCAGGCCCCGCTGGTTGAGCCACAGCCCGGTGTAGTGGACGCCGGGGCGAGGTGTAAATCCCGCCACCACAGCCTCGGCATCGGCCATACCGGGGACTTTGAGTGGATGGACGAACGAGGTCACCTGGATATGCTCAAGCCCCGTGTCGGCCAGCGCATCGATGAGCTGGATTTTCTGCTCGGTGCTGATCGGTCCCTTCTCGATCTGGAAGCCCTCGCGAGGTCCTTCCTCCTTGATGTGGACACGCTTGGGCAGGCTAGTCATGGTGCTTGTTCCCCAGTGATGATAGACGAACGATCCCCGAGAAAGCTGTTGACATAATGGAGCGTTGTTCTGTTAAATAGAACGACGATAAAGGCAGAACAGCGATGAGAGCGACGTCATGAATTCCAAGGCAGGTGTTGCGGCGGTGGACCGCGCGTTCGAGATCTTGCATGCCTTCCGGCGTGAAAAGCCGGTGCTCACGCTTGCCGAGATTGCGCGCAGTACAGGACTCTACAAAAGCACGATCCTGCGCCTGATGGGCTCGCTGGAGAAATATGGCTTCGTGTGGCAGCGCTCGGACGGGACCTATCAGCTGGGCCCCGGACTGCTCAGCATGGCGAGCATTTTTCAGGATAGTTTCAGCCTGCGCGAGTTCGTGGAGCCTGTGCTGGAGGAGCTGGTGACGGCGACCAACGAAGGCGCGACCTTCTTCATCGATGATGGCGACGGGCAGTTCTGTCTGTTCCGCGTCGATGGCCGGCACGCGATCCGCGATTACAATATCCGCGTGGGCGACCGGCGACCGATGAACAATGGCGCGGCGGCGACGATTTTCCGTCGGTTCAGCGATGAACCGGGACGGCCGCTGACATCGGACATTTTCATGGCCGAATCCTACGGCAGCGTGGAGCCGGAAATGGCGGCGCTGGCAACGCCAATATTTGGAGCGAACAATGCGCTGATGGGTGTACTGACCCTGTCCGGTCCGATCACCCGCTTCAATCCCGACCATGCCGAGCAGATGAAGCCCGCGCTCATCGATGCGAGCATCCGGTTGTCGATCAGCCTGGGCGCTTCCCCGGCACGATTTGCGGCGCTGCGGGCCGGTTGACCGGACAGGTGCAAGTGCTGGCCATTGGGCTGGCGTCAGACGTGCCGAGGCCCCCATCATCAAATCGCGCCTTCCGCGCGCAGCGCCTCGATCGCCTCTGCGTCCATGCCGAGCGCGCCGAACACATCTTCATTGTCTGCGCCCAGAACGGGCGGGGCGCACCGTGCGGTCGGGCGGCTATCGTCCAGGGTGAAACCGGGGCGCACGACCTTCACGTCTTCGTATCCCGCCTGGCCGAGCGGTAGTGCCTGCACCAGATCGCGCGCGACGATCTGCGGATGCGCCAGCGCGCCGGGGACGGTCAGGATGCGGCCCGCCGGGATGCCGGCTGCATTGAGCAGCGTTTCCCATTCCTGCGCCGTTTTCGCAGACAGCGCGTCATTGATCAGGGCGTTGAGTTCCACGCGATGGGCCTTGCGGGCCTCGCGTTCGGCAAAGCGCGGATCGCTTGTCAGTTCGGGCCGGCCGACAATGCCGCACAGCGCTTCCCACTGCTCCTGCTTGTTCGCGGCAATGTTGATCGGTCCATCGGCGGCCTGGAAGGCGCCGGAGGGTGCGGCGGTCATGTTCTGGTTGCCGATCGGCTTCGCCTCGACCCCGGCGATGAGATAATTGGAGACCGCCCAGCCCATCGCGGAAATGGTCGAATCCAGCATTGAGAGATCGATGTAGCAGCCCTGGCCGGTGCGCTCGCGGCGGAACAGGGCGCTCACGACCGCGAAGGCGGCGCCCATGCCGCCCAGCGTATCGCACAGCGGATATCCCACGCGCAGCGGCGCCGACTGCCCATCGCCGGTGATGCTCATCACGCCGGAATAGCCCTGCACAATCTGGTCATAGGCCGGATTGGCGCTGAGCGGTCCCGTCTGCCCGAAGCCCGAGATGGCGCAGTAAATCATGCGTGGATTGATCTTGCGCACGTCCTCCCAAGAGAAGCCGAGCCGCTCCATCACCTTGGGGCGGAAATTCTCAACGATCACGTCCGCCGTCTCGATCAGGCGGCTGAACAGCGCCTTGGCTGCCGGCTTCTTGAGATCGAGCGTCACGGACTTCTTGCCCGCATTCTGGGCGAGGAAGGATGTGCCCATCAGCGCCTCGTTGAGCGCGGGCGAGGCGCCGAGCTGGCGAGCAAGATCGCCGCCGGCCGGATTCTCGACCTTGATGACCTCGGCACCCAGCATGGCCATCTGGTAGGTGGCATAGGGGCCGGACAGCACATTGGTGAGGTCCAGCACCCGCACGCCCTCCAGCAGGTCAGCGGGCGGCAGCGATCCCCTGTCAGTCGCGGATTGCCGATCCATATCAGATGCCCGCGGTTTCGGCGTCGTAGCTATAGAGCCAGTCGTAGCGATCCTGAATTGGAGCGCGGCTCCACTCGCTTTCCATATATTTGACTGCGCCTTCCTCGGTGGCGAGGGCCGCCTCGTGGAAGCGGGCCGTGTTGTCCTTGGCGCCCCGGACCATACGGCTGGTGCGTTCGGCCCGGGCTTGCTCGTACCGGTGCAGGGCTTCCTGCGGATCGTCATATTTGTCGAGGCAGCGTCCAAGAACGACGCCATCCTCAATCGACATGACCGCGCCCTGCGCCAGGAACGGGAGCGTGGCATGGCAGGCATCGCCGAGCAGCGTTGCGCGGCCCTTGCTCCAGACCTGCCGGGGGGTGCGCTCCATGAAGGCCCATTTCATGATGGTGGGCGCGGCATGGATCAGGCTCTGGACATCCTCGTGCCAGCCCTTGAAGTCATTGGCGCATTCTTCGACCGAGCCCTGCGTGTACCAGCTCTCGACCTGCCAGTCGTCGCGCTCGATCGTGCCGATCATGTTCATCAGCTGCCCGCCGCGCAGCGGATAATTGACCATATGGCCGCCGGGGCCGATCCAGGTCCAGCCGACCATCTGGCGCATATGTTCCGGCAGCCGCTCCATGGGGATGACCGCGCGCCACGCAATCATGCCGGTAAAATTGGCTTCATCATCGCCAAACAGCGATTTGCGAATGGCGGACTTCACGCCATCGGCGCCCACCAGAATGTCGCCGCTGACCGTTCGTCCGCCGGAGAGATGCAAGGTCACCTTGTCGTCGGAGAGTTCCACATCCTCGGCATGGGCGGAGAGGTGGACAGCATCCGGCTTGATGGCCTCGACGGCGTCCTTGAGCGTGTTGAGAAGATCTGGCCGATAGACCGTCAGATAGGGATAGCCATATTTCTCGATGGCCATCTTGCCGAGGTCGAACATCTCCCATGAGCGGCCGGTGTTCCAGAGGCGGAACTCCTTGCGGCGCGGCTCGCAGGAGGCGAGGCGCAGCGTGTCGAACACGCCGAGCGCGTCGAGCGCGCGCGATCCGTTGGGGCTGATCTGCACGCCAGCGCCGACCTCGCCCAGTTCGGGGGCCTGTTCGTAGATATCGACGTCATAGCCACGGCGAAGCAGCGACAGCGCGGCGGCCATGCCGCCAATGCCCCCGCCGGCGATGATGATTTTTGGCGACTTGCTCACGCGTTGCTCCAGTCTGGAAGGGATGGAAGAAGATGTGTGGTCATGGCTGCCGGCTGCGGAGCCAGCCGAGCTTGCGCATCACGGGTTCGTCGGAGACCCGCAGGAGAACGGCGTCGCTCTGCGCATGGATGCTGTGCGCTCGCCATGCCGGGACGGCGATGGTGTCACCGAAGGACCAAGGATGGCGCTCGCCATCGATCTCGGCGACGCCGTTTCCCTGCACCACGGCGAAAACCGCATTGGCTGTGGTCTGCACAGGCGCAGTGGTCTGGCCCGCGCCGATGCGGAGCATGTGCAGCGCGATGGTGTCGAGCTGGGCCGGGCCAAGTTCTATCGTGAGCGGAACATTCGGCCCCAGCCGTGCCTGCTCGGCCTCGAAATGGGCGAGCGTATCTTCCCAGCGGAAGGCTATGGGGGCCTGTTCGAGCTGCTCGACTGCCTGCTCCAGACCGTCGGGATGCGGCTCGTAGAACATCGGTTCGAGCAGATGGACGAGCGGCACGTCCAGAAAGTCCATCCAGTAGCATTGTTCGGCGCCGTCATTGCTGTGCGAATGCCAGGCCCAGTTGGGGGTAAGCAGCACGTCGCCGGGGCGCATTTCCACCTGTTTCCCATCGACGACCGTCGAGGTGCCGTGTCCCTCCAGAATGAGCCGCAGGGCATTGGGCGTGTGCCGGTGTGCGCGGGCTGTCTCGCCCGGCCGGATCATCTGATAGGCGGCGACGATGGTGCGGACGGTCGAGTAGATATTGCCCTCGACCGGATTGAACATGGTGAGATTGCGCCGCTCGGCCTGCTGCGTGTCGATGAGTTCGCCAGCGCGGTCGAGGATCGGCTTCACATCGGCATAGTGCCAGACATGGGGCAGGAAGTTACGGCGCGGCTCGGGCCACAGCGCCGGGAAGCGGCGGTGCCAGCCGCCCTCCATATTGAGGGCAGTGAAGTCGCTGTAGAGCGCGGTGAGCGCGGCTTCCCGATCCGCACGCATCTCAACTCTGCTTCACGATCGGGGGGACATAGGGCTGGGCGAACACCTCGGTCATGCCCTGATTGCCCTGCACCACATCCACGGCCATCTCGCCGACCTGATCGATGACGATGCGGATGCGGTCGCCGTCCACCACTGGACCCACGCCTTCGGGCGTGCCGGTGGCGATGATGTCGCCGGGATAGAGCGTCATGACAGCCGACGCGGTCGCGACCATGCCGGGAATGTCGAGCACCAGATCGCGCGTGTTGGCGCTCTGGCGCAGGTCGCCATTGACCCAGAGCTTCATGTCGAGCGCGGCGGGGTCGGTCACCTCGTCTGCGGTGGTGATCCACGGCCCGACCGGGCAGAACGTGTCATAGGCCTTGCGGAACACCCGTTCCTCGCGCCCGCGCACCACCATGTCGAGCAGGCAGGCATAGCCGAAGACGACATCCTGCCAGTCTTCGCGCGCGACACCACGGCATTCCTTGCCGATGATGATCGCCAATTCGCTTTCGTGATGCACTTCGCGCCCCGGTACGGCGGGCAGCATGATGGGATCGGCTGGACCGGAAAGGGCTGAATTCGGCTTGAGGAAGAAGCCCTGGTTGGTGGCGCGATACTGCGCCTGCATCTCGCGCCCATGGGCATGATAATTGACCGGATAGGCAATGATCTTGTTCGGCCAGGGGACGGGCGTCTCGAGGCGAACCTGCGCCAGTGGCTTGCGGGGCAGACCAGCCAGCGCTCCCTCAATGTCGCCGCGGACATGATCGAAGTCGCGGATAAGCCGGACCATGGTCATGTCGGGCCATTGCTGCGGGTCACCGCCGACCAACCCCGTGATGTCGGCAATGTCCTCGCCGACCACCACACCGAGCCGTCCACCGTCAAATCGCGCCAGTCGCATTCCGATTCCTTATAAGTTCCATCTAACAGAACACTATTCTATTTTAGTAAAGAGCGACGCGGAGTTCAAGCCTCTTGCGTATTCAGCGTGAGGCGCACGCACGCGCGGATCGATGGGTTCTCAAGCATGAAGCGCATGCAACGCCTGCCGCTCCGCAGGCCGTGCCGCCGCTCAAGCGATAAGTAGGGAAGGGGCGACCGGAAGGGCCGCCCCTTTGAATGTCAGAACTTCACCCGGAAGCGCGCGCCGTAGGTGCGCGGCGGCGCGATGTCCTGACCGTTGTAATTGTTGATGAACGGATATTGCTGGGTGCCGGTATAGACCGCCTCGTTCCCGATGTTCCGCACGAACAGCTGGACGGAATACTGATTATCCGGCGCGCGGTAGGTGAGGCTCGCGTTGAACAGCGCATAACCATCTGCTCGTGCATTCTCGACGAACTCGGCAGCCAGCCAGCGCGAGGAGGCAAAGCTCATATCCGGCGAGAAGTCGATTACGGCGCCGTTCGCCAGATCGAAGGTATGCGTGTAGCTCACCGTGCCGGACCATGTGGGCGTGCGCGGCAACTGGAAGCCCGTGCAGTCGATGGTCCAGAAGCCGGTCTGCGCCGTCCCCCCCGTAATGGCGATCACGTCGCAGGATGTCCGCGCCGAGGGATTGCCCGGCCGGTAATTGCGATAGGTGAACTCCTTGTACTCGCTGTCGACATACTCGACGGCAACCCGGAACTGATCGTTGCTGGTGGGGAACAGCGTCAGGTCGACGCTCGCGCCCTTGGCGACAGCCTTGCCAGCATTGAACAGTGAGGAGACCTGCGCGCCGCCGCGATCCAGCGAGGTGAAATTCTCCTGCCGGTCGCGGTAGTCCATGTAGAACAGCTCGGCATTGAACTGCACCATGCGATCGAAGAAGCGGTTCTTGGTGCCCAGCGTGTAGGCGGTCACTTCCTCGGGCTTGTAGGGGTCGATGTCGGCGTTGGACTGGCCGCCCGATTTGAAGCCCGTCACGATGCTCGCATAGATCATGCTGTCCGGCGCAGCGTCGAACTCGGCGCCGACCTTGAAGTTGAGCTTTTCGAAGCCGTACGTGCCTTCCACATTCGTGCCTGCGGACGTCAGCAGTTCGCAGCTGTTCTGGGGGCCAGTGCCAGGCGTCAGGCATGCCGACGAACCGAAGAGAGCATAGCGGTGGCCATCGACTGCCTTCTTCTCGTCGGTATAGCGCAGGCCACCGGTCAGGCGCAGCGCATCCGTGAGGGAATAGGTCAGCTCGCCAAAGGCGGCATAGGCCTCCGTGCTCAGGTCAGCGATGAACGCGGTGTCCGAAACGAAGCCGAGACGCACCGAATTGTAGCTGTCCTGATCCTCCCGGAAATAATAGCCGCCCAGAACCCACTTCACCGCATCGTTGGCATTGCCGAGGCGCACTTCCAGGGTTTTCGCGTCCGAGGTGGATGGTGCTCCTGTGAACTCGTTGATCGTGTTGAAATAGAGCGCCGGCATGACCAGCGAGTCCATCTCCACGCGCTGATAGGCGGGAATGATGGTCAGCGTTGCGGGTCCCAGATTCCAGTCGAGATGGGCATTGACACCCCAGACCGTGACGTTCTGGTACACGTCGCTCGTATCGAGCGGATAGATGCCGGGCGGCGCGACCACCGTGCCGATCAGGGCATTCAGGCTGTCGTTGATCGAGGTCCAGCGATCATCGGGGATGATCGGCTGGGGATTGGTGATGCCGGGGGCGTTGGGTGCGGTGGGCGCATAGACCACCTTGCCGGGGCCGCGCCCACCCAGATGCTGGTAATTGAGGCCAAGGCGCAACGTGACGTCGGCGCTCGGCTCGGTCTTGAACTGCAGACGGAAGGAATGATGCTTGTCGTCATCCGTCCCATCGCTGATGTAGCCATTGCGTGAGACCCCCTGGAAGGAGGCGCGCAAGGCCGAGCTGTCGCCGATCGGGATGTTGATCGCGCCTTCGCTGTTGAAGCCGTTGTAGTTCTGGAAACCAGCACTCACATAGCCCTCGAACAGGCCGATGCGGGGCTCTGCGGGAATGATGTTGATCGCGCCGCCGGTGGCGTTGCGGCCATAGAGCGTACCCTGTGGCCCCTTGAGCACTTCCACGCGCTCGAGATCGAAGAACGTGCCGGCGACATACTGGCTGCGCGCGGCAAACACGCCGTCATAAGCCTGCGCCACGGCGGAGTTGCTATATCCGGTCGTCGAGAAGTCGCCTGCGCCGCGAATATAGACCTGCAGCGCTGATCCGCCCTGGGTGATCTGCACACCCGGCGAGAGGCGGGCGATGTCGGTCGCCTGCGATACGCCTGCCGCCTGCAGTTTTTCCGATGAAAGCACGTCGATGGAGAGCGCGGCCTTCTGAGCGCTTTCGCGGCGGAACTGCGCCGTCACGATGATTTCCGCACTGGAGGAAGCGGCCCCTTCCGTCGCTTCTTGTGCCTGCAGCTGAGCAGGCATCAAGGCGCACAGGGCTGCGCCAACCATAAGACCGGCTCCGCGAATCTGGTGTTTCATCATTCCCCTCCAAGTTTGAAACGGCCCGAAGCTTCCTCGCTTGTCGAGTCATTGCGTCGGCCGTTCTATATAACAGAACGGCGTTCTTTTTAAATGGAACTCATGTCATTGTCAATTGAGTGCCCGCAACCGCGCCGATCGCAGGGGAATCGGTGTGGAATTCCGCCTGGTTCAGCTCTCTGACCAGCGGCTTTGGATCAGGCCGCAACGACCTGCTCCAAAGCCGCTGGACAAGGCGCCGATTCGTTTATAGAATGGTGTTCTGTTATATAGAACGATATTCAGTCTTCGGCTGCCGCCCGACTTAGACGTCATGCCTTAGGAGATGTTCATGACCACTTTCCCTGATGTGCCAGCCTTTATCGGCTTCAACACGCCTTCGCGCGTTGAGGCCGATGTTGAGGATCTCAACGTCCACGGGCAAATTCCGGCGGAAATGGATGGCGCTTTCTATCGGGTTCAGCCCGAGCATCAGTTTCCGCCCAAGCTGGGCAACGACATCGCCTTCAATGGCGATGGGATGATCTCGATGTTCCGCTTCAAGGACGGGAAGGTGAACTTCACCCAGCGCTGGGCGAAGACCGACAAGTGGAAGCTGGAAAATGAGGCTGGGCGCGCATTGTTCGGCGCCTATCGCAATCCGCTGACCGACGATGAGGCGGTGAAGGGGAAGATTCGCGGCACGGCCAACACCAATGCCTATATCCACGGCGGCCGGCTCTATGCGCTCAAGGAAGACTCGCCACCGTTGGTCATGGACGCGGTGACGTTGGAGACGCAGGGCTACATCGATTTCCACGGCAAGATGAAGGGCGAGACCTTCTCGGCCCACCCCAAGACCGATCCCGCCACCGGCAATCTGTGCAGCTTCGGCTATGCCTCCAAGGGCGTGCTGACTCGCGACATGACCTATTATGAGATCAGCCCGGATGGCGAGCTGCTCTACGATGTGTGGTTCGAAACGCCCTATTATTGCATGATGCACGACTTCGCGATCACGCCGGATTATGCGCTCTTCTCGGTCATGCCGATGACCAGCAGCTGGGAGCGCCTCAAGGCCGGCAAGCCGCATTTCGGTTTCGATACCTCACTGCCCACCTATCTGGCGGTCATGCCGCGCAAGCCGGGGACAACGGCGGACGATATCCGCTGGTTCAAGGGCGGCAACTGCTTCACCGCGCATGTGATGAATGCCTTCCAGGAGGGCTCGAAGATCCATCTCGACCTGCCGGTGGCGGCAAACAACATGATGCCCTTCTTCCCGGACATCAACGATGCGCCGTTCGATCCGGTGGCGGGCGCGACCTATCTGACGCGCTGGACCGTCGACATGAACCAGAATGACGAGGACTATAAGTCCGCGCGGCTTTCGGAGATGATCGGCGAGTTTCCGAAGATCGATGACCGGTTCACCGGGCAGAAGAATCGCTATGGCTGGATGGTCGTGATCGATCCTTCCCAGCCGGTCGAAATGAAGGGCGGCAGTGCCGGCGGCTGGGTGATGAACACGCTTGGCTTTGTCGATCTGGAGACCGGCGCGGAGCAGAAATGGTGGTGCGGCCCGGTATCGTCCATTCAGGAGCCCTGTTTCGTGCCGCGCGCGCCCGACGCACCGGAAGGTGACGGCTGGATCGTCATGGTCTGCAACCGTCTGGAAGAGCGGGGCAGTGATCTCCTGATCTTTGAGGCGACGAATATCGCCAAGGGGCCGATCGCGACGATCAACATCCCCGTGCGCCTGCGCTTCGGCCTGCATGGCAACTGGGCCGATGCAGACCGAATCCGGCCACTGGAACGGGCAGCCTGAGCAGAAGGAAGTCGGTGGATCGGGCAGGGCGTCCTCCTGCCTGATCGGCCGTGAAGGACAACGCCCTGTCGGTCGTTTACCCCCCGGTGATAGCAGAGGTGGATGAGCCGACGAGCTTGGATCGCGCCGCGCGTCAGCGTTCCAGACCGGAACTGACGAGATCGGCAAGCGTGCCGGCGGCCTTTGTCCAGTCGATCCGCCCCAGATCGAAATCCATGATCGCGGCGAGGCGCGCGCCATGGGCCTGCGGGTAGAGATAGGTGCCGAGCACGATGGTCATCACCAGGAAGAAGCGTTCCTCGTCGATGTCCGGCATGGCCCGGCGCAGCAGCGTGATGAGGCGGCTGCGCACCGGCGTGACGAGCGGTCGCGTGATGCTGCGGGCTTCCTCGGAGGGGTCGGTCAGCGCGCAACAATAGACCATGTGGCTATAGCGCGCTTCTCCCTCGCTGCCGCTGCGGCTGATCGCCGATTCAAAAAAGGCCTCGATGATGTCGCGTGCGCCCGGATTGCCGATCCGTTCGAGCGCGTCGAAATTCTGGTGCTGCGCTTTGTGGATTGGGTCGAAATGGCGTTGGAACACTTCCTCGAAAAGGTGCCGCTTGCTCTTCCAGTTGCGGCTTAATGAGGCGAGGCTGGTGCCCGCCTGCGCGGCAATCGCCCGAATGGTGCAGCGATCATAGCCATATTGAATGAACTGCTCGTCCGCAGCGAGCAGGAAACGGGCTTTGCTCGATTGATCGGCAGAGGCCTGCGGCTTGGCCTTGTCTGGCGATTGACGCCGGGGCGCCAGATCATTCATGGCCATCAGTCATTGGCTGTCATTCCGCCATAAAGTCCGTCGAGATAGACCAGCGCATCGCTGGAAGGGTCGAGTTTCACATAATCGACCAGACCGCGAATGACCATATGGGTGCCGAACGGTTCGGCCTGGTCGAGCCGACAGACAAGGCCAGCCAGTGCGGAGCTGAGCAGCGGCATTCCGCTTTCATGGGCGATCCAGTCGCCATGCCCGAACCGCTCTGAAGCCGGTGCGGTGACGAAGGACTGGCAGAATTGCTTATCCTCTCGGCCGAGGATGCTGACGCCAAACAGCCCCCGCTCCAGCAGGGGCTGGCAAAGCGAAGCATGGCGGTTGATCGCCAGCAGAAGGGAGGGCGGCTCCATGCTGAGAGACATCAGCGCGGTCATGGCGATGCCGCGGCGCATTCCATTGATGTCGGCCGTTGTGACCAGCGCGACGCCGCTGGCAAGACGCCGCATGGCGCCCCGGAAATCGGCCGCCAGCGCCTCGTCGGCACTGGCGGCACCATTGAGCTGTTCTAGGGCAGCCATGGGCATCAGCCGGGCAGGATGCCCGACTTCTGCATGAACTCGCGGACCTGACCCCATTCACCGTCACGCTGGGCCGTCATATGGTCACCGATCCGCGCGCGGGTCTGGCTGGTGAGATAGAACATCTCGTAGAGCTCGACGCGGCTGCCAAGCGCGGACCCGGCAAAATCCCAGGCCATCCGCATGATGCGGGCGCGATCCTCGGCGGCGATTCCGTTGGAACCGGGGAGATATTTGCGCAGCAAGCCGCCGATCTCGGGATCATCGAACAGCGCCAGCGACGGCGTGCAGAGCAAATTGTGGGAGCCGATGGCGCGAATGATCTGGTTTACCCGGGTCATCCAGCCCGGCATCACGCAACGCAGTACCGAAAGGTCGCGATGCGGGAAGACGGCGCCCGCGCCCCAGTCGTGGGCGCGTTCCTCCGCCGCGATGATCGCCGAACGGGTGAGCGAGAGATAGGAATGGATCTCGCCGAGTTGGACCGCCACGTCCGGCGCGTTCAGGCTGTTGGTGATCTTGGCGATGCTGGAGCACAGGTCGTAGGCGAATTCCAGCTTCACCATGGCGCGGATCGCGGTCTGCTGGAGCGTGTTGCCGGGCGAAACGCCCTGGTTGAGATTGTTGTAGACGTTGAGGTCGCCGTCGCAGAACAGGCGCTCATACGGCACTTCCACATCATCGAAGATCACGAAGGCGTCCTGCTCGTCGAAGCGCGAGGAGAACGGCGCATCGGCAACGCTCGCGCCAGTGCCATAATGATCCCGGCAGATCTGGATCACGCCCTTGGTGTTGACCGGAACTGAGAAAATCAGCGCATATTCTTCCGCGCCGGATGGAATGGGCATGGAGGAATAGACGTAGAGCTCGTCGGCGAGCGGGCCGAGCGTGGCCAGCACCTTGCCGCCGCGCACGATGATCCCGTTCTCATTGCGGCCGACCACGCGCAGCGTGAGCTCCGAGTTCATGCCGGCGAGGGGGGCTGCACCCTTGTCAATGTTCGCGTGGACGATGGTGTGCGTCATCGAGAGGTCGCCATCGATCACTTCACGATGGAAGTTTTTCAGGCGTTCATAGCCTTCCGGCTTGCCCTTGGCCCAGATGTCGGCGCGTGCCGTGTGGCCGGAAAGGACGACGTTCACATAATCGGGTGTCCGGCCAAGCATGCCGTTCGAGTAGCGGGCGAGACGCTCCAGGCCGCGATGGCGAATCTTGAGATCCTCCTTCGACTTCGGGAGCATCAGGCTGACATTCATCTTTTCGCCAGGCTTCTCCGGATCGTCCACAAGGCATTCGTCGGCATAGTCGATTTGCCAGTCAAAATAGCCCGCCATGCCGTCGATCGAGCCGGCGAGACCGGGGTCGGTCGCGACATTCACCTTGCCCTCACCGAGCCAGACGACGCGCCCGTCGTCCAGAGCTGCCTTGTACTGCTTGCCATTGCGAACTGCCATGTTCATCCCTCCTAAGATGAAAACATTTGTATTCACGATTCGCGTGTGATGCAATATGAAACATAACGACGTTCTGTTTAAGAGAACGATTCGACGCGGTGCGACCGCACGCGAGAGCAGGAAAGGATGAGGTGATGCCGGCGACTGGTCACGAAAAGGCGGCGCAAGTCTTGCTCCCCAAAGCGGTCGAACAATTGCGTCGACTGCTCGGCAGCGAGGCCGTGCTCTGCGATGGCGCCGTGTTCGCGGAGTATCGCGATCCCTTCGAAGGGCCGGATGCGCGGGACCATCAGCCCGCTGTGGTCGTCCAGCCGGCCAGCGTCGATGAAGTCCAGGCCGTCGTGCGGCTCGCCGCGGAGGAAGGCTTCCATCTCTGGACCTCATCCATGGGGCGCAATTATGGTTACGGCGGTTCAGCCCCGGTGGTGAACGGCGCCGTTGTCCTCAACTTCCGCCGCATGAACCGCATCCTCGAGATCGACCCTGCCCAGGGGCATGTCCGGATCGAGCCCGGCGTGAGCTTCCGCCAGCTTTACGACAGGTTGCGGGCAGACGATGTGCCGCTGATGATGTCCGTGCCGGATCTGGGCTGGGGCAGCATCATCGGGAACGCGCTCGACCATGGCTATGGCTACGGGGTGTTGGGCGATCATGCCGGCGCCCTGTGCGGTCTGGAGGTTGTACTTTCCGACGGGGAATTGCTGCGCACGGGGCAGGGCGCCATTCCGGGCAGCCCGCTCTCGTCGAGCCATCGGCGGGGCTTTGGCCCCTCGCTCGACGAGCTGTTCAAGCAGAGCAATCTCGGCATCGTGACCAAAGCGGGCCTGTGGCTGATGCCGCGCCCCGAGGTGTTCGCGATCGGCACGATCCAGTGCGTGCAGGAAGCGGACATCATCCCGCTGATCGACATGCTCCGCAGGCTGCTTCAGGACGGCGTGCTGCAGGGCATCCCCATGATCGTCGGCACGCCCGCCGAGAGCGAGACCTCTGACGCAGGACAAGCGCCCTTCACGCTGGCCAATCTCAAGACGGTGCTGCGGCCCGGTCGCTGGAACGTCCGCCTCGGCCTTTATGGTCATGCCGACATGGTGGCGGCACGGCGCGCGATTCTCGCCCAAGCCGTCGCAGCCATCCCCGGCGCGGAGCTGGAGCTGCGCACCTATCCCGGCACGGCAGGGCCAGAGGAGGTCGAGCCGCGCGATTATATTTCCGCCGGCATTCCCAATCAGGTGTTGCTCGATCGGCTCAAGGGCACCTTCGGAGAGAGCTTCGGCCATATGGACTTCTCGCCCGTTCTGCCCTGCTCGGGAGAGGCGGCACTGCGGCTGGACCGCGCAGTGCGGGAGGTGTCAGCGCGTCACGGCCTGATCGGCCCCGTCGGGATGCTGCTCAATCAGCGCAGCATGGTCGCGGCCTGCATGCTGATGTTCGATACCGCTGATCCAGCGCGCGTGGCCACGGCCCGCACGGCCATGCAAGAGCTCTACCAGCAGGCGCAGAGCTGGGGCTGCGCGCCCTACCGCGCGCATGTGGCGCTGGCGGATCAGGCACTGGGCGCCTTCAGTTTCAATGATCATGCGCTGGCCCGAACCTATGGTCGGCTCAAGCATGCGTTCGACCCCGCGGGAATCCTCTCGCCGGGCAATCACGGAATTTGGCCGGAGAGCGCCCGCTCATGAAGGGCGCCAACCGTCGCCTGCGCCAGTGCCGGGAACCGGTGCGATTGACATCAGAAAATCTTCTGAATAAAAGAACGCCATTCTGTATAGAAGAACAATCGGATCAGCCGTTCGCAATTGGCTGGCTCTGCGGATCGGCACGGCGGCCGTCATTTTCGCTGACTGGGAGAGGGTTTGGGAATGAGTGAGGACGGACGCCCTTCGATCGCAACGATGCGACGCTACACCTGGATGAACATCCTGACCGGCTTTCTGGTGTGGGGCGTGGCGCTGGCCGGCGTCTCGATGATGATGCCCATCATGTATGGCACCATTTCACAGGATATGGGCTGGACGATCAGCCAGACGACCAGCTTCATGGCGATCAAGTCTGCGGTGTCCGGCATCGCCGGGCTCTTTGCCGGCGGGCTCATCGTGAAGTTCGGGCTCAAGCGCGTCTTCGTGCAATCCGTGGTCGTGATCGGCCTCGCAACGCTCGGGCTCTATTTCGTCAGCAATCTGCCGATCTTTTATGCGCTTGCCGCAGTCTCCGGCCTAGCCTCGATCCTCGCGCTCATCGCCGTGCAGGTGACGCTCGCCAAATGGCATTCCGCCAGCATCGGCCGTATCACCGGCGTGGCAATGCTTGGCGGCGCGGTCGCGGGCGCAATCGTGCCGCTGGCGACCGCCTTTGGCCTGCAGAATTTCGGCTGGCATGTCACGGCTGCTGCGGCTGGCGTGCTGGTGCTGACGGTCGTGCTCGGTGCGGCGATCTTCCTGTTTCGCGAAGCGCCGGAAGCCTATGGCTATACGGCCGACGAGCTTGATCCCGGACCGGCGGGCGGGAAGCGCAAGGTATCCGGCGCGATGGCGACCGATGCCGGGCCGGAGTTCCGTTCCATTTTCAAGACGCGCCAGTTCATTCTGCTGATCATCGCCGCGACGCTTTCGGGCGCCATCAGCAACGGCGTGAACGAATATATTCCGCTGTTCGTCGAGCGGCAGGCCAATCTGGGTGCCTATATGGCGGCGCTTGGCTTCACCATCGTGCTCGTCATTTCGGGCCTGGGCAAGATCCTGTTCGGCTGGGTGTTCGATCGATTTTCGACCAAGGGCGTGGCGGCCTGCTGGGCGTTGTGCGGCGTCGCCGTGCTGCTTTCCTTTCCCGTGGCGGGCCTGGTCACATTCCTCATCTTCATGCTGGTGCGTGGCGTCTCGCATGGCGGCGTCGTGGTTCAGGCGCCGGTGCTCGCGCGGCACCTTTATGGCATCAAACCCATTGCGCAGGTCATCGCGCTCCTCAACGCCGCCTTCCACATGGGTTCGGCGCTCGGCATCTGGGCCATCGGCATTGGTGTCGATCTCACCGGCGGTTTCGGCATTCCGTTCACTGCCGTGGCTCTGACGGCAGGCGTGTGTGCGCTCATCGGGCTTCGGCTCGAACCAAGATACTGGGCGGGCTACACGGCCCCGCGCACCCCGGCTCATGCAGGAGGGTGAGCGCCTCCTGATCCTGGGTGCGGCCAGCCTTGCCGCATCTGCGATCAGCGCATGCTTCTCGGTGGGCGGCGGCTATGTCCTCTTCGGTGCGCTGACGTGGATCATGCCGCTCCCTTCGGCGATCGCCATGCAGTCGGTCCTGTCGTTCGGTTCGCTATTCTCCCGGACGCACGCCTTCTGGGCGGATATCGACTGGCCGATCGTGCGGACCTTCACGGCCGGCTCGTTGATCGGCGTCGGCGCGGGGCTCTGGCTGTTCGTGCGCACGCCCGAAGGGATATTGTCGCTGCTGCTCGGCGCGATGCTGCTGGTGCTCGCCTGGGCGCCGAAGATCAAATGGGGTGTGCGGCAGGGCGCGTCCTATTTCGGCGTCGGCATTCTTCATGCGGTCGTCGGCACCCTGTTTGGTCTTGGTGCCATTCTCCAGCCAGTGCTGCTCCGCTCCAGCCTTGGCCGCACGGCGATCGTCGGAACCTTCGCGACATGCCTCATCCTGCTGGAGGTGCTGCGGACCGCGGGATATGCCAGCGCGGGCTTTGCCTATGCATCCTACTGGCCGGAAATTCTGGTGGCGACGGTCACCGGGCTGGCCGGCACCTGGCTTGGCAAGCGCATGGTGCCCATGCTTTCCGAGCGGCATTTCCGCTTCGTCCTGCGTCTCTTCATTACCGGGCTCGGGCTGCGCTTCATGCATAAGGGGCTTGCCTGATGACCCACGCCCAATTGCCAGTCATAGTCCTGCACAGGAGAGTAGAATGACCGCCGTCATCCCTCGGAGGATCAGCCCTGCCGCGTTCGGCAAGGCGCTTGACGCGTTCCGCGCCATTGTCGGCCCGCCGGGGGTGCTCGACAGTGACGAGGACAGGCAGACCTATATCGACCCTTATGCCTTGGGCGACGGGCTCGATCATGATTGTTCAGCCATCGTGGCGCCGGCTTCCACAGAGGAAGTGCGTGCGATCATGCGGGTCGCGAATGAGTTCAAGGTGCCGCTCTGGCCCGTCAGCCGAGGCAAGAATCTGGGCTATGGCGCGGCGTCGCCTGCCGAGTACGGCAATGTCATTCTGGACCTCAGCCGGATGAATCGGATCATCGAGGTCGATGTGAAACAGGCGCATTGCCTGATCGAGCCCGGCGTCAGCTATTTCGATCTCTATCGGCACCTGACGGAGAAGAAGATCCCGCTCTGGATGTCCACGCCCGGCAACAGCTGGGGCAGCGTCGTCGGCAACGCTCTGGATCGTGGCATTGGCTACACGCCTTATGGCGATCATTGCGAGCAGATCTGCGGCATGGAAGTGGTTCTGCCGGATGGCGATCTTGTCCGCACGGGCATGGGGGCAATGTCGGGCAGCGCCGGGTGGCAGAACTATAAATATGGCTATGGTCCGGGCTGGGACCAGATGTTCTTTCAGTCCAATTTCGGCGTCGTGACCAAGGCAGGCCTGTGGCTCCAGCCGGAGCCGGAAATGACGGCCAAGATCGAACTGGCCTTCCCGAAATTCGATGATGCGGAATGGGCGATCGATCTGCTGGCGGACCTGCGGCGACGCGATGTCATCCAGCATAATATCGTGTTCGGCAGCCCTGTTCGCGCCGCTTCGGTGCTGTCCCAGCGCGCCGAATGGTATGATGGCCCCGGCGCGATCCCTGACAGCGCCTGCGAAGAGATGATCAGGAAGCTCGGCATCGGCTGGTGGAACGCCAAGATCAGCCTGTTCGGTCATGCATCGACCGTGAAGGCGCAGGTCGAGATTATCCGCAAGCTCTTCGAGCCGCGGATCGGCAAGGAACTGAACTTCGAGCTGTGGGAGCAGGGCGATCCGCCGGACAAGTCCGCGCGCGGCATTCCCACCACCATGGGCCTGCAAAGTGTCAACTGGTATGGCGGGCGGGGCGGGCATTTGAGCTTCGCACCGGTCATGCCGTCGGACGGCAAGCTGATTCTGGACTATGCCCGCAAGATCAAGGCCTATTACGAGCAGGTGGGGCAGGATTATTATGCCAGCTTCACCATTGGTCGGCGGCACGTCAACAATGTGAGCCTCATCCTCTACGACCGGGATGACGCGGCGATGGTCACACGGGTGGATCAGCTCTACCGCCACCTCGTGACCGAGGCGGCCTCGCAGGGCTTCGGTGAGTATCGCGGCCACATCTCCTACATGGACGTGGTGGCGGACACATTCGACTTCAACGATCATGCGCTGCGCAGGCTCAATGACAAGGTCAAGGCCTGCCTCGATCCCAACAACATCATCGCGCCCGGTCGCAATGGCATCGGTACGAGGTCCGCGTGAGCAAGGAGAGGAAGATGAGCGCTTCAGGCGGAGTGAAATGCCGTCCCTCGCGCCTGTTGGCCGCGGGGCTGCTGCTGGCGACGATGGCCGGCTGCTCTGAAGGGGCGCAGCACGCCCCGGCCAAAGCGCAGGGCGCCGCAATGATGCCGCAGTCGCAGGTGGTCATGTTCGGCGCCGGTTCTGCGGATGAAGGCGAGCGGCTCTATGGCCAGGAATGCGCCTATTGCCACGCCGGCCGCAATACCGGCACGATCATGCTCGGCCGCCGCATGGACCCGGCCCAGGCCGAGTTGCACAAGCGTACGGATCTGGAACCGGATTATGTGAAAGCGGTGGTCCGCAATGGCTTGGTGAACATGCCGCCGCTCTCAAGGGTCGAGGTGACGGACGAAGATCTGGACAAGATCGCGGCCTGGCTGGCCCGGAACGGACCGAAATGATGAGGATGGACAGGCGCAGGTTGCTGACGGGCCTTGCCATGCTGCCCGTCATCGGCGCCCCGGCAGCAGGCCTGCTGGGACCGGGAGCAGCAAATGGGAATGACCTGCGGCTGGTGGCCGATGCACGCTTGCCCGGTGGGCGCGCCCTTGCGGCGGCGGCGCGCGAGCAGGGCTTTCCCTCCATCGATCCGCGCGGCGAGATCATCGCTCATTTTCTGGGGGAGGGGGCCGACTGGCTGCGCGGTCCCGGCCCGATCATTGGCCTCACCAGCTACACGGACATGATGCTGATGCGCGATGTCGCGCGGCAGGCGGGGCGGCCTATGCGCTACGCCGCAGCCAGGGGGCAGGCACAGCCGCTAATCGATCGATTGGCGCCGGCGCAGTCGAGCTTCGTGGCGAGCCTCCGCGATGCGCCGGTTCCCCGCCGGCAGGCGCGCGCTTTCATATGGCTCGTCTGAGCCGGGCAAATCTGAGGATTGGGGTAAGACAGGATGGACGAGAGCCAGTTCGATTTCATCGTCGTAGGCGCGGGATCGGCAGGATCGGTGCTTGCCAACCGGCTTTCTGCTGATCCGACGAACCGCGTGCTGCTCCTCGAGGCAGGCGGGGAAGCAAACCATCCTTATGTGCAGATGCCGCTCGGTTTCCTCCAGGCCCTGCGCAACCCGGATCTGACCTGGCAATTCGCATCCGAGCCGGAGGCCGCAGTGGACGGCAAGGTCTTTCCCTTGCCGCGTGGGCGGCTCCTTGGCGGCTCGTCCTCGATCAACGGCATGGTCCATTTTCGTGGACATCCCGCCGATTTCGACGACTGGGCGAAGCTGGGGTGCGAGGGGTGGAGCTATGCGGACGTGCTCCCCTATTTCAAGCGTTCGGAAGATCATTGGAGCGGCGGCAACGATTGGCGCGGCAAGGGTGGGCCTATCAGCGTCGCGCCGGTCGACACCGCAAAGCTGATGGCGCAGGAGATCCGGGCCTCGGCTGCCTCATGTGGTCTGACTTATAATCCCGATTATGATGGCGCCAGCCATGAGGGCTGTGCCGATGTCCAGATCGCGATCCGCGACGGACGGCGCTGCGGATCGGCGCGCGCCTATCTGGATGGCATTCGTGGGCAGCGGACCAATCTTGCGATCGTCACGCGAGCGCTGGCCCGGCGTGTGCTGTTCGATGGGCGCCGGGCGATCGGCGTCGAGTATGAAGTGGGGGGAGAGATCAAGGTCGCGCGCGCGAACCGGGAAGTGATCCTGAGCGCGGGCGCCTACGGTTCTCCGCATCTGCTGATGCTTTCCGGCGTGGGTGATGGCGCGCATCTTCAGGCGCATGGTATCGATGTCGTGCAGTCGCTGCCCGGCGTGGGGCGCAATCTTCAGGAGCATGTCCGTCTCGCCCATCAATATGATGCGGCGCCGCCTCACAGCTTCGCCAAGGAGCTGCGGTTCGACCGGGCCGCCATGTCCTTCCTGCGCTGGTATCTGTTTGGAAAAGGGACGTTCGCGAACCAGATTGCGTCGGCCTGCATTCTGGCGCGCTCGCAGGACGGGCTGGACCGGCCGGACCTGCAGATCATGGTCAGCCCGGTGCGGGTGGATGCGAACATCTGGTTTCCGGGCATCAGGGCGCCGAAGAAGGACTGTTTCTATAACAGCATCTGCCTGCTGCGGCCCGAAAGCCGGGGTCAGGTCACCTTGCGTGATGCCGATCCCCACAGCAAGCCGCGCATCGCGCTCAATCTTCTCCAGCACCCCAATGACTGGGCGACATTGAAGAAGGGGCTGGCGCTCTCCCGCCGCATCTACGCCGATGGCCCGGTCTCCCGCTACATCGAGCGTGAAACGCTCCCCGGCGCGGACGTGCAGAGCGACGCGCAACTCGATGCGATGAAGGCGGAGCTGACCGGCGTCGTGCATCACCCGGTCGGCACCTGCGCCATGGGTCGAGACCCGCAGGCCGTGGCGGATCCGACGTTGCGCGTTCATGGCGTCGAAGGTCTGCGCGTGGCGGACGCCTCGATCATGCCGCAACTGGTGGGCGCCAATACCAACGCCGCCGCCGTGATGATCGGCGAGAAGGCGGCCGATCTCATCCTTCATGGGGGCGATTGACCGATAGCCTTCAGGACGCCGAGTTCAGTTACCAAGGTCAGGGATTGTTGCGAAGGCAACCAAAGACCTTGTTTTCATCGCGCGGATATGAGCAAGGATCCTGAATCGCCGCTTGTTAAATGCCGACCCGGCAAAATGCGCGCGACATCAACATGACAGGACAATCAATGGGCAAGCTGCGCACAGCCAATAACCGGCGCAACCGCGCCGTTCGCAATGCGATCGGACGCACACGGGCTGCTACCGAGATTTTGACGGCCGACACCCCCAACGCGTCGGCTTCCAAGGCCAAATCGAAGCGAACTGCCTCCTGAGCGGCGGCATCGGGACGCGCGACCCTTCAATAGAGCCGGCAGAAACCCTCGCCGAGCTGGGTTGGAGACCATTTTTCAGCGCGCAGATTTCCGCTGAAGAAGGCGTTCGATGCGTTCCGGTGCGCGTGATGGCGGTCCATCGCGGCAAGATTGCCGTGGCGGGTGATAGATATCGGTTTTTAATAGACCCGCATATCTCTGGCGCCGGCCCTTCGGGCGACCATCCGACAGTTGGTGACTGGCTCCTGATCGATCGCGAGACGCAGCAGTCCACGCGCATTCTCATCCGCGCGAACCTCTTCAAGAGGCGTGCGCCCGGGGTGGACCGGAAGGAACAGATGATCGCGGCCAATGTGGACACGGTGTTCATCGTCGCATCATGCAACCAGGATTTCAGTGGCTCACGGCTTGAGCGCTATCTCGTGCTCGCGCGCGAGGTGGGCGTGAACCCCGTCGTGGTGCTGACCAAGGCAGACATCACGGACACCCCCGAAACCTTCGAGGCCGCCGCGCGCGACTTGCAGCCTGGTCTTGTCGTGCGGACCGTCAACGGGCGCGATCCCGGAGACGTTGCACGTCTCGCCTCATGGTGCGGGATGGGAAAGACCGTCGCCCTTCTGGGGTCTTCAGGTGTCGGCAAGTCGACACTCGTCAACACATTGCGTGGTTCGGACAGCATTGCCACTCAGGCGATCCGAAAAGGAGACGGCACGGGCCGCCACACCACGACCGTGCGAGAGATGCACCGTCTGGCCGGCGGTGGCTGGCTTCTCGACACGCCCGGCATGCGCGAACTTCAGTTGACCGATGTGGCTGCGGGGCTGGAAGAAGTCTTCGACGATGTTGCCGCCGCGGTTGAGCAGTGTCGATTTTCCAACTGCGCGCACAATGCCGAACCGGACTGCGGCGTTCAGGCCGCGATCGCCCGAGGCGAATTCTCGACGGCGCGCCTGGAACGCTGGCGCCGACTGACGGCCGAGGAGGCGCTCAACACTACCAGTCTCGCGCGACAGCGAAGCCGCCAGCGCAAGCGCTAGTCGTTCGCGCAGGCAGGCTTCAGCATTCATCTCTGCTGGAATGCTCCACTGAAACCGATCGGACCGGCGTGGTCGTCCCGTTCGACCATGGAGGCGTCGACGTGCTCCTGACCGGACGACCTCAGCGCTTCGGCGTGACCCAGACTTCGACAGGGGCGACAAACTTGCCTGGTGCCGGCTTCCCGACCTGGACGCGATCAGCCGTTACCAACTCACCGGTTTCAAGATTGAAGCTTGCCCATGGCTTCGGCATGCGTCCGAAGGTCATTTTCTGGATTGGCTGGCCTGTGGCGGAGTTCATGATGGTTGCGACGACACTCATGGGGTCGGCGATAGCCATGGGGTAACGCGTCAGTCCAGCCATAATTGTGAATAGCGCTCGGCTGTGCTGCCACCCTCCCAACCCACGCACGGTGCTGACGCGCGGTCAGCTTGGCGCTATGGGGCGGCGATGGACAAGTCCGATCCCGATACTGCCGCGCCGCTGAGCGTGGCTGCACTGTACCGCTTCGCTCGCTTCGAGGATTGCGCCAGCCTGCGCGCGCCGCTCGAACGCTTATGTCGTGAGCATGGCGTTCGCGGTACTTTGCTGCTTGCTCCGGAGGGCATCAACGGCACCATCGCTGGCCCGCATGCCGGGATTGCCCAAGTGCTGGACGCCATCCGCGCCTTGCCGGATTGCGCGGACGTTGACGTGAAGCTCTCGACTGCATCGAGCATGCCGTTCCACCGCATGAAGGTGCGCCTCAAACGCGAGATCGTGACGATGGGCGTACCCGATATCGATCCACGAACAATTGTTGGCACCTATGTTGAGCCCCAGGACTGGAACAAACTAATCTCCGATCCGGGCACCATCGTGATCGACACGCGCAATGATTATGAGGTGGCACTGGGCACGTTCGAGGGCGCAATCGATCCCAAGACATCGACGTTCCGCGATTTTCCGGACTGGTTCCGCAAGGAGCGCGACCGGCTGCTGGGGGAGGGTACAGCGCCAAAGGTCGCGATGTTCTGCACCGGGGGTATCCGCTGCGAGAAGTCCACGGCTTTCCTCAAGCAGGAAGGCGTTGAGGATGTCTACCACCTCAAGGGCGGCATTCTGAAGTATCTGGAAACGATCCCGCAGGAGAACAGCCTGTGGCAGGGCGAGTGCTTCGTCTTCGATCAGCGGGTGGCGATTGGTCATGGTCTGGTGGAGGGTAGCCACACGCTGTGTCACGCTTGCCGCTGCCCGTTGTCGGCCGAGGACCGCGCGTCACCTCTTCATGAAGAAGGCGTGAGCTGCCCCGCTTGTTATGCTGAGCGAACGGACGAGCAGCGCGCTTCCTATCGCGAGCGACAGCGCCAGGAGGCGCTCGCAGCCGCGCGCGGTCAGGTCCATGTCGGTGCCGTGCTGGTTGAGCCGGGGAACGAGGGTGCCGACTGATCCGATCCTCTATAGCTTCCGGCGTTGCCCTTATGCGATGCGCGCAAGGCTGGCCCTGACGATCAGCGCTAGGCGATGTGAACTGCGTGAGGTCAAGCTCTCGGCAAAGCCCGAGGCGATGCTTGTTGCTTCACCCAAAGCCACGGTTCCCGTGCTCGTGCTGTCGGATGGTCGTATGATCGACGAAAGCCTGGACATCATGCGTTGGGCGTTGGCGGCTAACGATCCGGAGGGCTGGCTGACGCGGGACGATGCGGCGCTGATCGCCCGGAACGATGGTCCCTTCAAGCATGATCTCGATCGATATAAATATCCCGAGCGTCACGGCGCGGACCCGATCATCCATCGAGCGAGTGGCGCAGCGTTCCTGAAAGAATTGGACACTCGCCTCGCTCACTCAGGCCATCTTTGCGGACGGGATCGCGGGCTGGTGGACGCGGCGGTCATGCCCTTTGTGAGGCAGTTTGCAGCGGTCGACAGAGACTGGTTTGACGCACAACCACTTGCCAATCTCCAGGCTTGGCTGGAGCGGCATATTGCCTCCCCAACTTTCGAGACGGCGATGGTGCGCGTTAAGCCTTGGGCGCCAGGCAATGAACCAGTTGAGTTCCCGCCGTCTCAAGAGTGACGGGCTGCGCGCAAGAGGCCGCGTCGTCCTTTCCAGCCAGATTTGGCTATAGTCCGGACCCCACCGAGAATATTCCACTGGTTAGAACGCGGGTCTCGTCAAACGTGAGCATGGCATTTACGCGTCGGGCCGCCAAAGATTTGGCTCTCGACAACGCGACCGCGAACCTGTGAGCCGGGCCTTCACCCTGTTGACGGCGATGCTTGCGCCAAGCGAGGGTATCAGTGCGTTGGCGCAGTCTGCTCCATCATCTTGGGAGCTCATCGAATGCCGAACCCAGTTTTGCCATCTCAGCGCTTCTGATCGCTTCCGCTTTGAATCTGGCGCTGATGGTGCCAGGAGGCTTCGTTGAAACGCGCGACTTCAGCGCTTATCCCGCCGTGGTGCTCGGCGCGTTTAATGTTTTCCTGACAGTGCTCGGTTTGGGAAGTCTCGTGCTCGCTTATGTGGTCGTGGGAACTGGACGAGGAAACGGCTGGGCCGTCCTTTTCAGGCTCGCCTTCATTGGCGTCTATCTGCTCGATCTGTGGCGTATTTTCCCCGTGCCGGCAAATCCGATGTCGACGCTTCTGGCCACGCTGGAATGGCTCGGTACAGGGCTGGGTGTGGCCCTGACCATATTGTCCATCGCGCTTCGCGGTGCGACGAACACAACAACCTTGGCCAAGCCAACGCTTCCAATCACGATCTGGGCTGAGCGAGCATGGTCGCCGCCCGTCGCGATCTTGACCCCCTGACGCTACATCTACAAGCCGGGGCAGCGCCGCACAGCGTTTGATCAAGCCTGGCCTCGGGTCAGCGCTCTGGACGCCATGCCGGAGCTGCCTTTGGCCACGCGCACTCAGATTGGTACATCCTGCCTATTTGATGCGGCAAAGCCATATGTGCGATACTTGGCCTCCACGGTCCGACCCGATACGAAAATCTCGCTGTAGCCTTCCGGCGTCCCGAGGAATGAGCCGCGCCAGTCTGCTCCGGCGACGGCCCCGGCGCTGATAAAGCGGATGCCGTTGAGCTCTATCTGTTCGAACACATGGCTGTGGCCCTGGAGCACGGCCAATACGTCATAGTCGCGCAGGATGCGCAGGACTTCGCGGCCATTGACCACGAAGGTCCAGTTATGTGGCGTGTTGGCCCAGGATTCCGGTTGATAGCATTGCACGGCCGTAACCAGCGGAATGTGAGTCGCGACGATGATCCGCGTGCCCTTGGGCTGTGCTGCTAGGTCCGCCCGCAGCCATTGCAGTTGCTCCGCATCGACCCGGCCCTCATAATTCCGGTCGTCGGTCAGGCCGACGGAATCGAGGACGACGAAATGGACGCCCTTGTGATCGAAGGCATAATAACGCGGCCCGAACCGATCGATGTAGAATTGCTTGCCGTAATCGGGGGCTGACGGATCGATCCCGCTCTTGGCGAACACGCCCAGACAATCATGATTGCCCAGCACATGATGGACGGGCTTGCGCAGGTGCCGCCGTTCGACGCGTTGATAGAGGTCCATCAGCATCGTCGCGCGTTCGCGGCTGACCTCGAGCGCATCCTCGATATGGTCGCCGCCCTGGATGACGAAATCATAGTCGGATGCCGAAATTTGTTCAAAACACATCGCGCAGCCCTTGTCCGCATCCAGGTCTGGCCGGATGTGGCTGTCGCTGATGAAAGCAAAGCTGAAGTCGTCGGGCGGCGACACCGCCGATGCCGCCGTGGCGACGAGAGGCATGAATGGCGCGCCGATGGCGGCCTTGAGAAGCGTGCGTCGTTGCATCAGGCACCTGCTGGCAAGGGAGTTGGACGCTCCCGGTCCACGCCGGGAGCGCCCACTAGGGGACAAGGATCAGAAGTGGATACGGACCGTGCCGAACACCTGTCGGGGCGCGGCTGACTGCAGGGTCGTGTAGGTGCCGTTGGGGTCGGACGTCACGAAGCCCGCAGTGCCGGTCGAGGCAATATAGCGCTTGTCGAACAGGTTCATCACATTGAGTTGAACATCCAGCATCCTGCTGAAGCGATAGCCGGCCGAGAGATTGACGTTGACCGCGCCGGGGAGCGGCGCGTCGTTCAGGTAGCTGTAATAGCGCGTGCTGCGGTAATGGGCGGTCACTTGCCCCCACAGTTTGCTGTCGTCATAACTCAGTTCGACGTTGCCGACATGCTTGGGGGAGGCGACGACCTGCTTGCCCTTGGTCGGGACGACGGCGCCGCCCAGCGGCTGGACATCATCGTCATAGGTGGCGTCATTATAGGCCCAGCTTCCATAGAGCGACCAGAAGGGTGCGAACCGCCAGTTCGCCGCTGCCTCGACGCCCCGTGACGAGACGCTGCCCACATTTTGCAGCACATTCTGGTTGCCAACGACCGTCGCGCTGATCGACGAGGCGAGGAGACGGTTACTGAACTTCACATAATAGCCGGTCAACGACAGTTGCAGGTCGCTATCGCGGAAGCGGTAGCCTGCCTCGAAGGTGTTCGTCATCTCCGGCTTCAGGTCGTTCCGGATATAGTCGAAACCGGCCTGCGAGCTGCTGGAGAAGGGGCCGCTCGACGTGGACGCGACGAAGGCTGCCATGTTGCGGGTATAGCCGGCGAAAAATTCGCTGCCGCCATCCAGCTTGTAGAGAATGCCTGCGGTCGGCAGGAACCAGTTTTTCGCCTCGATGGAGCCGTTGATCGGCTTGGTGCTGACGATGCTGTGCGCCTTGTTGGTGGAAACGACTCCCTTCACCCCTGCATTCAGTCGCAGGCGGCTTGTCGCTTGCCAGGTGTTGCCGATGTCGAGCTGCACCGTGTTGGTGACGTAGCGGTTGCGGAAGGTTGTCTGGAACGGGTTGTCGTAGAAGCGCTGGAATTGCGTGGGCGTGACGCCGGCTTCCAGACCGTAAAGATAGGACCCTTGGTTGAAGACATTGTGCTCGTACCAGATGCCGCCTTCGATCCTGTGATCGCCCGCTTCGAGTTTCAGCCGGGAAATGACGCCCTTGCGGTCGATGTCATAACGCAGGGTCGACACTGAAACTGGCGATCCGCCGAAGGCGGCCGGTGTGGGGGTATAGGGGTTCGCCCAGGTGCCGATGCCCTTGTCGAGATGAATATAGCCGGTGATGAAGCCCGAGAGGCGCGACGAAAGGACATATTCCAGCTTTTGATAGCCCAGGAGGTCGCGGCGCACGCCGCCGCCCTGATAGACGCTGTCGTCCGCGTTGACATAGGGAGCCGGCGGCGTGCCGCCATTCTGTACAATCAAGGCAAGTTCTTCAGCCAAGGCAAAGGTCGGGATATTGTCGAAATCCCAGCCATAGGTGTTCAGCTTCGCCAGCGAAACGTCGTTATAGTCATCCTCGCGCCGGTCGATCAGATTGAGATAGCTGGTTGATGTGACGCTGTCGCCGATCGGCTGGACATACTTGATGTTGATCTGGTCCTGCTCCTGCTTGCCCCAGCCACGCCATTTACCCTGCCGGTCGTGGGCGTAGGACACGGCCAGCCGACCGCCCCAGGACAGATCGCCGCTGTTCAGCCGCACGAAGCTGCGCCAGCTATCCTCACTGCCGTAGCTCTGTTCCAGGTCCACGCCGAAATCTCTGGTCGGATCGATCGAGGAGAAGTCCACCGTGCCGCCGATATTGCTGGTCGACGCAGTGCCCAGCGCACCGCTGCCCTGCGACAGGGTGGCAGGACCGTTATTTTCCGTCAGCAGCGCGCGGTTGATCGAAAGGCCGTTATTGTTGCGATACTGCATGTTGCCAAGCGGTACGCCGTCAAGCGTGTAGCCGATCTGGTCCGACAGAAAGCCGCGGATAGACAGCTGGGTGGCCGCTTCATATGTGCCGCGCGCGTCGGAGGAATCGAAGTTTACGCCCGGCAGGCGGCTGAGTGACCTGAGCGGTGACGAACCGGCAGTCGCTTTGCGCATGGCCTTGGGCGCCACGGTCTGGACCTGACGGGATTCGCCCTGGCCCAGAACCACGATCTCCATTTGTGGGCTGTTGTCCGCGACGTCGTTGCCGATATCGCTTGGGGTATGCGGGGCGGCCTTCAAGGAGATCATGCCCTGCGTTTCGCTGGCGATGATCAGGCCCTGGCCCGCGATCAGGCGACGCAGCGCTTCGCCGCGCATGAAGCTGCCCCGCAGGCCGGCCACGCGGCGGCCGGCCACCGCGTCATAGGGGAAGACGACATGGACGCCAGCCTGATCGGCGAACTGGTTGATAGCTGTGGCGGTGTCGCCAGCCTTGATTTCGAATTGGATGCGCGCCTGCTGCTCCTGGGCATAGGCGGCAGCCGGCATCGCGGCCGCCACGATGGCGGTCGTCGTCATTAATCTCAGCATGATTGTCCCCGTGTGGATGAACGTGTCGGGGCATGGATGGATGAGCGCCGCCGATCCGCTACTCGACCTGCAAAAAAATCAGGGGCGGGTGAGAATGATGCCGCCGTGATTGCTGGGCGTGGCCCTGATCCCGAAGGATGTCCGCAGCGCGTCCAGAAATTCCTCGGGGTTCGTCGTGGCGAAGGTGCCGCCCAGCCGGATCCGCGATAGAGCGGGGTCGCCAATGACGATCTTGTTCGGCAGATAGCGGTTTATCTCTGCCAACGCATAGTCGAGGCTTTCGCCGTTCAGGACCAGCGTGTCGCGCTGCCAAGCCGTCACCCGATCGATATCTGCCTCCTCGCGCGATCGCGGCGCGATGCGCCCGGCGGTGGCAAGCGCGATTTCTCCCTGGCCAATGTGAACGGCTCCAGCACCGGAAATGCTGCCCTTCACGACGGCCAGCTCGCAACTCGCGTCGCGCAGGCGCGCATTGTAGATGCCCGGCATCAGCTGAAACGTGCCGCCCGGCGTCCGCAATTCGGCCTTCTGCGCAGCGGCGAGGCGGATCGCCACTTCACCGCGCTCCAGCCAGAGCCGGGTGGGCTGCCCCGTTCTCCAATGGATGCAGCTGTCGGTATTGAGATCGACCGCCAATCCGTCGTCCACGGAAACGGTGCGCCGTTCGCCCATGTCCGTGCTGGCCGTATCCCGCGCATAGGCGTTGTATGCAATACCGCTGCCGGCGATCACCGTCGCCGCAATAGAAGCCGCGGCGCGAATAACGTACCGGCGGCTGGGCTGTTCCACTGCTGGCGTCTCGACCTGCATGTCACCCTGCGCGAGGCGCAGACTGTCCATGTCTCGCCAGGTGCTAGCCACCTCGGCAAAGGCGACCGCACTACGAACATCCGAATTCCGCCACGCCTCGAAGGCCTCCATGTCAGCCGAGCCCGAATCGAGCGCAGCCAACCAACCGGCTGCTACCTCGGTCAGGTCAGCGTCTGGCTTAGAGATGTTGTGGTTGCCGGGCAAAAATCCTCCACCTTGGCTTCAATGTCGCGCCGGGCCTTCGTGATGAGGGCAAGACCCTTAGCGAGATGTTTTTCCACGGTCGAGACGGATATTGAAAGAGCTTCCGAGATGGCCGCAGGGGGCATCCCCTGGATCTTGCGCATATGCACAACGCGGGCGCATTGCGGTGGCAGCGCATTGATCAGTTGTAACATTTGCTGCAAGTCAGAGCGGCCCGCCGCGATGGCAAACGCGTCCGGAGCGCCGTCGGCGATATCCAGCACGCCCATGGAGGCCAGAAAGTCGATCCGGACCACATTTGCCCGCCGCAAGCGTTCAAGCGCGAGATTGTGAACAATGGTCAGCACAAAGCTGCGCGGGGCTGCAATCGCACGATAATCGGATGTGCCGAGCACACGCGCATAGGCCTCCTGCACCAGATCTTCTGCATCGTCGCGGCCGCAGAAATGCGCGGCCCTGGCGCGATAGGCTGCGGCATGAGGCAGCACCTCAACCATGAACCAGCGATCGATGTCACGCAGCCAACTCAACGCACACTCCAGTGTATTGAGCGGGCGGATAGTCTCGAAACTTTACAAACCGGCGACATCCCGCCCGTGTCGGGCGGAGCCTGATGACTGCCGGCTATCTGGTACCCGAAGCCAGGGCAGCATCCTGATGAACCTGATCGCAGGCGACTGTGGCCATCCGGGAGATTGCATGACCAGCGAGCGCCTCTCCGATCAGCAGCAAGGTGGGATCGTCCTGGCCGATGGTGCGCACCAGAAAGGCGAGCGCGTCGAGCCGCCCGCGCAGCAGGCGTTCGTCCGGCCGAGAGACGTTGACCGCGACCATTACCGGCGTGTCCGGGCGCAGGCCGGCACCGATGAGCTGGCGCGCGACCTCGGGCGCGGCGGCGCGGCCCATGTAGATGGCGAGCGTGGCGTCGGGCGACGCCAGGCGTGACCAGTCGACATCGAGCGGCTCGTCGCCCCGCGCGTGCGCGGTCAGGAAGGTGAGCTGCCGTGCCGCGCCGCGCAGGGTGAGCGAGACGAGGCCGCTCGCGGCGGCGGCGCTCGCGGCGGTGATGCCGGGGCAGATGTGGACCGGAATGCCGTGCGCCGCGCAGGCCACCAACTCCTCGATCGAACGGCCAAAGATCGAGGGATCGCCGCCTTTCAGGCGCAGCACCCGGCGCCCGGCAAGCGCCGCCGCGACGATCAACTGGTCGATCGTCGCCTGATCCTTGCTGTGGCGGCCCGAGCGCTTGCCGACGCTGACATGTTCGGCCTGCGGGGCAAGATCGAGAATATCGCGCGCGGCAAGCGCATCGTAGAACACCACGTCCGCTTGTTCGAGCAGCCGCACGGCCTTGCGCGTGAGCAGATCGGGGTCGCCCGGCCCCGCTCCGACGAGCCAGACAGTGCCCGGTGCAAATGCTTCAGCCATGGACGGCCTCCTTCGTTTCCGCAGCGATGATCTGCGCGATGGCGGGACGGCAGGAGCCGCAATTGGTGCCCGCGCCCAGCGCCGAGCCGACGGCGGCGACATCGACGCGGTCCTGCTGGCGGATGGCGGCCACGATGGAATTGAGACCAATGCCGAAGCAGGCGCAGATGATCGGGCCGACATCGACTTGCGCGCCCGGTGCGCGCCCGGCGAGCACCTGCGGCCCCTGCGGCTGGGCAAGCTGGCTGATGAGCCAGTCCCGCGCGGGCAAATCGCCGGTGCGGGTGACGAACAGGATTGCCGCGAGGCGTCCATCCTGCAGGATCGCAACGCGGCGGGTGCCGCGCGAGGGATCGCTGGCCTCAATGCGTTCGCCGCGCGGCAGTGCGGCGTCCAGCGCGGCCGGATCGCCCTCCCCGGCCAGTTCGTAAAGCGCGCCGTTCGGCACGGCGATGCGCGTGGCCCACAGGCAGTCCGGTGCTTTGGGGCTCCCCGTCGCCGGGCCATGCAAGATGAGGAAGCCGCGCCATGCGACCGCGACCGGCTTGACGCGCGCGGGCGTCATCTTGAAGCCCGGCTGGCCGCTGTGCGGATCGACCAGCGGGCGGGCCAGCAGGCCGGTGCGCCCGCCGGTGGACTGGCAATCGGTCCAGTGGATCGGCGTGAACAGCTCGCCGCGGCGCTGGCCGGGCATATGAGCGACGCGGAACAGGCTCTCGCCCTGCGGTGTCACGACGCGGGCCAGCGCGCGATCCGTCAGCCCCAGTTCGGCAGCATCGGCAGGATGAACCTCGACCAGCGGCTCCTCCCGGTGGCGGGCAAGCTTGGGACTCAATCCCGTGCGAGTCATCGTGTGCCACTGGTCGCGATAGCGGCCGGTGTTGAGCAGCATCGGCCAGTCACGCAATTGCGCCTCGGCCTCGCGCTGGACGACCGGAACCAAGCGCGCTTTGCCGTCCGGCGTCGAGAAGCGGCCGTCCGCAAAGGGCTTGCCGCCCCATTGGAAGGGCTCGAGCGCCTCATAATCCGCATTGCCGAGCGTGACCTTGTCGCGCAGATCGAGCAGGCGGGCGCCCTCGTTGCGATAGGTGGTGAGGCGCGCATGTTCGCGCCAGATTTCCGCCGGATGCGCATAGCCGAACGCCGTGCGCCAGCCCATGCGGCGGCCGACCTCCTTGATGATCCACCAGTCCGGCTTCGCTTCGCCCGGCAGCGGCAGCACCGCGCGCTGGCGGCTGATCCGCCGCTCGCTGTTGGTGACTGTGCCATCCTTCTCGCCCCAGGCCGCGGCGGGCAGGCGCACATGCGCGAAGCGGGCGGTATCGGTATCGGCCATGACCTCCGACACGACGACGAAGGGACAGGCGGCCAGCGCCTCGCGCACCCGTGCCGCATCGGGCAGCGAGACGGCGGGATTGGTCGCCATCACCCAGACCGCCTTGATGCGCCCCTCGGCAATGGCGCGGAACATGTCGACTGCCTTGAGACCCGGTTTCGTCGCCATGCGCTCCGCCGCCCAGAAGCGGCCAACCTCGGCGACATCCTGCTCGCCAAAGCCGCGATGCGCCGCAAGCGTTGTCGCCAGCCCGCCAACCTCGCGCCCGCCCATGGCGTTGGGCTGTCCGGTGATCGAGAAGGGCGCGGCGCCGGGCTTGCCGATGCGGCCCGTGGCGAGATGGACATTCACGATCGCGTTCACCTGATCGGTGCCGCGGATCGACTGATTGATGCCCTGGCTGAACATGGTGACGGTGCGCGGGGTCGCGGCAAAGAGATCATAGAAGCGCTGGAGATCGGTGGGCGGCAGGTCGCAAGTCTTGGCGATGCTCCACAGATCATGGTCGCTCTCAAGCGCTTCCCAGAAGCCGTCGGGCGTGGAGAGGTGATCGGCCAGAAACGCCTCGTCCACCAGCCCCTCGCGGCGGCAATGGGCGAGCAGGCCGTTCATCAACGCCACGTCCGTGCCCGGCTTGAGCGCCAGATGCAGGTCCGCGTCCTCGCACGTCTCGGTGCGGCGCGGATCGATGATGACGAGCTTCGTGCCACGCTCCGCGCGGGCGGCCATGATGCGCTGATAGACGACGGGGTGGCACCATGCGGTGTTCGAGCCGACGAGCACGATTAGGTCGGCCTCATCGAGATCGTCATAATCAGCCGGGACGACATCCTCGCCAAAGGCGCGCTGATGGCCGGCGACGGCGCTCGACATGCAGAGCCGTGAATTGGTGTCGATATTCGCCGAGCCGATGAAGCCCTTCATCAGCTTGTTGGCGACGTAATAATCCTCGGTGAGAATTTGGCCGGAGACGTAGAAGGCCACGCTGTCAGGTCCGTGGCGGGCAATCGTCTCGCGAAAGCGGCGGGCAACGAGGTCGAGCGCCTTGTCCCAGCCGGCCCGCTTGGCGCCGATCATCGGGTGAAGCAGACGGCCTTCAAGGCCAACCGTCTCGCCCAGGTGCGTGCCCTTGGAGCAGAGGCGGCCGCGATTGGCGGGATGATCGGGGTCGCCCTTGATCTCCATGCTGCGCGGCCCGGTCGGCGTTGCGAGAATGCCGCAGCCGACGCCGCAATAAGCGCAGGTGGTGCGGACTATAGCCCTCTCCCCTTCAGGGGAGAGGGTTGGGAGAGGGGCCTTATCGATCAACGGCGCGCTCCCCCTCTCCCCGGCCCTCTCCCCTGAAGGAGAGAGGGAGAAGAAGTCGCCCCCCTCACGCCGCTGCCTGCAGCGTGCCGGTACGGCAGATGAGCACCCGGCCGCCGTCGATCTTCACAGGGATGGTCGGCGTGCAGCCCTTGTCCTCGCCTTGCGCCTCGCCGGTGGCGAGCGCGATGTTCCAGTTGTGCAAGGGGCAGGCGACGCTGTGGCCATGGACGATGCCCTGGCTCAGCGGCCCGCCCTTGTGCGGGCAGCGGTTGCGTAGGGCGAAGACCTTGTCGTCGCCGGTGCGGAAGACGGCGATTTCGCCGGCGCCATCCACGGTGACGGTGCGGCTGCCGCGCACGGGGATTTCGTTCACCCAGCCGATGTCGAGCCACGCGCCAATCATGCCATTTCCTCCGCTTTGACGGGTTTGAATTGCGCCATGTGCGCGTGCTGCTCGTGCTCGCCGCCCTCGGCGCGCTGCGCCCAGGGATCGTCCTGACTGAAGCTTTGCGAATAGAGGAAGCGCGCGCACAGTGCCTCGCGGTCGACCTCGTCCTCGACGATGCGCTGCCTCACATAGTCGATGCCGACGCGCTCGACCCAAGGCGCGGTCCGCTCCAGATAGCGGGCTTCCTCCCGGTAGAGCTGGATGTAGGCTGCGCAATAATCGAGCACTTGCTGTTCGGTGGAGACGCGGCACAGCAGGTCCGTGGCGCGGACATGGATGCCGCCATTGCCGGCAACGTGCAGCTCATAGCCTGAGTCCACGCAGACGACGCCGAAGTCCTTGATGGTCGCTTCCGCGCAATTGCGGGGACAGCCGGAGACGGCGATCTTGAACTTGTGGGGCATCCACGAGCCCCAGCTCATCTTCTCCAGCCGCACGCCGAGCCCGGTGGAATCCTGCGTGCCGAAGCGGCACCATTCGCTGCCCACGCAGGTCTTCACGGTGCGGAGTGCTTTGCCATAAGCGTGGCCGGAGACCATGCCGGCGGCGTTGAGATCGGCCCAGACGGCGGGCAAATCCTCCTTCTTGATGCCGAAGATGTCGAGCCGCTGACCGCCGGTGACCTTCACCATCGGCGCATCATATTTCTCGACCACGTCCGCGATGGCGCGCAGCTCGCGCGGATTGGTGAGGCCGCCCCACATGCGCGGCACAACGGAGTAGGTGCCGTCCTTCTGGATGTTGGCATGGAGGCGCTCATTGACGAAGCGGCTCTGCTGATCGTCGACATAGTCGCCGGGCAGCGCGCAGAGCAGATAATAATTGAGCGCCGGCCGGCAGGACGAGCAGCCATCGGGCGTCGACCAGTGCAGCGTCTGCATCACCTCGGGGATCGACCTCATCCCCTGCGCGACGATCTCCCGGCGCACATCGTCATGGGTGAAGCTGGTGCATTTGCACATCGTCTTCGGCCCGGACTGGACGTCATCGCCCAGCGTGAGCGCCAGCAGGGTCTCGACAAGGCCCGTGCAGGAGCCGCAGCTTGCCGAGGCCTTGCAGGTGCTGCGCACCGCATCGAGGCTGTGCGCGCCCTTTACGATGCAGGAGACGACCTGACCCTTGGACACGCCGTTGCAGCCGCAAATCTCGGCATCGTCCGAGAGCGCCGCAACGGCCGCCTTAGGGTCCGCCTGCCCACCCCCGGAGGCGAAGGCCTGGCCAAAGATCAGCACATCGCGCAGGTCCGCAACGCTCTCCCCCTTGCGCAGCAGATCGAAATACCAGCTGCCGTCCCCCGTATCGCCATAGAGCACCGCGCCCACGATGCGATCGTCCTGCAGGACAAGGCGCTTGTAGACGCCCCGGCTGGCATCGCGCAGCACGATGTCCTCGCAGCCCGCGCCCGCGCCGGAGAAATCGCCGGCGGAAAACACGTCGATTCCGGAGACCTTGAGCTTGGTGGAGGTGACCGAGCCACGATAGGGGTTCGCCTTACCGGTGAGCCCGTCCGCCAGGCTGCGGCACATGTCCCACAAGGGCGCGACGAGGCCATAGACCTGGCCATCATGCTCCACGCATTCGCCGACCGCGAGCACATGCGGATCGGACGTGACCATGTGATCATCGACCTTGATGCCGCGACCGACATCCAGACCGGCCTCGCGCGCCGGTGCGACCGAGGGGCGGATGCCGACGGCCATGACGACGAGGCTGGCGGGGATCTCCCGCCCATCCTTGAGGCGCACGCCCTCGACTTTGCCGTCGCCATAGATTTCGGCCGTGTCTGCGCCAGTGAGGATGGTCTGGCCGCGCGCCTCCAGCGCCGTCTTGAGCAGCCAGCCAGCTGCCTCGTCGAGCTGGCGTTCCATGAGGGTGTTGGGAAGGTGCAGCACCGTCACTTTCATGCCTCTCAGGGAAAGGCCATGCGCGGCCTCCAGACCCAGCAGGCCGCCGCCGATGACGACGGCCTCGCCGCCCGCATCCGCCGCCGCCACCATCGTGTCGACATCCTTCATGTCGCGGAAGCTGATGACGCCGGGCAAATCCTTGCCGGGCACAGGGATGATGAAGGGGTCCGAGCCGGTGGCGATGAGCAGGCGATCATAGTCGACCACACGGCCCGAGCGGCTCGTCACAGTCCGGCCCGCGCGATCGATGGCAGTGACCGGATCGCTGACAATCAGATCGATGTTGTTGTCCCGATACCAGTCGGCGGTGTTTATCACGATCTCGTCGAAGGTCTTTTCACCCGCGAGGACCGGCGAGAGCATGATGCGGTTGTAGTTCACATGCGGCTCGGCGCCGAAGATGGTCACGCGGTAGCGCCCGGCGTCGCGGGCCAGCAATTCCTCGACCGCGCGGCAGCCGGCCATGCCGTTGCCGATCACCACCAGATGTTCGCGCGGATCGGCTGCACTGCCGGATGCGCCGTCAGATGATCCCGCCTCCGGTGTTGCGCCTCCACCCCGATAATCCTGGAAGTCCATGTGCCTTGCTCCAAAACGAAAAAAAGCCGCCATCCGGGCTCCGGTCTGTTGAACCGAAGCCTGGATGGCGGCTTTGCCATCACATCGCGCCTTGACGGCCCTTCAGCGGGCCAGTCTCAGCTATGAAATCTGTCGGGCAGCTTTGCCCTTCGCAGTGCAACATGACGCGATTCGCGGGATCGTGCAAGCGATTCCCGCGTCTCGTCGTCCCCATTACGCTCAAAGCGCCCAATCCAGCTGCAGCCAGAATTTGCTGGTATCGGTGGCGAAGGTCTTCGCGTCATAATGCGCAAAACGCGCGGATATCGTGGTCTTCTTTCGCTTCACGCTGGCAAGCAGATTGATCTCGTCGCCATAATGCTGGTCCAGCCGGTCGCTCTCGAAGCGGTGAAAAGCCGCCTGCACCGTCACGCCCTGCCAGCCATAGCTGGCACCAGCATAGAGGTCGCGCACGCCATTGGGCGGCGTGGCGAGAAACTTGTCAGCCCAGCCCTGGAATTTGAAGTTGGTGCCGAGCGGCGTCTGGAAGCTGGTGAGCGCGGTGCCGTCGGACGCGCCGAGCACTTCGTAACCTGCATTGAGCTTGAGGGTGGAGAGGTCCAGTATCAAGTCCGCGAGCCAGTAGTCCGCCGTGTAATCATTGGGATTGCGGCGGTAGTCGCTTTGCCGGGCGTAGCTGAAGGCATAGCCAAGCTTCGTGTTCGCCGAGAGCTTCTGCGCCCCTGAAAACCGCGCGCCATAGCTCTGGCTGGAGAGCCGGTAACCCTGCACGCCAGCCTCATCCTGATCGACCAGATAGCCAAAGCCGGTGAGCGTGCCGAGCGGCGTCTTGGCGGAGAGACTGGCAAGGATATTATCGCCATCGATGCTGCGCGGGCGGGCACCAGTGCCATCAACACCCCAGATGGTGCGGACCTGCCATACATAGGAGACATCCGCGCGCAGGCCGGGGAGGCCGGTCCATTCGGCACGCACGGCATCGAAGGTCTGGCCGTTCTGGCGGAAGCCGACGCCGCCAACAAAGCGCTCGTCATCCAGCATGATGCGCTGGCGGCCAGCCGTAACCGCGAAGGATGGCGCGCGATAGGCGATCTGGGCGCGGTACAGCGCCACATTCTCCGGATCTGCGATGAGCGGGCGATTGGCGGCGCCCGTCAGTCCGTCAAAGGCATTCCCGGCGAGGCGCAGCGTTCCCTGTCCCTCGACCAGCGCCGACAAAGGCCCGGTGCGTGCCTCTACGCCAGCGCGCAGGCGGGCAGTGACGGCATCTGCCTCGGGCTGTGCAAGGCCCTGCTGATCGACGCTCTCATAGCGCAGGCGCAGATCGGCAAGCGGCTTGACGGCAAGATCCTGGGCGCTTGCGCTCTGGGCAAAGCCCGCCCCGGCGGCGACCAGCATGGCCGCCGTGATGTGTTTGATTTTCATGATGTTCCCCCTGATGAAAGAGGGCGGAGCCTGCTGACCCCCCCCATCTTCACGCAATCAGATGCGAGCGCCGGTGGTCCAGTTCGCGCGCCATTTGGCTTTGACCATGAGCATGCCGATCAGCGCCACGACCGCGAGGCTGGCGAAGATCAGGAAGCCGGAGGAGAAGCTGCCGGTGAACTGCTTGGCAAAGCCGAGCGAGGAAGCGAGGTAGAAGCCCCCAACGCCGCCAGCCATGCCGACGAGCCCCGTCATGATGCCGATTTCTGCCTGGAAGCGCTGCGGCACGAGCTGGAACACCGCCCCATTGCCGGTGCCAAGCGCCAGCATGGCAATGACGAACAGGCCGAGTGCGGCGGGCAGCGTGGTCGCCATGCTCACCCCGGCGAGCATGAGCGCGGCCACGATGAACACGATGATGAGCGTGTTGATGCCGCCCACCCGGTCCGCGAGCGCGCCGCCCACGGGGCGGACCAGCGAGCCCGCAAACACGCAGGCCGCCGTGCAATAGCCGGCCATGACCGGGCTCAGAAGGAACTGATCGGTAAAGTAGATGCTGAGCGAAGCGGAAAGGCCTGAAAAACCGCCGAAGGTGACAGCATAAAAGCCCATCAGCCACCAGGCGTCCGCCGTCTTGAGTGGCTGAAAATAATCGACAATGCTCTTCGGCGCGGGCTGATTGGGTGAGTCCTTGGCCATGACCATGTAGATCACCAGCACGATAACGAGCGGGATGCAGGCCAGCCCTAGCACCGCGTTCCAACCGAACAGCTTGGCGAGCGTGGGTGCGAACAGAGCGGCAAGCACCGTACCCGAATTGCCCATGCCGGCCAGACCCATGGCCTTGCCCTGATGCTCGGGCGGATACCAGCGGCTGGCGAGCGGCAGCGCAATGGCGAAGCTGGCGCCCGCGAAGCCGAGGATCACGCCCAGTGCCAGTGTGCCGCCGAAGCTGTCCACGCCTAACATCCAGGCCGTAAAGAGGCCAACGATGACGATCACCTGATTGATTGCGCCCGACGTCTTGGGGCCGATCCGGTCCACCAGCAGGCCGTTCACGACGCGCAGAATGGCGCCCATCAGCGTGGGCGTCGCGACCATCAGGCCCTTCTCCGTAGGCGAAAGGCCGAGCGCGGCGGAGATGTCCGGCGCGAGCGGGCCGAGCATCACCCAGACCATGAACGCGAGATCGAAATAGAGAAACGAGGCGATAAGCGTCGGCTTGTGGCCCACGCGCCAGAAATTGCTTTTCTCGGATGATGCCTGCGTGGCGCTCATGCCATCCACGTCACTGATTATCGTTGCCATGTCACGTCCCCCTTATGGGCGGTGAAACGAAAAAAGCCGCTCGGCAGACGATGCGCACAAGGGTGCTCATGTCTGGCCAGCGGCTTTGCTGCAAATAATAGGGAGGACAGAACCCGCTCCCCCAATGGAGCGTCTGTCCAAGCGGTCACGCCTCGTCGCGTGACTCACATACTATCCCGCGATTCGGATCATGTTGCAAGGCACAATTTTTCTCGAGGATGCCGTCATGGCAATTTTGCGGAAACTTTAGGAAAGGTGCGCCGTTTGCGCTGTGGCTCGACCAAGAAATATGACATTTATATGACATGGCGCCCGACGGGAATCCTGAGGGAGACGATCGTCCTTCCGGGAGAACGCGTATCTTATCTGAAGCATCATCAGCCGCGTTCCGGTTGCGAGACGACAAGGTGGCGTTGCAAATATGGGGCACTTTATCGTTAATAGCCGTGGCTCTCATGACATTGCATGTCGTGACGTATTTAATGCTTATCAATCAGAGTTTTGATAATATAAAATTTCTGAAAAGAATGCACTATCTGGCGAGCGTTCAGGTGGATAATTCCATACCAGAAATATTTAATCACGGGATGCTGTTTATGGCAGCATTTTTGTTTCTGGTCAGTTTTTACGAAGTCCGTGCCCGCATTCTTTTGATCGTCAGTATTTTTACGGGCTTTGCTTGGGTCGATGACTCAATGCAGTATCACGAGCGGGTTGGCGGACATCTGGCTAAGCATTTTGAGTTCATGCCGTTGTTCGGTTTGCGAAGTGTGGATGTCGGCGAACTTCTGGCCTGGAGCATGGCTGGTGTGGCCATGCTTCCCCTCTTTGTTTGGGCTTATCTGGGCAGGCGCTCAGGGGATGCCAATGTGTTTCGGCTCGTTGCGCTCCCGTTGATCGCGCTGGTCGCGTGCGGCGTCGTGTTCGATATGATTCATATCCTATTCCCCAACGAAACGCTTGGGCTGGTTCTGACGATTTTGGAGGATGGCGGCGAGATGCTTGCTGTTGCTGCTCTGGTCGCCGTTGCCCTGACAGTGCTGCGCAACGCCAAGAAGGTTTACGCCGGCACTCAGACCTGACGTCGCTTCGCCGTTTATTCCCGCTCAAATCCCGCCAGATAGACCTCAATCTGATCGGGATCGAACATCCTTCCGTCGAAAAATCTGTCCGGCCCGAGCGTAATCGCGCCGCGCGGGGCGCCGATGGGGAGGGGGCTGATGAGCGCGCCTTCAACTTTGCTGCTGGCGCCGGGCATGGGCGCGTCGCTGTTGGCGAGTGCGCGGCGGTAGATGTCCGGGCGGAAGACCGCGGCGGCCTTGGCGCGGGTGGCTTTGCTCGGCTTTACCATTCGCCAGCGCACGAACTGGGAGTAAATCCACAGCGCCTGACTCTGCCAGGGGAAAGGCGTTGCTTCGCGTGCGAAGAGCAGAAAATCGGGCAGGTGGACCGGCGGTTCGCCTTGTCGTGCAACGATGAGCCCCGCCAGCGCGCGCTCGACCAGCGCGATTGGTTGATCGAGATATGCCGGGCCGGCGAGCAGAAAAGCCAGCTCATCGCGATTGCGAGGATCGTCGCACCAAAGTGCGGCCTTTGCCATGGCGCGCAGCAGGGCGTCGACGGCCTCCGGATTGGCCTCCATCCAGTCGGTGCGGAACGTGAGGACCTTTTCGACGCCGCGCTGCCAGAGGCGCTCGCTGGCGGCGACGGCTTCGGCAAGACCGGCTTCGATGGCGGCGCTGCCCCAGGGTTCGCCCGCGGTGAAGCCGTCGATCTCGCCGGCGCGCATGGCCTCGACCATGAGCGAGGGCGGAAGGACGCGCATCACCACGTCGCGGTCGGGATCGAGCCCCGCGCTGGCAAGGAAGTAGCGCAATACGAGGGCGTGGCTGGAGAAGCGGTGGACGACGCCAATGATCGGCTTGCGATGGTGGAGGCCAATGGCGGCGGTGAAGTCATGCGCGGTGGCCAGCGGATCGTTGAGGCGTGCGGTCGTGTCCGGCTCCAGCGCAGCGGCGAACTCGGGTGCCATGACGATCAGGTTGCCGTTGACGTTCAGCTTGTACGGTGCGGAGAGTGCGCAGGGCTGCTGGCTGAGGCCCAGCGTCACGGCGACGGCGAGCGGGGCGAGCATGTGCGCGGCCTGCACTTGCCCGTAGACGAGGCGGTCGCGCAGCGTCGCCCAGCTGGTGTCGCGCAGCAGATCGAGCGCGATGCCTTCCGACTCGGCAAAGCCCTTTTCCCGCGCGGCGACGAGTACGGCGGCATCGGTCAGGCCGAGGAAAGCGATGCGGATCGGCGTCACGGCGTGCCTCCCAGCAAATCATGGGCGGTTATGAGCGCGGCGGCGATATCGACCATCTTCTTCCCCTGGTTCATCGCACTGGAGCGCAGCAAGGCGTAAGCTTCCGGCTCGGTGAGACCGCGCTGGGCCATGAGAATGGCCTTGGCGCGATCAATCGTCTTGCGATCCGCGAGTTGGGTGCGCGCTTCGTCCAAATCAGCCTGCATTCGGGCGAAGGCATTGAAGCGGCGAATCGCCAGGTCGAGGATCGGCTTGATCCGCTCCTTGCGCAGCCCGTCCACCACATAGGCGGAGATGCCGGCGTCGATTGCCGCCTCGATCATGCTGTCGTCCGACTGGTCGACGAACATCGCGATGGGCTTGGCCAGCGCGCGACTGACGGTGAGCATTTCCTCCAGCGTATCCCGGCTCGGATTGCCGAGGTCCATCAGCACCACGTCCGGCGCCATGCGCTCGAGCCTCGCGACGAAGGCGCCGCGTGGGGGGACGACATGGATGTCGTCATAGCCCGCATCGCGCAGCCCCTCCTCAAGGACTGTCGCGCGCGCGCCGCTGTCATCGACGATGACGATTCTCAAACCTATTCCCTTCGCACGTGCAGCACGATTGCCTCAGGCGAGGCCGTGTCGTCAAACATCATCACCACTGACGAACGAATGCTTCGCTTACCGGCAAACAATTGAATAGCCGTGCGTGGAACTTCACATGTCGTCACCAGGTGTAGGGGCAGCCCGTCGGCGCCACCATGCGCGTGATACCCGCTCTCCAAGCATGCGGCAGGCCACGTAGAAGACCGGCGCGAAAAGGAGGCCGAGCAGGGTCAGTCCGATCATGCCGTAGAACACGGCAGTGCCAAGCGCCTGGCGCAACTCTGCACCAGCACCGGTGGCAAAAGCCAGAGGCACCACGCCAGCGATGAATGCCACGGAGGTCATCAGAATCGGCCGGAGGCGAATGCGGGCGGCTGCAATGGCCGCCTCCTTCATGTCCAGTCCCTGGTCCTCCGACTGGCGGGCGAATTCGACGATGAGGATCGCATTCTTGGCGGCCAGCCCGATGAGCACGACCATGCCGATCTGGGTGAGAATATTGTTGTCTTCGCCCCGCAGGTTGACGCCGAGAATGGCGGCCAGCAGGCAGAGCGGTACGATCATGATGATCGCGAGCGGGAGCGTGAGGCTTTCGTAGAAGGCTGCCAGGGCAATGAAGACGAACACCACAGCCAAGCCAAAGGCGAGCTCGCCGCTGCCGCCCGCCACGCGCTGTTGATAGGCAAGATCCGTCCACTCGACACCGTAGCCGGCTGGCAGGCGCTCACGCGCGATACGCTCCATGGCGGCCATGGCCTCGCCCGAGGAATGGCCGGGTGCGGCCTCCCCCTGGATATCGGTGGCGGGATAGAGATTGTAGCGCAGAACCCGGTAGGGACCGGTGGCATAGCTCAGAGTCGCAACAGCATCGAGCGGCACCATGGCCCCTGAGGCCGAGCGTGTCTTGATCTGCCCCAACAGATTGGCATCCTGGCGATAGGCTGGATCCGCCTGCGCGATCACCTGGAAGCTGTGGCCTAGCAGGGTCATGTTGTTGACGTAGGAGCCGGCCATGTAGGTCTGCAGGGCGGAATACACGTCCTGGCTTTGCACACCCAGCATCTCGGCCTTGTCGCGGTCCACGTCCACGGCGATGCGGGGGCTGCGCATGTTGAAGTTGGTGAAGCTCTGGGCGATGGCGGGGTCGTCGGCCGCTGCCGCCGCGAGATCGCGCGTGACGGCGTCCAGCGCGGCATAGCCGTGGCCGCCGCGGTCTTCGACCATCAGGCGGAAGCCGCCCGAGCTGCCAAGGCCCCGCACCGCCGACGGCGTGATCACGCGAATGTCGGCTTCCGTGATGGTCGAGAAGCGCTTGCGCAGATCGGCAACGACGCGGTCCGCAGTCAGGCCCTTCGGCAGGCGCTCGCTGAACGGCTCCATGATGGCGTAAAGCTGGCCGGCACTCGACTGGATGGACATGCCCATCGCATCCACCCCGGAATAGACCGACGCAGCTTGCACGCCCGGCGTTTCGAGCATCATGCTGATGGCCTCCCGCACCACAGCATCCGTCCGGGCGAGACTTGCGCCCGGCGGCAGGTTGATGGCGACCACGGCCAGCCCTTGGTCCTGATGCGGCACGAAACCCCGCGGCGTGTCGTAGAGGCGCCAGCCGGTGAGCAGCAGCAGGCCGACATACAGGATGAAGACAAGCCCCATCATCCGCAGCATCCGCCGCGTGAAGCGGCCGTAGCTTTCACCGAAGCGATCGAACGCAGCCGTGAAGCGATCGCCGCGCCGGGTCAGCCAGCGCATGAACGCGGTGCGCGCCGGGGTCTCGCTGTGCGGCTTGAGCAGCAGCGCACACAGAGCCGGGGAAAGCGTGAGCGACACGACGAGCGAGATGACGGTGGCGCCCGTGACGGTCAGGGCGAATTGCTTGTAGAACTGCCCGGTCACCCCACCCATGAAGGCGGTGGGAACGAAGACGGCCACCAGCACCAATGTGATGCCGATCAGCGCGCCGCCCACTTCGTCCATGGTCTTATAGGCGGCGTCCCGCGGGCGCATGCCCGCCCTCACATGCCGCTCGGCATTTTCGACGACGACGATTGCATCATCGACCACGATGCCGATCGACAGCACGAGCCCGAAGAGGGAAAGATTGTTGAGCGAGAAGCCGGCCGCCGCCATGATCGCGAAGGTGCCGACAAGGGAGATCGGAATGGCGAGCAGCGGAATGATCGCCGTTCGCCAGCTCTGCAAGAACAGCACGACCACGATGACCACCAGAATGACGGCCTCGATCAGCGTATCCCGCAGCTTGTCGACGGATTCCCGGATATACTGGCTCGGATTGAAGACGATCCTGTAGGACACGCCGGGCGGAAAGCTTTTGGAGAGCTCCGCCATCGTCTCGTGAACGGCCGTCGCTGTCTCCAGTGCGTTGCCGCCGGAAGCCTGGACGACGCTGAGCGGAAAGGCCTCCTCCTGATCGAGGTAGGCGTTGATGGCATAGCTTTGGGCACCCAGCTCCACCCGCGCGATGTCGCCGATGCGCGTAACGCGTCCTTCGGTATCCCGCTTGATGATGACCTGCTCGAACTGCTCGGGCCGGTTGAGCTTGCTCTGAACCTCCAGATTGAACTGAGTGGCGGCGGGATTTTTGGTGATCGGCGCCCCGCCGACCGTGCCGCCCGCAAGCTGGATATTGTTGCCGCGCAGGGCCGTCACGATGTCTTGTACCGTGAGATCGCGCGCTGCCGCCTTGGCCGGATCGATCCAGATCCGCATGGCATAGTCGCGGGCCGCGAAGGTGCCGATGTCTCCTACGCCGGGCAGACGAAGCAGCCGCTCGCGCACCTGCATGGACGCATAATTGGCGAGATATTCCCGGTCGATATGCGGCTGAGTCGCCAGCATATGCACGATCATCAGCGTGTCGTTCTGCGCCTTCCGGACGGACACGCCCAGATTCTGCACTTCCTGTGGCAGCTGGGGCAGGGCCGTCTGTACCCGGTTCTGCACCTGCACTTGTGCAAGGTCCGGATCGGTGCCGATCTGAAAGCTGATGTTGATGGTGACGCGGCCATCCGCGATCGCGGTGGAGCTGACATAGAGCGTGTCGTCCACGCCATTGATCTGCTGCTCCAATGGCGCAGCGACCGTGTCGGCCATCACCTCGGCCGAAGCTCCGGGATAGACCGCAGTGACGGAGACCACCGGTGGCGAAATCCGGGGGTACTGGTCCACCGGCAGATTGCGATAGGTGATCAGGCCGAGCAGCAGGATGAACAGCGAAAGCGCGCAGGCGAAGATCGGCCGCGCGATGAAGAAATGCGAAAAGCCCATCCGCGCAGTGGCGGCGCTCATCGCATTGCCCTTGTTGCGGGCTTCTCGTCCGGCGCATTGCCATCTGGTTCGGTCGCGATCCTGCCCCGCTTTGCCGTCACCTTGAGGCCCGCCCGTGCCCGCTGCATCCCGGCGATGACGACCCGATCCTCCGGACCAAGTCCCTTGCGGATGACGCGCAGGTCGCCGACCAGATTGCCGAGCTCTAGGTTGCGCTGTTCGATCACCCCATCCTTGCCGACGACGAACGCGGACGGGCGCGTCTGATCGATGATGATAGCGGAATCGGGAATGAGCAGCGCAGGAGCGGGGGCGCTCATGTTCCAACGCATCCGGCCGAACATGCCGGGTGTCAGGAGCCCGGTAGGATTAGCAACACGCGCTTGCCCACGGATCGTACCCGAGCCGCGATCAAGTGCATTATCCAGCATTTCGATCTGGCCGCTCCAGTTGAAATCCGCTTCATCCTCGAGGCGGATCTGGATCGTCCCTGCGCCGTCTGGCGCCCGGCGAAACTGCAGGAAGGCCGCCTCCGGCGCATCGAATACGAAGCGGATTGGGTTTTGCGTCATGATCGTGGTGAGCAGGGTCTGCTCCGCGGACACGAGATTGCCCGGGGCGAGCCGGCGATAGGATGCACGCCCGCTTGTCGGCGCCGTGATGCGGGTGAACGAAAGGTTCAGGGCGGCCTCATCGGAGACGGCGCGCGCCTGCGCCAGATCTGCGGCGGCCCGCTGCTGATCCGCCAGCCGTGTCTCGACCAATGACTGGCTGATAAATCCCTCACCGACGAGGGCAGTTGCGCGCTTATACTCTGCCGAGGCATTGGCCGCCGCAGCCTCTGCTCGCTGTACGCCGGCACGGGCCTGCGCCAGCTTTGCGGCGTGGGGGCGCGGGTCGATGACGAAAAGCAACTGCCCACGCGTAACTAACTGTCCGTCTTTGAAATGAACGGACTGCAGCAGGCCGGAGACGCGCGGGCGAACCTCAATGGCATCGACCGCTTCGAAGCGCCCGGCATATTCCACCCAGTCCGTGACATTGCGCGTGACGGCTTGGGCGACCACGACTTGCGGCGTGGGAGGAGGTGGCGGTGCCGGGTCGCTACAGCCGGCAAGGCCGGTCGCCATCAGAGCCAACGCGCGCATGGCGAGGCGGCGGAGCAAGCACGCCGGGCTTTGGGATCGGATCGAGCTCGCCACAATCATGTGGCGCGTGATCCAGAGGCTGCACCTTTGCGCAGGATTGCGTTTGACGTTTGCGAACGTCCGTCCAAAATGGCGCAGGCCATCAATCCCCCCTCTATTTTCCCGACTTTGCTATCCGCCTTCGGGCTGGCCGCGCTGCCAAGTCTGAACAGCGGGCTGTGAGAGAGCCCATTACAAATCTTGCGGTCGGGGTCCAGTCGTAAGGCTGCTAATGATTTCGCGCGCCCCGCGCTGGGGAACAGGATGCGCATGCCGCGGCTCGCGCAGACGGTCAGATCCTTTGTACCTTCCACGAATTCTTCCTTTCGGCCCTGAAGGAATGACCGCACCATTGGCCAGGGCTCGGCTCCGCTACGCCTTGTAGGACATGAAAAGGCCCACCTCGCTCCAATCCTCGCAGGCTTCTCGGATCCTCGATCGCTGCCCCATAGTCAGTTGACGTATCAACATTGACAAAACAACGATAGCCCCCTAACCGCCAGATCATATAATCAATGAACCATAATATTATTATTCTAAAAGAGCCGTGCTTACGCTAACCGGTGCTGGTGAGCAACGCCTGGGCGAGCGCGTAACAGGGAGGGGATGATGAACAAAGAAAGCAATGTGTTCGCGGGTGCGACGGGGCTTCGGCAGAGGCTGTTTCTCGGCGTCTGCGCTGCAGCGTGTGTCGCCGGCGCACAGGGTGCCTTCGCGCAGACGACGACTGGCGGCAGCGATGTCGCCCCACAGGCCGCGACGCCGCAGGATGCGGAGGGCTCAGCGCCGGTGGGCGAGATCGTCGTAACCGGGTCCCGTATCGCCCGGTCCGGCTTCACTGCGCCCACGCCGGTTACCCAGCTTGGCGCGGCAAGACTGGAAGAGACGGCGGTCGCCAGCGTCGGTGAGGCGCTCGCTCAACTGCCGTCGTTTCGCGCCACGACTTCTCCTACCACGCAAGGCGTGACCATCGGGGCTGGTGGTGCGCGCACGGTCGATCTTCGTGGATTGGGAGCGCAGCGTTCTCTCGTGCTCGTGGACAGTCGTCGTTTCGTTCCCAGCACGGCGCAAGGTGCGGTGGATACCAATCTCATTCCCAGCATCCTGGTCGATCGCGTGGAGCTTGTAACAGGCGGCGCGTCGGCGGCTTATGGCTCGGATGCCGTGGCAGGCGTCGTGAACTTCATCCTGAAGAAGGACCTTGAAGGCGTTCGGGTCAATGCCCAGTCGGGTATCTCGGAGCGTGGCGAGGACAGCGATCAGCTGCTCGGCATTGCCGCAGGCACGTCCTTTGCCGGTGGCGCGGGTCACATCGTCGTGGGCGGCGAGTACAACAACAACCGTGGCATGGGGGGCTGTTATGACTACGCCTTGTGCGCGCAGGAGTGGCAGGTACTCACCAATCCCGGCTACCGGACGAACGGCCAGCCAGCGCGCATAGTCTCGTCGGATGTGCACACAGCGACCCAAACCTACGCCGGCAAGATCAACGCGCCGACGCCGCTCGCCCTCATCCAGTTCGACGACGCAGGCAATCCCATTCCGTTTGTTCGTGGCCAGTATGCCACCTTGTTCATGCAGGGCGGCAGTGGCGATGGGCAGAACGCGTTCCGGTCTGCCGGCGTGCTCAAGGTGCCCGTGGAGCGCTATGCCCTCTTCGGCCGGGCTGAATATGAGGCGGGTGCGATCACGCCCTTCATCGAGGCGTCCTACGGCCGCGTGCGGGTTCTCACTCCCGGATCGCAGACCCGTGACACCGGGCTCGTCATCCAGCGCGACAATCCTTACATTCCTCGCCCGGTTTACGACCAGCTCGTTGCCCTGAACGCGCAATCCCTGACACTGGGTCGCGTCGGTCAGGACCTCGGCTATGCGCAGGGCGACAACATCACCAAGACGTTCCGCGCGACCGCCGGTTTTTCGGCGGATCTTGGCGCAAGCTGGAGAGCGGATGCCTATTACCAGTATGGCCGGACCGACGCTTCGCAGGTGGTCAGCAACAACCGGATCACGGCGAACTTCAATCGCGCTCTGGACGCTGTCGATGAGGGGCAGTTTCTGACCGGCACTGCCAACGGCAATATCGTTTGCCGGAGCACGCTGAGCTCCAATCCTGCGGTGCAGGCAGCAGCAGCAGGCTGTCAGCCCCTCAATCTGTTCGGCCAGAACCGCTTCTCCCCGCAGGCCAAGGACTATACGTTCGGCACGTCGGTGCAGACGACGGACTTCACGCAGCATGTCGTGGCGGCGAATGTAACCGGTGATCTGTTCGACTTCGGCTCCGGGCCCGTCTCGGTCGCCCTTGGCGGCGAATACCGCAGCGAAGAGGTAAGCGGGACCGCCGATCCCATTTCGCTGCAGAACGGCTTTTTCGTCAGCAACGCCTCGCAATTCGGTCCGGAAAATATCCGGGTCGTGGAGGGCTATTTCGAGACCGTGGTGCCGCTGCTACGCGATTTGCCGGGGGTGGAACTCCTTGAGTTCAATGGCGCGATCCGGCGCACGCACTACAATACCAGCGGGTCGGTCACCACCTGGAAGCTGGGCGGCATCTATGAGCCGATCAGCGGTATCAGGTTCCGTGCGACGCGTTCGAGGGACATCCGCGCGCCCAATGCGGCTGAGCTATACAGCCCGCTGGTCGGCGGGCAGTCCTCCGTCTTTGATCAGGCGACAAACACCCAGGTACTTGCCCGAACCTTCCGCGGCGGGAACCGGGATCTCCAGCCCGAGATCGCAGACACCTACACCATCGGTATGGTGCTTCAGCCTGATTTCCTGAGTGGCTTGCGCTTCTCGGCAGACTTTTATGATATCAAGATTCAGAACGCGATCGATCTCATCGGCGCGCAGGTGATTGCCGATCGGTGCAATGCTGGTGAGGACAGGTTCTGCAATCAGATCACCCGTGATCCCGACACGAACCTGGTAACAGAGGTCGTCGACCAGTATCTCAATGTGAGCGAGCTTAAGACCCGCGGCATCGATTTCGAGCTCGACTATCTGTATCGCTTCGATTCCGGCGATCGGCTCAATCTGAACGTGCTCGCCACTTATGTGATGGATCTGAGCATCGATGGCCTCGACCGTGCCGGTCAGACCGGACGGCAGGTTGGCGGACCGATCGGCGTGCCAGACTACACAATCGATGCGCGCGTGACCTATGAGCGCGGACCGTTTGGCATGACCCTCCACGGGCGTTACATCCCGCCCGGCAGCTATGACGCGTCGCTCATCGGGCCGGACGATCCCGACTATGCGACCACATTGCCCAACAGCATCAGTGACAACACGGTCGAGAGCATGACGGTGTTCAACCTGTCGGCCCGCTATACGGTCGAGACGAGCTGGGCGAACTCCTTCCAGTTCTACGTGGCGATCACGAACCTGTTCGACACCGATCCGCCGATCGCACCCGGCAACTCGGTGACCAACCCGATTTTGTTCGACCAGACGGGGCGGGGTTATCGCGCGGGCGTTCGCGTCAACTTCTGACGATCTGCAGGCTGAGGCGAGGGCCTCATGGGAGAGTGATAATGGAAATGGAACGCAGGCAATTGATCAAGGCCGCCGGCGGCGTGGGGCTGGCCGCAATGGCCTCCCGCGCGGTCGGCCAGGCGCCGGCTGCAAAGCCCAAGGTCATCGACATGCATACGCACAATTTCACGACCCGCTGGGTCGAGATGCTCAAGAAGCATCCCGATGCCAACACGAAGATTATTCCCACGCAGCCGCATGACGTGATCGACTATCGGGGGGCACCTATCGTGCGTCTCTCGCCTGAAATGACCGATTTCGACATGCGCATCAAAGCCATGGACGAAGCCGGTGTCGATGTCGCGATCGTCAGCCTGACATGCCCGAATGTGTTCTGGAGCTCCCGTGAGGTCAGCGTCGAAACTGCCCGGATCGTGAACGACGACTTCGCAGCGGCGGAGAAGAAATATCCGGGACGCATCAAGTGGATGGCATCGCTTCCCTGGGAGCACCCGGACGATGCCATCGCTGAACTTGAGCGGGCCAGAAAGAATGGTGCAGTCGGCATATGCCAGCTCACCAATGTTCTGGGCATGCCGCTCGATCATGAGAAGTTTCACCCCGTATGGAAGGCAATCGAGGACTCGGGTCTTCCCTGCTTCATCCATCCGGTCACGCCGTTCGTAGACATCAAGGCGTGGGGCGTCGAAGATTTCGGCCTGTCCAACACCATCGGATTCACGAGCGACACCAGCCTTGCTTTCGCCCGGCTGATCCTCACCGGCTTCATGGACAAGTTCCCCAAGTTGGAGCTCATCGCATGCCATGGCGGCGGCACGCTGCCTTACCTGATCGCCCGGTTCGACAAGATGTGGTCGAGCACCCGCAGCAAGCGCTATGTGAACAACCCGCCGAGCACCTATCTGCGGCGCTTCTGGTATGATGCGATCGTTTACGACGAGAAGACGCTCGATTTCCTCATTTCGCAGGTGGGGGCGGACCGGGTGATGTACGGATCGGACTATCCCTTCCTCATCCAGGACATGCCCGGCGTCCTGCAGCGTGTCAGCCACCGCTCGACCTCCGAGCGCGACATGATCCTGAACGGCAACGCAACCCGTCTCTTCAAGCTCTGACGGCACGCACGTAGCGCTGCCGCGCCCCAACACCCAGGAGGTTCAAAAAGATGGACAGACGTGAAGTGCTTGCGGGCGCGGCAATGCTTTCAGGCGCGCTGCTTGGCGGCGAGGCGCTGGCTCAGGCCGGCCGGCGCTCGACCCGGAATTTCCGGCGGATTGCTACGGAAGAGGCGTTTGCCACGCCGGAATTCGTCGAGGCTTGTCGCGACATCGTGAAGGCGGGGTGGAACAGCAAGGATCTCGATTTCTGGCGCGGGCTCCTGTTCCGCCAGAACGACCCGAGGCTTGCCGATCTCCTCGATCTGGATCAGCAGCGGCTCGCCACGATGGATAGGCTGGGCATCGACATGCAGCTGCTCTCGCTCACGTCTCCGGGCGTTCAGTTCTTCGAGCCGATGACGGCGGCCACGCTGGCTACGACCGCCAACGATCATCTGGCCGAAGCGATCAGGCGTCACCCGACACGCTACGCCGGCCTTGCCGCCTTTGCGCCGCAGGACCCCAAGGGCGCGGTCAAGGAGATGGAACGGGCAATCAATGGCCTGAAGCTCAACGGCTTCATTCTCAACAGCCACACCAACGGCGAATACATGGACGATCCCAAGTTCCGGCCCATTCTGGAAGCGGCTGCGGCGCTGGGTCCGATCTATATCCATCCTCGTCCGCTACCTGACACGATCGATGGGCCGTATCGCGACATGGGCCTGTGGACGGCGATGTGGGGCTTCCAGGTGGAGACCAGTCTCCATGCCCTGAGAATCCTGTTCTCGGGCGCCTTCGATGATTTCCCCGATCTCAAGATCGTCCTGGGCCACATGGGTGAGGGTATTCCCTATTGGCTCTACCGGCTCGACTACATGTACCCCAAGATGGAGCGCATGTTCACGCGCAAGCTCAAAAAGAAGCCGAGCGAGTATGTGAAGTCCAATTTCATCATCACCACCAGCGGCATGAACGACCACGCTGCGCTAAAATATTGCGTTGAGGTGCTGGGGCCGCGCAACGTGATGTGGGCGATCGACTATCCTTATCAGGAAGCCGAAGAAGCGACGACGTTCATGAATACGGCGCCCGTTTCCAATGAGGACAAGGCGTTGATCTTCAGCGGCAATGCCGAGCGTGTGTTCAAAATCGCGCAGTCATAAGTGCGGGGCGGCGGGGCCGAGAAACCTTGAGGAAGGGCGTGAGATGAAGCTGGATCGGCGAACGGTGTTGGGCGCTGCCGGAGGGGCTGTCTTGGCCAGCGTCGCTGAACGCGGCAAGGCGTCCCCCGTGACGCCGATGCGGCGGATCGCTGTCGAGGAAGCTTTCGCGATCCCGGAGCAGCTTGCGGCGCTCAAAGCGCTCACTGCTACGAACCTCCAGGATGCCGATGTGCCGTTCTGGCGGATGGTGACGCACAATGACACGCCCTTCACGACGCGGATCAGGCGCCAGCTACTCGATCTCGACGAGGAACGGATCGCGATCATGGATGCTAATGGCGTCGACATGCAGGTCCTATCGCTCACCTCCCCAGGGGTGCAGATGTTCCGGCCGGATGAGGCTGTCGCCATGGCCAGGCTTGCGAACGACCGGCTGGCCCAAGCTATCGCCCGCCACCCGGATCGGTTCGCTGGCCTCATCACCATTGCGCCGCAGGCGCCTGCCGAAGCCGCGAAGGAAATTGAACGCGGTATGACCAGGCTTGGCCTGAACGGCGTGATGATCAATTCGCACACGTTCAACGAGTATCTCGACGAAGAGAAATTCCTGCCGATCTTCGAGGCGTCGTCTGCGCTCAACGCCCCGATCTACATCCATCCTCGCGCGCCCTCGGCCGGCATGGCCGAGCCGTTCATGAAGCACAATCTGGAAACGGCGATCTGGGGCTATGGCGCCGAAACCGGGCTACATGGCGTCCGGTTGATCGTCAGCGGCCTGTTTGATCGCTTCCCCAATCTCAGGATCGTCCTCGGGCACATGGGAGAGGGCATCCCCTTCTGGCTCTGGCGGATCGATTACATGCATGGGGCGAGCGCCACGCGCAAGAAGCTCGGCAAGACGCCCAGCGAGATCTTCAAGGATAATTTCGCGATCACCACCAGCGGCATGAATTGGCCGCTGGCTCTTGATTTCTGCCGGCAGGCGCTCGGCCCGGATAATATTATGTGGGCGATCGACTATCCCTATCAGGACTCGCCTGGCGCCACGCAATTCATGAACAATGTGGCGGTGCCGGATGCGGAAAAGCGCATGATTTTCTCGGGTAATGCCGAGCGGATTTTCAGTATTCGTACGCGCTGAGCGAATGACCTGTTTCGCTAGCATCATCATAACCTGACCGGCAGCAACGCTACGAATCCGGTCCAGGTGTATCATCAAGCAGAGTTCAGGTTCTTGCTTCCCGCAGCCTGGCGTCGACCGCATGCAGAAACTCGTCGATCCGAAAGGGCTTGCGCAAAACGATGACGTCGGCACCGGCTGCCGACTCCAGGGCGGCTGTATCAGCGAAACCGCTGATGAATAATATGGGCAGCGATGGGCTGCGATCTGCTATTCGCAGCGAAAGCTCGGCCCCATTCATGCCCGGCATCGCAAAATCGATGACTGCGATGTCTGCCGTTTCGGCGTCGAGCATCGCGAGGGCTGCGGTGCCGTCGGCAGCCTCCTTCACTTGGTAGCCTTGCGATTCAAGCGCGCTGGCAAGCAGGTTTCGAAGATCGTGATCATCGTCGACCAGAAGCACTCTTGCATGTTCGCCACCCTGATGCGGCGGAGGCGCAACCGAGTTCGATCGGGGTTCAGGTTGCCGGTCGGTACAGGGCAGAAGCACGAAGACGGTAGTTCCTTCGCCCGGCGAACTGCTAATGCGCGCCGTGCCGCCCGCCTGCCGCGCGCTGCCATAAATCTGTGCCAGTCCCAGGCCGGTGCCCTTGCCGACAGGCTTGGTGGTGAAAAACGGCTCCATGGCCCGCTGGAGGGTCGGGGCGTCCATGCCAACGCCGGTGTCGCGGACGCTGATCTGCACATAGTTTCCCGGCGCGAGCTCATGGTCTTCCTCGATCAGAACAGTTGAGGTGGCGATGTGGAGCGAGCCACCATCGGGCATGGCATCCCGCGCGTTGATGGCGAGGTTGAGCACCATCATCTCGATTTGTGTTGCATCGGCCAGCACGGGGGCCGGATTCTGATTGAGCTGAAAGTCGAGTGCAATCATGGGCCCGAGGGTTCTGGCAAGCATGTCACGCAGCGGTTCGAGGATATCGCACACATATAGTGGCTGCAGTTGGATGCGCTGAGAACGAGAGAAGGTCAGTAGCTGAGCCGTGAGCTTTGCGCCCCGTTCCGCAGCCTGCATTCCTGCGCGCGCGAACCGCCGCGCCCGCTCGGGATCATCTGCACGCCGTTCTATGAGCTCGAAGGAGCCAACGATTGCGCCGAGCACATTGTTGAAGTCATGCGCCAGTCCTGAAACCAGTTGTCCAACAGCCTCCATTTTCTGGCTCTGCAACAACGCTTCCTGCGCATCGCGCAGCTCTGCTGTGCGCACCTCGACGCGCGCTTCAAGTGTCGCATTGAGTTCTCGGAGCTGCCTCTCGACTTCGGCGCGCTCGATCACGAGTCGTGTCCGCTCGGCGATCTCCTCCATGAATGCCACTTCATCGGGGCGCCATTTTCGAGGTTTGTTGTCGTTCAGATAGACGATCGTGCGAAGCCGGCCGTCTCGGACGAACGGAACAACCAATATGGATCGCGTATCGACTTCGCGCGCCGTGTCCCGTGTTCGCTCCTCATCGCTCAAATCTGCGTGAAAGATATCTTCGACAACGACTGTCTGACCGGCGTTGAGAGCGGCAACAATTTTTACGCCGAAGGCTGATGCCGGATACTGCCCCAGCAAGGGCGGAACTCTGCCGTCGCTCCAACAAACATCATAATCGAAGACATCTTCGATCGGATCGAGTTGGCCATAGCCGGTGCGCGACACACCAAAATGTTCACCCATCAACGCCGCTGCCTCGTGAAGGGCTTCATTCGTGCTTTTTGCGCGCAGCGCATCGGCAATTTTTAGGCGCAGCGCGGTACGCGCTTCACGCCTTGCCATTCCTTGGAAGAGGCGTTCCAGCCATGCTGCGCCAAGCGCCATGACTAAAATGAGAACTGTTACAGCGCTGATCAGAATGGCGAGATAGGTTTGGCCGACGCTTGCTCCGCCCACCGCCCTGTCGACAGACTCATGCGCCCTGAAGACGGCGGCACGCATCCCGGCATAATGCATGTCCGCGATAGCCGCCCCCATTACCGCTGCCGCTCCCACCCGATAGCCGAGCTTCTGCTCTCGGGAGGCAAGCCAGAGCGCGGCGGTGGCGGCGCAAACAGCCGTGACTACGGAAATCGAAAACCAGATGGGCTCATAACTGACCGTTGCGGGCATGCGCATAGCCGCCATGCCGACATAGTGCATGGTGACGATGCCTGCTCCCATCAGCAGCCCTGCCGTAATGAGCCATCGAAGCCGGAGTGTTTGCCAGTTAAGGACCGAAAATCCCGCACCGGTGAAGATCAGAGCGATCAACAGCGACAACAAGGTTTGCGACAAGTCGTAACTGGTGGGCATGCCGGGCATGCTGAAAGCGAGCATGGCGACAAAGTGCATTGACCAGACACCGCCGCCTAGTGCCAGTGCTGCTGAGGAAAGCCAAACCCGCCGCGCCCATCCCGTCGACGCGAGTGTCCTGCTTGCGAGGCTGAGCGCCGTGAAGGAAGCGAACATCGCGATCGCAATCGACAGGATTACAAGAACGTTGTCGTGGGTACCTGTCATGATCATCGCGGATAGCTTCCACAGTGAACGAGGCTTAGCAACAGATGCTGTGACACAAGAAGACGCAAGAACGGGAACTATCGTGAGGGCCGCCATGGAAAGAGCCGGTTTCGGGGCTTTATTATTGCTGAGACGGTAGTAAAAATCGGCGGGTGCCCGATATCGATGGCATCGCGCCCGTTGCGCTTGACGCGAGCGGATGAGGCGCAGGATGCGTCGTGCTTGGCGGCGTTCGCCAAGAGTTCAAGTTACTCGCTGCTGTGCGGCTTGGGAAAATTGCCTTGGATGGAGCCTTGGGCTATGCGCTTGCGGAGAGCCCCGGCGTTCGCTGATCCTCGCTGATTCGCGCCGCCGGGGCCTTGATTTTTATCACTGATGAGTAGGCACCCGCACATGTCCCGTCGTCGCCAGATCTATGAGGGCAAGGCGAAGATCCTTTATGAAGGTCCTGAGCCAGGCACGCTGATCCAGTACTTCAAGGACGATGCCACTGCGTTCAACGCGCAGAAGAAGGGGACCATCTCCGGCAAGGGCGTGCTCAACAACCGCATTTCCGAGCATGTCTTCACGCTGCTTGCGAACATCGGCGTGCCGACCCACTTCATCAAGCGCCTGAACATGCGCGAACAGCTGATCCGTCAGGTCGAGATCGTGCCGATCGAGGTCGTGGTGCGCAATGTCGCGGCCGGTTCGCTCTCCACCCGTCTGGGCATAGAGGAGGGCACGCAGCTGCCGCGCACGCTCATCGAATATTATTACAAGGACGATGCGCTGGGCGATCCGCTGATCACCGAGGAGCATATCGCCTGCTTCGGCTGGGCCAGCCAGGAAGAAATGCACGATATTGCCGACATGGCGATCCGCGTGAACGATTTCATGAGCGGTCTCTTTGCCGGCATCGGCATCCGCCTCGTCGACTTCAAACTGGAATTCGGCCGCATCTGGGACGGTGAATTTTCCCGCATCATCCTGGCGGACGAGATCAGCCCGGACGGTTGCCGTCTGTGGGATATCGCTACCAATGAGAAGCTGGACAAGGACAGGTTCCGCCGTGATCTTGGTGGAGAGGTCGAGGCGTATCAGGAAGTCGCACGGCGCCTCGGTCTGCTTCCCGAGGGGCTGGAGAACGACGTTCTCGATCTTGAGAGCCACCGCAAGAAGCGGGGCAAGTAAGCGCGAGTTGGCGCGCGCCGGGGATTAGCGATCGCCCGGCGGCGCGCCTGCCTAGTTTCTACATTGATGTGCCGGGCAGGATCCATACGTTCAGGCCCATCCATATGGCCATGGCGACCATGAACAGGTCTTCCGTCAGCGAGACGAAGCCGAGCGGTACGTTGGTCCCGCCGCCGACGCAGGCACATTTGAGGCTGCGCTTCTCGACATAAACTGCCTTGTAGATCGAGACCGCGCCAATACCGCCGATGAACGCAGCGACCGGCGCAGAGAGCCAGGTAAGCGCGCCCGCGAGCATCAAAACGCCGGCGCCAAGCTGCGCGAAGGGATAGGCATAAGCATAGGGCACCGATTTGCGTGCCAGCAAATCGTAGCCGAGGAACATGGTCGCGAAGCGGTCCACGTCCTGCAGCTTCAGCATGGCGAGCAAAATCATCGTCACGGAGATAAACCGCTCAACTGTTGTCGTGCCGACCATTGCGGTGGCGGTGAGCATGTTGATCACGATGGCGATCAGGGCGGCAACCGCAAACACCACGAGGACGGGTGTGTAGCTCGTCTCGTTCGGGTCCTTCACCGTAAGGCCCAGGAAGCGACGCAGGTCATCATGACCGCCGATCCGCTTGCCGTCGATGAACACTTGCGGCGTGGTCTTCACGTCATGTTCGGCCTTGAATGCGTCTTGCTGTTCGCGCGTCTTGATCCATCGATCATCGACCTCATAGCCCTTGCGCCGCAACAAGTGCAGCGCCTTGAGCCCATAAGGGCAGATGTGGCCCGGCATCACCATCCGGTAAAGCACGGCCTTTCGGTCTTTTACGCTGTTGTCAGACATGGCGGCAGTCCTTGCTGTGGATTCCATGCCCTCCTATATAGGGTCCGTACCGTGGTACGGAGTCAAGTGGAGTCAAGTATGGCCGCGATGAGCATCTCCGGCCTCGCCCAAGCGGGTGGGGTCGGCGTCGAAACGATCCGCTTCTATCAGCGTAAGGGATTGCTGCACGTCCCGGAGAAGCAGACGCGCAATGATCTTTCCGGCGGCATCAGACGCTATGGCGAGAAGGATTTACGTCGGCTGAGGTTTGTTCGCGCGGCGCAGCAGGCCGGGTTCACGCTTGAGGAGATTCGAACGTTGCTCTCGCTTGACGCAGGACAAGATCGTGAGCGGGCGCGGGCACTGGCCGAGGAACGGCTGATCCAACTCGATGAAAAGATCGAAGCACTGGAGAAGGCGCGCGCATCCCTGCGTCAACTCGCGCGCGCCTGTGCGAAGTCGGACGATGGGCCTTGCCCTATTTTGCGCTCGTTCGGCGTGTGAGAGTCAACCGGCGGGCAAGCGAAGCCGGACGAGCAAGCCACCCAAGTCTTCGCTCTCATCGAGCGTGACCGAGCCGCCGTAGATTTCGGCGACGTCGCGAACGATAGCGAGGCCGAGGCCGGTGCCGGGCTTTCCGCTGTCGAGGCGAACTCCACGGTCGAAAATCCTCTCGCGCGCCGCCTCAGGAATGCCCATCCCATCGTCCTCGACGAGAATGTCGACCCATGGAGCGGCTTGCACGACGGTAACGAAGACGCTGCCGCCACCATATTTGGCGGCGTTCTCGACAAGATTGCCGAGCAGCTCGTCGAGATCCTGACGTTCCACGCGCACGACGGCGTCCTGCGCGCCGTCCCGATCGATGCGGATGTTCGGATACAGGCGTTCAACGGCTCGTTCCACGGCTTCAAGGCTTGGCCAGACGAGCGTCCGGCTCTGTGCGGCGCCGCGCCGTCCCAGCGCACGCGCGCGGGCAAGATGATGGTCGATCTGACGGCGCATGGTGCCGGTCTCGCGAACCACCGTCGATGCAAGGTCTGGCGACTGCGCCGTCGCGGCATTCATGACGACAGTCAGGGGCGTCTTGAGTGCATGGGCAAGATTGCCGGCATGTCGCCGCGCTTCCTCGGCCTGCTGCTCATTGTGGGCGAGCAAGGCATTGAGTTCCTCGACCAGTGGCTGCACTTCGCGGGGGAGGGGGACGGTGACGCGGCTCTTCTCGCCATCTCTCATGCGGGCAATCTCACGCCGGATATGGCGGAGCGGTCGCAAGCCGAAAAATACCTGCAGCGCCGCCAATATCATCAAGCCGACGCCCAGGATGACGAAGCTGTTGACCAGCGTAGCCCGCAGGGCATGGATCTGTGCATCAAGTCCTTCGCGTGCCTGCGCGACGATGAAGATCCAGCGCGTTTCGCTGCCTGGCAGAATGACCGTGCGCGCCATCAGCCGCAGCGGTTCATCCGGAAACTGGCGGCTGTCCATGCCCTGACCGGGGTTGGCAACCATGTCGGGCGTGACCTGAATGGCACGGTCCCACAGAGAACGCGAGCGCCAGTCCTCATGGCCTTCGCCACTGATCTGATAGTACAGCCCGCTGGCAGGTTCGAGAAATCGCTGGTCGGCCAAGGGGCGGTTGAAGAGAACTTCCCCTTCCGGCCCGACTTCGGCGGAGGAAATCATCGCCGTCAGCACATAGGATAGACCGTCATCGAACGTGCGGGTGACGGTACTCACCAGCACCCGGTCGAGCGCAAGCGCGCCGCCGAGCAGCAGCAGGCCGATCCAGATGGCCGAGATGCCGATGATGCGGCGGCTGAGCGATCCGGTGCTGCGGCTGGAGGCAGGCGCCGCCACCTCCTCTCCGGGCGGTGCCGGTTCAGCCAGCGGGGTCCTCCAGGCTGTAGCCGAGACCACGGATGGTGGAGATCACGTCTGCGCCCAGCTTCTTGCGGATGCGCGTAACAAACACTTCGATCGTGTTGGAATCCCGGTCGAAATCCTGGTCGTAGATATGCTCGATCAGTTCGGTGCGGCTGACCACCTTGCCCTTGTGGTGCATGAGATAGGAGAGCAGCTTGTATTCCTGCGCGGTGAGCTTGACCGGCTCGCCATTCAGCGTGACCTTGCCCGAGCGGGTGTCGAGCCGCACGCTGCCGGCGATCAGCTCGGATGAGGCGTTGCCGGAAGAACGACGGATGAGGGCGCGCAGCCGGGCAATCAGCTCTTCGCTCTGGAACGGCTTGGCGAGATAGTCATCGGCGCCCGCGTCGAGGCCGGCAACCTTGTCCGACCAGCTGTCCCGCGCCGTTAGCACCAGCACCGGAACAGACGAGCCTTCCTTGCGCCAGCGATCAAGAACGGTCAGGCCGTCAATTTCCGGCAGGCCGAGATCGAGGATGATCGCGTCGTAGCTTTCCGTTGATCCGAGGAAGTGCCCATCCTCGCCATCGGTAGCGAGATCGACGGCATAGCCGGCGCCTTCGAGCGTGGACTTGAGCTGTTTGCCCAAGGTCGGCTCATCCTCGACGATCAGCAGACGCATGCCTTTTCCTTTCCGACTTGGGAGCGAGCGCTAACGATCCGGTCGGATCAGCGCGTCCGTCCGATGATATTGCCGGTCTTGCCGTCCACATCAACCCAGATGACCTTGCCATTGTGCTGGAGGAACTGCATCCGGTAGACGCCTTCACGAACCGATGGCGCCACGCCGACATATTGGGCGTCGGGCATTTCCCGTTCCACCCGGCGCTTGATGATTGAGAAGGGCATCACCTCCCCGTCGAGCATCGCCCGGCGGGCCGCGCGTTGATCTTCGCCACGCGCGAAGCTCTGCGCATTGGCCGGCAGGCTGGTGGCCGTGAGTGCCAGCAGCCCGCTGAGCAGAAGAGAGGCGGAGATAAATTTCATGATGCTGCGATAGCCATCAAGCATTGAACAAGCGCTGAATGTCCCATCTGTCCCCCGTTCAGGGTTCCAGCATATACTGGACGTTCAGGGAAATCGAGGTGGCGATCTCACCCGGTTCGATCTTTGTCTGCGGCGCGGCGGCTGCCGAGTCCCGCATTGCCATCATCGGCATGGGGGGCGGGACGAAACTGCCGCCCTCGGAAATGCTGACCAACCTGGCCGTGCGGAAGCCCGTAGCCTGCGCGTAGAGGTTGGCGCGGGCCTGGGCCGTCTTCAGCGCCTTGGTGCGGGCCTGATCGAGCAACCTGTCCGGCTCGGCAATGCCAAAGCTCGGGCCATTGATGTTGGTCGCGCCGGCGGAGACCAGCGAGTCGATCAGTTCCCCTGCGCTGTCCAGCTTGCGCACAGTGACGCTCAGCTGATTGCTGGCTTCATAGCCAATGAAGCGCGGGCCCTGCTCTTCAGTGCGGTTGCTGTAATCATAGCGCGGATTGAGATTGATGCCGCTGGTCTGGATGTCCTTGCGCGCAATGCCGGCCTTCACGAGCGCGGCGATCAGCTTGTCCATCTGGACGGCGTTCTGGTTCATCGCCTCCTGAGCAGTCATCGCACGGGTCTGGACGCCGGTGTTGATGGTCGCCATGTCCGGCGCGCTATTGATGGATTCGCTTACGCTCAGGCTCAGCAATGGGCCTTTGGCTGCGTGGGCGGCCATCGGCCCCGGGGCCTGCGGCTGGGCCGAGGCAATCGTGGGCGCCATGAGAACGGCAGTGGCAGCGAGCAGAAATGGCAAACGACGCATGGAGCATCCTTCCTGTTGTTCAAGATCCGGCCAATGGCCCAAAGCTGCTGAACGCATGCTGACCTTTGGAGTTTCTTCCCGTTCATATTAGGGTTCGGCCCTTGCTCACGCCGCCCGCATCTGTTTTAGCGCCTCGCCATGGCCCCGCCACTTCTTTCCTTCGAAAACCTTGGTCTGATACAGGGCGCCGGCTGGCTGTTCCGTGGTCTGGATATTCATGTCGGCGAGCGTGATCGCCTGGCGCTGATCGGCCGCAACGGCGCCGGCAAGACGACGCTACTCAAGCTGATCGCCGGCACGGTGGAACCGGACGAGGGCAAGCGCTCGGTCGTGCCGGGGCGGCATGTGGTGATGCTGGAGCAGGACCCGGAGGTCTCCGCCTTCGCAACGCTGCATGATTTCGCCACGTCTGGCGCCAAGGCGCCGGCGGCGCATGAGGTGGAAGCGATTGCCGACCAGCTCGGCATCGACCTTTCCCGCGCGGCGGCGACCGCGTCGGGCGGTGAGCGGCGGCGAGCGGCGATTTGCCGCGCACTGGCGAGCGAGCCCGATATCCTGTTGCTCGACGAGCCGACCAACCATCTCGACATCGCCGCGATCACCTGGCTGGAGGATTGGCTGACGCGCTTCAATGGCGCATTCATCGTCATCAGCCACGACCGGACGTTCCTCACGCGCCTCACCCGGTCGACGCTCTGGCTCGACCGGGGCAGCCTGCGGCGGCAGGAGATCGGCTTTGGCGGGTTCGAGGCCTGGATGGAAAAGGCCTATGCGGACGAGGCCCGCGCGGCCGAGAAGCTTGATGCCAAGCTGAAGATCGAGGCGCACTGGCTGGAGCGCGGCGTCACGGCGCGGCGCAAGCGCAATCAGGGGCGGCTGGCCAAGCTCTGGGAGATGCGTGCCCAACGCGCGGCGATGATCGGCCCGCAGGGCGGCGCCAAGCTGGAGGTCACCGCCAATGACACCAAGACCAAGAGCGTCATCACCGCCGAGCATGTCACCAAGCAGTTCGGCGACCGCGCGGTCATCAAGGATTTCTCGATCCGCATCCAGCGCGGCGACCGCATTGGCATCGTCGGCGGAAACGGGGCCGGCAAGACGACGCTGCTGCGCCTGCTGACCGGCGATCTGCAGCCGGATAGCGGCACCATCACGCTGGCCAAGACGCTGGACGGCATCGTGATCGACCAGCAACGCTCGCTGATGCAGCCGGACAAAAGGGTGCGCGATGTGCTGGCCGAGGGCGGCGACTGGATCGACGTGCGCGGCGTGCGCAAGCATGTCCACGGCTATCTCAAGGACTTTCTGTTCGATCCCTCGCTGGCCGAGGCGAAGATCGGCACGCTTTCGGGCGGCGAGCGCTCGCGCCTGCTGCTGGCACGGGAGTTTGCGCGCGAATCCAACCTGCTGGTGCTGGACGAGCCGACCAACGATCTCGACTTGGAAACGCTCGACCTGCTGCAGGAAGTGATTGCCGATTATGACGGTACGGTGCTGATCGTCAGCCATGATCGCGACTTCCTCGACCGTACGGTGACTGTGACTCTGGGACTGGATGGCTCCGGCCGGATCGATGTGATCGCCGGCGGCTATGCGGACTGGGAAGCCAAGCGCCAAAAGCCCAATGCGGCGGGCAAGCGATCGGCTGCGAAGGCGGATGCACCCGCTGCGCCACCGCCGCCCAAGGCGGCGAAGCTCAGCTACAAGGACCAGCGGGATTATGATCTGTTGCCGGGTCAGATCGAGGCGCTCGAGGCGGCGATTGCGCGCGATGAAGCCGCGCTCGCCGACCCCGATCTCTATACCAAGAATCCCAAGCGCTTCGCCGAGTTGAGCGCGACGATCGAAAAGGCGCGCGCGCAGAAGGATGCGGCCGAGGAGCGCTGGCTGGAATTGGCCGAGCAGGTCGAGGCCCTGCAGGGTTGAGCCCGGCAAGGGCCGCGTGGCGTCCCGCACTCTTTAGCCGGATCGCGCAGATCAAGATTTTCGACGCACCCAGCCATGGTCGGCGGGGGCGTTGTCGCCGACGAGCATTCAGATGATCAGCACTCAACCGATTCGTGGAATTCTGCTCTGCGCCGCCGCTTTGCTGCTGTTCGCGGCGCTGGATACGACCACGAAAGTGCTCACCGCGCATTTCGAGGCGCCGGTGATCGTGGCGGCGCGTTTCATCGGCAACCTCTTGTTGATGCTCGTCGTCATGGCGCCGCGCGGCGGGCGGGAGATGGTGCGGACGACGCGCACCGTGCTCGTCTGGCTGCGTGGCTGCTGCCTCGCCTGCGCCTCCGTACTGATGGCGCTGGCGCTCACCCGCATGCCGGTCGGTGAAGCGACGGCGATCATGTTTCTCGCGCCGACGCTGGTCGCGCTGGGCGGGGGGCTGCTGCTCGGGGAAGAGGTCGGGCTGCGGGGCTGGGGCGCTGTGTTGCTCGGGCTGGCCGGCGTCGTGCTGATCGCGCGGCCGGGTGGCGGGCTGGATGTGGTGGGCGTCATGCTCGCTTTGGGTGCCGCCATGCTCAATGGCACCTATCAGCTGATGTCCCGCACGCTCGCGGCGACCGAAAAAACCTTCGCGCTGCTCTTTTACAGTGCCGCCGTGGGCAGCCTCGTTTTCGGCGCGGTGGCGCCCTTCTACTGGGCGGGGAGGATGCCGACGCTTCTGGAAGGCGCGCTGCTGGCGTCGCTGGGCTTGTGGGGCGGGGTGGGACATTATCTGTTCACGGCAGCCTTTCGCCACGCCCCGGCTTCGACCCTGGCGCCGATCACGTATCTGCAAGTGCTCTGGGCGACGGTGCTGGGCTGGATCGTGTTCCGGCATGTGCCCGATCCGGTTGCGATAATCGGAATGCTCACGATCGGCAGCGCCGGCATGTTGATCGTGCTGAAGCGCCGCCGCCGGACTCCGCCCGCGACGGTGTGACCGAACCGGCGGGGGTCAGCTCTCCGCGGTGGCCAAGACCTCATAATGGGTGATCTGCTTGTCGCCGATGCCGAGGTCTTCCCATGTGGCGCGCCAGTCCTTCATGTGCTGGCTCGCGGCATGGGCTTGCTGGGCTTCGCGGTCGCGAAACACCTCGAAGATGCGCAGAAGACCGGGCTCCTCGAGGTCTTCGGCGAAGCTGTAGGCGATGCAACCCGGCTCCGCGCGGCTGGCCGCGACCATCCGCGCGATCACCAGACGCGCCGCCGGCAGATTTTCCGGCGGCAAGCGAACGGTCCCGGCGAGGATCAGCATCAGCGGATCGGCGAATCCGGGGCGAGGCGCATGTCGAGATAATTGTCGACGCTCATCATCAGCTGGTCGAGCTCATGCTCGAAGAAGTGATTGGCGTTGCGGATCTCGTCATGATGGATGGTGATGCCCTTCTGCGTGCGCAGCTTGTCGACCAGCTTCTGCACGGAGGCGGCGGAGACGACCTCGTCGTTCACGCCCTGCACGATGATGCCGGAGGCGGGGCAGGGCGCGAGGAACGAGAAGTCGTACATGTTGGCCGGCGGGGCCACCGAGATAAAGCCGCGCACTTCTGGGCGGCGCATCAGCAGCTGCATGGAGATCCACGCGCCAAACGAGAAACCGGCGATCCATGTCGTCTGCGCTTCCTGGTGGAAGCTCTGGATCCAGTCGAGCGCCGCGGCGGCATCGGAGAGCTCGCCGATGCCATTGTCGAACACGCCCTGCGAGCGGCCAACGCCGCGGAAGTTGAAGCGCAGAGTCGCGAAACCGCGCTTCACGAAGGTCTTGTACAGCGCCTGCGTGATGCGATCGTTCATCGTGCCGCCGCCTTGCGGATGCGGATGGAGGATCAGCGCGACGGGCGCGCGCGGACGGGGCGGAGGGCTGAAACGGCCTTCGAGACGGCCTTCTGGACCGGGAAAAATGACGTCGGGCATGGCACCTGAAACTTGAAATGGGAGCGGGCGACCGAAACTGGCCGACGACGCGGGACGGGCGCTTATATAGGCGGAAACGCGATTTTCGCAATGTTTCTGGTGCGGGCAGGTGACGGGCCTGAACCCGTGGCTGTAAGGGGCTTGGAAGCAATCGCGCCCTCGACTCGGCTGATATCTGGGGAAAGCGATCACTTCGCGCCGTTTCGCGAGCTTGTGGCGATCGCTTGAGACATGGCGGCGCATAAGCAATGGTTTTCGCGGTGCAGATATTCTCAGATAAGTATTTGATTTAACGTGATAACTGATCTGGATCTTCTCTAACATCGCGCATGTGCGCCATGGTGTATGCGGAAACATCGGGTCAGAGGCGGGACATGCCTCTGATTTCAATGAATATTTTTACGAGGTCAAAGAGCGGCGACCGGGAGGCCGCGTGCGATCTTATGCCATGATCGGGCCGGTGTAGGACAGTTTGCCTTGGGAGTGCGAAGATGCGGCAATAAATTCGCAGGGTGCTGTTCGTCTTGTTCGTGCCGAACCCGGAGGGACAGGATGCGATGATCTTGCGGACATTTGAAATCGCTTTAAGCTCGATAGCGGGAAAGCGCCGGCAAGGCCTTAGATGGTGGAGAAACCCGAGTGCGCCGACGCCCACGCGTAGCGATCCCAATCGCAATTTTAATCGCGTTGGGGATGTACGTTTCTTTTCCACACCCGACGAATGATCAGGCCAGATTGAAGGCTGTTGCGATGGAGTCCCAACAGCTCTTAGCGACTAATCCAATCAATCCGGGTGAACAGCTTCTCAAACTTCCGGCGGAAAAATGGCCTCCGGCGATTGCCAGTCTCAAACCATATTCCGTGACCGTTGGCCCCGGGATGGTAGATATAACGACGAAGCTATTTTTTGATGGAGGCTGGGGGTACGGTTTTGCCACGGATAAGCATAATCTTACCATGCTTGTGGAGTGCTGGTCGGAGTTAGGCCACGACGTATATTGGCACGGCCCCTGCTAATCCGTTTGAGTTCACGCCTCACGACGATTGAGACGTTCGTAATGTTGGTGCGGATTGTCGCGACACGCCCAAACCCAGTCGTTCGATCAAGCCCCAACGATGTCCGAAAGCAGTCGGTATGATTACTCCGATTGCCAAGAATCGCGATCAGTTTGAAAACAAGAAACGAGAAGCCCTCGTTTGCCCATTGCCATAGCTGCGCAACTCCACAGAACGGAGTTTTAGAATGAGGCTGATAGACGGTAAGGTCGCCATCATCACCGGCGCGAGTTCAGGGATCGGAAGAGCAGCCGCCCTGTTGTTTGCAGCGAACGGTGCAGCCGTGGTGCTGGTCGCCCGTCGACAAGATCCTCTGGACCAGCTGGTTCGGACTGTCATGGAACGGGGTGGCCGAGCGCTCGCGGTCGTTGGAGATGTAAAAGAGGAGAGGACGCACCAGCAGGCTGTCGCTGCCGCACAATCGACGTTTGGCGGATTGCACATCGCCTTCAATAACGCGGGTCTGGTTGGTGGCTTGAAACCGCTCGCCGAAATACAGCCCCTGGAATGGGCGGAGGTGCTGGCAGTCAATCTTACCGCAGCTTTTCTTGGAGCCCGCGTACAAATTCCGGCGATGCTGGAGCAAGGAGCGGGTGCCATTGTGTTTACGGGCAGCTTCGTGGGTAACAGCGTGGGACTGCCGGGCATGAGCGCCTATGCGACAGCAAAGGCCGGGCTAATGGGATTGGTTCGCGGCATAGCTGCGGATTATGGAGCAGCCGGCATCCGTGCGAACGCTCTCTTGCCGGGTGGCACTGCGACCGAGATGGCAGGTGACGCTGTCCAGCGCGAATGGGCTGCGGGCCTTCATGCGATGAAGCGGATTGCAGAACCTGAAGAAATAGCCAAGGCGGCATTGTTTCTGGCAAGCGATATGGCAAGCTTCGTTACAGGCTCCGCTTTGTGGGCCGATGGCGGTAACGCTGCGGTGAAAACCTAGAGACCTTGGAGTAGTCCGCTTTCGGTTTGAGCCGACTGAAAGCGGACAGTCCCAAATCCACGCCAAAACAGTCGTCCGGGATGTTGATTGCGTGGTTCGGTAGCAGACAAGCCAAGCCCGACGACGAAGCTGCCATGACCCAACCACCCGTTCGCTCTGAGCTTGTCGAAGCCTGTCCTGAGCGCCTGCCTTGCAGACAGCCGAAGGGGGTTGCCTTTCCTCTGCCACGTTTCAAAGGTGAAGGACGGGGCTTCGACAAGCTCAGCCCGAACGGAGGTTGTTGGTTGGCGACTGCTCTCCACTCTCCACAGTATTCATGTCGCCAGCCTTGGTTTGCGCGGCGAGGCTGACTGGATTCCCGCGTTCGCGGGAATGACGGGAGAGCGAGCGATGGTCCTCTCAAGGGGAGAGGGTCATTTTCTCTCGGGGACGCTGATCAATGTCGGCATGGCCGTAGCCCGGCTTGCCCGGCGCCCTAGCGGCCCAGCCATTCCAGCGCAGTCGCTGTGAGCGGATTGCTGGTATCGAGCAGCAGCTTGGCGGTCAGCGCCAGCGACATCACGATGAGCAGGGGGCGGGCGATGCCGGCGCCGAAGCGGATGGCGACGTGGGCGCCGACCTGACCGCCTGCGATGCTGCCGACCGCCATGGCGAGGCCGGTGATCCAGAGCACATGGCCGCCGATGATGAAGACGATCACACTGGAGAGATTGCTGGCGAAATTGAGCAGCTTGGTGTGGGCGACGGCGCGGATGAGGCCGAGGCCGAAGAGGCCGACGAGCGCGGTCGTGAAGAAAGAGCCGGTGCCGGGGCCGAAAAAGCCGTCGTAGCTGCCGATGATGGCCGCCACGACGAGCAGGGCGATGGGGCCGAAGCGGCTGTGCCGGTCCTCATCGCTCATGCGCGGCGATAGGGTGAAATAGAGCACCATCGCGATCAGCAGCATGGGCAGCAGGGCGGCCAGGAAACCGGAATCGATGCGCGTTACCAGCAAGGCGCCGCCCGCCGAGCCGACGAACGCGGCCAGCGTGGGCAAGGCGAAACGGCGGAAATCAATATGCCCGCGTCGCGCGAAAGCAATGACCGCGCCGCAGGTGCCGAAGCTGCTCTGCAGCTTGTTGGTCGCCAGTGCGGCGACCGGCGGAATGCCTGCTGCGAGCAGGGCAGGGATGGTGATGAGGCCGCCGCCACCAGCCATCGCGTCGATCATCGCCGCGAGAAACGCCACCGCCATGAGCATGAGGATGATGTCGAAGGCGGGGTCCATGGCAGCGCCTTATCAGGTCGGTGTTGCGCTGCAACAATAGTTGTGTCGGCGGCTGGTGCGGTGGCGGCACAAACGCGGGGGCCAAATCCATTTGCCCCGGCACCGCTGCGTTGTAGGGAAGGGGGCATGAAGCCGCGCATCTATCTCGATCATGCTGCGACCACGCCGCTGCTGCCGCAGGCACGGGCCGCGATGCTGGAAGGATTCGATGCCTGGGCCAATCCATCCTCGCCGCATTCGGTCGGACGGCGGGCGAAGGCGCTGCTGGAGGATGCCCGTCGGCGCATTGCGCAGGCGCTGGACTGGGACGGGCATGTGATCTTCACATCGGGCGCGAGTGAAGCGCTGGCCATTGCGCTCACGCGCACGAAGCTGCCCCATGTGTTTGCCGGCGCCAGCGAGCATGATGCGGTGCTGCGCCATGTGCCGGAGGGCAGGCGCTTCCCGGTGGATGAGGCGGGCATCGTGCGCCTGCCCGACGAGATGCCCGGCGACGCGCTTGTCGCCATCCAGCAGGTGAACAGCGAGACCGGGGTGTACCAACCGCTCGATACCTTTGGCGAAGCGGTGCGTGAGAATGGCGGCGTGCTGCTGGCCGATTGCAGCCAGTCGGCCGGGAAGACAGCTTTGCCGCTCGGTGCCGACATGATCGCCATCAGCGCGCACAAGCTGGGCGGGCCGATCGGCATCGGCGCGTTGCTGCTGCGCGATCTGGCACTGATCGCGCCGAGCGGCGGGCAGGAACAGGGCTATCGCGCCGGAACCGAGGCGATGCCGCTGGCGCTCGGCTTTGCGGCGGCGCTGGAGACGCCGGGCGACTGGCTGGCGAACGTCACGACGTGGCGCGCGCGGCTGGATGCCGAGATTGTCGCAGCAGGCGGCGAGATCGTGGCCGCGACCACGCCGCGCCTCTCGACCATCGCCAGCTATCGGATGCCGGGCGTCTCCGCGCAGGCGCAGCTCATCCGCTTCGATATGGCGGGGATCGCCGTCTCGGCGGGCAGCGCCTGTTCCTCCGGGAGCCTGCGCACCAGCCATGTTCTGGCGGCGATGGGCTGGCCGCCCGAGGCCGCCGGTCAGGTGATCCGTGTCACTATGGGGCATGACACGTGCGCAGCCGACATTGACGCGTTTCTCACTGAGTGGCAGGCCATCGCTCACGGGAACGCAAAAAATGATATATCTTGATTATCAGGCTACCACGGCGTTGGCGCCGGAGGTCGCGGCTGCCATGGTCGCGGTGATGGACCATTATGGCAATCCGAACAGCGCGCATCGCGTTGGCCGCATTGCGGCGGCCGATGTGGAACTGGCGCGCGGGCGCATCCTCGATGCGCTGGGGCGCACGGATGGGCGGCTGATCTTCACCAGCGGCGCGACCGAGGCGCTGAACATGGCCATTACCGGTGCCGCGAGGGCAGCGCCGGCGAGCCGCCGCCGCGTGGTGACGGTCGCGACCGAACATGCTGCCGTGCTCGATACCGTGCTGGCGCTGCGCCATGAGGGCTTCGAGCCGGTGATCGTCCCGGTCAATGCGGATGGGCTGGTCGATCTGGAGATTGCCGAGGCTGCCATTGACGAGCGCGCTGCTTTGCTTGCGGTGATGCAGGTGAATAACGAGATCGGCGTCGTCCAGCCGCTCGACCGGCTGTTTGTGATTGCCCGGGCGGCTGGCGTGCCGACGCTGTGCGATGCCGTGCAGGGTTTTGGGCGACTCACCACGCCGCAGGCGGACATGATCGCGATCAGTGCGCACAAGATCCATGGCCCCAAGGGCGTAGGCGCATTGTGGCTGCGCGAGGGGCTGGAGCTGCCGCCGCTGATGCATGGTGGCGGGCAGGAGCAGGGCATCAGGCCCGGCACCTTGTCCCCGATGCTGTGCGCGGGTTTTGGCGTGGCGGCGCAGATCGCGGCGGAGCGGCGCTATGCCGACCTTGCGCATGTCGAGACGCTCTGGACGCAGGCGCTGGAGCTTTTTGCGGGCTGGCGGATCAATGGATCGCGCGAGGCGCGCTATCATGGCAATCTCAACCTCAGCCGGCCGGGGCTGGATGCGGCGCGGCTGATTTCCGATGTACGCGATGTTGCCGTCTCGCTGGGCTCTGCCTGTGCCAGTGGATCGGGACGGCCGAGCCATGTGCTCAAGGCGCTTGGCCTGAGCGATGTGGATGCGCGCGGATCGGTGCGGATCGGTTTTGGCCGTTACACCAGCGGCGAGGAGCTGGAACAGGCCGCGAGCCTGCTCAATGAAGCGGCGATGGCGCAAGGCGTGCCGGCATGACCTGCGTGCGCTTCATCAGCGCCGATGGCGAGAATGTGCAGGAGGTGCAGGCGAAGGCCGGCGAGATCCTGCTCGATGTCGCACAGGCGGCGGGCCAGCCGCTCGAAGGCACATGCGAGGGGCAGATGGCCTGCTCGACCTGCCATGTGATCGTGGCGGTGGAGGACTTCGCGAAACTGCCTCGCGCCAGTGAGGATGAGGAAGACATGCTCGACCTTGCCGCGTCCACCACGCGGACGAGCCGGCTCTCCTGCCAGATCGTGCTGAGCGAGGGGCTGGAGACGCTGACGGTGCGCATTCCCTCTGAGAGCCGGAACATGCAGGGGGCGTGAGGGCCGCCCCTGTCGTTCCGCGGGACGTTCAGGGAGCGAAGTCGATGCGGACCTGATCGACGCTACCGTCAAAGCGCCCGGGAACCTCGCTATCCTCGATCAGGGGCGCGTCCCCAACGCGGCCGACATAGCTCGCTGACGCGGGCCGGGCCGGGCGGCTGATGGACTTCTGCGTGAGCCTCTGCCCGTCCGCTTCCAGCCAGATGGATCTGGTGGGCGTGGTGTCTCCCTTGGTCAACGACATGCCGAAGCGCAGGACATGTTGCCCCGGTTGCAGCGGCGCCGATCCGGCAATCAGGGTTCGGTCACCCTCCTGATCGGTGCCGCGATAGAGCATCATCGGTATGCCGTGCCGCAGGTAGACGGCCCAGCCGGAAAACTTGTCCCCGCTCGCGATGATGGGGCCGCCTGCGGAGACCGTCTCCGTCGTAAAGCTCGCCGTGGCCTGCCAGTCGCGGCTCAGATCCGGGAACATCGCCGGTGCGATGCGTTGCTCATCGGCGTGATAAGTGACGGATCGCCTGCCATCGAGCAGGCCGGGCCGTAGTGCTGGCGAGAAGCGCGGCAGGAAGCTGTCGTCGATTGGCAGCACCTGATGGCGCTGCGCGGCCTGGGTAAAGCCCGCCTCAAGGCTGGCGCGTGTTTCGGGTCGCGCCGCGGCCAGATCGCGGCTCTGCGAGAAGTCAGCGTCCAGATCATAGAGTTCCCATCGATAGGGCTTACCCTCCTCGCCCGGCGCAATGTCCGCTTCCCATGGTAGCCGCTTGGGCGTGGTGGCGGCCATCCATCCATCGCGATAGAAGGCGCGGTTGCCGAGCATCTCGAAATATTGCGATGTGCGCTGGCCTTCCGCTGCAGGGTCATTGAAGCTGTAGGCAATGCTCACGCCCTCGATCGGCTGTTGCGGCACGCCGTCGATCGTCTCGGGCGGATCGATGCCGGCGATTTCGTAGAGCGTCGGCGCGATATCGATCACATGATGGAACTGCGATCGGATGCCGCGCGTGCCGATGCCCTGAGGCCAGGAGACGGCCAGCGCATTGCGCGTGCCGCCGAGGTGCGACGCTGTCATCTTAGCCCACTGAAAAGGCGTGTTCATGGCCCAGGCCCAGCCGACCGGGAAGGCGGGGAAGGAATGCGGTCCGCCCAGCTTATCAAGGTGCTCCAGATTGTGCGCTTCCTCGTCCACCCAGGCGAAGGCGGCATATTGATTGAAGGCCCCGCGCATGTTCTCTGCTGCCGCGCCATTGTCGCCCTGCAGGTAGAGGACCAGCGTGTTTTCCAGCCGGCCACTGCGCTCAAGTTCGGCGAGGACGCGGCCAATCTGCTCATCGCAATAAGCGAGGGCTGCTGCATAGACTTCCATCTGCCGCTGCGCGATGCGCTTTTGCGCCGGGGGGAGAGTCGACCATGCGGGGATTCCATCAGGCCTTGGCGTCAGCGCGGCATCTGCGGGAATAACACCGAGGGCTTTCTGCCGCGCGAATGTGCGCTCTCGCTCGACGTCCCAACCATCAGCGAAGCGCCCCTTGAAGCGCGCGATCCAGTCTGCGGGCGCTTGCAGCGGAACATGCGCCGTTCCGGGCGCATAATACATCAGGAAGGGCCGGTCCGGCGCGGCGGTGGCCTGTCGGCGAAGCCAGCCGATGGCGTGATCCGCCAGATCGCGATCGAGGATGTAGTCAGCCTCGCGCGGTGCCTCGACCGGGTTGCGATTCTCGATCAGCTCCGGGAAGAACTGATTGGTCCGGTCCCCGTTGAAGCCGTAGAAATAGTCGAAACCCATTCCGTTCGGCCAGCGCTCGAACGGCCCGAGCGGGCCGGTCTCCCACCCCGGCGTGTTGTGATTCTTGCCGAGCCATGCCGTCGCATAGCCGTGTTGGCCCAGCACACGGCCAATGGTCGCCGCACTGGTCGGAATGGCGGAGGTATAGCCGGGCTGATCGGTCGCCATATTGGAGATCACGCCCGCCCCAACCGAATGATGGTTGCGGCCGGTGAGCAGCGCCGCGCGGGTGGGCGAACACATCGCCGTTGTATGGAACCGGTTGTAGAGCAGGCCATCGCGCACCAGACGGTCGAAGCTTGGTGTCGGGATCGGCCCACCGGTTCCGCTTGCTGCGCCAAAGCCGACATCATCCGTCATTATGATCAGGATATTGGGCGCGCCTACCGGCGCCGGGCTTTCCTTCGGAAAGTGCGTCCAGCCCTTCGGCTCGGTTTGTCCGGCCCAGACCGGGGCAGGCAAAAGGCCGGTCAGCGCCCCGGCAAGCACCAGCGCGGCAAGCCTGGCAGTTCGTGTTCGCAACATGTGATCATGGCTCCACAATTTATGCCAGCAGGACTAATGCGCAGGGGAGCGCCGGGTCTTGCCGTGCAGCGTGCGTTCCCTTGACGCGAGATGCGGGACGGGAATGTGGTCAGGCGTCCCGAGCTGTCTTGCATTTGCTGCCCTATGCCGCCATATGCGCGGCGGAAGTCGGGCGGACGTAGTCTTCGCCAACCTGGTCAGGTCCTGACGGAAGCAGCCACAACGAATTTGCTGCGGGTCGTTCCGACTTCCACCTTTCCCTCCATCCCTGTTCTCCTTGTTCTGCAGCGCCCTTCTGCTTGCGGGAGAGGCTGCGGGGTTGCGGGGGTGACGGCGCCGCGTCATAGGCGGGGCCAGCGTCCGCTCGGCGCAATGCGGTACGCGTGAAAGGACCCCCCCGGTGCCAGCCAGATCCCGAACCACCGTTTATCTCATGCTGGTGCTGGTGATGCTGCTGTGGTCCGGAAATTCCGTCGTTGCGCGGGCGATCCATGAGGAGATGCCGCCGTTCACGCTGGCCTTCCTGCGCTGGACGGGGGCGACGATTATCGCCCTGCCGCTGGCCTGGAGTTACTTGCGGCGGGACTGGCCCGAGGCGAAAGCCAATTGGAAGATCATCCTGCTGCTCGGTGTGGTCGGGGTCGGCTGCTTCAATGCCTTCATGTATTCCGGGCTGCAGTATACGACGGCGGCGAACAGCCTGCTCATTCAAGCGGCCATTCCGGCGCTGGTGCTGCTGCTTGATTTTCTGTTCTTCCGCAATCGCCCGCGCGTCACGCAGATCATCGGGGTGATCGTCGCGGCAACGGGCGTGCTGACGATTATATTTCAGGGGCGGCTCTCGGCGCTGTTCGCCATGGCGTTCAATCGCGGCGATCTGCTGGTGCTGTGCGCCGTCACGCTCTGGTCGCTCTATACGGTGCTGCTGCGGCTGCGGCCGAAGATCCATGGCGTGAGCTTCCTGGCCATCACCGTCGCGATCGGCGTGCTGTGCATGGCGCCGCTTTCCGCCTTCGAGCTGACGCATGCGCGGGTGATCATGACGCCGGGCGTCGCGGCGGGCGTTGCCTATGTGATCCTGCTGCCCTCGCTGGTCGCCTATTTCCTGTTCAACCTAGCCGTCGAGCAGATCGGTGCGGGCGATGCAGGGCAGGTGATCAACCTGCAGCCGGTGTTCGGCGCGCTGCTGGCGGCGGTGCTGCTGGGCGAGCCGCTGCATGGCTATCATCTTGCGGGCATGGGCCTCATCTTCGTCGGAATTGGGCTACCCTTCCTGCGGCGATCGATCCGTGCCCCGATGGCGCATTAACTTCCGGTGCGACTGTCGCTAGAGTGAGCGCAATGAACGATTCCCCTGATAATCCGGGCGACGATCCGGGCTTCGACCTTGGTGAGCCGCCCCGGCCTCCTGCGGCTGCGCCCGATGCGCCAGCCTATCGGGTGTTGGCGCGCGCCTATCGCCCGCAGACCTTCGGGGAACTGATCGGCCAGGAAGCGATGGTGCGCACGCTCGCCAATGCGATCAAGCGCGAGCGGCTACCGCATGCCTTCCTGATGACCGGCGTGCGCGGGGTGGGGAAGACCTCCACCGCGCGACTGATCGCCAAGGCGCTTAATTGCGTGGGGCCGGACGGGCAGGGCGGGCCGACCATCGACCCGTGCGGCGTGTGCGAGCCGTGCAAGGCGATTGCCGAGGGCCGCCATATCGACGTGATCGAGATGGACGCGGCCAGCCATACCGGCGTCGACGACGTGCGCGAGATCATCGAGGCGGTGCGCTATTCGGCAGTATCGGCGCGCTTCAAGATCTACATCATCGACGAAGTGCATATGCTTTCGCGCAATGCTTTCAATGCATTGCTCAAGACACTTGAGGAGCCGCCTGAGCATGTGAAATTCCTGTTCGCCACCACCGAGGTGAACAAGGTGCCGATCACGGTGCTTTCCCGCTGCCAGCGCTTTGACCTGCGGCGCATTCCGGTGGAGCTGCTGGTCGACAATTTCCGCATGATCTGCGGCAAGGAAGGCGTGGTCGCCGATGACGACGCGTTGCGCCTCATTGCCACGGCAGCGGAAGGCTCCGCGCGCGACGGGCAGTCGATCCTCGATCAGGCGATTGCCCATGCCGCGGTTGGCGAGAACGGGCGGCCCTATGTGCAGGCCGATCAGGTCCGCGAGATGCTGGGGCTTTCGGATCGCGGGGCAACGCGGCGGCTGTTCGATCAGATTCTCGATGGCGATGCCCCGGCTGTGCTGGCGACGCTGGCCGATCAGGAAGCATTGGGCGTTGAACCGGTCGCCACGGTCAATGCGCTGCTCGACCTCATTCATGCCGCGACCACGGCAAAGGCCGGACGCGGCGCGGGGCTGGACCGGATGCCGGAAGCCGAGCGCGGGGCGATTGCCGGATGGGCGGAGCAGCTCTCCTTCCCCGTGCTGCACCGGTTGTGGCAATTGCTGCTCAAGGGCCATGCGGAGGTGGCCGCAGCGGCCCGGCCCCATGCAGCCTGCGAGATGGCGCTGCTGCGGCTCATCCATGCCTCGGCCATGCCGGACCCCGCAGAACTGGCGCGGATCATTCGGGATGGCGCCGGGGGTGGACAGGGCAGCCTGACGATGCCGGCTCCGTCGCATGGCGCGGCCGTGAACGGATCGGAACATCAGCAGCAGGCCAGCGCGCCTGCGGCCCCCGCTGAGCCGGCACCGAAGACTTTTTCAGCGGCGCCCGAGGCGGCGCCCGCCGCGCCCGCAATGCCTGCGGATTTCGCCGCCATGGTGGACGCCATCAGGCCGCGTCATGCCCGGCTTGCCGCAGAGCTGCATGATTATGTGAGCCTTGTGCGCTATGCACCGCCGGAGCTGGCCTTCCGCATTTTGCAGCCGCTCGATGCCGATTTCCCCCGGCAGGTCGCAGCGGCCTTGCGCGAAGTGACGGGCGAGCCCTGGGATGTCCGCTCGACGGACGCGCCGGGTCAGCCCAGCCTGCGCGAGCAGGAGCAGGCGGAAAAGGAAGCGCGGCTGGCACTGATCAGTGCGACGCCCATTGTGGCCGCCGCGCTGGAAGCATTTCCCGGAGCCCGGCTCGTGGACCCGGATGATGAGCAATACAGGAGTGAAGGCTGATGAAGGACCTCAATGACATTCTCGGCATGGCCAGCCGGGTGCAGGAAGAAATGCAGAAGGCGCAGGCCGAGCTCGACAATATCGAAGTCGAAGGCGCGTCCGGCGGCGGGCTCGTCAAGGTACGGGCGAGCGCCAAGGGGCGCATTCTTGGCCTTTCGGTCGATGAAAGCCTGATCGTGCCGGCAGACAAGACCATGCTGGAGGACCTGATCGTCGCGGCGTTCAACGATGCCCGCGCCAAGGCCGATGAGGCTGCAAACGAGCAGATGAGCAAGATGACAGCCGGCCTGCCGCTGCCGCCGGGCTTCAAAATGCCGTTCTGATCGGGGGGCGGGGCGCACCGCTCTCGAACGGTGGTTCGCCTGGACAAAAGCCAGTGCCCTTACGCGCCGTTGAAAAGCGCGTACGGCTAAACGATATGGGGCTCAGCGCGTTTTTCGCGACAAGCGGAAGAATGCGCGCCACATGTTAAGCGAACCGATCTACATTGGAGCGGTTCGCAGGCGCAGGGGTGAAGTCCCCTGGCTGAGATTGGAGTGATAATGGATCTTGATCTGCCCCTCTTGCCGCTGCGGGACATCGTCGTTTTTCCGCAGATGATCGTGCCCCTGTTCGTGGGTCGCGACAAGAGTGTCACCGCGCTGGAAAAGGCCATGTCCGGCGACAAGGACATCTTCCTCGTTGCCCAGCTGGACCCGAGCGAAGACGATCCCGATCGTGAGGCGCTCTACGATATGGGCGTCATCGCCAGCATCGTGCAGATGCTCAAGCTGCCGGACGGCAATGTCCGCGTGCTGGTGGAAGGCAAGCAGCGCGCCTCGCTGACGTCGCTCACTGATGCCGAGGACCATGTCGTCGCAACCGTGTCCCCGCTGGAGGACGTGGCCGTCAGCGGCACCGAGGTCGAGGCGATGATGCGCTCGGTGACGGACCAGTTCGAGAACTACGCCAAGCTCAACAAGAAGCTGCCGGCGGAAACGGCGGTGCAGCTGCGCGAGATCACCGAGGCCGGGCGCCTCTCAGATTTCATTGCCGCCAATCTGGCCGTGAAGGTTTCGGACAAGCAGTCCCTGCTGGTCGAGGGCGATCCGCTCAAGCGGCTGGAGATGGTGTTCGGCTTCATGGAAGGCGAACTCGGCGTGCTGCAGGTCGAGAAGAAGATCCGTGGCCGCGTGAAGCGCCAGATGGAGAAGACCCAGCGCGAATATTATCTCAACGAGCAGTTGAAGGCGATTCAGCGCGAACTGGGCGGCGGCGAGGGCGAGGAGGGCGACGAGCTTTCCGAGCTGACCGAGAAGATCAAGAAGGCGCGCCTCAGCAAGGAAGCGCGCGGCAAGGCGGAAGCCGAGCTCAAGAAGCTGCGTTCCATGCAGCCCATGTCCGCCGAAGCCACAGTAGTGCGCAATTATCTCGACGCGCTGCTGGGCATCCCGTGGGGCAAGAAGAGCAAGCTCAAGAAGGATCTGGTCAAGGCGCAGGAGGTGCTCGACGCCGATCACTTCGCGCTCGACAAGGTCAAGGACCGGATCATCGAATATCTCGCCGTGCAGGCGCGCTCGGACAAGCTCAAGGGGCCGATCCTGTGCCTCGTGGGACCGCCGGGCGTCGGCAAGACCTCGCTTGGCCGTTCGATTGCCAAGGCAACGGGGCGTGAATTCGTGCGCCAGTCGCTGGGCGGCGTGCGCGACGAGGCCGAGATTCGCGGCCACCGCCGCACCTATATCGGCTCGATGCCGGGCAAGATCGCGTCCAACCTCAAGAAGGCCGGCGCGATGAACCCGCTGGTGCTGCTCGACGAGATCGACAAGCTTGGCCAGGATTTCCGTGGCGATCCGGCGTCGGCACTGCTCGAGGTGCTGGACCCGGAGCAGAACAGCAAGTTCCAGGACCATTATCTGGAGATCGATCTCGATCTTTCAGACGTGATGTTCGTAACGACTGCCAACTCTTTGAATCTCCCGCAGGCTTTGCTCGACCGCATGGAGATCATTCGTCTCGAGGGTTACACCGAGGACGAGAAGATGGAGATTGCCCAGCGGCATCTCGTCGAAAAGCAGATCGAAGCGCATGGCCTGAAGGAAGGCGAGTTTTCCATTCAGGAAGACGCGCTGCGCGACCTCATCCGCTATTATACGCGGGAAGCCGGCGTCCGCACGCTGGAGCGCGAGCTTGCGCGGCTGGCGCGCAAGGCGCTCCGCCGCATTCTTGAAGGCAAGGAAACCAGCGTCACGATCACGCCGGAAAATCTCGGCGACTATGCCGGCGTGCGCAAGTTCCGCCATGGCATTTCCGAGGAAGAGCATCAGATCGGCGCGGTGACGGGCCTGGCATGGACGGAAGTGGGCGGCGAGCTGCTGACCATTGAGTCCGTGACGGTGCCCGGCAAGGGGCAGGTCAAGACGACCGGCAAGCTGGGCGATGTGATGACCGAGTCGATCCAGGCAGGCTTCTCCTATGTGAAGGCCCGCGCGCCTGCTTATGGGATCAAGCCGAGCATCTTCAATCGCAAGGACATCCACATCCACTTGCCCGAGGGTGCGGTGCCCAAGGATGGGCCGAGCGCGGGCATCGGCATGGTGACGTCCATCATCTCGACGCTGACCGGCATTCCCGTCCACAAGGATGTCGCGATGACCGGCGAAGTGACGCTGCGGGGTCGCGTGCTGCCGATCGGGGGCTTGAAGGAAAAGCTGCTCGCGGCGCTGCGCGGCGGCATCAAGACCGTGCTCATTCCGCAGGAGAATGAGAAGGACCTTGCCGAGATTCCGCAGAACATCAAGGATGGCCTGGAGATCGTTCCCGTTGCCCATGTCGATGAAGTGCTGGCGCGTGCGCTGACAGGTCCGCTGACGCCGATCGATTGGTCGGAAGAGGATGACCTTGCTGCGCAACCGCCGCTGGGTTCGGCCGGCGAGCATGAGCAGCGGCTGCGCCACTGATCGTTTTTCAGCGTATCGCAGCCCTTCGGTTCCATCCGCCAGCCCCCAAAGAGGGTTAAGGAATGGTCACTGAGGGGCTGTGTCGCACCGTTCCATCTCCGCCAACTTGCCAGTCATCGCGAAAATGGGGGTAAAACGGCCTTTTTAACCGGTTTCAGGCGCAAATCTCTTTGACACACGCGACGAAGCAAGCCTTTATGCGCGCCTTCGTCGCATGATTCCCACCACAAGTTTCTCAAGAAGGGGGTTCCCAAGGCATGAACAAGCAAGATCTCATCAGTTCGGTCGCGGATCAGAGCGGCCTCACCAAGGCCGATGCGAACAAGGCTGTTGAGGCAGTGTTCGACGCGATCACCGCTTCTCTCAAAAAGGGTGACGAAGTCCGCCTCGTCGGCTTCGGCACGTTCTCTGTTTCGCAGCGCAAGGCCTCGACCGGCCGCAACCCGCGCACCGGCGAAACGATGGCTATCAAGGCTTCCAGCCAGCCGAAGTTCAAGGCCGGCAAGGGCCTGAAGGACGCCGTCAACTAATCAATTCTGACGATCGCTGCCCCGCGCTTCTGGCCGGGGCATCGTTTTGACAGATTGCCGGCAGGGAACGCGACGTCCTGTGTCGGCAAAGGCCGGGCATTTGCCTGGCCTTTTTGATTTCCGGCGGTCGGCAGTTTCGCATGAAGCCCGCGCGCGATTCTCCCGAAAAGCACTGCGATCTGAGCGGAGGCACGCTCTGTGCTTGACGTCGGTCCTCTCGGGGCATTATGGGCCGCCTCTCGATTGCGCCGTTGGGCGCCATGGCGACCGTAGCTCAGTTGGTTAGAGCGCTGGTTTGTGGTACCAGAGGTCGCGGGTTCGGATCCCGTCGGTCGCCCCATTTCTCTCCTCGAAAGACATGCCCACGCTGGCCCGTCGCCCGACAATGCGGGCTGACAGCGTAGCGGGCCGCGCTTATAGGCGGTTCATGGCACAGGCAGATACTGATCGGGAGGAAGGGCTGCGGCTCGATCCTCGTTATGATCGCGACGGGCTGATCACGGCTGTGGCGAGCAATGTCGATACCGGCGAATTGCTGATGCTCGCCCATATGAACGCGCAGGCGCTTGCCGCGACGATCGAAACGCGCGTGGCCCATTTCTGGTCGCGCAGCCGGGGCAAGCTCTGGCGCAAGGGCGAGGAATCCGGCAACGAACTGCATGTCGTGGACATGCGGATGGACTGCGACCAGGACGCGATCTGGCTGCTGGTCAAGCCGGTCGGTCCGGCCTGCCACACCGGCCGGGTGAGTTGCTTCTATCGCCGCGTCACGCAAGACGGGCTCGAATGGCTCGACAATCAAGAAACAGAGCGCAGCTGACAGGCGAGTCCGCATAGGCTGGCCATCTTGTCCCGTGATCGATGCGGGTCTTGCTTTTCCGTTGACGTAAACGTAAATTGCGGACCTCTCCTTCAGAAGAGGTTGGAAAACGATGACCAAGCTCCAGATGATTGCCGGAATTCCTCAGCCGGAACGGGATGGGCGGGAAGAATTCTCGATCTCCGATCTTTGTGAGGAATTTGAAATCACGCCGCGCGCGTTGCGATTCTACGAGGATGAGAAGCTGATCTCGCCACGCAGACAGGGACTGACGCGCATCTACAGCCATCGCGACCGGGCGCGGCTCGCCTGGATCCTGCGGGGCAAGCGCGTCGGCTTCAGCCTCTCGGAAATTCGCGACATGATCGATCTGTACGATGCGGGCGATGGCCGGCGCACCCAGCGCGAGTTCACGATCGCCAAATGCGAGGAGCGGATCGAATTGCTCCGGCGGCAGCGACAGGATATCGATGAAGCGATCGAGGAACTGAAGAATTTCGTCGCGCTCGTTGAAGAAAACCAGCGCCTGTCGGGCGAACTTCAAGCCTGACAAATCTGTAAACGGAGAGGCCAATGCCCAGCTACAAGGCGCCAGTCGGCGACACATTGTTCATCCTCAACGAAATCGTCGGCCTTGAGCGGCTGACCAACAATCCCGGATTTGCCGCCGCGTCGAGCGACATCGTGCAGGCCATTCTCGAGGAAGGCGGCAAGTTCGCGAGCGAAGTGCTCAATCCGCTCAATGCAGTGGGCGATCAGCACGGCTGCAAGCGCAATGACGATGGCACCGTGACCACGCCGCCGGGTTTTCAGGAAGCGTTCGACCAGTTCGTTGCTGGCGGCTGGACGACGCTGCATGCGCCCGAGGAGTTCGGCGGCCAGGCGCTGCCGATGGTCCTCGCCATCGCGGCCGAGGAGTATTTCACTGCCGCCAACCACGGCTTCAACATGTATCACGGCTTGACCGGCGCCGCAGTCAGCGCGATCCTCGCCAAGGGCGACGATAGGCTCAAGCAGAAATATGTGCCCAACATGGTCTCCGGCCAGTGGTGCGGCACCATGAACCTGACCGAGCCGCATTGCGGCACCGACCTCGGCCTCATCAAGACGCGCGCGCAGCCGCAGGATGATGGCAGCTACAAGATCACCGGCACCAAGATCTTCATTTCCGCCGGCGAGCACAGCATGGCCGAGAACATCATCCATCTCGTGCTGGCCAAGACGCCCGGCGCACCGGCGGGCAGCAAGGGCATCTCGCTGTTCCTGGTGCCCAAGGTGATGGTCAACGAGGATGGCTCGCTGGGCGCGCGCAATGCGGTCTCCTGCGGCTCGATCGAGCACAAGATGGGCATCCACGGTAACGCCACCTGCGTCATGAACTATGACGGCGCGACCGGCTGGATGGTCGGCGAGGAGAACAAGGGGCTCGCCGCCATGTTCATCATGATGAACCAGGCGCGACTCGGCGTGGGCCTGCAGGGCCTCGCGCAGGGCGAGCTGGCCTATCAGCAGGCTGTGCATTACGCGATGGACCGGCGGCAAGGACGGGCGCTCACCGGCCCCGCTGAGCCGGACAAGCCGGCTGACACGCTGTTCGTTCACCCCGATGTCCGCCGGATGCTGATGGAGTGCAAGGCGCTCACCGAGGGCCTGCGCGCGCTGGTGCTCTGGGGCGCGCTGCAGGTCGATCTCGTCAAGCATGCGCCGACCGAGGAAGAACGCCAGACGGCTGATGACATTATCTCGCTGCTCACCCCGGTCATCAAGGGCTATGGCACGGACAAGGGCTTCGATGTCGCGGTGCTGGCCCAGCAGGTGTTCGGTGGCCATGGCTACATTTGGGAATGGGGTGTGGAGCAGGCGGTACGCGATGCGCGCATCACCATGATCTACGAGGGCACCAACGGCGTGCAGGCCATGGACCTGGTCGGCCGCAAGCTGCCCGCCAATGGCGGCCGCGCGGTGCAGGCCTTCTTCAAGATGGTGGCCGAGGAGGTTGCGGCGGGCAAGGCGGTGCCGGAGACGGCAGCCGTCGCCGAGGCGCTGGAGAAGGCCAATCAGCAGCTGCAGGCCGCGACCATGTGGCTGATGCAGAATGCCATGCAGAACCCGAACAATGCGGGGGCTGCGGCCTATGCCTATATGCACATCATGGGGATCGTCGCGACCGGCATGATGTGGCTGCGCATGGCAATGGCGGCGCAGGCGCAGCTCAACGCCGGGACTGGCAATGCCGATTATCTGAAGGCAAAGCTCGTCACGGCGCGTTACTTCGCCGAGCGGATCATGCCGGAGGCCGGCGCACTGCGCCGCAAGATCGAGGGTGGCGCCGAGGTGCTGATGGAACTGCCGCCCGAGGCATTTCTGACGGCGGCCTGATCCTTAGCTGCCCGGAAGGATGAATGAAGAGGGGAAGCGGCAAGGGCGTTGCTGCTTCCCCTTTGCTATGTGCGCTGGAGAGTCTCCAGCTTGAGCGCCATGAACACCGTTCCAGCCGGCGTGGGCGCATAATATGGAGCGCAAGGTCGGAAGCCGTGCTGCTCATAGAGCCGGATCGCCGCGGTCATGGATGCAAGCGTGTCCAACCGCATTTCCGCGTAGCCCAGCGCGCGGGCGCGTTCGATGGCAGCGTTTGTGAGGCCGCGCCCGAGCCCGATGCCGCGTGAGGCAGGCAGCGTGTAAAGCCGCTTCATTTCGCAAAGCCCGGGTATCTCGAGCGGTCGTATGCCGACGCAGCCAATGGCGTGGCCATCCCCATTGCGCGCGAGAAACAGCGCACCTTCCGGTGGCGCATATTTTCCAGGAAGGCTGGAAAGCTCGGTCTCGAAATCCTGATAATTCAGATTGATCGGGAGCGTGTCGGCGTAGAGCTGAAAAAGTCGCGCGATATCGGCCAGATCCGCTGGCGTTGCCGACTGTGCGATTTCGTATGCGCTGGACATAGGCTCTTCAAAGCATGTGCCTGAGCCCGCTTGCAAGCACGAGGCATTGCCGGACAATGCGACAGAAGACGATGCGACACCTCAGGGCGTCGCGGTCGTCACCTCTGCATTGGGCCGGAACAAGGCGGCATCTTCTCGCTTGAGCGGCACCAGTTCGCCGCGCTGCATGTCGGCGACCGGGCGGGCGCCGGCGGGGAGATTGATGCGCGACTTTTCGATCCGCTCATCGGCCAGCAGCTTGGGCGCGGGCGCGCTGGGGGTGCGATGGACCATGCACTTCACGCGCGGCACGTCGCGGAACTCGTCGCAATTGTAGAGGATGCGCTCGAGGCCGCTGTCCTTCATGCGGATGTACGAGAAGGACATGGTCGAGAGGCTGGCTTCCGCGACCGGGAAGCTGCGCGGCGTCGCCTTGTCATTGGTCCAGGCAAGCAGACGGCATTGCGCGCGACCCGCGCACAGGCGTGCCGCGGCTTCCGCATAGCGGGCTGGATCGCCACCGGGATCGAGCGTCATGACAAAGCCGGTGCCACCCGGCTCGATCGCGGCAAGGCGACCGGGGCCGATGCGCTTGCCGATATCCGCCGGACCGAGCGCTGCGGGAGCGCTGGCATCATTGATGAGGGAGCCGGGGAGCGTGCCGGCAAGCAGTGCGTCGCCTTCATCCGTGTGGACGCTGGAGAGCGCGGCCAACTTGGCGATGGCGGGCTCGGCCGCAATACTAAGCTGGCGCGCAAAGGCAGGCGGCGTTCCCCACCAGCCCTGCCAGCGGAAGAAGAGGTGCGTGTCGACTGCCGTGACCTTGTCGAGCGACTTGCTCCAATAGGGCATCACCCAGTCGGTGTGATAATGTGTGCTGTAACCAACCGGCGCAAAGACGTCGCCGACAAGCATCCGCGCGGCATTGCCGCGGGCGCGCTCCCAGGCGGCTGCAGAGGGCCGCCGCGCCATGGCACCATCGCACGTGAAGGTGAACTGGCAACCGGTCGCGCGCTCCTGCCCCTGGAAGACAACGCCGCAGACGGTCTTGGGGAAAGCGGGATGGCGCAGGCGATTGAGCACGACCTGACCGACCGATCGCTGGCCCTTTGCGTCATCGCCAGCCTCATAGATCATGGCGGCGGCAAGACAGTCGGTGGCGCGCGCCAGTCCCGTCGCGTCACCCTTGAACATGAAGGGGCGGGCTGCCGGATTGGGTGCGGTGGAGAAGGGGATTTCCGCGTTCAACTGGCGCGCTTCATCGGGGTGAGACGCATCGAGAACGAGCGGTTCCACGGCTGGAAGGGGGGTGTTGTCGGGCGCTTTGGGGAGAATGTTGGCGCTCAATTCCGCTTCGCCGCCGCTCGGCACATTCGAGCGGTTGTTCAGGCCAACCAGGATGAGAGCGCCAGACAAAGCGAGCACAAAGATGACGGCAAGCGCGAGTCTCCAGCGACCGAGAAGGAAGCCGGAAAAAGACGTTTTCGGCGCAATCATGCCATTCGATGCCATGCGTCGTTCCCACAGCGGGCCGCATCGAGCGGCTCACGAGGCGGGTATGTGTGCCTTTACGCGGCGTTAGGCAAGGCTGCGGAGACAAGGCGACCGCTCCGCAGGGCGGCCGTGCCATTTCGGGAAGGAAGAGCCGGCGAGTGTTAATGGCCCGCCGGCCCCGATCAGACGCTGCGGATCAGCCGGCTTCCGGCAGGAAATCCGGAACAGAGAGGTAGCGCTCGCCGGTATCGTAGTTGAAGCCCAGCACCTTGGCGCCGGATCCCAGCTCCGGCAGCTTCTGGGCAATGGCTGCCAGCGTTGCGCCGGAGGAGATGCCGACCAGCATCCCTTCCTCGGTAGCAGCGCGGCGAGCATAGTCCTTGGCATGGGCCGGATCGACCTGGATCACGCCATCCAGCAGATCGGTATGCAGATTGGCCGGAATGAAGCCGGCGCCGATGCCCTGAATCGGGTGCGGCCCCGGCGCACCGCCGCTGATGACCGGCGAGAGCGTCGGCTCGACGGCGAAGACCTTGAGGCCCGGCCACTTCGCCTTGAGAACCTGCGCGCAGCCGGTGATGTGGCCGCCGGTGCCGACGCCGGTGATCAGCGCATCGAGCGGCTCGTCGGCAAAGTCGTTGAGGATTTCCTGCGCGGTCGTGCGTACATGCACGTCGATATTGGCGGGATTCTCGAACTGCTGAGGCATCCAGGCGTTCGGGGTTTCCGCCACGATCTGGAGTGCGCGTTCGATGGCACCCTTCATGCCTTTCTCGCGCGGCGTGAGATCGAAGGAGGCACCGTAAGCCAGCATCAGGCGGCGGCGCTCGAGGCTCATGCTTTCGGGCATGACGAGCACGAGCTTGTAGCCCTTGACGGCTGCGACCATGGCGAGGCCGATGCCGGTGTTGCCCGAGGTCGGCTCGACGATCACGCCGCCGGGCTTGAGGCTGCCATCCTTCTCGGCCGCCTCGATCATCGCCAGCGCGATGCGGTCCTTGATCGATCCGCCGGGATTGGATCGCTCGGACTTGATCCAGACATTGGCCGCGCCGAACAGCCGGTTGACGCGGATGTGCGGCGTGCCGCCGATCGTTTCGAGTATGGACGAGACTTTCATGGGCAATCCTCCACTAATGCGATCGATCAGAAATCGAAGTCCGATCGAGATTTGCAAGGGGCACTAGACCGAACCTTCTTTTGCGGGAGTGCCGGTCTGATGGGAAGGGCGTAAATGGATGTCCGGCGGATCGAAAGTGCGGGCATTGCGCAATTCGGGGAACAGACGCGACCACCAGAGTGTGATGGCGATGGCGCCCACACCCCCGGCAATGACCGCCGCGACCGGGCCAACCAGCGCGGCGAGAAAGCCCGATTCGGCGTCGCCAAGCTCGTTGGACGCGGAAATGGTCATCATCGAGACGCTGGTGACGCGGCCGCGCATGTCGTCCGGCGTGTGGAGCTGAATGAGCGACTGGCGCACGAACACAGAGAACATGTCCGCACTACCCCAGGTCGCCATGGCGATTAGCGCGACGATGATCGCCGTCTGCTGCGGCAGGAAGGCCGTGAGGCCGAAGACGATGGTGGCGAGGCCGAAGATGCCCACCGAAATCATCATCTTCAGCCCGACATTGTGGCGGATCGGCCGGAAGGAGAAGAACAGCGCGGTCAGGCCGGCGCCGATGCCGGGCGCAGCGGCGAGGTGGCCGAGGCCGGCCGGGCCGACATGGAGAATATCGCGCGCATAGACGGGCAGCAGCGCCGTCGTGCCCGCAAGCAGCACGGCGAAGAGATCGAGCGTAATCGCGCCGAAGACCAGCCGATTGCCGCGAACATATTTCAGCCCGTCGATGATTTGACTGATCGGGTGACGATCCTGCTGGCGGGGCGCCTGCGGCACCTTGCCGACAAAGAGCATGCCGATCACCGCAATGCCGAACAGGAGGCTGCTGAACAGATAGGCATAATGCGGCTGCATGGCATAAGCGTAGCCCGCGATTGCCGGCCCCACGATGCTCCCCGCCTGCCAGAACATGCTGCTGAACGCGATCGCGCGCGGCAAGAGATCCTTGGGCACGATATTGGGCGCCAGCGAGCCGAGCGCCGGACCCTGGAAGGCCCGGGCGAAGCCGATGACAGCGGCAAGCACGAAGATGAGCGGCAGGCTGATCCAGCCTTCGTAACTGGAGAGTGCCAGCACGGCGGCGGAGCCGAGCAGGAGCGTCAGTGTGCCCATGGTGATGCGGGTGCGAGAGAAATTGTCCGCAACGAGGCCGGCAAAGGGCGTCAGGATGAAGATCATGACGAACTGGATGAGGCCAATGAGCCCCAGTTGCGCCGCCGATTGTGCCGGCGACATGGTCTCGCGGGCAAGATTATAGGCTTCCCACGCAATGATCAGCGTCATGCCGTTCATGGCCAGAATGCTAGCCAAACGGACCATCAGATAGGCCCGGAAGGCACCGATCTGGAAGGGATGGGTGGGTGGTTTGCGCCCGGCGGTGCCGTCAGGCTCGCTTGTTGAGGGGCTGACCATGGATGCTCCTTGGCCCAAGGCCTGCGCCCGTGCAACCGGACAAAACTAGCCCGGTTCAAAGAATTCCAATGCGCAGATTATGAGAGTTGGGCGTGCAAGAAAAAAACGGCCCGGCAGGAACCCACGCTCCGCCGGGCCGAGTTGGAGCACTGGGTTTGCCAGCGCCCTTCGGGTCGCGGCTCCCGCCTAAGAGAACGTGGTTAACAAGTCATCAAAAAATATAGGGCCTATTAACTTCGATGTAGATCTGCGGCGCAGCGATCACACCTCGTCAAACAGGACTGATGAAGCTGTCCAGCACGCGCTTGGCGCCGGCCTGCTCAAAATCGATTTCCAGCTTGTTGCCTTCGATGCCGGTGACGGTGCCGTAACCGAATTTCTGGTGGAACACGCGCGTGCCGATGCTGACATCGCTACGCCCCTTGTTGCCGAGGCTGACGGCACTTTGCCGTGCCTCGACGATCCGCGTCGGCTCGCGGGAGAACTGGCCCTGCGCCCGCTGCCAGCCCGGTCCACGGCCCGAGCCACGCGCGACATTGGCGAACGGATCGTCCCGCTCCGACCAGTTGGCGCGCCACAGGCTCGCGCCGCCGGACATGGTGTTTTCCTCGTCCACCGTTTCCTTGGGCAATTCGCCGATGAAGCGGGAGGGGATGGAGCTGGTCCACTGGCCATAGACGCGGCGATTGGCGGCATGGAGGATGATGCAGCGCTGCCGCGCGCGGGTGATCGCGACATAAGCGAGGCGGCGCTCTTCCTCGAGGCTGGCGAGGCCGCCTTCGTCCAGCGCGCGCTGCGAGGGGAAGAGCCCGTCTTCCCAGCCGGCAAGGAACACGGTGTCGAACTCCAGACCCTTGGCGGCGTGGATGGTCATCAGCGTGACCTTGGCTTCATAGGCCTGCGCCTCATTGTCCATGACGAGGCTGACATGCTCGAGGAAGGCGCCGAGCGTCTCATATTCCTCCATGGCGCGGGTGAGTTCCTGGAGGTTCTCCAGCCGCCCGCTTGCCTCGGTGGTACGCTCGGCCTGCAGGGCGGTGGTGTAGCCGCTCTCATCGAGGATCTGCCGGGCGAGATCGGCATGGTTCATCGCGGTGGCGAGGTCGCGCCAGCGGGCGAGATCGCCAATGAAGCGGCCAAGCGAGCGGCGCGCCTGCGGGGTGAGTTCATCCGAATCGAGAATGCGCGCGGCGGCGCTGGTCAGCGGCTCGTTCATCGCGCGGGCGAGGCGGTGGACCTTCTCGACTGCCTTGTCGCCAAGGCCGCGCTTGGGCACGTTGACGATCCGCTCGAAGGCGAGATCGTCGGCGGGCTGGTTGACGAGGCGCAGATAAGCGAGCGCATCGCGGATTTCGGCGCGCTCATAGAAGCGGAAACCGCCGATGATCCGGTAAGGCACGCCGATCTGGATGAAGCGGTCCTCGAACTCGCGGGTCTGGAAGGAGGCGCGCACGAGGATGGCGATCTTGTCGGCACTGACGCCCTGCCGCTCCAGCGACTCGATTTCCTCACCCACGCGTCGGGCCTCTTCCGGCCCGTCCCACACGCCGATGACGCGCAGCTTCTCGCCCTCGGCTTCCTGCGTCCACAAGGTCTTACCGAGCCGCCCGCCATTCTGCGCGATGACGCCGGAGGCCGCTGCGAGAATGTGCGGCGTCGAGCGGTAATTCTGCTCCAGCCGGATGATCGTCGCGCCGGGGAAGTCCCGCTCGAAGCGCAGGATGTTCGCCACTTCCGCGCCGCGCCAGCTATAGATGCTCTGGTCGTCATCGCCCACACAGCAGATGTTCTTGCGCTGCTGGGCCAGCAGCCGCAGCCAGAGATACTGGCTGGTGTTGGTGTCCTGATACTCGTCGACCATGATGTAGCGGAAGCGCTGCTGATATTGCTCCAGCACCTCGCGATCGGTCTTGAAGATCGTCAGCATGTGCAGCAGCAGATCGCCGAAATCGCAGGCGTTGAGCGTGCGCAGGCGGGCCTGATAGAGTGCGTAGATCGCCGCGCCCTTGCCATTGGCGAACGCCTCGCTCTCGCCCGCGTCGATCTCGCCGGGGGTGAGGCCCTTGTTCTTCCACTTGTCGATCAGCCCGGCGAGTGCGCGGGCCGTAAAGCGCTTCTCGTCAATCCCTTCGGCGACGATGATCTGCTTCATCAGGCGAAGCTGGTCGTCCGTATCCAGAATCGTGAAGTTGCTCTGCAGCCCGACCAGTTCGGCATGGCGGCGCAGCATCTTGGCGCAGACGGAGTGGAACGTGCCGAGCCAGGGCATCCCCTCGACAGCCTCGCCGATCATCCGCCCGACGCGCTCGCGCATCTCGCGCGCGGCCTTGTTGGTGAAGGTGACGCAGAGGATCTCGGACGGCCAGGCGCGGCGCGTGGCGACGAGATGGGCAAGCCGCGCGGTCAGCGCCGCCGTCTTGCCAGTGCCAGCGCCCGCCAGCACCAGCACGGGGCCTTCGGTCGTCAGCACGGCCTCGCGCTGCGGCGCGTTGAGGCCCTGAAGATAGGGCGGATCGCTCGGAGAGGGGGCGGGCAGAGGATCAGTCACAGGCGAACAGCTAGGGAACGGACGGGAGGAGAGCAAGGGCCTTGACCCGCTGGCCCACCGCTTCGCCGCGATAAGGTCTCATGCGGGCAGAGGGAAGGACTAGCCGAGGGAACGGCGCCTGCGCTGCCGGATTTCATCCTCCGGAACAACTATCATCCAAGGAGGATGCTTTCATGCGTTTCTCGACCTTATTCGCCTGTGGTGCCGCATCGGCTCTGGCCTTCGCCGCGCATGCGCAGGATATGCCACTTGCTGGCGGTCCAGCCACGCCACCGTCTTCCACTGCCCCGATGCCGGGCGGCACGCCGGGCCCAAATGTGCCGCCGGGATCGACCATGCCGGGCGGCACCGAGACTATGCCTCCGCATAGCAATATGCCCCCCAGCACCGTGCCCCCTACCACCACGATGCCGCAAAACGACAGCATGCCGGGGACGCCGCCCCCGGCTACGCCCCCCAATACAACGATGCCGGACAGGCCCATGCCGGGCACGACGATGCCGGGCACGCCGGGGACTGTGCCGCCAGGCAGCACGGCCATGCCGAGCAGTCCAAACCCCACGGCTGGGGGACCGCAGGTCAACATGATGCCGCAGCGCCCGGTCATGCAGTCCGTTCCGCAGCCGCCGGAGGATTATCCGGTTTGCTCGCGCACCGTGACGGACGGCTGTCGCAACCCCGGCGGGCAGTAAGTCACTTTATTCCGGGGCCGGTTCCGATAGCGGAATCGGCCTCAGCAAATGGATCTTTGCCTTGCCGACGACACGCTCGGCTTCGCATTCGAAACCCTTGATCTCCAGTGTCTCGCGCTTCTCGGTCTCGATGCTGATCCAGCTTCCGGGGCCTACCCAGCCGAGCCGGCCCAGCTTGTCGAGTGCGACGGCACCCGCGCCGGTGCCGTAGGGCGGGTCCATGAAGATGACGTCTAGCGGCGCGGACGCCTTGCCCAGCGCGAGAACGTCGTTCTGGCGAATGTCCGGGCGCGCGAGACCGAGCTTTTCTGCATTGGTACGCAGTGCCGCGACGGCGTCCCGATCCCGTTCCACGAACAGGCACGAGGCTGCGCCGCGCGACAGGGCCTCAAACCCGAGTGCGCCCGATCCTGCGAAGAAATCGCCAACGGCCAGACCCTCGAACGAACCCAGCCGGCTAGTCAGCATGGAAAACAGGGTCTCACGCGTGCGGTCTGCGGTGGGGCGCGTGGCGTCTCCCTTGGGGGCCACCAGCGTACGGCCGCGCCATTGTCCTGCAATAATTCTCATTGGCCTGCGATCATCTTCATTTGAGTGTCTTGCGGAACTTGATGAGATCGACCTGCTTCACTTCGACGATCTCACCCGGCTTCGAATCGCCCAGAACGAAGGGGCCATAGCGCGTGCGCAGGAGCCGATTTACCTTGACCCCCAGATACTCGAGGACCCGCCTGACCTCCCGGTTCTTGCCTTCGGTCAGCGTCAACTCAATCCACTGGTTGGCGCCCGTCCGCCGCTCCAGATTGGCGTCGATCTTGCCGTAGCGCATGCCATCGATCTCGACGCCGTCGATCAGCTCTTCCAACTGGGCCTGGCTCACGGTGCCGAACGCCCGCGCGCGATAGGTGCGCTCGACGCCGGTGGCGGGCAGCTCCAGCTGGCGCTTGAGTTCGCCATCCGTGGTAAGGAGCAGCAGGCCCTCGGTATTCAGATCGAGCCGGCCGACCGGCATCACGCGCGGCAGATCGGCGGGCAGACGATCGTAGATCGTCGGACGGCCAGCGGGGTCCTTGGCGGTGGTAAGCAGACCGGCGGGCTTGTGAAACAGGAATAGCCGCGCAGGGCTGGGTTCCTTCACGGCATTGCCGTCCACCGTCACCCCGCGGAGCGACTTGAGCAGAGTTGCGGGCGTCTCGACCGGCTCGCCGTTCAGCGCAATGCGGCCTTCGGCGATCATGCGCTCGACATCGCGGCGGGAGGCGACGCCCGCGCGGGCGAGCAGCTTGGCAATGCGCTCACCCTCGCGCGCAGAGCCGTCCTCGGCTGCCTGACGGACTTGCGGTGCGACACGCCCGGCGCCCCGACGTGGGGTCGTGGGGCGGGCGCGGCGGCCCGGTGCCGCTGCTGCTGGCCGCTGAGGGCGGCGGGGTCCGGAGGGTCCACGAGTGTTCGGCAAGGTTTATTGTCCGTTTTTGGGGCAGCTGTGTCATCGCTGCACTGGCGAATCACAGGCGCGCGACCTAGCGTTTTTGCGCGTCGGGATCGATCCGTTTTCAGTCTGCGGGTTTGGCGCAACAGGGATGAGGCGGCAATGTTTTTCTCGAAGGATACGCAGCGCATTCGCCGCATCCTCATTGTTGAGGATGAGCCGCTGCTTGCCTTTGACGAAGAGCACACGCTGCAAACGGCGGGCTATGAAGTGGTGGCCACCGTCGATCGCTTCCGCGAGGCGACCGCAATCATCCTGCAACAGGGTGCCGTCGATCTGGTTGTGACCGATGTGCGCCTTGCTGGCGTTCGTTCCGGCCTGGAGCTGGCCCGCCATGCCCGCGAGCTTGGCATTGCCGTGCTTTTCGCCACGGCACAGTGCCCCGAGGAAGCGATGGAGCAGGACATTGCGCTTGGCTGCCTGACCAAGCCGTTTCAACCGCGCGATCTCGTCCGCGCGATCAATGTGTGCGAGCGGCTGATCGGTGGACGCGCGCCCGGACGATTGCCGCCGGGGCTCACGCTGTTTCAGCGGGCGTAAGCATCGGGCCGCCGCGCCCTGCAAAACACCGCTTTGATTTCGCGCACGGGCAGATAAGACTGCCGCTTGTCCACAGCAGCCGGGAGCGCGCATGTCGCAGACACTCATTTTCGCCCTGATCGTCGGTGCGGTCGTGGCGAGCGGTTTCTTCGTTCCCAGCTTCCGGCCCTATCTGCGCCCCATGCCCTTCGTGGCGTTCCTGCTCGGCATTTCGAGCGGCTTTCCGCTGACGCTGCTGCTGGCAACGATGACCTTCTGGCTCTCCAAGGTCGGGATCGACAAATCCACCATCGGCTTCGCGATCGGTCTGACGACGCCCTACACGCTCAAATTCCTCTGGGCGCCACTCGTCGACAAAGTGCCGCTGCCGGTGCTCACGCGCCTCTTCGGTCAGCGCCGGGCGTGGCTGTTCTTCATTCAGGCACTGCTGTTCATGGCGATCTGGCAATTGGGCGCCAGCGATCCCGGGACCGATCTGACGCGCTTTGCGCTCTGGGCGATTGCCGTCGCGTTCCTCTCGGCCACGCAGGATATCGTGATCGATGCCTATCGCATCGAGATCCTGAGCGAGGATGAGCTGCCGCACGGCACGGCAATGAACCAATTCGGCTATCGCACCGGCAATCTGCTGGCGGGCGCGGGCACGATCTTCCTTGCTTCTACGGAAGGCGCAGGGCTGGGCTGGGCGGTCGCTTATGGCATCACGGCCTTCTGCGTGCTCCCGGCGGCCATCGGCGCGCTGTTCGCCGGGCCGGGGCGCTATATGGAGCATCGCGCGGTGCGCGAGGGGCTGGCAATGGGAAGCTGGCTCAAGGAGACGATCGTCAATCCGTTCCGCGAGTTTCTTACCCGCCACGGCGCCTTCCTGGTCCTCGGCTTCGTGCTGATCTACAAGATCGGCGATGCCATGGGGCAGGTGATGCTTGCGCCGATGATCGTGGAGCTGGGCTTCACGGATACCGAATATGTGACGGTGAACAAGTTTGTCGGGTTTGCGGCGCTGATCGCGGGCTCGGCGCTCGGCGCACCGTTCATCGCCCGGCTGGGCATGGGGCGGGCGCTGTTTATCTCCGGCGCGTTGATGATGGTTTCAAACCTGCTGTTCTGCGTGCTGGCGATGGTTGGTCATTCGACTCCGATGCTGGCGCTGGCCGTCGGCACGGAGAATTTCACCAGCGGTATCGGCCTCACCGTGTTCGTGACGTATTTGTCCGGCCTTTCCAGCCTGGCTTACACCGCGACGCAATTCGCGCTGCTCTCCTCCTTTGCAGCAGTGGGGCGGACGTGGCTTTCTACGCCGTCCGGCTATCTGGCCGAGGGCCTCGGATGGGTCGGCTTCTGGGCGTTCACGGTGGTCGTCGCCATCCCGGGAATGCTGTTGCTCTGGATCATGTGGAAGAAGGGCTTTGTCGTTGAGTCCGTGCGACAACCCAGCACGCAGGACGACTAGCCAGCGGCCTCAGACCGGCGGCTGATCGTTCGCCACGAGAACCTGCCCGGCGAGATAGAGCGTGCCTGCAATCAGGACCGTGCGCGGCGGGCCGGCGGCAACGTCGGTCAGTGCCTCGCGGATGGTGGTGAAGCTGCGATGCGGGATTTCCCACTGCCGTGCCACATCCGCGAACACCTCCGGCCCGTGGTGCTCATGTCCCGGCACCGGCAGTGAGCGGATCGAACGGATGAGCGGGCGCAGGGGCTTGAGGAAGCCGGTCACATCCTTGTTGGAGAGCATGCCGGTGACCAGATCGATGCCCGTCTCGGCGAGGCGGCTCTCGCGCAGTGCTTCGGCCAGCGCCTTGCCGGCATCCGGATTATGGCCACCATCGAGGATCAGCGTCCGGCCCGGCAGCATGGCATTGAGGGGGCCGCCCTCAAGGCGCTGCATGCGCGCGGGCCATTGCGCCCAGAGCGGCGCCGCGCGCAGCGCGGCCTCGGGCAGCGGCACGGCTTGCTGGTGACGCAGCATGGCGATCGCGAGGCCGAGATTGGCGATCTGGTGCGCGCCGTGCATGCGCGGCATGGGCAGTTCAATCCGGCCCGCCTCGTCGCGATAATGAAGCTGGCCCTGATATTCGGCAATATCCCAGCTGCGTCCGCGCGGCATGTGGGTTGCGCCGGCCTTGTCCGCCACGCGCGCAATGGTTGCGTTCATGGCCGGACGATAATGCTGCGTGATCAGCGGGGCGCCGGACTTCGCGATGCCAGCCTTCTCGAAGGCGATGCGGCAGAGGGGGTCTTCCGGCACGTCATGATCGGGCGCGAGCAGGAAGCTTTCATGATCGATGGCGAGGGAGGCGATGCCGCAGGCGACGGGCGTGCGGATCACATTGGTCGCATCCAGCCGGCCGCCCAGGCCGACTTCGATCACGCAGGCGTCAGCGGGGACCGTGGCGAACAGCATGAATGCGGCGGCCGTGGTGATCTCGAAGAAGCTGGCATTGAGATCGCCACCGACGTCCAGCACCTGCTCCAGCGCGCGGGCGAGCGTATCGTCGTCGATCAGCGTGCCCGCCAGGCGGATGCGTTCGTTGAACCGCACCAGATGCGGCGACGTGAAGACGTGGACGCTCTTGCCGTCCGCTTCCAGCGCGGCGCGCAGATAAGCGCAGGTCGATCCCTTGCCGTTGGTGCCCGCGACATGGAAGACCGGCGGCATCTCCAGATGTGGATTGCCCAGGCGACGGACCAGCTCGGTGATCCGCTCCAGCCCGAGCACGTCCCGCCCCGGCGAGAGCGCCATCAGGCGATCGAGTTGCGCCTGCACGGCGGGGTGATCGGATACGGCGTGGTCAGCCATGGCGCGGTCTCTGGATCATCTGCCGACCGGCGAGAGCCGGGCTCTGCCGCCGGGGCAGGGCATGGGTCTCGGACGGAACGGAAATCAGTGGTTTGTTATGCCGCTCGCTTCGCCGTCAGATAGTCGATCGTCTTGGCCAGCGTCGCCTTCATTTCCTTGCGATGCGTCACCATGTCAATCATGCCGTGCTCAAGCAGATATTCGGCGCGCTGGAAGCCCTCGGGCAGCTTCTCGCGAATGGTGTTCTCGATGACGCGGGCGCCGGCGAAGGCGATGAGCGCGTTGGGCTCGGCGATCTGGATGTCGCCGAGCATGGCATAGCTGGCGGTCACGCCGCCGGTCGTGGGATCGGTCAGCACGACGATGTAGGGCAGGCCCGCCGCGCGCAGCTGCTGCACCGCGACGGTCGCGCGGGGCATCTGCATGAGGGAAAGAATGCCTTCCTGCATCCGCGCGCCGCCCGCCGCGGTGAAGATGATGTAGGGGCAGGACTGCGCAATCGCTTCCTGCACGCCCGCGACGAATGCCGCGCCGACGGCGGTGCCCATCGATCCGCCCATGAAGGCGAAGTTCTGGACGCCGACGACGGCGGGCTGACCCTCGATCCGCCCGAAGGCGTTGATGAGCGCATCCTGATCGCCGGTTTGCGCGCGGGCGGCCTTCAGCCGATCCGTATAGCGCTTGGAATCGCGGAACTTGAGCGGGTCTTCCTTGACCGGCGGTGCGGCGATGACGCGCAGGCTGCCGTCATCGAAGATATGGGCAAAGCGGGTCTGCGGGCCGATCCGGCCATGATGATCGCAGCGTGGACAGACGGAGAGATTCTCGTCCCACTCCTTCTGGAAGATCATCTGGCCGCAACTGGTGCACTTGTGCCAGAGATTGTCCGGCGTCTCCGTCTTCTTCGCGATGAAGGGCAGGACATTGCGGACGCGGTTGAGCCAGCTCATGCGGCTTTCTCCCTTTCATTGAGCGCGGCGCGCAGGGTCGCCACGAAATCGCGGACCGGGCCGGCGGCATCGGCGCCATGCTTGGCTATGAGATCGACAATGGCCGAGCCGACGACCACGCCATCGGCCACGGCGCCAATTGCGGCGGCCTGCTCGGGCGTGCGAACGCCAAAGCCGACGGCGATGGGCAGATCGGTTGCGGCCTTGAGCTTGGCAACGGCAGCCTCAATGCTGGTCTGCGCGGCCTGCTGCAGCCCGGTGATCCCGGCGACGGAGACATAATAGAGGAAGCCCGAGGCGCCCTCCAGCACAGCAGGCAGGCGCGCAGCATCCGTGGTCGGTGTGGCGAGCCGGATGAGGGACACGCCCGCGCCGCGCAGCGCCGGGCCAAGCTCGGCATCTTCCTCGGGCGGAATATCGACGCAGATCACGCCATCGACACCGGCTTTCGCGCACTCGCCTGCGAACCAGTCGGCGCCACGGATGGTCATCGGGTTGGCATAGCCCATAAGCACCAGCGGCGTTTCCGGATGACGCGCGCGGAACGCCGTGGCGATCTCGAAGATCTTCGCCGTGCTGATCCCCGCCGCCAACGCGCGCAGATTCGCGGACTGAATGGCCTGACCATCCGCCATGGGATCGGTGAAGGGCATGCCCAGCTCGATCACATCCGCACCGCCCGCGACGAGCGCGTCGAGCACGGATACGGTGTCAGCGGGCGTGGGATCGCCGCCAGTGACGAAGGTGACAAGCGCGGCACGGCCTTCAGCGCGCGTGCGGGCAAAGGTGGAGGTGAGGCGGCTCATATCTTCGCTCCCAGCGCCTGCGCCACAGTGAAGATGTCCTTGTCGCCGCGTCCGGAGACGTTGACGACGATGAGCTTGTCCTGCGGCAGCGCTGTCGCTTCGCTTTCCAGCGCGGCGAGGGCGTGGGCGCTTTCGAGGGCGGGGATGATGCCTTCCTGCTGTGAGCAGAGCTGGAACGCGTCGAGCGCCTGCACATCGGTGATCGGCACATAGCGCACGCGGCCGCTTTCGTGCAGCCAGCTGTGCTCGGGGCCGATGCCCGGATAATCGAGGCCCGCCGAGATCGAATGCGCCTCGGTGATCTGGCCGTCCTCATCCTGCAGCAGATAGGTCTTGTTGCCGTGGAGGATGCCGGGCTTGCCGCCGGTGAGGCTCGCGGCATGCTTGTCCGTATCGATGCCGTGACCGGCCGCCTCGGTGCCGACCATGGCCACGTCCGGATCGTCGAGGAAGGGGTGGAACATGCCGATGGCATTGGAGCCGCCGCCCACTGCCGCAATCAGCAGATCGGGCAGGCGTCCCTCGGCGGCCAGCATCTGCTCGCGGGTTTCCTTGCCGATCACGCTCTGGAAATCGCGCACCAGCTCGGGATAGGGGTGCGGGCCGGCGGCGGTGCCGATGATGTAGAAGGTGTTCTCCACCGTCGCGACCCAGTCGCGCAGCGCTTCGTTCATCGCGTCCTTGAGGCTTTGCGAGCCGCTGGTGACGGGGCGCACTTCCGCGCCGAGCAGCTTCATGCGGAACACATTGGGCTGCTGCCGCTCGATGTCCTTCGCGCCCATGAAGATGGTGCAGGGCAGGCCGAAGCGCGCGCAGACCGTCGCGGTCGCCACGCCATGCTGGCCGGCGCCGGTCTCGGCGATGATCCGCGTCTTGCCCATGCGGATGGCAAGCAGGATCTGGCCGATGCAATTGTTGATCTTGTGCGCGCCGGTGTGATTGAGCTCCTCGCGCTTGAAATAGATTTTCGCGCCGAAACCGGGCTTGGCGCGCTCGCGATAATAAGCCGTCAGCCGCTCGGCATAATAGAGCGGGGAGGGACGGCCGACATAATGCGTCATCAGGCCGTTGAACTCGGCCTCGAAGGCGGGGTCTTCCTTGGCGGCGCGATACTCCCGCTCAAGATCGAGGATGAGCGGCATCAGCGTTTCGGCGACATAACGTCCCCCGAACTGGCCGAAATGGCCGCGCTCGTCGGGCAGGGCGCGCAGGGAGTTGGGGAGGGTGGTTGCAGCTGTCACGGTGCTTCTCTCTTGGTCACAGGGGTCCGGTCGCATCGAATGGTTCGAGCGATCAGCGCCATCGTGTCCCGATGCGCGCGGCGGATGCAGGCGACGTCAACATTGGTTCACCGCTTTGCAGAAGGCCGCGATCTTGTCCACATCCTTGACGCCCGGTGCGCTCTCGATGCCCGAAGAGACATCTACGAGTGGCGCGCCCGTCAGGCGGATGGCCTGCGCGACATTCTCGGCGTCCAGCCCGCCCGAGAGGCCCCAGGGCATGGGTGGGCGATGATCGGCGAGCAATTTCCAGTCGAAACGCAGCCCCATCCCGCCGGGGAGGATCGCGCCGTCCGGGGTCTTCGCGTCGTAGAGCAGGAAGTCCGCCGCGCCCGCATAAGAGCTGCCGGTGGCGAGATCGGCGGCGGTCTTGACCGAGATGACTTTCCACACTTCAAGGCCGGTGCGCTGGCGGATCGCGGCGGCGCGCTCGGGCGTTTCGCGCCCGTGAAGCTGCACGATCTGCATACCGCCGGCGGCGATGAGCGTGTCGATGAGGTCGTCCGTTGGGTCGACCAGCACGCCCACGCGCTTCACATGCTCAGGCACGCGCGTGGCAATCAGCGCGACGCGATCCAGCGCCAGATAACGCGGGCTCGGCGGGAAATAGTTGAGGCCGACATGGCTCGCGCCACCCTTTACGGCTGCGTCGATGGCCGGGGCGGTCTTGACCCCGCAGATCTTGATGGCAGTGCGTAACATGTCGGGCTGAATCCGGTTGAGCGTGACCGGCAATTCGGAGCCGGTTGGCGCGCTAGGTAGGTGAGGATGGCCGCCAGTGCAACGCACCCGGATGGGCGTTGCGGGGCTAGTGGTCAAGCATCCCACATTCAAAGGGGGAAGGACGGGCTTCGACAGGATCAGCCCGAATGGTGAAGGAGGCCCTCAGGCGATGAAGGCACCGCCCAGCAGCGTGAGCAGCTTTACGTCCATCGCAAAACCTTCGGCGCGGCGCGCGGCGATCCAGTCGGCAAAGCCCGCGAGCGGGACGCGGTGGACGCGGATGTCCTCGCCCGGCACGCCGCCGCCATCGCCGACTTTCTCCAGGCCGAACGCGCGGAACAGCGTGAAGCTTTCCGAGACCATGCCGGGGGAACTCCAATATTCGCCCAGATCGACCATGCGGCCGGCGCGGTAGCCGGTTTCCTCCTCCAACTCGCGCGTGGCGGCGAGGGAAGGGGCCTCTTCCGCCGAGTCATCGCCGACCAGCCCGGCAGGCAGTTCGATGCAGCGTCGCCCCAGCGGTACGCGGAATTGATCGACCAGCAGGATGTGGCGACCGTCTTCGCTCTCGTCGATGGCGACAATGACGGCGGCCCGAATGCCCCGCGACCGCGAGACATATTCCCAGCGTCCGCGTCGCTTGGCCGTGATGAAGCGGCCTTCCCACATCACTTCCTCGGGGAAGCGGATCTCGTCTTCGGGACTTGTCTCGCTCACAGTTCGATCAGCCGGTCCGGGAGTTCATTGGGATTGGCGTCGCTTTTGGGGCAATGTTCGGCGAGAATGGGCGCGGCCTTCCCGATCGCAAGGGCCATGCCCTCCGCAACGCGTCCTGCGCGCACTTCTTCGACCAGTGCAGCCATGGCCTCGCCCCAGACTTCCGGCGCGACTTTGGAGGCAATGGCCTCGTCCGCCACGATTTCCGCACGGTGCTCATCGAGCGAGAGATAGAGCAGCATGCCGGTCAGCCGCGCTGTCCGGGCCTCGGCCGCTGTGCGGAAGAGCAGCAGCGCGCGCCGCCGCACCCGCCGCGATTTGGTGGCGCCGGGTGTTACCAGCATGCGCAGCGACGGAATGGCGAGCAAATAGCGCATGATCAGGAAGTGCAGGCACATCTGCCCGAACATCAGCAGGAACAGCATGTGCCGGGGCAGTTCAAGGCTCCACCCGCCCAAGAGCCAGATGAGCGCTGCCTCGTAATCGACCGGAAACGCCGCTGCGATCAGCGGCACAAGCAGCATGAACAGCAAGGACCAGTGCAGCCCGACATCATGATAGGCATCCGACCGGCGCGCGACGATCGTGACGATCTCGGCATCGGTCTGCTGCTCGGCTTTCGCGACGGCGTCCGTCACGATGCGATGATCGGCCTCGCTCATGGAAATGCGCTTGCCCATTACCAGCCTCCGCTCGCGCCGCCGCCACCGAAGCCGCCGCCACCCCCGGAGAAGCCGCCTCCCCCGCCGCCACCGCCACCCCAGCCGCCGCCATCGCGGCTGTTGAGCGCGCCGCGAATGGCTGCCTCAGCGCCCCAGATGACGATCGGATGGATGCCGCCGCGATAGCGTCGACCGCCGCGCAGCCGGCTGAAGATGGGGAGCACGACGAAAAACAGGATGAAGATCGCAAAGAAGATCAGCGGGCCAAAGCCTTGACTTGACTGGCGCTTGCTTTGCTCGGCTGCCGTTGCCGCGAGCTTGCGCTGCTCTTCGGGTGGCAGTTCGAGAATGCGGACGATTTCGCTCACCCCGGCGCTGATCCCGCCCGGAAAATCCCCGGCACGGAAACGCGGCGTGATAACGTCACGGATGATGCGGCCGGATAGCGCGTCGGTGAGGATGGGTTCGAGACCATAGCCGACCTGGATGGTCAGCCGCTTCTCGTTCGGTGCGACCAGCAGCAGCACGCCGCTGTTAGTTTCCTTCTCGCCGATGCCCCAGGCGCGGCCGAGCTGGTAGCCATAGTCGCTGATCTCATAGCCATCGAGGCTCGGCACGGTTGCCACGACTAGCTGGCGCCCCGTCGTCTGCTCCAGAGCCTCCGATTGCTGGGTCAGCGCGGCCTCGGTCTGGGGATCGAGGATGTTGGCCCCGTCCACGACCCGGCCGGTCAGATCCGGGAAGTTCTGGGCAAAAGCAGCATCTGGCCGCAGCACGAGCACAAGCGCCACGAGCAGAAGCAAGGCCGCGCGGAGCAGCGCCGGCACGCTCGCCGGCGCACGGGTGATTATGGCGCGGGTCAATTGCCGTTGAACATCGCGCCGACATCGGGCGCCACATCGGCGCCGGCCTTCGCCTCGAACGGCGTAAGCGGCTTGGCGCCATGGATGAGCTTGGCGCCGATCATTTCGGGGAACGTGCGGATGCGGGTGTTATAGTCCTGAACGGCGGCGTTATAATCGCGGATCGAGATGTTGATCCGGTTTTCCGTGCCTTCGAGCTGCGTCATCAGGTCGGCGAAACGCTCCTGACTCTTGAGGTCCGGATAGCGCTCGACGGTGACGAGCAGGCGGGAGAGGGCGCCGGACACATTGTTCTGCGCCGCCTGGAAGGCTTCTACGCGGGCCGGATCGCTGAGATCGTCGGCGGAGAGCTGCACCTGCGTCGCGGAGGCGCGGGCATTGATGACGCCCTCCAGCGTTTCGCGCTCGATCTGCGCGGAATTGCTTGCGACGGCTACGAGATTGGGAATGAGATCGGCGCGTCGCTGATAGGACGCCTGCACGTCGGCCCATTTGGCCTTCGCATTCTCTTCGGCTGTCGGCACGGAATTGATGCCGCAGGCTGCCAGCGCGAGCGGCAGGGCCAGCAAGAACAGTGCGCGCAGCATTTTGATCGGCGATGTGAGCGTGGCCATGGCGGTTCGTCCCCTCGTGGAGCGGTGTATCGCTTGAGTGATACGCTAAATAGGTTGTTGATTGCTCGCCCGCAACGAGTTTAGCTCTGGAGCGACGTCGTCCGGATCGGACGGGACGCCCGAAGCGGCAAGGGAGGACTGACATGTTTGCGGAATTCAAGACATTCATTGCGCGAGGAAATGTTCTCGATCTTGCCGTGGGCGTTATCATCGGCGCTGCCTTTGGCGCGATCGTCAGTTCGGTGGCGGACGATCTCATCATGCCGGTGATCGGCGCTCTGCTCGGCGGTCTGGATTTCTCCAACTACTTCATTCCGCTCGCCGATGTTCCGCCGGGCACCGAGCCGACCCTGGAAGCGATGAAGGCCGCAGCCGTGCCCGTTTTCGCTTATGGTTCGTTCATCACAGCGGTCATCAAGTTTGTCATTCTGGCCTTCGTCATTTTCCTGATCGTCCGGCAGGCAAACCGCTTCCTCGCGAAGAAAAAAGAAGAGGAGGCGGCCGCGCCGTCTGGCCCCTCCGAGGTCGAGCTTCTCGCGGAAATCCGCGATGTCCTGAAGAATCGCCCCTGAATTTCCTGCTGGGCTCTCGCGGTGGATTGTTTGTCGAAGCGGGAACCTTTGTCGTCCCGAGGGTTTTGTTTTCAGTCTCGTGACAGATGGCGGGACCTAACAGGAGACAAACGCGTGAAACCCATGATGATCCTTGCCGCTGCAGGCGTAGCCCTGACACTGGCCGCTTGCGATTCTCCGGAAGCGCAGAACGTCGAGGACGCTTATGACAACCAGGCGGACATGATCGACAATCAGGCCGACCAGCTTGAGCAGGCGAGCGACAACATGAATGGCGCTGCTGAAGATATGGCTGAAAACCGCGTCGATCAGCTCGAAGAGCAGGCTGACGCCGTGCGTAATACCGGCGACGAGAAAGCCGACGCGATCGACGACGCGAACTGAGTCATCCGGTTTTCGAGCTTTCGAAACAAAGGACCCGGCGTGATCCATCAGGGTTGCGCCGGGTCGCTTGTGTCTGGAGGCTTCTCATCGGCGATCTAATCCCTATATGGGGATTTGCCGGCTTGTCCGGCTATGGCGATAAACTGCGGCGTGTAATAGGCGCAGCGGACCCGGGGGCGGTACCCGGCGGCTCCACCAGAAGTGGCCCTTCCTTTCGGGAAAGGTCGTTCCTGATGGGGCCGAACTAGGATCGACGTGTGTTGAAAGACGCTGTTTTTGCCCGGGCTGAGTAACCCGTTCAAGGCTCAAAACACTTAAGTGCCAACGATAACGAAGCACTTGCTCTTGCAGCGTAATTGAGGGCCTCACGGCCTGACATTACCCTAACAGAACGCGGTTGGACCGAACCGGGCAACAGAATCGGATTCCAGCGGCACGGGGAGCGCCGGGCAACAGAAGCTCCCCACCTTATCCCGGTCATATCGCCCCTGATTACCGCAGTTATGCGCATTGGCGGATCGCGCCTGCGCGATTCCCCGTGCGCGAATCGCATTTTTTACAGAATTATGACGATCAGTCGCATGGTTCGAAAATGGCCGAAATATTGCAGTAACATAATGAAAATACGTCACTAAAAATTTTTCTTCTATTATTGCCAGAGAGTCATAAAACTGAAATACTCCTCTCATGAGTTTTTGAATTCGGAGAGGAAAAGAAATGATTATCAAAGTCTTGATCGCAGGAGGCGCCGCAATTGCGGCTCTGGGTTCCACGGTCGCGCTGGCACAGACCGGCGGGGCAACCGGCAGCTATGCCGCCAGCGCGATTTCTTCCGGTAACCTGACTGAAGCGGAGCGCGTGCTGCAGCCCGCGAGCCGCACTGATGCCGCCGACCCGGCGCGTCTCATCAATATCGCGACTGTTTATGCGCGCACCCAGCGCAAGGCTGAGGCCCGCGAGGCGCTCATGCGTGTCCAGTCGCTCCCGGCCGAGCAGCTCGAACTGGCAGATGGTGCCAGCTATTCGAGTCATGCCGTTGCCCGCACGTTGCTGGCGCGTCTCGATCAGCGCTGAGAACTGAGCAACGGCCTTCACCGGTCATTTGAACGTAAAAAGGGTGCGTGAGTCGGCAGGCTCACGCACCCTTTTTTGTGCATCCGGTATCCACGCCGAGCGCGCGGCTACTCGCCTGGCCTCTTTTCTTTCCTTGGCGCCTTGGCCCGGCTTTGGCTTCCATCGCGGGTTTCCGGTGGCTTACGGCCGCATTGCAACAAAAATGACATGATTCCGTAATCCAAATGACATGCGGATTGCATCCCGCTGTCACACTCATCCCCTAGCTGCCCCGCCGAGGGCGCAAGGGGGACTTGATAGAGTCGCACTCCCGTTTGGCCGTCCTGCACTCGAAAATCCGGAACAACCCGGCAGCGGAGACGACGATGAAAGCTATCAATCGGACCATCAATTTCATGCTGGCGGGCGTTGCCCTGCCGCTTCTCGCCGGTTGCGGCGCACAGGACATTGCGTCCCCCGGCACTGGCGGTGATGTGATCATCAATCCCACGCCGACCCCGACGCCGACCCCGACGCCGACCCCCACGCCGACTGCCGGCGTGACACCGGCTGCGAATTGCCCCGCGATCGCCGGCAACCCGCTGGTGAATGCTGGCACGATCACCGGCACGACGGGTGAATGGCGCGTCTGCAGCTTGCCCTCGCGCATCACCGCGAGCGTCACGCTGCCCAAGATCGACGGCCTGCTTTATCAGCTTCCCGGTCGCGTTGACGTCGGTTGCGACCGTGGCCCGTCCGAGAGCCTTGTCCCGGCCGGCTGCACCGTGCCTGGCGTGACCCTGACCATCGAGCCCGGCGTCATCGTTTACGGCGGCACTGGCGTGTCCTGGCTGGCGGTCAACCGTGGCAACCGCATCAATGCGGTTGGTACGGCTGCTGAACCGATCATCTTCACCAGCCTCAACAACGTGCTCGGCACGAACTCCGATTCCTCGTCGAGCCAGTGGGGCGGCGTGGTGCTGCTCGGCCGTGCGCCGACGACGGACTGCGCTGTCGGTGGTGCAACGCCCGGCAGCAACGATTGCTATCGCCAGACCGAAGGTGCGGCGGACCCGGCCTATTTCGGCGGCGAGATCCCGACCGACAACAGCGGCACGCTGCGCTATGTGCAGATCCGTTATTCCGGCTTCGTGCTTGGTTCCAACTCGGAACTGCAGTCGCTGACGCTCGGTGGCGTCGGCTCCGGCACGACGATTGATCACATCCACAGCCACAACAGCTCGGATGACGCGGTCGAAGCGTTCGGTGGTGTGGTTAACATGAAGCACTTCGTTTCCACGGGTGCGGAAGACGACATTCTCGACACGGACACGGGCGTGAAGGCGAACATCCAGTTCGTTCTCGGCATCCACCGCGCAGGCGGGGGTGCGGGCGACTCGTTCGTCGAGGCGGACAGCGACAATGCGCTCATTGCAAACACGCCGCGTCAGAATACGAAGGTCTCGAACGCCACGTTCATCGGTCGTTCGACCGCGAACAGCAATGGTGCGACGGTCTATATCCGTGGCGGCGCTGACTATTCGCTGGTCAACAGCATTGTCATCAGCCCCAACTTCCCCTGCATCGGTCTGAGCCAGCCCGAGACGGCTTCCGCGACGGTCGATGCCGGCACGGATGAAGCGGGCGCGCCGGTTTTCCAGTCGGTGCAGATGCAGTGCGCGGCGGCCGGATCCTTCTTTGGCAAGAACAGTGTGACGGCTGCTCAGGTGCAGGCGATCTTCGAAGCCGGTTCCAACAACAACGCGGCTTACGCGCCGTCGCTGGCGACCGTGTTCGTGAACGGCGCGACCGAGAACGGCATTGCCACGTTTGATGCCACCACGCTCGGCTCCTTCTTCACTGCTGTCAACTATATCGGCGCCGTGAAGGATGCGAACGACACCTGGTATCAGGGTTGGACCTGCAACTCCGCGACGGCGACGTTCGACGATGGTTCGAACAGCGACCGCTCCTGCACGTCGCTGCCCACGACCTGAAGTAACGCATGACAACGGAGGCGGGTGGATGCGTCGTGCACCCACCCGCCTCATTCCACATTGATTTAAGGGGAATATCGATGGTGACGCCGCTCCGGTTCGCGGGTCTGTTGCTCGTGACGACCGCATTGACTGCATCTGCTGCCTGGGCACAGGACATGGATGCCGCGCAGACAATGGATGGCGCATCCGAGGCGGCTGACGCTCCGGAGCAGGCCACTGAGGTTTCCATTCCTGGAGGTGGCGATATCATCGTTACCGGACGCCGGGGTGGCAATGTCGAGCGCGCTGCACCAGCGGTCGTCTCTCTGCTCTCCGCTGAAGCCATCGCCCGCACGGGTGAGGGCGACATTGCGGGCGCTCTGGGGCGCGTGACGGGCCTCAGCGTGGTCGGCAATGGCTATGTCTATGTGCGTGGCCTTGGCGATCGCTATTCGCTCGCGCTGCTCAATGGCTCACCACTGCCCAGCCCGGAGCCGCTCAAGCGCGTCATTCCGCTCGATCTTTTCCCCACGAGCCTCGTTGCCTCGTCGCTGGTGCAGAAGAGCTATTCCGCGAACTTCCCCGGTGAGTTTGGCGGCGGTGTGATCAATCTCACCACCCGTGCCATTCCGTACGAGTCATTCGTCAGCGTTTCCGGCGGCATTGGCCTCAACAGCGAGACCACCGGTCGCCTTGGCTATACCTATTATGGCTCCGACACGGACTGGACCGGCTTTGACAATGGCACGCGCAACACGCCGCCGGCGCTCGCCGAGTTCTTCGCCAGCGGCGCCAAGATCAGTGATGTGGGCGTGGATCGCGCCGCGATCATCGGCCAGATCGCCACGCCGCAGAACGCTCTCGTCCAGCGCAACTTCAACATGCCGCCCAGCGGCAGCGTGTCGCTGAGCGCAGGCACGAGCATGGATCTCGGCGGATCGACGCTGGGCGTCATCGCCAGTGCCGGCTGGAGCAGCAAGTGGCGTACCCGCGATATCCTGCAGCAGTCGGCCGCCAGCCTCGATCTTGCGCAGCTCGGCCGCGATTTCCAGACGGTGTCGACGGACAATCGGGTCGTCGTCAACGGCATGCTCGGCTTCGGTCTCGAATTCGGTGATCAGAAGCTGCGCTGGACCAATCTCTACATTCGCGACACGATCAAGCAGGCGCGGCTCTCCAGCGGTCAGATTGCCGCTTCCGGAGATTTCGATTTCCTCAATCAGGATACGGCCTGGTATGAGCGTCAGCTGATCAACACCCAGCTCGTCGGCGAACTGCGTTTCGGCGATCTGCAGGTCGATCTGCGCGGCAGCTATGCCAATTCTCAGCGTGAGGCGCCGTTCGAGCTTGGCTTCACCTATGTCCGCACGAACACGCCGACTGACGTGGACCCGCTGGGCGAATATTACATCAACCGTCTGAGCGGTCAGGTCGGTACGGCCAACTTCACCTTCTCCGATCTGAACGAAGATTTGGTGTCGGGCGGTATCGACGTTTCCTATCCGCTGCTGCCGACTGTCCGTGCGACAGTGGGTTACGCGTATATGAAGACTGTCCGTACCTCCGAGCGGCGTGATTTCCGCATTCAGGCACCCGGCGATTTCCCGGCCGGTATCGGCCTGCTGCGGCCCGATTATCTGCTCAGCGGCAATCTGGCGGACTATTTCGGCTATCAGCTCTTCGAGACGACCGAAACGGATCCGGCCTTCCGTGCACGCCTGAAGGTTCACGGCGCTTATGGCCAGATCCAGGCGACGCTGATGGACGGGCTCGATCTCAACGCCGGCGTTCGCTACGAGCGCGGCTATGAATCGGTGCGCCCGGTGCAGGTCTTCACGATCCCGAGCAACTCCAATGCCTCGACTGCGCTCAAGAAGGAATACTGGCTGCCTACGGCAACGGTGACCTACGCGTTCGGTGACATGCAGGTCCGTGCCAATGCGTCCAAGACGATCGCGCGCCCGCAGTTCCGCGAGTTGATCTTTCAGTCCTATTACGATCCGGAATCCAACACGTCATTCCAGGGCAATCCGCTGCTGGAAGACAGCGAGCTGTTCAACGCCGAGGTCCGCTACGAATGGTATTTCGCGCGTGATCAGCGTGTGTCGCTGGCGGGTTTCTACAAGAAGATCGACCGTCCGATCGAGACCTACATCTCGCCAGTCGGTGACAATAGCTTCACGACCAGCTTCGCCAACGCGCCGAAAGCCGATCTGTACGGCGCCGAGTTCGAAACGCAGAAATACTGGTCACTGGGCGACATGGCCCCGGATCACCGGCTCGTGACGATCCTCAACTACACCTATTCCAAATCCAAGCTGAAGGTGTCGGCGAGCGATCAGGTGCAGATCTTCGGCGTGCCGCCGCAGGCTGCGACCAACGTCTTCCGGGACGGCGCCCCGCTGACCGGTCAGTCGGATCATCTGCTCAACCTGCAGATCGGCCTGGAGGATACGTCACGGCTGTCTCAGCAGACGCTGCTCATCAACTATGCGAGCGAGCGTGTGACCCGTCGCGGCCTCTCGGGTCAGCCGGATATCGTCGAAGAGCCGGGCTTCACGCTCGATTTCGTGGCGCGGCAGGGCATTCTGCTCGGCAGCATCGAGAGCGAACTGAAGCTGGAGGTCCGCAACATCACGGGCACTAAGTATCAGGAATATCAGGATAACGGCACGAACCGGGTCTACTACAATCAGTACAAGCCCGGCACGACGTTCGAAGCGTCGTTCAGCGTCACTTTCTGACAGGATCCACGCGCCCATAGCGTGAAAGAAAGGGCGGTCCCGCAACGGGCCGCCCTTTTTTCGTTCGCGTCAGGGGATGTTTGTCACCAGGGAAGGAGCGGTCGGCGGCTCAGCTCGCCCAGGTGCGCTTCACCCGGCCCAGATGCGCTCGCGATACCATTTTGTGATGATGTACTTCACCCCCGAGCGCACCTTCATCCCATGATGAATCGTCGCGGGGTTCATCGTCCCGTCTGGCAGGCGGTTGTTCCAGGCGACAAGCTTGCCGGTTTCCGGCTGGATCATCTTGTCCGCCTTGGTGAAGCGCGTCGCCCCGCCTGCGGCCGGCTCGTTCAAATAGACCATCAGCGTCCAGGTGCGATTGCCAGAGCGTCCGCAATAGCGCTCATAATCCATGCCGCCGGGCTCGAAGTAATCGGTGTGTGCCTTGAACTCCTGGCCCACAGCATAACGCTGCCCCTGCAGCTGCTCGCCTTGTGCCGGATCGATGCCGCTATAGGCCGCCAGCTTGGCATTGATCGCCGCGACGAACGGGTCGCTTTCCAGCAGGTCGCAGGTCTCGCTCGTTCGGAAGGCCTCATAGCCAAGATCGTCGGCAATGGTGGAGGGGCGCCGGTTTGCCTCGATCCGCGCGATCAGCCCGGCGCATTCCTCCGAGTCGAGAAAGCCCTTCTTGATAAATAGCGTCAGGTCGCGCCGCGGCAGGCGCTGGATGCCCGGCTGGCCGGCAAGAAGAGGTGCGTCGAGCATCGACATAAGGATGGAGTGCGTCTAGCAACGGCAGGGTGGGCCAATCAACTGCTCTTCCCGCGATTTTTTCTGGCTGCGGCGGCATTCGATCTGCCGTTTGCGGCATCTGGGCAGTAGTTGTCATTTTTTGGTAACCATGGTGAAACGGATCAGTCATAGAGCGCGCATAGGCAGCGTTTGCTTTGCTGGAGGGCCTCAAATCTAGGATGCGGTGGACCGATCTCATTCGGCGCGCGCGACAGGGCCGGCCCGCCGGCTCTTCCGATCTCGGTCAATGGATCGAGGCGGTGCTGCTTGTCGTCCTCATTATCCAGATTGCGCGACTGCTCTGGGCGCTGGCTACCCCCGTCGGCCTGTTCGGCGACTGGCGTGCGCGCGAGCCCGTTCTCGTCTCCGCCGATGCCCGCACGGCGCTGTTCGCGGGCTTCGATCCGTTCTTCCGCAGTGGCGCTGCTGGTGACGGTGCTGTCCAGCAGGTCACATCGCTGCCCTTCCGCCTGTACGGGATTCGGCTGAACGAGGCATCCGGGCAGGGCTCGGCCATCATCGCCAATGAGGCGGGCGATCAGGCCAGCTATGCTGTGGGTGATGAGATCGCGCCGGGCATCATCCTGAAGGCCGTGCAGTTCGATCATGTCATCATCGAGCGCGGCGGCGCCAGCGAGATGCTGTATATCGACCAGTCTGGCGGCGATGCTCCGGTGGTGACACCGCCTCCGGCCGATGCAGGCCCTGCGCTGCCGGCTGAAATGAGCACAGGAAGCGCGCCCACTGCGCCCATGGCGCCAGAGTCGGTCCTGAAGGCCGTCAATATGGTGCCGCGCAATCAGGACGGGAAGGTTACCGGCATCGTGATCAATGCCTCCGATGGTGGCGAGGCGCTGGCTCAGGCCGGTTTCCGCCCCGGCGACATCATCGTGCAGGTGAACGGTCGCCCGGTCACGTCGATGGGCGACATCAGCCAGCTGCAATCTGCCATTCGGCCCGGCGCGCGCCTCTCCCTTATGGTCGAGCGCGGTGCATCCACCGTGCCCATCTCACTCAATCTTCCGGAACGCCAATGACCCTGCTCCCCAAGTTTCGCCGTTTTGCTGGAGGCGCCGTCCTCGCGCTGCTGCTTGCCGTGCCGGCGGTCGGCCAGTTGACGCTGAACGTGCGCGATGCGGATATCCGCGCCTTCATTCAGGATGCGGCGCGAGTCACCGGGCGCACCTTCATCATCGACAATCGGGTGCAGGGCAAAGTCTCGGTCGTCACGGACCGCCCGCTTTCGCGCTCCGAATATTTCGAGATTTTCCTTTCCACCCTGCGCGCCAACGGCCTCGTTGCGGTGCCGGCCTCGGGCGGCGCGTTCCGCATCCAGCCGGTCGAGGGCGCGGCCAGCCAGCCGGGTCAGGTGGGCCGTGCCGGGAACAGCAACCAGTTCGTCACGGAAGTCATCCGCCTGCGCTCCATCGATGCGCAGTCCGCCATGGAGACGCTGCGGCCGCTGGTCAGCCGCGACGGATCGATTACCGCAAACCGTTCCGGCCGGTCGATCGTGGTTGCGGACTATGCCGATAATATCGCCCGCGTCCGCCAGGTGCTCGCCCAGGTCGATACGGACGGCTCGACGACGCAGCTGATCACGCTCAAGAATGCTGGCGCCCGCGAAATCGCGACATCGTTGCAAGGTTTGCTGGCGGGCGAGGACGGTGCGCCGTCCCGCGCGACGATCGTCGCTATCGACAGCTCCAACAGCATTGCGCTGCGCGGCGACGCGACGACGGTGCAGCGCCTCTCCACCATGGTGCGCGACATTGACGCGCGTGCGGCCTCCGGTACGGAAATCCGCGTCTACTGGCTTCAGCATGCCGATGCGGACAAGATGCTGCCCGTCCTCCAGCAGTTGCTTGGCCAGCAGGCCAGCGTGTCGGGCGATGGCGGCGGCGGTGGGCAGGCCCCGGCGGGCGGCGCTGCTACGACCCCGGCCTCCGCTGCATCGACAGGCCCGTCCGGCCAGGGTTCCGGCATCGGGCGCGGTCCTGCGGTCGTGACTCGCTATGAGGGTGCCAATGCAGTGATCGTCGCCTCCAATGGCGATACGCAGCGGATGCTCGGCGAGGTGATCCGCCAGCTCGACACCCGCCGGGATCAGGTGCTAGTGGAAGCGATCATCGTCGAGATCGGCGATAATGCCGCGCGCCAGCTTGGCGTGCAGTTTCTGGTCGGCAGCACCTCCACGGGCTTCGCCGCGACGAATTATTCCAACGCCAATCCGAACATCCTGACGCTCGCTGGCGCCCTCGCAGCGCGCGAGCTTTCCCAGACCGAGACGGTGGTTGTTGCGCCGGATGGCACACGCACGACCACGACGACCACTGAGAACAGCGGCCTTGCCAATCAGCTCCAGAGTGCCGCCGTGAACTCGCTGGCCGCTGCGCGCGGCGGCTTTGGCGGCATCGCCACTGAGCTTGGCAGCAACGGCATTTTCGGTGCCATCATCAATGCCGTGCAGGCGGACACGGAAAGCAACATCCTCTCAACGCCGCATATTACCACGCTGGATAATCAGCAGGCGAAGATGCTCGTGGGACAGGAAGTGCCCGTTTCAACGGGCGAAGCGCTCAGTCCCAATTTCGATAACCAGTTCCGCACCGTGCAGCGGCAGAATGTCGGCATCATGCTGGATGTGACGCCGCAGATCAGCTCGGAAGGGACGATCAAGCTTTTCATCAAGCAGGAAGTCAGCAGCGTTGCCGGGCCGGTTTCCAATGACAGCAGCGATCTCATCATCAACAAGCGCGAGTTCGAGACGACCGTACTCGTCGACAATGGCGATATTCTCGCGATCGGCGGACTGCTGGACGAGAACGAGCGCCGCACGATCGAGAAAATCCCGCTGCTTGGTGACATTCCGCTGATTGGCGAACTCTTCAAATCCCGCAGTCGCGCGAAAGCCAAGACCAATCTGATGGTCTTCATCCGTCCCACCATCCTCGGCAGCCAGGCCGATGCGCGCAAGATGACGGCGCAGCGTTACGGCTATATTCGCGGTCAGCAGTTGCTCGCCAACCCGGATGTGGAACCCTCGATCGATCAGCTGGTGCGGGAATATCTGGGGACGACGCCACCGGTCGCCGAGCCCAGGCCGGACGATCAGATCGTCGATGGGCGAATCGCGCCAGGACAGGAAGTCCGCTCGCGGCAGGTCGTGCGACCCGGCGCGGTGCAGACCACGGACGTGCCATGAGCGAGGCGGAGCGCCCCGACATGACCGAAGGGGCGCCACTGCCCGTTCCAGCCGCGGATGTGGCTGGAACGCCGATCCACGAGACGCTGCCGGTCGATATCCCCTACGCCTTCGCCCGCAAGCACGGCGTCGTGCTGGTCGCGGACAAGGCCGGATCTGATGACACGCAGACCCGGCTCGCCGTCGCCATGCGCGAAGGCGCCGATCCGCGCGTGCTGGTTGAAGTGCGCCGCCATCTGGCGCGCAGCTTCGATGTGTCGATCGTCAGCACGCAGGATTTCGACAAGCACCTCTCCAATCATTACGCCATGGAGGGCTCCGCTGCCGCCATGGCCGGCTCGCTTGCCATGGGCGGCGACGATCTGGACTTCATTGCCGGCGATCTGCCGACGGCAGACGACTTGCTGGACAGTGGCGACGATGCGCCTGCCATTCGCCTGATCAACGGCATCATTGCGGAAGCCGCACGGCAGGGCGTCAGCGATATTCATATCGAACCTTATGAGACAGGCCTTGTCGTGCGGATGCGCATGGATGGTGTGCTCACCGAGACGCTGCGCATGCCGCCGCATGTCGCGCCGGTGGTGGTCAGCCGTATCAAGGTGATGGCGCGGCTCGATATTGCCGAACGCCGCGTGCCTCAGGATGGCCGCATTGGGCTCACGCTCGGCGGCAAGCTGCTCGACGTGCGCGTTTCCACCTTGCCGAGCCGCGCGGGCGAGCGGGTCGTCATGCGTATTCTCGATAAGGAGAATGCCGGCATTTCGCTCGACGTGCTGGGACTTGCCGGTGCCGCCGATGGCGTGTTCCGCCGGGCGCTGGCCGAGCCCAACGGCATCATCCTCGTCACTGGCCCGACCGGCAGTGGTAAGACGACCACACTTTATGCCGGCCTGCGCCAGCTCAACGATGGCAGCCGCAATATCCTCACCGTCGAAGACCCGGTGGAATATGCCATTGAGGGCGTCGGCCAGACACAGGTGAATGCGAAAGTTGGCCTTACTTTCGCTGCTGGCTTGCGGGCGATCCTGCGCCAGGACCCGGACGTCGTGATGGTCGGCGAAATCCGCGATCGCGAGACGGCGGAGATCGCCGTACAAGCCTCGCTCACCGGTCACCTCGTGCTCTCGACCGTCCACACCAACGATGCGGTGGGCGCCATCACCCGTATGCGCGACATGAAGGTGGAGCCGTTCCTGCTCGCCTCAACGCTGCGCGCCGTGATTGCCCAGCGGCTTGTGCGGCGCCTGTGCCCACATTGCCGCGAGCAGGTCCCCGCCGACAAGTCGGTGAGCGCGCTGCTCGGCATTGACGAAGGCACGCTGATCTATCGCCCGCGCGGATGCGATCAGTGCGGTAATAGCGGTTACAAGGGCCGCATCGGTGTGTTCGAGGCGATCCGCGTCGATGAGACGATCCGCCGCATGATCAATGAGGGCGGGGACGAATCGCGCATCGCCCGCCACGCCTTCCTCAATGCGCCTAATCTCATTTCCGCCGCGCGTGCGCTCGTGCTGAGCGGCGAGACAAGCGCGGAAGAAGCGATCCGCATATCGCGCCACGAAGCTGTCGATGCCTGAGACCGGCAATGTTTGAGTCTGGCGATGCCTGAGTTCGACTATGTGGTGATTGATGGCGCCGGGCGGGAGAAGCGCGGGCTGATCCGGGCGGATTCCGTGACCGATGCTCGCAGCGCGCTTGCCGCAAAGAAGCTCTTCGTCGTGCGCCTTGCCGAGGGACGCGGTGCGGCTGCGGGGCAGGGGGAAAGCAAGACGCGCTCTGGCCGCAGCCTGCTCAGCTTCGAGCGCAACCGGCTCTCCAACAAGGATCTCACGCTGTTTACCCGGCAGCTCTCCACGCTGGCGCAGGTGTCGCCGCTTGAAGAAGCGCTGCGCACCATCACCCGCCAGAGTGAGAAGCCGCATGTGCGCGAGATCATCGCGCGTATTCATCAGGGCGTGGTGGAAGGCCGCACGCTTGGTGACTCGATGGGCACGGAGCCACGCAGCTTCCCCAGCCTTTACCGCGCGATGATCGCGGCGGGCGAGCGCTCCGGCAGCTTGCCGATGCTGACCGAGCGCCTCGCCATCCTGCTGGAGCGGCAAGCGGTCATGAACTCCAAGTTGCTGACGGCGCTGGCTTATCCCACTGTTCTTGCAGCCTTTGCGGTGATCGTCATCATCTCCCTGATGATCTTCGTGGTGCCGCTGGTGGTCGAGCAGTTCGATACGCTGGGTCAGCAATTGCCGCTGCTCACGCGGATCGTCATGGGCATTTCCAATTTTCTGGCGACATGGTGGTGGGCGATCCTCATCGCGCTGGCGGCATTCGGGTTCCTTGGCTGGCGCGCACTCAAGAATGAGGATGTGCGGATGCGCGCCGATGCCATGATGCTCGGCCTTCCGTTCGTCGGCCGTTTGCTGCGAGACCTTCATGCTGCCCGCATGGCCCGCACGCTCGCCACCATGGTGCAGAGCCGCCTGCCGGTGATGGAGGGCCTGGCCCTGACCGTGCCGACCATTCACAATCGCGTGCTGCGTGCGGCGACGGCCGAGATCGTAGAGGCGGTGCGCGGCGGCGGCAGCCTATCTGCCGCCATGCGCCGCGCGGATGTTTTTCCGCCGCTGCTCGTCTATCTTGCCGCCAGCGGAGAGAGCGCGGGCCAACTCGATCTCATGCTGGAGCGCGCCGCCGAATATCTGGAGCGGGAGTTCGACAGTTTCACTGCCGCCGCGCTCTCCATGCTGGAGCCGCTGATCATCATCCTGATGGGTGGTATCGTGGCGATCATCATCCTCTCGATTCTGCTGCCGATCATGCAGTTGCAGAATCTCACCGGTGCCGGAGTCTGATCCATGAAGTTCGCTCGTTTGCTCAACCCTTCCATCAACCGCAAGGGCGGGACGAAAGGGATTCTCGCCCGTGCGATGCGATTGCCGCGCAAGCAGAGCGAGCAGGGCTTCACGCTCATCGAGCTGCTGGTGGTGATCGTGATCATCGGCCTGCTCAGCACGATCGTCGCGATCAACGTGTTCGGCGCGCTCGGCACCAGCAATGTCGCCAAGGCCAAGGCGGATATTGCGGTGCTGGAATCCGCGCTGGAGCAATATCGGCTGGATAATCTCACTTATCCCAGCACCAGCGATGGGCTGAACGCGCTGACTGTGCCCCCGCCGGGCCTGGCTCAGCCGGAGCGTTACCGCATCGGTGGTTACGTCAAGAAGCTGCCCAACGATCCCTGGGGCAATCCCTATCAATATGCCGCACCCGGCCGCCGGGGTGCATTCGACGTCTATTCGCTTGGCGCTGACGGCCAGACGGGAGGCGAGGGCGAGAATGCCGATATCTATTCGAGCGATCTTTAAGGGCAGGGCACTCACGCCGGTCCGACAGGGGAATTGAAGCATGAGGCGGCGCGCGCCCAGCAAAAGGCAGTCCGTGCCGGCGCCGCGCATCGCTCCGGCAGATGCGGCCGCCGCCGGCTTCACGCTGCTGGAAATGCTGGTCGCGCTTGCCATCTTCAGCCTGGCTGCGCTGGCGCTCGTGCGCCTGCAGGGCGTCTCCGCGCGCACCTCGGTCGATCTCAACAGCCGCACTATGGCGCAGATCGTCGCGCGCAATCTCATGATCGAGCGGATGACCGACCCGCAGCCGCCGGCGCTGGGCGCAAGCGATGGCACGGCGGAGAATGGCGGACGCCAATGGTCCTGGATCCAGCAGGTCGATGAGGGCGATCAGGGGCGGCTTCTCATTGTGACCGTGCGCGTGGATGCGGGGCCGGGCCAGTCGCCGGCTGTGCTCACGTTCGGACGCCCGGCGCAATGAGCGGGCGGGCTTCCCACGCCACGCCGATGCATCGCCGCAGCGCTGCCGGTTTCACGCTGGTCGAGCTGATGGTGGTCATCGCCATCATCGGCCTTATGTCCGCTACGGTCGTCCTCACCATGGCCGATCCGCGTGGGCGGGTTTCAAGCGACGTGGATCGGTTCGCCGGCCGCGTCCATGCCGCGCGGAACACTGCGATCATTGTCGGGCGTCCAGTGGCGCTCTGGGTGTCCTCGGGCGCTTACGGGTTCGAGCGCCGCGCCCAGGGCCAGTGGGAGCCGATCACGGAAGGCCCCCTCGTTTCCCACGACTGGTCCGGCGAGACCCGCGCGGAGCTGGGTCAGCGGACGCGCCTGCGGGTCATGTTCGACAGCATTGGCCGCGCCGATCAACCCCTCGAGTTTTCGCTCGCGCGCGATGGTCAGCAGCTGCGGGTGCGGATGGATCTCGACGGCAAGGTGACGAGCGGTGACTGACCATTTGCGCCCTGCCCGTCGAGCGGAACATGGGTTCACGCTCATCGAGTTGCTCGTTGCCGTGATGATCTTCGCGATGTTGGCGACGACCGGCGTCATCCTGCTGCGCACGAGCATTGATGGGCAGGCCGCGATCGGCCGCAATCTGGATGCGCTGGCGGATGTCCAGCGCGGCGTCTCGACGCTGGATGCCGATCTCTCGCAGGCCGTCGCGCGGATCAGCCGGACGGAGGCAGGAACCTTTGCGCCGGCCTTCTTCGGCCGGGCCGCGCAGGGCGACGAACCGCTGATCCAGTTCGTGCGCGGCGGCTGGAGCAATCCCGCCACCCTGCGCCGCCCGAGCCTGCAGAAGATCGAATATTGGTGGCGTGACGGGCGGCTGGAGCGCATCGGCTATCCCGCCGTCGATGGCGCCCAGCCCCCCGAACCGGCGGTGCTGTTCGAGAATGTGACCGCGCTCACCTTGCGTTATCGCGCCCGCAATGGCGAGTGGCTGGAGCGCTGGTCCCCCGCTCAACCGACGGATATGCCGACCGCCGTCGAAATGGCGGTGGAGCGGACCGGCGCGGCGCCGGTGCTGCTGCGGTTCCTCGTCGGCACGGCCATGCATCAGCCCCTCGTGGATGGGGAGGCGCCCAGTGGCGCGTGATCCCGGTCCTCTCCCGGCCCGCGAGCCCCCTGCCAGCGAACACGGTGCGGCACTGCTGACGGTGCTGCTGCTCGTCGCCATTCTTTCCGTGGTGACGGCCGTCGCGCTTGATCGGCTCACACTGGCCAGCCGGATGACTCGCAATATCGTCTCGGCCGATCAGGGCCGCGCCTATCTGCTCACCGGCGAGCAGATGGTCGCCAACCTCGTCACCGATCTCGTCTCGGTGAACCCGGATCGCACGACCCTTCAGGGCGATTGGCTGGGGCGCGATCAGACCATATCGGTGCCCGGTGGCCTCGTCACCGCGCGCCTCATCGATCGCGGCAATTGCTTCAATCTCAACAGCCTCGTGGTTGGTCCGGAGCAGCCCGGCGGCGCGGATGCCGATCCTTCAGGGGCCAGGCTTGTCGCGCGCCCTGCCGGCATTGCCCAGTTCGCCGCGCTGATGCGGCTCCTCGGCGTGGACCATAACATCGCGCTGCAAATCGCGATTTCTGCTGCCGACTGGATCGACAGCGATTCCGAACCGGGCAATGGCGGCGCGGAGGACAATTATTACGCAGGCTTTGATCCCGCCTATCGCCCGGCCAACACGCTGATGGCCGATCCCAGCGAATTGCTGATGGTCAACGCCATGACGCCGGATATCTACCAGCGAATCCGGCCTTGGGTCTGCGCGCTGCCGACTACGCGGCTCTCGGCGATCAACATCAACACGCTGCTGCCGGGGCAGGCCGTGTTGCTGGCGATGCTGGCGCCCGATGCACTTGGACTCGATGAGGCGCGGCAGGTGCTGGCGCAGCGCCCGCCGGAAGGTTATGGCAGCGTAAATATATTCTGGTCACTGCCGCCGCTTGTCCGGCTCGCGGCGCCTCAGGACGTGCAGGATCAGACGGTAGCGAAGACGCGGTGGTTCGAGGTGGTCCTGCGGGCCGACCTTGGGGGGGACTTAGTGGAAGAAATTGTGCTGATCGATGCGGAGACGCAGCCGGCCCGGCTGGTGCGCCGCCAATGGGGTGACGAGAGTTGAAGCACGATTATGTCATTGTCCTGCCGCGGGAGAGCGACACGCCGCCGGTCTGGTATCGGGTGGCGCAGGACCAGATCGTGCGGCGCGGGCGGGGGACCGAGTGGTTTCCGCCAGAGCAGACGGACGCTCCCGAGTCAGCCGTCGGCAACGCCGTGCTCGTGCTACCGCCGCATGTCACCACGCTGCATTTCATCGCCTGCCCGGGCATGACTCCGCGCCAGGGAGCCGCCGCCGCGCGACTCATGGCGCTGGAAGCGAGCATCGGTGAGGGTGATCAGCTCCATGCCGCCGTTGCCGCGAATGACGATCCTGACGCCCCGCATGTCGTCGCCGTCACCAGCCGCAGCGCCATGACGCACTGGATGGATTGGGCAAAGGAGCATGGCATTCCGCAGGCCAGCTTCGTACCCTCCGCGCTGCTGCTCCCCCAGCCGGAGGACGGCTTCGTTCGCGCGCCGATTGGCGGGGCGGACGTGGTGCGTGGGCGGGACAGCGCGTTTGACGGCAGTGAGCCGCATGCCCCCCTCATCATCGGCGAGGCGCCCGTCACGCGCCTGCCGCCGGACAATGTCGATGAAGCGTTGTTGCTGGCGCTTGCCGCGCCGCCGCTGGATCTCCGGCAGGGAACCTTTGCCCGCAGTGCGCCCAGGCTGTTCGATGCCGCGCGTCGGCGGCGCATGGCGATCATGCTCGGCTTCATTCTGCTGGCCAGCCTCATTGTCTCGCTCGTCACGATCCTGCGCCTGAATGCCGAGGCCTCGCGGCTTGACGAGCAGACTGTCGCACTGGCGCAAAGCATCGATCCGACAATTGAAGACGCTGCCAGCGCCGATGTGCGCGTCACCGCGCTGCTGGCCGCGCGTGGCGGACGTGGCGGCTTCACCGGCATGATGGCCGGGCTGATGAGCGCCATGCAGGCCAATCCCAATGTCACGCTGACGAGCGTCAATCAGGGCGCCGATGGCGCACTGCGGGTCCAGCTTTCTGCCAACAAGGCCGAGGAGATCAATGACGTGCTGATCGCCATTCAGGAGGCCGGCTGGCGGATCAGCGCCAATGCCGTCCAGCAACGCGGCGCGCAGCTCGTTGCCGATATCACGGTGGTGCGCTGATGCAGGGCCTGCGCAATTGGTGGGTGAACCACAGCGATGGCGAGCGCCGCTTCATGGCTGGGCTGGGGCTCGTCGCGCTCGTCGTCTTTCTCTGGCTCGGCGTCTGGCGCCCGGTCAATGATGGCATCGCCGCTGGCTGGGTGCGGCAGGGCGCCGCGCTGGATCGCTATGCGTCGGTCCGCGCCAAGGTTGCCGAGTTGCGCCAGAAGCCTGAGCGGCAGGCGCCGGCCGCGCGGGTGGCGATCGATCAGCTGGTCGGCCAGACGGCAGCGGAAGCGGGCTTCACGCTCGATCGCGCCAATCAGCAGGGTGACGGGCGTTTGGCGGTCAACATTGCCTCGGCGCGGGTCGGGCCGTTGCTGCAATGGATCGCCACGCTGGAGGGTGCCGGGATATCGGTTCAGACCATCAGTATCGTGCCCGGCGCTGCGGAAGGCACCGTGACCGTGCAGGCTCTGTTCCAGGAGGCGCGGCCATGATGGCGATGTTCAGGACCACACGGGCGCGCATCATGCTCGTGGTCATCTTTTTGATCGCGCTGCTGGTCACCTGGCCGCTCCGCGCGGCTTTCAACATTTTCGGTCTCAAGGATATGGGCGTCGCCGCCCGATCCCTGCGCGGGCCGATCTGGTGGGGCGGGGCGGAAGAATTGCAGATCCGCGGCGTCCAGCTCGGCACGGTGGATGTGTTCCTCAGCCCTGTTCAGCTGCTCGTCGGTCGCGTGCGCATCGATATCATCCGGCGGCTGGGCGACCGGGACGATATCACCGGAGCCTTCACGCTCGGCTTCAACCGGCGCGGTGTCGATGATGTGACAGGATCGGTGGCCCTCGGCGCGCCGCTCGCCCCACTGCCGGTCAGCCGGGTCGAGTTTGAGGACATGACGGTGCATTTCTCGGGCGACATGTGCACGCGGGCGGAAGGTCGCGTGCGGGCGCGTGTGCCCGCAATCTTTAGCGGCCTAGGCCTTGCCAATGGTCTGGCCGGCGACGTGCGCTGCGCAGGCGATGCCGTGGAACTGCCGCTGGTCAGCCAATCCGGGCAGGAGCAACTCTCCGTGCGGCTGAAGCAGGACGGCAGCTATGAGGCCACGATGCGCGTGCGCACGAGTGATCCGTTACTGGGCGTGGCGCTTGGCGCCAACGGTTTTCAGAATGTGAATGGCGAGCAGGTGCTGCGGACCGTGGGCCGGCTTTGAGCCGACCTTGCGTAGCGTTTCGACCTCATCATGATCTGGCTTGAGCATGACCTTCTGCGCGTTCTGCTTGGTTTCGGCCTCGGGCTGATCGCGGGCAGTTTTCTGGGCGCGATTGTCATGCGTTGGCCGCGTAGCGAGTCCGTCATGCGCGGGCGCTCTGTCTGTGATGCCTGCGGGCGCACGCTTGGGGTGGTGGACCTCATTCCCTTGCTGAGTGGCCTGCTTGCACGTGGGCGATGCCGCCGCTGTGGCGCGCGGATTGATCCGGCGCACATGATCATGGAGCTGGGCGCGGGGCTCATCGGCGGGCTTGCCTTCTGGCTTCTCCCGCTGCCCGCGGCCGTGCTGATCGCGCTGGCACTCTGGCTGCTGCTTGCGCTTGCGGTGCTCGATGCACGCCATTTCTGGTTGCCGGACCTGCTCACCCTCCCGCTCGCTGCGCTCGGCCTCACGCTCGGCGACTGGCTGCTCCCCGCGCCGTTCTGGGAGCGGATGATCGGTGCCGCTATCGGCTATCTCGGCCTGTTCCTTCTTGCAGTCAGCTACCGTCGCCTGCGCGGTCGCGAGGGACTGGGCCTCGGCGATGCCAAGCTGCTCGGTGCCATCGGCGCGTGGCTTGGCTGGCAATTGCTACCCATCGTGCTGTTGATCGCCAGCCTTGGTGGCCTGTTCTGGGCGCTGAGCCTCCGGCTGCGCGGTCATGCGCTGGATGGCGGCACGCGGCTGCCGTTCGGCACGTTCCTTTGCCTCGCCGCGCCCGTTGCCGCAGCGCTTGGCTGGACCGTGAGACTGTAAGCCCCCTCAGGGAACCAACCGCCATGTCGCGGGGTTCATTTTCGGAGGTGGCCTATGGCAGCGCGTGCATATTGGCGGGGGCAGATCAAGCTCGCGCTCGTTTCGATCCCGGTCGAGGTGTTTTCCGCGACCCGTTCCGGCGCGAAGATCAGCTTCCATCAGGTGCACGAGCCGAGCGGCAAGCGCATCCGCTACGAGAAGGTCGCGCCCGGCGTCGGCCCGGTCGATCGCGACGAGATCATGAAAGGCTTCGAGGTCTCGAAGGGCAATTATGTGCTACTCGATCATGAAGAGATCGAGGCCGTGAAGATCGAAAGTCGCAAGACGCTGGATCTCGTCCAGTTCGTCGAGGCGAGCGAGATCGACGTACTCTATTATGAAAAGCCCTATTATGTCGTGCCGGCGGACGATCTGGCGGAGGAGGCCTATGTCGTCCTGCGCGATGCGCTGCGGCAGGCAAAGAAGGTCGGCCTCGGCCAGCTTTCCGTGCGCGGGCGCGAGCAGCTTGTCTCGATCAAGCCGTGCGGGCGCGGGCTGGTGATGGAAGTGCTGCGCTATGCCGACGAGGTGGTGAAGGCACAGGGCTTCTTCCGCGACATCGGCGATACCAAGCCCGAGCCGGACCTGCTCGATCTTGCGACGGCGCTCATCGACAAGAAGACCGGCCCGTTCCAACCGGCCGAGTTTCAGGACCGCTATGTCGAGGCGCTGCAGGGCCTCATCGAGAAGAAGAAGAAAGCCAAGGGCGGCAAACGCATCCTCGAGGATGTAGAGGAGCCGGGCCGAGCGGGTGGCGGCAATGTCATCGATCTGATGGCGGCGCTTAAGAAATCGGTCTGCGAGGGTGGTGGGCGGTCCACCGCCAGCAAGAGCACTGGCAAACCGGCGGCGGAAAGCCGCAGCAAGCCCGCCAGCAAGAGTGCGGCCACCACCGGCGGCAAGACCAGTAGCACGGCGCGCCGCAAGAGCGCCTGACATGGACCTCAACCCGAATACGCCACTGCACTGGATCGATGGCGATGTGCTGCTGCGCCTCGGTATCGCCGCTCTTCTGGGGCTTGCCTTGGGGCTGGACCGGGAGTTGCGCGGTCACGCCGCAGGCCTGCGTACGCATGGGATCATCTGCTTCAGCGCCGCCGTGATGACGGTGAGTGCGCTGGCGCTCTATCGGCAGATCGGCGGCGATGAATCCCGGATGGACCCGCTACGCATCTTCGAGGCGACCGGCGCATTCGTGGGCATCATCGCGGCTGGCCTGATCGTCTTCAGCAAGGGGGAGGTCCATAATCTCACCACGGCCGCGCACATCTGGCTTGCCGCGGTCGTCGGCATTGCGTGCGGGGCCGCGCAATGGCCGCTGGTGCTGGTGGCGGCTATCGTCTCGGTCGTCATGCTCACCGTGCTGCGCCTGATCGAACGCCGCTGGATCGATCCGCGCCTCTCGCGTGAGCGCGATCTGGAGGATGAGTGATGGCGCGGCGCAGTGCTCTGGCTGACTATGACGCAAAGCGGGATTTCTCGAAAACCCCCGAACCGGCCGGCAAAACCGCGCGCAGCCCCGGCGGGAACCTCTTCATCGTACAGAAGCATGCGGCCACCCGGCTCCACTGGGATTTCCGGCTGGAGGTCGATGGCGTGCTCAAGAGCTGGGCCGTCACCAAGGGGCCGAGCCTCGATCCCGACGACAAGCGGCTTGCCGTGCGCACCGAGGATCATCCCCTGTCCTATGCCGAGTTCGAGGGGACAATCCCCAAGGGCGAATATGGCGGCGGGACAGTGATGCTGTGGGACAAGGGCAGCTGGGCGCCCGTGGAAGGCAAGAGCGCTAAGGACATCGAGAAGGGCCACCTGCATTTCCGCCTCGAGGGCGAGCGGATGAAGGGCGAGTGGCTGCTCGTTCGCATGAAGCCGCGCCCCGGCGAGAAGCGAGAGAACTGGCTGCTGCGCAAGATTGATGACGCCCACGCCGGCAGTGGTGATACGCTGGTCGAGCAAGGGCTGACCTCCGTGCTCACCGGGCGCAGCATGGCGGAGATTGCTGCGGACAAGGCCGGCGCCCAGTCGCTGGCGGGGAAGAAGGGCAAGGAGTTCAGTGCCGCTATGGAAGCCGCGGCAGAGCACAACCAGAAAGCCGCCAGGAAGCGCGCGCCCGCCGCGCGGCGCTCCGGCACAGCCAAGCGGCCCGGTTTCGAACCTGTGCAACTCGCCACGCTCGTCGATGCCGTGCCGACTGGCAATGCGTGGATGCACGAGATCAAGTTTGACGGCTATCGCGCGCTCGCCGCCGTGAAGGGCGGTGAGGTACGCATCTTCACGCGCAGCGGCCTCGACTGGACCGAAAAGTTCCAGCCCATCGCCGACGCGCTGGCCGGGCTCGACCTGCCGCCGGCGCTGATCGATGGCGAGATCGTTGCGCTGGATAGCAAGGGCAATCCCGATTTCTCCTCCCTCCAGGCAGCCTTGAAAGAGGAGGGCGAGGCGACGCTTGAGTTCTTCGCCTTCGATCTCCTGAGCCTCGATGGCGTGGACTTGCGCGCCGCCTCCAACATCGAGCGCAAGGAGCGGCTGGAAGCGCTGCTGCACGCAGCCGAGCCGCCGCTTCATGTTGCCGATCATGTCATTGGCGCTGGCGAAAAGCTGTTTGAGACGATGTGCAAGGCCAGCGGCGAGGGCATCATCTCCAAGCGCATCGATGCGCCCTATCGCGGCGCCCGCACGCGCAACTGGCTCAAGGTCAAATGCACGCTGCGGCAGGAATTCATCATCATCGGCTGGTCGAGGAGCAGCGCCAAGGGCCGCGCCTTCTCATCGCTGCTGCTCGCCCAGCGGGAGGGGGAGGGCCTGGTCTACAAGGGCAAGGTCGGCACCGGCTTCGATGCGGCAACGATGGAGGACCTCGCCGCGAAGTTTTCCAGCCGCGCCCGGAAGACCCCGCCTGCCGATGTGCCGCGCACCGACGCGCGCGGCGCGCAGTGGATCAGGCCGGATCTGGTCGCCGAAGTCGCCTTCGCGGAATTCACTGGCGAAGGCCGGGTCCGCCATGGCAGTTTCCTCGGACTGCGCAGCGACAAGGATGCGAAATCCGTGACGCCCGAGAAAAAGGCCCCGGCACCCAAGCCCAAAAGCGCGATTTCGATCTCGAACCGCGACCGGGTGATCTTTCCCGAGAGCAGCCAGACCAAGGGCGACCTTGCCGATTACTACGCTGCCGTCGCCCCGATCATGCTGCCCTTCGCTGCCGACCGGCCGATCAGCCTCGTGCGCTGCCCGCAGGGGCGGGCGAAGCAGTGCTTTTTCCAGAAGCATGACAGCGGGGCCTTCGGGCCACAGGTCCACCATGTTCCCATCCGCGAGAAAGGCGGCGGCACCGAGGACTATCTCTACGTGCAGGATGCCGACGGACTACTCGCTTGCGTGCAGATGGGCACAATCGAGTTCCACGGCTGGGCTTCGCGGGCCAGCGATGTCGAGCACCCGGACCGGATGATCTTCGATCTCGATCCCGACGAGGCGCTCGACTTCTCCGAGATCACCCGCGCCGCGCGGGACATTCGCCAGCGCCTCTCGGACATCGGCCTGGTGAGCTTCGCCATGCTCTCGGGCGGCAAGGGTGTGCATGTCGTCGTGCCGCTGACGCCGGCGCATGACTGGGACACGCACAAGGATTTCTCCCGCCGTTTTGCCGAGGCTCTGAGCATGGCCGAGCCTGAGCGCTTCGTCGCCACGATGAGCAAGGCCAAGCGCAAGGGCCGCATCTTCATCGATTACCTGCGCAACCAACGCGGCGGCACGGCGATCCTGCCCTATTCCGCGCGCGCCCGCCCCGGCGCCCCGGTCGCCGTGCCCATCGGCTGGGAAGAGCTGGAGGGCGCCAAAAGCGCGCAGCTGTTCAGCATCGCGGACGCTGAAGCGCTTATCGAGCGCTCACGCGATAAATCCCTGCGTGGCTGGGGGCTTGTGGCGCAAAGCTTGCCTGCATTGTGAAGGCTGGGATGGAGGGCGGTCGTGTTCCGTCTGCCTGATTTTCCGTTCGCCCTGAGCTTGTCGAAGCCTGTCCTGAGCGCCTGCCTTGCAGACAGTCGAAGGGGGCCGTCCTTCTTTCTTGGGCCTCAAAGCAGAAGGACAGGGCTTCGACAGGCTCAGGGCGAACGGGTTTTGGAAACACGTCCAGCCCGCTCGCACAATATCGAGGGCGCCGACTTAGATCGCAATCTCTCACTCATGCCGCAGGGCATCGATGGGGTTCAGCCCCGCCGCACGCCGTGCGGGGAAATAGCCAAACACCACCCCGATCAGCGCTGAGATGCAGAAGGCAAAGATGTTGATCTGCAGGTCGAAAGTCCATGGCACCTGCATTAGCGGTGTCGCGAGCGCTATGGCGATCTGCGCAAGCAGCAAACCGATCACTCCGCCAAGGCAGGAGAGCACCACCGCCTCGACAAGGAACTGCATCAGCACTTCGCGCTGCACCGCGCCGATGGCGAGGCGAATGCCGATCTCGCGCGTTCGCTCGGTCACTGAAACGAGCATGATGTTCATGATGCCGATGCCGCCGACCACGAGGCTAATCCCGGCGACCGCCGCGACGATTTGGGTCAGCAGCGTTGTCGTGCCGGTCAGCGTGTCAGAGATCTGGCGCGTGTCGAAGATGTTGAAATTGTCTTCCTTGCCACCGGTGATCTGCCGCCGGTCGCGCAGAAGGTCGGTGAGTGAGGCTTGCACCTGCGTCGTGGAATAGGCCTGGTCGACGCCCACCATCAGCAGACGGATGTCCGTCGAACCGGTGAAGCGCCGCTGGACGGTCTTGATCGGCATGATGACGACGTCGTCCTGATCGCCGCCGAAGCCCGCCTGCCCGCGCGTTGACAGGGTGCCGACGACGTCGCAGCTGACTTCCCCGATGCGGAAGCGCTTGCCGATTGGATCTTCGCCCCGGAAGAGGTTGCGCTGCACGGTTGAGCCGATGATGCACACGGACTTGCCGGCGCCTTCCTCTGCCGGCGTGAATTCGCGCCCACTGCTGAGCGGCCAGGGTTGCACCTTGAAATAATCCATGGTGGTGCCGTTGATCGTGGTCGACCAGTTGGCGCCTTCATAAATCGCCGTCGCGCTCGATTGCGCCTGCGGGGCGACAGCTGTGACGCCAGCGACCTGTTGTTCAATGGCAGTGACGTCCGAGGGCTCGAAGTCGGGCGGGCGCGGCCCGCCGCCGCCGCGACCAAAGCCCTGGCCCGGTCGCACCTGCAGGATGTTCGTGCCGAGTGCGGCGATCTGCTCCTGCACGGCCGCTGTTGTGGCCTTGCCCAGCGTCACCATCGTCACCACTGCCGCAACGCCGATGATGATGCCCAGCGTGGTGAGGAAGGAACGCAGCTTGTGCCGCAGGATGGAGCGCAGCGCGAGGAGGAAGGTCGTGCCCAGCATCAGTGCGTAACCTGCCTGCCGACGCCCTGCTCGACACGGTCGACGAGGCCGTCCTTGAAATGCACGATGGTGCGCGCGAACTCGGCCATGTCCGGCTCGTGGGTGACCATCAACACGGTGATGCCGGCGTCCCGGTTCAGCCCGCTCAGCAATTCCATGATCTCCACCGAGCGCTCGCTGTCGAGATTGCCGGTCGGTTCGTCGGCGAGTAGCACGTCAGGATTGGTCACGATCGCGCGGGCAATCGCCACGCGTTGTTGCTGGCCGCCGGAAAGCTCGGCGGGCGTGTGGTCCCACCATTGCTTGAGGCCGACCTTGTCGAGCGCGTTCATGGCCGCTTCCCGCCGGACCTCCTTGGCATCACCGCGGTAGAGCAGGGGCAGCTCGACATTTTCGAGCGCCGTGGTGCGGGCCAGAAGGTTGAAGCCCTGAAAGACGAATCCGAGATACTTGCGTCGCAGCAGGGCGCGCTGGTCGCGATCCAGCGTCTCGACATGCACGCCCTTGAAGACGAACGTGCCGGAGGTCGGAACATCGAGGCATCCGAGAATATTCATGGCAGTCGATTTGCCGGAGCCCGAAGGCCCCATGACCGCGACGAAATCGCCTTGCGCCACGTCCAGGTCGACACCCTTGAGCGCCTTGAACGCGGTCGCGCCTTCGCCATAGACCTTGGTGATTCCGCGCAAGGAAATGAAGGCGTTATCGGCCACTGCTGGCGGCTCCACTGAGCTGGCTGGTGATGACCTTCATGCCTGCCTTGAGATCGCCTGAGAGCACTTCGGTCTGGAAGCCATCGGTATCGCCGGTGGTGATCTGGATCGGCTGAGGTGTGCCATCCTCGCCGAGAACATAAACCCGTTGCTGGGCTCCACGCCCCATCGTCACGGCGCGCTCGGTGCCGCCCCGTCGACGCGGCCCCATGGAAAGCGCGCCCGTGATGCCGGACTGGCTGGCCTGACCGCCACCCTGGGCTTGCGGAGAGAAGCGCAGCGCGGCGTTGGGCACCAGCAGCACATTCTGCTTGTCGGAGGTGATGATATCCGCCGTCGCCGTCATGCCGGGACGCAGGCTCAATTCGTCGTTGGCGACTGTGAGATCGGCCGCGTAGGAGACGACCTGCCCCGCGCTCGTCGCCGTGCTGGAGGCTGAAGAGGCGCTTGAGTCCGACGCTGAGAGGTTCGAGCCGATGTCCACCCGCGTGATGACCGCCGGAAAAGTGCGCTCCGGGAATGCATCCACGATGAAGGTTGCTTTCTGGCCTTCCTTGACCGTGCCGACGTCTGCCTCGTCGATCGCGACTTCGAGCTTCATCTTCGAGAGATCCTCGGCAATGACGAACAGGGTCGGCGTGTTGAACGAGGCGGCGACGGTCTGGCCGGGGTCCACCTGGCGGGCGAGCACCACGCCGGCGACGGGCGAGCGGATGATCGCGCGGGCACGCTGTGTCTGGTTCTGGGACAGGGCGGCCTGGCTGGCGACGACATTGGCCTCGGCCACGCGCAGCGCCGCCTGAGCACGCTGCACATTGGCGCGGCCCGTCTGGAGCTCGGTCTTGGAGGGGACGCGGCCACCGGAGAGGCGGGCGACTTCCTCCAGCCGGGCAAGCTGCGCCTGCGATTCCGCCAGCGTCGCCTTAGCCTGCGCCACCTGCGCCTCGTTGGCGGCCAGCTGAGCGCGGCCCTGCCGGATCTGGTCCTCGATCTGCTCGGGGTCGATCTCCGCAAGCGGCTGGTTCACGGTCACGCGGTCGTTCACGTCCACGAGCACGCGCACGACAAGGCCGGAAAGCTGCGAGCCAACCGTCACCTGATTGGTCGGCGCCAGCTTGCCGGTGGCCGAGACAGTGGTGACAAGACGACCGCGCTCCACGGGCGCCGTCACATAGTTGGGCGCTTCTGAACTGCCGAAGAAGCGCCAGATGAGCAGGATGAGCAGCAGGACGCCAATACCGATGGCGATCCACTTGGCATGACGTCGCCACGCCGGCTGAGGCTTCACGCCAAGAAAATCATCGAGTTGCTCGTCTGCCATGCGTGTTCTTCCGGTCATTGAGGCGCGGTCGGGGTGAGGGTCGAGTCCCAGCCGCCACCAAGCGCAGTATAAAGGGCAATCAGCGCGTTCGCCTTGTCCGCCCGAGCCTGAACCAGCCCGTTGCGCGCGGAGATCAGCGATGCTTCCTGCGCGTTGAGTGTCGTGAAATCAGTCAGGCCGGTCCGGTACTGATCGCGCGCGAGCAGGGCGGATGTGCTGGCGGCATCGAGCGCGATGGCAAATTGCCGCTCCCGCTCGCCCGCTGTGCGCAGTGCCACCAGCGCGTTTTCGACATCCTCCAGCGCATTGAGAACGGTCAGGCGATAGCCCGCAAAGGCGCCCTCCGCCCCGGCCTGCGCGGAGCGAATCTGCGCGCTGGTACGGCCACCGTCAAAGATGAGCTGGCTCAGCCGGGCGAACAGGCTGCCGGTAATCGTGTCCAGCACATTGCCGATACTCGCGGCGCTGGCGCTCAGGCTGCCGCCGATACTCAGTGCCGGAAAGAGTTCGGCACGCGACACACCGATCTGGGCGGTCGCGGCAGCCAGATTGCGCTCGGCAGATCGCACGTCCGGTCGCTGGCGCAGCACATCGGCGGGAATGCCAGCGGCGATGTCTTCCGGCCCCTGCGGGATCGGCTTCGGCGTGGCGAGCATGTCCTTGAGCGCGCCCGGTGCCTGTCCGGTCAGCACGCCGATGCGGGAGACCGCAGCGTTATACTGCTGTTCGATTTGCGGCAGGCTGGCGGCAGTCTGCGCCCGGCTTGCGCGCGCCTGCTCGGCATCGAGAGAGGAAACCAGCCCCGCCTGCACGCGGAATCCGGCAATTTCCAGATTGTCGTCCTGAATCGCGAGGTTCGCCTGCGCATTCTCGATCTGCGCCTGATAGGCCCGCGCCAGTACATAGTTGCGCGCCACTTCGCTTTGCACGGAGAGCAGCACCGTGGCGTAATCGAACCCCGCGCCTTCATATTGCGCCCGGCTGGCGTCGACCGAACTGCGCACGCCGCCGAAAAGGTCGAGCTGGTAGCTTGCATCCAGGCCGAGCGAGACGCTGTCGCGCCCGCTGCTGCCGATGGTCACGATCGATCCGTCCGGCAGCGTCTGTGTTGTCTCGCCGCCACGAATAGGCTCGGTTCGATTGTAGCCCGCCGAGGCATTGGCCGAGGGCAGCAGGCCCGCGCGGCTGATCACCAGCGCTTCACGCGCCTGGCGCAGTCTTGCCAATGCCTGGGCGAGATCGAGGTTGGATTGCGCAGCCTGCTCAACAAGCTGGCCGAGCACCGGATCATCGAAGCTCTGCCACCAGCGGGTGAGGTCTGCGCGCTCCGGCGCTGCGGGCACGGACCATTGATCGGGCACCCCCAGATCGGAGGCACTTTTCGGCTCATAAGCTGGAGCCATGGTGCAGGAAGGCAGCAGGACAACGCCCGTCAGCAACAGGAATGCGCGGTTCATACACGTTGAATGGGTGTGGGAACTTTGTTCGTCCAGCCACAAATTGTCACAAATTGTCTCGAAGGGGCGTTCTGATGTGCGGGCTTTCTTATCAGATCCTTAAGGGATTGATGGTTTAGCAAGTTGATCGATGACGGTCTGCTTCAGTATCGCGCGGCAACGCTGATGCAAAAGCTCATTCGCGAAGCGCGGGAAGAAGCAGCCCGACATATCAATCGAGAGAATATTCATGATCGACTTGAGACTCGGTGCTGCGGCGCTAGCATTGTCATTGGTTTCTGTCCCCGCATCGGCTGCATCCTTCATTACGGACGGGATCGACAATCCGGCCGGTCAATGGGCGGGCATCGATTATTGGGGAGTCGGCGCTTCCCAATTCTCGACCTTGGATCAGACCATCACTTTTGAGCTGCCGACCTACAGCAAGGTTGATCTGTTCATGGGCGGATCGCCCAAATTCGAGTTCACGGACATTCTGCTGAACGGCGTGAGCATTGCCAGCGATCTCGTGCTGACCGGGCAGAACACGTACATCGGCTCCGGTTTTGCGAAGGCGGGGTCAGTCTCGCTGCAGTTCAAGGCGGATTATACCTGCAAGGATTGCTGGGGTGACTGGTTCGGCGGCTATGTGCAGGTAAGCGAAGCCGTATACACGCCGCCGCCGGCTTCCAACCCGATCCCCGAGCCGGCAACCTGGGCCATGATGCTCGGCGGCCTCGTTCTGGTGGGATTCGCCCTGCGCCGCCGCAAGGTGTCCGTCAGCTTCGGCTGACACACGGCGCAGAGCATCGATTGCTGAAGAAGGGCCGGATTTCCCGGCCCTTTTCATATGTTTTTCGGGAGGGCGGTCGAAGGGCCGAGATAGCTGTCGGGCAGTGGCACGGTGCTCAGGACGAGCTTCTGCAGCACGACGTTATCGTCGAGCCTCCAGATGCTGATCCTGTGCTTCCCCGGAGTTACGGTTCCAAGGTCTGCGGTCAGCCGCACCACATTGTCGCAGACTGCGCTCGCCCAGCGCTGTTTGCCTGGCGTGTCCTGCGCGCCGCCGGTGGCTTCGAGTGCCGCGCGCAGGGTCGTTACGGGGCCATCGTCCAGAGATACCCCAATGGCGACGCCGGCCTGTCCGATCGTGTCGAGCGTGGGAGCCAGATACAGTGTCAACATCCCCGGCCCGCCGTGCGTGACGTCCACGTCGTAGTCGAGCGCTACGCCATCCCGCGGCGATGTGGCGGGCTGCCCCTGCGGCAAGGCCACCACGGCGCCTGCCGTGCGCCCGAGGCGCGGGATCGTCGTCCAGCGCAGGCCTTTTGCGTTGCGCGCGCGGGTGAAGGACCCTGCCTCCATGGCGATAATGCCGGGATGCGCGCTGGTCGGTCGCGTCACAAAGACTGGCTTGCCGGATGAGACGCCGTCATTAACCCGTGAGATGCTGGGCATGCTTTGCTGTGTCGGCTGCTGCCAGATGACATAGCCGATGTGGACCTGCGCCATCATGCGGTCCCACTTGCCGCCGTTTATACTGTGATAGCGCTCGGTGAGTTCGGTATCGCGCCGGTAGCTGGCTTCCACCAGATCGGCGAAGTAATTGGCGCGTGCATCGTTCTGGTTCGCCAGCCGCATATTCCATGCCGCGCCATAATAGAGCCGGTAGAGGTTCGCCATCGCCGCGACCGGAAACTCCAGCATTTGAAAATATGCATCGCGCTGGTCTGGACGCAGCCGATCGCGGGTCTCCATCACCTTCGCTTCGAGCGCGTCCCATTCCGCAACCATGGCGCCGAATTCGCCGCCATCAAGGCTCTCGGGGGTGACTTCGCCAAGCGTGAAGCTGTCCCGATCGATCAGTTCCGGCTTTCGCCGTGCGGCATATTGGCTGTAGTCGGTCATCATCGCGCCGATAGCCTCGGCATGTTCGGCGCCGAACGTGGCGGCGGCCCATGCTGCAGGATAGTCTGCCAGCGCCTGGGGCGTCATGGCCTCCGGATTCCAGGCCATCGCCAGAAAGAAGCTGAGCGGATATTCCATCGGCTTGATGTCGCCGACATTCACAATCCACATCGCGCGCGCGTCGCGGCGATAGGCGAGGTCCATCTGCTGCCAGACCTTCTCGATCTGGTTGGTGTTGAGCCATTTGTAATTGCGGGGAACGCCCACATAATCGAAATGATAATAGACGCCGTAGCCGCCGGTGCGGGGCTTGGCCGCCGGGTCGGACAGCCGACGGATCTGCCCCCAATTATCGTCAGCGAACAGCAGGATCACGTCATCCGGCACGCGCATGCCATGGTCGTAATAATCCTGCACTTCCTTGTAGAGCGCCCAGACCTGCGGCGTCTCGCGCGCCGGTCGCCCGGTCGCCTCCGCGATGATCGCGCGCTGATCCGTGACGATCTGCTCGAGCAGCGGGATCGCGGTTCCCTCCACCATTGCCTCGTCGCCGTCACCGCGCATGCCGATCGTGACGACGGCTTCGTACCCGTCCTTGCCAGGCTTTGACATCATTCGCTCGATGCCGCCGCGCCAGAAGCGCTGCAAATTCCGGGAATTACTCTGATAATCCCACCGGCCGCCTGTGACGCCCTTGTCCTTGTTCCGGTGCCATTCGTCCTGCGCGCGGAGCATTGGCTCGTGATGGGAATTGCCCATGACTACGCCCATGGCGTCGGCCAGGATCATGTTCTGCGGATCATCGGCGGCGAAGGCGCGCGGCGCCCACATTGCCGGCCAGAGATAATTGCCCTTCATACGCAGCAGCAGCTCGAAGACATGGGCATACATTGCCGCATTGAAGCCGCCGAACCGCTTTTGCGCCCATTCGCTCATGCAAGGCGCCTCGTCATTGATGAAGAAGCCGCGATAACGCACTTTCGGCTGATCTCGCCGAGGGACCGCGTCAATCGATACGTCGCGCTGGCGCGGCGCCGGCACATCTGCAAACCAGTGCCAGGGCGAGACGCCGATGCGCTTGGAAACATCATAGGTGCCAAAAACCGCGCCGCGCCTGTCTGACCCTGCGATGACTAGCGCGCGCGACACGCCCGCGAAGGGCGCTTCGACAACGATATGGCGGAAGGCCTCCCATTCTCCTTCGAGGTCGGAGATGTCGATCTTGCCCGCAGCCACGAGCTGATCGAGCAGTGCGCTCTGCCCTAGCACGCCAATGATGACAGCATCGCCGGCCATCGCGCCGGTGCCATGGATTGTGACCTTGCCAGCGGTGCCACCAACCCGTCCGAGATCCCCAGCGAAAGCGCGCGCGACATGGCGGACGGCCAGATCGGCCGTATCGTCGATCACGATTGCCGTGGGGATGCCGGCGCGGATGAGGGAGAAAGGGGTGTCGCGCCCGGCCGCAGCCAGCAGGGGCGATCCCGTCATCACCAGTCCGGCCGCAGCCACGCTGCCCACCAGACCGCGCCGGGTAAGTTCGATACGATTGGAATCGCTCATGCTTTTATTACTCTCCTGCAAATTATGGTAGCGCTACCGTATTGGGGCGTCGATACCCTTTTGCGATGAGGCAATCATGGGGAAGATGAAGGCGGCCAAGCAGGCCTGCCGCGATCAGGCGTCCAAATCCCGCAAAACACGTGGTTCCGCCCGGCCGCGCCCGAATGGTTCGCTAGCAAGAAAGAGGAGGGGAGTGGTGCCGGATGCAGGATTTGAACCCGCGACCTTCGGTTTACAAAACCGCTGCACTACCACTGTGCTAATCCGGCGAGACCGGCACTCCCCTATGATTTCGCCGCTCGCCGGTCAATCCGCAATGCGGCCGTTGGGGTGGCGACCGGCGCGTTCGCTCACGGTCCGTCCTGCGTGCCCAGCGCCCAGTCTCGCGCGGCCTCCAGCCGGGCGGTGTTGGTTGCGCAGATCAGCGCGTCGGTGCGTTCAAGAAGGATGGGATCGTCACCGGATCGGTCAGCACTGCCGGCATCTGCGGGCGTGGGCAGACCGGCGCTGCGGGCAGCACAGGCAATGGGCGCGGCTGGCAGGCGGATAACGCGATCGCGATAGACGATAGAGAGAGCCTGGCTCTTCTGGTGAGCTGCATCGTTGAGCCTCCGATTGTGGGATTGCAGCGCGGCGATCTGCGCATCGAAATCGGCCTGCGCTCTGGCCTGCGCGGCTTGGTAGTCGCGCCGGGTCTGCTCATGGGCGGCGGCGTGGCGCGCGCGCAGATGGTCCACCCGGGCACCCCAGCTAAGTGCCAGCGCAAGGGCGATCGTCAGACCACCCGTCGCATAGGGCCATGGTCCCAGGGTCACAGGTTGGTCAGGCACAGCCTGCGCTCCGCCTCCCGCCGCCTGACCAGTCCCTGCACGCGCTTGCCGCCCGCATTCACCCAGAAGAGGAAGGCGTCGCAGCCACCCCGCCAGTCCCCGGCGTTGAATCGCCGCACGACGCTCGATCGCGCGAAGGCGCTCTCGCCGATATTGTAGGTGAGCGAGATCGCGGCAGCGAACTGATAAGGGCGGTCCTGCAAACCCGGCACCGCGCGCAGCACGGCGGGCGCCCAGTCGGCAGCCAGCGTGCGGTCCAGCATCGCCTTGCATTCGGCAGGCGTATAGCGGCGCATCGCCACCCGCGTCTCGCCGGTGCACACGGTCCACACGCCCACGATGTCGCGATAGGGGTCGGTCCGCGTCCCTTCCCATCGCTCGATCACCGGCGCAGCGATCAGAATCGCAAGGCCAACGAACGCACTGCCCACCGCGCCGGAAAGCGCCATGCCCCGCCCGCTCACTTGCTCAACCCCTTGAACGCGGCAAACACCGCGATCATCGACGCGACGAAGCCCGCAACCCATTTGCTCCAGCGCAACCACAGCTTCGCCGCCCGCCAGGCCTCAATGACTTCCTTCGTCCGCTTGGTATCCTGCTCGACCAGCGCCAGCCGCTCGGACAAGCGCCCAACCTCCTGCGCCTGCCGATCGAGCGCCTCGACCAGACCCTCGACCTTGCCGATGAGCTGATCGAGTTTTCGGGAAAGCTGGGGGGTGTTCATCGCGCCACCTCGTCCTTCGCGTCGCCATCGCAGCGATAGAGCGCCACGATGTTCGCTTCCTCGCCGGTGAACGACGTGCTTGGGCAGGTGTAGCTCGCGCCGCTGTAGCGTTCGGCATTGAACACCGCCCATTCGTCCACACCGCCGCCGGCGAGCGCATAGCTGTTGTTGTGATTGCGCAGGCCCCATCCAGAGCTGGCAGGCGCAATCGTCTCGCTGAACGATGCAAGCGCCTCGCGCGTGCCGGGCAGGCCATCGGTGATGTTGGTGACGTAGAGCGCCAATCCGGCCGGCCCTGCCTGACAGGCGAGGTGATAGCGCTTGCCCGGTTCCAGCACGGTCGTGCCGGTGAGGCTGCTCCAGACGCGCAGGCGCCCGGCGGCATCGATAGAGATGAACCGCGACCCGGAAGTTCCGAACCCGCCAAACAGGACCTGGATCGCCCCGGGCAGCGGATCGGGGCAGGTGAAGAAGCCCTCCACCGTGATCGGCGCGAAGACTGGCGTCTTGGTCGCCCGTGCTTGGCCGCCGCTCATCTGCTGGCCAAACGGCGCGCCGCCGTCGCTGGCCGCATAGGTCGCGTCGGTTTCGACCATATCGAGCGGGCTGACCGGATCGATGAATCCACCGGGCGGGGCATTGATCTCGCCGCCCGGCGTTGGTGCCGCAATCGCAATGGGCGTCAGGCTTGCCTGCACGATCCGCCCGGTCATGAGTCCGTCGCCATCCACGCGATCGTCGCGGATGGTGTCCGCCGCTGCATTGGTTGGACCGCTCGGCCAGTAGACCCACAGGTCGAGCATGTGGCCGTCGCCGGGATCGTTTGCGAGGGTGATGTCCAGCGTCGTCGCATCGACGGCGCTGACCGAGGCGACCGGAAAGCGATTGTCGTTCGCGTTCAAACCCATGGGGTTGACCCGACCGCGGGGGAATACCCACAGGCGGTTGCCGGGCGTGCCGCTCAGCACCAGCGCCGATTGCCCCACGTCGCTCAGCGTCAGCGTGATCGTGGTGCCGGATCGGGTGGCTGCGAGCGGTGCCGGACCCAGCCCACTGCTCGCGCCATATCGAGGCCGCGCCGCGCGGGCGAGCTGGCGGCCCATGGTCAGTGATCCGGCTTGCTGCTGATGGATGCCGTCGCTGCTCAGCTGAGTGTCGTCCATATGGACATGCACGGCGCCATTGGCGGCGCACCAGTCCTGCGCGCCTTTGCGGATCTGGCTCACTTGCCAGGGCGTGCCCCAGTTGTTGACGAGCCCCATGGAAGGAATCGTCCAGACATATTTGCCGAAGTCGGGAAGGACGTTGAGCGCATCGAGTTGGCCGAAGATCGCGTCCAGCGTCTGGCCATAGACCTTGGGCGGAATGCCATAGGAGGCATCGGTATGCCCTTGTCCCCACACGAAGCCTTCGAAAGCGCTGCCTGCCCGCGTCAGCATCTCGGCCAGCGCCGTCCAGTTGCCCTGTCCGCTGTGGAAACTCGCGCTGCTCGATCCGCCAACCGCATGGCCAACCACGCCACAATTAACGCCAGTGAGCGCCACCATGCGGCTCAGATGCTCGCCCACGCCCACGGAATTGGGGCCAGTGCCGTTGCCGAGGTCGCCCGGCGTTTGCCAGGGCATGGTGGCCGCTGTGGGCTGATAGGCCACTCCGTCCACATAGCGCGCCAGCACGGCGCTGTTCGGGTCTGGCGTGACGCCCAGCGAAGCGAAGGTCGCGGAATCGCCAGCCTGACGCCCGAGCATCCGCACCATCAGCGATTGCCCGGCAAAGCCGATCAGCGCGCCCATGCCGACCTTTACGGTGCCGAGCTGCCACTCGCCGTCCGCCCCCTTCAGGTCCACGAAGAACCAGCCAAGCCGCGCGTCCACGCCGGCTAGGTCGATGAACGCCGCGCCATCCGTGATCGTGCCGGCTTCCCACGCAGTCTGCAAAATTGTTGTGCCGTCATCTGCCGAACGGATGCGCGCGCCGACGGTACCGGCTGTCACAGTCCCGGAGAGCGGCACGCGGATCGTGCCCGTGCCCTTGCCCGCACCGCCGCCGCTCATCGTGGTGCGCTGGAAGATGCGCTTCTCTTCGTAGGCGGGGAATTGCGCGAGAGTGAAGCCTGCGGTGTAGTCCGCCGCCACCACTGCCGCTGCTACCGGACCGACAGGCGAGGCATCGGCAAAGGCGCTGCCACCCGGTCCGCTCGCGAGTTCACGCGGGCCGACCATGGTGCCAAGATCGTCCGCGACGAGCAAATAGGTTGCGTCCTCAGCATCAGGAATGATCGTACCATCGCGCAGCCACTGCCAGCCGTCGGCGGTGCCGTTGAGGATCGTCCCGCCGCTTGCCGTCAGAAGATCGCCAACGCGCGGCGGACTGCCGCTCCCGGCGACCTCCGGCAAGCTCGACCAGCTGGGAGCAGGCGTGGGGGTGGGCGTGGGCGTTGGTGTCGCCATCGCCCCCAAGGGCCAGTGCCGCCGCGAACGCCCTGCCGCGCCGAAGCCGAAGCCGGGACCGATCATCAGGCCAGCCCCACGATATCGGCGGCAGTGGTGCCGCTCGCACGGATGTAGCGGGCGCGGATGTCGAGGATTTGCCCGGAGGCGACGTTCTTCAGCACCACGTCCGCATTCGATCCTGCCGCTCGCAGCGTGATATTACCGCCGGTGCCAACATAGATCGCCTTGGGCAGCGGATCGATCTCGTTGGTGGCGTGCGGCGTGATGGCAAAGACCTCACGCGCCGGCTGGGTGAGGGAGTCGATCTGGGTCTCGAAGCGGTCGGCCATGTCCATGCCTTTCCTGTGGCGGGTCTCGCGGCCGAATCGCCGCAAGCCCCTTAAGCCACCGGAGAGGTGCTGTAGGACAGAATAAATTTACCTATTTGGTAAAATCATGGCACCGGGGTCTTGTCCCGGTACAGGCAGACATCGCTGATGATGCAGCGCCAGCATTCCGGCTTGCGCGCTTTGCAGACATAGCGACCATGCAGGATCAGCCAGTGATGCGCGTCGCGGCGAAAGGGCTGGGGCACGCGCTTTTCCAGGCCCTTCTCGACCTCCATCACCGTCTTGCCCGGTGCCAGCCCGGTCCGGTTGCCGACGCGGAAGATATGCGTATCGACCGCAAAGGTCTCCTCGCCGAACGCAGTGTTCATCACCACATTGGCGGTCTTGCGCCCGACGCCAGGCAGGGTCGTCAGCACATCCCGGTCGCGCGGCACTTCGCCGCCATAGGTCTCCACCAGCGCCTGCGAGAGGGCGATAACGTTTTTCGCCTTGGTGTTGAACAGCCCGATGGTCTTGATGTGGTCCTTCAGCGCGTCCTCGCCCAGTTCGACCATTTGCGCGGGCGTCTTTACCTGCTCGAACAGCCGTCGCGTCGCCTTGTTGACGCCCACGTCGGTCGCCTGCGCGGAAAGGACCACCGCCACAAGCAGCTGAAAGTCGTTGCCATATTCCAGCTCGGTGCGCGGCTCGGGATTATTCTCCGCCAGCCGCGAGAACAGCGTGAAGATCTGGTCCCGGTTGAGTATCCGCTGTCTGCCCAAGACCTACAGCCCCAGCACATCCGCCATCGTGTAGCGCCCCGGCGCCTTGCCGATCAGCCATTGCGCCGCCTTCACCGCCCCGCGCGCGAAAATGACCCGGCTCTCGGCGCGGTGACCCAGCTCGATCCGCTCCTGATCCGCCGCCAGCACGACCAGATGATCCCCCGCGACCGACCCGCCCCGCATCGCCGCAAAGCCAATGTCGCCCGCCTTGCGCGCGCCGGTGATCCCGTCCCGCCCCCGCGCGCTATGGTCGGCAAGCGTGATCCCGCGACCTGCCGCCGCCGCTTCGCCCAGCAGCAGCGCCGTGCCGGAGGGCGCGTCGACCTTGTGCCGGTGATGCATTTCGAGAATCTCGATGTCCCAGTCGTCGCCCAGTCGCTCGGCCGCCTGACGGACCAGCGCCGCCAGCAGATTGACACCGAGCGAGGTATTGCCGGTCTGCAGCACTGCGATATGCGCGGCCGCCCGATCGATCGCCGCGTGATGCGCCGCTTCCAGACCCGTCGTGCCGATGAGCAACGGCTTGCCCGCCGCCACGCAGGCATCAAGATGCGCCTGCAAAGCCCCCGGCACCGAAAAATCGATCAGCACGTCCGCCTTGGTGGCCAGCCCCGCCGGATCGTCCGTAATCGCCGCGCCATGCGCGCCGACTGTCCCGCCCGCCTGATTGTCCGTCCCGCCCGCGACCGCAATGCCGGCATCCGCCGCCACCCCCGCGATCGCCTGACCCATGCGCCCCCGCGCGCCAAAGATGCCGATCGCCGTCATGATGCTTGCGTCCTTCGCCCCAAATCTGTCTCATCGCGCCGATGCCAGACTCGAACGCAATTGTCATCCTCACCGGCGCCGGCATTTCCGCCGAGAGCGGCCTTGAGACATTCCGCTCCGCCGATGGCCTGTGGGCGCAGCACCGCATCGAGGATGTCTGCACCCCGGAGGCGCTCGCGCGTGATCCCGCGCTGGTGCATCGCTTCTATGACTTGCGGCGCGCTGCGCTGGAGGGCGTTGCGCCCAATCCCGCGCATGGGGCGCTTGCCCGGCTGGAGGCGCAGTGGCCGGGCGATCTGCTGATCGTCACGCAGAATGTCGATGATCTCCACGAGCGCGCCGGCTCACGCCAGGTCCTCCACATGCATGGCGAGCTGAACAGCGCGCTTTGTGCCGCCTGCGATCGCCGCACGGGCTGGACCGGTCCGCTGCCACCCGCCGTCGACTGCCCCGCCTGCGGCGCACCGGCGTTGCGACCGGACATCGTCTTCTTCGGCGAAATTCCCTACCAGATGGACCGCATCGAGGCGGCGCTGTCCCGGGCGGATATGTTCGTCTCCATCGGCACCTCGGGTGCCGTCTATCCTGCGGCGGGCTTCGTTCGCATGGCGCAGGCCTTTGGTGCCCGCACGCTGGAGCTGAATCTGGAGACGTCCGAGGGCAGCCACTGGTTTGATGAGTCCCGCCTCGGCCCGGCAAGCGAGCTCGTCCCGGCGTGGGTCGAGGAGATGCTGGCGTCCTGAACCGCGCCCCGCTCGCCCTTGCGCTTGCCGGGGTGGACTGCCAGATCAGGCCCATGACTGCCGATCCACAAAACCCGCCCATGCGCGCCGCGATGATCCCGGTGACGCCGCTCCAGCAGAATTGCTCGCTGATCTGGTGCACGAAGACGATGCGCGGGGCGCTGGTCGATCCCGGCGGCGATCTTGAACGGCTCAAGAAGGCGGTGGCGGATCATGGCGTCACGCTGGAGAAGCTGCTCGTCACTCACGGCCATATCGATCATTGCGGTCAGGCGGGCGTGCTGGCGAAGGAGCTTGGCCTGCCGATCGAGGGGCCGCATGAGGACGATCGCTTCTGGATCGCCCGGCTGGATGATGACGGCAAGCGCTGGGGCCTGCCCGGCGAGCCGTTCGAGCCGGCGCGCTGGCTGGTCGATGGCGATACGGTCACCGTCGGCGATCTGGTGCTGGATGTCATCCATTGCCCGGGCCACACGCCCGGCCATGTCGTCTTCCACCACGCGCCCTCGAAGCTCGCCATCGTTGGCGACGTGCTGTTCCAGGGTTCCATTGGCCGCACCGACTTTCCGCTCGGAAATCATGAGGATCTGATCGCATCGATCACCCGCAAGCTCTGGCCGCTGGGTGGCGAGACGATCTTCGTGCCCGGCCATGGCCAGCCGAGCAGCTTCGCGCATGAGCGGGCCAGCAACCCCTTTGTGGGTGACAGTGTGACGGGTGTACGAGGCTGAACGTCGGGTGCAGCCTTCTTGCAACGTGTTGTGCCTTCCGGTCCCGCGAGCGCCCAATAAGTCCAATGAATCGGTTGCACCGCCGGGAAAAAGCGCTATAGGCGCTCACTCTCGCGAACGCCCGGCCTTCGGTTGGCCGCGGTCCTCTGTGGCCGCCAAGACGCCTTTGCAGGCGGCCAGGCAAGCGAACCCGTTATTGATGTTTTGCGTTATTTAGACAGGTGCCCTCATGGCTGTCCCAAAGAGAAAAACTTCGCCGTCCAAGCGCGGCATGCGTCGCAGCCATGACTCGCTGCCGATCGAATCCTTCCAGGAATGCCCCAATTGTGGCGAGCTGAAGCGCCCCCACAATATGTGCACGGCCTGCGGGCACTATAACGGCCGCGAAATCGTCGCGATCGGCGCCTGAGACCCGGCCGGGGGATCATGTTGTGAAAACGCCGCGGATCGCGATTGATGCGATGGGCGGCGACGAGGGCGTCCGCGTGATGATCGCGGGCGTCGCCTTGGCGCGCCGTCGGCATGAGGGACTGCAGTTCCTGCTGTTTGGCGATGAGGCGCGCATTCGTGCCGCGCTGGAAAACCATCCCAATCTTTCACGCGCCGCCGAGATTATCCACACCGATAAGGTGGTGGGCGCATCGGACAAGCCCAGTCAGGCGATTCGCCAGTCACGCCAGAGCTCCATGGGCCTCGCCATTCAGGCCGTGAAGAGTGGCGATGCACAGGCCGCTGTGTCCGCCGGAAACACTGGCGCACTGATGGCGATCGCCAAGCTTGCGCTGCGCACCTTGCCCGGCATCGATCGGCCGGCGCTGGCCGCCTTTCTCCCTACGCTTGGCGACAATGACGTCGTGATGCTCGATCTCGGCGCGAACACCGAGTGTGATGCCCGTAATCTCGTCGAATTCGCCGTCATGGGCGCGGCTTATGCCCGCGTCGTGCTGGATCTTGAGATGCCGCGCGTGCGCCTGCTCAACATCGGCACTGAGGATCTGAAGGGCACGGACGAAATCCGTGATGCCGCCGCGGTCCTGCGCAAGGGCATTGGCCTGCCACTGCGGTTCGATGGCTTTATCGAGGGTGACAAGATCGGCTCGGGCGATGCGGATGTGATCGTCGCAGAGGGCTTTGCCGGCAATATTGCGCTCAAGACAGCAGAAGGCACCGCGCGCTTCGTTACCGATGTGCTGCGCCGGGCTTTCACCAGTTCCTTGCGTTCGAAGGCGGGCTTCCTGCTTTCCAAACCTGCGCTGCAATTGCTCAAGGTCCATCTTGACCCGAACAATCACAATGGTGCTGTCTTCCTTGGTCTCAACGGCATGGTTGTGAAAAGCCATGGCGGGGCGGACGACAAAGGCATTGCCAATGCCGTGCATGTCGCTGCCCGACTGGTCGAAGAAGATCTCAGCGCGCGCATCGCGCAGGATATCGCCCGCGTCGGGCCTATCGGGAAAGAGGAACTGCTCGCCAAATGACCTTGCGGTCCGTGATCGAGGGGACCGGGTCCGCCCTTCCCCGGCGTCGTGTCGATAATAATGAGTTGGCACAGACGGTGGATACGAGCGACGAGTGGATCGTCGAGCGCACCGGCATTCGTGCCCGCCACCTCGCAGGTGAGGGGGAGACGACCTCCACGCTTGCCGTTGAGGCTGCGCGCAAGGCACTGCAGGCTGCCAATGTCCCCGCGACCGAAGTCGATCTGATCATTCTTGCGACGACGACGCCGGACCAGACCTTCCCCGCAAGCGCCACGCGCGTTCAGGCGGGGCTGGGGATCAATGACTGTGTTGCGTTCGATGTCGCGGCTGTCTGCTCCGGTTTCCTGTACGCTCTCACGGTGGCGGACAATATGCTGCGCGGCGGCGCTGCGAAAACGGCACTGGTGATCGGTGCGGAGACGATGAGCCGCCTGCTCGATTGGGAGGACCGCGCGAGCTGCGTACTGTTTGGCGACGGCGCCGGCGCCGTGGTGCTGCGCGCGCAGGATACGGATGAGACGACCGGACGAGGCATTCTCGCCAGCCGCCTGCACGCTGATGGCCGGCATAACTGCCTGCTCTATACCGATGGCGGCCCGTCGACGACCGGCACCGTCGGCAAGTTGCGCATGAAGGGGCAGGAGGTCTTCCGCCACGCTGTCGTCAATCTCGCGCAGGTGCTGCGGGAAGTGCTGGAAGCGGCTGATTTGTCAGTAGAAGACATTGATTGGGTCGTGCCGCATCAGGCCAATGCGCGCATTCTCGATGCCACGGCACGCAAGCTTGGCCTGGATGCTGGCCGGGTGGTCGTCACCGTCGATCAGCACGCGAACACCTCGGCCGCATCCGTGCCGCTGGCGCTGGATGCTGCCGTGCGCGATGGCCGGATCAAGCAGGGCGATCTTGTCGTGCTGGAGGCAATGGGCGGTGGCTTCACCTGGGGCGCGAGCGCGTTGCGGTTCTGAGGATCGCATTTGCGATACAATATCACCTGTTATCGGTAGCTTGTCGCGATTCTTCTTGATTGCATTGGAAGACATTCTGCCGCAGAGACGTGGCAGCGCTTCGCTGGGGGGCAGAGCGCAGAGGTTTCGTTATTGGGGGCGAAATGAGTTCAGAAGATACGTTGACCCGCGCCGAGATCGCGGATCGTCTCAATCGTCAGGTCGGCCTCTCGCGGGCTGAGTCGGCGCAGATCGTCGAGCAGGTGCTCGATCTGGTCACCGAGGCGCTGGAACATGGCGAAAATGTCAAGATTTCCGGCTTTGGTACGTTCGTCCTGCGGGACAAGAACGAGCGCGTTGGCCGCAATCCCAAGACCGGCGTCGAGGTGCCGATCACGCCGCGCCGGGTGCTGACCTTCCGCCCCAGCCAGACCTTGCGGGACCGCGTCGCCGGCGCCTGATCGTCTCGATCAGGCCTCCGGCGGTCGGTCGCGGATTGACCGGCGCCGTTCTATCGTTGCACAATGCACCATGGCCAAAGAAGACGGCGCGTTTCTGACGATTGGAGAGCTTGCTCGCGAACTGGGCGTGGCGCAGCATATCCTGCGCTATTGGGAAAGTCGCTTTCCCCAGCTCAAGCCGCTGCAGCGGTCCGGGAACCGGCGCTATTATCGCCCTGGCGATGTCGATCTCGCCCGGCGGATCAATCGGCTGCTGAATGAAGAGGGCTTCACCGTGCGCGGTGCGCAGCGGGCTTTGGCGTCTCGCAAGTCCTCGTCAGCCGAATCCGCTCCACCAGCCGATGCCGCCCAGCCCGCGCCGCTTCCTGGGTCGGACGAGGCTGTGTCCCATGAGGCGGGGCAGGCCGAGTCTGGAGCAAAGTCCTCCGCCACTGGGCGTGCGCGCAGCAGCCATCAGGCCGGATTTCCTAGGGATGACCTGTTTTCCGCGCCCGCTCTCGATCAGCCCCGGCACGATCAGCGTCTGACGTCGCCGGATATTTCACTGCTTATCGCCCGTCTCACCGTGATCCGGGAAAGTCTGGAAGAGGCGCTCAAGCCCGGCTGAGCCTACCGAAAGCTGGCTTGCCCTCAGCGCTGATCGGGACCCAGCGTGGGGTCGAGGTCGCGCGGTCGCACGAACGAGCGCAGCGTTGCAGCATTTTCGAATTCGTCTGCCAGCTGCGTCCAGCTGTCCACGTTGAACGCCAGAACTGCCATTGCAGCGGTCGGGAATTTGGTTTCCACGTCGGCGATCAGGCCGGGGCTGGCTTCATGCGCGGCGGACGCCAGAATGAACGTCTCGAGTCCGGGACTGTGCCCGGCGAGCAAGACGGTGCCGATGTCCGGTGCCGTTTCACTCAGCACTTCCGCGATCGTCCCTGCGGACGCCAGATAAAGCCGCCTGTCATGCGCCGGCGCTGGGCAGGGGCCATAGGCCTCGCAAAAACGCTTGAGCGTCTCGACGACGCGTACGGCTGGCGACGCAATGATGGCCTCGAAACGATGCCCCTGCCTCGCAGCCCAGCGACCCATCACCGCCGCGGCGCGATAGCCACGATCATTCAGGCCGCGATCGAAATCACGCAGCGCCGAGTCGCTCCAGTCGGACTTGGCATGTCGCAGGACGATAACCGTCTTCATTCCTCGGAGGACACCCACTTCGCTTGAGACCCGTCCGGCAGTCTCTGCCCGATATTCGCGTCCGAACCAAGGCGGGACCGCACGCGGGCAATCGCCTCATCGAGTGGAATGCGCAAGATTGGCACATCGGGCGGAAAGGCGCTCAGCAATCGGCTCGGCATGGCCGCCGAGAGGATCACGAACTGGCCGCTGTCATCACCCCGCCGGATGAGCCGTCCGAACGCCTGCGCCAGCCGTGCGCGCACCAAGCGGTCGTCGTAAGCGGTCGGCTCGCCGCTTGCCTGCCGCCGCGTGGCGTGCAGCACGGACGGCTTGGCCCATGGCACGCCTTCCATGACCACCAGCCGCAGCGAGTCTCCGGGCACGTCGATGCCGTCACGCAGGGCGTCGGTGCCGAGCAGGGAGGCGCGTGGATCGTCGCGGAACATATCGATCAGCGTTGCCGGATCGAAGGGGTCGACATGCTGGGCGTAGAGCGGCAGGCCCGCGCGGGCGAGCCGGTCGGCAATGCGCTTTTGCACGGAGCGCAGCCGACGAATAGCCGTGAACAGCCCCAGCGTTCCCCCACCCGCCGCCTCGATCAGCCGGGCATAGGCGCCGGCCAGCGCGGGCAGATCGCCGCGCTTGATGTCGGTCACGATCAGCACTTCGCTCTGCCGCGCATAGTCGAACGGGCTTGCCGCCTCGAACCATATCGGCGCGCGCCCCAGATGCACCGCGCCGGATCGCTCCACTGCCGTCTGCGTGTCACCACCCGCGCGCAGGGTGGCGGATGTCACCAGCACGCCATGCGCCGGGCGCAGCACCGTTTCGGCCAGCGGCTTGGTCGGGTCGAGCCAGTGGCGGTGCAGGCCCATGTCATATTCCTTGCCTTCGACCCGATCGACCGCGAGCCAGTCGACAAAAGCCGGCTCCGGAGGACCGCCGACGCGCAGCAGCAGCGCGATCCAGGCGCGCAGCAGGTCGCAGCGCCAGCCCAGCGCCGAGATCGCGCCGTCGATGCGGGCCCGCGCCGGGCCGTCGAGCCAATCCGGCGCCAGTTCGATCACCGCGACCAGCCGCTTGCCCAGCCGCTGCAGGGGGGCGAGCAGTGCTTCCAGCGCTCGCGCTGCATCGGTCGCGGCGTCAATCAGCGCGCCATCGGCCTCGCTGAGGTCCACTTCCAGCCCATAGCCGGGGTCGGTGTCGCGTCCGTCCCGCTCCGCGCGGGCGTAAACCGTCTCGCGCACGGCGGCGAGCACGGTTTCGATCGCCCCGTCCGGCCCATGCTCTACGACCCGGCGCAGCCAATCCTCACCCGGTAGTGCACGGGCCGCTTCTCGCGCATCCTCAATGGCTTCGGCGCCTTCGTTGTCATAGCTTGCCACGTCGGAGAGTCGTGCGGCGAGACCACGCCGCCGCCCGCGCCGCTCGCTTTCCGGGCCCATGATCCAGCGCCGCAGCTCGATGGCCTCGCGCCCGGTCAGCGCCGCGCCGAAGGTCGAGTCCGCCGCATCGAACAGATGATGCCCCTCATCGAAGATGATCCGCGTTGGCGCGCCTTGCGCTTCCCGCCCGCGCGCGGCGTTGATCATCACCAGCGCATGATTGGCGATCACGATGTCCGCACTCTGGCTCGCCCGCGTCGCCCGCTCGATGAAGCAGGTGCGAAAATGCGGACAGCCGGCATAGATGCACTCACCCCGCCGGTCGGTGAGCGCTGTCGCCCCCGCGCGGCGAAACAGCGCCATCAGCCAGCCGGGCAGATCGCCGCCCACCATATCGCCATCGCGCGTATAGCCCGCCCAGCGCGCCACGAAGTGCGCCAGCACCGCCGCGCGGCCCGCAAAGCCGCCCTGCAGCGCATCTTCCAGATTGAGCAGGCAGAGATAATTCTCGCGCCCCTTGCGGATCACCACATGGCGCCGGAACGCGGCATCGTCAGGATAATGGCGCCGCGTTTCCCGGTCGAGCTGGCGTTGCAGTGCCTTGGTGTAGGTCGCGATCCACACCGTCCCGCCGGATTGCTCGGCCCAGAGCGTCGCCGGTGCCAGATAGCCCAGCGTCTTGCCGATCCCGGTGCCGGCCTGCGCCAGCACCACATTGGGTGCCTCTTCCCTGGGTCGCGGCGCGAAGCTCCCGGCGGCCACGGTCGAGAAATCCCGCTGACCTTGCCGCGTTTCCGCACCACTGCCGGTGAGCGAGCGCAGCCTTGCCAGCACCTCCGCTTCGTCCAGCGTCACCGGGCGCGGGGCAGGGCGGGGGGCTTGCTCTTCCCATTGCGGCAGGCGGCTGAACAGCCAGCGCTCGGCCGTCCCAGGCGTTGCGATCAGCGGCCGCAGCAGCGGCGCCCAGCTCCAGCGCAGCCGCTCCAGCTGGTTGAGGCTCGTCCATGCCCCCTCGCGCTCGGCCCAGTCCGGCCGCTGTATCCAGCCCAGCATCGTGCTGGCGATCTGCGGGATCAGCGTCGCGGCCTCGGCATCGCTTGCTGGCGGCGTCAGGCCCATGGCGCGCGCAAGCCCGGCGACGGTCGGGATCACGAATTGCGCCGGAAACAGAAAGGCGAAGAGCTCCAGCAGATCGAGCCCGGAAAGGTCGGCATAGCCCAGCCGCGATCCGAGGAGCGGCGCATTCACCAGCAGCAGCGGCGTATCGGCCGCCCGCGCGAGTGCTTGCCCGCGCCCCAGGCCGACCGTCTGCTCGCCGCGTCCGTCAGTCAGCCAGATGCCGGCATGGCTGGCATGGAGTGCCGGCGGCAGGCCGGGAAGGATCGAAGAGGGAGAGGGCACAAACCAGCCATAGCGCGCTCTGTTCGCAAGGGGAACGGTTCGTGAACAGGTTTTTGTATCAGGCCAGCCTGTCGAGGCCGTTCACTTGCGGCGCTCAGGTGGGGAAGCAGCCCCGCAGATGCTTGAGGGCGCGCTCGAGCGCAGCATGGTCGAGCGCGCCGCCGACGGAAAGACGGATATGGGCGGACGCCTTTGGCTCGACACCGAACGCGCTGCCGGTCACGGCAGAAAGGCCCATGGCTGCCACCTGGTCGATCAGTGAATCGATGTCGGGAGTGGGGTGGCCGGGCTCCCCCACATCCAGCCAGAGGTGATAGCCTTCCGGGTGCATGCGATACCGCAAGCCGGCGAGATGCCGCGCGACGAGGCGGTGTCGGGTGATCGCTTCGGCGCGAACGCCCTCGATGAGCGTAGTGAACATGCCCTCGCGCAACCAGTGGCTCACCAGCGCGACATTCAGCGGCGGCGCCATCACGGCGCTCTCGTTCAGCACGGCGCCCAGCTGCAGGTTGCTTTGCGCGGAAGGCGCGCGGACGTGCGCGACCCGCAGGATGGGCGAGATCAGCTTCGACGTGCCGGCAATGTACCAGCTTTGCGTCGGGACGAGCGATGAGCATGGCGGATGGGCTGCGAGGCTGAGCTGCCCATAAGCGTCATCCTCCACCAGCGTGGCCCCATGCGCGGCGATAATCGCGGCAATGGCCTCCCGACGCTGGCGGTCCATCGTCGCGCAGGTCGGGTTGTCGTTGGTGGGCGTGAGGTAAACCGCGCGCGCACCGCTGCTGAAGGCGGTATCGAGCGCGTCTGGGATCATGCCGTCCTCATCCACCTCGACCGGAATCAGCACCAGTCCCCGGCGCCGCGCCAGCGCGATCATTCCGGGGTAGATGAATGGCGCGCAGCAGATGCTATCACCCGGCGCGAGGATCGTGTGCACGATGCCATGCAGCGCATGCTGGGCGCCCGCGGTGATCGCGATCTGGTCCGCATCGGACGGCAATCCGATCCCGCCGAGCCGCGCAGCGCCCTGCGCCCGGTCGGCAATATTGCCCAGACTCGGCTGATATTGAAGGATCGGCGAATGACGCCCGGCGCGCAGCAAGCTGGCCATGCCATTGTGGATTGCCTGGGGCAGCAGATTGAAGCCCGGCTGCGGCGGCACATTCATGCCCCGCTCGCTTGCCGTTTCGCCAAAGCGGGGCAGCGCAACGTCATTTCGCACGAAGCTGCCGAGCTTCCCCGCGCCTTCGATCAATCCAGCGTCGCGGACGAGGCCGTAAGCGCGGGTGACGGTCGTGAGATCCACGCCCAGCCGCTCTGCCAATGCCCGCTGCGCCGGGAGGCGGGCGCCCGGGCGCAATTCGCCGGAGCGGATGGCGCCGGTCAGCGCGTCCGCGATCGCGGCATATTTCGGCCCTTCATTCTCCCGGATGAAGGCAATCCAGTTCTGCATGGCACCTGCCCGGTTTATGTATGGTAGGATGATGCCTACGTATGCCTTATATTGCTGCCAGACGAAATGGAGCAATGGCTGTGTCCGACCCGGTGAATGAACAAGGCAAGCAATGGCCTCGGCATGATCCCTTGCGCACCGGGCTGCGCGGCCGCTGTCCACGATGCGCCAAGGGCAATATTTTCAAGGGCTTTCTGAGCATTCGCAAGGATTGCGACTCTTGCGGTCTTTCCTATGACTATGCAGACCCGGCGGACGGACCGGCGTTTTTCGTGATCTGCTTTGCCTGTGTGCCAGCCGTGATTTTCGCGCTGGTCTTCCAGGTGAAGGTGGATCCGCCGCTCTGGGTCCACCTTGTGACGACATTGCCGCTGGTGCTGGCAACCTGCATTCTGCCCCTTCGGCCGCTCAAGGGCTGGCTCATTTGCAGTCAGTATTTTTTCAAGGCGCGTGAAGGCCGGGTTTCGCAGCCTTGGCGTCCTTATGGCGCGGACGGCCCGTTGATTCAGCCGTCTGCCGATCCGTTATGACGACAGCTGCCATCGATCTCGCGCGCAAAGCCGCCGCGCAGCATCTGCAGCAGCAGGGCTATACGGCCGAGGCCGCGCTGGTCGCGCAGGGGCAGGGCGATGATTTTGCGGAAGTGCGCATGGCTCTGTCATTGTTGAAGATCATGCAACCGGCCCCGCCTCCCTTGCCCAAGCGGGGCGGTCGTCGGCTGTTCGGGGAAGAGTGCTGAGCCGGTGCAGGCAGCACCGGACGCGCTGACTTGCTTCGATCAGGCGACCCGGCGGCCAAATCCGCGCGGTGCTGCCGCTGTTGCGCCGGCAAACCCTGCGCTCGCGCCGAACTGGCCGGCCCGTGCAATCGCCAGCCGCTGATAAAGCGGCCCGTCATTCAGTCGGAAGATGAAGCGAATGCCGGTGCGATCCACCTCACGCCAAACGGCCTGAGCGTAAACCGTCTCGCCCATGTAATCGATCTGGAATCGCGTGCCTTCGATCAGGCTGCAGCCCGAGAGCAATGCGCCTTCCTCAGTCATGTCAACGAGCGTGGCTTCGAAAGCATCGAGCACAGTCGTGATCATGACGGGGATATCGACACAAATTCTCTGCTGCCGTTCAACTTGCTGGTCCATTGTACGGCCTCCCACGTCAGTCCACCCGATTCGTCGCTCCTTTGTGGAGTTTCCGATCGGAGCGAACAGCTTCATGATGTGTTACACAGAGTGGTAAATTTTTCGTTTCGTCGCATTTCCGTTGAAGGTCGTTTGGCCCTTTTTGGTTGTTGCGCGCGCTCACTTGCCGCTAGAGGCTCGCCCCATGACTGATGCTGATTATGCCGCTGTATTGCGCGAGGCCGCGAAGGTCTCGAAGGCCTGGCCCTATGAAGAGGCACGCAAGTTGCTCAAGCGCTATCCGCAGGGCAAGCCCGGCGGCGTGCCAATGCTGTTCGAGACCGGCTATGGCCCGTCGGGCCTGCCGCACATCGGCACGTTCAACGAAGTGCAGCGCACCACCATGGTCCGTCACGCTTTTGAGGAAATGACCGGTGCGCCCACGCGCCTCATTGCCTTCAGCGATGATATGGACGGCCTGCGCAAGGTGCCGGACAATGTGCCCAATCAGGCGATGCTGACCGAACATCTCGGTCGTCCGCTCACCCAGGTGCCCGATCCGTTCGGGAAGTATGAGAGCTTCGCGCATCACAATAATGCGATGCTGCGCGCGTTCCTCGACCAATATGGCTTCGATTACGAGTTCGTCTCGTCGACGGACATGTATCGCGGGGGCGAGTTTGACGACGCCCTGCGCAATGTGCTGCGCAATTATCAGGCGATCATGGACATCATGCTGCCCACGCTGCGCAAGGAGCGGCAGGCGACCTATTCGCCGGTCCTGCCGATCAGCGCCAAGAGCGGCATCGTGCTGCAGGTGCCGATCGAAGTCGTCGATGCCGAGGCGGGGATCGTCCGCTTCGAAGATGAGGGCGAGGCCATCGAGCAGAGCATCCTTTCCGGCGGCGCTAAGCTGCAATGGAAGGTCGACTGGGCGATGCGCTGGGTTGCGCTTGGCGTCGATTATGAGATGGCCGGCAAGGATCTGATCGACAGCGTCACGCAAAGCTCGAAGATCGCCCGCGCGCTCGGCGGGCGGCCTCCGGAAGGATTCAACTACGAGATGTTCCTGGATGAGAAGGGGGAGAAGATCTCCAAGTCCAAGGGCAATGGCCTCAGCATCGAGCAGTGGCTGACCTATGGCTCGGAAGAGAGCCTGGCTTTCTACATCTATCGCGAGCCCAAGGCTGCCAAGTCGCTGCACATCGGCGTCATCCCGCGTGCCGTGGATGATTATGAGCAGTTCCGCGCGGCCTATGCCACGCAGGCCGTGGACAAACGCCTCGGCAATCCTGTCCACCATGTCCATGGCGGGCAGGTGACGGAGGATTCGTTGCCGGTCACTTACGGACTGCTGCTCAATCTCGTCGGCGTCATGGGCGCCGATGCGACCGAGCATCAGGTATGGGCCTATCTGCGCAATTACGCGCCGGACGTGTCTGTGGAACAATATCCGCGCCTCGCCGGCTTGGTCCGCAACGCGCTGGCCTATAATCGCGATTTCGTCGCGCCCACGCTCAAGCGCCGCGCGCCGGAAGAGAATGAGGCCATGGCCCTGCGCGAGCTGGATGCCCAGCTGGCCGCCCTGCCGGACCATGCGACGGCGGAAGAGATCCAGAATATCGTCTACGAGATCGGCAAGGACCCGCATTACGGCTTCGAGCAGCTGCGAGACTGGTTCAAGGCGCTCTACGAAACCCTGCTCGGCGCTCAGCAAGGTCCACGCATGGGTAGCTTCATCGCGCTCTACGGCATTGAGAACAGCCGCAAGCTCATCGCACAGGCGCTGGAGGCAGGGGCGAACTGAAGGCTAAACCCTTCTCCAGTCCGTTCGGGCTGAGCTTGTCGAAGCCCTGTATTTTCTTGAGCGTTGGGACGGCCCGGGCGAACAGCGTCACTGTCGCGAGCAGCCGCTCCAACCCAATCACGCCCCGCCAGCAGGCCGATGCGGCTGCAATTGCGCGGATCGGATCGCCGCGACAGCTGCGATGGTCTCATGGAACATGAAGTGCGTGACATCGCAGGGCAGCGTGTCGCGCAACAACTGTGTCGCGCCCGTTTCGTCCCCTTGTAGCGCCATCACCGCCAGATCGCCGAGGAGCGCTTCGTCCGGGCTCAGCGTCATGCAGCAGGGGCGGTGGACCAGAAAATGCTCCGGCCAGCCCTGCTGAATGCCCCCAACCAGACGCGCCACCCGGCGCGCTGCATCCATGCTGCGCAGGCGCACGGCAAGGTCGGGCACAGGGTCGCGGCCGGTCTGGCCAAAGATGATGCACAGCCGCGCGGCCATGATCAAATTCATCGCGGTAAGCGGAAAGGACCGCAGGTCCCGGAAGGCAAAAAGAGCGGACAAATCCCTGGTCATCGCGACCCCTCCAGCAAAGCAATCATGCGACTCAGGATATGCTATTGAGAACGAATTGCAATAACAAATGAGCCGAATGGAGACATCGGCTTGCACAGGGCTGTCCTACAGCGGGTAACCCATGCCATGTCATTGCGGCTTCGAAGGCTCTTTGAAATGTGTGAATAGGCCCAGCATCCTGTCCTCGCGCAAAGCGGCGGATGAGGCCGGATGAAATTTGTCTACCCTGTAACCTTCGTAACCTTCCACGCATCAAAAAGAATGGCCCCACCCGTTGAGAGGGCAGGGCCATCGCGGTCGGTCGGCAGGATATCGCTCAGCCGGCCTTGGTCCGGGCAATCCAGTCGTCGATCTTGCGCTCAAGTACGCTCATCGGCAGCGCGCCGGTCATCAGCACCTGATCGTGGAAGGCCTTGACGTCAAAGCGCGGTCCAAGCTCGTCCTGTGCCTTCTTCTTCAGGCGCTGGATGGTCAGCGAGCCGATCTTGTAGGAGAGGGCCTGCGCCGGCATGGCGATGTACCGCTCGACCTCGGCGGTCGCATCGGTTTTGCCCATCGAGCTGTTGTCGAGCATGTACTGGATCGCCTGCTCGCGGCTCCAGCCCTTGGTGTGAAGCCCGGTATCGACGACAAGCCGCATGGCCCGCAGCATCTCGTCATCCAGATGTCCCATGCGCTGATAGGGGTCCTTGAACACGCCAAAGTCATAGCCCAGCGTCTCGGCGTAGAGCGCCCAGCCTTCCACATAGGCCGTATTGCCGCCGAAGCGGATGAAGTCCGGCAGACTCTCATTCTCCTGCGCCAGGCTGATCTGGAAATGATGACCCGGCGCCCCTTCATGCAGATAGAGCGTCGTCATACCCGGCAGACTGCGGGACGGCAGATCATAGGCGTTGAAGTAGAAGACACCGGGCCGGCTGCCATCCGGCGTGCCGCTCTCATAGGAGCCGCCCGCCTCGAAGCGCTCGCGGAACTCGGGATAGGGGCGGATTTCAAGCTTGGCCTTGGGCAGGGTGGAGAACTGGCTCGGCACGATTTCGTCTACCACCTTGCCGATGCGATAGAACTCCTGTGTCATCCACTCTCGGGATTCCGGATGGAAACGGGGTTCATCACGCAGATGCGCAAAGAACGCTCCGAGCGTGCCCTTGAAGCCCACTTCATCGCGCACCTGCTCCATTTCACTGCGGATGCGCGCGACCTCGGAGAGGCCAAGGTCGTGGATATAATCCGGCTTGAGCGGCAATGTGGTCATGCTCTTCACCAGCGCGGCGTAGAGTTGCTCGCCGCCCTTCATGCTGTTCAAGCCCACGGTTTCGCGCGCAACCGGCAGATATTCGGCCTGCAGGAAGTCCCGCAGCCGCTGATGGGCAGGGTTGATCTTGCTCGTCAGCGCTTCCCGGTAAGCCGCCGTGAGCCGCTGGCGGTCTGCTGGCGCGATCTCTGCCGGAAAGTTCTTTACCGGCTGGTAGAAGGGCGAGTCCTCCACCGGCTGGGCGAGCAGCGCATCGAGTTGCGCGATCGTGTTGCCAATCGTCAGGCGCGTCTCGACCACGCCGGCTGCCATGCCTTCGCGAAAGCGCCCGATCGCGCGATCGAGATAGACGACATAGTCCTGGTGACGCTTGAGGTTGTTCTCATAGTCAGCCAGCGTCTTGAACGGCGCTGCGCCCTTGCCCGATGCCAGCGTCGGGTAGAAAGTGTGCATGCCGGTGAAGTGATTGATCGGGATCACCGCGCTGATGTTCACCAGCGGCGCGCTCACTTTGGCGAGCTTGTCCTGCATCTCCCATTCGAACACATCATAGGCGATCTGGTTCTGGGCGTTCAGGCGGGTCCGGTCGATGGCGTGGAGCGCGGCAAGATTGTCCTGCGCCGTCTTGCGCTCGGCCGCGAAATAGGCGTCGCTGATATAGTCGCCCAGTCGGTCGGCGTGGCGCAGGTCGCCCCGGAACAGCGCATCGAGCGGGTTATTGGCAAGGTGGGCTTCGTTGGCTGCGGAGAACAAAGCGAACAGCCGTTGATCCTCCGTCTGAGCCGAACTGGTCGCGGCAGGGGCGGTCGGTTGAGCATGGGCGGGTATGGCAAAAGCGGTGGCAGTGAGCAGCAGCGCAAGGCTGCGGCGGAAGCGCGCGGCGCGGAACATGGGGAGTCCTTTCTGGAAAGGTCGATCGGGGGATCGCATGGTCAAATGACTAGCGACGAGCTTTCTTCATCACAACGCCCCAGTCCCTCGTTTCGTCGCGCGAAGCGGATTCGGAAGCAGAAAAAGGGCCATGCCGATGTGCGGCACAGCCCATTTCAGATCATCCGGCAAACACCGGGGCAGGCATCAGCGATAGCGGAACGCGTTCGGGATTACCTTCACCACACGGCCCGTCCGCGTGTTCACCAGCAGTGCGTCATTATAGTGGCGCACCCATTGCTGGTTCGCACGGGGCGCATCCCAACGGAAGCGGCGCCAGTCGTTCACGACATAGTTGCGGCCGTAATAGACCGGGCGGACGACGGCGCCGGCCCTGAACCGCTGATATTTGAACGGAGCGCCGCGCCACGCTTTCTCGCGGTTATACTCGCGCACCTCGCGCTGATAATCCCAGCGTGCGTCCCGAACATCGCGTCGCGCGTCGCGCAAATCGCGCTTGGCTTCCTTTACGTCGCGCCGTTCCTCGCGCACATCCTGCCGGCTCTGTGCATGATATGGCTGCGCCATGGCGGTCGAGGGGATCAGGGTGAGGGCTGCAAGCCCGGCAATGAGAAACTTCTTCATGGTTTGACACTCCTTCAGTGCCGGCCAGACCGCCTGAAATCATCCGGGGCCTTGGTCGCCATGTCGTTATCGGCCGCGCCCGCTGAATGCCGCGGGAACGCCTGTGTCAGCTTTCGCTCATAAGTGTCGCAATTTGTCGGGTTTCGAGAGGCCGGAGCGCTCGGATCAGGGCTTGTTGCGCGGCGTCCAGGGGCGTTCGCGATACCAGCGGGTCACGACATATTTGACGCCCTTGGTCACGGGCAGCGCGGCGTGCAGCGTATCGTGATTGGGGCTGCCATCGGCATTCATGTTGTTCCAGATGAGCAGCGTCCCGGCCCGCGGTGGAATGGCAACGCCAAGCTGCGGGAACTGCGTTTCGCCCCCTTCCTCCACATCGCAGAGATAGGCCATGGCCGTCCAGCAGCGCTGCCCGCCGCTCACCCGCATCGCAGGCCAGTAATGGACCTTGGCCGGGAAGTAGTCGCAATGCAGATGGTAATGCTGGGTTTCATTATAGCGCTGACCCTGCAGCAGCTCGCCATACTCCCCCTCGATGCCCATCAGCGCATCGATCCGCTTCGTGACCGCGATCACCAGCGGATCATAGATGTCGAGGTTGCAGCTGCTGCTCGTGCGGTAACCGGAGTCCGTGCCGGAAAAGAGCTTGGAAGGCTTGCACCCCGCATCGATCTTGCGGATCAGCTCGGTGCACTCCTTGGGTGTAACGAGGCCGTGGCGCAGGAACATCTCCGCCCGCTCGGTGGGCACGCGGCTGATCATCGGGTTGCGGGAGAGGCGCTGGCGAACTCTGGTGCCCATATCCGCGCGCGCTTGCGAAGGAAGTTCAGCGTCGTCGGGCCATTCTTGGTTCATGACCTGCCTCCTGCCATCCCGATCAGCCTCATTGCAAGGGGGTGTCGGTAAGCTGTCGACCATAAAAGGAACCGGCTCCTGCCGAAGCGGGAACCGGCCCAGTCTTTCCTGAAGGCCGCTCAGGAAGCGCTTGGAATGAGCGTCTGCGCACTCACCAGAAGAAGTTGTGGATCACATCGACGACATAGCCATCGCGCGTATCCACAAGCAGCGCGTCGTCATAGTAGCGGACCCAGCGCAGCGAACCGTAGACTGGCGGCAGGCGGTAATAATATGGGTCGCTGATCCAATAATTGCGGGCAAACAGCACGTTGCTCAGATAAATGCCGATCGAGAAGCGCCGGTAGCCATAATTCCAGCCATAAGGCGTGTGGTAGCTCGGCATCCGGTAGATGTTGCGATACTGGGTGCGGTGGTGATTCCAGTCATAGCGGCGGTCGTTGCGCCAGCGATTGTCCCAGCGACGTTGATCGGCCCAGCGCTCGCGCTCGTTCAGCCGGCGCTGGTAGTTCCAGTTCCGCTGTTGATTCCAGTCGCGGCGATTGTCTGCGCGGTCGTCCCGGCGCCAGTCATTGTCGCGCCGGCCATCCCAGCGGCGGCTGTCATCATCGCGGCGATTGTCGCGGTCGCGCCAGTTGCTACGATCCCGGTTGTCGTCGCGGGATGCCTGATCCCGGCGGCGGTCGTCGTTGTCGCGCGTGCGATCGTTGTTCCGCCACTCGCTGTTGTTGCGGCCAACGTCGTTCCAGTTACGTGGCTGATCGCGCTGGCGTTCAGCGCGGGTGCGCTGTTCGGTCACGCGGCGGTCCTGCCAGTTGGGGCGAGGCACGTTGGACGGTGCAACACGCGTCGTCGTCACGGCTGAAGGCGCACGTTGGGGCTCGGCCCGCTGCTGCTGAACGCTTGGTCGCAGGACCCTGGGCTGCTGCACCCGCTGCGGCCGCTCGGCCTGCTGGGGTCGCGCGCGGCGCTCACCTGACCAGTCGCGCTGGCGTTCTCCGCCGCCCTGTCGAGCGCCCGATTGCTGTTGCCCCGATTGCTGTTGCTGGGTCTGGTTGCGGATCCAGTCACCCCGGTTCGCGCTACGCTCCTGCGCTGCGGCCGGGGCAGCGACCAGCATGGTTGAAGCCAGCAGGCCGATGGTCAAAAGACGGCTCATCTCGATTACATCCTCAAAGCAGGCGGTTTTTCGCCATTGAGGATTCATTTACCCTAAGGCTGCTGTCTTCACCCTGAACATTGCTGACAGCCATCCGTAAGCTTGTCCCGCTGCGGGACGGCATCACTCGTCGCTGGATGCGCCGTTGTCAGGAGGCGTCATCGCCGGCACATGGCGCGCCGCATCGGCGGGCGCGATCCCCGGTGCCGGCGCCGCCGCTACCCGTTCCTCGCCGCGCATAATCCGCCCAGCCTGCTTGATGGCCTCCCGAATGCGCGGATAAGTGCCACAGCGGCAAATGTTGGTCATCGCCGCGTCGATCTGAGCGTCCGTCGGGTTGCTGTTGCGCCGGAGCAGCACAGCTGCGGCCATGATCATGCCGGACTGGCAATAGCCGCATTGCGGCACCATTTGCGCCGCCCACGCCTGCTGCACCGGATGGCTGCGGTCCGGCGAGAGCGCTTCGATGGTGGTCACGAACCGGCCTTCCACTGCCGCGATGGTCACCTGGCAGCTGCGGATGGCCAGACCGTCAATATCCACCGTGCAGGCACCGCAATCGCCCGTGCCGCAGCCATATTTGGTGCCGGTCAGGTTGGAGGCATCGCGCAGCGCCCACAGCAGTGGCGTCTGCGGATCCATCTTGTACTCGACCGGACGATCATTGACGGTGAATTTGGTCATTGGTCTTCTTTATTTCCCGTCGATCAGCTTGCGCGTGAAGTAGACCATTTCCATGGCCTTCAGCCGCGCGCTCTGCTCGATGTCGGCGTCGCCCGAATGACCGCCCGCCGTATCCTCGTAGAAGAGATAGGGTATGCCGTAGTCCTTCAGCCGTGCCGCGAATTTGCGGGCATGCTGCGGGCCAACGCGGTCATCCTTGGTCGTCGTCCAGATGTACGGTTCGGGATAGTCCTTGCCCTTCACGACATTGTGGTAAGGCGAGATGGTCTCGAGAAAGGCCTTCTCCTCCGGCACCGAGACGCTGCCATATTCATCGACCCACGATGGCCCGGCGGCGATCTGCTCGAAGCGCAGCATGTCGAGCAGCGGCACCTGGATGACCACGGCGTTCCACAGCTCCGGGTTCTGGTTGAACTGCACGCCCATCAGCAATCCGCCATTGGAACCGCCGAAGATACCGAACTTCTTCGGGCTGGAGAGCCCACGTGCGAAGATGTCCCGCGTCACCGCGGCAAAATCGTCATAGATGATCTGCCGCTTGGTCTTGAGGCCCGCTTGATGCCACGCCGGACCGAACTCCCCGCCGCCCCGGATGTTGGCAACCACGAAGCTGCCGCCACGCTCCAGCCACAGCTTGCCGATCAGCGCCGAATAGGACGGCGTATAGGAGACCTCGAACCCGCCATAAGCGGTCATGATCGTCGGGGTCGATCCATCCCGTTCCATGCCCTCGCGATGCACGATGAAGTAGGGGATCTTCGTGCCGTCGCTTGAGGCTGCCTCGAACTGCTCGACCACCAGACCGGTGGCATCGAAGCGTGCGGGCAGCGCCTTCACCTGCACAGGCTCCGGCTTCCCCGCGTCGATCTGCCAGAGCGTCGTCGGCTGGAGGAAGCCCGTGACCGACAGATAGGCTCGATTGTCCTGGTCGCTCGCCGCCGAGATGCCGATGGAGGCATTGTCGGGAAGGTCCAGCGCGGTCGGCGACCAGCCCTCAGGAGTGGGCGTCAGCACGGCAGCGCGCCCGCGCACATTGTCCGTGGTCGCGAGGATTACATGGTCGCGGGTCGTCGCGACCTGCTCGACGGCCTGACGCGGCCCCGGCGCAAACACAATGGTCGGGGTCAGCGTCTGCTCGTCACGCAGGTCATCGAGCGAGACCGAAACCGCGCTCCCGGTCGGCACGTCCACGTCGCCGCTGCTCCAGGGTTCGCTGGTCTTGAGGATCACGCGGCCCGCGATCATGCCCGAGAGGGTGGACTTCGCCGGCAGCGGTAACTGGCGCACGCCTTGTGGCGTGACGAGGATATAATCATTCTCGAAGAAGGTGCGGGAGCGCACGATTATCACAGCGCGATTACCTGCGCCGTCGTTCAGCACGGTCGGCCACACGCCGACATCCTCCTTCGCACCGCGAAAGACCTCTGTAGCATCGCTCAGCGCCGCGCCGCGCTTCAGCGTCTTGACGACGAACGGATAGCCCGAGGCGGTAAGCGTGCCTTCACCCCAGTCGCGCGAGGCGATGAGCGTATCGCCATCCACCCAATCCACGCCCTGCTTGGAGGTGGAAAGCGCGAAGCCGCCCTCGACGAAACTGCCGGCCTCCAGGTCGAACTCGCGAATCTCCGTCGCGTCCTCACCCCCATCCGAGAGCGAGATCAGACAGCGCTTCTCCTCCGGTTCAAGGCAGGTCGCGCCTTTCCACACCCACTTCTTCGCTTCCGCCTTGCTCAGCGCATCGAGATCGAGCGCGGTGGTCCACTGTGGGTTGCTTTGCGCATATTCGTCCGCGCTGGTGTGCCGCCAGATGCCCTGCGGATGCTCGGCATCGCGCCAGAAATTATAGATCTGCCCGCCGATCAGGCTTGGCATGGGGATGCGGTCCGTCGCGGTGGCGATGGCGATCGCGTCCTTGACCATGCCGGGATAATTGGGGTCGTTCTGTAGCACGGCCACGGTGCGGGCGTTCTCTGCCTCGACCCACGCCATCGCCTTTTCGCCATGCCAGTCTTCGAGCCAGATGAACGGATCGTCCTGCGCGAGCGCCGTCGTCCCGTTTGCGATGGTCATCGCAGCCGCCATTGCAATTGTGTCATTGAGAACCTTCTGAGGAGCACGCCCCTGATTGCCACCGGCGGCGCTCCGGAGCAATGCTCAGTCGCGCCAGCTCGGGTCGACCCGGTCGATCACCCGGACCATTGCGGAGAAATCGAGCAGGCCGAAGCGCTCGGCCGGAATGGCGGAAAACATGTCGCGTTTGTGCACGGCAAGCACGTCGGGAATGATGAGCGGCGTCCCTGCCTGCCGCGTGGCAAGCTGAATCTGGCAGGCCCGCTCGAAGACGAAGTAGCGCAGGAACGCCTCCGGCAGCGTGTGCCCCATCACCAGCAGGCCGTGATTGCGCAGGATCATGAAGCGCTTGTCGCCCAGATTGGCGACCAGACGCGCGCCTTCCTCGGGGCGAACTGTCACGCCCTCGAAATCATGATAGGCAATGTTGCCGACGAGGAAGCCCGCATAGAAGTTGGTCGCCAGCAGCCCTTCCTGCGTGGATGAGACAGCCATGCCGGCAGTCGTATGCGTATGGATGATGCAATGTGCGTCCGGCACATGGCGGTGGAAGACGCTATGCTGGACGAAGCCGGCCCGGTTCACGGGATGGGGGCTGTCATCCAGTTTGTTGCCGTCAATGTCGATCTTGACGAGATTGGAAGCCTTGACCTCCGAATAATGGAGGCCGAAAGGGTTGATCAGAAACGCCTGGTCCTCGCCCGGCACGCGCAGCGAGATGTGATTATAGATCAGTTCGTCCCAGCCCATATGCGCAAAGATGCGGTAACAGGCGGCCAGCTGCTGGCGGGCCTGCCATTCGGCATCGCTCATCGGGTGTGTTTTGACGGCTGTCGCCATGATCCTCTCTCCTTGCGCCGGACCCTCCGGGGTCTCGTTGGGCGATGGTCTGGATGATGCTCGGGAGAGGGCGGATTGTCGAGGGAAAGGCGGCGGATAGTGTCGCTGTCACCGCGATGACCCGAAATTTCTGTTAACCGGCCCCCTGCTTCTCGCGAGACATGGACAATCGATGATGCCAATTCCCCCGATGATCCGCGCTGGCCTCCCGCTTGGCCTGCTCCTGCTCGGTGCCTGCGCGCAATCCGTTGAGCGGCCTGCGGTTCCAGCACCTAGCGCCGTCGCGAGGCTCCAGATCATCGCGTTCAACGATTTCCACGGCCATATCGACGAGGTGGGGCAGAGCGTCCTCCCGCCCGGTTCTCCGGCTGATGCGCCGCGCCTGGCGGCCGGCGGTGCGATTCATTTCGCCCAGGCGATCGAGCGCCTGCGGGCCGAAAATCCCAACAGCGCTGTGGTTTCCGCCGGGGATATGATCAGCGCCTCGCCGCTCATTTCCGGCCATTTCCTCGATGAGCCGACCATCCGCGTGATGAACAAGGTTGCGGTCGACTTCAATTCGGTCGGCAATCACGAGTTCGATCGCGGACCCGATGAGTTGCGGCGTATCCAGTCGGGCGGCTGCGAGAAGTTCACCAAGCTCGCGCCCTGTCAGGTCATACCGGACTTCCCCGGCGCCAGCTTCGGCTTTCTGGCTGCCAATGTGCAGCAGGCCGATGGCAGTACCTTGTTTCCCGCTTATGGTCTCAAGCGCTTCTCGCTCGGCGGCGGGACGGTGACGGTCGGCTTCGTTGGCGTCACGCTGGAAGGCACGCCGGATATCGTCGCGCCGAGCGGGGTCGCCAATCTGCGCTTCCTCGATGAAGCCAAGGCAGCCAATGCCTATGTTCCTGCGCTCCGTCAGGCGGGCGCGGACATTCTGGTGCTGCTGATCCATGAAGGCGGCTATGCCAGCGGCGAGGGTGATCCCGGCGATTGCGGCTCGTTGTCCGGCCCGTTGCCGGAGATCATGTCCCGGCTGGATCCGGCCTTCGATCTGGTCATCTCTGGCCATACCCATCAGGCCTATGTCTGCCGCTACGGTGCTGTCGATCCGGGCCGGCCCTTCCTCGCGACGAGCGCTGGGCAGTACGGCACGCAGATTACGCGCATCACGCTCGATTATGATGTCGCCGCGCGCAAGCTGGTCGACAAGCGGGCCGAGAATGTTCTCGTCGCGCAGTCGCGGGATGCGCCTGCCGCGCAACCCGAGCTTGCCGATCTCGTCGCGCGCTACCGGGCGGCCGCGGCGGAAGTGAGCGACCGAGTCGTTGGCAAGCTTGGTGGACCGCTCACCCCGGTCGCCGATGCGAGCGGCCAGAGCACGCTGGGCAATTTCATTGCCGATGCGCAACTGGCTGCCACGCGCGCGCCGGAGCGGGGCGGGGCGCAGCTTGCCTTGATGAATCCCGGCGGCCTGCGCTCGCCCATCACCCCCTTGCCTGATGGCGCCGTCCGCTTCGGCGATCTCTATTCGGCCCAGCCCTTCGGCAATGTCGTGCTGGTCAAGCAACTCACCGGGGCGCAGATCCGTGCAGCGCTGGAACAGCAGTTCACGCGCGGCGCCCGGCCGTCGATCCTCAGTGTTTCGAGCGGGTTCGGCTATAGTTATGATGCCAGTCGGCCAGCAGGGGAGCGGGTCTTCGACATCATGTTGAACGGCGCCCCGCTCATGGATGAAGGCATCTACCGGGTCGCCATGAACAACTTCATTGCGCAGGGCGGGGACGGGCTGCGCCTGTTCGCGCCGGCACCCGTGCTGGCCGAAGGGCCGGTGGATGTTGAAGCGCTGGAGGCGTATATAGCCAGCGAATCAGGTCGCGATCCGTCCGCTCTGGACCGCATCCGCAATGTCACACCGCAATGATTGCAGCCTTTTTCCGGCCTTTCCGGTCTTGATCCGGTAAGGCCTCCCTGATAAAGGCAGCCCGTTCCGCCGTGGCAGATTGTCGCGGCGTATGTTATTTTAGGCAGATTGATACCGCGTCCGGAGGCCGCTCCGGCCCTTGCGGACAAGCGATAGAATTGGAGACTGACGAGCTTATGCAAATCATCGTGCGCGACAACAACGTCGACCAGGCGCTGCGGGCGCTCAAGAAGAAGCTGCAGCGTGAGGGCGTTTATCGCGAGATGAAGCTCCGTCGTCACTATGAGAAGCCCTCCGAGAAGCGTGCGCGCGAGAAGGCAGCTGCCATCCGTCGCGCCCGTAAGCTGGAGCGCAAGCGCGCAGAGCGCGACGGCGCCCGTTAAGGTGCATTCAGGGCTGCGCTTGCGGCCCTGACGATTCTTCGATTTCTGGAAAAAAGAGGCACGGCCCATGTCCGTCACGGCGGTTCCCTTGCAGCCTATCCGGCGCGGTTCGGTTCGTCGATTGTGGCTTGCGGTCGTGCTGGTGCTGGCCATTGCCGCTGTCCTCGCTTGGGCCGGCAGCCGCCAGTTCGGCCAGACGGCCAGCGGCTTGCGCTACCAGATGATCGCGGAAGGTACGGGCGAGAGCCCCACACGCGACGATTTCGCGCTCGTCGCCTATAAGGGCACGCTGCCCGATGGCACCGTGTTCGACGAGAATGAAGGCGCCCCCATGGAGCTGCAGTCGCTGGTGCCCGGCTTTGCCGAGGCCGTGACCCTGCTCAAGCGCGGCGGCAGCCTGCGCGCCTGGATTCCCGCTGAACTGGCCTATGGCGACAGCCCTCCGCAGGGCGGCGTCATCCCGCCGAACACGCCGCTCCAGTTCGACATCAACCTGCTCGAGTTCAAGTCGCGCGCCGAGGTGATGGAAGCGCAGCAGATGATGCAGCTCCAGCAGATGATGCAGCAGCAGGGCGGCGCCCCCGAAGGCATGCCCCAGGGTGCCCCGGAGATGCCGCAGCAGTAATGCGGCCCCGGGCGCGCCGATGAGTGCGCCCGCCTCCCGTTCGATTAGCGAATCACGCGTGCGTTGTGGATGCGCGCTGTATCGAGTGCGGTTTGCGCGCCTTTGTCGGATTCCGGCAGCAGGACCCCGAATTGCTTGGTTTCGATGCGCAATCTGGTGCGTTTCCGACGACAGGAAAGCCGGGAATTTAGCCATTTCTGGCACGGAACTTCTCGAACTTCGCGCATATGGCGCATGGAGAAGTCGCAAAAGTGCTCGCTGCAATCAGCTAATATACTGATATCCTATGAATATTCCGGCGATGTCAAAGAGCGGCGGTGTTGGGGCCGTGTGAGGTCATGCCATTTTTGGGGATAGGTAGGACAGCGCCTGATCGGGGTGGGACTGTCAAGTTGAGCCATCGCCCCGGAGGAGGCGTGCCTCGTTGCTATTCGTTCGCATAAACCTCCTACGTCACCCGGGCTTTGACCCGGGGTCCAGCTTTTCTTTCCAGCCCACCTTTGATCACACTGTGGATCTGCCGGCTGCTACGGTTTCATACAAAAACCTCGCCAAGCCGATCTGCGCAACAAGGTCAGCTGGACCCCGGGTCAAAGCCCGGGGTGACGGAGTGGGTGGAGGCAACGAACTGCGTCAAGCAGACTGCGTCATATGTGTGGAGCGCGGTCGCTCACTAGCCTCCTCCGTTCGGGCTGAGCTTGTCGAAGCCCCGTCCTTCTTCTTTGGAGTTTAGGCAAAAGAAGGACGGCCTTTCGACGAGTTCAGGGCGAACGGTGGTTGGGCAAGGGCTGATTTGCTGTGAAAAGCGGTCGTTCACTTTCATCGCGTATCGCAGCTGATAAATAGGGGATCACATGACAGGCAAAAGCTATCGAGATGAGCTTATGCGCGCCGATGCGAGGCCAGACGCCGAGGAACTTCGCAGGAAAGTCGCGGTATACCATGAATATTATCGAACCTACGGAAAGGCGAAGGAAGCCTTTCTGGCCGGCCATATCGATGACATCGAGGCATTCCATTTCACCTACGACGATCCCGACCTGGGATTAGCCTTGGTCGCGTTGTGCGCCTCAATGTACGACGAACCAGACTTTCTTTTTCTAGTCGCAGCAGGGCCGTTGGAAGATATTCTTCGAAAGCCAGATCAGGATATTCTGGCCAGAGTGTTGGCCGAGGCACGCAAGAACGCGCGCTTCCGATGGATGCTGACCGGCATCTTCCTGCACGCGATCTCTGACGTAGCTCGACCCGAAATTGTTCGTGCTATAGGCATGATGACGGAAGGGGACCCAATGCCGCCGAAATAAGCGGGACTAGCGCCTGGGTTGCCCCGAATGTGCAATGTCGTCGCATTTCGACTATCCAAGCGCGACGCTACCACCCAGCTCACTCCCCGGCAGCCGCAGCCCCATCCTCATCCGGATGCAGTGACATCCCCGCGCGGCCGCTGCGGAAGCTGCTGAGCCAGGTCGCCGGGTTGAGCTTTGTCGAGCCGTCGAGAGAGAAGGTGATGAATTCCGCGCGGCCGCCCAGCGATTCCCAAGGCACCGGGCCGCCGAGGCCCTGCATGGCGGAGGAGACGCGGCTGTCTGCGCTGTTGTCGCGATTGTCGCCCATCAGGAAGACGTGGCCGGCGGGGATGCGCTCGGGGCCGTACCAGTCGCTCTCCCGCGCGCCCATGTCGACGATGGTGTAGCTGCGCCCGTTGGGCAGCGTCTCGCGCAGCACGGGCAGCACACAGACCTGCGTGCCATCGGCCTGCGTTTCCAGCGCACCGGGGAACTGGCGCGGATCGCAGCGGCTGTTCTGGTCCACCGGCATGCGCTGCGCGGGCAGGGCCTCCTGCTTCACCGGCTTGCCATTGAGGATCACCACGCCATCGCGCACTTCCAGCAGGTCGCCGGGCAGGCCGATGACGCGCTTGATATAGTCTTCATTGCTGTGCAGCGGCGTGACGATGACGATATCGCCGCGTTCCGGCATTTCGCCCCAGACGCGGCCGTTCATGAAGGGCAGAGTGACGCCCCACGGCTCGGGCGGGCCGCCGAGCAGGGTGGTGCGCACGATCGCCGCCGGATTGGGAATGGTCGGCGAAACATAGGACCAGCCATAAGCATATTTGGACACGATCAGCCGATCCCCGACCAGCATCGTCGGCATCATCGACTCGGACGGGATGTAGAAGGGCTTGGCGACGAAGCTGTGGAAAGCCAGCACGGCGAGCAGCAGCACCGCAATGCTCTTGATCTCGCCGACCCAGTCAGTGCCCTTCGACGCGCTTTTCCGCCGCGCCTCACGCGCCTTGATCGATGCCTCATCCGTCACGGAAAGCGCGCCTCCAGAATGACGAACGCCTGCGCCCAGGGATGATCGTCGGTCAATGTCAGGTGAACAAATAGGCTGGCGCCGGGCGGGGTCAAGGCATCCAGTCGCGCCTTTGCCCCACCGGACAGGGCAAGCGTGGGCGCGCCAGAGGGGAGATTGACCACGCCGATGTCCTTCATGAACACGCCGGCCTTGAATCCGGTGCCCACCGCCTTGCTGAACGCTTCCTTGGCGGCGAAGCGCTTGGCGAGCGTGCCGGCCTTGGTGAATGGACGCCGATTGGCCTTCGCGATCTCATGATCAGTGAACACCCGCTGCTCGAATCGCTCGCCGAACCGGTCCAGTGAGTTCTGGATTCGCTCGATATTGCAGAGATCCGAACCCAGGCCGATGATCATGCGACGCCGCGTGCCTCGTCCATCAGCCGGCGCATATGCGCCACGCTGTCCTTGAGGCCGAGGAAGATGGCCTCGCCGATCAGGAAGTGGCCGATGTTGAGCTCGGCAACCTGCGGGATCGCGGCGACGGGTGCGACATTCTCATAGGTGAGGCCGTGCCCCGCATGGGGTTCGATGCCGTTTTTGGCGGCAAGGGCAGCCATGTCCGTGATGCGGCGCAGTTCGGCGGCCTGCTCGGCGCCTTCCACTTCGCAATATTTACCCGTGTGCAGCTCGACGACCGGCACCTTCAGCCGAAGCGCCGCCTCGATCTGGCGTGGATTGGCCTCGATGAACAGGGATACGCGGCAGCCGGCTTCGCCGAGCCGGTCGACCATTGGCGCCAGATGATTGTGCAGCCCGGCCGCATCGAGCCCGCCCTCGGTCGTGCGCTCCTCGCGCCGCTCGGGGACGAGGCAGACGGCATGCGGCTTGTGACGCAGCGCGATCTCCAGCATTTCCTGGGTTGCGGCCATCTCGAAGTTGAATGGGATTTCCAACTCGTCCGCGAGGCGCGCAATGTCCTCATCGGTAATGTGCCGACGGTCCTCGCGCAGATGCGCGGTGATGCCGTCCGCGCCTGCTTCCTGCGCCAGCAGCGCGGCGCGGACGGGATCGGGGTAGGACGTGCCGCGCGCATTGCGGATGGTCGCCACATGATCGATGTTGACGCCCAGGCGCAGATGGCGGCCGCCGCGATCCGCGCTTGCGGTCATGCCCGGCTGCCCGGCTTCGTGGCCGGGATCGCGGCCAGCTCCGGCGGCAGATCGTCGGCATCATAGACAGGGAAGTTGAGGCTCACGAGCGGGAAGAAGGGCACGCCCAGATCGGCCTCGCCGGCGGAACGGTCCACCACGGCGGCTTCGGCAATCACGTCGCCGCCCTCGGCGCGGACCGCTTCCATCGCCTGGCGCGAGGACAGGCCGGTGGTCACCACGTCTTCGACCATCAGCACTTTCTGGCCCGGTGTGAGGGCAAAGCCGCGCCGGAAGAGGAATGTGCCCTGAGGCCGCTCGAGGAACAGGGCGTCGCAGCCGAGTGCACGGCCCATCTCATGGCCGATGATGATGCCGCCCATGGCGGGCGAGACGACGACGTCGATCGCCGAGCGGATGTCGCGCGGCAGCTTTTGCACCAGCGCGATCGCGATCCGGCCCGCCCGCTCCGGGTTCATCAGCACGCGTGCGCACTGCAGATAGTTGGCGCTGTGCTTGCCCGAAGAAAGCACGAAATGCCCCTGAAGGAGCGCGTCGCAGGCTCGAAATTCGGCGAGCACCTCGGATTCTGTCATGTCTTCCCTGACCTGTTGTGTCGAGCGCGGCAGATAGCGGTGGACGGGCCGACAATCAACGGCTTGCATCGGGGCAATTTCAGCGCTTGAGGCAAGGGGGTTGCCTGCGTATAGGGACCGCAAGATCAATGAGGGGGGCCGCCGTCGATGTCTTTCGCTAGCGGCCTGAAATTGAAGGCAGGTCGACCGCATGAGTAGAAGAATCAATGGCTTCATGGTGGCGATCGCGCTCGGACTGAGCACGCTCGCGCCATCTTCCGCCTTCGGGCAGGCAGAAGGGGCTGCCGCACCGGCGGCAACGACTCTGGAAGCCACCGCCCCGGCAGCCGATGCAGCGCCTGCCGCAGCCGCGCCCGCAGCGCCGGCATTTGAGCATGCCGCTCCCGTGGAAGGCGTTGGCCAGCCCTATCCGGGCGAAACGACGTTCCAGAAGCAGGTGACGTCCACCGGCGATTATGCGCTGTGGATGCACAATGTGATTCTGATGCCGGTCATCACGATCATTTCGCTGTTCGTGCTTGCGCTGCTGCTCTGGGTGGTCGTGCGCTATCGTCGCGCGAAGAACCCGGTGCCCTCGCGCACTTCGCACAACACAGCCATCGAGATCGTCTGGACGCTGGCGCCGGTGCTGATCCTGATCGGCATCGCCATCCCGTCGATCGATCTGCTGGCCAAGCAGTTCAAGCCCGCGCCGGCCGAAGCCATCACCCTCAAGGTGACCGGCTATCAGTGGTACTGGGGCTATGAATATCCCGATCATGGCATTGGCGAATATGTCTCGAACATGCTCCCCGATGAGGAAGCGCTCAAGCGCGGCGAGCCTCGCCTGCTTGGTGTCGACAATCGCGTGGTCCTGCCCGTCGGCGTGCCGATCAAGGCGATCATCACGGCAGCGGACGTCATCCACTCCTTCTCGATCCCCGCTTTCTGGGTGAAGGAAGATGCCGTTCCGGGTCGTCTCAATGAGAAGACCTTCACCATCGAGAAGGAAGGCGTCTATTATGGCGTCTGCTCCGAACTCTGCGGTGCGCGTCACGCCTACATGCCGATCTCCATCGAAGCGGTGAGCCCCGAGCGTTTCGCGCAGTGGGTCCGCTCGCAGGGCGGCACGATGCCGGGCGAAGCGGCGGCTGAAGCTGCTGCCGCCGAGGCGCCGGCTGCTGCCGCGCCGGCCGCCACGCCCGCCGCTGCCACCGCTCCAGCCAATGCCGAGACGCCCGCCGTGGCGCCTGCGACTGCCTCCTGAGGACTTCCAAGATGAGCACCACAACCGCAGACGATTTCCACGGCGCGCACGCCCATGGTGATCATGATGCCGATCACAAGCCGGGCTTCTTCGCCCGCTGGTTCATGTCCACGAACCACAAGGATATCGGCACGCTTTACCTGATCTTCGCGATCATGGCTGGCGTCATTGGCGGCGCTATCTCGGGCCTCATGCGCCTCGAGCTTGCCGAGCCGGGCATTCAGTATCTGCAGCACTGGGTCCAGTATTCGGATGGCCCGGATGCCACGATCGATCAGGCTTATCACCTCTGGAACGTGCTGATCACTGCGCACGGCCTCATCATGGTCTTCTTCATGGTGATGCCCGCGATCATCGGCGGCTTCGGCAACTGGTTCGTGCCGATCATGATCGGCGCACCGGACATGGCCTTCCCGCGGATGAACAACATCAGCTTCTGGCTGCTCATCCCCGCTTTCCTGCTGCTGCTCGGCTCGGCGTTCGTGCCCGGCGGCACCGGCAATGGCGCGGGCGTCGGCTGGACTGTCTATGCACCGCTCTCCACGACCGGCAGCCCCGGTCCGGCGGTCGACATGGCGATTCTCTCGCTGCACATCGCGGGTGCCAGCTCGATCCTCGGCGCGATCAACTTCATCACCACCATCTTTAACATGCGCGCACCGGGGATGACCATCCACAAGATGCCGCTGTTCGTGTGGTCGGTGCTGGTGACCGCGTTCCTGCTGCTGCTCGCGCTGCCCGTGCTGGCTGCTGCCATCACCATGCTGCTGACTGACCGCAACTTCGGCACCGTCTTCTATGATGCGGCCGGCGGTGGCGATCCGGTTCTCTATCAGCACCTCTTCTGGTTCTTCGGCCACCCCGAAGTGTACATCATGATCCTGCCGGGCTTCGGCATCGTCAGCCAGATCGTCTCGACCTTCAGCCGCAAGCCGGTGTTCGGTTATCTCGGCATGGCCTATGCCATGGTCGCGATCGGCGTCGTCGGCTTCATCGTGTGGGCGCACCACATGTTCACCACCGGCATGACCGTGAACATGAAGATGTACTTCACCGCTGCGACGATGGTCATTGCCGTGCCGACGGGCGTGAAGATCTTCTCCTGGATCGCGACGATGTGGGGCGGCTCGCTGTCCTTCAAGACGCCGATGGTCTGGTCGCTGGGCTTCATCTTCATGTTCACCGTGGGTGGCGTGACCGGCGTGGTGCTTGCCAATGGCGGCATCGACGACAACCTGCATGACACCTATTATGTGGTGGCGCACTTCCACTATGTGCTGTCGCTCGGTGCCGTGTTCTCGCTGTTCGCCGGCTTCTACTACTGGTTCCCGAAGATGTTCGGGAAGATGTACAGCGAGTTCCTCGGCCAGCTGCACTTCTGGGTGTTCTTCATCGGCGTGAACATCATGTTCTTCCCGATGCACTTCCTCGGAATGAGCGGCATGCAGCGCCGCGTGCCGGACTATACCGACGCGCTGGCTTACTGGAACGGCGTTGCTTCCTTCGGCTATGCGATCATGGGCGTGGGCGTTCTCATCTTCTTCGTGAACGTCTTCCTCTCGCTGTTCGCCGGCAAGAAGGCGGCTGACAATCCGTGGGGCGAAGGTGCGACGACGCTGGAATGGACGCTGTCCAGCCCGCCGCCCTACCACCAGTTCGAGACCCTGCCGGTCATCGATTGATCGGCAGCGGGCCTCGCCCGTGAGCCGTCGGCGGGGGAACGCCGGCTCGGACATGCAGATGGCGATCGGGGGCGCGCAAGCGCTCCCGCTTGCGATATGAAATGACGAGTTGAATTGAAGGCAAGGTCACAGGTTTTGGCGAGCAAGGCATCGATCATGGGTAGCGGACCGCAACCGGTCCAGCCCGGCGCATCGGCAGTTCCCCTGCCGGCGGACTGGCGCGATCTGCTCGCGCTCACCAAGCCGCGTGTGCTCACGCTGGTCGTGTTCACGGGCCTGTGCGGCCTGCTGGTCGCGCCTGGCGAATTGCCGCTCGTGCTGGCCTTCACCGCCATCCTCTGCATCGCGCTTGGCGCGGGTGCGGCGGGTGCACTCAACCAATGGTATGAGGCGGATCGCGACGCCAAGATGAAGCGCACTGCCGGGCGGCCGCTGCCCGCCGGGCGCATGAGCCGCGAGACGGCGCTGCATTTCGGCGTGGGTCTGGCTGCCTTTTCGGTGCTGCTGATGGGCGTGGCGACTAACTGGTTCGCGGCGGCCATTCTTGCCACCTCGATCCTGTTCTACGTCTTCATCTACACGATCTGGCTCAAGCCGCGGACGGCGCAGAACATCGTCATCGGCGGCGCGGCCGGCGCCTTTCCGCCACTGATCGGCTGGGCGGCGGTAACCGGCGATATCGCCGCGCTGCCCGTGGCGCTGTTCATGCTCATCTTCTTCTGGACGCCGCCGCATTTCTGGTCGCTCGCCCTGTTCGTACGCATGGATTATGCCAATGCCGGCATCCCGATGCTTCCGGTCGTGGCAGGTGAGGTCGCGACACGGCGGCAGATCCTGGGCTATACGAGCATCATGGGCGTGGCCGCGCTTGCGCCGGTCTTGCTGCAGCTCACCGGTGCGATCTACGGCGTTACCGCGCTGCTGGCGACGGCAGTCTTCGCCGCCATGGCCGTGCAGGTCTCACTGCGCCGCGAAAGCGATCCCGCCCGCATGGGGCCGGAGCGGCGGCTGTTCAAATATTCCGTGCTTTATCTCTTCCTGCTCTTCGGCGCGGTCGTCGTGGACCATTGGGTGTTCGCAGCATGACTCCTGAGGAACAGAAACTCGTTCAGGAGCGCCAGCGCGCCCGCGCCCGGATCATGGCCATGATCCTCGCGGCTCTGGTGGTGCTCTTCTTCGCGATCACCATCGCGAAAATGGCCTGAGGAGAGCCGTGCCATGACGACAGTCGCCGGAAAGCGCCCCAACAACCGCAAGACGGCCCTGCTTGCCGCGCTCGTGGCCGTGGCCATGCTCGGCTTGGGCTTTGCCGCCGTGCCGCTCTACCGGCTGTTCTGCCAGGTCACCGGCTTTGGCGGAACCACGCAGCGCGTCGACGCTGCCACCGCCGAGCGGGCGGTGTCGATCCAGACGCAGGGACGGCAGCTCTCAGTCCGCTTCGATTCGAACACCGGCGCGGGTCTTCCCTGGGAATTCTATCCCGAGAAGCGCACGGTGAGCGTGGGCGTGGGCGGTAAGTCCATGGCCATTTTCATTGCCAAGAACGTCTCGGACAAGCCGGTGACCGGTCGCGCCGTGTTCAACGTCACGCCCGAATATGTCGGCCAGTATTTCAGCAAGGTTCAGTGCTTCTGCTTCACCGAGCAGACGCTGCAGCCCGGGCAGCAAGTGCGCATGCCCGTGCTCTTCTATGTCGACAAGGCGTTCCTTGACGATGCCGATGCAGATGACGTCGAGGAAATCACGCTCAGCTACACATTCTATCCGGTTGAGAAGCCGGAAAACGAGAGCTAAAGAGACGCGCGAAACGAGCGCTCAGATACGGGGAACATCATATGGCCGGCGCCAAGAATCACGATTATCATATTCTACCTGCCAGTTTCTGGCCACTGCTGGGCGCGATGTCCGCGCTGGTCATGGCGATGGGCGGCATCGCCTGGATGCACCCGGCTGAAATGGGCAACTGGGGCGGCGCAGGCTTTTTCCTGGGTCTCGCCGGCGTTCTGGCGACCATGTTCTTCTGGTGGGCTGATGTCATTCGCGAGGCGCATGCCGGCGATCACACCCCGGTCGTGCAGCTTCACCTGCGCTACGGCATGATCCTGTTCATTGCCTCGGAAGTCATGTTCTTCGTCGGCTGGTTCTGGGCGTTCTTCGATTTCGCCCTGTTCCCGACGCAGCTTGCGCCGATCAACGGCCTGTTCCCGTCCGAGGGCATCGAGGTTCTCAATCCCTTCGAGCTGCCGCTGCTCAACACGCTGATCCTGCTCTGCTCGGGCACGACGATCACCTGGGCGCACCACTCGATCATTCATGGCGACCGCGATGGCCTCAAGAAGGGCCTGTGGCTCACCATCATCCTGGGCGTCGTCTTCACCGCCGTTCAAGCCTATGAATATTCGCACGCGCCTTATCCGTTCGGCGAGACGCCCTATAGCTCGGCCTTCTACATGGCGACCGGCTTCCACGGCTTCCACGTTCTGGTCGGCACGATCTTCCTGATCGTCTGCCTCGTGCGCGCCTACAAGGGCCACTTCACGCCGCGTCAGCATTTCGGTTTCGAGGCGGCGGCCTGGTACTGGCACTTCGTCGACGTCGTCTGGTTGTTCCTGTTCGTCTCCATCTATGTGTGGGGCGGCTGGGGAGCACCCCTTTACGCGGGATGATTGGACTGGGGAGCAAGGCATGTGCGGCGCCACGGCCAGTCCCTGCTCCTCATTGCATCGTTCAAGATAACGCAGCGCGCGGAGGTTTTCCGCGCGCTGCTTCGTTTCAGGCATGGCCGTGCGGGGAAGGACATAAGACATGACCGAGAACAAGCCTGTGCCTGAGGGGCAGACTGCAGCCCCGATCGCCTCCGGCCCGGTCGCGCCTGTTCATCTGGTGCAGGCGAGCCTCAAGGCACGCTGCCCCCGCTGCGACATCGGCCCCTTGTTCGATAGCTGGGTGCGATTCGCGCCGCGCTGCCGGGCCTGCGGGCTTGATCTCGCCGCGTTCAATGTCGGCGATGGTCCGGCGGCGTTCCTCATCCTCATCGTTGGTGGACTGGTTACGGCGCTGGCGTTGACCGTTCAGCTTGCCGCCAACCCGCCCTTCTGGGTTCACATCCTGCTCTGGGTGCCGCTCACCACTGCGCTGGTCGTCTACTGCTTGCGCGTCTCCAAGGCGGCCTTGCTGATTATCGAGTATCGCAATCAGGCGCGCGAGGGGCGGATCGCCGAGGCGCCGCCAACGGATCGCGCACCATGAAGCACCGCCTGCCACTTGTGCCGACGCTGCTCGTGGGCCTGGCCATCGCGGTGATGATCGCGCTCGGCATCTGGCAACTCGGCCGGGCGCAGCAGAAGGAAGCGGCGCTGGATGCCTGGCGCGCGAATCTGGACCTGCCGGTCACCGCTTATCCGCGCCAGAACCCCACCGACGAGCGGTTCATGTTCCGCCGGCTCTCGGCCAATTGCCTGCGCGTCGTTGACTGGCAAGTGATTGGCGGCCGCTCGCGCGAGGGGCAGACCGGCTGGCGCCACATCGCCTATTGCGCGACCGGCGCGGAAGGGCCCGGCCTGATCGTGGACATGGGTGTGAGCAAGCGCCCGGACGTGAAGGCGGAATGGGCAGGTGGCCCGGTCACCGGCGTTGCCACGCATGAGCCGGACAATTCATCGCTCATCGATCGCATGCAGGGCAAGGCGCCGCCGCTGCGCCTGATGATCGTGTCGGACGAGCCGGCGCCGGGCCTCACCGCTTCAGCGCCGCCCGATCCTGCGTCCGTGCCGAACAATCACCGCTCCTACATGGTGCAGTGGTTCCTCTTCGCGGGGATCGCGGCGGTGATCTACGTCCTCGCCCTGCGCAAGCGCTGGTCAGCCGAAGCGCCGCGCGACTAATCCACTCCGTTGCGCAACGGGCGACGCATCGCTAAGGCCCCGATCATGCAATATGTGAGCACCAGAGGGCGCGCGGCTGCGCTGAATTTCGAAGGCGCAACGCTGGCAGGGCTGGCGAGCGACGGCGGTCTTTACCTGCCCGAGCAGTGGCCCAGCTTCTCCACGGCGGAGCTGGAGGCCATGCGCGGCCTCTCCTATGTCGAGACGGCGGTGCGGGTCATCAGGCCGTTCGTGGGCGATTGCCTGACCGAGGACGAGCTGCGCGAGATCTGCACGCAGGCTTATGGCCGCTTCTCGCATGCAGCTGTCACGCCGCTCGTTCAGCTCGATCATCAGCACTGGCTGCTCGAGCTCTTCCACGGGCCGACGCTGGCGTTCAAGGATGTCGCGCTGCAGATGCTCGGCCTGCTGTTCGAGAAGTTCCTGAGCCGCCGCGATACGCATCTCACCATCGTTGGCGCCACCTCCGGCGACACCGGCTCTGCGGCGATTGATGCCGTCGCCGGCCGCGCCAAGATCGACATCTTCATGCTGCACCCGGCGGATCGCGTCTCGGACGTGCAGCGCCGCCAGATGACAACGGTGCTTGCGCCCAATGTCCACAACATCGCCATCGAGGGCAGCTTCGATGATGCGCAGGCGCTGGTGAAGCGCATGTTCAACGATGCCGATTTTGCGGGCCGGTTCGATCTCTCGGCGGTGAACAGCATCAACTGGGCGCGGCTCGTCGCGCAGGTGGTCTATTATGTCTATGTCGGCGTGCGCCTCGGCGCCCCGCATCGCCCGGTTGCCTTCTCGGTGCCCACTGGCAATTTCGGTGACGTGTTTGCCGGCTATGTCGCCGCGCGCATGGGGTTGCCGATCGAGCGGCTGATCGTTGCCACCAATGTGAACGACATTCTGCACCGCGCGCTTTCCGAGGGCGATTACAGCCAGGAAGGCGTCGTGCCGACGGCGACGCCAAGCATGGACATTCAGGTCTCCTCCAATTTCGAGCGGCTGCTGTTCGATTTGGGCGGGCGCGATGGCCTCGCCCTGGCGGAGCAGATGAAGGGTTTTGAGGCGACCAAGGCCATGCGCCTCACCAATGCGCAGCGCGACGGCGCATCGAAGCTGTTCGCCTCCGCCCGCATCGATGGCGATGATATGTCCCGCGCCATGCGCTGGGCTTATGACGCGGCCAATCAGGTGATTGATCCGCACAGCGCGGTTGGCCTAGCCGCTGCGCGTTCGGTGCCGGTCGATCCCTCCGTGCCGCTCGTCACGCTCGCGACCGCCCACCCCGCCAAGTTCCGCGATGCCGTCGAGCGCGCGACCGGCGTGCGCCCCACGCTCCCCTCGCGCATCGGCGATCTCTTCGGCCGCGAAGAGCGCTATGCGACGCTGCCCGGCACGTTCGAGGCCGTCACCGAATACATCGCGGAACGCGCCACCCCGCGCCGTGGCTAGGCTCTTCTTCCTAAAGCCCCTCTCCTTCAGGGGAGGGGTTGGGGTGGGGCCTGCGACGCTGGCGCCAGATCGCTCCGACGCCCGAACCGCGTGTTGGATAGGGAGAGGCTGATGTCCGCCAATCTCCCCCTCGGCACCATGATCGCCGAACCCTGGGCCGATTACGGCCTCATCGACAGCGGCGCCGGGCGCAAGCTGGAGCGCTACGGCCCCTATCGCTTCATCCGCCCCGAGCCGCAGGCGATGTGGCTCCCCGCGCAGCCCGACTGGCAGGCGCATGGCAGCTTCATTCCCGCCTCGGACGAGGATGGCGGCGGCCGCTGGCATTTCGACAAGCCGGTGCCTGATGGCTGGCAACTCCGCTGGGAGGAAGCGCGCTTTCAGGCGAGTTGCACGCCGTTCCGTCATCTGGGCTTCTTCCCGGACATGGCGCCGGTCTGGCAATGGGCGCGCGAGCGGCTGCACGGGCTGGAGGCGCCGCAGTTCCTTAACCTGTTCGGCTATACCGGTGTCGGCACGCTGGCGCTCTCGGCCACCGGCGCGCACTGCGTGCATGTCGATGCCTCGAAGAAGTCCGTCGCGCAGGCCCGGGCCAACGCGGCGCTCTCCGGCATGGAGGCCAATCCGGTCCGCTGGATCATCGACGATGCCGCCAAGTTCGCCGCGCGCGAGGTGCGTCGCGAGCGGCGCTATCACGGCATCCTGCTCGATCCGCCCAAATATGGCCGCGGCCCGGATGGCGAGATCTGGCGGCTGGAGGAGGACCTGCCCGGCCTCATCGCCGATTGCCGCCGCTTGCTGGATGGCGAGAGCCGCTTCCTGTTCCTCACCGTCTATGCCGTGCGCATGTCGGCGCTGGCCATTGGTGAATTGCTCCGCGCGCATCTGGGGGATCTGCCCGGCCGCATCGAGTGCGGGGAGCTGGCGGTGCGTGAGGAGGCGAAGGGGCTGCTGCTCCCCACCGCGATCTGGGCGCGCTGGACGCGGGACTGAGGACGCAGTCAGCGGCTGGCTTCACCGCCCTGGGCTCCCGCTTTCGCGGGGAACTACCTCACAGTTAAGCCGATTGTGCCGCCTGAAACGGAAAGTGCGCGGATATAGCCTAAATCAGATGGCTTCACGCCATCGATCACGATGGTTTTGTTGATCCAGCTTCCCGCTGGAATATCGCCGGGGATGGTGAAATGCTTGTAGCCATCGACTTTCTGCGCCTCACCCTTGGGGCTTACCTTCCCCCAGCCAGCAAATAGGCGTGCGTCGGTAATTGACGTATTCAAAGGGTTGCCGAATTTTAGCGTCGCGCGGCTTCCCGAGCCTTCGGGTTGTACAGAAATGAGCTGGACTGTCAGGGCGCCATAATCGGATGGCACAATGGTAAAGCCGTCGTCGCCCAGTTTTAAATCCATATCCTTCGGGACGGGTTGCGCCTTTTCCAGCGTTTCTACGCGAGCGGCGAGTAGATCGTACTCGTAACGCCCGATGGCTGGTTCCTGGTATTGCGTGGCGGGCTGCTCCGAACAGGCGGCTACCAATAAAGCGGCGACTAAGCCCGCTTGCGCTCTTCCCCGGTGAATAGCCATTCGATCGAAACCCCCGCGATCAGACAGAACTGCTCGACATGTTTTTGCGGCAGCGGCGAACGAAATTCGTACTTGGCATAGGTCTGGTGGTCTATCCCCAGCGCCTTAGCCATCTGCTTTGCCTCGGTAGCAACACTGAAGCCGGTCAATCCGGCGTAACCTTGCGTCCACCGAGCCACCCCATGGCAAGCGCTAGCGCAATGCCGATCCCGATGCCCGCCCCGATATTGTCCATTGCCGCGCCGATCGCCACGCCAATGGCGACGCCGACGCCGAGGGATATGCCGCGTGTTTTCGTCATGGGGTGCGTATAGCAAAGGGAGGAGCCTTCAGCAAAAAATCTGCCCTTTGCCTTCCCCTCCGTTCGTGTCGAGCGAAGTCGAGACACGTTCAGCGCTGTGCTGGCGTGTCTCGACTTCGCTCGACACGAACGGGGATGAGTACGGCGGACCAACGGTTGCGCCCTCAATCCCGCCCCGCCCTTAGTGCCGCGCCGCCGGCCACCGGCGCCACCACGCACAGTAGCAACGAGCAGGCCGCCACCAGCTTGAGCGCGCTTTCGCCGCCGAATTGCAGCGCGCCCGCACCGAAGATCAGGATCGGCACCGCCAGCGGCAGCACCAGCAACCCCGTAAGCGCCCCGCTCCCCCGCAGGCCAGCGGTCAGCGCCGCCACCAGCAGTGCGAGCGCGGCGAGACCCGGCGTGCCGAGCGCAAGGCCGATCATCACCAGCCGCAGCGTCTCCGGCTCCAGCTTGAGCAGCGCGCCCGCCGGAATCGCGGCGATCAGCAGCGGCGGGCCAAAGCTCAGCCAGTGCGCCACGCCCTTGGCGAACAGGATCGTTCCTTCGCCCACGCCGCGCAGCACGAGCTGGTCGATCACGCCGCTGTCCCTGTCCGGGTCGATCAGCCGGTCGATCGGCAGCAGGCTGGCCAGCAGCGCGGCGACCCACAGCAGCCCGCCCCCGGTCTGGCTCAGCAGCGTGGCATTCGGCCCTACCGCAAAAGGAAATAGCGCCGCGATGAGCAGCAGGAACGCCAGTGGCAGCCAAAGCCCGCCGCTGCGCCACGCGCGGCCAAGATCGCGCAGGATGATCGGCCCGATCATGTCTCGCGCTTCCCGAGGTCTGGGTCGGGCGCACGCAGCTCGATTACCGCGTCCTGCGTCCAGGCCAGCGGCATGTGCGAGGCGGCAAGCACGATGCCGCCCTCCGCCCGGTGGCGCTCCACCAGTGCCCCGAGTTGCGCCGCCGATGCGACGTCGAGGCCATTCGCGGGCTCATCGAGCAGCCAGATCGGCGCGCCGGTGATGAGCGTGCGCGCCAGTGCCGCGCGCTTGCGCTGGCCGGTCGAGAGCATTCGCACCGGAATATCGCGCAGATGCGCAATCGCGAGATCGTCCAGCGCCGCCTCGATCCGCTCTGCCGGCACCTCGTCCACCTTCGCCCAGAAGGCGAGGGCGTCCCGCACCGTCCGCTCGCGGTCGAGCGCATCCAGCTCGTCGGTCAGCGCGACGGTGCCCGTGCAGTCCACACTGCCGGCAAAAGGCCGCAGCAGTCCCGCGATGATCCGCAGCAGGCTCGATTTGCCGATGCCGTTCGGCCCGGCGATCTGCGCGCTGCCGCCTGCCCCCAGCATGAGATTGACGCCCGCGAACAGCAGCCGCCCGCCGCGCAGGCAAGCGAGATCGCGCAGGGCCAGCGCCGCGCCGCTCAAGCCTTGACCGCCCATGCCGCGCTGGCCGACAAGAGGCCGCTCACCAAGGAGACTGCCATGCCCCGGATTGCCCGTCTCACCGATGAGGAGCGCGCCGCCGCGCTCGCGGACTTGCCGGACTGGCGCCTCTCCGATGACGCCAGCGGCATCAGCCGCAGCCTGCGCTTTGCCGATTTCGTCGCTGCCTTCGGTTTCATGAGCAAGGTCGCCCTGCTTGCCGAGCGCGCCGATCATCACCCGGAATGGTCGAACGTCTACAACCGCGTCGATATTCGCCTGACCACGCATGATGCCGCCGGGCTGAGCGCTCGGGACATTGCGCTCGCCAAGGAGATCGACGCGCTGGTGTGAGAGTGCCCCCGCGCATCACAGCACCCGCGTGTTGTAATGATGCCAGGCCATCAGGGCCATGGCGCTGCGGTGCGGGCGCCAGCTTTCCGCCAGCGCGCGCGTCTCGCGCTCGGCAGGGCGCGCGTCGAGGCCCATGATCTGCCCGACGGCGATCTGCACGGCGAGGTCGCCCGCCGGCCAGATGTCCTTGCGCCCTTCGGCGAACAGCAGGTAGATTTCCGCCGACCAGCGCCCGATGCCCTTGACCCGGACGAGCGCGGCAATCGCTTCCTCGTCATCCTCGGGCAGGGCGTGCAGGTCGAGCGCGCCGCTCACCACCAGCTCGGCGAGGCTGCGGGCATAGCCCTGCTTCTGGCGGGAGAGGCCGCAGGCGCGCAGCGTGTCGTAATCCTGCGCCAGCAGGGCCTCCGGCGCGCAGCCTTCGCCCACAGCCGCCTCCAGCTTGTTCCATACCGAGGCCGCTGCGGCGACGCTGACTTGCTGCCCGACGATGGTGCGCAGCAGCGTCTCATAGCCGGGCGCGCGCTGGCGCTGTTGCGGATAGCCCAGCCGCTCGATCAGCGCGGCAATCGCCGGCTGGTCTGCTGCCAGGGCATCCAGCGATGTTCGCAATGCCGTCTCATCGAGCATGGTTCGCCCCGGGATAAACACCCGCGCGCGTCGCCGGGTTGATTTCTGTCCAACAGCCCCTCATAGCGAGCCGCACCATGGTTTGGAGAGAAAAATGCCGCAATTGACGGTTGTGACACGGGACGGCGCGCGCCACGAGATCGAGGCCCAGAATGGCCATACGGTCATGGAAGTGATCCGCGATAATGGAATTGACGAGCTGCTGGCCATCTGCGGCGGCTGCTGCTCCTGCGCGACCTGCCATGTCTATGTCGATGAAGCCTATGCCGACAAGCTGCCCCCGCTCAAGGGCGACGAGGACGATCTGCTCGACAGCTCCGAGCATCGCAATGCGTCGAGTCGCCTGTCCTGCCAGCTTCCGGTCGGTCCGGAGCTTGAGGGCATGACGGTCACGATCGCACCGGAAGACTGAGACGGGGACGGCCTGGGCAGTCTTGCGTCGTCGAACATTTCGTTGGGCGGATGTCAGCTTTCGACGACTGGGTCGCGGCTGTTGGACTGCGTGAAGTTGTGCAAAGCCGGCGTAGCCCTCTCCCCTTCAGGGGAGAGGGTTGGGAGAGGGGAGGTCGTTCTCCGGCTGCTCGCCCCCTCTCAACTTCGGCTAGTCAGCACGCTGACAAGCCTCCGTTTCTCTCCCCTGAAGGGGAGAGAGCAACTGCAGCTTCGTTGTCGTGTTCCGGCAGACCGCTGGAGATGACTATTCCCTCACCCGCGTCCAGACCTGCGATCGGCAGCCGATGCGGCCGATCAGGCAGCCCTGCGCGCTCAGCGTCCGCTCGTCGACGAGCGTGATCGTGCCCGAGAAGGTCTTGCCGATATCCGGCACGAACACCTTGCCGCGCCACACATTCTCCTTCTCCGGCACGAAGCCGTTGAACAGTCGCGCCCCAATGAGATCATCCACGCCGCCCTTGCGCGCATCGGCGCGGGCCTTCTCGTTGGCCTGCACCACCGTGCCGCACATTGCCTCGCCGCAGCGATGTGCGCGCACCTGCACGCTGCGTTGCGGATTGGTCCAAGTGCCGAAGGATTCGGCCTCTGCGGCATGCGCGCCGGGCGTCAGCGCGAGAGTCGCCAAGCCCACCAGAGACGAAAAGACCCACATCCTCACGGCAGCGGCGCAACCTTCAGCACAGCCATCGGCGCGTCTTTCGTCGCCGGCGTGATCTTCCAGACAATCTGCCGCCGCCCGTCGGTCATCGTCTCGGCGCCGTCCTCCTGATTCTGGCTGACGATTTCCGCGCCGGTGGTCAGTGTGAATGTCCCGTCGAGCAGGTCGCCGGGGCTTTCGCTGCCCGTCATCATGCCGCCCATCGGCGAACCTGTGCCCTGGCTATCATTGGCGAAACCCGGCGCCTTCACGCGCACCCGGTCCTTGCCGCGCAGCTCGATCGCGAGGAACGGCATCACGATTTCGCCATCCGGGTTGAACGGAAAGACGAAGCCATGGTCCAGCCGTCCGCTGATCCTGTAGTCGATGGCCAGCTTGCGGTCGCCGATGTAGCGCGCGGAGCGATAGCCATATTCCTTGCTCAGCGCCTCGGCGAGTCGCTGAAGCTGGGCTTCGTCGCTCTCGGCGCTCTCGGTCTCGTCGCTGATCTTGAATATGACCGCTTCTTCCGAGCCGTCCTCCGCCTCGCCTTCGTTGAAGGGGCTCTCCGGCATGGACGGCGGATTGCTCTTCATCAGCTGCACTTCGCCCACATAAGCGAACGTGAAGCTGCGATCGGGCTGAATGTCGAGGCTGGCCTGGAAGCGCGTCGGCACGAGCAGGCAACTGGTCAGCAGCAGTGGCGCAATCAGCACCAGCAGCCAGCGGCCTCCCGCGATGCGGTCCATCATCACCCGACTGATCATTGCCCACCCCCGTGCCGGCGGCGGGCGCCCCGCCTACCGCGTCATGCAGGCATATAGCGCGATTGCCGCAGCGTTGGAAACGTTGAGGCTTTCCATGCGCGGGCTGATCGGCAGGCGCGCAGTCATGTCGCAATGGTTGATGCTGTTGAGCCGCAGCCCTTCGCCTTCCGCGCCCAGCACCAGCGCCACGCGGGTGGTGTTGTCCAGCGCATTGGCCAGCGTGTCCCGCGCATCGCCATCGAGTGCGATACGCCAGTATCCCGCCTCGGCAATTTCATCGAGCGCGCGGGAGAGGTTCACCACGCGCACCCAGGGCATGATCTCCAGTGCGCCCGCTGCGGCCCGCGCGATCACGCCGGATTCCGGCGGCGCGTGCCGGTCCTGCGTCACGATGCCCAGCGCATTGAACGCCGCCGCCGAGCGCAGGATCGCGCCGACATTGTGCGGATCGGTCACCTGATCGAGCACCAGAATCGGCCGCCGTGCCTGATCGTCGGGCACGCCCTGCTCCAGCAGGTCGCCCAGCCAGATGTCGTCCAGCGCTTCCACCTCGGCGACAAGACCCTGATGCGGCGCATCACCGGGCACCATGCGGCCAAGGTCCGCCACGTCCGAATAGACGATCGGCAGTACCGGCGGCAGCTCCAGCGCACCCAGCGCCTCGCGCGTGCCCCAGATCTTGCGAATCACCCGATCCGGATTGGCGAGCGCTGCCGTGACGGCATGGCGCCCGTAGAGCCTTGGATATCCGCCTTTCGGCTTTCCTGTTCTGTGTCCGCGTTTCATGCGTGCGCTTTTCCACAGCATGGCATTGACAGGCAAGGCCCCATTCGCCATTGAGCCGCCTCCAATCCGTTTGACGGCACCTGCCGTCCGGATCAGGCGCCTTTGGAAGGGTGGCCGAGTGGTTAAAGGCAGCAGACTGTAAATCTGCCCGCGTGAGCGTACGCTGGTTCGAATCCAGCCCCTTCCACCATCTTCATCGAGCGATAGACAAGAGCAGCCCGCTGCAAGGCGGCCCGCAGCGGACGCGGCGATTATGCGTCCGGCGATTCCAGCCCTGCCTCGATGCGACTGAGCAGCATGGCGAGGAAGTTGTAGCCTTGCTGCACGTCCTGCTGCGGCACGTCTTCCAGCAATTGTCCGCGCAGGCCTGCGGTGATGTCGAGCATCTGCGCCAGCACCTGGAAGCCATTTGGTGTAAGTCGCATTAGCTTGTTCCGGCGGTCGGTGGGGTCGGGCAGGCGCTCGACCAGCCCGTCGGCCTCCAGCATGTCCAGCGTGCGCGTGAGTGTCGGCCCCTCGATGCCGATGCGCTTGGCGATCTGGATCTGCGTGGTGCCCGGCGGCGCATAGGCAATGGAGGACATGGCTTCCATGCGTGAGGCGCTCTGGCCGAGATCGCGCAGCTTCTCATCCACCAGCGCACGCCAGCGGCGGCCCGCCATGACGATGGAAATGGTCAGTGCCATGTCCAGCCCCGGATAGCCTTCCCTTGCCGGAATGAGCTTTCCGAAAATCTGCTCGTCGTCGCTGGCGGTGACGGAGGCGTTGCTGGTCATGTTGCCGTCATTTCCTTCAGAATGCGCCCCGGGGGAGTGCCGGCTCCGGGAATGTCTCAATTTGCCGTACCGATGATTAGAACTTGAATGAAAATTGTGCAACTTGCTGCACGCCATGCTGCGGGACACAAAAACGGGGCCGCGCACGCCGCACGACCCCGTCCTGTGGGAATTCCGGGGGAGGGCGATGCCGCCCCCCGGTCGCCATGGTCCGCTCAGAAGCGCAGGCGGGCGCCCAGATAGAAGCGCCGGCCCAGCACGTCATAAGTCGAGGGGTCGGTCACGCCGGACTGGGTGGAGCCGCCCTGCAGGATCGTCCCCGGCCGCACGCCCACGCGGTGCGGTTGCGTGTCGAACAGATTGTCGACCCCGAAGCGCAGCTCGATCATCGATGTTGCGGCGACCCGGCCGGAGAGATCAAAGATGTCATAGGCGGGCACCGGTAGTTCGTTCGCCGTCGTTGCGGTGGCATAAGTGAAGTAGCGGATCTTGGGCAGATGCCGCCAGTTCAGGCCGATGGAGCCGGGGCCGAAATTGTAGCTGACGGAGGTCGCCAGCTTCCAGCGGAACTGGGCGCTATACTGGTTGCTGCCGATGGTATCGCGATAGCTGAACACCTGTCCGCCCGGCAGGTTCTGTACGTCGAACTTGTCGAGATAATTGAAGGCCACATTGGCAGTGAGCGATCCGGCATCGCCGAACAGGCCCGGTGCCGGCACGGTCCAGTTGAGATTGGCGTCAAAGCCAGCCGTGTGGATCATGCCGAGATTCTCGAAGAAGGCCTGCGTTGCCGACCAGTAGCCGGTCGCAGGATCGCGAATGATGCGCGAGCAGAAGGTGTTGCCGGGGTCGTAGGTGGGGTTGCTGGTGCCGTCAAAATTGAAGCACTGGCGATACACATAGTCGGTCGAGAGCGTGGAGACGGCGCCCACGATCTTGATATTGTAATAGTCGACCGAGAGCGTCAGCCGGCTGAGCCATGGCGAATCGCGCCAGGGCGAGCGGATGACCATGCCTGCCGTGAAGGTCCGCCCTTCCTCGGACTTGAGGTTGGGGTTGCCGAGCGTCACGTCCCGGCCGAGCGGGAAGAGCTGCGGCTGGTTGCCCACGAAGTCCGGCCCGATCGGGTAACCGCCGGAGATGGCCGAGCAGAGCGCCAGAACCTGCGCCCGGTCCGGGTTGTCGGCGCGGTTGCCATAGCCCGGATAGGCCGAGTTGTTGGCATGGGTGGCGCAGGGGTCGCCGCCCGGCCAGTTGACCACCGTGTAGATGCCCGGCTGGAAGATTTCCGCCACATTGGGCGCACGGTTGGCGACCTGATAGCCCGCCCGGAAGCGCAGCCAGTCGTTCACGTCCCAGTCGCCGGTCACCTTCCAGGTGCCCACGCCGCCGGCGGTATTGTAGCTGGAATGGCGATAGCCGGCATTCAGGTTCAGCGCCTGAATGAACGGGAGGTCGGAGAGGAGCGGGACCAGCACCTCGCCATAGATTTCCTTCACGTGGATCTTGCCGCCGGTGGGCGAGACGCCGTTGAGGCTGATCACCGCGCCATTGATGTTCTGCGCATTCAGCGGCCCGCTCGGTTCATAGAGGAAGTTGTTCTCGCGATAGGCGGCGCCCGCCGCGAAGCGCAGCTCGCCGGCGGGGAGCTGGAACAAGCCGCCCTGGATGTTCAGTTCCGCCTGCGTCTGGTCGACTTCGGTCTCGGCCTTGATCTTGGCTTCGATCAGGTCCTGGCAATCCTGCGAAACCGGTGCGTTGCTGAACGGATTGAGGCCGCTCGTGCAGCTTGCCGAGAGGCCGAGGCGCGGCTGCAGGAACGTCGCGTTGGCGCCGTAGTTCGGCAGGCCGATCACGGTCTGGTAGATGTCGAGATCGACGAAATTCTCGTAGCGCGTGACCTGCGAGCTTTTGCCATGCGCGCCGAACACATCGAAGGTCCAGTCGCGGATGCCGATATTGCCGCGCAGGCCCGCCACCACCTCGTAATTATAGGTGGTCGTCTCGGTCTGCTCGGGACCCATGAAGGTCAGGTTCTGGTTGAGGCCCCATGGCGCATCGGGCCGCGCGCGGCTGCGCAATATGTCGCACAGGTCCTGCGGAACCGGATGGCCCACGGCCGCGCCGCAGGTCGCCGCGTCGAAGGTGATGCCCACGCCCAGCTGGCCGAAAGCGGGGGCATAAGTCGATTGGGTGCGCACGCGGTTCTGGTCGAACTTGCCCTGCACATAAGCGGTGATGTCATCGGTGATGTCGTAATGCGCATTGCCGAACATGGAGATGCGCCGCAGCGGAAGCTGGAGATAGCCTTCTTTGCTCACCAGCGAGGCATTGCCATTGTCGAGGATCTTCACATTGGGGTCGCTGCCGTCATAGTTCGGCGCGGCAGTGCCGGTGACACGGCCGACGACGCCGGAGAAGACGGTGGCATCCAGCGGATTGGCTGCTTTGTTGAAGAAGTAGCTGGTCGTTGCGCCTGCGCCCGAGACCACCACTTCGCCCGGTGCGAAGCCATATCGTCCGAACACGTCGTTCACCACGGCCTGCGAGGGCGCGCCGGCGGGCGGGCCGAAGTTGAAGCCGGCCGTAACGCCCGGCACGCCGGTCGTGTTGGTGCTCGGCGTCACGACATAGCTGCTGCCGAAGAACACGCTGCCGCTCGACGAGCCGGGATCGGTATAGCCTTGCTGGAAGAAGGGCCGGTCCGCCTGGTAGATGACGTTGCGGTCCTGATAGGTGACGCCGAACATCGCATTGCCGCGCCCGTCATCGAAATTGCCGCCGATGAGGGCCGAAACCTCGAACTGCCGGCCATCGCCGCGTTCGCTGATTCCCATGTTGGTGTCGATGGTCACACCTGAATAGTCGCGCTTGAGCTTGAAGTTCACGACGCCGGCGATGGCGTCCGCGCCATAGGTTGCGCCTGCGCCGCCGGTGATGACTTCCACACTGTCCAGCGCGGCTTTGGGGATAGTGTTGATGTCCACCACCAGCGTCGCATTGGCCGGCTGGGTGCGGCGCCCGTCCAGCAGCACGAGCGTGCGGTTGGCGCCGATGCCGCGCAAGTCGAGCGTGGCGATGCCGGGGCTGTTGGTCGGCGTCGACTGCACGTCGGTCGCGGCAAAGCCGGTGATGCCGGAGCCGCCGCGCCCGGTGGAGCCCGCACCGCCCGTAAACTGCGGCAGTTCCTTCAGGCTGCGGTCGATGCTGACATCGGAGGACGTCTGCAGCGTATCGCTGGAGACCGTCGTCAGCGGCGTGGACGAGGTATAATCGCGCCGCACGATGCGCGATCCGGTAATGACGATGGCCTGGGTTTCCTGCGCCTGCGCGTCGTCAGCCTGGGCGAGGGCGGGACAGGGCGCCGTTATCGTCAGCGCGAGAGCCGAGCAACTCAACAGGGCACGTGGTGCCCAACTGGCAGATAGTCCGTTCATCAGTCTTCCTCCCCTGCGAAGCGCGATCCTCTCGCGCGGTCGTGGTGGTCACATGAGGAAGATGTTGCGGCGTCGGTACGCATCATCGTGCGCAGGAACATCGAATGATCGAACGCCATCTGCCTGCGCGGAACAGTCCCGCGCAGCCATACCCTCCCCGTCTGCTCCGCCGACTCGAAAGGTCAGCTTCAAATCAATGCTATGCGAATTAATGCAAACAGCAACTACTAAGATTCGATCTAATTTCTCTCTGGGCTGATGCGGGAAAGCAGCTCGGCGCGTCCATGAAACGAGCGCTGGCACATGGTCGCCGGTGTGTTATCGATAGGCGATTCCGCGACGCGGCATGAATCAGAAGGGGTCAGGGTTGATGGCGAGCAGAGAGAGCGGTGCCGGCAAGGCGCTTCAGGCGCGGATTGTCGATGCGCTGGTCCACCGGATTGGCAAGGATAGCCAAGCGGCGCTCCCTCATGATTGGCTCGCGGCGACCATCTACACCTTACGCGACGACATCATCGAGCGGTGGATGGATTCGTCGAAGGCAACGCATGCTGCAGGTGCGAAGAGAGTCTATTATCTCAGCCTCGAATTTCTCATCGGCCGTTTGCTGCGCGATGCGCTGAGCAATCTCGGCGTCGTCGCAGAAGTGCGCGCCGCGCTGGCCGAACATGGCGTCGATCTCGATGAGATCGTGGAGATCGAGCCCGATGCCGCGCTGGGCAATGGTGGCCTCGGGCGCCTCGCCGCCTGCTTCATGGAGAGCCTGGCGACGCTCGACATCCCCGCTTATGGCTATGGCATCCGTTATGTGAACGGCATGTTCCGCCAGCGCATCGATGATGGCTGGCAGGTCGAGCTGCCGGAAAACTGGCTGGCGCACGGCAACCCCTGGGAATTCGAGCGGCGCGAGAGTGCCTATCGCATCGGATTCGGCGGCGAGGTCGTCGGCGATGTCGACGGGCGCGTGGAATGGCACCCGGCGGAAAAGGTCATCGCCATGGCGGTCGATACGCCGGTGGTCGGCTGGCGCGGTCGCCGGGTGAACACGCTGCGCCTGTGGAATGCCTTCCCGGTCGATCCGCTGCGCCTCGATGCGTTCAACGCGGGCGATCATGCCGGGGCGCTGGCCGAGCAGGTGCGGGCCGAGAGCCTCGTGCGCGTGCTCTATCCCGCTGACTCGACCCAGGCGGGGCAGGAGCTGCGGCTACGGCAGGAGTATTTCTTCTCCTCGGCGTCCATTCAGGACATCGTCCGCCGCCACATGCAATATCATGGTGACATCCGCACCCTGCCGGACAAGGTCGCCATCCAGCTCAATGACACGCACCCGGCGGTCTCCGTCGCCGAGCTGATGCGGCTGCTGATGGACGATCACGGTCTCGAACTGGCCGAAGCCTGGACGATCACCCGCGCCACCTTCGGCTACACCAATCACACGCTGTTGCCCGAGGCGCTGGAAAGCTGGCCGCTGCCGCTGTTCGAGCGGATGCTGCCCCGGCACATGCAGATCGTCTACGCCATCAACGCGATGGTGCTGCGCGAGGCGCGGGCCAGCAAGCTGCTCGATGATGCGGCGATTTCCGCCATCTCGGTGATCGACGAGAATGGCGAGCGCCGCGTGCGCATGGCCAATCTCGCCTTCGCCGGGGCGCACAGCGTTAATGGCGTGGCGGCGCTGCACACCGAGCTCATGAAGCAGACGGTCTTTGCCGATCTGCACAAGCTCTATCCCGACCGGATCAACAACAAGACCAATGGCGTCACACCGCGCCGCTGGCTGCTGGAATGCAATCCCGGTCTCACCGCGCTCATCCGCGAGACGATCGGCGACGGGTTCATGGACGACGCCGAGAAGCTCGCCGATCTCAATCGCTTCGCGGACGATGCCGCGCTCGGCGAGCGGGTGGGCGCCATCAAGCGCGCCAATAAGGAGGCGCTTGCGCAGCATCTGCGCGAGCATATGGGCATCAGGCTCGATTCCTCCGCGATGTTCGATGTGCAGATCAAGCGCATCCATGAGTATAAGCGCCAGCTTCTCAACCTCATCGAGACGGTGGCGCTCTACGATCAGATCCGCAGCCATCCGGAAATCGACTGGGTGCCGCGCGTGAAGATCTTCGGTGGCAAAGCGGCGCCGAGCTATCACAACGCCAAGCTCATCATCAAACTGGCGAATGACATCGCCCGACGGATCAACAGCGATCCCTCCGTGGGCGGGCTGCTCAAGGTCGTCTTCGTGCCCAATTACAATGTGAGCCTGGCCGAGAAGATCATTCCCGCCGCCGATCTCTCCGAGCAGATTTCCACGGCAGGCATGGAAGCCTCCGGCACCGGCAACATGAAGTTCGCGTTGAATGGTGCGCTCACCATCGGCACGCTCGATGGCGCCAATATCGAGATCAAGGATCGGGTGGGCGATGATAATATCGTGATCTTCGGCCTGACCGCAGACGAAGTCGCGCATATGCGTGGCAATGGCTACAATCCGCGCAAGATCATCGAGGAGTCGCGCGAATTGCAGCAGGCCGTTTCTGCCATTGCTTCAGGCGTCTTCTCGCCCGACGATCCCGATCGCTACAAGGGCCTGATCGGCGGCCTCTACGATCATGACTGGTTCATGGTCGCTGCCGATTTCGAGAGCTACAGCCACGCGCAGCGTGCCGTGGACGCCCGCTGGGCGGATAGTGCCGGCTGGCAAAGTTCGGCGATCAGGAACATTGCGAACGTTGGTTGGTTCTCTTCGGACCGAACCATCGCCGAATATGCCAAGGATATCTGGGGAGTTATGTGAAGCCACCGAAAGGGGCCATCGAAGCCTTGCTGGCTGGCACTCATGCCGATCCCTTTTCGCTGCTCGGGCCGCACGAAGGGCCGCAAGGCGTTTTCGTGCGCGCGGTCGTTCCGGGCGCGGAGCAGGTCGAGGCGCATGATCTGGCGGGCCGACCGCTGGGATCGCTCGAGTGCAAGGACGCACGCGGCCTGTTCGAAGGGCTTGTCTCCGGGCCGCGCCAGCCCTTGCGCTATCGCGCAACCGGTCACGGCAGCGAATGGTGGTTTACCGATCCCTATAGCTTCGGCCCGGTGCTCGGCCCGCTCGATGACCTGCTGATCGGCGAGGGCACGCACTTTCGACTGTTTGACAAGCTTGGCGCGCATCTTGTTGAACATGAAGGTGCACATGGTGTTCACTTCGCCGTCTGGGCACCCAATGCGCAGCGCGTGGCGCTGGTCGGTGACTTCAACGATTGGGATGGCCGCCGCCATGTCATGCGCCGCCGCAAGGATAATGGCGTTTGGGAAATCTTCATTCCCGATATCGGCGCCTGGCATGCGTATAAATATCTGATCATTGGTCCCGATGGCACAGCGCAGCCGCTCAAGGCCGATCCCTTTGCCTTCGCGTCCGAGCTTCGCCCCAAGACCGCCTCGATGACCTTCGCGCCGGACAAGCCGGACTGGGGCGACGAGGCGCATCGCGCGCATTGGGCATCGGTCGATCCGCGCCGCGTGCCGGTCAGCATCTATGAAGTGCATCCCGGCTCCTGGCGGCGGGATGAGCATGGCTGGTTCCTGCCATGGGACCGGATGGCGGAGGAGCTGATCCCCTATGTCGCGGACCTGGGGTTCACCCATATCGAGTTCATGCCCGTCTCCGAACATCCTTATGATCCGAGCTGGGGCTATCAGACCACTGGCCTCTATGCGCCCTCCGCGCGCTTTGGCGATCCCGCCGGCTTCGCGCGCTTCGTGGATGGCGCGCATCGGGCCGGCGTCGGCGTGCTGCTCGATTGGGTGCCGGCGCATTTCCCCACGGACGCGCACGGCCTTGCGCGGTTCGATGGCACGGCGCTCTACGAGCATGAAGATCCCCGGCAGGGCTTCCACCCGGACTGGAACACCGCGATCTACAATTTCGGGCGGCGCGAGGTGTCGAGCTTCCTCGTCAACAACGCGCTGTTCTGGGCCGAGCGCTATCATGTCGACGGGCTGCGCGTGGATGCCGTCGCCTCCATGCTCTACCGGGATTACAGCCGCGCTGCGGACGAGTGGATTCCCAATGATCAGGGCGGGCGCGAGAACTGGGAAGCCGTGTCGTTCCTGCAGGCCATGAACAAGGCCGTCTATGGCGCGCATCCGGGCATCATGACGATTGCGGAGGAGTCCACCTCATGGCCCGGCGTCACGCAGCCGGTGCATGAGAAGGGGCTGGGTTTCGGCTTCAAGTGGAACATGGGCTTCATGCACGACACTTTGAGCTACATGGCCCGCGATCCCATCCATCGGCGCTATCATCATGACGAGATCACCTTTGGCCTGACTTATGCCTTCTCGGAGAACTACGTCCTGCCGCTCAGCCATGACGAGGTGGTGCATGGCAAGGGGTCGCTGCTCAACAAGATGGCGGGCGATGACTGGCAGAAATTCGCGAACCTGCGGGCCTATTATGCGCTGATGTGGGGTTACCCCGGCAAGAAGCTGCTGTTCATGGGGCAGGAGTTCGCGCAGCGCCGCGAATGGAGCGAGGAGCGCGCGCTGGATTGGGAATTGCTCGGCCAGCCCGCGCATGAAGGCATCCGCACACTCATTCGCGATCTCAATGGCTTGTATCGCACGCTTCCCGCGCTTCATCAGCGCGATTGCGAGGGCGATGGCTTCGAGTGGCTCATCGTCGATGATCGCGAGAACTCGGTCTTTGCCTGGCTTCGCAAGGCCCCCGGCGCCGCGCCGGTGGCGGTCATCGCGAACATGACGCCCAATGTTCAGCACGACTACCGGTTGCCACTGCCTTATGATGGCATCTGGCACGAAATCCTGAATAGCGATGCAACCAATTACGGCGGCAGCGGTATGGGAAATCTGGGTGCGGTGCGTGCCGAAAATGGTGCCGCCCGCCTGACGTTGCCGCCGCTTGCCACGATCATGCTGCACGGAGACCATTGACCCGCCGACCGCTGCCGCGGCGCCATCGAGAAAAAGGAGTGGGGACGTTGATGAACAGGGAAGGTCGGGGACAACCGCTCGCACGTGACGCCATGGCGTATGTCCTCGCGGGCGGACGTGGCAGCCGGTTGATGGAACTCACCGACAACCGCGCCAAGCCGGCGGTCTATTTCGGCGGCATGTCCCGCATCATCGATTTCGCGCTGTCCAATGCCATCAACAGCGGCATCCGGCGGATTGGCGTGGCGACGCAGTACAAGGCGCACTCGCTGATCCGGCACATGCAGCGCGCCTGGAACTTCATGCGGCCCGAGCGCAACGAGAGCTTCGACATTCTTCCCGCGTCCCAGCGCATCGATGAATTCCACTGGTATGAAGGCACGGCCGACGCGGTGTTCCAGAACATCGACATCATCGCCAGCCACGCGCCCAAATACATCGTCGTGCTGGCCGGCGATCATATCTACAAGATGGATTACGAGCTCATGCTGCAGCAGCATGTGCAGGAAAATGCGGATGTGACGGTGGGCTGTCTCGAAGTCCCCCGCATGCAGGCCACGGCCTTCGGCGTGATGCATGTCGACGACAAGGGCCAGATCACCAGCTTTCTGGAAAAGCCTGCCGATCCGCCGTCCATGCCGGGCAAGCCGGACATCGCGCTTGCCTCCATGGGCATCTACGTCTTCACCACCGAGTTCCTGTTCGAGCAGCTGCGCCGCGATGCCGACGATCCCAACAGCAAGCGTGATTTCGGCGGCGACATCATCCCCTATATCGTCAAGCACGGCAAAGCCGTCGCGCATCTCTTTTCGTCGAGCGCCATTCGTGCGGGCGAGCAGATCGAGGAATATTGGCGCGATGTCGGCACGCTCGATGCCTATTGGGAAGCCAATATCGACCTCACCGATACGGTGCCCAAGCTGAACATGTATGACCGCGAATGGCCGATCTGGACCGACCAGATCATCGCCGCCCCGGCCAAGTTCGTGCATGATGAGGAAGGGCGGCGCGGCACCGCAATCTGCTCGCTCATCTCGCAGGATTGCATCGTCTCGGGCGCGGAGGCTTTTCGCAGCCTGCTCTTCACCGGCGTGAAGATGGGCAGCTTCTCCAGCGTCAAGGAAACGGTGATCCTGCCTTATTGCAACATCGGCCGGGGCGCGCGCCTCAAGCGCTGCATCATCGACAGCGGCGTGCGCATCCCGGAAGGGCTGGTGGTCGGCGAAGATCCGTTGCTCGACGGGCAGCGCTTCCGGCGTACGGACAGTGGCATCTGCCTCATCACCAAGGCGATGCTGGATCGGCTGGAATAGGGCACGCCGTGCACTCAACCGATAGGCCGCTGTCCTACAGCGCCGCGTCCGTATATCATGGCAGTGTCATGCTGAATTCTCACCCCGTCCCGCGCGCGCTTGTTGGTCGTGATCGGGAAGGGGAAGAAATTTATTTACCCAGTAACCTTCGTAACCTTCCGCGCGCTAATCTGAGCCACCGCGTTGCCGTCTCTTCTCCATCGGGTTCCTGATATCATGGCTGAGCTTTCCGTCCTGTCCGCCGCGTCCGAATGCTGGCCGCTCATCAAGACCGGCGGCCTTGCCGATGTCGCTGGCGCTCTCCCGGCGGCCGTGGAGCCGCATGGCGTCGCCATGACGCGCTTCCTCCCCGGATACCCCTCCGTCCTCCGCGCCCTGCCACGCAAGCGCACGTTGTTCCGCTATGACTCGCTGCTGGGCGCACCCGCCCGCATCCTCGCCGCAAAGCATGATGGCCGCCCGCTGCTGGTGCTGGACGCACCGGTCTATTACGAGCGGGACGGCGGACCCTATTCCGATGCCATGGGCCGCGACTGGCTGGACAACGGCCTGCGCTTTGCTGCCTTCGCCAAGGCCGCCGCCGATCTCGCCGCCGGTCGCGCGGGTCTCAAGCGCTTCGATGTCCTTCATGCGCATGACTGGCAGGCCGGCCTCGCGCCCGCCTATCTCGCCTACAATGTGGACGCCGCGAAACGCCCGGCCAGCGTGATGACCATCCACAACATGGCCTTTCAGGGCTGGTTCGGCGCCGATTTCTTCCCCCGGCTGGAGCTGCCGCCCGAGGCCTTCTCCATTCAGGGTGTCGAATATCATGGCGGCGTCGGCATGCTGAAAGCAGGCCTGATGCAAGCCGATGCCATCACCACCGTCAGCCCCGGCTATGCCGAGGAAATCCGCAAGCCCGAGTTCGGCATGGGGTTGGAGGGGTTGATCGTCGGTCGGCAGGATCGGCTCCACGGCATCGTCAACGGCATCGACACCGCCGAGTGGAACCCGGCCAGCGATGCGGCCCTGGCAGCGCCCTTCACGGCGGAGACGCTTCCAGCGCGCTCCCTTAACAAACGCGCGGTGGAAGACGCGTTCGGCCTCGAACCCGGCGAAGGACCGCTCTTCGTCGTCATCACGCGCCTCACCTGGCAGAAGGGCATGGACGTGCTCCTCGAGGTGATCGACCATCTCGTCGGGCTCGGCGGCAGGCTGGCGCTGCTCGGTAGTGGCGATGCCGCCATCGAGGCGGGGCTGCACGCCGCTGCCGGGCGCCATCCGGGCCGCGTCGGCATCCGCATCGGCTACGATGAGCCGCTGGCTCACCTCATGCAGGGCGGCGGCGACGCGATCCTCATTCCCTCCCGCTTCGAGCCATGCGGGCTGACGCAGCTTTACGGCCTGGCCTATGGCTGCGTGCCCGTCGTCGCGCGCACGGGCGGTTTGGGGGACACGGTGATCGACGCCAATGAGGCCGCGATGACCGCAGGCGCCGCCACCGGCATCCTGTTCTCGCCCGTCAATTATGAGGGGCTTTCCAGCGCCATCAGCCGCGCCGTGCGGCTCTATGGCGATGAAGAGCGCTGGCAGCAGATGCAGCGCGCCGGCATGAAGACAGACAATAGCTGGGGCCGCAGCGGGCAAGCCTACGCGGCGCTCTACCGGCAACACAAGGAGCAAAGATGACGATCACGCGCGTTCCCACCGCCCCCTTTGAGGGCCAGAAGCCGGGCACGTCCGGCCTGCGCAAGAAGGTGCGGGTGTTCCAGCAGCCCAATTATGCCGAGAATTTCATCCAGTCGACGTTTGACGTGGTGGAGGGCAAGGAGGGCGCGCTGCTCGTCATTGGCGGCGACGGGCGCTACCACAACCGCAATGTCATCCAGCAGGCGATCCGCATGGCCGCCGCCAATGGCTTTGCGCGCGTAATGGTGGGGCAGGGCGGCATTCTCTCGACGCCCGCCGCGAGCCACCTGATCCGCAAATATGGAGCGCTCGGTGGCCTGATCCTCTCAGCCAGCCATAATCCCGGCGGGCCGGACGAAGACTTCGGCATCAAGTATAATGTCGCCAATGGCGGCCCGGCGCCGGAGAAAGTGACCGAGGCGATCTACGCCCGCACGCAGACCATCACGCAGTGGCAGAAGGTCGAGGCGCAGGACATCGATCTCGATGCGCTGGGGTCCGTGGACGTCGGCGGCATGACGGTCGAGGTCGTCGATCCCGTCGCCGATTATGCCGATCTGATGGAAGAGCTGTTCGATTTCGACGCGATCCGCGCAATGGCCGCCGGCGGCTTCACGCTCGCCTTCGATGCAATGAGCGCCGTCACCGGCCCCTATGCGACCGAGATTTTCGAGCGCCGGCTCGGCTTCGCACCCGGCACGGTGCGCAACGGCACGCCGCTGGAGGATTTCGGCCACCATCACCCCGATCCCAATCTCGTCCACGCCAAGGCGCTGTACGATCTGATGATGAGCGAGGCTGCGCCGGACTTCGGCGCCGCTTCGGATGGCGACGGCGATCGCAACCTGATCATCGGCAAGGGGCGCTTCATCACGCCCTCGGACTCGCTCGCGATGCTGGCCGCCAATGCGCATCTGGCAAAGGGCTATCGCGGCGGCCTCAAGGGCATTGCCCGCTCGATGCCCACCAGCGCAGCCGCGGATCGCGTGGCGGAAGCGCTCGGCATTCCCTGTTTCGAGACGCCGACCGGCTGGAAGTTCTTCGGCAACCTGCTCGATGCCGGCATGGCCACCATTTGCGGCGAGGAAAGCGCCGGCACCGGCAGCGATCATGTGCGCGAGAAGGATGGCGTGTGGGCGGTCCTGCTCTGGCTGAACATCCTTGCCGAGCGGAAGATCAGCGCCGATGCGCTGGCCCGCGATCACTGGGCGCGCTTCGGCCGCAATTACTACGCGCGCCACGATTATGAGGGCATCGAGACGGAGAAGGCCAATGCGCTGATGGAGGCGCTGACCGCGGCGCTCCCGACGCTGCCCGGCGCCCGCTTCGGCGCGCTCACTGTCGCGGCGGCCGACAGCTTCTCCTATGCCGATCCGGTCGATGGCTCGATCAGCGCCAATCAGGGCCTGCGCGTGCTGTTCGAGGGCGGCTCGCGCGTCGTCTTCCGCCTTTCCGGCACCGGCACCGAAGGCGCCACCCTGCGCGTCTATCTGGAGCGCTACGAGCCGGTCGGCGGCGCACTTGATGATGAGACGCCCGTCATGCTGGCGGATCTTATCTCGGCGGCGGACACCATCGCCGGCATCGCCCGCCACACCGGCCGTACCCAGCCCGACGTAGTGACATGAGCCGTCGCCATCGGAACAACCCGTTCTCCTGCGAAAGCACTGAAGCGAGGCGCGTGACTCGCTTCAGTCCAGGGCAGTCAGGCGCAACGTTGCCTCCATCGCAGCCCTGATGCACGGCGCGACTCTCACGCCCGACGGCGCGGACTTTTCGATCTGGGCACCCGAAGCCACCGCGCTCACACTCTGCCTGTTCGCCGACGACGAGAGCGAACGCCAGCTCCCCATGTCCCGCCGTGGCGATGTCTGGCACGTCTTCGTCCCCGACGTGAAGGCCAACCAGCGCTACGGCTTCCGCGCCGATGGCCCATGGGCGCCCGATCAGGGCCTGTGCTTCGATCCCTTAAAGCTGCTGCTCGATCCATGGTCCCGCGCCATCGATTGTCCCTTTATTTATGATCCGCGCCTGACCCAAAAGGGTGTCAACACGGCCCCGCTTGTCCCCAAAAGCGTCGTCATCCAGCCTCTGCCTGACCTGCCCCCCGCGCCCCCGTGCTTCCAGCGCGGCGAACTGATCTACGAGCTGAACGTACGCGGCTTCACCATGCTGCACCCGGACGTACCGGAGGCGCAGCGCGGCACGGTGGCGGCGCTCGCGCACCCGGCGGTCATCGCGCACCTCCGCAAGCTGCACGTCGGCGCGGTCGAGCTGATGCCGATTGTCGCGTGGATCGACGAGCGGCACCTTCACGCGCGTGGCCTCGCCAATGCCTGGGGTTACAATTCCGTCGTGCCGATGGCACTCGATCCGCGTCTTTGCCCCGGCGGCATGGCAGAACTGCGGGAGACGGTCGCGGCGCTTCACAAGGCCGGCATCGGCGTCATGCTTGATCTGGTGTTCAACCACACTGGCGAGAGCGACCGCGAGGGGCCGACGCTCTCCCTGCGCGGCCTTGGCGAGCGTAGCTACTATGCGCTGGAGCCGGACGGGCAGCTCATAAATGACGCCGGCACGGGGAACACCGTCAACTTCGCTGAGCCGGAAGTCCGTGCCATCAAGCTGGAGAGCCTGCGCCGTTTTGTGCGGGAAGCCGGCGTGGATGGCTTCCGCTTCGATCTGGCGCCCGTGCTCGCCCGAGGACCGGGCTTCGACCCGCAAGCGCCGATCTTCGCCGAGATCGAGGCCGATCCCTGGCTTGCCGACCGCATCCTGATTGCCGAACCATGGGATATCGGCCCCGGCGGCTATCAACTCGGCAATTTCCCGCCCAACTGGCTGGAATGGAACGACCGCTATCGCGACGATGTCCGGCGCTTCTGGCGTGGCGACGGCGGCATCGGCGCGCTGGTCACGCGCATCGCGGGATCGTCCGACATCTTCGGCAAGGACTGCCGGAGCGTCAATTTCCTCGCCGCGCACGATGGCTTCACGCTGGCAGACACCGTCGCCTATGCCGAGCGCCACAATGAGGCCAATGGCGAGAATAATCGCGACGGTCATGGCGAGAATTTCAGCTGGAATCACGGCGTGGAGGGGCCAAGCGACGATCCGGACGTGACCGCTCGCCGCCACGATGATCTGCGCGCACTGCTCTCAACCCTGTTTGCCTCGACCGGGACGATCATGCTCACCTCAGGCGATGAGTTCGGCCGGTCGCAGCAGGGCAACAACAACGCTTATGCACAGGATAATGCATTGTCCTGGGTCGACTGGCTGGGCAGAGACGTGGCACTGGAAGACTTCACCGCGCAGCTTTCAAAAAAGCGTGCGGCGAATGCGGAGGCTTTTCTTTCCTTTCCCGAGCCTGGCCGTTGGCTCCGGCAGGACGGCGCAGAAATGACCGTCACGGATTGGGAATCTCCCGAAACCGGCTTTGTCCGGTACGAGGCGGATCTGCCGGGGGGACGGCGCTACCTGCTCACAATCGATCGACCCGCACGACGAGTCATTGTTGACATTGTCCGGAATTGAGTGAAGATCGGAGGTTCTGACTAGCGAATGAATCAACGCACCATCCGTGTGGGTGGGCGAGGGAGTGGATTGCATGAAGGATCTCAACGGCCAACTGGCCTTCATCACTGGCGGTGCGTCGGGCGCCGGCTTCGGGCAGGCAAAGGTCTTCGGTCGCGCGGGCGCCGCCATCGTCGTCGCCGATGTGCGTGGTGAGGCAGTCGATAGTGCGCTTGCAGCGCTCCATGCCGAAGGTATTCGAGCTCATGGTATCGTGCTCGATATCATGGACAGGGATGCCTATGCGAAGGCCGCCGATGAAGTGGAGACGGTCTTCGGTCGCGCGCCGACCATCCTGTCGAACACGGCGGGCGTCAACAGCTTCGGTCCGATCGAAAAGACGACTTATGATGACTTTGACTGGATTGTCGGCGTCAATCTCGGCGGCGTGATCAATGGCATGGTCACCTTCGTGCCGCGCATGATCGCTGCGAAGGTGCCGGGTCATATCGTCACGGTCTCGTCGCTGGGCGGCTTCATGGGCAGCGCGCTGGCAGGGCCTTATTCAGCGGCAAAGGCGGCCAGCATCAATCTGATGGAAGGCTACCGGCAGGGCCTGGCGCAGTATGATATCGGCGTCTCGGTCTGCACGCCGGCGAACATCCGTTCGAACATCGCCGAGGCCAGCCGCCTGCGTCCGCAGAAATTCGGTACCAGCGGCTATGTGGAGAATGAGGATTCCATCGCGTCGCTCCACTCGATCCACCAGCATGGGCTCGATCCCGAGAAGCTCGGTGAGGCGATCCTGCAGGGCATTCAGGAGAATGCGCTCTACATCATCCCCTATCCCGAAGTGCGCGAGGGGCTGGAGAAGCATTTCCAGGCGATCATCGACTCTGTCGCGCCGCTGGAAAGCGATCCCGAAGGCGCGAAGCAGCGGACCGAGGCCCTCATCAACTGGGGCAAGGATCGCACCCGTGTGTTCTCTGAAGGCAAGAAGAGCGATTGACCTCAAGGACATCCGGCAGACGCGGATATTTTGACATGCGGAGAGAAGAATGACCCTCAAACTCTACAGCTTCGGCCCCGGCGCAAATTCGCTGAAGCCGCTGGCGACGCTTTACGAGAAGGGACTGGAGTTCGAGCCGGTCTTCGTCGATCCGGCCAAGTTCGAGCAGCATTCCGACTGGTTCAAGAAGATCAACCCGCGCGGTCAGGTGCCGGCGCTCTGGCACGATGGCAAGGTCGTCACCGAATCCACGGTGATCTGCGAGTATCTGGAAGATGTCTTCCCTGATGCGGGCACATCGCTGCGTCCCGCCGATCCGTTCAAGCGCGCGGAAATGCGCGTGTGGACCAAGTGGGTGGACGAGTATTTCTGCTGGTGCGTCTCCACCATCGGCTGGGCTTTCGGCATCAAGGCCATTGCGCAGAAGATGACGGACGAGGAGTTCGAGGATCACGTCACCAACAAGGTGACCATTCCCGAGCAGCAGGTGAAGTGGCGCCGCGCGCGCAACGGCTTCCCGCAAGAAATGCTCGACGAGGAGTTCCGCAAGGTCGGCGTGTCGGTGCAGAGGCTCGAGGAGACGCTGTCCAAGCAGGACTATCTGGTCGACAGCGGCTTCAGCCTCGCGGACATCTGCAACTTCGCCATTGCTAACGGCCTGCAGCGCCCGGGCGGGTTCTTCGGCGACTATGTGAACGAGCAGAAGACGCCGGGCCTGTGCGCATGGCTCGCCCGCATCAACGAGCGGCCGGCGATCAAGGAAATGTTCGCGAAGGCCAAGAGCGAGGAGCTGCTCAAGCCCAAGCCTGAGGCGGCGGCCTGATCGCCACCCCACAAGCGCCACCAAAGAGATAGGTCATGACGCAGGATCTCACCATCTATCACATTCCCGGCTGCCCCTTTTCGGAGCGGATCGAGATCATGCTGGCGCTCAAGGGCATCGCGCTGAAGGATGTCGAGATCGACATTTCCAAGCCGCGCCCGGATTGGCTTCTCGCAAAGAGCGGCGGCACGACGGCTCTGCCGCTGCTGGACGTGGAAAATGGCGAGAGCCTCAAGGAAAGCATGGTCATCCTGCGCTACCTTGAGCAGCGCTATCCGGAGCCGGCGGTCGCTCATCCCGATCCCTTCCGTCATGCGGTGGAAGGCATGCTGGCTGAGCTTTCCGGGCCGTTCTCCGGTGCCGGTTACCGGATGATCCTCAACCGGGAGATCGACAAGCGCGACGAGATGCGCGCGGCTGTCGATACGGAGTTTGGCAAGGTCGATGCTTTCCTGCGGCGCTACGCCACGGGGGCGGATTTTCTGTTCGATGACCGATTCGGCTGGGCCGAGGTCGCGTTCACGCCAATGTTCAAGCGTCTTTGGTTCCTCGAATATTATGAGGACTATGCGGTGCCGGCTCAGTTCGATCGCGTGCTGCGTTGGCGGGAGGCCTGCACGGGCCATCCGGCCGCCCAGCACCGCACGCGCGAGGAACTGATCAAGCTCTATTATGACTATAGCCAGGGCGGCGGGAACGGCCATGTCCCCCAAGGCCGTAGCGTCTCCAGCTTCTCACCCGATCATGACTGGCGCAAGCGGCCGATGCCCCCACGCGACAAATGGGGGCACGCCGCCACCGATGCGGAGCTCGGTTTGGTGGGGTGAGCAGATACCGCCATGCGACGCGCTATGGTCAGAAAGTCACACAAATCACGTATTTTGATGATGTTGTCCGTTCCGTTCATGACAGTCACACGCTAGCCCGATAAACGAGCGTTTCGGCCTGAGCTGGCGAGCAGGCGGACCGGTATTCCCGAAGACCGGGGTGGGATCGCCTTAGGGGAACACGTTTGTCAGGGCGCAGATGGTTGATCTGTGGACTCGCTGGTCTGGCTGGCATCATGTCAGCCGTGTCGGCCCGTGGCGAGGTGACCGAAAAGCTGCGCGGTTCAGTCTACGAAGCCGCATTCTTCAAAGCTTACGCACCGAGCAACGCGCTCCAGCTGATCAAGCTGGTGCCGGGTTTCTCGCTCGATGAAGGCGATACGGAAATTCGCGGTTTCCGTCAGGCTGCCGGCAACGTGGTGATCAACGGACGCCGCCCCAGTGCAAAGAGCGAAGCACTGAGCACGGTCCTCTCGCGCATTCCCGCTGCGCGTGTGGTTCGCGTGGAACTGGTCTCGGGAGATCGCTTCGGTGCCGATTATGCGGGGCGGGCACTGGTCGCCAACATCATCCTCTCGGAGGAAGGCGGCATGGCTGCGACCGTCGAAGCGACAGTGCGACGGGAATATACCGGGGCCTTGCTGCCGGAAGGCAGCGTGTCCGCGCTGCTGCGTCATGGCCCGTCGACGTTCAACGTCGCCTTGAGCGTCGAGAATGCGGCGACATCGGAAGAGGGTTTTGACCGGCTCATCGATTTGCCGGACGGCACGGAACAGGAGTTTCGTCTCAAAACCAGCCGCTTCCGTAATCCACGCCCGTCCGCTTCGCTTGGCTGGACACTGGATGAGGGCGCGCATCGCACTGCCAATCTCAACGCCAGCCTCAATCTCGATTATGATGACCTGACGCAGCGCAGCCTTGTGCAGCCCCGCGACGGCCCCGAACGCAATGACAGCCTCGCGCAGAGGTGGTTCACGCGCACAATCGAGGTGAGCGGCGACATCACGCGTCCGCTTTGGGGCGGCGGCATCAAGCTACTGGTTCTTGCATCTCGCCGCCACCGCGACCTGCATGATGAGGTCACCGAAACGTCGCTCGATGGCGATTGGCTTGGCGGCATCGTCCAGACACAACACGACTGGCGAGACGAGACTCTCGCGCGGTTGAGTTGGAGCGGTCCGGCCTTCTCCGGTTGGACTGTTGAAGCCGGTGCGGAGGGGGTCCTGACGCGGCTCGACGGGAATGTCGATCTGTTCTTCATCGATGCGGATGGGGAGGAAACGCCTTTTGATCTGCCCGTCAGCGATGTCATCGTGACGGAAGACCGAGCGGAGCTGTTTGCAAATGCCGGGCGGCCATTGTCGGGGCGGGTGCGCCTCGACCTGGCCCTGGCTTACGAGCTTTCCCGCATCAACGTGCGCGGCGACGTCAGCGCACAACGCTCGCTCGATTTCTTCAAGCCCAAGGCTGCCCTAGACTGGCGCGCGGGCGCCTGGCACGCGCAGTTCAGTGTTGAGCGGACGGTCGCCCAGCTTGATTTCGATGACTTTGTGAGCGCTGCCGAGTTGGCGGTCGATCGCGTAAACAGTGGTAACCCCGACCTTCAGCCCGAGCGCGCATGGGAATTTCTTCTCAGTGTCGACCGCACATTGCCCGGCGACGGGCGCATCAAAGTCGATGTGGGCTATGATTTTGTGGCGATGGTGCAGGATCGGGTGCCAACGCCGGAAGGTTTCGATGCGCCGGGCAATCTGGGAGACGGCTCCATCTTCAGCGCTGCCGGTCATTTCGATCTGCCGCTGTCGCGCATAGGCGTGAAGGGGGGACGGTTGACGCTTTACGGTTCCTATGTCGATACCTCGGTTCGCGATCCCTACACGCTGCGCGATCGGCCCTTTTCCGGCTACGCGCTCTTTTATTATGAAGCGCGCTTTCGTCAGGATCTGGGCAAATTTGCATGGGGCACCAGCGTGACCGGCAGCACGGGGTCGGACAGCTACCGTCTCGATGAAGTTGATTTCAATCGCGGCATTGCGCCAAACCTCTCCGCGTTCGTGGAATATCGGCCGTCGGACCGGTGGACCGTGACACTCGGGAGCGACAATTTGCTCGATAGCAGCAAGGTGCGCGAACGGGATTTCTATTTTCCGGACCGCACGGATCCCAGTCCCTATCAACGGGAGTTGCGTCATCGGAAGAGCCACATGGTGGCGTATCTGACGATCAAACGCAGCATTCAGTGATCGTCGATCACTGGATTAGCCTGCCATTCCTCTGATCCATCTTCTGTTCAGACATATCGTGCGATAGGCGTGATGGAGGTTGGCCTTGGCATTGCGATCATTTGTCGGTGTGCCCTTGCTCAGGAGAACCGCGGCCAGTCTGGCATTGCCGATCGGCACGTTGTCATGCAGAGAGTGGTTTAGCCTGTCACAAGGGGTAGAGGCGTCCTTAGCAGTCCCGGCCTTCGTGCCGGGTGATTGATATTAAAGCCAGTGCCTGTCGCGGCGTTAATTGAGCGATCGGCCAAGTGCAGGAGAGTGTTTACTGATGTCACTGAGTGTGTTGCTTGCCGCGGCGGCGGCCGCCGGGTCGCCCCAGTACATTCCGTCGAGTCCCAATCTGGGCGTCGCCGAAGGACGCTGCCGGCCAAATGAAACCGGCCCGGCATTCATGATCAACATCAACGGTCTGAAGGACCGCGATGGGCTTGTCCGCGTCGAGCTCTACCCGAACAGTGATGACGATTTCCTGGCGGATGACAATGTGCTCATCATGGCCGGCAAGCCTTTCCGTCGAGCGGAGATGAAAGTGCCGGCCAGTGGCCCTGTCGTGCTGTGCATTCGCGCTCCAAGCGCAGGGACATACACGCTCAGCCTGCTGCACGACCGTGATTCCAATCGTAAGCTTGGTCTGTCTGTGGATGGTGTCGCCTTTCCCGGCGACCCGCGTCTGTGCTGGGGCCAGCCCAAGGGGCGGGAGGCCCGCGCGACTGTCGGAGCCGGGCCGACCAATATCAACGTGACCATGCAGTATCGGCGCAGCCTCGTCTGCTTTGGTCCGCTCAAGAAGTAGGAAAAGCCGCGCTGCGATTGACCGCTGCGATGTGAAGCCGTCAGCTCAACTTTCCGACGGCTTCAGGCGGGAACGGCACCTGAACGCCGCACGATCGGATTTTCGACGAGACTTTGATAATAAGCGAACAGATCGGCGAAATGCTCGTCGATCGTTCGCACGTTCCGGGCATGTTCGAGCGCACGTGCGCGGACCTGTTCTCGCGGCGTTTCGATAAAATCCAGAATTGCTTTCGCCATGGAGGCCGGGTCGGCGGATTTATAGAGCCACCCGTCCGAGAGCCGCGCATGATCCGCTGCGCCGCCGCGATCCGGCATGATGAGCGGGAGGCCGGCTGCCCGTGCCTCGCCGCCGACGGTGCAGAACACCTCAGCCTCGCAGCCATGAACAAGCGCGTCGCAGCTTGCGAACAGGCGCGCGACTTCCTGCCGGTCCGAGATGGGTGAGAGAAGGTGGACATGCGGCGTCTGGGTGGCAACGCGGGCGACACGGGCACGGTCTCGTCCATCCCCGGCGATGATCAGGCCAACGGGCGCTCCTGTCCCCGCCATAGTGATCGCCTCGATGACCATGGGCCAGCGCTTCTCGGGACCATGCCGACCGGCTCCCAGCAGCAGGGTTGCAGTGGGAGGCAGGTCGCAGCGGGCAAGCAGGCGTGCGCGCAGGCCTTCGTCGCGGAAGTCTGGCGAGAATATTCCCGGTTGGACGCCCATCGGGTTGGTGACAACACGCGTCATCCCGCCGGCGAGCAGGCGATTTGTCTGGTCTTCGCCGGTCGTAACCGAGCCGTCGAACAGCTGGTCCATGCGCTGGAGATGGCGCCAGAACATACCGAAGGCATGGTCGATCGCCGGGCGCGGCAGAAACGGGTCGAACCAGCGATACGCATAGGCAGACATCGGATCGGCATGCATGACAAGAGCGCGGGGCGCCTTGCCCGTCCATTCGCCGACGAAACGTGCGCTGCGCCAAGGGGACGAGCATTCGACCACGTCCGGCGCGAGCTGATCCAGCGTGTCGTGCAAGGTGTCGACGTCGCGGAAGTAGTGATAGCGCCGATCAAGCGGGAATTGCGGGTTCTCCAGATAGATGATCCGCGCGTTGGGGCCGTGATCCTCGACCCGGAAGCCAGGCCCCGGCGCAATCACGATCACTTCGTGGCCCGCTGCCGGACCGGCGAGAAGCTTGCGGTCGATGTAGGTTTTCACGCCCCCGCCATAGGGCGTGTAGAAGGCTGCGACGTCGACGATGCGCATAGGATTTAGCTGTGCAATCGGGCGGACAACGAGGCGCTATGGGGCCGCGATGCCTTCATGCCTTCGCTTCCTTCGACTTCGGAGCGATCGTCACCAGGTCCCCGATCGCCAAAGCTGCGCCGATGGTGAGATGGGTAAGCAGGATGAGTGTGGTCATCAGCGCGATCAGGAGCTGAATATCCGTGTCGCGGCCCACGGCCAGCACGGCAACAGCAGCAAAAATCACGTCCTTGTTACTGATGAGCGGCAAGCGCGAGAGCAGCATTTTGGCTGTCGCAAGCAACAGCCACCAACCTACAGCGACGTCAGGAAGTGCAATACTCCAGGCAAGAGCAAGGAGCCCGTTGGTGAAAATCAGACGGGCCACATGGAGGCCGGATATGCCGATGAGTTGTCGCCGGGTGAGGCTGAAGATGCGTCGGCTGAACAAGGCCACGATGATGGAAATCACCATGATGACCCCGATCGACCCCGCGAGCGCCGAACTCGTCAGACCGATGTTGAAGTCTCTGGCATAGGGATAGACGAATGCCATCATGGCAAGGGTAAAGACGTTGGCGACTACGGCGGAAAGAATGGCTACGTCCTTTACCGCTCCGAATGGCGAGCTTTCCATCCTCAGCTTTCGGCGCGCCCAACTGTAAAAATAGGCCTCGCCGAGATAGTCGACGATCAGTTCGTTCGTCACGTTTTTGCGAGCGAGCGCAATCACGCCTTCAGCCGGTATGCCCCACAGCCAACGAAAAATCAGAAAGTCGAAGATGATGCCGGTGAAGTAATAGGCAAAGAAGATCACCCAGAAAAACGGGTTGGTGGGCACCGCAGCGTGCAGTTGTTGGATGTCGAATGACCGGAAATTCCAGGCGACGACCGCGAGAATGGCGACCGACAAAGCCGGTGTAATCCATATCCACAGGCGGGACTGGCGGACGGGCAGCGGCAACGGGTCCTTGGATGCGTCGTCAAGCTGCGTTGGAATTTGCATTGTCAAAGTTATCGCTCGGTATCACAGCAGCGCATCGCTGCGCCCATAGCAACGTTAGGTAGGGCTGGGAAGCGCGGTAATGCATAGTGCACGATCAGGGCAGCGTTTTATGGCGTTGATCCGCGGCCTGATGCGTCCGGCCGAATGTAAACTGAGATTTCTCCCGACGGCGAGTTGATGCGGCTCCAGCCGTGGGCGGTAGTCCAGTCATCAATATGCGTATCCAGTCCGTGGGGAGCCGCCACGTCGTTTTGTCGATGGCCGCCGACGACGATCAGGTCTGGCGGGTCGTCTGCGAAAATCACCGGCATTTGTGCTCGGGGGACAACGTGCCAGCGCTCTGACTGCTCGCGGGTCACCAAATTCTCGGTTCGGAAGATGAAAGGGCCGGTCGCGAACCGTCGGTCAAAAGCAAGGCCGCTGTCGATATATCGTTCCGGAGCGAGACCGGCGACGCGGCTCGTCGGAGACATGATCGATCCTATCCAGCGGGCGTCACGCTCTGCCGCAAGAGGCGGTGAAATGCCCTTTAAAGCGTTTGGGAAAAGATTGCCCCCCGCGGTGCAGGCCGATTCAAAGAGCGCAGCAAAAGTTGAGACCAGTATCAGCAGCCGCCATATCAGCTGGCGTGGCCACCACGTTCTTGTCAGCCCAAAGCGGATGAACAGAACTGGATAAAGGGGCGCGAGATACTGTCGGAAGATGGGTTGCGGCATGATGCCGGCGACAAGACCGGCAATGATCAGTATGTCGAGCAGCTTGACCACCTCGCTGCGCGGCTCGCGGCGCAGGCGGCTGCGGATGATCAGGCCGATCACGAGGAGCGTCGGCCCCAATATCGTGAACCGCAACAGCCGCAGGCCAACGACGGGCGGCCAGAACAGCTCGGTGCGGTCTCCCAGCTGATACCATTGCCAGGGCGCGGTCGCGGGATATTCGATGACGCCAAACCAGAAGGCGTCGGGAGCGATTGCCCAGAACAGAAAAATGGGCAGGCACCCGACGATCCCTCCCGCAGCATAGAGCAGGATCGCCGGCCACCGGACTCGCCGCCATTGCGCTATCATGACGAGGCCAGCGGCGACACCGACGAGGGCGAAGTGCAGTTTGGTCGCGATCGCAAGGCCCATGAACAGCCCGGCCAGGGCAAAGCTCCACTGCCGCCCCGGATGTTCCCAGTTCTTTATCAACAGTATGACGCCGATGGCTTCCAGCAGCATCGGCGTAGCATCGTTGCGGGCGACCGCCGCTATGAACAGGATCGGCTCGCACAGCGCCATCAGCGCGACCGCCAGCCACGCGCGTTCAGAACCACCGCCATGTGCCAGAACTGCGCGATAGATCAGAATCAGCGTGGCGCCGACCAGTGCAGCGTTGGCGAGGCGCAAGGCTACAAAAAGATGCCCTTCCGCGAGCCATGCAAGCGGCGCCAGAAGAATTGGATGCAGCGGTGTCTGAAGGTACAGAAAATCTCGAAAGGGAAGGCCCGTCCGCATAAGCGCGACGGCGGCGATGTATTGACCCTCGTCATAATCGATGTCGTGGAACAATGCTGAAAACGGCAACCACAGCATGAGCGCGACTGCTAGAGCCCAACCCGTTCCGTTTCGCGCTAAAAGTGCTTTCACGTCGCTACTTCGCGACGCGTTTCAGCAGTTCCACCCAGTCCTTCACGGTTCTTTCGGTCGTGAACTCAGCCGCCCGCCTGCGCATACGGGCGACATCCACCGGCCTATCACATGCTGCATCCATAGCCTTGGCCAATGCGTCGACATCCTTGATGGGCACCAACTCCCCAACGCCGTCGATCAGCATGGGCATGGCCACGGTACAATCAGTGGCCACGATGGGTAAGCCGGCTGCAAGCGCCTCAACAACCACCGCCGGGACGCCTTCGAAATCGGACGAGAGTATGAATGCGTCAGCGCTCGCGAACCACGGGTCGACCGGGTTGTGGTGGCCTGGTAACTCAAGTTGGTGGCGAATGCCCAAGGCTTGCGCCTGATCCTCCAAAGAGCGGCGCAACGCCCCTTCTCCCACGATCGTCAGACGGTCTTCCGGCCGGGCGATACGGGCGAAAGCCTCCAGCAGAAGCGGAAAATTCTTCTGCGGACTAAGCCTTCCCACGCCCAGAAAATGCCGGCCTTTGTGTCCGCGCTGTGTGCTATCCCTCGCCGTTGCGAGACGTTTCAGCGCCTCGTCAGTCAAGGCGGCGTTGTTGATGACCTTAACATCATCGGGCGCCACGCCCATCTCGGTGATGATCTCCTCCCGAACCGGGGGAGCCATCGCCACGACAGCGGCGTAGATGTGGCTGTGCAAGCGCATGACGAAGCGGCTCAGCCGTCGGCGAAGAGGGCTGCTATGCCGTTCATCAAGGCTGTTACTGGGTCTCAACACGATGGGCGGGCAACGCTTGCCGAGAACCAGACGGGTCATTGCGGCGACGGCCATGAGGCCGTTGCTCGGGAAAAACAGCACGTCGGGCTGCAGGCGCCGAACGATCGCCGGCAGCTTGAGCATCATCCAGAGACTTTCGGTCTCGATCCGCGCCAGCCTGCCTTTGGGAGGGATGATATAGGGAACGTCGGGCGCTTCTTCCTGCAGCCGGCCTTCCCAGCGACCCAACACGATCCGCGCATCCAGCCCCGCCTCGCGCCACGCCTTGGTGAAACGCAGCAGATCGCGCTCGACCCCGCCGGGCTCGAGACTGTGCAGAACGCTGAGGACGAAGAGCGGCCGGGCTTCAGCCATTAACGGCAAGATCCGCGTAGCGAGCGGGGGTGTGCGTGCGGACGAATTTGCTGAAGGTCGCATCGATGCTTTCCAGCAGCGCCGGCACAGTCGTGTCCGGCGGATGCACCGCGATTCGCGCGTTGGGAAGCGCCCATGGCGCGGCGCGGGCAGCAGCGGCGACCATCAGCGAACTGGCGATGCGGCCTTTCGTGCGGCTTGCCCAGGTGATCACCGGCCCCTTTGCGACCACGCGCCCGGTTTCAGGCTGCCAGACTTTGAAATGATCCTCGGCAAGCGGAAAACCGCAGTCTGCCAGCGCCCTTATGCTGTCCTCAGAATAGAGCCACGCCGGCGCGATGAAGCCTGTGATGGGGCGGCCGATGGCATCCTCCACGATCGGTCGGCCCCGCTCCAGCCGCTTGCGGGCCTCCTCGCGTGAGAGCTGCGCGAACTCGCCCGCACCGGCCGTCATATGCTTTTGCATGAAGCCCTTGCGCCGCGCATCGTCGCGATGACACCAGCCGTGCAGGAACATCTCCACGCCCGCGTCGGCCCAGCGGCGCAGTTTGCCGGCAAAGGCGGCGTTGCCCGCCAGCGGCGCCTTGTCCTCAAAATCCGGCACGACCAGCATGGCAAGGCGCGGACCGCCCAGCAGACCGCTCAGCCGGTCAAACAGGGCGTCGACTTCGCTCTCAAAATGCGGCGTCACGTCGTGGATGGAGGCAAGCAGGCGAGGCATTGGCGAGCCGTTACACGCTTTCCCGGGCGTCGTCACGCCCCGGCTATCGGGCGACGTCAGAAGGCGCGGGTGATGCCGAGATCTATGGTCGTGCGCCGATAGCCGTAAATGCCGACCGTGGACGTATTGCGCTCATAAGCCACGCGCACGACGGGGGAAAAGCCCGCGACCTCAATCTGGCGGAAGGTGGCGCCGACCGATCCGCGCAAGAACCATTCCTTGCGCCGGTCGGTGAAGGGGAAGAGGCGCGCATCCGATTCAAGGCGGCGGACGGTGGCATTGGCGAAGACCGTCATCCGTCCCATGTCTCGCCAACCCAGCAGCGTCACGCCGCCCGATGCGGTCGCGTAGCCCGGATCGCGCGCCGTCTGGCGCGTGCCGCTCAGTTGCACGCCCACGCCGCTACGCGCCGACAACGCGCGCTCGATCCCCACGTTCAGGTTGAAGAGCTCGCCATCCTGCAGCGTGTTGCGATGATAGTGGGTCCGTCCGTAGGAGAAGCCGACGTCGCTCTGGGCACGCCGCCCGATGCGATGGGTCCAGCGGATGTCGGCGGTTTCCGTGCGCGCATAAGCCTTGCCGCCATAAGTGCGCCATGTAACGCCACCCGAAGGCATGATCCTGCTGCGGCCCGTCTGCCATTCCAGGCCCAGCAGAGCACTGCCGGACAGGTCGTTGAACTGGGCTGTCCGGTAGAAGGTGCCATCGCCTGAAAGACGAGGAACAAGCGTGAGCCCCTCGGTCAGTCCGATGCGGGCATAGACTTGCCCCGAGAGGTGCAGGCCGATGCCGGATTGCTCGCGTGCATCGTCGGATAAGGTGAGCGGTGCGATGACCGTATCCAGTTCCTTGGCATCCGTCGCGCGATTGATGTTGCTGTCCGGCGCCATGGCGAGCTCGAAATTGCCGCCGAAGCGCCGATTGGACCGAAGCGCCGAGGCAAAGCGGTCGACCACTTGCGCGACATCCGGCGGGAGCCCGCTTGCCTGCGCCTGTCGCAGCTGCTGGCGCGCTCGGCCTTCCTCGCCCATGGCGGCGAGCACGCGGGCAAGTTCCAGTCGCACGCGGGTCGCGTTGGGTTCCTCGTCCAGAATGGCGCGGAAGGCGAGGGCAGCATCGGCCTGCCGGCCCAGCTCATCAAGCATCATGCCGAGCCGGAAGCGCGCTTCGGAGCGTATCTGCAGGTCAGGATCGCGGGCGAGGGCGGTGTAGATTGCCTCGGCATCGCCCCACCGGCCCGCAACCCGCGCCTGATCGGCCAGATCGAAAAGCTGTGCCGCATTCAGCCCGGAGATGGACGTGGAATCGTCTGAAAGGCTGGGTTCGGCTCCGGGCTGAAGGTCCGCTCCTTGCACGTCCTGCGCAAGGAGCGGAGCGTTCAGCCACAGGCTGTAGATCAGCCCAAGCTGGCTCAGTCTGCGCAATCTCATGGCAGGCCCTTGCCGGTGCGCTGTCGACAAATCAATCGTTGCGTTTGCCGACGGTCGCGCCGCTCAGATAGTAAGTGCTGGAGGCATCTCCCGGCGCAGTCTGGAACCCGAACGTGCCGCCGATCTCCGTTGCTTCCGGCCCGTACAGCGCGCCTTCGAAGAAGCCGAGATAGGCATTGCTGCCGTTCACGACGTCCGCCGTCAGCCCGGCATCGACATCCATCGCGCCGCGATCAAAGTTGAATGTACCGAAATTGCGCGTGCTGCCATCGACATTACTCGTGCCGATGGGGTTGAGCGAGCCCGTGAACGAGCCTGCGCCGAAATCGACGGAAAAATTGCTCGTTCCGCTGAGCGCGTAGGTCGCTCCGCCGCCAAACTGCGCCGCCGTTCCACGGATGATCCCGGCGAACTCGCCCGTCCCCGTGGGAATCTGGAAGCCATTGGTGCGGATGCCCCAGGTGAACCAACGGTCAAGTCGGTCGCTGCCCGGTGCTTGCGCGCGTTCCCACCTCCCGAAGCTAGCATAGCTGAGGGTGATGGCAGGGTTGCCGGCGCCAGCTTTGTTCAACGAAAGCGTATAGGAGAGGCCATCGCCACCGGTCAGCTTGTAAACCGCAAGCGAACTTGTCGAGGCGCCAGCGTCCAGATTGGCTGCGCCAAAGCTGGTGTCGATGCCCCGGTCGCTATCCTGATAGCGGTAGCTGCCCTGCGTGGCATCGTAGCTCAGCAACGCCGTCGAGCGCAGGAGGGATGCATCATCGGCGCTATTGCCGCCGCCCAGATCGGTCAGGCCCAATTGGCTGAACCGGTGTTCGAAACTGTCGTCGAACTGGAGCGCGGTGAGCGACATGTTCAGTCCCGGAACCGTATCGTCCTCGCGGCCCAGCATATAGCCGGCAGTCACTTCCCCGTCGTTGCTGTAGAGATACCAGGTTGCGCCGACTTCCTCGCCATTCGGGCCATAGAATCGTCCATCCCATCCGCCGGTGAACCGCTTGCCGTCGTCCATGAAGAAGTCGCCGGAAAATGCCGTCGTTCCGCTCGTCAGGGCGGCCTCGCCATAGTAGACGCCGATGCCCTTGATGAGGCCGGTGCTGACATCGATGCTCGTGAGAATCCCGCTGCTGCTCAATGCGCCGCTCTGGAAGTCGATCTGCAGCGAGCCGCTTCCTGCGACGGCAAACGGCGCTTCCATGGCGCGTGCGCCGACGAGGCTGACCGCATAGCGCCCGACGCCCGATGGCTGGAGTTGCCCCGCTGGCGTCTGGATGCCGTAGGTAAACGGGTCATAGGTGAAATCGAGTGTGTCACCGGAGACGGTCGCGCGCTCCCAGGCGCCACCACCAACATAGCGATAGGTCAATTCACCCGATGTTCCGGGGCGGGTCAGCGTCAGGGCCTGACTGGTCGTGCCGATCTTCTCGAAGCTGATGAAGGATGAAGAGCCAGATTCGACGAGATCGGCCGGTGCGAATGTTGCGCTGCGCCCCGCAGTTGAGATTGAATAGCTCTGCGTCGCCGCATCATATGCGATGGCGAGCGTTCCTCGTGCGGCCTGGCCATTCTCCACCGGCCGTTCATCCGCAAAAAAACGCCCCGAGAGATTGGCTGCGTCATTGGTGAACGACTGGCTTTGGAGCGTCCCCATCAGATCCGCGTTCGGGCCGCCTATGGGGTCCGGACTGGGCGCGGGGGCTGGCGTTGGCGTCGGGGTAGGCGTGGGAGTCGGAGTCGGCGTGGGAGTTGGAGTTGGAGTTGGAGTTGGGGTGGGGGTCGGCGTTGGTGTCGGAGTCGGAGTTGGGGTAGGAGTGGGCGTCGGGGTCGGCGTCGGGCTGGGAGTAGGCGTTTGAGTGGGCGTCGGCGTTGGCGTCGGTGTGGGCGTTGGCGTGGGCGTTGGCGTGGAACTCACGCCACCACCGCCGCCGCCACAGGCGGTGGTCAGAAGGGAGGCAATAAGGGGAAGAGCCCATTTGCTGTGGCTGAACATGGCGCGGCGAAACTCCGGATGACGGGAGGTAAAGTCCTCGATCTGCTGGGTCCGGACCTTGGCCAAATATAGTTGATGAAACGTTTAGGTTGCCGAAGTTTGGTCCATTATTGAGATGGTTGGAGTGATGCGTCGGCATGCATTCAACGCACAGGGAGAACAGTCTGTCGGAGTGACCGTGCCATTAACCATCTTCTCCTCTTTTCGGCGGCCAGAAAATCGTTAACAAACGTTAACGATGAAACGCGCACTGGTTCTTTCGCATGAAGCGGCACGGCATCCCTTTCGGCAGTCGCTCCCCCGCCACGTGTTCAGGGTGGCGCCAGGCAGCGTTCCGCAGGCGCGTCAGGCGCCTGAGGATGACAAGGACTGGAAGCTGTTCGCGCTGAGTTTTGCGGCGTTCTTTACCGTCGCTTATTCGTTCATTGCCTGATTGATCATCCGCCGCTGCTTTGGCTGGCGGATGCCGTCTCCATCTCGCATGCCCGGTGGAGCTTGAGCGCAAGCAGCGCACAAATCCCGCACATTCCGCACATGATGAGCAGGGCTTCGCGGCTGCTCAATCCGGCGCTGGTCGCCGCGATGATGACGAGCGCGCCGAACACCATTGCACCGGAATTGACGACATTGTTCGCGGCAACGGTGCGTGCGGTCTGATCCTTGCTCACCGTGGTCGTGAGGAAGGCATAGAGTGGCACGACAAACATGCCGCCGAAGGTTGCGATTCCGAACAGGGCAATCAGGATTCGCCAGCTATGTGGGGCGGCAAGGAAATCGGCGACGGTGTAGAGCGTGTTTCCTGGCGCCTTCACCCAGCCACCGGATGCGTAGGAAAAGAACCAGATGAAAGCTGCCATCATCAGGACCGAAATGGGTGAATAGCGCGCCGAGACGACGCCGCGCAGCAAACGGTTCACGGCGACCGAGCCGACGGCCACGCCAATCGAGAAGATTGCCAGGAACATGCTCGCGACTTCTTTGGTCGCGGTAAACTCGTTCTTCACCAGCGGCGGGAAGACGATGACCAGCACGGTGGCGATCATCCAGAAGAAGCTGATCGACATGATCGCCAGGAACAGGCGCCGGATGTGCATGGTGGCCGAAATCAGTCGCCACGAGGCCCTGAAGATGTTGTGATCGATTTCGATCGGTGGACCCACGCGCGGAGCGGGCGGGACCATCCGTCCGGATATATAGCCGATAATTGCAATGACCAGCACAGCGCCGGCAGCGGAGGTGGGGCTGATCCAGCCTGCGACGATCGTGCCGGTGAGGATGGCGATATACGTCCCGGCTTCGACAAGTCCGGTGCCGCCCAGAACCTGTTCCCGTTCCAGATGCTGCGGGAGAATCGCGTATTTGATCGGTCCGAAGAAGGTCGAGTGGACGCCCATGGCGAGCAGAGCTGAGAGCATCAGGCCGATGCCGACCATGGGATAGTATGCGCTGATCAGCAGTCCGGCCGCGCCGACCGTCATGATCACGATTTCCGCAAGCTTCACTATCCGGATGATCTTCGCCTTGTCGATATTATCGGCAAGCTGGCCGGAAAGCGCCGAGAGCAGGAAGAAGGGCAGGACGAACAGCCCTGTCGCGACGGCATTGAACGTCGATTCCTGCTGCGGGTCCTGAAACACGCCATATGTGGCGAACAGGATCATCGCTGTCTTGAACAGATTGTCGTTGAAGGCCCCGAGGAACTGAGTGACGAACAGGGGCAGAAACTTCCGGTGGCCGAGCAGCCGCAGGGATGCCTGCATAAGTGCGTGATCTCTTGTGATCCGGCGCGGTCGTGCCGTCGCGGGGCTTCTAGCGGCGAAATGAGTCGCTGAAAAGACATTGGATTTAGCTTCGTTCCGCCACTTGTCTGTGCCTGACAGGTGTGGCAGGCAGCCGCCTGTGTTGAAACTTCTGCCAAATATTCTTACGCTGTCGCGGATTCTCGCGGTGCCGCTTCTTGTGGCGCTGCTTTGGCCGGCGGATTCGGCTCATGCCTGGCGTCTTGGCTATCTGGCGGCTTTCGGGCTTTACTGCCTGATGGGTATCACAGATTACTTCGATGGTTACCTCGCCCGCGCTCAGGGGACGGTTTCCAAACTCGGTGTGTTTCTTGATCCGATCGCCGACAAGATCATGATCGGCGCAGTGATTCTGATCCTGTGCGCCAATCAGAATATTCAGGGTGTGCACATCATCGCTGCGCTAGTGATTCTACTGCGCGAAATTGCAGTGTCCGGCCTGCGGGAGTTTCTCGCCGGGTTAAGGATTTCAATGCCCGTGTCGCGGCTGGCGAAGTGGAAGACGGCTATTCAGCTCGTCTCGCTGGGCGCGCTTATACTGGCCGGGGGCCTGCCGCATGTCGCGTTCATCCAACTCGCCGGGCTGATCACGCTATGGGCCGCTGCGTTGCTGACACTGCTTACCGGCTGGGATTATCTGCGTGCCGGCCTCAAGCATATGACGGTCTAACGTGGCTGACCTTACGATTCTCTATTTTGCCTGGGTTCGGGAACGGACGGGGCTCGATGAGGAGCATGTCGAACGGCCACCGCGGGGTACGACCATCGCGCAGCTTCTGGACAAAATGTCGTCTCACAGTGAAGGGCATGCCGCCGCCTTCGCCGAAAGGGGCCGCTTGCGCGCGGCGCTGGACCAGCAGTTCTTTCCCCTCGACACGGAGATCGGGGAGGCACGCGAGTTGGCGATTTTCCCGCCTGTGACCGGTGGCTGACCAGACACCCTCGATCGCCGTGCGCGTCACGGAGGAGGATTTCGACACCGGTGCGGAACTCGCCCGTCTGGAAGCTCTGCCGGGCGGTGCGATCGCCAGTTTCACTGGGCTCGTGCGCGATGACGGGGGGCTAACGGCGCTGCGCCTGGAGCATTATCCTGCGATGACGCAGGCGCAGATCAGCGCGGTTGTGCAGCAGGCTTGTGCGCGCTGGCCGCTGCTGGGCGTCACTGTCATCCATCGCTTTGGCGAACTGCCAGTGGGTGCGCGCATCGTATTCGTCGGCGCTGTGTCATACCATCGCGTCGCTGCCCTTGAGGCCTGCGCCTACCTGATCGACTGGCTGAAAGTATCGGCGCCTTTCTGGAAGCAGGAGATCAGGCGCGACGGGTCGCGCGGCTGGGTCGAAGCACAAAACGCTGACGACGCGAGGGCTGCTCTTTGGAGGCGGCGAGAAGGTCGGCTGGACCCGATCTGAACGCGGTCAAGCAATCCGCAGAACTTAAATGCGGTTTCAGGCTGCTACCGCGGCTTCATTCTGGCTGATCGCGGCGTTGCGCAGAATGCCAGCCATCAGCCGGAAATCCGTCTCGCGCGGAGAATTGCGCCGCCAGATCAGCGCAATCTCGCGATGCGCGCCCGGTGACTGGATTGGGCGGGCGACAATCTGCGTGTTGGCCAGAATGCCACCCCGGATCGCCATTTCCGGAAGCAGCGTCAAACCAAGGCCATTATCAACCATCTGCACGAGCGTGTGCAGGGATGTGCCGGTAATGGTCGCTTCGGTCCGCAATTCCGCTCGGTTGCAAGCAGCGAGTGCATGTTCCTTGAGGCAATGGCCGTCCTCCAGCAGGAGTAGCCGATTGCCGTCGATCATGTCCGGCGTAACGAGCGCAGGCGGGTTGCGTGGATCGTCCTTGGGGAAGGCGACGAACAATGCGTCGTCGAACAGAACTTCTATTTCCGCGTCGCCGCAGGGGAAAGGCAGGGCCAGCAGCACGCAATCTGCGTGCCCGTGCCGCAACGAATCCAGCGCCGCATGGCTTGTTTCTTCCCTCAGATAGAGCTGAAGCGCCGGGCGTTCCTGACGTAGCTTGGGTAGAAGCCTGGGGAGCAGAAATGGTGCGATCGTTGGGATGACGCTCATCCGCAACTCGCCCACGAGGGGCGAGCCGGAGGCCTGCGCTATGGCCGCCAGCTCTTCGGCCTCGCGCAGGACCCGATGGGCCTTGTCCACGATGCGGTCGCCCAGCGCGGTGAAGCGCACGATCCGGCGAGTCCGCTCCACAAGCGTGACGCCGATCAGCGACTCCAGCTCGCGAATGCCTGCGGAAAGTGTGGACTGGGTGACGAAACAGGCCTCCGCAGCCCGCCCGAAATGGCCATGCTCCTTGAGCGCTACCAGATACTGGAGTTGCTTGAGGGTGGGCATGTAGATCGACATTAATCGCCTCTCTGATATCAGATTAGCAATCTAATCGAATTATCCGATCAATTCAAGCGATCGCACTATTCCATAGCTCGTTGTCAGTGTGAGTACGCCGCCAACTAGGATGAGGAGTGGGCGCGCCGGAACATGTTTGGCGATCCACGCGCCCAACGGTGCGGCCATCACCCCGCCCACCAGCAGACCGATCGTGGCTGTCGTGAAGGTTTCCCAGCCCAAATGCAGCAGGAAGGTGATGCTGATCGAAAGTGTCAGGAAAAACTCCACGGTATTGACGGTGCCGATTGTGTGACGCGGGCTACTACCCTGAATGAGCAGGTTGGACGTCACGACCGGTCCCCAGCCACCCCCGCCCGATGCATCGAGAAAGCCGCCTACGAGGCCCAATGGCGAAACAAAACGCGGATCGCGCACCTGAGGCGTGGCATGGCGCAAGCCACGCCAGAGCAGCCACAGTCCGATGAACGCCAAATATGAGAGGATGTACGGCCGGATCACATCGCCATCGATATTGGACAGGAAATAAGCACCGGCAACGCCACCGATCATGCCCGGCACCACGAGCTTCCAGAACAGCTTCCAGTCGACGTTTCCATGTAACACGTGACTGATGGCGGAGACTGCGGTGGTACAGGTTTCTGCGGCGTGGACGCTCGCCGATGCGGCTTTGGGCGGTACACCCAGCGCGAGAAGGAGGCTGCTGGAGATCACGCCATAGGCCATGCCGAGAGCGCCATCGATAATCTGGGCGCCGAATCCTACTGCCACAAAGGGCAGCAGCATCAGCGCAAAATCCAGCCAGGCATCAGGCAAGGGCAAGCCTTTCTCAATTAATTCGCTGGACAATAAAGCCCGCCATTTCGAGCGTGGCAAGAAATTTGTCCTTTGGCCTAATTCGGTGATCGCTCTAGAAATTTCAGGGCATCGCGACTAGATAGCTGCTCTTGTTCGCCAGCAAGGGGCGCTTTGCCATGGGGCTTTTGTCCTATCTCGATTCCGTGAAAACGCGCGATCCCGCGCCCCGTTCACGGCTGGAAATCCTCATTTATCCTGGCGTCTGGGCGCTCGGCCTGCATCGGGTCGCGCATCGTCTCTTCCGGTGGCGACTTTATTTTCTGGCGCGCCTTGTAAATCATTTTTCGCGTTTCCTGACCGCCATCGATATCCATCCGGGTGCGAAGATCGGAAAGAATTTCTTTATCGATCACGGTTTCACGGTGATCGGAGAAACTGCGGACATTGGCGATAACGTTACCATCTATCAGTGCGTAACGCTGGGCGGGACCGATCCTGCCAACGGGATCGCTGGCAAACGCCATCCCACCATCTGCGATGGCGCAATCATCGGATCAGGCTCCCAGGTGCTCGGCCCTGTGGTTGTCGGTGAGCGGGCGCGGGTCGGGGCCAATGCCGTGGTGACCAAGGATGTGCCAGCTGGCGCCGTCATGATCGGCATTCCCGCGCGCGCCACGCTTGTGGACGCGAAGGAATATCAGAAGGCTTTCACGCCTTATGGTACGCCATGCAGCGAGGCTTATGATCCCGCAACGCAAAAACTGGAAATTCTGCAGTGCGAAATTGAGGTTTTGCGCAAGCGGCTTGCGGAGCTGGTCGCCGAGCAGGAGGCCAATCGGCCCGGCAAGGCTGACGATCAATCCCGCACCACGGCTTGATGAGCAACGTCACGCCGTTTCCTCCTCGGCCGGTGCAGGGCACCAGCCCGCCGTTGCAGACCAGTTTTGATCGGCCGGAACTGTCCCGTATCATGGATTTGTACGGGCGGATGGTCGCTGCGGGTCAGTGGCGCGATTATGCGATCGATCTCAATAGGGATGTCGCGATCTTTTCTGCGTTTCGGCGCACTGCCGAGCGTCCCGAGTTTCGTATTGAGAAGCGGCCCGCCTTGCGGCAGCGTCAGGGAATGTGGGCGCTGATCGGCGAGCACGGAGCCGTTCTGCGTCGAGGGCAGGACCTTGCCGGCATATTGGCGCCAGTGGAGCGGCGTCTGATGAAGCTGATCGAAGACTGACATCTTCTCACACTACACCCCGGTTGCAGGAGATCATTCGCGCCAGATGCAGAACCGATTCATCAATGTGTCGCAAAACTGTCATTAAACTGTCATAGCGCCGCGCAGATTTCCCGATCGGAGCACTGACCTTGCGATTCTCCACCCTGAAGGCCGTACTCCTGGCCAGTGCGCTCTCGGCTCCTTTCCCTGGGTCTGCGCAGACACAAGATGATGTCGCCGCGCTCCGGGCGGAAATTGCGCGTCTGAAGGCAGAACTGGACAGTATGGAAGCTCGGCTCGGCAGGGTGGAGGCTGGTCAGTCTAGCCAGACGTCAGTGGCCCTACCGGTTTCTGACAGTCCGGCGACGGGCGTTTCCGCCCAAACGAGCTTAGCGCCGCCGGCACCTTCACCAGTTCCTGCCGCCAAGCCGGAGATACAGGTCACATGGCGCGGTGCTCCGCAGTTTTCGAATGATGGGGGCTTCTCCTTCAAGCCGCGCGGTCGCCTCCAGATGGACAGTAATGTGGTATCGCGACCGGACGGCATTAACGCACCGACGCTTGGCTGGTCGGCGGACGTGCGGCGGGCCTATCTGGGTGTGGATGGTAAGCTCGGTGGCGGCTTAGGGTATCGGCTGGAGCTGGATTTCGCATCCGGCAATGCTCAGTTCACAGATGCTTGGCTGACTTATGACCGCGGACCGCTCACGCTCACGCTTGGCCATCACCGCATCACCACGCTGGAGGATTTGACCAGCGATCTGGAAGGCAGCTTCCTTGAGCGCGCCGCGTTCACGCAGGCATTTGGCTTTGAGCGCCGGCTTGGCCTCTCCGCCAACTACCGGTTCGGCGATGTGCAGCTGTCAGCGGGCATGTTTGCCGACGATCTCGCTGCGTTGGGCGCCTCGGGGGTCACTAGCAACAGCTATGCTTTCGATGCCCGGCTGGTCTTCATGCCGAAGGTTGGAGGCAGCCAGCTCCATTTCGGCGGCTCGGCGCATCATCGTGAACTGAATGACCTTACGAACGTGGTGCAGTACCGCGCGCGTCCTGGTGCGCGGACGACCGACATCCGCTTTGTTGATACCGGCCTTTTTAGCGCGAGCTCGGAAACGGGCTATGGCCTCGAATTCGCTGCACTTCATGGCCGCTGGCATCTCGCAGCGGAAGGATTCTGGCAACAGGTGGCGCGCCACGGCCTTGCGGACCCAACATTCTTCGGTGGCTATGGCGAGATGGGTTACGTGATCGCGGGGGCCGCAGGTCGGGGCTATCGCAATGGCGCCTTCGGTTCGATCAAACCCATCCGTGGTATCGATAAAGGTGGGGCAGGGGCCTGGCAGGTTAATCTGCGTTATGACTGGCTTGATCTGGAGGATGACCTGATCGGCGGAGGACGGCAGCAGACATTCGGCGCATCTTTGGTCTGGGTGCCCATCGAGCGGGTGAAGTTCCTCGCCAATTATTTACGCGTCGAGGTCAGCGATACGCCCGTGGTCGCTGGTACGCTCGACGATTATAGCAGCGATGTCTTCGGGCTGCGTGTGCAGTACGAGTTCTGAAAGATACCCTATCTGCCGGAGCCGCGATTCAGGCGGCGTCAGCGTCCAGCGAATAGCCCGCCGAACGCACTGTACGGATGATATCCGGCAGCCCACCTGCATTCACCGCCTTGCGCAGGCGGCGGATGTGCACGTCCACTGTGCGCAACTCGATCTCGCTGTCCTGTCCCCACACACTGTCGAGCAGACGTTCGCGAGAGAACACCCAACCGGGGTGTTCGAGCAGATGGCGCAGCAGCCGGAATTCCGTGGGGCCGAGCGCCACGAGTTGACCCGCTCGCCGCACCTTGTGCGCGACGGTATCCATCTCCAGATCCGCGAAGCTCAGTACTTCGCCGGCGAGTGCCGGGCGGACGCGGCGCAGCACAGCGTTTACTCGGGCGATAAGCTCGCGCGGGCTGAACGGCTTGGTCACATAATCGTCGGCGCCTGTTTCCAGGCCGCGCACCCGATCCTCTTCCTCGCCGCGCGCGGTGAGCATGATGATGGGAACGTTTGCCGTCTCCGGCATACGCCTTAGCCGCCGGCAGACTTCGATGCCGGAGAGATTCTCGACCATCCAGTCCAGCAGCACGATGTCCGGCGTGCTTTCCTGAGCAAGAATGAGCGCTTCCTCGCCATCGGGTGTCTGCGCTACGTCGAAATCTTCCCGCTGGAAGTGCCATGTCAGCAGTTCTGCCAGCGCCGCATCATCCTCGACGAGCAACATCTTCGCGCGGACCATCACTCAGTCCTCCGCCAGCAGATCGACTGACGTTCCCTTCTCCCGCTCCGGGGGCTTGGCGCCGGTCGCGACATAGTGAACCATCTCGGCGATATTGGTTGCATGATCGCCGATACGTTCCAGATTCTTCGCGATGAAGAGCACATGGGCGCTCTCAGAGATCATCTTCTGATTCTCCATCATGAAGGTGACCATGGTGCGGAAAATGGAGTTGTAGAAATCGTCCACCGCCCGATCCCGCTCGATCACGGCGAGGGCAAGCTGCGCGTCCCGCGCTGCAAAGGCGTCGAGAGCGGATTTCACCATTTCGCGTGCGATCTGGGCCATAGAGGGGAGCAGTGAGAGCGGCTCCATCCGGCTCGATGCCGTCACTGTTTCAACCCGCTTGGCGATGTTCTTCGCATAGTCAGCCATGCGCTCAACGATGCCGGCGATCTTCAGGACAGCGATGATCTCGCGCAGGTCGTCAGCCATCGGCGCGCGCAGCGCAATCGTCTGCACAACCAGCCGCTCGATGTGGGCGTCCAGTTCGTCGATCCGAGCATCACCCGCCACGACACTCTTGGCGAGTGTCACGTTGCGCGTCGTCAGCGCCTTCATGGCGTTGTCGATCGCGTCTTCGGTGAGCCCGCCCATCTCGGCAATCAGCGCACGCAGTGCGTTGATGTCGTCGTCGAAGGCCTTGACTGTATGTTCCGTCATGACTCAGTTCCTGTCATCCGTTCGGCCGGGATCAGCCGTAGCGCCCGGTGATGTAGTCCTTGGTGCGCTCTTCTCTCGGGTTGGTGAAGATTTCGGTCGTCGGCCCCTGTTCCACAAGCTTGCCGAGGTGGAAAAATGCCGTGCGCTGGGAAACGCGGGCGGCCTGCTGCATGTTGTGGGTGACGATCACGATGGCGTAATTTCCGCGCAGTTCCAGGATAAGTTCCTCGATCTTGGCGGTGGCGATCGGGTCGAGCGCCGAGCAGGGCTCGTCCATCAGGATCACCTCGGGGTCGACTGCAATGGCGCGCGCGATGCACAGGCGTTGCTGCTGGCCTCCCGAGAGAGCGGTGCCGCTCTCATTGAGGCGGTCCTTCACTTCTTCCCACAGGCCGGCGCGGCGCAGCGACTTTTCGACGACTTGATCGAGGTCAGCTTTGTTTCCGGCCAGTCCGTGGATACGCGGGCCATAGGCGATGTTTTCGTATATCGACTTGGGGAAGGGGTTTGGCTTCTGGAACACCATTCCCACCCGCGCGCGCAGTTGCACAACGTCCATCCCCGAGGAGTAGATATCCTCGCCATCGAGCGTGATTTCACCTTCTACGCGCGCGCTAGCAACTGTGTCGTTCATGCGGTTGAGCGTACGCAGAAAAGTCGATTTGCCACAGCCCGAGGGGCCGATGAAGGCTGTTACATGGTCAAGGTCCACATCGATCGAGACATTGTCGATCGCCTGCTTGTCTCCGTAGAAGACGTTGACGCCGCGGGCGGACATCTTGGGTGCACTGGACTGCATGTCGGGCATTACCATTTCTTCTCGAATTTGTTGCGCAGGTAGATTGCGATGCTGTTCATCGTGAGCAGGAAGGCAAGCAGCACGATAATCGCGGCGGAGGTCTTTTCGATGAACCCGCGGCCCACTTCGTCGGACCACAGGAAGATCTGCACCGGCAGCACGGTGGCCGGATCGGTGAAGCCGCCCGGCGGCTGCGAGACGAAGGCGCGCATGCCGATCATCAGCAGCGGTGCCGTCTCGCCAAGCGCGCGGGCCATGCCGATGATCGTGCCGGTGAGGATGCCGGGCAGGGCGAGCGGCAGCACATGGTGAAACACCACCTGCACCGGCGAGGCGCCGATGCCGAGCGCCGCGTCCCTGATGGACGGCGGCACGGCCTTGATGGCGTTGCGCCCGGCGATGACGATGACTGGCATGGTCATCAGCGCCAGCGTCATGCCGCCGACCAGCGGCGCCGAGCGCGGCAGGTGCATCACGTTGAGGAAGATGGCGAGGCCGAGCAGGCCGAAGATGATCGAAGGAACGGCCGCCAGATTGTTGATCGAGACCTCGATGAGGTCCGTCCAGCGATTGCGCGGCGCATACTCTTCCAGATAGAGCGCGGCGAACACGCCGATCGGGAAGCTCAGCGCGAGCGTGATCACCATGGTGATTAGCGAGCCCTTCAGAGCGCCCCAGATGCCAACCATGGTCGGATCGGTCCCGTCGCTCCCGGTCAGAAAGCCCAGATTGAAGGCCGTCGAGATCACACCTGTATCATCAAGGCGGCTCGCAAGCGCTTCGTCAGTCCCGTTGCCCTCGCTCTTCATGGCGACGTCGATGCCTGTCGATGCCGGAAGATTCACCGTTACCTTTTGGTCGAGGATGGCCGGATCGCGAATGATTGCGTCACGGAGCGCAAGCACGGCATTGGGTGAGAGGAGCTGCGTGTCAGAGACGCCAAAGGCTTGGGTCGTTGCCTGCTCCAGCACCGCCGGGAGATTTGCATTGGCCAGCGCCTGTTCTGGATTGGTCTGGAGTACTGCCGGGTCGATCATCGCAACGGAACGCGGGAAGTCGATCGGCACGGCGACTTCCGTCCGCGTGAAGCCGCGCAGACCATTGCCCATCATCGAGATGAGGAGGAAAGCCAGGAAGCCCGCAGAAGCCAGCACGGCGGCCATACCCAGCAGCCGGAACCGCCGTTCGGAGGCGTAGCGCCGCGCGATCCGGCGACGCATCGCGTCACCGCGCCAGTCGGTCGGTGCGCGTTCGGCCGGCACGCCGAGTCCCGACTGATCGAGAGCTGTCTCGCCACTCATTCGTAAGCCTCCCGATATTTCTTCACGACCCGCAGTGCGACGATGTTGAGCAGCAGCGTGACGATGAACAGCACCAGACCGAGCGCGAAAGCAGCCAGCGTCTTGGCGCTGTCGAATTCCTGGTCGCCGGTGAGCAACTGGACCATTTGCGTTGTCACAGTCGTCACGCTGGCAAAGGGGTTGAGGGTCAGGTTGGCGGCAAGTCCTGCCGCCATAACCACGATCATTGTTTCGCCGATCGCGCGGCTGACAGCTAGCAGCACGCCACCGACGACACCGGGCAGTGCAGCGGGGATCAGAACCTTGCGGATTGTCTCGCTGGTCGTTGCGCCCATAGCGAGGCTACCGTCGCGCATCGACTGCGGCACGGCGGCAATGCTGTCATCTGCCATGGAGGAAACGAAGGGAATGATCATGATACCCATCACCAGACCAGCAGCCAGCGCGCTCTCCGAAGAGGCGTTGGAAATGCCGATCGAGGCTGCGAAATTGCGCAGCGCCGGCGCAACAGTGAGAGCGGCGAAATAGCCATAGACCACGGTCGGCACGCCCGCGAGCACCTCAAGGATCGGCTTCATCCATTTGCGGGTGTTGGGCCGGGCATATTGAGTCAGGTAGATCGCGCTCATCAGGCCAAGCGGAATGGCGACGATCATCGCAATGATCGCACCGATGAAGATCGTGCCCCAGAACAGCGGAACGGCGCCAAATGCGTCCTCATTGCCATAGCCCATCGCCGCCGATTGCGGACTCCAGTTCAGCCCGAACAGGAAGTTCAGCGGATTGACCATCGAGAAGAAGCGCATTGATTCGAACACCAGCGACGCAACAATGCCGGCGGTGGTGATGATCGCGATGAGGGATGCGCCCAGCAGGGCCCACATGACTACCTTTTCGACGCGGTAACGCGCTGTGAAGGAAGGGCGGACACGCGAGAGTGCATAGGCCCCGCAGGCAAACGCCAGAATTGCCGCGAGAATGGCTCCCATAGTTGAGTAACGCAGCGTCGCAGCGCGATATGGCTCGACCAACTCCGTGGCCTGCGGATTGAACGCTGCCGCCTGCGAGCCGGATGCGATCGACTGCGCCTCGGCCAGGATAGCATTACGCGAGAAATCATCGACCGGCAGCGTTTGTGCGGCCGGTGTCGCCAGCACTGTGTCGGCGATCAGGGACGGCATTACATTCGCCCAGACGGCAAGGAAGGCGAAGGCCGGCAGCATCGTCCAGAGCGCCACATACCAGCCATGCTGGGTTGGGCGGCTGTTGGTCGCCAGACGGCCTACCTCTGCCTGCAGCCGGGTGGCGCGAGCCCGGGCAATGATCCATCCGATCACCCCCAGCGCGCCTATGATCAGGACGATCATTACGCCGGTCATTCGATCTTACCCCCTTGGCGGTTCAATGTGGCGCAAACTGGTGGCAACCGCTGGTTGTCACCGGTTCGATTGTTTGATCAGCGCAGTTCGTCGCCGTTCAATACGGTCAAATTGGCGATCCGCTCGGCATTGGTTGTGCGGACGTCGTCGGGCGCAGCGACCATACCACGGCGGGCCAGCGCACCATCCGGTCCCCAATTCTTCGAGAAGGCTTCCATATAGGCTTTGAGGCCTGGAATAGCCGCAATGTGCGCTTTCTTCACATAGACGTAGATCGGGCGTGCGCCCGGATAGCTGCCATTGGAAACTGTCTCGTAGGTCGCTTCCACTCCGTTCAGGGAAATGTCGCGAACAGTGTCTCGGTTGGCATCGAGGAAGGAGAAGCCAAACACGCCGACAGCGTCAGGATTGGCGTTCAGTTTCTGGACGATTAGGTTGTCGTTTTCGCCGGCGTCAACATAGGCGCCATCTTCGCGCACCTGCGTGCAGAGCTGCTTGTGCTTCGCTTCGTCGGTAGCCTTGAGCTCCTTCATGGCCGGATCGCTCTCGCAGCCCGGCGTCAGGATCAGCTCGGCGAGCGAATCGCGCGTGCCGGAGGTTGAGGGCGGGCCGAAGACGGAGATGGCGATGTTGGGCAGCGAGGGATCGATGTCCTGCCAGGTCTTGGCGGTGTTCGGCCCCTTGCCATAGGGGTTGGCGGCGAGCGCCTCATAGACCTGCTTGGTGGTCAGGGAGATCTCGGGGCCCTTCACGGATTCCGCCAGAGCCAGCCCGTCGAGGCCGATCTGAATCTCGATGATCTCGTTGACGCCATTCGCCTGGCACTCTTCGAACTCGGATTTCTTCATCCGGCGCGAGGCGTTGGCGATATCCGGGTTTTGCGCGCCCACACCCTTGCAAAACAGGCTGATGCCCGCGCCGGTGCCGGTGGATTCGATGATCGGCGCCTTCATGCCAGGATTGTCGTTCTGGAAGAGGCGGACCGCTTCCTGCGCGAACGGATAGACGGTCGAGGAACCGACTGCGCGAATCTGATCGCGCGCGCCGCCGCCGGGCTGGTTCTGACAGGCCGCGAGCGTAAGCGTGAGCAAGGACGCGGCGATGAGTGCGTGACGCATAACTAGTCTCCGGGAGGCGCTTGTGTTGCCCGGCGTCGCCTTAGAACCGGGTTGACCGCGCCTTTGTGACGTTTCTGTTTCACTTTTGTGACTCAGTGGCCGGCGCGAGAGGTTGTCGAGATGGTATGACCGGGTGTTCCTCACCCGCTAGAGCGCGGAACACGGGGAGTTCTACCCGCACGGTGGTGCCAATTCCGACCTTGCTGTCGAACTGAAGAATTCCGCCATGGCGCTGCACGATGTGTTTCACGATGGCGAGACCGAGGCCTGTCCCACCCATCGCGCGGCTGCGGCTCGAATCGATTCGGTAGAAGCGCTCGGTCAGGCGCGGGAGATGTTCGGGCGGGATGCCTTCGCCCCGATCAGTGACCGAGAGCGCGATCATGTCCCGCTCATCGGGATGGGCACGAACGGTCACGGCGGTCCCCGGCGCGCCATATTTGAGCGCATTGCTGATGAGATTGTGCAGGAGCTGGCTGAGCTGTGCCCGGTCCCCCCGCACGTGCGGCAGCTGGGGATCTATTTCCGTCACGATATCCTGTGCACGCTTGTTCTGGCTCTGACGGAAAACCTGCACGACCTCCTCGATCAGAGGCACGAGCGAGATGGGCTGGTCTGGTGAGCGATATTTGTCCGCCTCAATGCGCGAGAGGGACATCAGATCATCGACGAGCCGCTGCATTCGCCGGGCCTCGCCATCCATGATGGCGAGGAAGCGCTCGCGTGTTGCCTCGTCCGCGCCAGCTACCGGATCGCGTAGCGTCTCGATAAAGCCAAGGATGCCGGCGAGCGGCGTGCGTAGCTCGTGGCTGGCATTGGCGACGAAATCCACGCGCATCCGCTCGGCGGCCTGCTTGCCGCTCTGATCGAAGAGCAAAGCGAGCAGCCGGCCGTTGGCGATTGGCTGGATGTCCAACTCCCAGCTTTGGCCTGCCGCGCCCAGCCCCATGATTTCCACGCGGGCCGGGGCCTGCGCCTGATTTGGGCCGGAGAGCAGATCGATGGCAGCCGGATGGCGCAGCGCCAGTCGCACGTCCTGCCCGATGATATGGCGACCGAGCAGCGCCAGCGCTGCCTCGTTGCACCGATCAATCCGCCCGCGTTCCACAATCATGCTCGGGTGCGGCAGCGCCTGCAGAAGCGTGTCGATCTGGTTGAGGCTTGCCCCGCTCGTGTCGGGCTGCGGTGCCGCGCTGATCGCGGGTGCAGCCCGCCGCTCAAGCGCATCGAACAGCAGCGCGACGCCGAACAGGCTGGCTACCGCCGAGGTCAGCGTGGCTTCCAGGCTACCGGTGAACGCATGAACGATGAAGGTCGCAAGTGCCCCGGTCAGAAGCAGAATCCAGATCGATCGATCGACGCGGGTCATGGCCACGCCCTAGATGATTCGAGCGGCGAGTGCGATTCCAAAGATGGGGTTGTCTTGGCGTGCGCCCGCGCGCTCAGGCGGCCCAGCGCTCCAGTAGCGGGATCAGCTCGTCATAATGGTCGATGCCGGCATCCGCGCCGATTTCTTCGGGCGTGCAGGGCACAAAGCCGAAGCTCACTGCAATGGACGGGATCGCAGCGGCGCGCGCGGCAAGCGTGTCATTGTCCGTATCGCCCAGAAAGATCGTGCGCCCGCCGCCGGATTTCTCAACCATGTCCAGCAGCAGATCGGGCAGGGGCTTCATGCGATTGGGGCCGAGCGTGTCGCCGCCGACAATGGCCGCAAAGCGCGGGGTCAGGCCGAGCTGATCGAGCAGACTGCGCGCCAGTGCCTCGCGCTTGTTGGTGCAGACCGCCAGCCGCACGCCACGCGCGGAAAGCTCGTCCATCGCCGCAATCAAGCCTGGATAAGGCTGGGTATGCACGGCGATGTTGGCGGCATAATGATCGAGCATGATCGGCAGCAGCGTGTCGAGCAGCGCTTCGTCCTGCGCGCCTGCCTCGCTCAGCGCCCGGTCCAGCATCCGCCGGGCGCCCTTGCCGATGAAGGGGCGGATCGTTTCCACCGGAAAAGGCCCGTGCCCCATGGTGCCGAGCGCGTGATTGACGGCGGCGGTCAGGTCCGCGCCGGTGTCGAGCAGCGTGCCGTCAAGATCGAAGCCGACGAGATCGAAAGGGATGTGGGTCATCGCTGCCCCATGCCTTCTGGATGGTGGCGCGATCAAGCCAAACATGGCAAGGCTCGCCCCGAAAATCTTTCAGTTCAAAATCAAGCGTGAGAATGCCTGTGCCTGATCCGATCAATCGCCCCCTTGCCATCGTTATCCTCGCTGCCGGCCAGGGTACGCGCATGAAATCGGCGCTGCACAAGGTGCTGCATCCGCTGGCCGGGCGGCCGATGCTGCTGCACCTGCTGGCAAGTGTCAGCGCGCTCAATCCCGCGCGTCAGATCGTGGTCGTCGGCGCCGGGCGCGAGCAGGTCGAGAAGGCCGTTGCTGGACACGAGGTCGACATCGCTCTGCAGGACAAGCAGCTTGGCACCGGCCATGCCGTCGCACAGAGCGCAGAGGTTCTGCAGGGCTTTGCGGGTGATGTGCTCATCCTTTATGGCGATGTGCCGCTGGTCCGCGCCGAGACAATGCAGGCGATGATCGCGCGCCTGCATGAGGAGGATGAGCCGGCCTGCGTCGTGCTCGGCTTCCGGCCCGACAATGCCGCGGCTTATGGCCGCATCATTGCCACGGCCGACGGGCGCATCGGCAAGATGGTGGAATATAAAGACGCGACCGAGGCCGAGCGCGCCGAAGACCTGTGCAATTCCGGCCTGATGGCCGTGCGCGCGGAAGACCTGTTCGCGCTGCTCGAGCGGGTGAGCAACGACAATGCCGCCGGCGAATATTATCTGCCCGATATCGTGATGCTCGCCGCTGTCGATGGGCGCGCCAGTGCAGTGATCGAGACGTATGCGGGAGAAGTTGCCGGCGTGAACAGCCGCGCTGAACTGGCGGCCGTGGAGGCAAGCTGGCAGCAGACTCGCCGCGCCGAAGCCATGCGTGACGGGGTGACCCTCATCGCGCCCGACACTGTGTTCTTCGCTTTTGACACCGTGCTGGGCCGCGATGTGATCATCGAGCCCAATGTCGTCTTCGCGCCCGGCGTGGTGGTGGAGGATGGCGCGACTATCCATGCCTTCAGCCATCTGGAGGGCGCGCATGTCGGGCGGGGCGCATCTGTCGGACCGTTCGCGCGGCTGCGTCCCGGCGCAAAGCTGGGCGAGAAGACGAAGGTCGGCAATTTCGTCGAGATCAAGAACGCCGTGCTGGGCGAGGGGAGCAAGGTCAATCACCTCTCTTATGTCGGCGATGCCAAGGTCGGTGAGGCCGTGAACATCGGCGCGGGCACGATCACCTGCAATTATGATGGCTATTTCAAGCACGAGACGATCATCGGTGACCGCGCCTTCATCGGCTCGAACAGTGCGCTCATTGCGCCGGTACGAATCGGCCGGGATGCCATTGTCGCAGCAGGCAGCGCTGTTTCGCGGGACGTTGGCGACGGTGAATTGCGGCTGGTGCGTGCTGAGCAATTCGTGAAGCCCGGCTGGGCCGACCGTTTTCATGACGCGATGCGCAAACGCAAGAGTGCGGCGCACAAGAAAGACTGACCGTGCGGCGGTGAACCGTTCTCTCTGAGCGTCGAAACGATTCGATTCTTCAGCTATTGTCGAAAACGTCCAATCGCTGAGGCAGCAATTTTGAGAGTGTGGGTGCACAGCAGATGAGTGGCGATCCTCCCGTCGGAGCCAGAGCCGGGTTCTGGAGCCGTAGGAGTGCAGCGCTGATCATCGTCCTTTGTGGGATGCTGGCCGAACTGTCTGTGGGAGATGTGTCCTCCGGGCGCATTGGGGCAGTGAGGTAAAGGGAAGGGGGCGGCCAGATTTGTGGTTCGCCCTCTTTTCTTTTTGGCTTCCAAATGTCTTGATCAACCAGCCCTATTCCACCGTCACACTCTTTGCGAGATTGCGGGGCTGGTCGACGTCTGTGCCTTTCAGCACCGCGACGTGGTAGGCGAGGAGTTGCACCGGCACGGCGTAGACCATTGGCGAGATCAGTGGGTGGACCTTGGGGAGCGCCAATGTCGCCAGGCAGCCTTCGCCCGCCGCGGCAATGCCCTCATCGTCCGAGATCAGCACGACCTTACCGCCGCGCGCCTGGACCTCCTGCATGTTCGAGACGGTCTTCTCGAACAGCGGGCCTGAGGGCGCGATGACGATCACCGGCACCGCCTCGTCGATCAGCGCAATGGGGCCGTGCTTCATTTCACCCGCCGCATAACCTTCGGCGTGGATGTAGCTGATTTCCTTGAGTTTCAGTGCGCCTTCCAGCGCCAGCGGATAATCGGTGCCGCGCCCCAGATAGAGCACGTCGCGCGCCGGGGCGATGAGCGGGGCGAGCGCCTCGATTGCCTCATCCTGCATCAACGCCTGATTGATCGCGGCGGGCGCCTCGGCCAGATGGCCGACGATCTGCCGCTCCTCCTCCCGCGTCAGCCGCCCCTTGGCACGCGCGAGATTGGCAGCGAGCGCAGCCAGTACCGCAAGCTGGCAGGTGAAGGCCTTGGTCGAGGCAACGCCGATCTCCGGCCCTGCGTGGGTGGGCAGCAACAGATCGGCCTCGCGTGCCATCGAGCTCGTCGGCACGTTGACGACGACGGCGATCTTCTGCCCTTCGGCCTTGGCGTGGCGCAGGGCTGCCAGCGTGTCCGCTGTTTCGCCGGACTGGGAGATGAAGAGGGCCAGCCCGCCTGCCTCCATCACCGGCTCGCGGTAACGAAACTCCGACGCGAAATCGAGATCGACCGGCACGCGGGCGAACTGCTCGAACCAGTATTTGGCGACCATTCCGGCATAGAAGCTGGTGCCGCACGCGATGATGGTCACGCGGCCGATTGCGGACAGGTCGAAGTCCGGGATCGGCAATGAAATCGCATCATCGATCCGGCGGAGATAGCTGCGCAGCGTCTGCGCCACCACGACCGGCTGCTCGTAGATTTCCTTGAGCATGAAGTGGCGGTGATTGCCCTTGTCGATCATTGCGCCGGAGACGCCGGAAATGGTGACCGGCCGCTCGACGGGGTTGTTCGCGCGGTCAAACACCTGTGCGCCCTCGCGCGTCACAACCACCCAGTCGCCCTCGTCCAGATAGGCGATGCGCTGAGTGAGCGGCGCGAGCGCCAGCGCGTCCGAGCCCAGATAGGTTTCGCCATCGCCATGGCCGACCACCAGCGGCGAGCCGAGGCGCGCGCCGATGAGCAAGTCTGGATGACTGCGGAACAGGATGGCCAGCGCGAAAGCGCCGTGCAGGCGGGGCAGAACCTGCTTCACCGCGTCCTGCGGCGAAGCGCCCTGCTCGACCAGTTCGCTCACCAGATGCGCGACCACCTCGGTATCGGTCTCGCTGTGGAACACCCGGCCGCGCCCGATCAGCTCGTCCCGCAGTGTCTTGAAGTTCTCGATGATCCCATTGTGGACTACGGCCACTTCCTGGGTCGCATGAGGATGCGCATTGCTGGTCGTCGGGGCGCCATGGGTCGCCCAACGCGTGTGCGCGATGCCGGTGGCGCCGGTCAGTGGCTCGGCGGCGAGCACCTTTGCGAGATTGACGAGCTTGCCCTCGGCACGGCGACGCTCGATGTTGCCATTGACGATGGTTGCCACCCCTGCGGAGTCATAACCGCGATATTCGAGCCGCCGCAGACCGTCGAGCAGGCGGTCCGCCACGTCCTGCGAGCCGACGATGCCGATGATTCCGCACATGAGATGGGCCTTCCGTTCGCTATACTTGTCGGGCGCGGGAACGGCTCCTCTGCTGGCCGGAGACTCCGCGTCGCACGTCAGTCCCCTGAACCGTTTCCGGGATCGTCCCGTCAAGGCAAATCCGCGCTGTTCCCCGACTTCGCTCCGGCAAACGGAGCGCGAATGCCTCGCGAAAGGTTACGAAGGTTACAGGGTAAATAAATTTTCTAGCGCGGGCAGAGGGGGCAAGGTGGCGCTGACGTGAATGCCCGGAATGAAGAACATGGGCAGTAATCTGGCACGGCGGGAATACTGTAGGACAGCAGGAAATGCGCGCTGCCATGGGGCCATCGTTGGAATGGTCGCCTGGAGATTGGTCTGAGACGCTATCGAACGGCAAAAGCTTCATGATAGGTGACCACGCCTTTTGCGGGTGTCCCTGCAAGCACGATTGACTGAAAATAGGCGGGGGACACGTCCGCAAAGCTGAGCTGGTGGTCGCTCGTAAACCCAAATCGGCGATAATAGTCTGGATCGCCGAGGACGACCGCGCCACACGCCCCGCGATCCCGCAGCAATTGCAGACCTTCGTTGATCAAAGCGGACCCGACGCCTCTGCGTTGCATCGGCAGCGACACAGACACCGGCCCCAAACCGAACCAGCCAATATCATCGCCATCGATCAACACCGGTGAAAAAGCCGCATGTCCCACGACCATGCCGTTTTGCTCTGCAACGAGCGACAAGGCCAGCACACCAGCCAGTCGCAGCGCGTCGATGATGGCGCCCTCGGTCTGGCTGCTGTACACGACGTCGCGGAATGCGGCGTCGGTCAGCTGTCGAATGGAAGGCATGTCGGCTGCGATTTCCAAGCGAATGATCATCGCGCCAATTTGCGACTAATCGCGATCAAATGGCAAATCTCGATAACGTCGATGTCGTCGCCACAACAGATGTCATCGAAACTGGTGAGGCGCTCAGGAGAGGGCGGCAGCGCGCACGCGGCGGCGATATGTGACGTTCACCCGCTCGGAGAGCAGCAGATAGGGCACCCACAGCGCGATGCTGATGAGCGTCTTCTGGATGTTGCCGGTGAGCAGCGCCACCAGCGGCGGAACGACCTGCGCCGGCAGCGGCTGTGCGCCCATGAACTGGGCGATGAGCAGCTGCACGGCGACATCGGCGGTCCACACCAGCAGCAGGACGCGCGGGAACCATGGCACATGCCGCACCGCCATGATGAAGGTCATCGCGTAGAGCAGATTGAAGATGATGCAGTCCGCTGCCATGGCGAAAAACAGCGCCTGCGCCCATGACGGGCCGGTTTGCGCCATGACGGGCACGGCCATCAGGAACTCGCCGGTGCGCATCAGGATGTTGAGCAGCATGCCGATGACGAGGCCGGTCATCAGCCCGGTGGCGCCGAAGCTGGGATGGCTGTGGGCCGCCACCGGGTCCAGCGGCTTCCAGTGGCCAATGCGGGCCAGCGCGATCTCCGGCAAGGCGAACAGCCGGCGGTGGGGGAAGGCGCGGGCGGCGAGCGTGATGCCTGCGGCTGGCGAGAGGACCAGCATCAGGTGAATGACAAGACTTGACCAGGATGGGTCGGCGGGCAGCTGCGCGAAGCGAAAAGCCAGTATGGCGGTAAGCGCGGCGGCCCAGAGGGCGGCAATCAGGCCGATCGATCGTTCCACAGCCGCAATGAGCCGGATGCTGCGCCGGTGCAGGTGCTGCGCTATCGCGCGGATATGACCCCCGACCTTCATCTTCACATGATTACCCCATCCGTCCGTCACGCAAAGCATAGCGTTAAGACTGTTAAGACACCGTTGAAGCGGGTTCTGTTCCCCAATGGCACAGAAATGAGCTGCGAGCGCGTGTATGTGTTGGAAATACCACCATTTGGCGTGCGGCCAGGCCGATTCGCCGCAGCCACGGGAACCATTTCGCCAGTTAAGCCGGGTTCCGTAGCGCAATCAAGCAAAAATGATTATAATCAATGCGTTATGGAAATTTGAAGGGCGTAAGTATATCGTTCGATATATATCAGATGAATTAACCATTTGCGGTAAAGGTAACCCTTTTCTTATAGAATTCGTCGCGTTCGGCTGCGTAGCCAGAAAGTTAAATGGTTAACGATTGCTTACACTAAACAATTGAAAATGAACAATTAAGTTAAAATTTGACTAAGGTTCCCAAATGGAGTTCTTCTTTGTGTGTTCCCTGGAGGGGAAGCTACGGGAAAGCGACCGGCCTCTGAGCACTTAAACGGGCAGAGTTTTTTCGTAATTATCGTTCCAGGTGGGCAAGTGAAGAGCAAGAAGTGGGTCTTGCTGAGCTTGAGAGATGGGAACAAAGACATGACGAAATTTGTGAAGGCCTTTCTGGCCGACAATAGCGGCGCTGCCGCAGCTGAATATGCGCTGATCCTTGCGATCGTGGGTGCGGCAATTGCCGCTGCAGCGCTTGGCCTCGGCGGTGCGATTGCTACCGCGATGGATAACGCTGCCAATCTCATCAATTGATGCTTGCTTCGCTCCCGGGTGAATCAACCAACCCGGGAGCGTAACTTTTTCAAGCCAGCTTGAGGGTGGGGCAAGGCGCAAATGGCTAGCAGAAATTTCATTGTCATCGCCGTCGCGCTCGTTCTGGGGGCGTTCGCAGTTTACTTGGCGAATGCTTATTTCTCCGGACTTGAGAGACGCAACGAGCGGGTTGCCGAGGATCTCAGTCTTGTGCCGATCGTCGCCGCGCGTGTGCCGCTTGCTTATGGCGATGCGCTCACGGCCGAAAAGCTGCGCATCGTGCAATGGCCCGCCGCCTCCGTGCCGCCGGGCGCTTTCAAGGATATTCGCCAGGTCACGGCTGATCCGCAGGGTGCGCGCGTGGCGCTGCGCCCCATAGAAGCGGGTGTGCCGGTGCTGGCGCCGATGCTGACCGGCCCCGGTGGCCGTGCCGTCATTTCCGCAACCTTGCCGATCGACAAGCGCGCCGTCGCCATTCGCGTCAACGACGTGTCCGGCGTGGCGGGCTTCATCCTGCCGGGTGACAGCGTGGATGTGTTACTCACCCGCCAGGCGGATGGACGCGACGAGCAGATCACCGACACCATCGTGGAAAATGTCCGCGTGGTCGCAGCGGACCAGAACGCGTCCGATGCGAGCAAGGACCCCCAGGTCAGCAAGACGGTGACACTGGAAGTGGACCCCGAGCAGGCGCAGAAGCTGGCGCTCGCCGGGCAGATCGGCCAGCTCTCGCTGGCGCTGCGCAATGCCGCCAATCGTGAGGCCGCCGAGGCGCGCACCGTGGGCATTGCCGATCTTTCGCCCGGTGGCGCCTATGCCCCGCCATCGCGTCCCAACTATACTTATGCTCCGGCGCGCCGGGCTTTCGCTCCCGCCCCCAGCCGCCCGGCCGCGCCGAGCGTGATCGTGGGCAAGGGTCTTCAAATTTCAAGCGTCGAGGTGTCCCGTGATGCCGGCAACTAAGCGCCAACGCACTTTCCCCCTGCTCGCCGGTGCCCTGCTGGCGGCCAGCGCCCTGGCGGGGATGAGCAGCGCTGCTCACGCCGAGCAGCCGCAGCAGAACTGGGTCGATCCTGAATCCAACGTGCGCGCCGGCCAGCTCGACGTGCCACTGAACAAGAGCCAGATGCTCACCGTGGATCAGCCGGTCGGCCGGGTGATGGTGGGCAATCAGGAAATCGCCGACATCATGCCGATCACGACGCGGAGCATCTATGTGCTCGGTCGCAAGCTCGGCACCACCAGCCTGACGATCTTCGACAAGGCGGACAAGGTGATGGCGGTCGTGGACGTGGCTGTGGGGCCGGACATCGTTTCGCTGCAGCGCCAGCTCGGCCAGCTCGTGCCTGGCGAAAAGATCGATGCGCATATCTCGAATGATGCGATCGTGCTGACCGGCATTGCCTCCAATGGTCCCGCGATCGACCGCGCGGTGCAGCTTGCGCGCACCTATTCGGGCGACAATGTCGTCAATATGGTCTCGCTCGGAGCCAGCCAGCAGGTGCTTCTGGAAGTGCGCTTCTCCGAAGTGCAGCGGGATACGGCCAAGCGCCTGGGCCTTGGCGCTTTCCTCAACAGCCAGAGCGGGCGCTTTGACGGCGTGTTCGGCAATGGTGCGCAGCTGGTGCCCGGTGGCGTCGATGGCGGCGGCATCTTGCAGCGCTCGGCTGTCACCGACTCCTTCGGCATCTTCCGCCAGATCTTCGACATTGGCGGGGTGAGCATCGAGGGCACGCTGGATGCGCTGGAGAGCAAGGGGCTGGTCAAGACATTGGCCCAGCCGACGCTCATTGCGCTCTCGGGCGAGACGGCCTCGTTCCTCGCTGGTGGTGAATTCCCGATCCCGGTCGCGCAGAGCAGCGATGTGGGCGGAGATTCGGCGCGCGTCACGGTCGAGTTCAAGCCGTTCGGCGTGAGCCTGGCCTTTACGCCCACCGTGCTCGCCGATGGCGTGATCAGCCTTTCGGTCGAGCCGGAAGTCAGTGCGCTGGATACGAGCGCGTCCGTGCAAATCGGTGGCCTGACTATTCCGGGCCTGCGCACCCGCCGCGCCAGCACGGTGCTGGAACTGCGCGATGGCGAGGCCTTTGCCATTGCCGGACTGATGCAGAAGGATTTCGGCACCAATGTGCGGCAGATCCCGCTGCTTGGCTCCATTCCGATCATCGGATCGCTGTTCCGCTCCTCCGGCTTCCAGCGCGGCGAGACGGAGCTGGTGATCGTGGTCATCCCGCGCCTCGTGAAGCCGGTGCGGCCCGAGCAGATCAAGCTGCCGACCGACCGCGTGGGCGACGCCAGCGAAGGCGACCTGTTCCTAATGGGGCGGACCGACAAGGCCGTGCCGATCATCCCCGAGCCGGAGACGGGCGGGGCGACGCCGGCGGACACATCAACCTCGCCGGGAGGGGCTGGCTATGAATATTGATCGTGCCCTGATGCTGGGCGCCGGGATGGCACTGGTTCTGGCCGGATGCACGCCGGTCGACCGCGGCTTTGGCGACTCCAGCCGCACCAATCTGGCGGTGCAGGTTGTCGATCCCGATCCGGTCCATGCCGGCACGGCCAGTGTTTCCGGGGAAAAGATGGGCGATGCTGTCGAGCGCTACCGGACTGGCGAGGTGAAGCAGCCCGTGGGCATCAAGACCACGACCGGCCTCACCGGCGCTTCCGGCGGCGGGCAATAGCCGGGGAGGCGAACGAAGCAGCCATGGCGAAGAGAATTGCATCTCTCTTCAGGTCAACGGAAGGTGCCGTGGCGCCGACCGTGGCCCTGGCGCTCGTCGGCCTGATTGCGGTAGGCGGCATCGCCTTTGATTATGCGCGCATGGTGGGGATGCATTCCGAGCTCCAGAACGCGGCCGATCAGGCGGCGCTGGCGGCGGCGACGCAGTTGGATGGGCGGCCCGATGCCATGGCGCGGGCGACCACGGCGGCCAATGATCTGGTGTCGAACCTCACGCGCCTTTCCAATGATGGCGAGGGCGGGGCCGTTGGGGTTGCTTCGGTCAGCTTCTATTCGGACCTCAGCAAGACCCCGGCGACGAGCGACGCAAACGCCCGCTTCGCCGAGGTTCTGGTGGACGGACGGCAAGTGTTTTACGCGCTGACGCCCATCGTCAACCTCATGTCCTCCGGCCTGATCGATGCGCAGGCAATGGCAGGCATGGGCTCGGCCACCTGCAAGGTGCCGCCGGTGATGATCTGCAATCCGGCGGAAACGACCGATCCGGATTTCACCGTCGGCAATTATGTCGGCAAGGGGCTTAAGCTCGTCGCGGTCGGCGGCAATAATCACAATAATGGCGGCAATGAGACAACCCAGGGCGCCGGGAGCGCCTGGGCGCCGGGCAATTTCGGCTATCTGGATACCAGCGGCGGTTCGAATGGCGTGCCCGGCCTGCGTGAGGCGCTGGGCTGGACTTCCGTGCCCGGCGATTGCAGCCCCAGTACCGGCGTGGACACCAAGCCGGGCGCCAACGTATCGGTGACGGATTCGCTTAATACGCGCTTCGATATCGGCAACAGCCACCCGGTCTGCCCCAATGGCGGCGCATGCCCGCCCTCGGCGAACAGCGTCAAAGATCTGATCAAGACCGACGCGACAAATGGTCAGGCCTGCAATATTCACAACAATGGCTGGCGCGTCTCCAGTAACCCATATCTACCTTCCTCGACGACACCGCTTTCCAGCAATTTTCCCGATGCGATGGGGCATCCGCGCGACATCTGTCACGCTGTGACGTCCGGCACCTCCGGCGCCTGTACCGGTCCGATCGGCGATGGCGTGTGGGATATCGATGCCTATTTCCGCGTGAATTATAATGGTGCGACTTCAGCGCAATGGAAGGCAGCCTTGTCCACCAGTGCCAATTATCCGGTCACCGCGACTGGCGGCACGCCTCCTTATGGCGTTACCCGCTACGAGGTCTATCGCTGGGAAATGGCGAATGCCGGTACCAGCCTGAACGGACAGACGGTACTAGGCCCGCGCACTGTTAGCGGCTCGGGACCGAACACTTTGCGGTCGCGCGGCGGGGCCTATTGCACGACGCCGGGGATCACACCGGGAGGAACCACGCCCGATCGTCGGCGTATCTCGGTTGCTGTCGTGAACTGCAACGCCGAGAATGTTCGCGGCAATTCTACTAACGTCGGCGTTGTGAAATGGCTCGATGTCTTCCTCGTCGAGCCGTCTCTGAACCGCGCGCGGACGGGGGCGGGCGACGTTTATGTGGAAGTCATCGAGCAGGCGGCTGCCAACAGTGACGGGACTGCAGGGCAGGTGGTGCGGCGCGACGTGCCGTATCTGGTCGAATGATCCGGCTGCTCGCCTCCTTCGTGCGGGACACGCGTGGTGTTGCTGCTGCCGAAATGGCGATGGTGACGCCGCTGCTGATGGTGATCATGTTCGGCATCTTCGAGGCCGGCAATTTCTTCTGGAACGAGCATATCGTCGTCAAGGCCGTGCGAGACGGCGCGCGCTTCGCCGGCCGGCAGTCCTTTGCCGACTATTCCTGCGCCGCAGTGACCAATTCGGGCGTTGAAACCAGCATCAAGAATCTTACGCGAACCGGTGATGCCGCGGGTTCCGGCGATGCGCGGGTGAGCGGCTGGATCAACGATCAGGTGACGGTCAGCGTGTCCTGCTCGGGCGGAACCACTACCGGCATCTACACCGGCCGGGCCAGCGGTGCGCCAGTTGTGACGGTCAGCGCAACGGTGCCCTATAATTCCCTTTTCGGCGCCTTGGGCTTCGATACTGCGGGGCTGAGCGTCTCCGCGTCCGCCCAATCCCCGGTGATGGGCATATGAGCGGGCTGCTGCATCGCTTCTGGGCGGATCGCTCCGGCGGGCCAGCGGCGGAGTTCGCGCTGGTGGTGCCGCTGCTGATCCTCTTCCTGTTCGGCATCATCGATGTCGGGCGGCTGATGTGGACCTGGAATCAGGCGGAGAAGGCGACGCAGCAGGGTGTTCGGTTTGCGGCTGTGACGGACATGATCCCCAGCGGTCTGCGGGACTATAGTTTCGCCGTGAGCGGTGGCATCCCGCAAGGCGATGTCGTGCCAGTGAGCAGCTTTCCCGGGGTTACCTGCGATTCGACTTCATGCCTGTGTGCGAGCGGCGGCTCATGCGCATTTCCGCTGACCCGCGATGCCACGGCGTTCAACGCGCTGGTCGCGCGCATTGCCCGGTTGAAGCCGGACGTGACTGCGGCGGACGTGACGATCACTTACGCATGGTCGGGTCTTGGTTTCTCGGGCGATCCCAATGGCCCGGATGTTTCACCACTTATTACCGTAAGTCTTCGTAATCTCACCTTCCAGCCGCTGGTCCTGATGGGGCTGGAGGTCGACTTGCCTGCGTTCAGCGCGACGCTGACGATGGAAGACGGCCTTGGACTGACCTCGAACTGATCGGATACTACCGTGGGACGGATTGATCATCACCTCGACGCTTCAAAGGAAGAGATCTTGGACTTGAGCGAATACAAGATCGAGATCGTCCTGAGCGAAGCCGAGATCGCCGTGCTGGAGCGGGTGGACGGCGCCGCGAGCAAGCTGACCGTGGCGATCAACCCGCTCGATCTGTCAGCGCCCATTCCCGTGGAGCTGGCCCAGACGGCCTCCGTGCTGTGCGTGGAGGTCAATCCGCAATCGCGCCAGTCCATTGCCCGCATCGCGGCGCTGCGGGCCGAGCAGCCCGATCTGCCGATCATCGCGCTGGTGCGGGAGGCGGACCTCTCGCTGGTCCGCGCGCTGCTGCGGCAGGGCGTGAACGATGTGATCGAGCTGCCGCTTTCCATCGCCCAGCTGACCGAAAGCGTCGGCGACCTCATTGCTAACCGGAAGGGCCAGACGCCGCGCAATCATCAGAAGGCGGGGAAGCTCATCGCGGTGGTGAAGAGCATTGGCGGCGTGGGCGCGACCAACGTTGCGGTCAATCTTGCCGCTACGCTCGCTGCGCAGGGCGATGATCGGGCCTGCCTCTTCGATCTGGACGTGCAGTTCGGCAATGCCGCGACCTATCTGGGCGCGGCAGCCGAACCCTCGCTCACCGAGTTGCTGGAGGGCGGCGCGCGGATCGACGGGGACTTTCTGCGCACGGTCATGTCCGTGGTGTCGGGTGGCGCGAGTTTCGTGCCTGCTCCGGCGGAGATTCTGCCGATCGAGGCCGTGGACGAGGCCCAGCTGCGCCGCGTCCTCCAGACGGCCCGCAATGAGTTCGAGTTCGTCGTGGCCGATCTCCCGGCCAACTGGGCCAACTGGACGCTTTCCGTCGTCGCGCAGTCCGATCTCATCATTCTGGTGGTCGAGCTGAGCGTCGGCAGCCTGCGTCAGGGCAAACGCCAGTTGCAGCTCCTGAAATCGCAAGGCATCGAGAGCTCGCGCATTGCCGTACTGGTCAACCGGGTGGAGCAGCGTCTTTTCAAGACCATCGGTCTGGACGATGCCGCCAAGGTGCTGGGGCACCCGGTCCAGTTCCATGTCCACAATGATTATCCGCTGATGAGCGCCGCCAACAATCAGGGCATTGTCGTGGCGGACCTCAACAAGCGTTCGAAGATCGCCCGCGATTTCGCTCGGACCGCGCAAGCGGTGAGCGAAATGGCCGTACAGGCGGCATCCTGACATGTGGCAGATCAAACGCAGCAACGCATCGTCTCAGCAGACGGAGGATGGGCCGGAAAGGCGCCCGGGCAGCAAGGCCGCGCCGGAGTATCTTGGACTTAAGATCGAACTGCATCGCCGGCTGCTTGAGGTGATCAACCTTCAGGCGCTGGAAACGATGACGCGGCCGCAGATCGAGGTCGAAGTCGGCGAGATCGTCCATGAGCAGCTTGCCCTCCAGAAGCATGCGCTCAATCAGGCGGAGCGCCGGGCACTCGTTGCCGAGATTCTGGACGAACTGCTCGGCCTCGGCCCGCTGGAGCCGCTGCTGCAGGACGAGAGCATCAACGACATTCTGGTCAATGGCCACGAGGTCATCTTCGTCGAGCGCAAGGGCAAGCTGGAGCGGGTGGACAGCCGCTTCAAGGACGACAAGCATCTCATCCGCATCATCCAGAAGATCGTCAGTGGCGTCGGGCGGCGCGTGGACGAGCAATCCCCCTATGTGGATGCGCGGCTGGCGGACGGCTCGCGCGTCAACGCTGTGATCCCGCCGCTCGCTATTGACGGGCCGCTGCTTTCCATCCGCAAATTCTCCAAGAAGCCCATCGATATGGCCAAGCTCGTCGAGCTGGGCAGCCTGCCACAGGCGCTGGCTGACGTGCTGGCCGCCATCGTTGTGGCGCGCCGCAATGTGCTGATCTCCGGCGGAACGGGTGCCGGCAAGACGACGCTTCTCAATGCGATGTCGGCGCACATCGCGCATGAGGAGAGGATCGTCACCATTGAGGATTCGGCGGAACTCCAGCTCCAGCAGGTCCATGTCGCGCGGATGGAGACACGTCCGTCCAACATCGAGGGCAAGGGCGAGATCGGCCAGCGCGAGTTGGTGAAGAACGCGCTGCGCATGCGGCCGGACCGCATCATTGTGGGCGAGGTGCGCGCCGGGGAAGCATTCGACATGCTTCAGGCGATGAACACCGGCCATGATGGCTCGATGACGACGGTCCACGCCAATACCCCACGCGATGCGCTGGCCCGCATCGAGCAGATGATCGGCATGAGCGGCGTGGACATGCCGGCACGGTCGGCGCGCGCGCAGATCGCTTCGGCCATCAACGTCGTCATTCAGGTCGCCCGCCTTGCCGATGGTTCGCGCCGCATCACCAGCGTCTCGGAAGTGACCGGCATGGAAAGCGATGTGGTGACGATGCAGGAAATCTTCCGCTTCCGCATTCGTGGACGGGATGAGCAAAACCGCGTGATCGGCCATTTTGAGGCGACTGGTATTCGCCCGCGCTTCCTGGAGCAGATGTTCGCCCATGGCGTGGATTTGCCGATGAGCCTTTTCCGCCCCGATCTGAGGCTCGACTGAGATGAGCGAAACCGTCATCCGGACGCTGGTCCTCGTCCTCATTTTTGCGACTGTGTTCCTGATCAGCGAAATGGTGTTCGGGCACCTGCGCGCACGCGGCAAATCCGCCCGCGCGATCAACCGTCGCCTGCGCATGATCGAGCAGGGCAGCGAACGGCAGGAGATCATCGCGCAGATCCGCAAGGATGCTGGCGAGGGCTTCGGCAAATATCCGGGCATATTGGGCCGCTGGCTCGGCTCGCTGGAACGGATCGTGCGGTCGGCGCAGGTCGGCGTCACGGCGCGGCAGGTGCTGCTGTTCATGATGGCTGCCGTGGGCGTGATCTTTTCCGTGCTGCTCATCAGCGCGACCTATTTCGGCTATGGCGCGACGCTGGGCCTCATTCAGCTGGCGGCGGCCTTTAGCTTGAGCGTAGGCGTTGCGTTACCGGTGATGTTCCTTTCGCACGCAGCGCAAAAGCGGCGCGCGAAGATGCAGGAACAGTTTCCCGTCGCGCTGGACATTTTCGTGCGCGGTCTTCGTGCCGGCCATCCCATCGCATCCGCGCTCAACCTCCTCGCCACCGAGATGGAAGACCCGATCGGTAGCGAATTCGGTCTCGTGACCGATGAAGTCGCTTATGGTGCGGATCTGCGCGATGCCTTGCAGGACATGGCGGATCGCTGGGAACTGGAAGATCTCCACATGTTCGTCGTCTGCCTTTCCGTGCAGAACGAGACCGGCGGCAATCTGGCGGAAATCCTCGAGAACCTCTCCCGCGTGATCCGTGAGCGGGCCTCGATGTACATGAAGGTGCGTGCGCTCAGCTCCGAGGGGCGGATGTCCGCCAAGGTGCTGACGGCCCTGCCGATCGGGACCTTCGCGCTCGTGTTCATGATCAATCCCGGCTTCTACCTCGAATATTCGCGCGATCCCGCCTTCATCATCGGCTTCTCGGTGCTGATCGGGCTCTATTTTCTCGGCGTGGTGATCATCCGCCGCATGATCGATCTGAAGGTCTGACGATGGTCGATGTCCTCATCTCATCCGAACTGGTCCGCATCACGGCACTGGCGGGACTGTTCATCATCGTCGTGCTTGCCGTGTTGCTGGTTGCGCGCTTGCTTGCAGGGCGCTCGGCGATCCGCAGCCGTCTCGCCGAAACCGCGACCGGGCAGGCGCTGGGCAGCGTTGCGCGTACGCATCTTCGCGAGCAGGAGCGCAACGAAGGCTGGAGCAAGCTGACGGCTGCGATCGAGCGGGCCGGTATCCCGCTGACCGATGAGAAAAACAGCTCGCTCAAGGAAAAGCTGGCGCTCGCGGGCTTCGATACTGCCAGTGCCGCGCGCATTTTCACTCTGGTCCGCCTGTTCCTGCTCTTCGGGGTGCCGGCCATCTATCTCGCCTTCGCCCTATCAGGGTCCGAGCGCCCCTCGCTGATCACGATCTATTTCGTCTCCGTCATTCTGGCACTGATCGGCATGTACGCGCCCAATCTCTGGCTGCGCCTCCGGGTCGACCGCCGCAAGCAGGAGATCATAAACGGGTTCCCCGATTGCCTCGATCTCATGCTGGTCTGTGTGGAAGCCGGGCTGGGCATGGAGGCCGCGTTCGATCGCGTCGGGCGCGAGGTGCTGCGCTCGCATCCGCGGCTGGCCGAACTGCTCTCTGCGGCAACGCTGGAGTTGCGCGCGGGTGCCAGTCGCGAACAGGCTCTGCGCGGCATGGCCCAGCGGGCGAAAGTCGATGAGATCCGGGCGTTCACCACACTGCTCATCCAGTCCGACAAGCTCGGGACCAGCATCGGGCAAACGTTGCGGGTCTATGCCAATGAAATGCGCGAGAAGCGGCGGCTGCGCGCGGAGGAGAAGGCGCACCGTCTGCCGGTGCTTCTCTCCATTCCGCTCGTCGCCTGCATGCTGCCGACGATGATCGGCGTGCTGATGCTGCCGGCCGCGATCCGCGTCGTGAAAATCCTGATCCCCATCATGGTAGGAGGCAATTGATGCGCACGCGACCCCTGTCGTTCGGCACGCTGGCTCTGGCCGCGCTCATGATGTCCTCCTGTTCGATGGGCGGCAACCGCCTGGAGGTGAGAGCGGCGGGGCAGGGGGCTGCGCCGCTGCAATCGACTGACGACATGGTGCAGGCGGCCCGGCGCCACTTGCAGGAGGAGCAGTATGGGCTGGCGATTGGCCAGTATCGCGAGATGCTGATTACCCAGCCGGACTCGGCCGCTGTGCATAATGGCCTTGCCGTGGCTTATGATGCCATCGGGCGGTCCGATCTGGCGCGCCGGCACTTCGAGCAGGCGATTGCCCTGGCGCCGGAAAACTTCGCTTATGCGCGCAACATGGCGCGTCTGATTGCGCGAGATGAGCGGGTTGCTCTGGCAAGAGCCGAGGCCAAGGCTCAGGCGTTTGAAGAGCAGCCGGTACAGGAGGTCTACCGCCTTCGCATGGCAGGCACCGGGGCCGCCGCTACCGGGCGTCGGGCCGATGCAGGACCGATCCTGAACGCGGGCGGGCTGATCGATGTGACGCTGGTTACGCGGCGGGCGCAGACGGATGCCGGGCAGGCAATCGCTTCGCCTGTGCTGGAGAAAACGGGCGGGTCCGGTGTTTCCCAGCCTTTCACGCTGGAGCGGGTGAGGACAGGTGAACTCGTGGCCGCTGGCAGCCCCCCCGTCCTCAAGCGGGTGAGCCATTATGAGGTGCGCGTTGTCGCGCGGGGCCATGACGGCGGGGCGTCGGGCAGAAGCGCGCAGGCCTCCGCGACCGTCCGGCAGAAAAGCGCAGCCGGCGGCGCAACCGTACGCAAGATCGTCAGCCAGGCACGCTCGGGCGTGACCAATGCGCTGCGGACCACGGTCGAACAACTGGCTTGCGAGCGGTCGCCGACCCAGTCTCCAGCCGCTGTTACGGGCATGATCTGGACGAATCCACGCTGTGCTTCCTGACGCGATCAGCCCCACAGGCTTCATCTTTCTGTTTCCGCTCGCTGGCCTGCTGCTGGGGGCGGCGGTTCAGGATGTGCGGACGCTGACAATCGCCAATGGCTGGCCCCTTGCCATCATCGTGCTGTTCGTCATCGGTTATCCGTTGGGCGCGACAGATGGTGCGCTCTGGTCGCATGGGCTCCACTTCGCGATTGCGCTTGCCATCGGCATGGCGCTGTTCGCGATGGGCTGGTTCGGCGGTGGGGATGCGAAGCTTTATGCCGCGATCGCGCTCTGGTTCGATCTTGGCCATGCGCTGCATCTGTTTGTTGCCGTCGTGCTGTCCGGCCTGGTCCTTGCGATCGCGCATCTCGGTGTGCGGCTGGTGCGGCGCGGGGGCGGGACGCGCCGATCGCTCAAGGACAGCAAGCTCGCTTATGGCATTGCCATCGCCGTGGGCGCCCTGATTGCCCTCCCAACGACACTGGCCTGAACGGCCCGGCGCCGCAACCGGCGCCCGGGCTTTGGCGGGCTCAGGCGCGGGCGATGTTCAGGCCGCCCTGCTTCACGATCAGTTCCGCGCGCGAGCTGACGCCCAGCTTGCGATAGACATTGTGCAGATGGACCTTCACCGTGCCTTCGGTGAGGTTGAAGTGATCCGCGATTTCCTTGTTGCGCTGGCCCCGGCAGACGAACTCGACGATTTCGATCTCGCGTGAGGTCAGCAGGTCGTCCTGGCGCAGCTTCGGCGTCGGGTTCTGCACGGAATGGCGCAGTGCGCGTTCTGTGACGGCAGGGTCGATTGACGCTTCGCCGGCCAGCAGAGCATCGATGGTCTTCACGATGTCCTCCGGATCACGGTCCTTAAGCGCAATGCCGTCAATGCCCAGCTTCATGGCCTCGATGGTGTCTTCCGGATCGATCTGGACGGTGAGGAACATGGTGGGCACGTTCAGCACATCCTTGACCTGACGCAGCAGCGCCATGCCGCCGCCCTCTGCCATGGAGACGTCCATCACCATCAGATCGGGCTTGAATGTCGGCACCAGCGCCATCGCTTCGGACACCGAGAGCGCGGACTGAATCTCATATTTGCCCTTGGCGCTGAGATAGCGCTCGAGCCCGTGAATGAAGAACGGGTGATCGTCCACGATCATGACTTTTTTCTTCTGTGTCATCAGTCGGCCTCATCGTAAATCAGAGGAATCGCAATCGCGAGCAACGTCCCGGTTTGTAGACCTTCTGAATAGGCGCGTCCGTTCACCAGCGCGAGTCTTTGCCGCAGGGATTGGGACGATAATGGGCCATTTTTCGGGTCATTTTTGGACAGTGGCTCTCCTTTTGCCGACAGGTCGAGCAAGCTGATGATCAGATTGTCGTCTCGCAGGGCGAGGGCGCAGCGAAGTTCCTGCGAACCGGAGTGTTTCGTCGCGTTCGCAATCGCTTCCCGGACCAGGAATTCGACATTGCTGACTGACTCGCGATGCATCGGCACCGCCCGGTCGTCACTCACGAAATCAATGTCGATTTCCCATTGCAAGGCGGCTGTCTTGACGCAGAGCCGCAGGGCTTCGACGAGATTGATCGGCTGGTCTGAATCCACATTGCGGTCCAGCAGCGTGCGCAGTCGGGCCTGCTCCAGCGCGATAATCTCGGCCGTGTCGCGGATTTCTCCTCCTGCGGTTGTTCCGGCAAGCGCCGGGTCCTGCACGATCGTCAGCAGTCGCATGCGCAGGGCTGCAAGCGATTGCAGTACACCATCATGAAGATCCCGTCGCGCCACTTCGCGGGCTTCGACAAGGAAGGCGCGACGCATCTCCATGGTTTCCGTCGCCCGACCGAGGACATGATCAAGCGCCTGATCGATGATTGCGATGTCCTCCTGCATCAGCGCGTCATTATGCTGCTGGCAGGCAATGATCAGCACGCCGTGCTGGCGGCCAATCTTGAAGCGCTTTGCCATGATTGTAGGGTGCGTAAGCAGGGTGAAGACGTGGAGATTTTCACTCGGGGATGGAGCATCGCTCCGACTGGCGCTCTCGCGGTCACGCACGACGGAAAGCTCATCGGGAAGCCGGTCATGCAGTTGCGTGACCGCCTTTCCTGCTTCGCGGACGAACAATTCTTCGGCATGATTGCTGAACGTCCGGCCCGGGCCGCCCTTCTGGGAGACAGAGACCAGACATATGCAATTATCCTCGCCGAAGAAGCTTGCAAGACGTTCTACCCAACGCGTGAAATCAAAGGCGAAAGGTTGGCTCGCCGCGAGTATGGGGTCTGTCCAGATATCATCGCCCAGCCGGCCCAAGGCATCGCGTCGCCTTTGGGTAGCATTGAATGTCCAGGCATAGACCAGCAGGATGATCGTCCAGACGATGATGTCGCTGGACTGGGGGTGAGGCGGCCACCAGTTCAGGATCTGCTGACGGTCCAATAGCCACAGGGCTGCAACCAGCGCGCCATAAGGAAAGGCGACGATCATCCAGGCGCGGCGCCAGCCCGCACTGCGCAGGACAATCTCGCAGAAGAGCAGGAGCAGGAAGCCGGTAATCGGTGCCCCAAGCACAACCGCGATGGCCGCGAACAGCAAGTCGCCGACAATGAGGCCGAGCATGCCTATCTTTTTGCGTGGCGCGTTGAGAATGAACGCGGCCATGGCTGCGACCGCCCAGAACAGGACTGCACCTTGCAGTGCCGTGCCGAGGAGCGCCGATTGGGGCAGGGCTCGCGCCTGGAAAAGCACCACGCTGGCGATCGCCACCCGGATGAGCGCGAGAGCCAGAAGGGGGTGCTTTTTCCCCAGTATCTCTCCGCTTGTAGCCCTCAACAACTCGTCACGCTCCCCTGTTACAGCATGACCATACAGGGCGGGCGTATCGGAAAGAACGGGATTAACCAGACCAACCGGATGAAAACGCGCATAAAGCGTTCGAGCCGGTTTTGGGGCAGGGTCAGAGGGCTGCTCTGGCGATCTTGTCATTCAGCGATGTCCTTCGTGTGCCCTGATTGCGCGCACCCTCGGGAACTTCGTATTGGCAGTCGTCTGGCAGGACGCTTGGCGAGCCGAAACGGGGGGATTTACTAACGGAGCCGGTCGGTGCCCTGAAAGGGCCCGACCGGCCTTGTCCCCGAAGCAGGCCTTGAAAGCTTGCCCTTGGGCTCGCCTTGTCAGGACGCTGCACCGGGAACGCCCGTACGCGCGACGTGGGAGACAGCGCGCGTCCTTACGAAACCAGTATTTTGTTTTGAAATCAATTCACTGAACGGTATATGGAAGAAGTTATAGGCGATGGAATGCGCGCTTTGCAGCCCAACGTGAGGGCCGTCGGCAGCGGGGTTTCAGCGATGCAAGCGCGCAACGGTTGACGTTCGCAGCAGCGCTCAAGCGCCTTGTTGGCGCTGCGCGCCGGCGTTTCGCGAAAACGTCATCAAGCCCGGCTAGCGAGCCGCTCCGCACCCGATCCGCCGGAGCCCTTGTGTCCTTGAGCGTCGATTCCATCGCTGATGTCCGCAATGACAGTCCGCCAAAGCCGGATTGGTCGCGCATCCACGCGGCGTTGGTGCGCTATCTGCGGGCGCGGGGCGCGCGCGCGGACCTGATCGAGGATTTCGCGCAGGAAACGCTTGCACGGCTCATCATGGTCAGCCGGGAGAAGGCGATCGTCAGCGTCTTTGCGCTCGGGTTTCGGATTGCGGACAATCTCATTGTCGACCAGCATCGTTTCGAAAGTCGGCTGGTCGATGCGCCGGATGCCGATTGGCATTGCGAAAAGCCCTCGATTGACCGGGTGCTGGATTCCCGGCGGGCTGTCGATGTTTTCCAGCAATGCCTCAATCAAATGCCGCCCCTGCGCCGGGAGGTTCTGATCCGTCGCCGGATTCGCCTGGAGAGCTACCGAACGATTGCCAGCGACCTGTGCATGAATGCAAAAGCTGTCGAGAAGCACATCACGCGCGGACTGCTTGATTTGCGCCGGGCGTTGAAGAAGGCGGGGATCGAACCGGCGGACTGGAACAGATGATGGCCAGCGAAACAACCGACATTGACGGCCAGGCCGCATTCTGGATCGAGCAGATGAGCCGTCCTGTGCAGGATAGCGCGATCGCTGCCGCTTTCGATCGCTGGATACTGGAAGATCCCAGCCACGTCGAAAGCTACGCCAGGCTGCTGGCCTTGTGGCAATCCAACGGCATCAAGAGCGCGCTGGAAAGTTGCGAAACATTTAATGGCAACCACGATGGCGACCCTCGCCAGCGCGGGGATTCCGGCAAAACAGATGCTCGACGCCACTTTGGAAGCTGGAGCGGCCGACCCGGTCTGGCCTGGGCCAAGGCACTCAGGCCACGGCACCTGATGGTGCTAACCGCTGTCGCGCTGACCCTTGCGCTCGCTGTGCCCGTGACACAGGGACTGCTCGCGCCGGATATCGCCTACGCCGCGCAGGATGGACGCAACCGAATGTTGGACCTCGCTGACGGCTCGCAGATTCATTTACGTGGCGGTTCAAGCCTTTCGGTTCGCCTGACGCCATGGTCGCGCACTGTGACGCTGGCGTCAGGCGAGGCCTATTTTGACGTCGCACATGATCGTTTTCGGCGGTTTACTGTCACGGTCGGCGATGCAACGGTCGGGGTTCTGGGTACGGCCTTCAATGTTCACCTGACGCGCGATGGTGGACGTGAAGTCCAGGTTTATCGCGGGCTGGTCAGTGTCGAAACCGAGCTGGGCCAGCAGCGCCTCCGGGCTGGCGAGGGCCTCGCCCTGTCCGGGACGGGTATGCAGATGCTGGATGTCGCCGGCACTGTGCGGCCCGACTGGATCGATGGCTGGATCGATGCGCAGAATACCAGCCTTGCGCAGCTGGTCGAACGCATGAACCACATGGCAGACCGTCAGGTGAAGTTTGCCGATCCCGCCTTGGGAACATTGCGCGTGACCGGACAGTTCAGGCCGAACGAGCCGCAAGAGATGCTCGAGGCCGTCGCTGCGATTCATGGCCTCTCCTGGCGCGACGAGAACGGAACTTACCTGCTTTCTCGCTCAGATCCGTAAGCTGAGGCCATGTTGCAGTGCGTCACAAAAAATACATAATAAATTCATTTAGTTGAAACAAAATTCTTTGTCTGGTTTCCGGGATATCTGCGTCTTCCCCACGCACTCGTGCTCAATTCGGGGGATTACATGCTTCGCCTTAAAACCAAATGCTCCAGCGTCTCGGCGCTGGCTCTTGCGCTTGCCTCATTGTCTCTGATGACGCCGCTGTCACCTGCCCAGGCGGCCAGCGCGCGGATGTTCAACTTTTCCATCCCCGCAGGGGATCTGGCGAGTGCGCTGCGCCAATACTCGCGCGTGACGGGCATCTCCGTCGCTGCGGCGCCGGAGGTTCTGCGCGGCCGTCGTAGCCCCGGCCTCCAGGGCACGTTCGCGTCCGATGTCGCCCTTGCGAAGATCGTTGCGGGCGCAGGGGTCGATACCCGCGTTCGGGGTCGCACCATCATCGTCACCGCACAGGAGGCGGCGCTCGCCCCAGCGTCGGCCCAGCAAACTGCTGTCGCCGTGCCCGCACAGGCACTGAACGCGCCGCAGTCCGAGGCCGTCGTCGTCACCGGATATTTTGAAGCGGTGCAGGCCTCGCTGGACAAGAAGCGCAAGGCGGATGTCATCTCCGACACGGTCAGCGCGGACGACATGGGCAAGCTGCCCGCCAACAACGTCTCCGAGGCGCTGGCGCGGATGCCGGGCGTCAACGCCGTGCGCAGTGCGACGACCGGTGAGGGTGACCGCATTACCGTGCGCGGCCTCTCGACCGAGCTGAACAATTATTCGATCAACGGCGTGCGACTGGGTGGCGCCGGATCGCGCGACGATGTTTTCTATCGCGGCGTCCGGCTTTCCGTCCTGCCGCCGGACGGGATCAAGGAAATCACCGTCTTCAAGACGCTGACGCCGGATCGCGACGGCGATGCGCTGGGCGGTTCGGTTGATATCTCGACCCCAACGGCGTTCGATCAGAAGCCGACCTATTTCCGTGTTTCGGCGGAGGGCGGCATGCTGGACAAGTTTGATGACCGAAAATCGGCGCAGCTTTCAGCTGCCGCCTCACGCCAGTTTTCCGACAAGTTCGGTATTTTCGTTTCGGCAAGCTGGAGCCGCCGCAAATCCCAGTTCGAGCAGAACGGGGTCGATGGCGACAATCAGCCGGACAGTTGGTACGCCAATAGCGAGACGCTGGGCTGGGACCCCAATCGCTTCGTCCTGCGCGGCATGAATCTGGCTTTCGGCGAGACCGAGGTGGAGCGCTGGGGCATCAATTCGAGCACGGATTTTCGCTCGGACAATCATGATCTTCACTTGCGCGGCCAGTACAACAAATATCGCAAGAAGGAATTTCTCAACCGCCTGAACTTCCGCAACGACACCACGCGCAATTCCACTCGCCTTTCACAGGTTGACCGGAATGACGCGGGCCTCATTCAGCCCGAGGACAATATCGTGGGCTTCGATGATGCGCTGGGCCGCATCTATGGCTACACGCCCGATCAGATCGTGGACCGCGACGGCGATGGCCTCATCACCGACGCTGACCGTTCGGCCCGATCCACGTACAGTCTGGTCGGCAACTCCGGCACGTGGGATCCGCAGGGTTTTCGTCTCCGGCGCTTCTGGGAAGGCTCGAACGAGACGGGAAGCCTCGCCTCCGCCAACTTCGGCGGTGTGTCCCGGTTCTCGGCCGTCACCATAGACTATGATCTCTCCTACTCGCAGTCCGAGGACAATCTGGATGACGGCTACGAGCTGGAATTTCGCGGCGACAAATATGGATGGCTGGGGAACAAGGGCGTCCTGTTCTCGGCGTCCGAAGACTCGCGCTTTCCGAAATGGATCTTGAACGACGCGGGCCTCGCGGGCGTCCAGAATCCAGCTGAATATAATTTCAGCGGCCTCGAAGGCGAAGTCGGCGGATCGAGCGAAAAGCTCTGGCAGGCGCAGTTCAACCTCGAATGGAAGCCGGGCGGCCTCTGGCTCGATTCCATCAAGACGGGCGCCAAGTTCTTCAATTCGCGTCGCCGGACCTATGAGGGGTCCTTCCTCGACCTGAACGCTGATGGCACGCTGGCCGATTTCTCGTCGCTCTACGGCAAGGAGATCACCAGCCTGTTCAGCGGTGCCTATACGGGAGTCTACCGCCTCGGCACGACGCTCGATAACGAGGCGATGCTTGCAGAACTGCGCCGTGCCGAAAGTGGCGAGAGCAGCCTGTTCGATGGCTTCGCTGTCGATCCCTCACAGGCGACCCTCTCGGACGAGGACAGCTTCCGCTTCGAGGAACAGGTCGTCTCCGGCTATGTGATGGGCACCATGCGGTTCGGGCGCGCGCAAGTCATCGCGGGCGTGCGGATGGAGCACACAAGCAACACCATCGAGGCCTGGAACATCGATCCGGTCACCGGCCCGCGCTATGCGGAGGACACGTCCAGCTTCACCAACTGGCTGCCCTCGATCCACATGAACTATGAAATCGACACGCAGACCAAGCTGCGTGGCGCTGTGTGGACCAGTTTCGCCCGACCTGACATCGCCCGGATGAGCTCGGCGCGGGAATATAGCTACGATCGCGATCCGGACGGCAATGGGGTGCAGAATCCGACCAGCGAGTGGATTCTGACCGGCATCAGCATGGGCAACCCCAATCTCAAGCCGCTGCGGTCGACGAACCTCGACCTGTCGCTTGAGCATTATTCCGGCCGCGCGGGAGCTTATTCGGCTGCGGTCTTCTACAAGCGGATCGAAAACTTCCTCTTCCGCTCGTCTTCGAGCAACATCCGCAACGGCACGACGGGCATGAATGTTGGCCCTGAGGGCGTCGTCGTCACGATGCCGAACAATGGCCGTTGGGCCGACGTCTACGGCATCGAAATCAGTGGTCAGCAACTGCTGCACTGGCTGCCTGGCGTGTTTGGTTCGCTTGGCATCGGCGGAAACCTGACGTTGCAGCGATCGAAGGCGGAAACCGGGCTTTCCTGGCATCCCGAGGGCTACACGCTTCCCCTCATGGAAACGCCCGAGACAATCGCCAACCTCCAGCTCTTCTGGGAGCGGGACGGCTGGGAAGTCTACGGCGCATGGAACTATCAGTCCCGGTTCATGGCGGGCATCAACGACTTCGGCAACGACCCCTACGAACAGGGGTACAGCTTCGTCGATCTGACGTTTCGCAAGAGCATCCTCAAAGCATCGTCGGTCCAGCTTCAGGTCAAGAATCTGTTCGATTCACACACCTATTGGCAGACCGTCTCGCAAAGCGACGGGGCCAGCCGGGCCTACATCAAGAATGGCCGCTCGATCTCCCTCGGCATCAATCTGATCTTCTGAAGGATGCTCCAAATGAACCGTATGAACCGCGCCATTCTTGCCGCCGTTCTTCTGGCAACCTGTGCCGCCTCCACGGCGGCACAGGACCAGGATCGTCCCGCGCTCGCGCCAGCCACCGAGGCCCCCGAACGCATCATTCTCAATCTGACGGCCGATACCGCCCATGAGATGGCCATCACCTGGCGCAGTGCGCCGGGCCTGCGCGGCATTGTTCAATACGCCAAGGCTACGGCAGGGCCGGACTTCGTGAAGACCCCGATGACGCAGAGCGCGATCACCGACGATGCGACGCTGGCGGTGCAGGAAGACCCGGCTTTCCGGGCCGCCTATCACTCTGCGGTGCTGACCGGCCTCACGCCCGAGACGGTTTATGCCTATCGGGTCGGTAATGGCACGCGCTGGTCCGAATGGTTCCAGTTCCGCACTGCCGCCGCCACGGCTAAGCCTTTCCGGTTCATCTATCTTGGCGACATGCAGAACAATGTTTTGTCGGAAGCCTCGCGAACGCTGCGCATGGCGTTCCGGACGGCGGGCGATGCGGCCTTCACGATCCATGCGGGTGACCTCATCAACCGCCACAATGCGGATCGCGAATGGGGCGAATGGTTTGCCGCCGGTGGTTTCCTCTATGCGCAGACGCCGCAGATGCCGACGCCGGGCAACCACGAATATGGGAAAGACGGCGCCGCGCGCGCTGGCTCCTCGGTGACCGGTCAGTGGCGCTACCAGTTCACCTTGCCTGAGAATGGGCCCTCTGCCGTTCCGGAAGGGGCAGAGACGCACTGGTACACTGACTATCAGGGCCTTCGCCTGATCTCCATCGACTCCCCGCAACTCGATCGGAACGAAGAGGCGCGGGCGGAAACAGTCGCCTGGCTGGATAGGCTGCTCTCCAACAATCCCAACGACTGGACCGTGATTTTCCTGCACTTCCCGCTGTTTTCCAGCGAGCCCGGCCGCGATAACCCCAAGGTCCGCGCGGCGCTCAAGCCGCTGATCGACAAGCACAAGGTTGATCTGGTTCTGCAAGGGCATGACCATGCCTATGCCCGCGGCGCGATCGGAACGGATGGACCAACGGCCGATGGCGAAGGCGCGACGTATGTCGTTTCGGTTGCAGGCCCCAAGATGTACGACGTGGGTGATCTTGCCTGGGCAAAGAAGCTCGCAGCCCGAACGCAGGCCTATCAGATCATCGACGTGACGGACCAGGAACTGACGTATCGAGCCTATACGGCGACTGGCGCGTTGCTGGACGAGATGCGAGTCCAGAAAGACCGATAGCTTCAATCTTCTGTTTGCTGCCTGGATATTTGGTCAGCTGCCGGCCTGGACCGCAGACTGGCTGCTGACTGAAATCCACCGCTCGACACCAGAGGTAGCGAGATCAGGCAGTTGGCGCCTTGGACGACAGCCGTGAACACGGCATTGGCGAGCGCTGCGAGCCAATGTTTGGCGTGATTCAACGCTTCATCGCAAGTTTGCTATTGCGACCTATTATCATAGAACCTAGGAAGCCCGCGTTCACACGTCGGGAGCTTCTGATGTCTATCCGCTATTCCACGAGCGCCATCGCGCTTGTCCTCGCCACACCCGCCGTCGCACAGGTTGCGCCGCTAGCCGAGCCCGACAGGGCCGAGGCTGGCCGCGAGGTCGTCGTCACCGCCACCCGGACGCAGCTGCCGCCCAGTGCTTTGCCGCTCACGATCGACGTGATCGACGCGACGTCGCTCGCCCGGCAGGTCCAGATTTCCGGTTCGACAGTCGATGCGGTTTCTGCGCTGTTGCCATCCTTCTCGCCCACGCGCGAGAAACTGTCGGGCGCGGGTGAGAGCCTGCGCGGCCGCTCGCCGCTCTACGCGATCAACGGCATTCCGCAATCGACCCCCGTGCGCGACGGATCACGCGACGGCTACACTATCGACCCCTTCTTCATCGACCGGGTGGAAGTGATCTATGGATCCAACGCGCTCCAAGGCATCGGCGCCACCGGCGGTGTCGTCAATCAGGTCACGGTCGGGGCGCCAGCCAGCGACGGCGTCAATCTGCGAACGTTGATCCAGGGCACCGCCGCAGACGGTTTTCGCGGCTCGGAGATGGGCGGCAAGCTGGCGGGACTGGTCGGCTACCGCGCCGGCAATTTCGACATGAATGTCGGTGCTTCCTTCGAGCGTCGTGGCGCCTATGCGGACGGGCATGGCAACCGCATCGGTGTCGACGGAACGCAAGGCGAGATACAGGACAGCGACAGCTGGTCGGTTTTCGCCCGGCTGGGATACCAGCTTTCTTCCAGCGCCCGCATCGATGTTGTGGCTAACCGGTTCGAACTGGAGGGCAACAGCCATTATGTCGCGGTTCCGGGCAACCGCGCGACGGGTGTTCCCACGACCAGCGTGCCCGGCTCTACGCCGGGCGTTCCTGCCACGAACCGTGCGGAGATGCTGTCCGCAGCCTTGACGGATACGGACCTGGGCGGCGGCACGCTGCTTGTCCAGACCTTCTTCAGCCGCACGCGCGACATTTTCGGCGGCGGAACCTTCGCGACATTTCAGGACCCCACCATCGACCCGACCGGCACGCTTTTCGATCAGTCTGCCAACCTCTCGCGCAAGCTGGGTGGCAAGATCAGCTACGAAAGGGGGCTTCCCGGGTTTGAAGATCTGGTCGTCACAGCCGGCTTCGACATGCTGTTTGACCGGACCAAGCAATATCTGGTGCAGACCGGCCGCGACTGGGTGCCGGAGACCGATTTCCGCAGCCTCGCGCCCTTCGCGCAGGGCAACCTCAAATTGCTCGACGGTTTGCTCCGTCTGGCTGGCGGGCTGCGCTACGAGAGTGTCCAGCTCAAGGTCGACGATTACGAGACGCTGGCCGTCTATGGCGCGACCGACGATGATGATCTGTCCACCTATCAGCCGGTCTCCGTTGCGGGCGGCAAGCCTTCATTCGAAAAGCTGCTGTGGAACGGCGGCCTGATCGTCGAGCCCGCCGCCGGCGTGCGCGCGTATGCGTCCTATGCGGAGGGCTACACGATCGCCGATGTCGGCCGCATCCTGCGCGGCATCGATGATCAGGGCGTCGATATCGACAATTTTCTCGCGCTCGAGCCGGTCATCTCCAACAACCGCGAGATCGGCCTGGAATATGAACGTGGCGCGCTGAAAGCCTCGGCCAGCTATTTCTGGTCGTCGAGCGATCTCGGCTCCGTCCTCGTGCTGGACCGGGACGGAATCTACAATGTCTCCCGGCAGCCCATTCGTATCGAGGGTCTTGAGGCGAGCCTCGCCTGGCAAACGCCGGTGCCGGGCCTGATGCTGAGCAGCGGCTATGCCCATATTCGCGGCAAGACGGATGCCGATGACGATGGCAATGTGGATGAGGATCTGGATGGCGCGAACATCTCGCCGGACCGCTTGAACCTTGCGGCCGACTACACAAGCGGTCCCTTGAGCCTGCGCCTGCAGGGGCGCTTCTATCTCGCCCGGAATTTCAGCGACCAGCCCGCTTCCGCCCGGTTTGAAGGCTATGAACTGTTCGATGCCTACATTGCCTACCGCACGTCACTCGGCGAATTCGCGCTGGCGGCGCAGAACCTGACCGATAGCTTCTACATCACCTATGACAGCGACACCGTGCGCACGAGCGACAATACGCGCTTCTATGCTGGGCGCGGCCGCAGCTTTACCTTGAGCTGGCGCGGCGAATTCTGATGCGGGCCTTGCTGCTGCTGCATCGCTGGACAGGTGGCATTGCCGGGCTTTTGCTGGCTGTGATCGGCCTGTCCGGAACGCTGCTGCTGTGGGAAGACAGTTGGATCGGGCTGCCCGGCGCGCACGAAGCCGTGCGCCGCGATGCGGCGGAGATGGGCAGGGCGATGACCGCCGCAATCGCAGCTGGCCAGGCCGCGCCATTGGCCCGTGTGACGTTGGCCGACGAAACGATCGGCCTGCATCAGGCCGTCTACCGCGACGGGTCGGGCGCCTATCTTGGGCAGGATGGGAGCATCGTCGATCAATGGAGCAGCCTGTTCGGCCGGCCGGAGCTCTGGTTGTTTGACCTGCACCATCATCTGTTCATTCGCGAGGGCGGTGCCTATGTCACGGGCGTACTGGGGCTTTTGCTGATCGGCTTCGTCGTGACGGGATCGATCCTGTGGTGGCGCACGCGCAAGACATTCAGGCTGCGTCTGTGGCCGCCGCGCATGTCGCGTCCGGCAATCATATGGCATCACCGCGACCTCGGCATCGTTGCGGCGCCGCTTCTGCTGGTAATGGCCCTTACGGGGGCGTTGATGGTGTTCAAGCCGCTTTCGGCGGCGGTGCTGGCGCCGTTCGCGCAGCATGACGAAACGCCGCTGCCGCGCTATCACGCGACGTCCATGGCCGGCCTGGAGACGGACTGGCGTCTCCTGATCGAAACGGCCCAGGCCGCGTTTCCCGGTGCGTTGCCGCGTCGCTTCCAGTTTCCGGCGAAATCCGGAGAGCCGCTGGTTCTGCGCATGAAGCAGACCACCGAGTGGACGCCCAATGGCCGGACCTATGTCTATTTCGATCCGGCGACGGCCACGATCCTGGGGGTGAACGACCCATTGCAGGGCGACGTCGCTTCCCGGATCGAGGAAAAATACTATCCCGTCCATGCCGGCCGGGTCGGGGGCGTCGTCTGGCGGATCATGCTGACCCTCACCGGCCTCGCCCTCGTCCTCCTCGGAACGCTGGCCTGCTGGACCTTCTGGTTCCGTTCCCCCCGTCGAGCGCCGCACCAGTCCTCAAACCACGTCCCCGCGGCGGCCCGGAACGCAAGCAGCGCCCATAGCCCCGTACTGCTCGATTCAGACGGATGAGGGGCGGGGTGCCGGCGGTCCTACCGCGGCGACCTCACGTAAGATTTCGCTTCTGCGCTTCGATTGCGACCTCCGCGCGGGATGATACGTCGAGCTTGCGGTAGATCGATTTGAGGTGGTCGCGCACTGTGTGCGAGCTGATCTGCAACTGGTCGGCCACTTCCCTGGCGCGCAGGCCCCGACCCACGAGTGAAAGAACCTCCCGCTCGCGGTCGGTCAAAGGATCCTGATCGGGGTGCTGGAACGGCCGGAAGCGCTCGAGCATCATCCGGGCGATCGCCGGCGAGAGCGAAGGCTCGCCTGCCATCAGCCGCTCGATGCGGAAATGCAGCAGTTCCGGCTCGGCATCCTTGATCAGATAGCCATCGGCGCCAGCTGCCAAGGTGGCCTCCACGCTGGGCCGGTCATCCATGACAGTGACTGCTGCGACCAAAATGTCTGGATATTTCTTCAGGCTCCGGATGATATCCCAACCGCGTCCATCCGGCAGATGCAGGTCGATGAACGCGAAATCGAACCCTTGGTCGATCAGAACCATCGCTTCGGTGAAGGACGCTGCCTCGACGATCGTGGCTTCTGCCTGCCCCAGCCGGGAGATGACGGCATTGATCGCGTCAATCAGCAGTTGCCGGGCCGGGCGGATGTCGTCGACGACCAGGATACGCGCAGCGGGCTTGCCGGTCATGGCGTAACCGGCAGGTTGAGGCTGATGCGAAAGCCGCCGTCCGGCTGCCCTTCATGATCGAAATAGCCTTCAATGGCGGTCATCCGCGCGCGCATGTTGCGCAGGCCGTTGCCCTGCCGCATCGTACCGTTGAAATTGCGGCCATCGTCCGTCGCCACGATGTAGAGCCGGTTGCTATCCACCTTTGCCTCGACCGTAAGACGGCTGCCGCCGGAGTGCTTTACCGCATTCGTCACAATCTCCCGCAGCACCGATACCAGCGCCTTCTGTGGCTGCGGATCGAGCCGTCCGGGCATGTCACCCACCGGCCAATGCAGGGCCATGCCGGATGCCTCCAGCCGCTCGGCGGCCTCGGCGCGGCAATCGGCGAGAATGTCAGCCAGTTGCGCGCATCCGCTTTCCTCAGCCGTCACGATGCTGCGGACCTCGGCGAGTGACGAGCGCAGGACGGCCTTGAGTTGCGCCGGATCGTCCAGCATCAACCCGGAGACGAGGCGGGCCGAAAGATCATCGTGGAGATCGCGCGAGATCCGGCTGCGCTCGCTGCTGACGCCTTGCTTGAAAGCTTCCTGCTGTCGCTTGAGGCTGGAGGCCAGATCGATCAGGCGTGCCGCCAGCTGCCTGTCCCGATCCTGAAACAGGCGTGTGCCGCGGCTGCGATAGCGGATTGTCATGGCCGGGCAGTCGATGGCCGCCGGCAGATGCATCGCCAGCCCTTCATCTGCAATGATGACCTCGGCGGGTGAGGCGTGCTCTATATGCTCGACCTGCAAGGGCGAGAACGCCTTGTCGAAAATGTCCTGCCATTGTCTGGCGCGCTGCGGCACATCGGCAACGAGAGCGATATGCGCGACTTCTTCCAGCAGGTCCGCGATATGGGCGCTGCCGGTGAGCCAGCGCTGCATGAAGCTGCGCCATGGCAGGTAGAAGAAGGGGAGCAACAGCAGAAGCGTCAGCACCGCGGCGCTGCCGATCGATCCGAGCAGAGTGATCAGCAGGATATCCACGGCGATAAGCAAAAGACCGAAGAAAGCCGCCCGGAACATGGTGATCGCCCATTGCTCGCTCTGGAACAGGGCGTTGCGGCGCAGGCCGAAAGCGACGCCGAGATGCACGATCAGGAAGAAAGCGAAGGCATAGCTCTGGTCGATCAATGGCTCGATGCCCAGAACGGCCGGTATGGCGGCGGCACTGATGAACAGCCCCGAGCCAACCGAGGTCGATACGCCAACCCAGCGGATCGCCGCGCGCTGTAGCGGGTTCTTGCGGGATTTGACGAACTGCACGATGACCAGAATCAGGATCAGCAGCATCTCGACGGCTGTGAGCAGCGGCACTTCGGCAGGCGGCGAACCGACCTGATCGAGCAATCCAAGCAGGAACCAGCCGCCAAACAGGGCGCCAACCGCCAGCAGGGCACGGTTGCTGACCAGACGCACCGGATAGATCAGGAACAGGCTGATCATCGCGGCGCCGTAGAGCATGGCGCCAAAGCCGTTGGCGCTGCTCAGCGGCAGAAAGAGCGATGTAGGCAGGGCCAGCCAGCGTGTGCTGTAAACCGCGGCCGTGCTTGCCGCCAGCCAGAGGCCAGCGCCTGCAAGACCGAATAGCCGATTGGGCCAGGCGCGTGGCTGAAGAGCCCATATCCACGCCGAAATCACGAAGATCGCAAAGCCGACCAGGATCTGCATCCAGAATTCGAAGGGTAGCCGCTGCGATGGCGCCAATTGAACCGCGCTTGGCAGTTGCTCGCCGGAGAGCACGGACAGGCTGTCGGGCCTCGATTCACGCAACCATAGAGCCAGAGCATCCTGCCGGGCGAAGAACCGGGCTTGGGTCTGATAGCTCTCGATGGCGTCCGGTTCGGGTGTCAGATCCAGCGGTTCGACCGGAGATATGGTGGCGGGGAGCCGCTCCGGCGGCAGAAGCGAGCCTGCCATTTGCCTGTCGGCAGTCTGCAGGACGATCTGACCATCGTTCACCACAAGCCGCTCTGCAAAACGCGGCTGAGTCATTGCGATGATCGTGATCAGTGCACTGAGCAGGAAACCGAATGCGATCGCGATCGAAAGCAGCCTGCCCGGCATGGCCCAGAAGCTGCTCCTTGAACTGTTCCGCATCTGCAATCCATTGTCGGAAAAAGGTGACGGTGGAGCGCAAGGCATCCACCGTCAAGGTTAAGCAGTCCCCTCGGGTCGCAAGCAGATGGACCGCCGGGCAAGCGCCGTGTCATTACCTTGCCCACCCCGCACTAGGCATGGCCAATCATCGCGCGCCATCCCCCATTTGAGGGGCATGGACGGCAGAAAAATGCGGCTTTCATACTGGCCCGACGATGTTGTCCGAGGCATTCGGCAAGCACTGGCGGAAACCCCGACCGCGAAGAGATGCGCCGATGAATCCACTCTTCCCCAATTTACGTTGCGAGCACGGATATCCATTGATCTCCAGAGCGGTCATGCTGATTGTTTCTGTCGGGGTCAGTCGGCTGCCGCCCAGTTACCGTGAAGGCCCTGGCGGATTCGGAAAGGGAGGCCCACGGTTGCGATTGGCCCTTGCGCCAGCTTCATCGCGTCGAACAGCAGCAGGCGCGATGCCATTTCCGCCAGCCGGTTTTCGATGACGACCATATAGCCATCGCCCTCCTCGGTTGAGCCCGGCCGTGGTACGAAAGCGGGTTCCTGCAACGATGACGTGGGGCCGACCCAGTAGGTGTCCGTCTCACCCGTCTCCATGTCGATGCGGCCAAGTGTGTTCATCATCATGCCCGACGCGCTGCGGCCACCCGGCAGGTCTACCGGTTTGCTCAGATCCTGCACGAGCTGCCAGCCCCAGCGGTTCTTGCGGCCGGCAAAGCGATCATCGACGCGCGGAAATTCACCGACCAGATCGGCGATCTTCGTCATCGCGATGTCATCGCCATTGTCGCGCATGTCGACGGTCCAGCGCGTCATTCTGGCTGCTGCGTTATGCGGCTCGAAGGGCAGGCCTTCCGTGTCCGGAAAGAAGGGGAACATATTGCCGGCCGCCATCGGAACGTCGAAGTGGACCTTCGTGCCCTCATTATGGGCGTTCATCACGTGGCTGGCGAAACAGGTCGGCGCCGAGAACCAGCGGATGTCGTCAGCCGTACCATTGCGCGGCAGAACGCCCAGGTGCACGGGCTTGCCCCGATCGAAGCCGAAATGCGGAAGGCCAGCTTCCAGCCTCTCCCATGAGCCGACAATCGGCACCACGTGGAAGACGACATAATCCTCGGTGAAGCCGAAATCGTGCATCATGCAGTAGTAGGGAATCTCGAACCAGACCTCCTTCGTGATCTCGCCCTCAGGGCTGATGACGTAGAAGACCATGTCCCGCGTACACAGCCCCTTGGCCGCATAGCCGAACGCCAGCATCTCGCCAGTGCGCGGGTCGATCTTCGGATGGGCGGTGAAGGTCTCCGACGTCATCTTTCCGCCGAAATCATAACGCGGATCGATGGTCTCGAGGGTTTCCGGATCCATCCAGACGGGCGGGCTGTCTTCCTTGAGCGCAAGCAGCTTGCCGGCATGAAGAATGACGTTCGTGTTGGCGGTACCGCGAACCTCGCCCTTTACCGATTCATGGTCAGTCAGCGGATTGCGATAGGCGCCGAACAGGGCCTTCCCCGCATCCCGCTCCAGGCGGAACTTGTCGGTGCGTGCCCAGCGCTGCTGCAGGGAGACCTCGCCGTTCCGGAAGCGAAAGCGGGTGACCATCCCGTCGCCATTGAACCAGATGTCATCGCCGGCAATCGGCGGAAACTGTGGATCGGGTGCGACACGATAGAAGCTGCCATCCAGGTTGACCGGAATTGCGCCGTCAAGGACCGGAAGATTGCGCACGTCTGCCTCCACGCCTGACGGCGCGAAGAAGCCGGTGAAATTGGGCGTCTCGGGAAACTTCATATCAGCCTCTGTTCGATGAGATAGTTGGTTGGGAATGGGAGAGACAGCGGGAGGGGCAACCTCAATCGAGCGCCTCCCGCTTCAGCGCACGGGCGGCGAGCCAGTAGTGGAGGGCAGCCAGCGCATAGAGGGAAATGCTGGACATGAGCGCATAACGCACACCCAAGGCCGAAGCGTCTGCGCAGGCACCTGTCAGCCTGGCATCGGTGCAGGCGACCGAGAAGCCGGGCAGAACGATACCGGCGAAGAAGTCGCTGGCGAGCCCAATCACGGGCGGACCAAGGCCCACGCCGACGAGCGTGGCGATGAAAAAGTAGATGAACGCAGCCGTTGTTCGCACGTTCGGGGCGACAAGGTTCTGAAGGGCAACAAGCGTCGGCACCGAGTAGAAGAACAGAAACACGCCTGCGATGGTGATGCAGATGAGGGCGGGCAGGGGGCTGCCCAGCGAATAGCCGATCAGATAGAGCGGCACGCTGGTGGCGATGCCGCAGAACGGCAGCAGTGCATACCAGTGCTGCCCGCGCCGTGAGATGAAATCGATGCCGACACCGCCGAGCATCATGCCGGCGGTGGCGGCCGTGGTGGATATGATCGCGACATAGACACCGGCCTGCGTGATCGACAGGCTGTGTACCCGCATGAAGAATGGGGCTGTGAATGCACCGCCTGCGTAAAGCGCCATGCTCGAGAGGGCGAGGCCGATCAGCAGGTTCCGGAACACGGCGCGACGCGCCATCATGCCCATCACCTCCTTCATGGGTGGTGGCGGCCCGGCTTTGGCGCCGGGCGTCACGGGGTCGCTCAGGCCACGTGGCGGATCGCGCAACAACAGGCGGAACAATAGCGCCACGACGATACCGGGGCCGCAGACGGCGATCAGCGCCATGCGCCAGCCATGCTCCTGCGCGATCCAGACAGCCGACAGTGCGCCGACGAAAGAACCGATCGGCGAACCCAATCGCATCATCGTGATGGCGAATCCTCGCTGATGCGGTGGGAAATGATCGCCGATAAGCGACGTGCTCGGCGCCTGCACGCCGGCCTCGCCGATGCCGACGCCGATGCGGCAGAGGAAAAGCTGCCAGAAGTTTGCGGCGAGGCCGCACATGGCGCTCATGATGGAGAACAAGCCGACAGAGACCGAGATGATGGTGATGCGGTCGCGCCGCTCCGCCAGCCGGGCGATGGGAAGGCCGAGCGTGGAATAGAGAATGGCAAAGCCGAGGCCGCCCAGCAGCCCAAGCTGGAAATCGGTGAGGCCAAGATCCTCCTTGATCGGCTGGCCCAATGTCTGAACGATCACCCGATCAATATAGGCAAAGGCGGCGACGAGCATGATGAAGATCAGCAGCATCGCGCGGTAAGCCGGGCTATATTGATCCCCGCCTTGTTGTTCGTTGGGAGTGTCTGTCGTCATGGGTGCCTGTGCTGTTCGGGGTTGGACCGGAAGAGGTTCCCGATCTCAAGCGCGTTACCACAAGACAACCGCGCAACCTTGATGTAATATTGATAACTCAATGAAAATGGACTTGGCAAGGACAGGGTGTGGCAAGGGTCGGAAGTTTGGGTGCAGGCGGCTCTATCGCTGTCATTTGCTTGACGGTCGCTTCGTTTGCGGACCAGTAAGCGGATTAACGCCCGGATGCGGCATCTGACTAGAAGGTACAGGCAGACGTGAGTGGTGAACGGCAATACAAGCCTGAAGAAATCGAGCTGCCGGGATGGAATCTCGATCAACTCAATTATCCGACATTCCGAATGACGCTGATCGCCAAGATCATGGATCGTCTCACGATTCGTAATCTCGCGGACGTTGACGACATCACTTATGCTGAATGGCGTGTCATGGCCCGTCTCGCTACGCTGGAGGGCGGAGGTACGGTGCGGCAGGTCGCCGAGATGGCCTGGGTCGATCGGGCGGAAGTCAGCCGGGCTGTCAGCACGCTCGAGCAGAAGGGCTACACGCTTCGCCGGGAGAATCCGCAAGATCGGCGAGCGCCGATTCTGAAGATGACCGAAACCGGCATGGAGCGATATCGTGCCGCGCTCGCGCAACGACAGGCGTTCCATGAATTATTGCTGGCGAAGCTCACCAATGAGGAGTGCACGCAGCTGAACGAGTTGCTCGCCAAGGTCGGGGAGCAACTCGTCATCCTGTCACAATCGCGCGCTCAGCCGGATGCGATCAAATGACCGCGTAATAGCGGAACAGCGAGTGATCCTGCTCGTCCTCGGGCGTCAACTTCGGGCGCCGCTGACCGACGCCGACGATCACCGTGCGATTGAGCCAGCCATGCTTGCCTTCCGGTGCACGGAAATAGGGCGTGCAGCGGAAATAGGATGAGGTCGTCGTTCCGTCCGGCAGGTCAAGCGGGCCATGCACATAACCAAGATTTCGGATGTAGATGAGCGCGCCGTCGTCCGCCTCGATCATGTAATGGGCATTGAGCTCCACGACCTTGTCTGTGCGGATGACCGGCCAGTCCGCGCCGCTGTAGTCGACCAGCTTGCCGTTCAGGCGCGGCCCCGAAATGGTGCAGCCTTCGCCGACAGACGTATATCCGTGATTGGGGCCGCCCTCGTGAATGGCGCCCGTCGTCCAGCGCTTATCGAAATTGATGCGGATGTCGAAGACATGCTCGTAGCGAAGGGCGAGAGGATCGTCTGTCATGAATGGCCTTCCGATATATGTTGATGAATCATCTTATTTGGCGGGATTGCGATTGCGTGAACCGTAAGACCGACTATGATGATTAATCAACGGAAAACGCGAGGGAGAGAGTGATGTCCGAGGAATTTGAGCTGATCATGCTTCCGGGCACCGACCCCGCGACCAATCCCTACAAGCCGCCGCTTCCGCCCAAGGAGCAGGTGCGGATCGTGGAAGACGGGTTGATTCTCGACCGCAATGTGCCGGTGACGATGCGCGATGGCGTGACGATCTATGTCGATATCTTCCGTCCCGAGGGCGAGGCCGGCGAGCGCGATCTGCCGGTGCTGCTGGCGTGGAGCCCCTATGGCAAGCATGGCAAGGCCGATAATCTGTGGCCACCGGCTGGTCTCGAGAAAGGCTGGATCTCGCGTCATACGGCGTTCGAGGCGCCTGATCCGACCTATTGGTGCGCGCATGGTTACGCCGTCTGCTATCCCGATCCGCGCGGTGCCTGGCTGTCCGAGGGCGAGTTACGCCACAACGGCACTGGCGAGGGCGAGGATTGCTATGATCTGATCGAGTGGCTGGGGGTGCAGCCATGGTCGAACGGCAAGGTCGGGATGACGGGGGTCTCCTACCTCGCCTGCATCCAGTATCTCGTAGCGCCGCTCAAGCCGCCGCATCTTCTGGCGCTTAATCCCTGGGAGGGCTTCTCAGACTGGTATCGGGAATTCGCCTATCATGGCGGCATCCGCGAAACCTGTTTCGTCGAGCGAGCTTCTAAAAATCTCAACTGGTCCACCACCCGCACGGAATATACCGGCGCCAACGCCCGCGCCCATCCGCTGATGGACGCCTATTGGGAAAGCAAGGCGCTCGATCTGGAAGCCATCGATCTGCCGACGTTCGTCGTTGCGAGCTGGTCGGACCATGGCCTGCATACGCGCGGCACGCTCGAAGCGTTCAAGAAGATCAGCGCGCCCGAGAAGTGGCTCCTGGTTCATGGCCAGAAAAAGTGGCGGCATTTCTATGATCCGGAGAATGTCGAACTGCAGCGGAAATTCTTCGACCACTACCTCAAGGGGCTCGAGACCGGCCTCGGCCAGTGGCCCCGCGTGCGCATTCAGGTGCGTGAGCGCGAGAGCGCGGGCGCCTTTCGCGATGAAGCCGACTGGCCGCTCGCGCGCACTGACTATCGGCCGCTTTATCTGGATGCCGGGCAGGGCGCTCTCTCGCCCCAGGCGCCCGATGCGGAAGCGCAGCAATCCTATGATGCGCAGACCGGCAAGGCGACCTTCGCCATGCGCTTCGACGAGCCCACCGAGTTGACCGGCCATATCAAGCTCCGGCTCTGGGTAGAGGCGGATGGCAGCGACGACATGGATCTGTTCGTCGGCCTCGACAAGCTGGATGCGCAGGGCGAGCGTGTGCCGTTCACCTTCTACGCGCTCTACGATGACGGGCCGCTGGCGCTCGGATGGCTGCGGGCCTCCCACCGGGAACTGGACGACGCGCAATCGTCGCCCTTCCAGCCTGTCCATACCCACCGGCGTGAGCAGCCGCTGCAGCCGGGCGTGCCTGTGCCGCTGGATATCGAGATCTGGCCGACTTCGGTCCGGTTCGAGGCCGGAGAAGGCCTGCGACTGACCTTGCAAGGGCGCGACATCTACGATGTCGACAAATATAATCTCGCCTTTGCGCGGCATGACGACCTGCGCAATGCGGGCACGCATATCATCCGCACGGGGGGAACGTACGATTCCCACCTTCTCCTCCCGTACATTTCGCCAGGCCAGGGCTGATCGTCCGCCCGTGCCGGCTTCAACCGCGCGTTCCGTTGCCCGCCAATCTCGCAGAAGGATTTTTCATGACTGATATTCACCCGTTCGCGCCGAAGTTCGAATATGCGTTCTCCATCGCGATCACCCTCACCAAAGCGGTGTGGCTCAAGCCCACGACCATGGGCGCGACCCGGGCTGCGGTATATGCTGCGGAGGGCACGATCGAGGGGCCGGGGATCAAGGGCAAGGTGATCCCGATGAGCGGGGGCGACTGGCCGCTTCAGCGACCGGACGGCGTGATCGATTTCGATGCGCGCTACTTGCTGGAGCTGGACGACGGCACGATCATCTATCTGCAGAACCGGGGGTATCGCTGGGCGCACTCCGAAGAAGTGGCGGAGCGGATGGCGCGCAACGAGCCTGCCGATCCATCCGAATATTATATGCGCGTTTCACCCAAATTCGATGTGCCCGAAGGCCCGCACGACTGGATGGCGAAGCACATCTTCGTCGGCGTTGCAGAGAAGGTGCCGAACGCAAACTGCATCCATTACTTCAAGGTCTTGTGAGGGTGGTGAAACGCGTCCAGACCGCAGAGGGGCGGGGCTGACATGCATGAAGAGGATGAGTTTGACGTCGTCATAGCGGGCGGCGGTCCTGTCGGCATGGGATTGGCCATCGAACTCGGCCTGCGCGACATTCGTACGCTTGTGATCGAGCGCTATCCGCAGCCCCAGCCAGTGCCCAAGGGCCAGAACCTGACCCAGCGGACCATGGAGCATTTCCATTTCTGGGGCATTGAGGATCAGCTGCGCGCGGCGCGAACCATCCCCTCGGACTATGGCATCGGGGGGCTCACGGCCTATGGGTCGCTCACCAGTCCCTATCACTACGACTGGCTCCAGCGAGAGCTGGTCCGTCCCTATTACTTCACCGATAATGAGCGGTTGCCGCAATATTGTACTGAGGCTGTCCTGCGCGCACGGGTTGCGCAGTTGCCGTCGGTTACCGCGCGTTATGGCTATTCGGTCGCGCGCCATGAAGTGGATGGAGACGGCGTGACCGTTCACGCGGTCGAGCGCAATGGCGAGGCACGACTGATGGCGCGCGGCCGGTTTCTCGTCGGCTGCGACGGCAGCCGATCGACTGTGCGACAAACGGCGCAGATCAGCCAGACCTTGTCCGATCATGACAAGCTGATGGTGCTCCTCGTGTTCCGTTCGGACGAGCTGGCACGCATTCTGGCGCGCTATCCGGGCAAGTCCTTCTACAACGTCCTGCATCCCGATCTGGAAGGCTATTGGCTGTTCTTCGGTCGCGTGGATCTCGAGAACCAGTGGTTCTTTCATGCGCCGGTCCCCCGCAGCGCGCGCGAGGACGGGTTCGACTTCAAGGCTTATCTGGAAAAGGCAGTCGGCGCCCCGATCGATGTGGCATTCGATCATGTCGGCTTCTGGGATCTGCGCTTCGCAATTGCCGATCGCTATCGGGCGGATCACGTGTTTCTCGCCGGCGATGCTGCGCACAGCCATCCGCCTTATGGCGGCTATGGCATCAATACCGGGTTTGAGGATGCCTGCAACCTTGGCTGGAAGCTGGCGGCGGTGCTGCAAGGCTGGGGCGGGGATGATCTGTTGGAGAGCTATCACGCCGAACGCCACGGTGTGTTTGCCTCGACCGCGGGCGATTTCATCGAGAAAGCCATCAATGAGGATCGTGCTTTTCTGAGCACTCATGATCCGACGGTGGATGAGGCGGCCTTCATTGCGGAATGGCAGCGCCGCAGCGTCGGGGCGCAAGGCGAGGTGGCGAGTTTCGAGCCTCATTATGAGGGTTCGCCGATTGTTCCGGGCACGCAAGGCGCAGGCGGTAGCGCGGTCGGCAGGCACAGCCACGAGGCGCGCGCCGGACACCATCTTTCGCCGGCCGATCGTCCGTCGGGCGGCAATGTCTATGATGAGCTCGGTCTTGGGTTCACCTTGTTCCTGTTCGGCGAAGGCGGGGAAGCTTCCGGCTTCCGCGCAGCCGCCCAGGCGCTCGGCATGCCGCTGAAGATCGTGCATGAACCTGCGCCGGCGCTCTGCGCGCAATACGGTACGCAAGCGATTCTGGTGCGGCCGGACCAGTTCGTGGCCTGGGCCGAAAAGGGAGAGGGACGCGCTCCGGCGGAAATCCTCTCGCAAAGCATCGGGCGATGATACCCGGAACAAAGAGATCATGAAGGAGATGAAGATGCACGAACCCTGCTGGCCCAATGGCGTACCCGAGATCATGCCTTCGGATGACCGCGCGGAAATCACCGAACTGTTTGCCCGCTACGCCTGGGGCATCGATCTGGCGGACGAGGAGCAGGTGCTCGATACCTTTGCCGAGGATGGCGAGTTCGATCATCTCTGGCAGGGCAAGGCGCAGGGGCATGACGCCATTCGCGAGCATCTCAAGGGACTCTGGTATGATCGCCAGCATTGGTGGTTCGGCCGACAGCACCTGTTCAATCACTTCATCATGGAACCACGGCCGGAAGGCGCGCGGGTGCGCAGCTTCTTCCAGATTATCCAGTGGAATGCCGATTACGGCACGAATTTCATCTTCGGCATCGGTACCCGCGATGACCGGCTGGTGAAGCGGAACGGACGGTGGAAGTTCTACCGCCTGTTCGTCAACGCCTGGACCAAGGCGGATCAGGTGCCGTGGAAGGGCGACGTCACCATGCCGCAACGGCCGGTGAACATCGCCCCGCCCGTGGATCGGCGCCCGTTCAGCGAGCAGAGCAAGGACCCCTGGTAACGGCGGAGCCGGGGCAGCCAGTCTCCCGGCTGCCCCTTTCTGCCTGTGCGCCCGCTCAGGTCTTGCCCGCTCCTCGCACGAGGTCGAGCAGCGCAGCCGCATCGTCGATGGCGTTACCGCGCCAGGCGACATGGCCATCGGGCCGGGCGAGCAGCAGGCTGTGCCGATAGATATCCGGCACATTGTCGAGCTCCCGGTCCGCAGTCACGATCGTGAGCGGCATTCCGCGGTCGCGCGCCGCCGCGACCAGTGGCTCTGCCGACGCAGTGTCGTCGAGCCGGATCAACGTATAGCCCGGCCCGAGCAGGTCGTAGAGTGAACGCCCGTCCGCCACGAAGAAATGCGGCAGGCGGCAGCCCGGCACAGTGGAGGGCGTGTAATCATGCATACTGTAGGGCGGTGCGGCCTCGCCATCATAAGCGATGATCGGCGAGGAATCGTAATAATAGCCATAGTTCAGCCCGGCGCAGGCATATTGCTGCACATTGAGCGCATAGGCTGCTTCTCCCACGGCGCGGCGGGCAGCTTCACCTTCCGGTGTTTCGTCCTCGATCTCGGGCGGCAGCGTGTTACGCTCCTTGATGGCCCCACCGGCGTGGCCCATGGCAAAGCGCGAGACCTGCTCGGTGATCGGCTTGCGCTCGGCAACATAGGCATCGAGGATCGCCTCGGGCGCCCAGCCTTGCAGCGTGGCGGCGAGCATCCATGAGAGATCCATGGCGTCGGCTATGCCGGCGTTCATGCCGTAGCCCGCATAGGGCACCCAGAGATGCGCCGCATCACCCGCGATGAAGATACGCCCCTCGCGGAACTTGTCGGCGACGAGCCGGCGCCCGATCCAGTCTTCATTGGAGAGTTGCGTGATCGGAAAATCGGGCCCGACGCCCAGGATGTGCCGGATGCAGCGATCCCGGTCGACCTGCTCAAACTCTTCCTCGTTCGGCCGCAGATAATTGTGTACCAGCCAGCGACGCTTGCCGTCGATGGCGAGTACCGTGCCCGCCCGATCTGGATTGTAATTATAGCTCATCCAGGCCGGGTCGCTGCCCAGTGCGCCGAGCAGGTCGGGCGCGTCGATGAGCGTCGATTGCACGCGCTGGATGACGGCATCACCTTCCAGCTTGCCGCCGATGCCCTTGCGGACCACCGAACTGCCGCCATCGCAACCGACCATGTAGCAGCTGGTGATCTGCCGGGTCTCTCCGGTCTTGAGGTCAGTCAGGTCCGCGCGGACGCCGCCGCTTTCCTCGCGCGCGCTGTCGAAGCGTGTCTCGTTGAGGATGGTGATGTTCGGATGTTCCGCAGCATGGGCGAAGAAGATCGGTTCAAAGAAGATCTGGTTGACCCGGTGCGGCGGCTCGGGCGTCGGCCACCAGCCGTCCGGCCCGGAGCGGTCCCGATAGCGCTCGCGGCGTGTGGGGATGGGGATGCGGGCGAGTTCCCTGCCGGTCATCCGGGTGCGGAAGACGATGTCATTGGGATAGTCATGCGGCAGGCCCACGGCGCGCACCTCGCGCGAGAGGCCGAGGCGGCGCAGTGTCTCCATGGTGCGGGAGGAAACGTGGTTGCATTTCACGCTCGGTGGCTGGCCCGCCGGCCGCGTTTCGGCGACGACAACATGAACACCACGGGATGCAAGATCGAGTGCGAGCAGTAACCCCACGGGGCCTGCGCCGATAATCAGGACTTGAGTGTCGGTCATCCTCACCTCATTGAATAATCAACGAATTCGTTAGCATAAGCTGACTTTGGATCAATGCCTTCTTGCGGTCTTTGCTGGTAAAAGGCGTCTTCCTGGGGTTGGTCTGCCCTGTCGTCAGGACCCTTGCGTTGCCAGCCCGTCCTGTCGATTGGGAAATTAACACAGACGTCGCGTGAAGCCTGGCGGCCCTTACTCGTCAGACATCATTGTAGTTGACACAAGGCCGAGATCATTGAATTATCAACAAGGCGTGTGAGTTTCAAATACATCCGCCGATGAAGAACTTCAGGAGAGAAGGCCATGGACGTCATTTTTCCGGATATTCCCGCCTATAAGGGCTGGATGAAGCCCTTGCGGGTCGAATCCAATGTGGAAGGAATGGAGCTGATCGCGGGCAGGGTGCCGGAGAGCATCGACGGCACATGGTATCGGGCGGGGCCAGACCGGCAGTATCCGCCGATGCTGGGCAGCGATATCTTCATCGATGGCGAGGGCATGGCGCATATGTTCCGCATCCGGGACGGTGCGGTTACGTACCGCAGTCGCTGGGTTCGTAATGACCGTTTCAATGTGCAGGCACAGGCCGGTCGCTCGCTCTTCGGACTCTATCGCAATCGGTTTACCGATGACCCTTCGGTCAAAGGTGTCAGCGGCGGCACCGCCAATACCAACGTCATCTTCCACAATGGGCGGTTGCTCGTTCTCAAGGAAGATGATCTGCCGTTCGAGGTCGACCGCGACACGCTCGATCCCATCGGCCGCTATGATTATGACGGCAAGATCAGGGCCACTTCGCTGACCGCGCACCCGAAATGGTATCCCGATGACGGCCGTCTGCTGACCTATTCCTATCAGGCCAAGGGCGACGGTTCTCGCGACATCGTCTTTTACGATATCGACGATGAGGGGAATATTCTCGACGAGATCTGGTTCGAGATGCCCTACGCCTCCATCGTGCATGATTTCGCGGTCACGCCCAACTGGGCGGTGTTCCCCTTCATGCCACTCATCACAGATATCGAGGCGCTGAAGCGTGGCAGCACTTTCTATCAGTGGCATCCCGACGAGCAGGTTGTGGTCGCGCTGGTCCGGCGGGGCGGCACGGCGGCGGATATTCGCTGGTTCCGTGGGCCTGCAGGGACGATCAGCCACATGATGAATGCGTGGGAAGAGGACGGGAAGGTTCATCTGGATGCCTGCTATTATGACGGCAATTGTTTCCCCTTCTTCCCCACGCCGCAGGGCGAGCATGTTGAAGGATGCCCGGCGTTCCTCTCGCGCCTGACCTTCGACCTTGCACGCAATGACGAGAGTTTCGACCGGCGTCGGATCATCGATATTCCCGGGGAAATGCCGCGCACCGATGATCGCTTTCAAGGCGAAAATTGCCGCAACGGCTTCCTGATCGTTGATCGCGCGCCTGACGGATCAAGCGCCGTGGGCTGCGTGGATCTCGCGAGTGGGGATCTGCGCATGTGGCGCCCCGGCGCCCGCGCCTCGGTCCACGAGCCTCAGTTTGTGCCGCGTCACGCCGGCGCCGCAAAAGGGGATGGGTGGCTGCTTGTCATCGTGAACCGGCTGGATGCCAATCATAGCGAGCTCGCCATCCTCGATGCGCAGGATATCGAGGCGGGGCCGGTCGCGCTCCTGCACATGCCCGTGCGCGTCCGCTCTACCTTCCACGGCACTTTCGTCGACGGCGAAAAGCTCCGGACCCGCCAGCCGGGCTGACGATACAGGCTCGACCGAGACTTGCCAGCGGCGCGGCCGCCGGAAAGTCTCGGCCTGCCTTAGTGTGCCAGCGCAGTTTTGCCGGAGGGTTCGGCGCCGGTCTGGATTGGCCGGAGCAGCAGCACCAGCAGGGCGACGCCGATGGGTGGCAGCGCGATGAGCTTGAGCGTAAGCGGCAGCGTGAAGGCCGATGCCAGCGCCAGCCCACCGAACAGTGGGAAGATCACGCCGCCAATGCGCCCTGCGCCGCCGGCCCAACCAACGCCGGTGCTGCGGATCGCCGTCGGGTAGACCTGCGTCATCAGCATGTTGAGCCCGGCCTGCCCGCCTGACTGGCAAAAGCTCCAGCAAATGAGCAGCACGATGAAGGCCGGTGTGCCGAACGGAATATAGCCCATCAGCACCAATGAAACGGCAATGCCGACATAATAGACCGGGATCAGGCGCGTGGGTCGCACGCGGTCCATCAAAAAGCCGATCGACACTGTTCCGGCCAGGCCACCCATGAAGCCGATCATCGCCGCGATAGCAAAGCGCTGGATCGAAATGCCGCCCATTTCCTGGAAGAAGGTCGGCAGCCAGGCCGCCAGCAACGCGATGTTGCCCATGGAGAGTACGCAGCTGGCAAAGATGATGGTCGATGTGCGCGCGCGTCCGTCGCGGAAGACATCGAGCACATTGGTCTTGCGCGGCTTTTTGCCCGCCTCAACGGTGGTGAACTCCTCGGTTCCGGTCAGGTGAATTGCTGGAGCGATTGCACGGATCGTCCTGGGGATGGCCGGGTCTAGCGGATTGCGGTTGACGCGAAAGGAGAGCGACTCCGGCATCCACAGGATCAGGGCTGGAATGAGCAGAAGCGGTAGAAGTCCACCGATCCAGAAGCCGCTTTCCCATCCATAGGTTGGCACCAGCAGTGCGATCCCGGCACCGGCTGCACTTCCTGCGCTGTAGCCGGCGATGCCGATCGCGATGAACGTTGACCGGCGGTACTTGGGCGTGAATTCGGCCAGCAAAGCGACCGCTGCAGGGAGAACGCCAGCGAGGAACAATCCGGAAAGACCGCGGAGGATCGCCAGGATCAGGATCGTCGGTGCGAACACCGTGGCGATTGTGAGGATACCGAAGATGATGGACGAAATGACCAGCATGCGTTTGCGGCCAAAGAAGTCGGACAGCGGGCTGACAAAGAACGCGCCCACCGCGAGCCCGATCTGCTGGAGCAGGAACACCAGCGTCATGGCAGCGGGCGAAACGCCAAAGTCCTCTGCGATCGCCGGCGCGATCTTGCCGACCATGAAAATGTCGAACCCGTCGATGAAGAGGACCAGACCCGAGAGCAGCAGCACCGCATAGTGGCTGCGGCCGATCTTCTGCTCGTCGATAAATTGCTGGATGTTGAAACTGCTCATAAAAATCCTCTCGCCGCAGCTTCATTGATAAATCATTATTATGGCATGTCCATCACAATGCGAGGGAATGGTGGTGCCCAAGAATGGAAATGGCGGCGCGATCCGATGATCACGCCGCCACATCCTCGTTAGCCAAAGCTGGCTTTAGAAGTCGGCACGTACCCCGATCCGGAAGTTGCGGCCAATCACATCGTAAAGCGCCGGATTGGTCACGCCGAAGCTGGATGGCATCCGGTTCGGCGGATTTTGATCAAGCACATTGTTGATCGCCCCGAACAGCTGGAACTTGCGGCGGCCGTCTTCAAGCACGTTCAGATGTGCGTTCAGATCGACATAGGCATAGGCCGGCACATGATTGATGTTGATGCTGTTGGGGGCGGTGGCGCTGTATCCCTCGTCTCCCGGAGCGATCTTGGTAACGTCGTAGCGCCCCGAGGAAATGTAGCGGAAGCGCACCGCACCGCCGATCTGCTCGTTCTCCCAGCCGAGTGTGGCTGAGCCCTGGAAATCGGGCAGGCCCGACTGACCGGAGACGGGGAAGCCGTTCTGGCCGGCAAAGTCAGTCGCTCCGTTCGTGTCGATCGTGATCAGATCGAACAGGAAGGTACCGACCATACGCAGAGAGAGGTCGCCATTGCCCAGCGGCCGGTTGATCGTGCCTTCCACATCGATCCCGCGTGTCTTGATGGTGTTGAGGTTGAGGGCAGTGGATTCCACTTCCTCAAGGGCACCAGCGCCGTTGCGCGTGATCAGCGCGCAGAATTCGGCTGCCCCTGCAGAGCAACGGTTCACGATGACCTGCGCACCGACGGAGGCGATGGCCCCATCCACCTTGATATCGAAATAGTCGGCTGACAGGCGCAGCCAGTTGAAATTGAGGACAGCGCCCGCTGTGAACGTGTCGCCTTCCTCCGGAGCCAGACCTGGATTGCCGCCGCCGAAAATCCGGGTGAGCGAACTGACACCGCCGTTTTCCGGATCGGTCAGGAAGGCAAAGGATGCCGAGCGCGGGTTGTTCAGCTCGAAGAAATTGGGCGCACGAATGTCGCGCGAACGGGTGGTACGCAGACGCAGCCATGGCGTGGGCTCCCACGCGCCGCCGACTTTCCAGCTCCAAACCGTGCCGCTGGTGGAATAATCGGTCAGGCGAACGGCGCCGTTCACGCTCAGGCCGGTTGCCAGCGGCAGGTTGGCTTCAACGAAGCCTTCCTTCACCTTGGTGGCCGGGCCGGTGATGCCGGCGGTGTTGTTCGTGTAGAACCGCAGCGCGGTCGAAATCGCGTCCGCCGTGCCTTCCACGTCGTCGACGCGATATTCGACACCGGCCGCGACAGCGAGCGGCCCGGCCCAGAGCTGCGCCAGCTCGCCTGAAATGCTGGCGGCAGCCACATGCTGCGTCATCTCGTTCTGCTGATAAGCCGTGCCGAACGAATAGCCGACATTGGCCGGGTTGAAATTGTTCTCGCCCAGGATGTTGAGCGGCAGACAGCCCTGAACCAGCGGATTGGTCGGGTCGGTCAGCGTCGAGCGGCAGACGATATTGCCATTGGGCGTGCCGGTGAGGAACTGCCCTTCGTCCACAGCATCGGCAGCACGCTGGAAATTGTCCGTGATCAGCGTGTTGAAGCCATATTGCTCATAGCGCGTGCGGCCAAACTGATAATAGAAGTCAGCCGACCAGCCACTGCCCAGTTGCGCATTGAAGCCGCCAACGAAGCGCAACGTGTTGCGGTTGGCGGACCCGAATTGCGGTCCGAAATCATTCGTGATGCGGCCAAGCGCAACGGAGGTCACGCCGGCACCGTCCATTGCTGCGGCCAGCTCGGGCGACACATAGGCGTTGTCGCGCCGGATCGTGGGCGCGGTGCCGAAGAACAGGCGGCCCTGAGCCGACGTGGTGCTTGCCCTCACATCACCATAAGAGGCCTCCGCGAAGACATTGATATCCGGCGTGATGTCGAAGTCGGCGCGGCCATAGAGCGAGTAGCGCTCCACGGGCGAGTAGAGCGGGAAGAACTGATAGAAGGCATGCTCGGGATCGATGCTGCCGCCCGACTGGAAGATCGGTGCGCCATAATAGGTGCCATAGTCATGCTGGAAGATCGTGCCGTCGGGCGCGATCTCGGTGCCAGCAAGTGGGCCAGCGGCGATGAGCCCGTTGAAGCTCGCCACGGATGGACGCATGTTGGGAAGGATGAGCTGGCGGGGAAGTCCGTTCAACTGGGGCACCGGGTTGGCAACCGGACCATATTCCTCGGCGCACCACGTCCGCGTGTAGCAATCGCCGACGCCCTTGTTGTTCACATATTCGCCGCCGAAGATGACATGGCCACGACCATCGGCAAAGGAGGTGCCGGCCCCGAGCGACAGCGATGTTTCGCTGGCGTCGCCGCGCTGGGAGATGCCCTGCTGCGCGGTCACCCGAACGCCCGTCAAATCCTTGTTGAGGATCAGGTTGACGACACCCGAAACAGCGTCCGACCCATAGGCCGCCGATGCGCCGCCGGTGACGACGTCAACTGACTGGATCAGCGAAGTCGGGATCATGTTGAGGTCAACCGCGCCTGCGGGGCGAGTGAAGTTGCCTTGCGTGGTGCCGGGAACGAAACGGCGACCATCCACCAGCACCAGCGTGCGCGAGCCACCCAGGCCGCGAAGGTCAACCGTCTGCGCGCCGGCGCCACCGATGAAGATGGCGGTCGTGGCAGGCGTGGACTGAGCACGGAAAGATGGCAGATCGTTCAGCACGTCGGCAACGTTGGTGGCGGCGCGCGCCTGGATCTCCTCCGCGCCGATCATGGTAACAGGCGTGGGGGCCGTGAAGCCGGAGCTCTGAATGCGTGAGCCGGTGACGATGATCGCAGGCGCCTCGGGCGCTGCGGCGGTGTTCCGCTGTTCTTGCGGCTCGCTCTGCTGAGCCAAGGCTGGCGTCGCAAGCAGCAGGCCGGCCGCGAGTGACGCAAGGCTACCCTGCCAAAGGCGCGGCATTCTGGATGACTTATATGCCATTGATCCCTCTCCCTTTTTTTGACGTCCTGGCGATCACCTAGATGTTGATCACTCAACGCCTTCGATTGTTGATTACTCAAGAGAATGACATAAAACAAGGGAAAACGGGCAGGTTTTGGCGGCTTGATTGGCAACATCGATATTTTAGGTGTCGGTATGTCAAATATGTCACGCCGGTTCGTAGTGCGCTTGGCGTGAGGCTTGGGGCCTTCCGGTTTGTGCAATCGCGTATGCCGGTGGCGAGTCCGAATCGCATGCTTCGTGGCTGTCGCCACGGCAATCGCCCGCTGAATGCTTTCGGTTACCTCTGTCTTGGCGAGGAGAAGGGCCCGCCCGTTAACGCCGTCCAGCTTGACCTCGTCGCGTCCTTGCAGTGGGTCCGCGATAACTTTGCCACCTTCGGCGCACCGGCTGATCCGTGGCCACGTCTGGACTCTTCAGGCCGCGCTCTTCCTCCTGAAACGAAAGATACGAAAGTGATTGACTTTCGTTGCCAAGGGCGGCGAATGTCCATTCATGAAAATTGAATACGATCTTCTAATTGTTGGGGGAGGCATCAACGGCGCGGCGATAGCGCGGGACGCTGCCGGTCGTGGCGCCAGCGTGATGCTCGTGGAGCAGGACGATCTGGCCGCGCATACCTCGTCTGCGAGCACCAAGCTCATTCATGGCGGCCTGCGCTATCTCGAACAATTTGAATTCCGGCTGGTTGCCAAGGCGCTTGCCGAGCGTGAGCGGCTGATGCGGGCGGCACCGCACCTGATCCGGCCGCTCGAGTTCGTTCTGCCGCATGATCGCGGGATGCGGCCAGTCTGGATGATGCGGATCGGCCTGTTTCTCTACGATCATCTGGGCGGACGGAGCAGCCTGCCGCGCTCGCGCGCCATCCGGCTGGACGCGGATGGCTATGGCAATGCCATTCAGTCGAAATATACGCAGGGCTATCGCTATGCGGACTGTTGGGGCGACGACAGCCGCCTCGTTGTCGCGAATGTTCAGGATGCCGCCGAACACAGTGCAACGGTCATGACGCGCACGAGATGCCTCTCAGCACAGAGGCACCGGGAAGGCTGGACCCTTTCCCTACAGTGCGCCGATGGAACCACGAAATCCGTCACGGCCCGTATTCTGGTGAACGCTACTGGCTCCTGGGCGGCGGATTTCCTGCCACAGCGCGCCGGCATCCCGGGCGCTGGAACGCTGCGGCTGATCAAGGGCAGTCATATCGTCACCCGAAAGCTGTTCGAGGGGGAACACGCTTACATCCTGCAGAATCCGGACAAGCGGATTGTCTTTGCCATTCCGTATGAAGACGAGTTCACGCTGATCGGCACAACGGATGTGGAATGGCAGGGCGCGCCAGATGCCGTGGCGATCGACGCTGCCGAAACGGATTATCTATGCGAATCCGTGAACCGCTGGTTCACGACCCAGATCGCCCCGCGGGACGTTCTCTGGAGCTTTGCTGGCGTGCGTCCTCTCTATGACGATGCGACGACCAACGCGTCGGAAATCAGCCGCGACTACGTGCTCTCCCTCGATCATACCGACGGTGCGGCCCCCGTGATGAGCATATTCGGCGGCAAGATCACCACCCATCGTGCGCTGGCAGAGGAGGTGATGGACAAGCTGGCACGGCACCTCCCGGGCCTGCAGTCGGCCTGGACAGGCAAGGCGCCGCTGCCTGGCGGCGATCTGGGGGAGCGCGGGCTGGCTGGTCTTATCGCGGACGTGCAACGGGAAGCTGGCTTCCTGGATGAGCAGACGGTTCGTCGCCTGGCGCAGAGCTATGGCTCGCGGGTCTTTGCGTTTCTGGGTACTGCCAAGACGATGGACGACCTCGGACGGAGCTTCGGGGCTGGCCTCACGCAGGCGGAAGTGGATTATCTTCTGGTGAATGAGTGGGCACAAACGGCGGACGACATACTGTGGCGTCGATCGAAGCTGGGCCTGCATATGCGTGCGGAAGAAGTGGAGGCGCTGAAGGCCTATCTGGCCGATCATGCGCGGGTTGAAGCCAAAGCAGCTGAGTAACGATACAACGAATATCCGTGGAGGGGCCAATGTCACCGGGAAAGGCATTTATTGGAGAACTGATCTCCGAATGCATTGCAGTTTTCATTATCATCACCATCGGCTGTTCGGCAGCCGCAATGTATTTTCTGTATGATCCCAGCCCGTACAGCACGGCCTATTTCGGGGTGTGCATCACCTGGGGTCTGGCCGTTACGATTGCGATCTACGTGACGGGCGCGGTGTCCGGCACACATGCCAATCCCGCTGTCACTCTCGCGCTCACAATCTATCGTGGCTTCCCCAAGCGCAAGGTTGTGCCGTTCTGGATCGCCCAGACGATTGGCGCATTTCTGGGCGCTGCGGTCGTCTACATGATGTTTTCGCCGGTGATTGACGCGTTCAACGCGACGCAGGGCATCGACCGGGCAGCCGGCGGCGGAGCGGGCGTGTTCTTTACCGCGCCCGGCGCGCACATCACGCCGATCCGGGCCTTCTTCAACGAGATCGTGCTGACGGGTTTCCTGCTGCTTGGCATCTTTGCGATCACCGAGGAATATAACACCCAGGCCCCTGAGGCCAATTCCAGTGCCCTGATTATCGGCCTGCTCGTAGCCATGATCGGCGGCGGTGCTGGCTATCTCGAAGGGTGGCCGATCAACCCCGCGCGCGACCTTGGTCCGCGCATTTTCGGTTATCTCGCCGGTTGGGGAGAATCCGCCTTTCCCGGACCCGGCAACTACTGGTGGGTGCCGATTGCCGGCCCGTTCTGTGGCGGTGTGCTGGGTGCCAGCATTTACCACTGGCTGATCCGGCCCTTCCTGCCATCGCGGCACAAACGGGTCGCCCAGGAATCCATCCCCGCCGAACCAGACGCGGCCAATTGACACAGTCGCCGCTCAGCCGGCGACCTCAGGAGAGCAACCATGGCGCAGCCGCCTTATATTCTTGCGATAGACCAGGGCACGACCTCGACGCGTTGCATATTGTTCGATGCTGCGGCCAATCCGGTCGCCACGACGCAGCGCGAGTTCAAGCAGCATTATCCCAATCTTGGCTGGGTGGAGCATGATCCGGAAGACATCTGGCGCGACACCGTCGCCACGATGCAGGACGTGGTCGCAAAGGCCGGCGTTGATGTTGCCGATGTCGCGGCGATTGGCATCACCAATCAGCGGGAAACGGTCGTCGTGTGGGACCGGGCAACCGGCAAGCCCATTCATAACGCGATTGTCTGGCAGGATCGCCGGACAGCGGACGAGTGCGCCCGGCTCAAGGCCTCCGGTGCCGAGGAGATGGTCACGGCGAAGACTGGCCTGCTGATCGACCCTTATTTCTCGGCGACCAAGGCCGCCTGGATTTTGGACAACGTCTCAGGCGCTCGCGCTGCCGCAGAGCGGGGTGAGTTGGCTTTTGGCACCATCGACAGCTTTCTGCTCTGGCGGCTGACGGGCGGCAAGGTCCATGCGACCGATCCGACCAATGCAGGTCGCACGCTGCTGTTCAACATCATGGAGCAGGCCTGGGACGATGAGTTGCTCAGCCTCTTCCGCGTCCCCGCCGCGATGCTGCCCGATGTGCGCGATAACGCCTGCATTTTCGGCCATTGCGACGCCGAGATTCTCGGCAAGGCTATCCCCGTCGCAGGTATGATCGGGGACCAGCAGTCCGCGCTTTTCGGGCAGGGATGTTTCCGGACGGGTATGGCGAAATCGACCTACGGCACGGGTTGCTTTGCGCTGATGAACATCGGCACCGAGCCGGTTCTGTCGAAGATGCGGATGCTCACGACACCGGCCTATCGTCTGGACGGCACGATGACTTATGCCCTTGAGGGATCGATCTTCGTTGCCGGCGCGGCGGTGAAATGGCTGCGGGATGGCTTGAAGATCATCACGCATGCATCGCAGACGGACAGCATGGCCACGCGGGTGCCCGATAGCCACGGCGTCTATATGGTCCCTGCCTTCGTCGGGCTTGGCGCGCCATATTGGGATCCGCACGCACGGGGACTGATCTGCGGTCTCACGCTCGACGCCACGGATGCGCACCTCGCCCGCGCGGCGCTGGAATCCGTCGCCTATCAGACGATGGACCTGATCGACGCGATGAAGGCGGACGTCGGAGAAGGTGCAACCGCGCTCCGCGTGGATGGCGGCATGGCGGTGAATGACTGGCTCTGCCAGTTCCTGTCTGACGTGCTTGTGGCGCCGGTCGAGCGACCTGCGATTGTGGAAACGACAGCCCTTGGTGCGGCGTTTATGGCGGGGCTCGCAACTGGCGTCTGGAGCGGGCTCGACGCACTTGATGAGATCTGGACGCGCGAACGTCGCTTTGAGCCGAAGATGCAGGAGGCGACCCGGGCGGCAATGGTTGAGGGCTGGCGAAAGGCCGTCGAACGCGCCATTTCCTGAGTTCGCGACAGGCTCGCGAAAATATATTTCTAATTTTTGCGCTGCCGGCCCCCAAGTGGGGCCGGCATTGCGTTTTTTGCCCGTCTAAGCGAACGGGGTGACGCTATGAAAACGCTTGCATGAAGGTTCGTTTATTTCGTAATCTCTATAAACCGAAAATCGAATCGGCCGATAAAGGCTGTCTCAGGCTCGGAAAGGGGAGGAAATGACGAAATCAGCTTCACAACTGGAGTCCGCCATTCGCCATGTTCGGCGGCTGTCTCTGGGAACTGCCGTGATTGCGCTTACAGTTGGAGCATCGGCGACCACGCAAGCGCAGACGAATGACGGCGCGGGCAGCGCTCAGCCCGACGAACCCGCCACTGAAGTGATTGTCACCGGCACGCAATTGCGCGGCGTCGCTCCGGTCGGATCGTCACTCATCACGGTTGATCGCGATACGATTGATGCTGTCAATGCGGTCACGACCAATCAGGTGCTGCAGCTTCAACCGCAGGTGTTCAACCTCGGGGTTTCGGAATCTTCGCGCAGCGGGACGGGCGGGGCTGGCAACATCACTTATGGCAACGCCATCAACCTGCGCGGGCTCAGCCCCTTCGCCACGCTGACACTTGTGAACAGTCATCGCGCCGTACCGGCCGGCACCGTCGGCCTGGCGGTCGACCCGACCGCGATCCCGACCGTCATGCTTCAGCGGGTCGATATCGTCGCGGATGGCGCTTCGGCGACTTACGGCTCGGACGCGATTGCCGGTGTGGTGAACCTGATCACCCGTCGCAATTTCGAGGGGTTTCAGGTCGGCGGCCGCTATGGCTTCGGCGACAATTATGATGAGTGGCAAGTCAATGCGCTCGCCGGCCATCGCTGGAGCACCGGCCAGCTGACGATCGGCGGCGAGATTTCGCAGCGAAGCGCCCTGAGCGGGCTGGATCGCGACTTCTATTCGGCGGATCTGTCCGGCCGGGGCGGCGCGGACAACCGCAGGACAGCCTGCAATCCGGGGACCATTGAGGTCAACGGCACGACCTATGCCATCCCCGCTGGTGGCGTCACGCAGGCGACTGCAGGGCAACTCGTGCCCGGCACCGTCAATCTGTGCGACCCGATCAAGTCTCAGGATCTGCTCCCCCACCAGAAGCAGCACAGCGTCGCGTTCACCTTCGATCAGGAGATTACCGAGGGCCTTCGCATTTTTGCCGATGGGCATTATTCGCACCGCCGCTATCGCCGCCAGGTGCCGTTTGAATCCGGTCCTCTGGTGGTGACGGATGCCAATCCCTATTTCGTGGCGCCTCCGGGCACCAACGACACCTCGGTGATCGTGAATTACTGGTTCGGCGGCCAATCGCTTGGCGATACCTGGACGGATAGTGGCTTTTCCGAGAACTACACGGCCTATCTCGGCGCAGAAGCGAAGCTGTGGGGCGACTGGCGCCTGACCGTCAGCGGCTCCTATGGGCAGAACAAGGATGAAGCCTATCAGGTGCGGATTGCCAGCACCTCGCCGCAGGTCGCCGCAGCGCTGGCGAGCACCGACCCGGCTACTGCACTCAATCTGTTCGGCCCCAATCGACCGGAAGTGTTGGCGGGGATCAACAATGACCTGTTCGACGCGCCCGGACGCAGCCGACAATATGTCTATGAAGCGAAGCTGGACGGCACGCTGTTTGCCCTGCCGGGTGGCAATGTCCAGCTGGCCGTCGGCTATCAGCGTCAGACGGACAAGGTGCTCAACGGCCTCATTCTCGGAACGCCGGAGAACAACGCGCCAGCGTTTGGCGGCCTGAAGGATCTGTCTCGCACATCTGACGCCTTCTACGGCGAATTGCTGGTGCCGGTGGTTGGAGCGGGCAACGGCATGCCGGGGGTCGAAGAACTCACCCTCGACTTCGGCTTGCGGACGACCAACTACACCGTGGTCGGCCGCACGACGGACCCCAAGATCGGCGTCAACTGGCTCGTCGGGGGCGGGCTGAAGTTCCACGGCAGCTACGGCACATCCTTCCGCGCGCCTGGCCTCACGCAGCTGGTTGGCCCGGTCTCTGCGGTCTTCGTCCAGAATTATGCGACGCCGAACGGCCCGGTCCTTGGCTACACCACAGGGGGTGGTAATCTGGGGCTTAAGCCGGAAACCGCGACGACCTGGTCGCTTGGCGCTGAATGGCGTCCGCTCAACATTCCGGGCCTGCGCGCAAGCCTCAACTACTTCAACATCAACTATGAGAACCAAATCAGCTCCTATTTGAGCAATCTCAACATCCTTCAGAAGCCGGAGGCCTATGCAGGCGTCATCTCTTATTGCCCTTCGGCGGAATGCTCGGCGCTGATCGACAAGTTCATTCTGGGCGTAGGGCCGGACCCGACGCCACTGCCACTCTTCGGGCCGCTGTTGCCTGCGCCGGGCGTCTTCGTGAATGGCCTTGAGCAGAATCTGGCCACGACCAAAGCCAGTGGCCTCGATTTCGAATTCAACTACCGCTTCGGCGCAACGACGGACGGTGAACTGAGCCTTGGGCTGAGCGGTACCTATTATCTCGAATATCGCCTCTCGCAGACGCCGGGCGCTCCGGAAGTCAATGTCGTCAACCGCATCGGTTACCCCGTCCGGTTCCGCGCGCGCGGAACGGTCGGCTGGCATCAGGGCGGACTGTCGGCGTTCGCCTTCGTCAATCATATGGGTGGCTACACCAACGATCTGGCCACGCCGGTTCAGAAGGTGGACGCCTATACGACGGTCGATCTCAGCGTGGCCTACCGGTTTGAGGACGATGTTTCGATGCTCGGCGGCGTGAGGGTCGGGCTGGACGTCCGCAACCTGTTCGATGCCGATCCGCCGTTCGTGAACATCGTTGCCAATGCGAATGGTGGCGGCGGATTCGATCCGCAGGCCGCCAACCCGATCGGGCGCGTGATCGGCCTCTCGCTGTCGAAAGCGTTCTAGCAGCTAAAGGGGAGGGCCAGGCTGTTGCCGCAGCCTGGCCCGATACCCCGTCACGGACGGCTTGTGCAACAGCCCTTGCAACTGAAGAGTCGACGCGTCAGAACGCCGACATGACGAGCGCATCCAACACCCGCCACCGCCAGATCCTCGATCTGGCCCGGCGCAATGGCAAGGTGACGGTCGAGGATCTCGTCTCGCGCCTCAACGTCACGCCCCAGACCATCCGCAAGGATCTCAACGACCTTTGCGAACGCGGGTATCTTTCCAGGGTCCACGGCGGCGCGATTCTGGGTTCGGGTGTCGAAAACCTGCAGTACGAGGCGCGGCGCCGGCTCTCTGTCGAGGAAAAGGCGGCCATCGGGCGGGAAGCCGCGGCGCGCATCCCGGATGGCGCCTCCCTGTTCATCAACATCGGCACGACGACGGAAGAAGTGGCGCGGGCTCTGGCCGGACGCACGAATCTCCTTGTTCTCACCAACAATCTGAACGTCGTCGATATTCTCTGTCGCAATCCCGCAATTGACCTGATCGTCGTTGGCGGCCGCGTTCGCCATGCGGATCGCGCCGCCGTTGGCCCGACGGCGGTCGACTTCATCAGGAACTTCAAGGTCGATTTTGCTGTTATCGGCGCCTCCGCCATCGATGACGACGGCTCGCTGCTCGATTTCGATCTCAACGAGGTCCAGGTGTCGCATGCGATTGTCGAAAACTCGCGATCGGTCATTCTCGTGGCCGATCGGAGCAAGCTGACCCGCAGCGCCCCGGTTCGCATCGGGCATATCGGCGCCATCGATGTGTTCGTGACCGATTATCTCGATAGCCCGGAGCTTGCTGCGGTTTGCGCGGAGCATAATGTCGAGGTCGTCAATGCTCTCCCGGAGCTCGGGCAGGACGTCGACTAGCCGTACGCAGAATCGTCCTCGGCCTTACTGACCGATCAAGGCAAGCAGCTGGTAGGCGGCGGTCGCCCGATCCGCCTGTGCCCGAGCAAGAGCAGCTCTGGCGGCGGTGGCTTCCCGCTCGGCGTCAAGCAGGTCGAGCTGGGGCTTCATGCCCACATGCACTTCATGTCGAATGCTGTCTCTCGCCTGCGCCGCAGCGTCGGCCTGCCGTTGCGCGGCCGCCTCGACCAGCAGGGAGGTGCGGACGGCCTGAAACGTGGCGATCACCTGTTCGCGCACCATGTCCTGCGCAGCCTTCAGGCGCGCTTCGGCGGCGGTCACTGCGCTGTCGCTGCCGGCGACGCGGGCGGAGGTGCCGGGGTTGAACAGCTGCCAGCGCGCCCGCACGCCCACTGTGGCGCTGTCCGCGCGATAATCGGGGAAGAACTGATCGCGAACCAGTGCGCCTTCCGCAAAAGCGCCGACCGTGGGCAGCCGTTCCGCCCGCGCCGCGCGCGCCGCCGCCTGGGCTGCCCGCAGGCCAGCCTCCGCCTGCGCCAGTGAGGGATTGGTTTGGAGGGCGGCATCCAGCGCCTCGTCCAGCGCGGCGGGGAGGGCGGGGTTTGCCGGCAGCGGCGCCAGATCGTCAGGCGTCAGCCCTGTCAGGTTCGTGAACCGGGCATTGGCGGCAATGGCATGGCCCTGCGCGGCGGCCAGTGCTGCTTCCGCTTCGGCGAGGCGGGCGGCGGCCTGGGAGATGTCGGTGCGCGGACTTTCGCCGGCCTTGTAGCGCAGCTGTGCCTGCCGTGCGATCTCCTGCATCTGCGCGACAAGCTCGCTCTGGAGGGCGACGAGTTCCCGTCCGGTCAGCACATTTCCATAGGCCTGCGCCACGGCAGCGATGGTCTGGCTGCGCGTCATATTCTCCCGCGCCTTCGCTGCCTCGTCACCGGCGCGCGCCTGCGCGATGCCGGCGCTGACGCGGCCACCCGTGAAGAGCGGTTGTTCGACCGTGACCTGCGCGGCACGAGGCGTGACGTTCGCCGCGCCCAGCCCGAAGAAGCTCTGCGGGTCCAGGCGTCCCCAGCCAATGGTGCCGGTCACGGTCGCGGTCGGGAGCTGCCCGGCCTGCGCCTCGCGCACGCGCGCGGCGGCAGCATCGCTCTCCGCTCGCGCCGCCTCGATGGCAGGCGCATGGGCGAGGGCAGCAGCGATCGCCTCGTCAAGCGTGGTCGCCTGCGCGGCCGGCGCGCTGCTTGCAAGCAGGGCGAGGAGGATCAGCCGCCGCATGCGCATCACCGGAAGGCGCTGCCCGGGCGCAGGCCAAGCGCCTTGAAGATCATGGCCGCAGGGCAAAAACCGGTGATCCCCGCCTGGGCCATGTTGAGGCCGGCAAAGATCGTGAGGCCGATCCACCAGGGATGGACGGTCAGTGACAAGGCCACGCCGAGCAGCACGACGAAGCCGGCGAACACGAGAACAGCGCGATCGACATTCATGTCAGATACTCCTTGAGGGATCGGGTCACAGTCTCAGCTTGCGGATGCCCATCACATGAAGGGCAAGCTTCTCGTAGAAGGGCTCGCTCTCGCCCTTTCTCACCTTGCGCAGGAAGTACTTCTCGAAGCCGATCTTGGCGAGATGCACCCACTTTCCGCTCGCGGACCAATTGACGTTGCGCGGCGGGATTTGCGGCTGGGCCACGAAGGCGACGCCGCCGTCGCCGAAGTCCGCGAGGCAGACGGCATTCCAGGTCGCCTCCGCCTCGGCCTCCCTGCCGTCGAGCAGCGCGGCGAGATTGGTTGCGATCGCGGTGACCATGGATTCGATCATGAAGCCGGTCTTGGGCACGCCCACCGGGACCGGTGTCGGACCCGTCGGCGGAATGGCGACGCAGACGCCCAGCGCGAAGATGTCCGGATAAGCAGGGTTGCGCTGGTGCTTGTCGATGAGGATGAATCCGCGCGGATTGGTCAGCCCTTCGATGCCGTGCACAGCCGGCACGCCGCGGAAAGCCGGCAGCATCATGGAGAAGGCGAAGGGCAGGGTGTGGGTTTTGACGACGGCGCCATCGTCCGCCACTTCCTCCACATGCATGACCGCGGGTTCGACTTTCGTCATTCGTGCGTTCGTCACCCACTTGATGTGCCGGTTGCGCAATTCGCTTTCGAGCAGGCTCTTGGTGTCGCCCACGCCGTCGAGGCCGAGATGTCCGATATAGGGCTCGGGCGTGACGAACGTCATCGGCACCTTGTCGCGGATCTTGCGCCTGCGCAGCTCGGTGTCGAGGATCAGCGCGAATTCATAGGCCGGGCCGAAACAGGAGGCGCCTTGCGCCGCGCCCACGATGATCGGTCCCGGATTTTCGCAAAAGCGATCAAAAGCATCCGCAGCATGAGATGCGTGCGGCGTCTGACAAATGGAGACGGTGTGGCCGCCATCGGGGCCAAGCCCCTCGATCTCGTCGAAGGCCAGATCGGGGCCGGTTGCGATGACGAGATAGTCATAGTCGAGCGAGGTGCCGTCATTGAGGTCAAGGCGCTTGTCCTGCGGGTGCACCCGCTTTGCTCCTACTGCCGTGAAGCCGATCTTCTTTTTGGCAAAGATCGGCGGCAGATGGACCTGAATGGCCTCGGGCTCGCGCCAGCGCACTGCCACCCAGGGGTTGGAGGGGACGAAGCTGTACATGTCCGAGTCGGAGACGGTCATCACCTCCGCCCGGTCCTTGACGGCCGCCTTAATCTCGTAGGCGGCAATCGTCCCGCCCAGACCTGCGCCCAACACAACGATCCTTGGCTTGCTCATCGGCCCCGCTCCTTATCAATCGTTGTTGACGAATATACGAAGAATACGATATACGCAACCAGAAATTAAGGAGATGCCCATGTTTGGATTCGGAAAGCCCAAACCGCACCGCGAAATAGACGCCGCGGAACTCAACGCCATGATGCAGCAGAATTCCGTGCTGGTTGTGGACGTGCGCGAGCCGGATGAATTCGCTTCGGGCCACATCCCCGGCGCCATGAATCTCCCGCTGTCGCGCTTTTCCCCCGGGGACGTTCCGGAGGCCAATGGCCGGACCGTGGTGCTGCAATGTGCGGGCGGCAAGCGTTCGGCCATGGCGCTCGAGAAGTGCGCCACCGCGCAGTCAGTGATCGACACGCATCTGGCAGGCGGCATCGGCGCCTGGAAGTCAGCCGGCTTCCCGGTCGTTCAGGATTAGGCCCACGAAAGGGCAAAGGGAGAGCTTTGATGGCGAAATGGTTTGGCCTGAGTCGTGCGGGGCTCGGTATCGCGGCGCTGGCCTTGTCGGCATGCAGCAGTGACGAGCCTGCCGAGCGTGTGGCAGCCGCCGCGCCCGCCGGCGAAACCTTGCGCCTCGCGTTGCGCGAGATTGCCGACATGAAGGCCGTCGGCGCCGAGATCGCCACGCGCGATCAGGCGGAGGCGCTCGCCCGCATTCCCGGAACCCTGACCAGTCTGACGGTCCGTGCTGGCGACCAGGTTCAGAAGGGGCAGCGCATCGGCATGATCGTCGATACGCGGCTGGGCTATGAAAGCAGCGCTTACGGCGCGCAGGTGGCCGCCGCGCAGGCCGAGGCCGCGCGCGCCGATGCCGAGCTGAAGCGCATTCAGTATCTTTACGACAATGGCGTTTATGCCAAGGGCCGGCTCGATCAGGCGCTCGCCGCCGCCAGGGCGGCCAACGCGCAGGTCGCTGCGGTGCGGGCGCAGCAGGGCGCCAGCAACAGCGTCGCGGCGCAGGGCGCGGTGCTTGCCCCGGCAAGCGGACGCGTGCTGCGGGCCGATGTGCCGGCTGGATCGGTTGTCGCACCCGGCATGTCGCTTGCGACCGTGACCGCGGGGCCGCCGATCCTGCGCCTGATGCTGCCCGAGTCCGCCATCGGCGCCGTCCGTCCGGGCTCGCGCGTGCTCGTGACGGAAGCAAATTATGCGGGCGCGCGAGAGGGCAGCGTGGTGCAAGTCTATCCCGGTATCAATGCCGGTCAGTTGCGGGTCGATGCCACGCTCCCGGGACTCACCATCGATTTTGTCGGCCGCCGGATCAGTGCGTCCGTCGCCGTCGGCCAGCGCAAGGCGCTTACGGTGCCACGGCGCTTCGTTACGACGCGCTACGGCATCGATCAGGTGCAGGTCCTGGGTGCAGACAAGAGCCTGAGCACCGTGCCCGTGCAGATCGCCGCCACGGATGATCCCGGAACGGTCGAGATCCTGAGCGGCGTCGCGGCGGGCGACATTCTCTTTGCGCCGAAGGCCGCCCGATGAACCTCGGCATCTCGGGGCGCCTCACGCGCGCGACCATTGCATCGCCCCTGACGCCATTGCTGCTGCTGGCCTCGCTTGCGGTCGGCCTGCTTGCCCTGTTCTCCATTCCCCGCGAGGAAGAGCCGCAGATCAGCGTGCCGATGGTCGATATCCAGGTCATGGCGCCGGGTCTCGATGCAGCGGACGCGACCGAGCTGGTCGGCATCCCGCTGGAGACCATCGTCAAGAGCATCGATGGCGTGGAGCATGTCTACACGCAGGCGCAGGACGATGGCGTGATGGTTACCGCCCGGTTCCTCGTCGGCTCGGATCCGGAGGACGCCGCGATCCGCGTGGAGGAGAAGCTCCGGGCGAACTGGGACAGGAAGCCGGTCGGCATCCCCGATCCCAAGGTCACGGTGCGCGGCATCAACGATGTGCCTGCCGTTGTGCTGACGCTGACGCCCCGGGCCGGGGCTGCGGGGCAGTGGAACGACGCCAGCCTCTATGAACTCGCCGCCAAGCTGCGCACCGAGATCGCCAAGGTGGACGATATCGGCCTGACCTTCCTCGCCGGTGGCCGCGCGGAGGAAATCCGCATTGCGCCGGACCCGGCAAAGCTGCGGCAATATGGCGTGCCATTGGGCCATGTCATGGAGGCAGCGGCGCAGGCCAATCGCGGCTTTCCCGTCGGGACGATCAGGGAGCAGGGCAAGGCGGTTGCAGTCACCGCCGGGCGCACGCTCTCGTCTGCGCAGGATGTCGGCCTGCTGACCGTCCGCTCGGCCACCGGGGCGCCGGTCTATCTGCGCGACGTTGCGACCGTCACGCAGGGGCCGCGCGAGGATCAGGCCCGCGCATGGCGCTGGACGAAGGGGGAGGGCGGTGCATGGACCTCGGCGCCAGCGGTCAGCATTGCCATCGCCAAGCGTGCAGGCGCGAACGCGGTCGTCGTTTCGGACGCCGTGCTGGAGCGGGTCGAAAGCCTCAAGGGCAGTCTGATCCCGGACAGTGTCGATGTCGCCGTCACTCGCAATTATGGCGAGACCGCCAACGAGAAAGCCAATGAGCTTCTCTTCCACCTCGCGCTCGCAACTGTCTCCATTGTGGCGCTGATCGGCTTTGCGATCGGCTGGCGGGAAGCGGCGGTCACGGCTGTCGTGATCCCCACCACCATCCTGCTCACCATGTTCGCCTCGAACCTGATGGGCTACACCATCAACCGCGTCAGCCTGTTCGCGCTCATCTTCTCGATCGGCATTCTCGTCGATGACGCGATCGTGATGATCGAGAACATCGCACGCCACTGGGCCATGGACGATGTCGGCACGGGAGGTGGGCGCAGCCGCACGCAAGCCGCCATCGAGGCCGTGGCCGAGGTGGGCAATCCCACCGTCGTTGCCACGCTCACCGTGGTTGCCGCGCTGCTGCCGATGCTGTTCGTCTCCGGGCTGATGGGGCCCTATATGGCGCCGATCCCCGTCAATGCATCGGCGGCGATGATCTTTTCCTTCTTCGTCGCGGTGATCATCGCGCCCTGGCTGATGATCCGCTTTGCGCGCAAGGCGCTGGCGGGCGGGCATGGCGCTGGCGGTCATGACGCAGGCCACCATGAAGGCGGCGGCAGGCTCGGCGCTCTGTATGCAAGGGTTGCAAGACCCGTCATCGCCAGCCGCAAGTCGGCGTGGCGCTTCCTCATCGCTGTCGGCATCGCGACGCTGGTTGCCTGCTCGATGTTCTACTTCAAGGCCGTGACGGTGAAGCTGCTGCCATTCGACAACAAGTCGGAACTGCAAGTGGTTGTCGACATGCCCGAGGGCACCGCGCTCGAAAACACCAGCCGGGTGCTGGAGAGCGTTGCTGCCACAGTGCGTCAGTTGCCCGAGGCGAGCGCCATGGAAGCCTATGTCGGCACTTCGGCGCCGTTCAATTTCAGCGGGCTTGTCCGCCATTACTTCCTGCGCGCGCAGCCGGAGCAGGGCGATGTCATGGTGACGCTGCTGCCCAAGGGCGAGCGCAGCCGCTCCAGCCACGAAATCGCGCTTGATCTGCGCGAGCGGCTCAAGGCCCTGGGCCTTCCGGCCTCGGCATCGGTCAAGGTCGTCGAGACGCCCCCGGGGCCGCCGGTGCTCGCCACCTTGCTGGCGGAAGTCTACGGGCCGGACGCGCAGACGCGCCAGAAGACCGCGGCCGAACTGGAGAAGATCTTCCGTTCCGTCCCCTTCATCGTCGATGTCGACAACAGCTTCGGCGAGGCCCGGCCACGGCTGCGCCTGGTGCCGCAGCGCGATCGGCTGGACTACTATGGCCTGTCCGAGCGGCAGGTACTGGACAGCATCGGCATGCTGATGGGCAGCCAGACCGTCGGCTATGCGACGCGCGGGGACGAACGCGCCCCGCTCCCGATCACCATCGCGCTCGACCAGAAGGACCGCAGCTGGACGCGGGCGCTTTCGTCGGTCCCCATTGCGCAGACGCCGGGCGGGCAGCTTGTTGATCTGGGGACGATCGTCGACGCGCGCACCGAGCAGGGCAGCGTGGCGATCTTCCGCCGTGATGGTCGCTATGCCGACATGGTCACGGCGGAGCTGGCCGGCGATTACGAAGCGCCGATCTATGGCATGCTCGCCGTCAACCGGGCGGTGGAGGCTTATGATTGGGCGGCGCAGGGCCTCCAAAAGCCGACGATCCGCCTCAATGGCCAGCCGGAGGATGAGTCCACCACCAGCCTGCTTTGGGATGGCGAGTGGGAAATCACCTGGGTGACGTTCCGCGACATGGGCGGGGCGTTCATGGTGGCCCTGCTCGGCATCTACATTCTGGTGGTCGCGCAGTTCCGTAGCTTCCGCCTGCCGCTGGTGATCCTCACGCCGATCCCGCTCACGCTGGTCGGTATCGTGATCGGTCACATGCTGTTCGGTGCGCCTTTCACGGCCACCTCGATGATCGGCTTCATCGCGCTGGCGGGCATCATCGTGCGCAATTCGATCCTGCTGGTGGATTTCATTCGCCATGCGGCGGAACCGGGCAAGCCCTTGCGCGATGTACTCATTGAGGCTGGGGCCATCCGGTTCAAGCCGATCGTCCTGACTGCCGCTGCCGCGATGATTGGAGCTGCCGTGATCCTGACCGACCCGATTTTCCAGGGCTTGGCCATTTCGCTACTCTTCGGTCTCGCGTCCTCGACGCTGCTGACGGTCCTCGTTATTCCAGCGATTTACGTCGTGCTTAGAGATGATGAAAGGCCCATGACTTCGTGAAGATGGCTGATATGAAGCTCAACCAGCTGTGCGAGCGCGCGGCCGAGGTTGCGGACTTGCTGAAACTTGTCGCCAATCAGCAGCGCCTCGTGTTGCTTTGCCGCTTGCGGGAAGGCGAGGCATCAGTGGGCGAGTTGGTCGCGCTCTGCGGCTTGGCGCAATCCAGCGTGTCGCAGCATCTTGCCAAGATGCGCGAGGGCGGCATTCTGGACACACGCCGCGACGCCCAGACGATCTATTATCGGCTCGTCAGCCCCCATGTGGATGACCTGATGGAGTTCATGTGCGATCGCTTTGGGGAAACGTCAAGCGAGACAAACTAGCGCACAGCCGGTCGCGTTGCCCGGTGTCGACGACCAAAGCACTATGGTTTCAGCCGCTTGGCTTCATAGCTCCAGTTCGGGTCGCCACAGTAGCCGCAATCCTTGCCGGTGAACTTCGCAGCCGCTTGCTTGTCGCCGCGCAGCTGCCATTCCAACCAGTTGACAGCAGCCTGCGCCGCGCCGCCGCCATTGGTTTCCCAGAATGAGCCCTCGTGGCCCTTGTCGGAATTGAGCACGGCCACCGGCACATGATCGATCTTCGCGAAGTCGTCCATGCCATTGGGGTAGGCGATGTCGGTCGGACCGCCCAGAATGTAGAGCACTGGCGTGCGCAGATGCGTGAGCCACTCCTTCGACATGTGCATGTTGGCCATCATCGGTCCCCCCGCGGGGAACATGCCGCTGTTGTGGACGATTACAGCCGCTACGCGCGGGTCCCGGCCCAAATAGATCGCCTGGACTCCACCGCAGCTATGGCCCGCCACTGCCACCTTGCGTGGATCGATCAGACCCTGGAGAGGACTGCCTTCGCGTTCGTTTTCGGCAAGTGCCCACTCGATTCCGGTCATGATGTCGCCGGTCGTGCTGAAGCTGATCTTGCCGAAGTCATCAGGGGTGCGCGCGGGCTGTCCGGGGCCGGTGACGATCCGCCCTGGCGCAACCACGACATAGCCATGTGAGGCCAGTTCCGCGAGGTGCAGCCGTGCGCTTGCGCCATCCGTATAGCAGCCGCCATTGCCCCAGCCGACGACACCGAGCGACCCGGACTTGATCCGCGCCAGGTCGGCGGGGCGATAGACTGTGTGGTCCGGGAGATTGCGCGCGACTTCCTTGATAGCGGGGTAGGGGCCGGACCCCACGCTATCCGGAATGGCATCGAGCTCGACCTGCCGCTTGGCCATCTCCTCGCGCATCTCGGCCGTCGGCGGGGGCGGTACGTTTTCTGACTGCGCCGCGCTCCCCTGCGCGATCAACGGCGTGGTCGTCAGCAGAAGCAAGGGCATGAGTGTGCGGGCAATGGTCATGCGGGAGTCTCCAAACAGGCACTCGCGCGTCCCCAATGCAGGCGGGACGTCGAGCTGATCGCGAACCGAATAGGAAACCGACGGTGCTAATGCAAGCGCTTGCGTAAGCTATTGTAGATGGTCGCTGAGTAGTGCTCTGTAGCTAGTTCAGCGCGGATCTTGTTGAACAAAAGGACAGTAATATAACATGTTAAGTAAATCCATGGCTATCCGTTCTCTGGCCTGTGGCAAGAAATCAACAGCGCTCCGACAAGTTGAATGAGAGCGCTTGCATAGTGTCTTCGCATGCCCTATCTGGCCGCCCACATATTCGCCTCGCGGATCGGGGCGGGTGCTTGCCATCTAGAAACTGTCGCTGAGATTGGCGGCTTCGTTCGCTGTAGGAGAGAGTAATGCAATTCTCGCGCAATCGATTTCAAATGGGCGCCTCGCTCGCCGCGATGCTCGCGGTCGGCGCCGTCGCGCCGGCCCACGCTCAGGACGTTCCTGCTCCTCAGGAAGCTGCTGAAGTTGAAGCTGTCATCGTCACTGGCAGCCGCATCCGCGGCATCGATCCCATCGGTTCGCCCGTCGTTGGCCTTGGCCGCGAAGAGATGGAGCTGAGCGCCGGCACGACCACGACCGAGCTGCTTTCGGAGCTTCCGCAGGTCTTCAACCTGGGTGCGACCGACGCCTCCTTCACCGCCGCCAACAACCAGAGCGCCAACCGCACCTTCGGCACCGGCGTCAACCTGCGCGGCCTCGGCACCGAGTCCACGCTCACGCTGCTTGATGGCCGCCGTCTCCCCTCGGCCGGCACGCAGAGCCAGTATTTCGATCCCGCGGTGATCCCCACCATGGCGATTGCGCGGCTTGAAGTGCTCGCGGATGGCTCCTCGGGTATTTATGGTTCGGACGCGGTCGGCGGTGTGGTCAACATCCTCCTGCGCCGCAATTATGATGGCGCTGAAGTGAGTGGCCGCGTCAAGTTCGCGGATGGCTTCGAAGAGTATCAGGCCGGCGGCGTCGTCGGCAAGGACTGGGGTTCCGGCTCCCTGATGATCGCCGGCGATTACAACAAGCGCGGCATGCTGATGGCGTCCGACCGCGATTTCTACACGGATGATTTGCGGCCCTATGGCGGCCCGGACCTTCGCTCGCTCCGCTCGGCGCCCGGCAATGTCGTCGTCGATGGCGTGAACTATGCCATTCCGCAGGGTGATGGCGTCGGCCTTACCCCGGCTGATTTTACCGCCGGTACGCGCAACCTGCAGAGCGCTTATGTGGGCGTCTCGGCTCTTCCTGAGCAGGAGCGCTACAGCGTTGCCACAACCTTCGCGCAGGATCTGGGCGACTGGCTGACCTTCAACGCCCAGGGCGTCTATGCCCACCGCAAGGGCAGGTTCGTGACGCCGGCGCTGTCCGCGCAGTTCGATGTGCCCGTCACCAATCCCTTCTACGTCAATCCCGGCACGCCCGGCGAGCGCGTGACGGTGAGCTACAGCTTCCTGAACGATCTCGGCACCGAGCAGCAGGAATCGACGCAGGAGTTCGCGCACATCACCGGCGGCCTGGATGCCGAGCTGGGTGGCGGATGGTCGGCCAATGCGTTCTTCGCTTATGGCGAGAACCGCGAGCGTTCTTTCAACCGCCAGATCAACAACGCCGCGCTGCAGGCGGCGCTGGCTGACACCGATCCCGCAACCGCGTTCAATCCTTTCTCGTCCAACGGCAACAACAATCCCGCCACGCTGGCGGCGATTGCCGGCGGCAGCTTCCGCGTGGACACCAACTATTTCATCAAGGAATATGGTGCCTCGGTCGATGGTCCGCTGTTCGCGCTGCCCAATGGCGACGTGAAGGTCGCGCTTGGCGTTGCCCGTCAGGACATCACCTGGCAGGATCTCGCACCTTTCGTGACGGATTTTGGCCGCAGCATCGACTCCGTGTTCGGCGAGCTGTTCATTCCGGTGCTGGACGGTGCCAGCGGCCCCGAGTTGAACATCTCGGCCGCAGTGCGCTACGACAATTATTCGGACGTGGGAGACACGACCAATCCGAAGTTTGGCGTGAATTTCAAGCCGATCGACTCCCTCACTCTGCGCGGCAGTTACGGCACGTCGTTCCGCGCGCCGAGCCTGTCGGACACTGGTCTGCCGTTCAACATCTACACGACGATGTTCGATAGCAGCAATGTGCAGCAGAACGTCCTGTTCCTCCGTGGCGGCAACGCCGGTCTGCGTCCGGAGACAGCGACGACCTGGTCACTGGGTGCGGACTTCGAGCCGGTCGATCTGCCCGGCCTGAAGCTGTCGGTAACCTACTATAATGTGGATTACTCGAACCGCATTGCCACGCCGGGTAACGATCTTGCTGCGCTTCAGAAGGCTGAGCTGGCGCCCGTGGTCACGCTCAATCCGTCGCTGGATGCAGTCAACGCCATCGTCAATGGTGGTCTGTTCAGCCCGCCTCCGGCAAGCGCGAGCGATGTCTTTGCCATCGTGGACGGGCGCAAGCTCAACATCGGCCGCACCAAGACCGAAGGGCTCGAGTTTATCGGCGATTATCGTGCCGATGCGAGCTGGGGCAGCTGGCGTCTTGGCTTCAATGCCGCCAAGATCCTGAACTTCCGTCGCTCGATCGTCACCGGCACACCGCTGGTAGACGTGGTGAACACCATCAACAATCCGGCCGGCTTCATTGCCCGGGGCTATGTTGGCGCCGAGATGGGTGGCTTCTCCGGTACGGTGTTCGTGAACCACTACGGCTCCTACGAGAACAACACCGTCACGCCGGTCGCCGACGTGCCTTCGCACACCGAGGTCGATCTGGCCCTGCGCTACACGGTGGACTCGCCCTTCTGGCTGACCAAGGGCCTCACCTTCTCGCTGGATGTGCAGGACCTGTTTGATAACGATCCGCCCTTCGTCCAGAGCGGCACGCTGGCCTTTGACGCCAACGCGCACAGCGCCATCGGCCGCACCATCGCAGTGGGCGTGCGCGCCAGCTTCTGATCTGCGAGACGAGCACGGCCCGGCGCGAAAACGCCGGACTGATGAGAATTGGGAAGCCGGGGCGCATGAGCGCTCCGGCTTTTCCATGTGTGTGGCAAGGCAGTGTATGGGCGATCTCCGAATGCTGGGACGTGCGCACGGCGCATCGGAAGTGGCGCCGAAGCCGTTTCTTGCGAACTCGGGCCTCGTTCAACCGCCCCATACAGCAGCCCGGCAGATGCAGCCGGGCAAAATCATAACTGCAAGCGCTTGCACCTGCCAGTGGCGGCCTGCTAAAGACCCTATCCTGTTGTTCGGCCCGACCCTATGTCTGCCCCGAATGGAAAGCCCTGACGCGGATCATTTGGCCTGAGGACCGCGATCGGATGAACATGCAGGCGAGGGGATGAACTAGGTCGTGGATTGGGCTTTCAAGGCGGATGGTTTGTTCGCCATCATCTGGATCATGCTGGCAACCATTGCGCTCTCGACGATCCTCGAGCGTAGCCGTTTCCAGCGCTATATTCCCGGGCCGATCCTGGTCCTGATCATTCCCTGCACATTGGCCAATATCGGCTTTCTGCCATCGCAGTCGCCCATCTATATTTCCATCTCGGATATTGCCATTCCCTTCGGCGTCACGCTGCTGTTGCTGCGCGCCAATATCGGCGAAATCCTGCGTTCTTCCGGCAAGATGCTCCCGCTATTCCTGAGCTCGGCAGTCGGTGTCATCATCGCGATCCTGCTTGTCGGTCAGATCATGCATTTCGAGGACGATGCCGGGCTGTGGGCACTGTCGACCGCCCTGTTCGTCGGCAGCGTTCTGAACGTGGTTGCCGCCGCCGGAGCCATCCAGTCTGACCAGACACTCATTGCCGGCATCATCGCCGCCAATGCGCTCGTTGCGCCGGCCTATCTCGCGGTGTTGATGATCATGATGCAGAGCAAGGCCGTCGGCCGCCTCATCGGCGTCCCGCCCGGCGCAAGCCTCGGCTCGTTTACAGTGAAGTTGACGCCGCGAGAAAGCGAAAAGCCACCGGTCAGCGCACCGGCTGCCCCGCTCGGGCAGCTCTACGCTATCCTTTATGCCTTGGGCGTATTCCTCGTGGTGGACTATTTCTCGCGTCTTGCGGGGATCGCAAATTACGCCATTCTCGTCGTAACCGCCGTGGCTGTGGCGGTGCCCAATCTGTTCCCCCGCATCCGCAATTACATGAGCAACGCGCGCGAGATCGGTATGATCGCGATGTTCCTGTTCATCGGCGCGATTTCCGCCCAGATCGATCTTGGCGCTTTGGGCTTCTTCAGCTTGCGGGTCATGCTGTTCATGACCGTGGTGCTGACGCTCAATCTCGTGTTCCTCATCGCCATCGGCCGTCTGTTCAAAGCCGATCCGCAAGTGCTGTTCCTCGCCTCGCTGGCCGGAGTGGGCGGCCCGACCTCCACCGCAGCTGTCGCCGCCGCACATGGGCGCGAGGATCTAGTGACGCCGGGCATTCTCTGCGCGCTCTCGGGGGTGGTGATCAGCACGTTCATCGCCGTGTTCGGCTATCAACTTCTGATCAGCTGAGGTCAGCATGGCAAAAGATTTCGGCGCTATGCTGACACACGAACTGACCGAGCGCTTCGCTGCGTTCCAGCCTTCCGACGTGCCCACGGCCGCGCTGAACTCGGCCAAATATGCACTGTTGGATGGGATCGGCGTGATGATGGCGGCAAGCGGATTGTCGCCCGATGTCGACGTCTTCTCGCAGCTCGCGACTGGCATGGGGCCGGGGCCGTGTCGTATCCTTGGCACGCAGCACAATGTCACGCCGTTGATGGCCGCGCTCGCCAACGGGGCGATGATGCATGCGCTGGATTATGAGGATTCCTTCGATCCCGCGCCTGGCCATCCCAACGCCAGCCTTGTTCCGGCTCTGCTGGCGCTCTCGCAGAGTCGCGCACCGGTCAGTGGTCCGCGCTTCCTCACCGCAATGGTGGCCGGATGTGAACTCGCCTGCCGCATGGCCATGGCGCTGGAACAGCGGATGGAAGTCGGCGGCTGGTATCCGCCTCCCATATTGGCCGGACACGGCGCAACGCTGGGCGCTGCGCATTTGCTGGGCCTCAGCAGTCAGCAAATGGCAGACGCCTTGTCGCTCGCGCTTTGCCAGATGACGATGCCTGGCGAGATCAAATATAGCGAGCGGACGGTCATTCGTGCGATCCGCGAAGCCTTCCCCGCGCAGACCGCCGTACAGTCCGTTCTGTTGGCCGAGCAGGGCTTGGCTGGCTTCGAGCAACCGCTGGAGGGCAGAGCGGGCTTCTACGCCCTTTATGCCGATGGCCGGTTTTCGCCGGATGTGCTGCTGGCTCCGCTGGAGGGGCACTTCCATATCGAGGAGCTGACATTCAAGGCCTGGCCGAGCTGCCGCGGGACGCACCCCTTCATCGAGATGGCGCTCGCGCTGCAAGCGCAGCATGGCTTCGCACCGGATGATATCCGCGGCATTCGGGTTGGCGTCGGGCCGATGCAGCGGATGCTGGTCGAGCCGATCGACCGCAAGCGCGCGCCTGCGGTGGCGATCGACGCCAAATTCTCGGTGCCTTTCTGCGTCGCGACCGCCTTGGTCGATGGCGGCGTGGGACTGGACAGCTTCGGTGCCGACAGCTTGCGTAATGCTGCCGTCTTGAAGCTCGCGGCGAAGGTGGATTTCGAAGAGCCGGAAGGCGCCGCGCAATGGCGAGGCGATGCCGGCACGATCGCCATCACGCTTGCTGACGGACGGTATCTGTCCGCCACGCTTCCCCTCGCTCGCGGCACACCAGAGTCTCCCCTCAGCGAGCAGGAGCTGCTGGACAAGTTCCTCGATTGCACCGCTCGCGCTGCCGTGCCGCTATCCGCGCAGCAGGCACGGCAGCTCGCGGATCGCATCCTTGCACTCGAAAGCTGCGAGGATGTCGGCGCGCTCATCGCATTTGCTGACTAGACCGCTTCGCGCCTCCGACCAGCGCGATCTACGGCGACGGCGCCAAGCGCTGCGACACAGGTCAGTGGAAGCAGCGCAAGCGCCAGATTGAGCGGCGCCTGCGCGGCGAATGGGCCGAGCAGCCACGCGAGCAGTGCGCTCGCCCCCATCTGCAGCGCCCCGGCCAGGCTGGTTGCCGTACCTTCGAGGCCCGGCTCGCTGCCAAGGATATGCGTGATCGCCGTCGGTCCGATCATCCCAGCTGTCAGGCCGGTCAGCGCCAGCGGCGCGAGCATGAGCAGGATATGCGGCGGCCCCTGGGAAGAGAGCGCCGCCAGCAGGAGCGCCGCGACGAGCGCCAGCAGGGTGCCGAGCCGCAGTGGGTTCACCCATTTCTGCATGCGCCCCACGAAACGCGTGCCGACAATGCTCATCCCCGCGATGGCCAGCATGAAGAGCCCGATTTCGCGCGGGCTCAGCTGATAGTCTCGTTGAAGCAGGAACGGCGCGGCGCCCAGGAACAGATACAAGCTCGCGCTGGAGAAGCCCATTGCCGTCGCCGCGGCGCGGAACCTTCCGTTGCGCAGGACACGGGCATAGGATTCCCGCAGAGGCGGGCGAGCAGGGCGCGCCTCGCTGCGTTGCGTAGCGGGTATCTTGCGCAGCACCACCAGCGCGCCGATCAGTCCCGCGCCACTCAGCACGAACATGATGGTGCGCCAGCCCATCCACTCGGTCATGAGTCCGCCCAGCACTGGGGCCAGCGCCGGGGAGATGAGCACGATCGTCATCAGGCTGGCCTGCGCGGAGACGGATTTCTCCGGCGGCACCATGGCGTTGAGCAGTACGCGCGTCGTGACCAGCCCAGCAGAACTGCCGAGAGCCTGCACGAGCCGGGCGGTGAGCAGCAGGCCGAGGCTCGCGGCAAAGCCGGCGGCGAGGCTGCCCAGTGAATAGAGCAGGAGACCGAGCACGAGCAGCAGGCGCCGGTCCATGCGGTCAGAAATTGGGCCGAGCATCAGCTGCCCTCCGCCCAGCCCGATGAGGAAAACGCCCACCACGAGCTGCGCGGACGCGACGCCCACGTTGAGTTCGCTGGCGATCGAGGGGAGGGCGGGGATGAGCAGTTGCGTGGCAAGTGACCCGAGTGCTGCGATTCCGCCGAGCAGCAGGATTGTTCCGCGTAATGTTGATGCAGTCAGCCCGGGCGGCGATGCGTGGTTCGTCATCGCGTGCTGCAGCCGTCGGGTTGTAGCCTCTTGGCCGCCCTGTTGTTCCGGATCACATTCACTCTCCCAATCCCCCGAGTCCCGGTCTGCAGCGTGCCCGCGATTGCCCGCTGGCTCTCCGCTTTCGCGTCGTTCTGCCTGCTGTTCGGATGCCCTGTGGTGCACGGATGTGCATCGCAGGTCTATAAGCCTTGAACCAGCGGAAGGATAACTGTAAGCGCTTACAGTATCAACTGCGGCTGAAGGCTGGTCGAGAGTTCAAGGGGATAAGGGTGAAGGAGATGATGACGGACACGCCGCCGCAGGACGATTTCGATCCTCATGTCGAGGAGACGTTTGACAGTCCGCATGTCGAATATCGACGCATGCGTGCGGAATGCCGTGTGGCGCATTCCAGCGCTCATGGCGGCTTCTGGGCGCTTACGCGCTATGACGACATCGTGGCGGCCGTTACGGACAATGATCGGTTCATTACGTCGAAGATCAACGTTATCCCCAACATGTCGCTCGGCAAGCGGCGGCCCCCGCTTGGCAAGGATCCGCCGGAGCACACGCCATTCCGTCGCGCGCTGGACCGCACGCTGCGTCACTCGCGCATCACAAGCATGGAGCCCGCCCTGCGCGCTCACGCTGCGCGGGAGCTGGAGCGGATGATTGCGGCAGGTGAAGGCGATATCTCCAGCGATTTCGCCACCATCTACCCGGCCTGGGTCGAGGTGGAGTGGCTTAACCTTGATCCCTCCAATGCCCCGCTGCTGGCGGAGGTTGCGCGGCTTTACAACATTGCCTGGCGCAACGAGAATCTGGATGCCGTGGCGCAGACCAGCGCCAAGCTTTATGATGTCGCCACTGGCGTGGTTGAGGATCGCAAGCGCAATCCCCGGCCGGTTGAGAGCGATCCCGCTTCTGCCTTGCTCGCCGAGGAGACGCCGGACGGCCCGATCCCGGACGCGTACATCATCGACACCATTCGCCAGGTTCTGGTTGTTGGCCTGATGGCGCCGCCACCGCTGTTCGGCGCGATCTGCGTGCACCTTGTCCGCCATCCCGATCTGCAGGATGAACTGCGCGCCAATCCGGATCGCATTCCGGCGGCGGTCGAGGAGTTCCTGCGTCTTTACTCGCCTTATCGCGGGTTTGCGCGCACCACGACCTGCGATGTCGAGATGCACGGCCGCGTGATCCCCAAGGATGACCCGGTGACGATGGTCTATGCTTCGGCCAATCGGGACGAGCGCGTGTTCGATGATCCGGACACGTTCCGGTTCGACCGGGAGAACATCCGCCAGCATCTCGCTTTCGGGCGGGGCGCGCACCAGTGCGCCGGCGCGGGTCTTGTCCGTCTGGAGATGCGCATCTTCCTGGAGGAGTTGCTCTCTCGTACGCGCGGACTGGAACTGGCCGGCGAGCTGGAAATGACCCGTCTGCCGGAACTGGGTCCCACCAGCACGCCGCTGCGGTTCATTCCGGCCTGAGGCAGGCCCCGGACACTCAGGAGAAGAAGACCATGAGGCTGACCGCATCTGCGCGCTTGCTCGCTGCCCCTCTGCTTGCCGCTACCTTTCTGGCCGGCGCGTTGATTGCTGGCACCCCGGCGGCGGCCCATGTCGAGCGTGTGCCGCTCTATGACGGCCCTGCACCGGGCTCGGAGCGCTGGACGGAGGCACGCACCGAAATCCGCAAGGGCGAGCGCGTCTCGGTCTTCAACACCAGCCAGCCGGTCTATGAGCTGCATCTGCCTCGCCCGGAGCGGGCCAGCGGCGCTGCGGTGGTGATGCTGCCCGGCGGCGGCCTGCGTAATCTCGGCGTTGGCGCGGATCTCTATGACGAGATCGATGCGCTGGTCGCGCAAGGCGTCGCTGTGATGCTGCTCGAATATCGCACGATCCAGATGACCAAAGCAGAGCTGGAACGTGCGAGCGCCCCGCCGCCGCCGCGCGATCCCAATGCACCGCCGCCGCGCTTCCCGCGTATGGAGATCGTCAACGGCAATGCCAATCCGGGGAAGGGCAATGCCAAGCTGGACGAAGTGCTGCGGCTTGCGACGGATGACGCACAGGCCGCGCTGCGCCTGCTCCACGAGAAAGCCGATGCCTGGAGGATCGATCCGGCACGCATCGGTGTGATGGGAACCTCGGCCGGCGGCGGCGTCGCGTTTGGTGCGCTGCTCGACCGGACGGCGCCGGACGAAGAGCGACCCGATTTCCTCATCTCCATCTTCGGTCCCGCTTTGCAGGATGTGACCGTCTGGGAGGGTGCGCCGCCGCTGTTCATGGCTGTCGAGGCCGAGCACGGAGCAGTCACGGATGGGCTTATCGAGGCCTTCCGCATCTGGAACAATGCTTATCAGAGCGCAGAGTTGCACATCTATCAGGTCCCGAATTTCACGATGACCGTGGACCTCTGGGGGCCGCGCCTTTTCGACTGGATGCGCGAACAGAAGATACTCCCCGCCGACAAATAATTGCGGTGGCCGCCAGCGGGCGCGTGCTGCAGGGAGCACATCGCCCCCGAAAATATTTGTGTTCCATACGAGGCTCCGGTAGATGCTCGCGGCATTCGCCGGACCCGGGGCTTACCGGGTGGCTCGGCCCGGCGCCTATCCCCGGGATAACCTTCTAGCACTTCGGCTTTCTGCCGCTCTGTCATTGCAATCGCGTTCCGCCGAGTGTGCCGTGGCCAGTGCTGTTAGCAATTTTCCAAGGTTTACAAATGCCAACAACAGCTTCGCTGCAACGCGAATGGCTTTCCAATCCTCGCGGTGACATCCTTGCGGGTGTCGTCGTCGCGCTTGCGCTGATCCCGGAGGCCATCGGCTTTTCGATCATTGCCGGCGTTGATCCGCGTGTCGGGCTCTACGCCTCATTTTCGATCGCGGTGATCATTGCGTTCGTCGGCGGCCGTCCCGGCATGATCTCGGCGGCGACGGCTGCGGTTGCGGTGCTGGTCGTGCCACTGGTGCGCGAGCATGGCGTCGAATATCTGTTCGCCGCGACGGTCCTGATGGGTATCATTCAGGTCGTTGCGGGCTTCCTGCGTCTGCACCTTCTCATGCAATATGTGTCGCGCTCGGTTATCACCGGCTTCGTCAATGCACTCGCGATCCTCATCTTCATGGCGCAGCTGCCCGAGTTGACCGGCGTTGCGCCGCTTACTTATGTGCTGGTCGCAGCCGGTCTTGCGATCATCTATCTTTTTCCGCGTCTGACCAGGTCCATCCCTTCGCCGCTCATCACCATCATCGTGCTGACAGCGCTCGTCTGGTGCATGGGCTATGATGTCCGCACCGTCGGCGACATGGGCGAGCTACCCTCGTCGCTCCCCGCCTGGCTGATCCCCGATGTGCCCTTCACGCTGGAGACGCTGCAGATCATCCTGCCCTATTCGCTCACCATGGCTGCCGTGGGCCTGCTCGAATCGATGATGACGGCGCAGATCGTGGACGATTTGACGGACTCCGGATCGGACAAGCAGCGCGAGATGAAGGGGCAGGGCATTGCCAACTTCTTCACCGGCTTCCTCGGCGGCATGGGCGGTTGCGCGATGATCGGCCAGTCGGTCATCAACGTGAAGTCCGGCGGCCTCACGCGCCTTTCCACGATGGTTGCGGGTGTGTTCTTGCTGTTCCTCCTGCTCGTGCTTGGCCCGCTCGTCGCGATCATCCCCATGGCGGCGCTGGTCGCGGTGATGATCATGGTATCGATCGGCACGTTCAGCTGGCGCTCGATTACGGATGTGCGCCGTCACCCGTGGCAGTCGTCTCTGGTCATGCTGGTCACCGTGATCATCACGGTCTGGACGCATGATCTTGCGCGGGGCGTGCTTGCGGGCGTCATCCTCTCCGGCCTGTTCTTCGCGAGCAAGGTCAAGCAAATGTTCACCGTCACCTCCGTTCTCTCGGCGGACGGCGCGACGCGCACGTACACCATTGCCGGCCAGGTGTTTTTCGCCTCTTCAGATCGCTTTGCCGAAGCGTTTGATTTCAAGGAAGTGCTGGATCATGTCGTCATCGATGTCGCCCAAGCCCATTTCTGGGATATTTCGGCGATTGGTACGCTGGACAAGGCAATCCTGAAGTTCCGTCGCGAAGGGACGACCGTGGAGATTGTCGGCCTGAACGAGGCAAGCGCCTCCATGGTCCAGCGGTTCGCGGTTCACGACAAGCCGGGCGCGCAAGCGCAACTCGGCGGACATTGATAGGAGAATGGGTATGGAGAACGTTCTCGCCTGCATCGATGCATCGAGCTACGCCAATTCGGTCTGCGATCTCTCCGCATGGGCCGCTAGGCGCCTCGGGCTGCCGGTCGAGCTGCTTCACGTCGTCCAGCGCAAGGATGCCGTAGCGGCGCGTGGAGATCTCTCGGGGGCGATCGGCCTCGGCGCCAAGACAGAGCTCATGGAAGAATTGGTGCGCCTTGAGGAGGCCGATGCCCGGCTTCAGGTCGAGCGCGGTCGCGCGCTTCTCGCGGCCGCCGAAGCGCGCTTGCGGGAGAGCGGTGTCTCAAACGTTCGCGTCCTGCATCGGCACGGCGGCATTGTTGAGACGATCCTTGAACAGGAGACCGATGCGCGGGTCGTCGTCATCGGTAAACGTGGCGCGAGCCATGAGTTCGCAACCGATCATATTGGCTCGAAGATCGAGCGGGTGGTGCGCGCCAGCAGCAAACCGATTTTGATCGCGAGCCGGGTGGCGGAAGAACCGCGCCAGATCGTATTCGCCTATGATGCAAGTGCAGCGGCAAATCGCGCGCTGGAACGACTGGTCAATTCACCTCTGTTTGCCGGGCTTCCCGTCCATCTGGTTATGGCGGACAGTGACAATGAGGCACATCGCCGCTCGCTCGATAATGCCGCTGCGCAGCTGCGTGCCGGGCACGAGGTCACAACCACGCTTCGCAAAGCCAAGCCCGAGCAGTTGATTGGCGACATCGTTGCGCAGACGCCGGGTGCCATGCTGATGATGGGCGCCTATGGCCACTCACCGCTGCGCACGCTGATCGTCGGCAGCACGACCACCGCGATGATCCGCACGGTAAGGGTGCCTGTGCTTCTGGTCCGGTAAGATTTAGACAGACCTCGATGTTTTCCGATGAAGGCGAAAGCCAGCGCGCTTGGCGCTGGTCGAGGACGTCGTATTGGCAGCAGCCGACCTCGTATCAGTCATCCAGGACCGGGAAAGCGCATCTCTACACCAAACAGGAAGAGCCCGGCCACCAAGCTGGCGCTCTCCCTGTTCAGATCACAACTCAGTCCAGCTTCTTGCGCTCATAGGTCCAATGGCTGTCGGTGCAGTAACCGCAGTTCGGACCCTTGAACATGGCCGCAGCCTCGGCGTCGCCACGCAGCTGCCATTCCAGCCAGTTGACGGCGGCCGTCGCGGCCGGGCCGCCATTTTCGTCCATGAAGTTGCCGCCATGGCCAGTATCCTGATTCAGGATCGCAGCGGGCACATGGTCTATGCGCTTGAAGTCGTCCATGCCGTTTTCATAGGCGATGTCGGTCTTGCCGCCTTGAATGTAGAGGACCGGCGTGTGCAGCGCTTTGAGCCATGCCTTGTCGCTGGTCATGCCAGCCATCATCGGCGCGCCGCTAGGGAACAGACCCGTATTGTGGACGACGATGGCCTTGATACGCGGATCGCGCGCGAGGGACAGCGCCTGCACGCCGCCGCAACTGAAGCCGGAGACGGCGACCTTGTTCGGGTCGATCAGACCATGCAGCGGGCTGCCTTCGCGCTGGTTCTCGGCCAGCGCCCATTCGATGCCGGCCATGACATCCTTCTCGCTGGTGCGCTCGCCCTGTTCGCCGGGCGGGCGTGCCTCGATGCCGGGACCGGAGAGGATCTGTCCGGCGGCAACCACGACATAGCCGTGCGAGGCGAGCTCGGCGAGGTGCAGCCGCTGGGATGCACCGTCCGGCGAGCAGCCGCCATTGCCCCAGCCGACGACGCCCAGCGTGCCGGGTTGGATCGCCGCGAGATTGGCCGGGCGATAGACGGTGTTGCCCGGCAGGTTGCGCGCAATTTCCTTGATCGCGGGGTAGGGGCCGGTGCCCGGCGTGTCAGGCATCGCATTGAATTTCGCCATGGCTGCCGCCATCGCCGCCTGCTCCTCCGCGCTGAATGGGGGCGGGGCTGGGGGCGTCGCGCCCTGAGCGGTGGGCTCTTGCTGGGCGGGCGCGGCTGTGGCCGCCAGCAGTGCCATCGCGATGGTCGGGGCAATCGTCAGGGCAAGTCGTCTCACGGGCATCCTCCTCGGTTGTTTGTATAGGATTCTCAGCATCACATATCTGATTATTCAGGGTCAGTAGGGCTTGAGCGGCAGTGTCAGCGCAGAGGGGTGTTCGGCGCCCCGGTGCAGCGTCAGGGTGACCGGCTGGTCTCCGGCCAGCGGCGGCGCGTCATGATCCTGCCCGATCGCGCTGGTGATCGCCAGCCTCAGCCGGTGGCCCTCGCGCAGTACATAGGAAATCGGGAAAAAGTCGAAGCGCAACAGCGTCGGCTCGCCGGGAGCGAGTGGTTTGATATCTTCAGCATTGCCGCGGTGCCAAGTGCGTTCGGCGCCGGGCCAAGGCAGCGGCGCGGTGGCCCGCCAGGAGGCGCGCAGCCGTCCATCGGTTACATAGGTGGCGCTGCCATCGGGCGCGACATCCTGCAGCATCGCAAAGACATTGGCGTCCGGCCGGTCGGCACTGATCCAAAGGTTCGCGGTGACCGTCCCGGTCAGTTCCATTGCCTGCGTCATCGCCGCGCTCTCGTGGGTCAGGCTGCCGCTGTTGGTGGCCGTGAAGTCGCCCGCATGCCAGCGCGCCAGCGGGCTGTAGCGCCCATCGAACCAACGCGCTCCGCCCGGCGCCAGCGTATCTCGCCCCGCTTGGCTCGGCGTTGTAGCGGTAAGCGTGCTGCCTGCGCCGAGGTACAGCGTGCGACGCGGCAGGCTGGGCCAGCGTTCCGCGCTTCGCCATTCATCGCCAGCCGCAGCGTTGATGGTATAGTAGCGAAACGCCGGCTTATCCGCGCCGTTTGGGACCTCCTTCGCGTAGCGGTCAAAGAACGCCAGCGTTTCGGCCGTCAGATCCATCGCTTCATTGGGCAGTGTCGCATTGCGCGGCGCACGATTTCCATGGACCCACGGCCCCATGATCACCCGGCCGCCGAACGCGCGCTGCCCCTCTATCTGGCCAGGTACAGCAGCGTCGAACCAGCCGCCGATCTGCAGGATTGCGATGCCGGAATCCCGGAGCACCTCCCATCGAGTCATGGCCGTATCCGCCAGCGCTGGCTGATAGCCGGCAAAATGGTTCATCCCGTCACGGGGCATGTTACGCCAATATTGGCCGAGCATTGGCGCGCCGCAGCGCTGCTCGGCCTGCGCCGCGCGCAGCAGGGCGCCGTCCGTATCGGCATCGACCGGGGCAGGGGGCGGCGGCGCCATATTGCCCGGCCGCGCGCCGGTATTTCCTTCCCGGCATTCTCCAGCATAGGGCTTGTCCGCCAGCGCGATCATCGGGATTCCGTTGATCGCGACCGCATCGTCATAGAACATCGGGCTGGCACAGGCCGGGGCAATCGCCACCAGACTCTCCGGTCGCATGGTCGCCACCAGATACTGCCACGCACCCTGATTGGAGCAGCCCAGCGCGACCGTCTTGCCGCTGCTGAACGGCTGCGCCGCCGCCCAATCGATCACCGCTTTCGCGTCCTTGGCGTCGGCCTGGTTCACGAAACCCGTTTGCACGCCGAAGGATGCTCCGGTCCCTCGCCGATCCTGCGCGATCCAGATGTAGCCGCTGTCAGTATAGCGCCGCATTTCCGCCAGCATGCGCGGATTCGCTTCGCTGCGGTTTTGGGTGACGATGACCGGCAACCGCTCGCCCGCTTCCGAACCGTTTCTGGTCGGGCGATACACGGTGATCGCAATGCGGGTCCCGTCGAAACTCGGAATATGCAGGGACTGACTGGAGATTCCGTCATAGTCGGCAACGCTGCCCTGCTGCGCGCGTACAGCTCCGGGGAGGAGCACCCCCAGCGTAAGGCCGAAGCCCAGCACGAACGAAAGAGCGCGTATCGCCCGATACGCAGCCGACAGGGTCATATCGCCTCTCCAGATGAACACGCTGAACAGTAGCCAGGGAGCTCGCGATGATGCAAGCGCTTACGTAATTTTCATTCTAACGCCCTTCCACTCTGCAATCGCATTGCAAGCCGGGTTCCGCTCGGGCATGGTCCGCCCAAGATAAGGCGGAGATACGATGCCCAACCTGCCCAAGGCCCCCACGCTCAACGATGTCGCGCGCGAGGCGAAAGTCTCGGCGGCGACCGTCAGTCGCTTTCTCAACAATCCTGCTGTTGTTGCGGAGGAAACTGCGGTTCGCATTCGTGCCGCCATCGAGTTGACCGGCTATATTCCCAACGCACTGGCCGGCGATCTGGCGAGCAACAAGAGTCGCATGGTCGCGGTTCTGATCCCGCATCTGGAGCATTCGCTATTTAATGACATGATCGAGCGCATGGTCGGCGAGATGACCGCGAGTGGCAACAATGTCATGATCGGCCTTACCGGCACCTCCCGCGATCGCACGGACAGTCTCGTGCGCGCTGCGCTCTCCCGCCGTGTCGATGCTATCATTTCCACCGGTCCTGCAAGCGATCTGGTGGACAGCATGGTTTCGCGTAGTCGCACTCTGTTCATCCAGGTTTGGGAGCTGCCTGCGGACCCCATTGGGGTCGCAATCGGCTTTAGCCATGTCGACGCCGGGCGGGACATCGCGCGCTTTCTCGCGTCACGTGGTTACCAGCGGCCGCATGTCGTGACGGCGGACAGCCCCCGTGCTCAGAACCGTCGCGAGGGTTTCTTTACGGAGTGGCAGGCGCTGGGACACGCACCACCAAGCGAATCCATCGTTGATATGCCGACCCGCTTCGGCCACGCCCGACGCGTGTTTGCCGACATCCGCCGGATGGACAAGCGTCCGGATGTGGTTGTTTGCGGCTCGGACCATCTGGCTCAGGGGTTGATCGTGGAGGCGCAAGGCGCGGGCCTGCGGGTGCCGGACGATCTGGGCGTTATCGGCTTCGGCAACAACACGATTGCGGGCGAAATGCGCCCTACCATCACGTCCGTCGATGTGGACGGCGCCCGCATCGCTCGGGAAGTCATGGCCGCTATCGCCTGCCATCAGGAAGGGCGGAAATTCCCCTCGCGCAAGGTCGATGTCGGCTTCCGCCTCATCGCGCGTGAAAGCGTCTGAAGCACGCGAGCGAGTCTGTCGGTTCACTTGAACCGCTGGACCTTGCCTGCCATGAAAGCGCTTACGAGGCCGATTCAGGCTGTGAATTCGAGACATATACCGTGGTATCGCGGTAGGAGAGACACGTGACGCATATTCTTCTGGCAACCGGCGATCTGGCACCCGACCGGGACAATTACGACGAGAGCTATGTCGCAACCCGCGACGTTCTCCAGTCAGCCGACATCGTGTTTGGCCAGCTTGAAACCAGCTTCGCCGAGAAGGGCTCGCGTCTCCCGCAGGCCCGTCATGCCGTTCTAGCGCGTCCCGACGGGGCGCAGTCGCTTGCCCGCGCGGGCTTCGATGTCATTTCAATGGCCGGCAATCACTGCATGGATTGGGGTCGGGAAGCCTTTTTCGAGACGCGCGACAATCTGGAGCAGGCGGGCATCCGTGTCGTCGGCGCCGGTGCCAATATCGAGGAGGCACGCCGGCCGGTGATCTTTACCTTAGGCGATGGCACGCGGGTGGCGTTCCTCTCCTATTCCAGCATTCTCCCGCACTCCTATTGGGCGGACGAGCGCCGGCCGGGTTGCGTCCCGATGCGTGCGCATACCGTCTACGAGCAGATCGAGCATGATCAGCCGGGTACACCGGCGCGGGTGCACACCTACCCGCATCGCGACGATCTCGCTGCTATGCAGGCCGATATTCGCGCGGCAAAGGCGCAGGCGGACCTCGTCTTCGTGTCCCAGCACTGGGGCATTCACTTCGTTCGCGCTGTGATTGCTGACTATGAGCACGATGTTGCGCGCGCCGCGATCGAGGCAGGGGCTGACTCGATCATCGGTGGCCATCCGCATATTATCAAAGGCTGTCAGGTGATCGACGGCAAGCCGGTGTTCCACTGCCTGTGCAATTTCGCGACCGATCTCGCCATGGACGAGGCGCACGCCAAGTCGAAGAGCTGGAACGAAATCCGTGTTCTGGCTGAGGAATGGGAGCCGGATTTCGAGGGGCTTTATAATTTCCCGACAGCCTCACGCCTTGCGATGGTCGCGCGGTTCGAGATTGCCGAGGGTAAGCTGCTCAAGGCTGGCTTCTTGCCGCTCCACATCGGTCGCGATGCCGTTCCGCGCTTCGCCGCGCCCGGCACAGCCGAGCATGAAGCCGTGATCGATTATCTGAATGCCGTCACGGCCGAAGCGGGGCTCAATGCCCGCTACCATAAGGGGCGGGACATGGTAGAGTTGGATCTGACTGTCTAGGCCGGGCAGAGGATCACCCTGCGGCCACTGTTTGCACTGCTTTGCCAACTGCTCTGAAACTCTTTGCAGTGATTGAGTGGCTTCAGCACTGGCGCCGAAGCCCCTGTTCGTTCTGCCAAGCATTCGGGCACTCGCTCGGGCGAAGGCGAAAGTAGGAGTTCCGCGTCGGTAGCGGCGCTTCCGTGCCACTGTGGCTAAATCCCCACACTAGGAATTCGTTTGTGACAGCGCTTGCATGAGCGGCCGCCCGATATTAAACTTGTTTGCATCTTGTGAGGCAAAGCGGACTGAAACGCGACCTAAAGTCGCCATTCTCGCCCCCTCTCAAGTCTAATCCGCTCATAGGTGGCGGGCATTCAGGGAGGGGTTTTATGAAATCTATATGCAATCGCTTGCATTGGGGTGCGTCGCTAACGGCTCTGGTGGCGACTGGTCTGGTGGGGGGTGTCGCTCAGGCGCAGGATACCGGGGTTGCCGCAGAAGAAGTGCAGGCCGTTGTCGTGACCGGCAGCCGCATCCGTGGCATCGAGCCGATCGGTTCAAACATCATCGCGATCGATTCCGAGGAAATCCTCGCCGAACCAGTGATTTCCACCAACGATCTTCTCCGCCGTGTGCCGCAGGTTGTCTCGCTTGGCGCGAACCGCGCGGGCGGCGCAGCGCAGAATGGCGCTGCAAACGCGACACGCGGTGCGGGTATCAACCTGCGCGGCATTTCCACCAATGCTACACTCCTGCTTTACAACGGTCGCCGCTTTCCGGCGCAGGGCACGCAGGGCCAGTTCACTGATCCATCCGTGCTCCCGTCGATCGCGTTGGGCCGTGTCGAGGTCGTCGCCGACGGTGCATCCGCAATTTACGGCTCCGACGCCGTGGCCGGCGTGGTCAATCTCATCCTGCGCAATGATGTCGAGGGCGTCGAAGGACGGTTCCGTTTCGGCCTGACCGAAGGCGACTATGCCGAAAAGCAGTTCGCTCTGATGGCCGGCCATCGCTGGGATACGGGCCGCTTCATGATCGCTGGCGAATATTCACAGAACGATCCCCTCTTCGGCGCGGAGGTTTCCGAATGGTATCAGCAGGATAATCGCGCACGCGGCGGGCGGGATCTGCGCAACACGAATTGCGATCCGGGCACGATCACGGTTGGCGGTACGAGCTATGCCATTCCGGCGGGAGGCGTGACCAATGCCAATGTGGGCGCGCTTGTGCCGGGCACACGCAATCAGTGCTTCTATGGCGGGCTCGATCATGTGATCTGGAGCCAGGAGCGGACCAGTGTCGTTGGCAATTTCAGCCAGGAATTCGGCCCGATCCGTATCTTCGCCGACGGCTTCTATTCCGAGCGCAACGGCATCGCGCCGATTACGCCCAACATCAATGCTACGGTGCCGAACACCAATCCGTTCTTCGTGAGCCCGGTGCCGGGCGCCACATCCGTGAACGTGACCTACTCGCTGGTACCCACCATCGGGCTTCAGGAGAATCCGTACAGGTCCGATTCCTGGAATGCGGTAGCGGGGGTCGAAGCCGATCTCTTCGGTGATTTCCAGGGTACGGTTTATTATGCCTACGGCAAATCGTCGGAAGTCGCTGATCGCCGTCAGTCCGGCATCAATGCGGGCGCCTTGCAGGCAGCACTTGCCGATACCAATCCGGCAACCGCGCTCAACCTTTTTGGTGGGCCAAACAATCCAGCAACGATTGCCAACATTACGGACAATCTGTTTGTCATCATCGGTCGCACCCGTCTCGAGGTGCTGAACGCGCAGATCGACGGTTCACTGGCATCCCTGCCCGGTGGCAACGTGCGGATCGCCTTGGGTGCCGAACATCGTGTGGAATATACCTTTACGGACTTGCTCACAGGGCAATCCAACAACATCCGCTCGACCGCTGCTGACGGCAGCCGCAACGTAGATGCCTTCTTCGGCGAATTGTTCGTGCCTGTCTTCGGCAGCGGCAACGCCCAGTCCGGCCTCGAACAGCTCTCGCTGTCGGCGGCGGTGCGGCACGAGAAATACAGCGATTTCGGTAGCACGACCAATCCGAAGTTCGGCGTTACCTGGGTTCCGGTGAGCGGTCTCTCGCTCAAGGGCACCTATGGCACCTCGTTCCGGGCGCCGACCTATACCGAAGTGTCGACCATTGCCGGTGGTGCGGGTCTTTACTTCGATACCCTGCCGGGACCCAATGGCAACCAGATCGGCATCGGCATTGCTGGCGGCAATCCGGATCTTCAGCCGGAGACGGCCGAAACATGGTCGTTCACGGCAGAGCTTGCACCGGTTGCGGTGCCGGGATTGCGAGCTTCGCTGAGCTACTTCCGCATCGATTACTCGAATCAGATCCAGGCGCTGCGCGGCACGCCCGGCCTGCTCACCAATCCGCTCTACGCTGATTTCGTGCAGTTCAATCCGACGCCGGCGGAAATCGATGCGCTCATCAACTCGGGCCTGCCGATCAATGCGGCGATCAACGCGTCGCAGGTGACGTACATTGCAGACGGTCGCCGGCAGAATCTTGGCACCACCAAGATGCGGGGCCTCGATTTCTCGTTGGCCTATGATTGGGCGATGGGACCGATGAACTGGTCTGCCGGCGTGCAGGGCACTTATGTTCTCGACTATATTTTCGAGGCTGTCCCCGGCGCGGGCTTCCGTGATGTGCTCAACACGATCGGCTTTGCACATCGCTTCCGCACACAGAGCGACATCGGGTTCAACTATGAGGGGTTCAAGACGCGCCTCGTGTGGAACTATCTGAACGGCTATGACAACACGACCGTCACGCCGGTGCAGAAGGTGAGCGATTACAATACGTTCGATCTGTCGTTCACTTATGACATCAACGAACAGCTCAATATCGGCTTCGACGTGCGTAACCTGTTCGATGCCAATCCGCCGTTCGTTGATCAGCCCAATGGCTGGGATCCGCAGTCGGCCAATCCGTTCCCGCGGCTGTTCTCGGTAACGGCAGGGGTTCGCTTCTGATGAGTGCGCTGCTGGCCGCGTCGCTTGCTGGATGTGCCGCTCTTATGGGCAGTCATCCTGATGGTGTCACGGTCAGCAGCGCGCGCGCCGTGCAGCCTGCCGATAACTGGCTGCCTGCGCAGCAACGCGCTTATGCCCCGCGTCAGGTCTCGGTGCCGCTGTGCCGGGTCGAGGGCACGATCGAGGGCAATATTGGCTTCGAACTGTGGCTGCCCCAGCAGTGGAACGGTCGCTATCTCGGCGCTGGTGTTGGTGGCGATGCGGGGGTTTTCAACTATCTCGACATGAGTCTGCGGGTCGGAGAGGGCTTTGCGGTCGCCAGTACCGATAGCGGCCACAAGGCGAGCGATGCGCACTGGATGCTCGATGGCAAGGCGCGGCAAGATTACGAGCATCGCGCCGTGCATCTTACCACCGTCGCCGCGCGCCGGCTGACCGAGCGTTTCTACGGCCAGCCGATCCGTCATGCCTATTTCACCGGCTGTTCGGGCGGTGGGCGGCAGGCGCTCAAGTCCATGCAGAACTACCCCAAGGACTTCGACGGCATTCTCGCGGGTGCGCCGGGGCCGAACATGCCGCTGCAGTCGGTGCGGATGATGTGGTTCGCGCTCCAGCAGAAATGGAACCCCAAGGCAGCGCTGACCGAGGCGGACTGGGATCTCTATTCAACCCGGGCTATTGCGGCCTGCGACGGGATTGACGGCCGGCGGGATGGGATCGTCGAAAATCCCGCGGCGTGCACATTCGACACGGCAGAACTGGCATGTTCCGAAGGGCAGGATGGCAGCTCGGGCGCATGCATTCCTGCCGAGCGTCTGGATATGCTCAGGAGCATCATTGCCCCCCTCACGAATGCTGACAATGAACCCATGGATGGCGGCCTCTTTCCGGGCGTGCGGACTCGTCCCGGTCCGCCATCCCCATTGCTGAGAGCGATGTGGGCGGATGCAGCCCATGGCGATCCGCAATGGGATGAGGACAAGTTTGATCGCACCGCAGACCTTGCCCTGATCAACCGCGTGATGCCCGAGCTACGCGCGGATCGCACCTCGATTGACGCTTTCAGGAGAGCGGGCGGCAAGGCGATCATTTACCAGGGGTGGGAGGACCCCTCGACGAATGCCGGGCCGACCATCGACTATTATCGCCGACTGGCGGCCGAAAATGGCGGACTGGACGCCGTCTCGCAGACAGCACGGCTGTTCATCGTGCCGGGGATGTACCATTGCGCGCGCGGGCCTGGAGCGGACAATTTCGGCGGGTCGGGCCAAATGGCGTTTCCCGGCGATCCTGAGCGCGACATGCTGTGGGCGTTGATCCGTTGGGTCGAGGAAGGCAAGGCGCCTGCGTCTGTTCTCGCGACCAAGATTGAGCAGAATGAGCAGACCTTCACGCGGACGCTCTGCGCCTTTCCCCACTCGCTCAGTTTCGACGAGGGAGGCGATGGCCGGTGCGAGAGCGATCCTGTGCTGGAGAAGATGATGCTTGGACGGGGCCGCGCGGAGGTTGATTGCCCGAGGCTGCAAGAGCTCAGATCAGCGAATCAGATCGGTTCGGCTGTTGCTCAGGACTGGTCACCAAAACTAGCCGTTTCTGGTCGACAACACCCCTGATTCGCGCCGCGTGGATGCAAAATGCACGTCGGCGGTCCTCATGATTGGGTGTGGCAGGTTATGAAGCGCGCAGTTTTCCGAGGCCTGCGTTTGGAACTTCTCGATCTTCTCGCATATGCGCCATGGAAGAAAAATCAAAAGCCCGCGCTCACCGTGGGATAAGCTTTTGATTTTATAGGTTTTACAGGTTCAACGAGCCGGCGCAGGCCGTTCCCGAACTTAGTCCGATATGGGAAAATAGGACAGACGAGGCCTGATCCGGCACTTAAAGCCCGCGAGCCTCCAATGTTTCGAGCAGCATGCGCTCGAAGGATTCCCGGCGCATCCGGCGTGCGGCGAGCAGCTTCTTGCTGTCCTTCTGGCGGATGGCGTTCAGCAGTTCGCGCTTGTCGACGACCTTGCGTTCCTCGCTGTTCCGGCGCGGAAGCGGCAGCAGCGCGCGATAGCGATCAGTGAGGGCCCAGAGGCGCATTGCCTCGCGCACGATGGTCTTCTTGGGGGAAAGGTTGAAGATCATCGTGTGGAATTCGCGATGCTCTGTCCACCAGCTTGAGCGATCGCCTTCATCGAGCAGATCTTCGAGGCGCTGCTCGCGCCGCTCCAGTTCGGCGAGTTGCTCGGCGTCGGGCCATTCCACGGTCTTGAGCAATTCGTCCTCGACGAGGTGGCGCAGGGCAAAGAGCTGCTCGGCTTCGTCACGGGATAGGCGGGTGACGAAGAAGCCGCGATTGGGGTCATGCTCGATGATCCCTTCCGAACTCAGCAGCTTGAGCGCCTCACGCACGGGCACCCGGCTGGCGTTGAACTGTTCGGCCAATTCGGTCTGGCCCAGGCGCATGCCCGGCGCCAGGGTTCCCCGCGCGATGAGCTGCCGCAGTTCATTGGCGATCTTGGCGGGGACTCCGCGTTCGGACTTCACTGTTTCCTGCATTCCAAGCGTTCCTTCGTCGTCCGGACAGCCAGGGCGCCTGAGCCGGCCCTGAGCGTCCGCGCTCTCCCTAGCGTGCTGTCTCACAAAAATGTAGACATTTTCACTCTGCGGGAACTGTGAGCGCTTTGCGCTGGATGCAGTCCTTCAAAGCCCCAAGCCTGCTTGACCCGCTTTCCTCGATTGGTATACAAAAATGTATTCTTGAATGCCTTCGGGCGAGATCCTGCGCGGGGAAATTTCCATGATCATCGATTGTCACGGCCATGTCAGTGCACCGGCAGAGCTGTGGGTTTACAAGTCCCTGCTGCTTTCCCATCGCGGCGAACACGGCAAGAAATTCCCGGATCTGACGGACGAACAGATTCTCGCTTACACCAACAAGAAGGAGATGGCGCCCTGCGGTCATCTCGATATGCTCGACCGGGTCGGCACCAATTATCAGCTGCTCAGCCCGCGCCCGTTCCAGATGATGCATTCCGAAAAGCCGGGCTTTCTCGTGCACTGGTTTACCGAGGCGACGAACGACATCATTGCGCGCCAGTGTCAGCTTTTACCCGATCGCTTTGCGCCGATCTGCGGTCTTCCGCAGGTCGCCGGCGAGCCCATTGAAAATGTGCTGCCGGAGCTTGAGCGCTGCGTGAAGACGCTCGGTTTCAAGGGCTGCCTGCTCAACCCCGATCCTTATGAAAATGATGGCACCGAGCCTCCGCCCATGGGGGATCGCTACTGGTATCCACTCTACGAGAAGCTCTGCGAACTGGACGTGCCGGCGCACATCCATTCCGCCGGATCGCGTAGCCGCCGCGCGCCCTATACGCTCAACTTCCTGCTGGAGGAGACGATGGCGGTCTATGGCCTGCTGGAGAGCGACGTGTTCAAGGATTTCCCTTCGCTCAAGATCGTGTGCAGCCATGGCGGCGGCGCGATTCCCTATCACGTCGGCCGCTTCCGGGCGTCCGGCCTGCGCAAGGGCGAGGAGTTCCTCGATAAGATGCGCCACATCTATTATGATACGGTGCTTTATTCGGAGGAAGCGCTGCGGCTGCTTATCAAGACCGTGGGGGCGGACAATTGTCTGTTCGGCGCGGAATGCCCGGGCGTCGGATCGGCCGTGGACCCCGCGACCGGCAAGACGCTGGATGACATCGCGCCCTTCATCACCGGCTTTGACTGGCTGAGCCAGGAGGAGAAGGACAAGATCATGTTCGGCAATGCCGCGCGGCTCTTCAAGCTGGATGTGCCACAGGCATGAGCGGGCCGGACGTGACAGCAACAGACCCCCATGTCGCGCGCCTGCGCAAGCTTGATGCCTGCGCGGTATCGGACACGCTGGACAAGCTGGGGCTGGCCGGCTGCGTGACCGGGCTGCGCTCAGCCTCGCCGGGCAAGCGGATCGCCGGGCGGGTGCATACGGTGAAGCTCAAGGCCGGCAATGCGCCTGCGGATCGCCCGCCGGTGCATCTGGGCGCAGCGGCGATCGATGCCAGCGGGCCGGACGATGTGATCGTGGTCGAGCAGCGCACCGGCATCGATGCCGGCTGCTGGGGCGGGATTTTGTCGCGCGGGGCACAGCACAAGGGCGTGGCCGGGGTGATCTGCGAGGGGCTGGCCCGCGATGTGGACGAAGCCCGCGAGATCGGCTTCCCGGTCTTCTGCCGGGGCTATACCGCCCGCACGGCGCGCAACCGGGTGTATGAGGACGCCACCGATGTGCCGGTGACGGTGGGGGACTTCACCGTCGAGCCGGGTTTCTATGTGATCTGCGATTCCAGTGCGGCGGTGTTCATCGCGCCGGGTGACATCGCCCGTGTGCTCGATGCTGCAGAGGACATCGTGCGCCGCGAGGGCGAGATGACGCGGCGGCTGGCGACCGGCGAGAGCGCGAGCGCCGTGCTCGGTACGAACTACGAATATATGCTCAAGGGCGACAGCTGATGACTGAAGACCGCAACGTCGCGCGCGCTGCTGCGCTGGACACTGCCACGCTGAGTGATGCGCTCGACCGGCTGGGCATTGTTGGCCAGTGCTACAAGATCGTCGGGCGGGATCCTGATTTCCGCATGGCGGGTCGCGCTTACACGATGCTCTGCGGCCCGGCCTCGACCCCGCCGGGGACGGTGGGTGATTATATCGACGATGTGCCGCCGGGCCATGTCGTGGTCATCGACAATGGCGGGCGCGAGGATGCGACCATCTGGGGCGATATCCTCACCGAGATCGCCCACCGGCGCGGGCTGGCGGGCACCGTGATCGACGGGATCAGCCGCGATGTCTCGCTGTGCCGCGCGCTCGGCTACCCGGTGTTCAGCAAGGGCCATTGGATGCGCACGGGCAAGGACCGGGTGCAGGTCGAGGTCACCAACTGCCCGGTCAACATCGGCGGCGCGCGCGTCGCGCCCGGCGACATTTTGCGCGGCGATCCAGACGGCGTGATCGTCATCCCGCAGGCGCATGAGGAGGCGGTGCTTGCCGCCGCCGAGGAGATTCACGCCGCCGAGGAGAGCATTCGCGCTGCCTGCCGCACCGGCATGCGCCTCGATGAGGCCCGCAAGCAGTTCAAATATCACACTCTCCAGAGCCGCAAGCAGCCCTGATCTTGCATTGGTGTGGAGAGGGCAGGGCCGCTCCAGGGCGTTAGCGACGGTTCTGGAAAACCTGTTCCAGAGCATCCTCGATCTTGTGGCGTGCCTGCATATAGTCTGCCAGCAGGGCATCCCTGTCGCGCGCCGCGAGCGCATCGATCAGCTTGCGTTCCGGGCTCTCGCTCATGGTGCGCGGCATGAGCGACCGATAACGGTCCGTCAGGCGCCAGAGCCGTGTTGCTTCGCGCAGCAAGATGGTCTCGGGTGAGAGCGCGAAGAGGGCGAGGCGCAGGCTTTCAAGCGCCTTGGCCCAGTTGCTGAAGTCGCCGACCTGATCCATGGCGTCGAGCTGATCGAACTGGCGCCGGAAACCGGCAATCTGCTCGTCCGTGGGCCACACTGCCGTCGCGAGCAATTCGGCTTCGAGCCACCGGCGCAGCTTGTAGAGTTGCCGCGCTTCTTCGATTTCCAGAGGAGCGACGAAGTAGCCGCGATTGTGATCGTGGCGCAGGAAGCCCTCCGTCGCCAGCAGCTTGAGCGCCTCGCGGATCGGCACCTTGCTGCGGCCAAATCTGCCAGCAAGCTGCGTCTGGCCCAGATGCTCGCCGGGCAGGAGGGTTCCTCGAACAATCAGCGCGCGCAGTTCGTCCGCCACCACGTTGGGCAGGGAGTCCCCCAGGTCGATCATTGTGGCCAAATGGTTGCTCCTCGCGGCATGCTTATCCGAACGTGGAAGATAATTGGTACGCTTAAAAAACCTAACGAAACCTCGTCCTTCCCGAACATCCGGAGGCTCGGCGCGTCAATGCGCATTCAATCACCTTTGTGCGGTGAGACGGTCACGTGAATTGCGCCCTCGATGCCGCGGCCGGCCGTCGCCAGAATGGCCTCATGAACCTGATTCAGCGCGAAATCATGGCTGCACAGGCGCTCGGCCGGCCATTGCTTGCTCGCCAGAATATCGAGGGCTGTCTGGACCGCGCGGTAGCTGTGCCCACGCGGTGCCCGCACGGTGAGATAGCGCTTCTTGATCTCCCCCAAAGGCACTGAGGCACCGAGGCCGTTCAGGCTGAGCCAGGCGCCTTTCGCGGAAAGGGCAATGGCCTGCGCGGCAATGCTCCCATCCGGATCGCCGGTTGTATCGACCACCACATCCACGCCTCTGCCGTCAGTCGCCCGCATCACGGCAGCGGTCAGGTCTTCCTGCTGCACATCCACGGCGATGTCGGCACCCAGGCTGAGCGAAAGATCCAGCCGCGCCCGGTCGCGCGTCTGGCCGGCGATGATGACGGTAAGCGACCCGGCCTGCTTGGCGGCAAGGGCGCAACTCAGGCCCTGTTGACCGGGGCCGAAGACGAGGACGGTCTTGCCCAGTCCGGCGCCGCCATCCAGCACGGCCCATTGGACGCCATTGCCCAAGGGCACCGCCAGCGTTGCGAGGCGGGCGTCCATATCTGCGGGGATTTTGTGAATGACCGCATTGGGCGCCAGATACATATATTCGGAAAAGCCGCCCCACAGATGGGGAGGGATATCGGCGTTGCAGGTGCCATAGCGCAGCGTGTTGAACCGATCCTTCACGTTGAAGAAGTCGGCTTCCATGCAAAGCCGGAAATCGCCTTGCCGGCACCAGTGGCAGTGCCAGCAGGGCAGATATTCGTGCAGGGCGATCCGGTCGCCGGGGCCTATGCCCCACCGCCGCGCCGCCGCATCGCCGATCTTGGCGACGGTGCCGACATTCTCGTGGCCCATGATGCACGGCGCGGTATTTTCCTTCCGGTACATTTCCGGATCGCTGCCGCCCACGCCAGACGCCTCGACTTTCAGAAGGCCGTCATTGTCGCCCACAGGAGGCAGTAGAAATTCCCTGATTTCAGATCGTTCGATGTCGACCTTCACAGAAGCACGAGACACGGATTCCATCATTTTCCCTCCATCCTCGTCACCCGTGGGCAGAGCCTTGCCCCTATCCGAAGGTCAGGCTCGGCTCCAGCGTCTGCCGTAGACGCGCATCGCCGTGCCACCCAGGATCATCTCCTGCTGCGCGGTCGGCAGCCCGCTGACGGACGACTGGCCCAACGCTGCCATATAGGCATAATTGCCCGGGGACTGGGTGATGTCCGATCCCCACATCATGCGATCTGCGCCGAACAGCCGTGTGACACGCTCGATGAGCGGGCGCGCGTCGATGCCCGCCTTGTCCAGCCTGCCCAGCGGGATCGTCGTGAATTTGACGACGACGTTGTCGAACTGGGCGATCGAGCTCAGCCGGTCGTCCACACCATAGTCCGGGCCGGGCGCATCGCTCTGGATGGAACTGAGATGATCGACGACGACGACAAGCCCCGGCACCTCGGAGAGGATCTGCTGTAGCCGGGCGAGACCGACGGCGCGGTTCCAGGGGAAGAAATGGACGCAAACCGGGACATTCAGCTCTGCGGCAGCATGCCAGGCATCGCGACCGACGCGGGAATCGAGCCAGCCGATGTCCGAATCCTTGATGAGTTCCATCAGCCTGATGCCGACCGCGCCGCGTTCCTTGACCCAGTAGTGGACTGTCTCTCCGCAATCGGGCTGCGACGCATCGATCGAGCACACGGCCGCGAAGCGATCCGGGTAAAGCCTGGCGCTCTCGCAGACATAGGCGCTGTCGAATCCGTAGATCGAGCCGCGCTGGACCAGTATCGCGCGGTCGACCGCCGTCCGGTCCATCTCCTGCAGCAGAGTCTCTGCCGTCATGACATTGTCGAAGGCCATGGGTGGCAATATGCCGCCCGGAGGCGCCGGCGGGTATTTCTCCTTGTCGTCAGAGACAAGATGAGCGTGCGTATCGATCATGGGGTGCGCTGGGCTCGTCAATCTGCTGCGGAGAGGCAGATAAGGAGCATCGACCGAGGTGCGGCACACACCGATCGTCGAACACCGCCGTTACGGAAAATCGCCATTCCAAACCGATCCAAAACCCGTCCCCCCTGTAAACGCCGCACCGGGTTGCTTCCGCCCCAGGTCGACCGATTGAAATGCTGCCGGGTCAGGCGAACGCGTTCAGCGCTCGCAGTTTTTCCTCATAGGCGGCCCGTTCCTCGGGTGGGAGGAAGTGGCGGAAATGGGGGCCCTTGGACATGGCGGGCAGGCTCTCGGAGATATGCTGCCAGCTCTTCGCTTCGTCCTTGCTCGTGTAGAGTTCTCCGCAGGCAGAGCCGGTGAAGAGCTCCACGCCGCCCTCGGGGGAGTCATGCATCGCTGCGACTTCCAGATTGCCTCTGATCGGGTCGGCCATGCCGTCCATGCTGACGGCCCAGCTCTTGCCATGGTCGGTACTGATCATGAACTTGGGATAGGCCGTGCCTTCAGCCCCCCAGTTCGGGTTGGGGTTCATGCCGGCTCCGACCATGAACAGCAGTTCCTTGCGCGGATGCACGAAGAACGGGTCCGGGTAGGCGCAGGGATGACTTGTATCGGTCAGCCGCTCCCAGGAATTCCCCCGGTCGGTGGTGTGATAGAGACCGATACCGGTGGTGAAGAAAATCTCCGAGGCATCGTCGCGGAAGAATGTTACACGATGCTGGTCGCGCCGGAACTTGTCGTCGGGGCGTTCCATCGCGTTGATGGACGTCCAGCTATTTCCGCCGTCTTCCGTGCGGAGCAGATCGCCTTGCTCGACGCAGATGTAAATCGTCTCAGGCTCGGAAGGATGAGACGCGATGTGCTTGATGTGCGGTTGCGAGCGCGGGAAGAACCAGTGCTCGGTTCCCTCGACCTGCGTGCAGCTCGGATAGGCCGTCCAGCTCTTCCCCAGATCGAAGCTCCGGTAGAACATCACCGGCTCGGTGCCGAGGTTGAGAATGGTCTGATCGCCGACATGCTGGACCAGCAGACTGTAGACATGCTCGGATTGCAGGCCGTTGTTGCGCGCCTCCCAGCTTTTGCCCTGATCGGCGCTGACGAGCAGGCCGCCCTGGAAGTGAAGTCCCGCAAACAGCAGATCCGTCTGCTCGTCATAGACGAGCGCGCTGACGTGATGGCCCGGCAGCAGCATTTCGGCCTGGCGCTGCCAAGGGCTTTCGACAGTCTCCCGCCGGAAGTCTACAAGGCCTTCCGCCGTCGCAACCAGCATTCTGCGCGCGGCGGTCTCACTGGTGGACGTGGTCTTGCCGTTCGCGGAAACGCAGATGATCGTGGTTTTGGCATCCTGTGCCATGGGATTTGCTCCAGCAATAAAATATACCGTTTTGTATAACGATCTTGCGAGGTCTTCAAGCCTTACGCTGGAAGAATATTCGCTCTGCATTCATGCCGAAGATCGCGTCCACGGCTGTGGGTCCGTAACCGTCGAAGATCTGGCGGGTCCAGGCGAGCGCATTTGCATAGCCCTCCCGGGAAGAGACCACGGGGAAATCGCTTCCCCACATCAGCCGTTCATGACCGAAAGCCGCGAGCGCCTCGGTCAGCACAGACGCACCTGATGGGTCGAGCACCGGGCCGGCAGCCGGTAATGGCTTGCCCACGCCACGCGAGATGATCTGGCCCAACGCCGGAATCTTGATCGAGATGTTCGGGAAGCGCGCGAGGCCGAGGATGCCATTCCACGTATCGGCGCTCTTGTCGCAGTCCGGCCTTGTCCAGCCGCCCAGATGTTCGACGATGAATGGCATATCGGGGAAGGTGCCGACGAGATATGCAAACTGCGGTGCCAGCAATTGCTCGCTTGCCCCTCCGCAACTGATGACAAGGCCAGACGAAGCCGCCGCGCGCCAGATCGCCAGAGGATCATGCCCGGGGCTGCGCGCATCAGGACGCAGGCGCAGCCCTGCCATTCCTTCAGCCGCGAGCGATGCCACGATGTCCGGTGCGTTTTCCTCTGCCGCATTCACGGCGCCTATGCTGACAAATCGATCAGGGTAACGCGTGACGCAATCGCGCTGATAGCGGTTATCGAATTGCCCCAGAATCTGGGTGAGAACGGCCTTCTCGACCCCGTTTCTTTCCATCTGGAAAAGCAGTGTTTCGACCGGTTCGAACCACAAGGGGGAGACGTGGCAATGGGCATCGATCAGGGGCAAGTTACATCCTCAGCAAATGGAAGTCATAGATCGTTAGCTGAAAATGTTAGGCGATTATCTCTCCGGGTCAATCATCCTCTTTGAAGGAGAGGTGGCTCAGATGCTTTGGCATGTGCGGTTTCATCAGGAGAGTGGCGAGGACGCCGATGACCACAATCGCCAGCAGGGCGCCTCGATACTCAAACAGGCCGGGCTCCTGATGGCCCCCGATTTGCGTGAAGATGCCGAGCAGAAGCGCCGTCAGGGAGACTGCAAGGGCAGCAAATAACTGCATGGAGATACTGGCCAGGACGTTGCCCTGCGTCATCGTCTCCTGATCAAGCGTGGCGTAGGTGAGGGACGTCATCCCCGTGAAGAGGACCGAGCGGGCAAGGCCGGCAACCAGCAGCGCGACGAATATGAGCGTGGGAAGCCATGGCCCTTGTCCGGCGACTGCGACGATCGTCAGGGCCGCAAGTCCGGCGAAACTCGCAATCATGACAGGGCCGGCAAAGCCGCGCCGGTCAAACAGGGGGCGGATGAAGAGCTTGGCGAGAAGATCGCCGCCGTTGAGCGCCATCAGCATTACGCCAGCGAGGATCGGGCTGAAGCCATAGGCAATCTGAAACATGAGCGGCAGCGCGAACAGCATCGCGCGGGCCGGGATACGGACCACCGCGCCAGCGCCGATAACTGTGGTGCGGAAGCTCCGGTCCGCCAGCGCGTCCAGCCTCAGCACCGGGTCAGGGTGCCGCCGGATATGCCTTAAGCCGGCGAGGCACAGTGTCGCGCCGACAAGGATGAGGAGCCAAGGGAGGGGGCGGGCAATGCTCCCGGCCAGACGGTCCACGCCCGTTAACAGGCAGATGAGCGCGCCGCCCAGAAGCACGGCTCCCAGAATGTCGAGGCGACGCGTGGCATCTGGTGGGCTCCCCGGAACGATTTTTCGAACGGCAAACAAGAGCGCCGCAGAAATCGGCAGATTGAGCAGGAAGATGATCTCCCAGCTTGCATATTGAACGATGAAGCCGCCAATCGAGGGGCCAAGGGTGGGGGCCACGAGCATGGGCATGGCGACGATGGACATGGCGTCGACCAGCTCTTCCTTGCTGGTCTGGCGAAGCAGGATCAGGCGCGCGACCGGTGTCATCAGCGATGCCATGGCGCCCTGCATCGCCCGCGCCGCGATGAACGGCCAGAAGCTGTCCGCCAGGGCGCAGCAGAGTGAGAAGACGGCGAAACCCGCCGTTGCGAGCATGAAGACGGCTTTCGCGCCGAACCGCTCTGCCGCCCATCCGCTGATTGGAAGCAGCGCTATCTGCATGGTGAGGTAGATTGTGATCGAGAGACTGAGCTCGATGACCGGTAGGCCGAAATCTGCAGAAATCTGGGGGATCGCAACGGCCAATACAGATGCGTCCAGCTGCACCATGAACATGGCCATGGAGGTGACTGCGATTGCCGAGCGGCTTTTAAGAGCGAGGAACCTCTTCAACCCCATCCACCTCGTGCGCGAGGTTCAGGGCGATTGCCGAGGGCGACCGCACAGGCGCAACGGACCCGCTGGCTAATCGATCGCGTCTTCGTCTGTCTCTTGGGGAACGAACTCATGCGGGCGCTGCCGATCGGCTGCCTTTCGGCTCAGGAAGAGGGTAATGAGTATCCCCGTAATGCCGAAGATCGTGCCTGCCATCTCAAAATTCGTCATTTCGAGCGGATTGAGGCTCATCATGTCGACCCGGCCATCGAAGCTGAAGCTGAAGTTCGCCATATCTTGCCAGTCCGTGGGTTAAAGGGAGCGGATGAGCCGGGAGGGACGCCGCCAGATCGGCTGGGGCGCGGCGCGGGATTTCAGCATCGGCAGGAAGTAGTTGGCATAAGCCGCCAGCAAGATGATGTGCATGATAAGGTTGCGCGTCACCGACATCTGAATGTGGGGGAGCGGGACCCAAGGCACATTCGTCAGAAACACCATCATGGTGACGGGCATCAGCAGGACAAGCCCGAGCGGCACGAAGCGGTTGAACACGAGGCAGGCGCCGGCCACGATCTCGATGATCTTCGCGTAGGTGAAGAGGTTGAGGTCGGTCGCCGCGATCACGAATTCATTACCGGCGGCCGCTCCCATCTTGGGCTGCGGCCAGAACAGAATGAAGTAGTTGAGGCCGGACACGAGATTGAAGCCGCCCAAATAATAGCGGCAGAAGACAACCCCATATTTCTCGATAATACGCCACATGCCGACCCCTCCGGATTCGTGGTTACATCCGCTTCATTTGCGGTTGGGGAGAGCGAAGGCGCCAGCCTGGAGGCCCGCTGCAGCGCGGCCATAGCCTGTCATCGCACGGTCCCAGGTGAAGGCGAAATGCTGCGACCCGGAATTGAGATCGCGGAACAGGCGCTGCATGGCGCTGTTGTCGTAGATCGCGCTGCCGCCTGATGCCTCAAAAATACGATTCGCGGCGTGGCGTGCGCGCTGCACGCCCCATGCCCAGTTGCGCGAGATTTGCGCTCCTTGCAGCGCAGATATGTCCGAGGGATCGCGCGCATCGTCGACCATTTGGGCGTCGTTGATGATCAGGGCGATCGCTGCATCGACTTCCGCGCCAACTTCGGCGATGCGGGCGAGAGTGGCGGATTGCTCGGCAATCTCGAGCGCGTCTGCGCCTTGGAGCTTTTTCCCGATGTCTGCCGCGAAGCGCTGGACCATGCCGCGCGCCATGCCGAGCGGTGCGCCCACGATCGAAAACGGCGCAATATTGGAGAACGGCATGCGATACACCGCCCCCTCATGCACCCGCGCGCCGGGCGTGGAGCCGGAGAGCATGTCCGCCAGGCTGCAGCTGCGATGCGCGGGAATGAAGGCGCTGTCGATCTTGATGGAGCGGCTGCCTGTGGCTCGCATACCGAGGGTGAACCAGTCGTCCACCACCTCGATCTCCGACTTGGGCAGCACGAAGAAGCGTGGCTCCACTGAGCCATCCGCCTTCTTCACGGCATTGCCGATGATCACCCAGGTCGCATAATCGATGCCCGAGCAGAAGCGCCCGGAGCCGCCGGTGAGCCGATAGCCGCCATTTTCCTCAACGACCTCGCCGCCGAGCCGGAACACGGTGCCGATCAGCGTCGTGGGGTCGCTCATCACCTCGCGCTGGGCTTCTTCCGGGAACAGATTGATGAGCCAGCTATGGCCGGCCAGCACCCCGAAGATCCACGCTGCGGAACCGGACACGGTGCCGATTTCCGCCGTGACGCGTACAAGATCGGCAAAGCCAAGTTCCGAGCCGCCGAGATTGCGGGGCATGACCACGCCGAACAGGCCGGTCTGACGGATGGCGTCCACAACATCGGGCGAAAGGCGCCGCGCGCTTTCCGATTCGGCATCCGCCGCCGCGATCTGCGGCAGCAGCGCGCGCACCCGGGTCAGCGCATCGGCACTCGATTCGACAACGGGCCAGCTGCCCGCGATCTCGAGTTCTGCGACATCCCCGCTTGCCTGGCTCGCCATATCCATCATCCCTTCCTCTGTTCAGCAAGGCCCGGCGCTGCTGCGCCAACCTGCTCGCCCCTCGGCGATTGCCCGCAATTGACCTGCAAGGCAAGATTGTTATACAAACAGGTATCCGATATTGCACCGGACATCAACTCCCTGAAATTGGGTCCGGACAACAATCCGCAGGAGAGCATGCGCATGGCAGAAATCGTCCTTGGCATTGGCACGAGCCATGGCCCGATGCTGGTCACCGAAACGGAGAGCTGGGGCCTGCGGGTGCCGGCCGACAAGGCGAACAAGCATGCCTGGAAAGGCGGCACCTGGACCTTCGACGAGCTGGTCGAAGCGCGGGCAGGGGAGCGGCTGGGCGAGCAGACGGTCAAGGCCGTGTGGGACGAACGGCAGGCGCGCTGCCAGCAGAATATCGAGAAGCTGGCCGACCTGTTCGAGGAAGCGCGCGTGGATGTCGCCGTCATCGTCGGCAACGATCAGGACGAGATTTTCCGCAAGACGCTGAACCCGGCCTTCGCGGTGCATTATGGCGACACGATCACCAATTACGAGTTTACGCAGGAGCGGCTGAAGGAATTGCCGCCCGGCATCGCGCCCTCACTCAAGGGCTATATTCCGGCCGGCGGCGCGGATTATCCCGGCTGCCCGGAGCTGGCGCTGAAGATCATCGAGCAGGCCATGGCGGACGAGTTCGACGTCGCCGCCATGTCCGCCATGCCGCGCCCGGAAGCGCCCCATGCCTGGGGCTTCATCTATCGCCGCATCATGCGCGACCGGCCTTGCCCCAGCGTCATGGTGACGGTGAACACCTTCTTCCCGCCCAATCAGCCGAGCGTGCGGCGTTGCTACAAGTTCGGCCAGTCCCTCCTCGAAGCGATACGCGAATGGGACAGCGACAAGCGCGTCGCGCTGATCGCGAGCGGGGGGCTGACGCATTTCGTGATCGATGAAACAGTGGACAAGACGTTCCTCAATGCGCTGGAAAGCAAGGACTTCGAGCCCGTCTTCAACATGGGCGAGGCGACCTTCCGCGATGGCACATCGGAAATGAAAAACTGGGTGCCGGTTGCCGGTGCGATGTCGCAACTGGGGCTGCAAGGCCATGTGCTGGATTATGTGCCCTGCTACCGCAGCGAAGCGGGGACGGGGAATGCAATGGGGTTTGTTTATTGGAAGTGAGGAGGCGCGTTTGAAACTCGTTCTTGTTCAGGTATTTGGACGAGCCCACGTAACCCAGTCAGATCACCGTCCCAGAACCCGGCGCTCCAGCAAGGCCTGCATGTCCCGTCGCCCATCGGCGATGAGAAGAATGAAGACGGTGTGATCGATCACGCGGTAGATCAATCGATACTGCCGCATCAGAACCTGCCGGAAGTCGCGGATGCCCAGGGCATCGAGTTCCTTGGGGACGGCGCCTCGCGCGGGGAAGCTCTCGAGACTTTCGATCACGCTGAGGCATTCATCGAGCAGCGCATCTGCGTCGTCGGGCGAACGCTGTTCCGCCAGATAGGCGTGGATCTCTTCGAGGTCATCCTCCGCGCCTTGCGTCAGCGCGACGGCGAAGCGCGGCTGTGGCATCAGCGATCGCTGGCCTTTGCGCGCAGACGCTCGACCACCGTGCGCGCGGGCTTCGTGCGACCGGCCTCGACATCGCGCGTACCCAGCGCCAGCAGTTTGAGCAGCGCCAGCGTCTCCTGCGCCTGTTCGAACGACGCGACATCCTGTAGAACGGCTTTTGCCTCGCCATTCTGGGTGATGACCATCGGCTCGCGGTTTTCTGCGATATCAGACAGGATTTCCGCCGCATGAGCCTTCAGGTAGCTGATCGGTCTGACTTGGGTGCTGTAGCGCATGGCGTCCTCATGAAACTAAATTCGGACCGAATATAGTCTGGTTGGACGTCTTTGGCAATCGTAACAGACCTTGCGCGGGCGTCGGCGGCGTCTCGGATCGCAACCGGTCGGGCGTGGCAAAAGTTGGTCTCGGCTGAGGCAGGCCTAGCTCAGCAGCGCTTCCCGCAGCACCTCAGCGGCCTCGCGCGGACGGTTTTCCATGCCGACGAGGTCATGCGCACGGTGGACCAGATCGCGCAGATGGTGGAGTTGCTCGGGATCGCGTGGACTCTCGCTGCCCGTCTTGAGGGCGATGTCGATCAGCCGCCAGAGTTCGTCCAGCTCGCTTTCGCGGTAGATGCACTGCTCGGCACCGGTTGTGCGTTGCAGCCGGTCGGCGAGCGTCTGGATCGTCAGGTCCGAGAAATTCTCCACCGGCAGGATGTCGTCCAGGTCCACGCAATATCTCCGATTGGTCAGTATGGCCGGCATGCTGATCCGCCAGCCCGTTTTTGGGTAGTGACTTTTGCACGCAGCTGCGATATTTATATCTTATTGTCTAACAATGTCAGGTGCGTCAAATGCTCTCTCACGAAGATAACGAGCTGCTTTGCAGAATCGGTCCCGGAACGCCCATGGGGGAGGTGATGCGCCGCTTCTGGATGCCGGCGTTGCTGACGCAGGAATTGCAGGCGGACGGCAAGCCGGTGCGCATCAAGCTCCTCGGCGAAGACCTCGTCGCGTTCATGGACAGCGAAGGGCGGATTGGCCTGCTGGACGAGCATTGCCCGCACCGAGGCAGCTCGCTGGCACTGGGCGTGAATGGCGAGTGCGGCTTGCGCTGCCTGTTTCATGGCTGGAAGTTCGATGTGAACGGCCAGTGCGTCGATACCCCGGCTGAGCCGGAGAACTCAAAGCTCGCCAAGGCGATGCGCGTGAAGGCCTATCCCACCCGCGTGGCGGGCGGCATGGTGTGGACCTATATGGGGCCAAAGGAGAAGGAACCGGCCTTCCCGCACTTCCCCTGGTTTGACATGCCTCCGGGCAGTTGCGAGGCCTTCAAGGTCATTTACGAGTGCAACTATGCGCAGGCGCTGGAAGGCGCTGTCGATAGCTCGCATGCGGGCATCCTGCACCGGGACAGCGCCTGGGATCAGCCAGCAAAATGGCCGCATGAGAAGGATTTGCGCCCAAAACTTGAGATCGAATATACGCGCTATGGCATGCGCTACTGTGCCGTGCGCAACGATGGCGAGCAGAAGCAGGGCCGCATGACGCAGGTGCCGCTGCCGTTTTACACCTTCATTCCGCCCGATGGCCCCAAGGCACCCGAATTCCGCCGCAACCGGCGGCTGGTCAATGCCTTCGTGCCGCGCGACGATTATACGACCTGGCACATCCAGTTCTTCTACGATCCGGGTCAGACCATTGATCGCGCGCATCGCATGGCGGAGGCAAACACCCCGCATGACGAGCACTTCTTCAAAACCAACGGCATGTCGGTCTGGTATAATCAGGACCGCGAGATGATGCGGACGAAGAACATGTCCGGCATTGTCGGCGTGGCGCTGCAGGATCATGCAGTGAGTGAGACGATGGGCAAGATTGCCGATCGCTCCAAGGAACATCTTGGGCGCTCGGACATGGCGGTCGTGGCCTTCCGGCGCATGATGCTCAAGGTCGCGCGGCGGCTGGCCGAGACGGGTGAACTGCCCGAGGCCGATCAGGCCCATTTTGACTGGGAGCAGATCACGGCTGAGACATTCCTCTTCGAGCCGACGCAGAAGTGGCAGGACATCCAGCCGCTTGCCGACGATCTGCAGCCGGTGGGTGCGGCGGCCTGAATGGCGCATTTTCTAGTCGAATATCGCGAGCTTGGTGCGGCCGAACTGCGCGAGGCGAAGCGCGGCGAGCATATCGCCTATCGGAAGGGGTTCGGCACGGCCATGCCGCTGACCGGGCCGCTGCTCGATGAGGATGAACGCCCGGTCGGGAGCGTCATCATCATCGAGGCAGAGGATATGGATGCGGCGCGGGCGGCGGCGCTGGCTGACCCTTATGTCGCGGCGGGGGTGCTGGAGCTGGTCTCCGTGCGTCGATATCGCATCGCTGCCATGAAGCCGCCGAGCGCCGGCTAGGCGCTGCGAGCATCGATCAGGTGACGAACGCGTAGCGGTAGGCCTCTCCGTCGTTACGGATATGGCCGACCGTGGCGCCCCGGAAATGCGCGGGGCAGCAGAGCGTATCCGTCTCGGCTAGGCGGCTGAGGAGTGACTGGCGGACCCGCGCGGCTGCCGGGCCGTCATCATCGAACATCAATTGCAGATCGGGCCGCAGGAGCTGGACGGGATGGTGGATCACATCGCCCCAGAAGGTCGCTGCCGCGCCGCCGCCCTGCGCATGGATGACACAGCTGCCCGGTGAATGGCCGTAAGCCGGCTCGAGCCACACGCCTTCGCCGATCTCCTTGAACGCGGCGCGGGGATCATCCGTATCCACAATGTCCGCCAGGCCGGCCTCGACCACCGGCAGCACTGAATCCTCATAGGCTTCGCGATGCGGCGGGATGTCCTGCTGGGTGGACCAGTGATCATAGTCCCGCCGCCCGAAGATGTAGCGTGCGTTGGGGAAGGTCGGCACCCAACAGCCGTTTTCCAGCCGCGTGTTCCACCCGACATGATCCATGTGGAGGTGAGTGCAGAGGACCATGTGGATGTCCTCGGGGCGCAGGCCAAGCTTGGCGAGATTCTCGAGATAGGGCGTGTTCAGCTGGTTCACGTCCGGCAGGCTGCGCTGCTTGCAATTGCCGTTGCAGCTGTCGATGAGGATGTTCTGCCCGTCGAGCTGCACGATGAAGCTGTGCATGCTGAGCGTCACCATGGAGGTGGCCGGATCGCCGCTGATGCTGTCATCGCTGTACCAGTGCGAGAGGCTGGCGAGATCCTGCGCCGTCACCTCCGGAAAGATCATGGGGAAGGGCATGGCCGCTTCCATTTCCATGACTCTGCTGATCGTCATCCGGCCCAGTGTTTGCGGCTTCATCAGAAATCCTAATACATGATTGCCTAGCAATTCATGCGCGTTACAAGGGCGCTGTCAACTCGAATCCGGAGAGGATCGGTATCAGAATGTTCAAGGGAATGGTCTTCTCCGCCCGGATGTTGCTCGGCATTTTCAGCCTGTTGAGCGGCCTCAACTGGTTCTTCGGCTTCATGCCGCTGCCCAGCATCTACATGCCGCTCGACACGCCCATCAAACATATGGTCATCATCGAGATGATCCGCACTGGCTGGATGTTCCAGTTGGCGAAAGTGATTGAGATCGCGTTGGGGCTATCGCTCATCTTCAACCGGGGCGTGCCGCTGATGCTGGTGGCCGCTTTCCCGGTCATGTTCGGCACCTTCATGCTCGATGCGCTCATTCTCGATGATCTGTGGGGCTGGCTTCAGGGCACGGTCACGACCGACGCGGCACTCTATGCCATTGGCGACATGATCATCGGCGGCCTGTGCGTGCTGCTGCTGCACCTGTGGCTGCTCTGGTGCTACGTCGATTACTATCGCCCGATGCTCGCCTGGAAAGCGACACCGAAGGAGGCCGGGGAATGACAGACCAGACTGACAGCCCCCGCAAGGCCCGCCGCCGGAGCCGGCGCTGGCTGCGGATCGCCTTCTACGCGTTCGGCTGGTTTGCGATCGCGCTGCAGGCCTACAACTTCTATCTGTTTGTCGGTCTCATCGGGAAATAAGCCCCGCTGTCAGGACCGAACGGTGGGTTCGCTGGCGAGATCCACCGACAGTTCCTCCAGCGAGCGCCCGCGCGTCTCGACCATCATGAACAGCACGAACAGCAGCTGCAGCACCATCATGACGGCGAAGAAGCCGAAGATCCACACGGGGGCGACGGTGGCAAGCACGCCGGGCATCACCAGCGTGAGCGCGGCAGCCAGCACCCAATGGGTGCCGGTGCCGAGCGCCTGCCCGGTGGCGCGCGCGGCGTTCGGGAAAATCTCCGAGATATAGACCCAGATGATCGCGCCCTGACCGATGGCGTGAGCCGCGATGAACATGAAGATGAAGATCGGCACCAGCGCATATTGCGTGCTGGCAAAGCCATAAGCGACCATGGCGAGCGAGACGATGTAGCCGAGCGAGCCGATCAGCATCAGCTTCTTGCGCCCGGCACTGTCGATCAGCGCCATGCCGATGAGCGTGAAGACGAGATTGACCACGCCGACGCCCACCGTGGCGTAGAGCGTTGCGCTTGCTTCCGCGCCGGTGAGGCCGAAGATGCGCGGGGCATAATAGATGATCGCGTTGATGCCCGAGAGCTGGTTGAAGAAGGCCACGAGGAAGGCGAGCATGATCGGGCGGCGCAGATGCCCGTCGAAGAAGCGGCTGAGCTTCATGCGGCGCGCATCCGCAGGATCGGCCGTGGCGCGGATCGCCTCGATGTCACCGCCGGCCATCGCGAGCACGCGCCGGGCCTCTGCCTCATTGCCCTTGTGGAGCAGCAGCCAGCGCGGGCTCTCCGGCAGCAGGAAAGTCGCGGCGAGGAAGAACACCGCCGGAATGGCCGGGATTGCCAGCATGATCCGCCAGTCGGCAGGGCTCGCGCCGCTGATGAGGGCGTTCGAGACATAAGCGACGAGGATGCCGAGCACGATCATCGTCTGGAACAGGATGCCCAGGCGGCCGCGCCAGGCGGGCGGGGCGATCTCTGAAATGTAGGCTGGCGCAGCGATGGACGACGCGCCGATCGCGAGGCCGCCGATGATGCGAAAGGCCATGAAGGACCAGGGGTCCCAAGCCAGCGCCGAGCCGATGGCGGAGACCAGATAGAGAATGCCGATCCAGATCAGCGTCGGCTTGCGGCCATAGCGATCACTGGGAATGGCGCCGAACAGCGCGCCGACCACCGTGCCCCACAGCGCCGAAGAAATGGCAAGGCCGTGCATCGCGCTGCCCATCGACCAGGTGCGCTGGATCGCCAGTTCCGCGCCGGAAATCACGGCCGTGTCGAAGCCGAACAGCAGGCCGGCGAGTGCCGCCGTGAATGCCCAGAGCGAAATCGAACGATTGGGCATGGCCTCTCTCCCTGTCATGTCAGCGCCGATTCATCTCACCATAAGAAAGGGTGGTGCCGCAGTCACTTTGTTATACGATAGTAAATAAATATGATTCGCAATGGATTGCAAGTCGATGATCGAGGAGAGGTTTATGCACCGGTTGAGCAGGCTTGAAAACAAGGCCCGCGCGCTGGGCAGCCGAAAGGCGCTCTTCGGATTGGGCGGGCTGGCTTTGATGCTCACCGCCTGCAGTGGTGCGACGCCCGATAGCCAAGCCAACGTCAGCGCGATGGCAGGAAACGAAGCGGCAGCAACCGGCGATCTCAAGCTCAGCTATGCCATGCCGGAAGCCGATGGCGAGACAATCGCCTATCGGGTCTATCTGCCATCCAGCTGGAGCGCGGACCGGCAATGGCCAATGGTGCTCGTGCTGCACGGCTATGGCGGCACGGCGGATAGCCCTTTTGACGATGCCGGTGGCGCGCTTCAGCGTGAGGCGGAGAAGCATGGCTTCGTCGTCGTTTCACCCAATGGCTATAATGGCATGGCGGATTATGGTGCCAATCTGCAGCTACCCTCGGTGCTTCCCCGGGCCGGTGAAGCGCCGGCCATGACACCGCAGGAAGAATCCGCGCTGGCGGAGGCGGACGTGCGCAACGTGCTCGGCAAGGCCATGGCGGATTACAATATCGATCCGCGCCGTGTGTATCTGATGGGCAATTCTATGGGGATGACCGGCGTGCTGCACTTCGCGCGGACCGAGCCGGAGCGCTGGTGCGCGATTTCGGCAAGCGGTGGACCGCCCTGGCCGGACTATCCGGTCGAGCGGTTGAAGCCCATTTCCGGCGTACTGCTGGTCCATGGCGGGCAGGACGACCGGGCCAAGGCATCCGACACGCAGTTGCTGACGGAGCGGATGAAGACCGCCGGGATCGATGCGCGGATGGAGCTGATCCCGGAAGGCACACATGGCGATGCGTGGATTCGCTATCTCCCGCAGACGCTGGATTTCTTTGCGGGGCAGGATTGCTCGGGTGAGGCGCAGCGCAATGGCTGACCGCCGGATAAGAAGGGGGGGTAAGAGCCGACTGTCGTCAGCTTTGCTGGTCGCAAGCGCGATTATGTTTGCCCCCGCGCTGGCGCAGACGGAGCAGCCGCGCGCTGACACGGCGCATGGCCCCGTCATCGGGGCGCGTGAGGATGGGGTGATTGCCTTCAAGGGCGTGCCTTACGCCGCTGCGCCGACCGGCGATCTGCGCTGGCGGCCGCCTGCCGCGCCATCCGACTGGACACGCCCGCGCGCCGCGACAGCGTTCGCTCCCGCTTGCCCCGGTGGTCTCCCGGCGCGCAAGGACACGTCCGAGGATTGCCTTTATCTCAACGTCTGGACGCCGGAGATCGGCGCACAGGCCAAGCGCCCGGTGATGGTGTGGATCTATGGCGGCGGCTTTCGCGGCGGATCGACGGCGCTGCCCATATTTGATGGGCGCGCGCTGGCGCAGCAGGGTGTCGTGCTGGTCAGCTTCGGCTATCGGGTGGGCGCGCTGGGCTTTCTCGCCACCCCGGAGCTGAGCGCGGAGTCCGGCCCTGGCGCCTCGGGCAATTACGGCATCCTCGATGCCGTTGCGGCGCTGCGCTGGGTGAAAGACAACATCGCGGCGTTCGGCGGCGATCCGGAGAATGTGACGCTGTTCGGCCAGTCCTCCGGCTCGGAAACAGTGAATATCCTGACTGCATCGCCGCTGGCGAAAGGGCTGTTTGCCAAGGCCATTGGCGAATCCGGCTCGTCCTTCGGCGTGCGCGCCGCCTTGCCGCTGCGCGAGGCCGAGGCGCTGGGCAAGGCGTTCATGGCGGAGCGTGGCGTGACGAGCCTTGCCGCGCTCCGCAAGCTATCGGTCGAGAAGCTGCTGATCCCGGATGACCAGAAATACGAGCCGAATGTGGACGGCTGGCTGCTGCCCCGCAGTGTGCGCGACATCTATCTGGCCGGAGAACAGAATGACGTGCCGATGATTATTGGCTCGACCACACAGGAATTCGGGCGGCCACCCGAGATCAGCCGGGAAGCGCTGAACGCGGGGTTGCGGGATGAATATGGCGCGCTTGCACCAGCCATCGCCGCTGCCATTGGCGCGGATGGACAGGCCGACCCCACCGATGCCCGCTGGCGGCTGACCAATGTCGAATGGGGCGATTTCACTGCTGCGACATGGTCCGGCCTGCAGGCGAAGACCGGTGACGCGCCGGTCTATCGCTATGTCTTCGACTATGCGCCGCCGCAGCCCGCCGGGCGCCCGCGCATCGCGCATCATGGCGCAGAGCTGGCTTATGTGTTCGGCAATTACCGCAATGCCGGGCGGGTCGTGGAGCCGCAGGAAGAGATGATGCACAGGCTGCTGAGCGGCTACTGGCTGAACTTTGCGCGCACGGGCAATCCCAATGGCGAGGGCCTGCCGCGCTGGCCGAGCCACGATCTGCCGGGGCATGTCGCGCTGCGGTTCAGCGCGGAAGGCGCGGCCCCCATTGGCGAACGCGAGCCGGTGCTGCTCGATCTGATCGACCGGCATTACCATGAGAACAGCGGCGCGACCGCACCTTGATGCCGGTTGCCATGAGGGGGGAGCAAACATGACGGGATGCTGGATGAAGCGGCTGGGCGCGATTGCTGCATGTGCCGCGCTGATGATCGCCGGCATGGCGGACGTTCCCCTGCGCGCGCAGCCGGCCAAGCAGCCGATGCCACCGGTGCGCTTCACGCCGCTGCCGGAGCGGGCGGTGGTGATGCCGGTCATGGCGTGCGATGCCCTGCCGGGCGAAGATTTGCTGAGCATCGAGGGCGCGCCGGCGCGGATTAGCAGCGCCACCGTGGAGACGCGCGCCAACGGCATCGAGTTCTGCCGCATCAAGGGCATGATCGCGCCGCAGATCCAGTTCGAGTTTCATCTGCCGACAAAGACCTACACCGGCCGCTATCTGCAGGGCGGATGCGGCGGCGCGTGCGGCGTGATCTACGAGACGGTCTCGCCCTCCTGCAACAACGAGACGGCGTTCGGCGGCGCCTTCGCGGTGAGCTTCAACAACAGTGGGCATGTCGGCCCGGACGCGCGCGATACGCTGTGGGCGGCCTACGCCCCGCAGCTTCGCGCGGACTTCGCCTATCGCGCCTCCCATGTGACGGCGCGGGTGGTAAAGGAGATCATTGCGCGCTTCTATGGGCAGAAGCCGGCCTATTCCTACTTCATGGGCTGCTCCAATGGCGGGCGCGAGGCGATGATGGAGGCGCAGCGCTACCCGGATGATTTCGACGGGATCAGTGCCGGAGCGCCGGCGCTGTGGATCACGCCGGGGGTCGTTCGCATCATTCATGAATCGCAGGTGGCGCGCGGTGCGGATGGCCAGCCGATCCTGACGCCGCAGTCGACCCAGCTGCTGCACCGGGCCGTGATGGCCGCTTGCGATGGTCTGGATGGGTTGAAGGACGGTCAGATCGACAATCCCCGCCGCTGCAAGTTCGATCCGCGCACGCTCGTCTGCAAGCCGGGGCACAGCACGGATTGCGTGACGGCGCAGCAGGCCGAGACGATGCGGCGGCTCTACGAGGGGCCGGTCGATGCACAGGGCAGGCGGTTGTTCTTCGGTGGTGAGCCTTATGGCTCCGAGTTGCTGTGGACCGGGCCGGGCAGCTTCGTGGCCGATGGCTATCAGCTCGCCGCGAACCAGATCAAGTTCATGATCTACAATGGCGAGACCAATCAGGATTTCGACTGGCGCAGCTGGAAGCCGGATGCTGCGGCGCTGGCCGACCTCATGGAGAAGGGCGGCTATTACAATGCGAGCAATCCTGATCTCTCGGCCTTCAAGGCGCGCGGGGGCAAGCTGATCATGTGGCAGGGCGAGGCGGACAATGCCGCGGGCTCGTATCTGCTGCCCGATTATTATCAGCGCGTGCGCGATAGAATGGGGGGCTTTGCTGGGACCGATCCGTTCCTGCGTGTCTATATGTTCCCCGGCGTCTATCACTGCTCGGGTGGATATGTCGGCTATCAACATGATCTGCTGGGGCCGATGGTGAATTGGGTGGAGCGCGGGGTGGCGCCGGGTGCTGTCGAGGGCGCGGCGATCCTGGAAGACGGCACCGTGCGGCGGCGGCCGACATATCCCTTTCCGGTGCAGGCGCGCTATGTCGGGAAGGGCGACATCAATGCCGCGAGCAGCTTCGCACCGGCGCCGGTTCCGGAGGGCTATGATGATCGGTTCGACTGGGTTGGGGCGGATATGAAGGCTGGGCCGCCGCCGGTGGCTTATTGAGGGCTGCTAACACTCAGTCAGCGATTGCCCAGTAATCGAAATCCGTTCGCCCTGAGCTTGTCGAAGGGCTGTACTTCTTGTGCGCCACGTCCAAAGAAGAACAGGGCTTCGACAAGCTCAGCCCGAACGGAGAAAAGGTGGGCAGGGGTGTCATTAAACCAAACCGCCCGCGCCGTTTTCTGAACGCGGGCGGCTGGCTCCCCCTTAAGCTTACTGGCCGAGCTTCTCGTCGAAGAAGTCGATGATGACCTTATAGGCGTCCTGCGATTCCGGGACGGCGGGGTTGTAGAAGAAGCCGTGGAACAGCCCGTCCCACACATGCAGATCGGCCTCGGCGCCGGCCTTGATCATCTGGCCATGCGAGTAGACCGCCGAGCTGAGTTCAAACGCGCGCGTGCCCGTGATGAACAGCGTCGGCGGGAACTTGGCGAGCAGCTCGGGCGAGTTGGCTGGCGCCGCCAGCGGGTCTTTCACATCGACATTCTCCAGATACTGGAGCGGCGGCAGGCCCTTGCCGAGCGGCGGCGGCGGTTCGGCGGGCGGGTTCGCCTCGCCCACGGCAGCAGTCATGTAATGCGCATCGCCGCCAAAGCCGGGGCCTTTTTCAAGCGTCATGCCGGCGCAGAAGACACCGGCGGCGCCTGGCATGGGCAGGCCTTCCTTGTCGAACCACGCCATGGCCATGCCGACGAGCATTCCGCCTGCCGAACAGCCATAGATGCCGATATCAGCTGGCTTGTAGGTCTTGAGCAGCTCCCGATAGACGCTGGCGACATCCTCGCTCGCCGCCGGGAAGCGATGTTCCGGCGCCTGCCGATAATCGATGGTGATGACCTTGTAGCCGCCCAGCGAGGCGATCGGCATCGACTCCAGTTCCGCGCAGCCGGGGTAGCAGCCGCCAAAGCCGCCGCCATGGAGATTGAGCAGGATGCGCTCCTGGTTCTGCGGCTTGACCCCCTGTGTCGGCGTGTAGCTGATGGCGGGGACACCCGCGATGGTGGTTTCCTCGCGGACCAGTGGGAACATCGCCTTGGCCGAGGCCATGTAGGGCTTCATGAAGAAGGGCACGCCGTTTTCAGGCAGCGTCTTGGATTCCCGATCCTGCATGTTGTGCAGGTGCTGGGTGAGATATTTCTTGGCTTCATCGGTGAGGAAGCTGGAGACGGGCACGCTCATGGCGGGCACGTGAACGGTGCCGTCGGCATCGATCTGCACCGGATTGGGTGTTCTGCCGCGAGGCCGTATGAGTCTGTTTGCTGCCAATCTGGAAAATGCGAGCCTGTTGCTAACGCTGAAAGTGCTCGCCAGCGACAAGCAATCCGTCGCGTGGCAGAAAAAGACCCTGCGCGCTGGCTCGACCATTGTGCTGAAAGCGGCCAAGCGAAACGTCCCGGTGCGCACTGGTGCGCTGAAACGTTCGTTGGATCGCAAATTCCATCGTGGTGGCGAGTATGTCGTTATCGGTCCACGGAGAGATTTTGTAGCCCACGCCGCTGGCGACAAGTACATTTTCCTGAAAGGGAAAGAGGCGCGCGAGTTCAGGAAGGCCGGATTGAAAGGCAATATCCGGCCGGTGAAGTACGCCGGGCTCGTTGAACACGGCACTGCGGCGCATCAGATTGCGAACTGGCTCGGCCGACGCGGAGTGGCCGTTGCGCACCCCGGGGCGCGACCCAAGCCATTTCTGCGTCCGGCCTTTGACGAAAACGTCAGGGCCACGCTTGACGCGATCGGTAAGAAAATGTGGGAAGGAATTGCTTCCTCGGCGAAGAAATCGTTGGGCGTCTAATGAGTGTAGAGAGCGCTATCTACAGTATCCTGGCACATAACGGTCCGGTTGCGCAGCACGTAGGGACTCGTATTCGTCCGGGCCGCGCCAACCAGAATGATTCGTTGCCGTTCCTGATCTACGAGCGGATCAGCACGGAGCGCTTTCCCCACATGGAGGGCGATACCGGGCTTGAGCATGTGCGCATGCAGGTCTCGTGCTGGGGCGCTACGTACGAATCGGCGAAAGAAGTCGCTGAGGCCGTTCGTTCCGCGCTGCACATGTACCGTGCGAGCAACGTGGGGCAAGGTGGCGACCTTTGGGACGTTCGACGGATTTTCATGGTAGGTATG
>JAHJIJ010000029.1 GCA_018823325.1 Alphaproteobacteria bacterium | reverse complement strand
GACTTCGCTCGACACGAACGGGAGGGGGCTGGCAAGATGTGAGGGCTTGGCCAGTACCCCCCCGCCCGCGTCGCTTAGAACGAGACCTTCACGGTCGCGCCCCAGGTGCGGGGATCGCCGGGGAGGCCGGCGATCAGGCCGGTGTTGCCGGGGCCGACGAAGAGCTGCTCGAAATAGTCCTCGTCAAAGGCGTTGCGGACCCAGCCGAAGATATCGAGACCGGCATCGGTGCGGAAGCCGAGGCGGACGTTCGAGAGGCTGTAGCCGCCGATCCATGTGTAGGCCGAGGGTGAGGCATTGGACGAAAAGCTGGAGCGGTAGCTGCCGTCATAGCCCAGATACAGCTCGCCATCCTGACCCAGCACATTGGCCGGCACATTGCCCTCCGCGCCGAACGAGAATGACCACTCGGAGACCCCGGGCAAGCGCTGGCCGGAGATGTCGCAATTGGCCGGGCTGAGGCCACCCGGTGTTCCCGGCGCGCTGGGCGTGTTGGTGCCTGCCGCCGTGCCGCCGGAAAGCTCGGGCGGGCAGGGCGCATCGACGAACTTGCGATAGGTCGTGTCCGTATAGGCACCATTGACATAGGCATTGAACCGGTCGCTCGGGCGGACGGAGAAATCAACCTCCACACCTTGCGAGCGGACCTTGTCGGCATTGGCGAGATAGCCGCGCAGCACACCGAACTGGCCGTTGTTCACGGTGGCCTGATAGTCCTTGATGTCGGTGCGGAACGCCGAGAGGTTGAGTGTCGCCCGGCGATCCCAGAACTGGGCCTTGATGCCGGCCTCGAAATGCTGGACCTGCTCCGGCTTGATCTGCCCGGCGGCGGCGACCGGGTTGCCGGAGGCATCCGTCGGCAGGCCGTTCTGGTTGATGCCGACCGTCTTGAAGGTCTTGGCATAGGTGGCATAGGTCAGCACATCGGGCGCGAGCCGGTAGCTGACGGTGAGATCGTAGCTGAAGTTCCAGTTGCTCGCTTCGGGCGCGCTGAGTTGCGGGGTGAAGACGCCGAGCTGCGCCGCGCGTACGGCGCCGGTATCGGTCGCAAAGATTTCCACACCCTGCCCATCGAACACCCGGCGCTGGTAGAAGCCCTGCTTCTTGTCGTAATTCAGCCGGACGCCCGGCTGGATCGTCAGGGCATCCGTCACTTTCCAGCCAAGCTGGCCGAACAGCGCGAGGCTGGTGCTCTTGAGATATTGCGTGTTCCGCGCGGTCAGCCCGTTGAGGACCGAGGGGTCGTTCGAGAGGGGATTGCTCGGATTGATCGTCCAGCGGCTTGAGGCGGCGCCATGCTGTTCGGTGCCCTGCGTGTCGATCCGCTGATCGAACGCGAAGGCGCCGAGCACGAGATCGAACTGCCGGCCGGAATAATTATAGCGCAGCTCCTGCGTATACTGATCCTGCTGGGAGGGGTTCTGGGAGAGCGTGACGATGGGGAGGCCGGTGAAGTCGCGATCGTTTTCCGGCTTCCAGTCCCATGTCCGCCATGCGGTGACGGATGTGAGCGTGCCGGGGCCGATATCCCACTTCACTCGCAGCGCGGCGCCGCCGATCACATTGCCCGCGTTGAGACTGGCATCCAGATCGGTCAGGCGATCGAACGGATTGGTGCTGGGCGGGGCATAGTTCTGGGCTGCGGCGAGCGCGGCGAACTGCCGATTGAGCGGGCGCTGGGTGGCGCCGGTTCGCACGTAGACTGAGCCGCAGCACACGGCATCCTGCTGGCTGTAATCGCCGACGAGGGTCGCGCTGAAATTGTCCGTGGGTTTCCAGAGCAATTGACCGCGCAGGCCGAGATTGTCCTGGCTCTGAATCCATTTGTCGGTCGTGACATTGTAGATCGTGCCGCGCCGGCTGGTGCTGGAGACGGCGATGCGTGCGGCCAGCGTCTCCGAGAGCGGGCCGGAGATCGCGGCTTTGGCCTGCTTGAAGTTCAGATTGCCGACGCTGATTTCCGCCTTGCCTTCGAAATCGAAGGTCGGCTGATTGGTGGTGATGTTGATCGCGCCGGCGGTGGTGTTCTTGCCGTAGAGCGTGCCCTGCGGTCCGCGCAGCACCTCGATCTGCGCGACGTCGAGAAAGTCGAACGTGGCCGAGGCGACACGCGAATAATAAACGTCATCGACATAAATGCCGACGCCCTGCTCGAAGCCATCGCTGGTGAGGCCGAAGGGCACGCCGATGCCGCGGATGTTCACGGCGGTGTTGCGGGGGTTTGAGGAATAGAATTGCAGCGTCGGCGCAAGCTGCTGGAGCCGGCCGACATTGAATGCGCCAGTGCTGTCGAGCTGCGCACCGCCGACGACCGAGATGGCCACGGGGATTTCCTGCGAAGTTTCCGAACGGCGCCGGGCGGTGACGACGATGTCCGTGGCGTAGCCATGACTGGCTTGCGGAAGGGTGGCATCATCCTGCGGCAGCGGTGCTGCGGCATTGCTCTGCTGGGCCTGTGCGGTGCCGTGAAACAGGAGCGCGGCGGCAAGAGTGCTGAGTGAAAGAAGCGGTTTGTGGACCATGGTAAAATCCCCTTGTTGGAAAAAGGGATGCCTCCAGTGGTCCGGTCAGCATCAGTGCTATGGGTCTGCTATAGGTGTGGGCTGCGAGGCGTCCCGCTCGAAAGAGTCAGCCGGTCAGCCTGGTCTTTTCCGTGACTTCGATCTGGACGAGACGGCCCTCATGCACGGTCAGATGCACGGCGCCGAATTTGAGGCGATCGAGCGCCTGCCGGATGATGGAAAGCGTGTTGCCATGGGGATCATCCCCGGTGGGGGCGGGCGCATGCGGCGTTATCGTGGACATATGTCCTCCTCCTGCTTTGCCGGATCGGAGGCTCTAACTTAACTCAATCGATTATGTTGACAATATATAAGCGATGAACTTTTGCTTCTTCAGGACGAACGGCAGCTTCCTTCAGAGCCGAATCCTCTAGCTTCGTGGCGTGGGCATCAGGCTCGTCACTGACCGCCGCGCGAAGACCCAGCGCCCGTCCTCGCGCACCAGATCGTCGTCATAGGCGGCCATGAGCATGGGGGCGGGGCGGTTCTGCTCATCCGGCACGACGTAAAGGGACATGGACGTCGCCTTGGCGCTGTCCGGGCCGGTGAAGGTCACCACCTCGTTGAAGAACAGGTGATAATTCGGCTCGCGAAAGCCCATGGCGTTGCCGGCGAAGACCTTGCGCATCATCTCGCCGGCCGCAGGGCCGCGCGCCTGCGCACCGCCGCCGGCGGCATAGATGCCGTCCTTGCCGAACAGCCGCCCGAAGCCCGCGAAGTCCCGCGCGTCGAGCGTGCTGCCATAAGCGACCAGCAACGCGTGGATGGCGGCGCGATCGGCGGTCTCGTCGCGCTGGGCGCGGGCGGGGAGAGCGGCGCCGATCAGCAGCGCGATGGCGGCGATGCGCCAGAGCGCGATCATTGCGCCGCCTGCCGGGCACGGATGACCTTCATCCACTCCTCGGGCGTGGGCATCACTGGATAATCGACGCGGCGCAGGATTTTCCATTCGCCATTCTCGCGGATGAATTCGTCCTCATAACGGCCTGCCAGCGCCGGGACGGGATCGCCGTTCGGGCCGCGCCAGACGAGCAGGTGGCGCGAGTGGGCCGTCGCCCGGTCGCCATCGATGTCGATCTGGGCGTTGGAGCTGAGATGATAGCTCTCGTTGTTGACGAAGCCCTCGGGCGGTGTGCCGTAGAGGTTCACGAGCATCTTGTAGATCGCCTCTCGCCCCTTGTGGACGGTCTTGCCGTTCACCCATTCGCCGTTTGTGGCAAACAGGGCAGCGTAGCCGGCATAATCGCGGGCATCCTGCGTGGCGGCATAATCGACGATGATGCGCCGGATCGCCAGCTCATCCTCGACGCGCTGCAGCCGCTGCTCGACGGTGAGCGCCGCCTTTGGTGTCTCCGCCAGGCTCGGGGCGCTCAGCCCGGCGATGGCCAGCAGGCCTGCACCCATGATCGCATAACGCATCGCACTCTCCCTCCATGACCGCGCCCTTGGCGGGCATCGCGGCGGGAAGGCTAATGGCCGCAGGTGGAAATTTGAATGGATGCGCTTGCCGCAAGGCTGACCGCAATTGCTTAGCATCGTATCGATTGCGTCTCTCGCGATTTCATCTGGCCTAGGCTAAGCGGGTGAGCGGAACTGGAAGGAGAGGACAGCGCGCATGGACTATCGTTATCTCGGGCGCAGCGCCCTCAGGGTCTCGCCGCTTTGCCTGGGCGCGATGATGTTCGGCGGCGCCACCGATGAGCCGACCGCAAAGCGGATCATCGACAAGGCGCGGGATCAGGGCGTCAATTTTCTCGATACGGCCGATGGCTATAATGGCGGCAAGTCTGAGGAAGTCGTGGGCCGGGCGATCCGCGAGCATCGGGATCATTGGGTTCTGGCCACCAAGTTCGGGCAAAATTTCGGCAAGGGACCGAACGAGGGCGGGCAATCGCGCAAATGGATCGTCCAGGACGTCGAGGCCAGCCTCAAGCGGCTGGGCACCGATTATATCGATCTGCTTTATTTCCATAAGGCCGACCCGCAGGCGCCCTTCGAGGAAGGGCTGCGGGCCATCGACGACCTGATCGCGCAGGGGAAGCTGCGTTATTATGGCGTCTCCAATTTCCGGGGATGGCGCATTGCCGAGATTTGCCGTGCGGCCGATGCGGTAGGCATGGATCGACCGATCGCCAGCCAGCCGCTTTACAACATGGTCGATCGGCTGTCCGAGGTGGAGCAGCTCCCGGCTGCGGGCCATTATGGCCTCGGGGTCGTGCCCTATAGCCCGCTGGCGCGCGGGGTGCTGAGCGGCAAATATGCCAGCGATGCGCCGCCGCCTGCCGATTCGCGGGCCGGGCGTGGCGATGTCCGCATCCAGCAGACCGAATGGCGGCCCGAATCGCTCACCATTGCCGAGGCGGTGAATGCCCATGCGGCGGCGAAGGGCGTGACGACCGTGGCCTTTGCCCTGGCCTGGGTGCTGCGCAATCGCTTCGTCAGCGCTGCGATTGCCGGCCCGCGCACCGAGGCGCAGTGGGATGGCTATCTGGATGCGCTGAGCGTGCCGATGGGGCCGGATGACGAGGCCTTTGCCGATGCTCTGGTGCCGCCGGGCTATGCCTCGACCCATGGCTATACCGACCCTGCCTATCCGATCGAAGGCCGTCAGCTGCGGGGCTGAGGTTGGAGGCGGAGCGGGACATCTACGTCGCGCCTGCCGCCGGTGCCCGGGGATAGCTGGGGGACCCAATCTCTACGCGCAGGTGAACTGGTGGGCGCCGGTCTGGCATCAATGGTTATGTTTCGTGCTTTTCCGATCATTGCTGTGACCGCTACGCCCGTTCAAGCGGTAGATTGGATTGACCTCTCAGACGCGGATCAAGGTCCACGCGTTGTTGATCCCTCGTCCGCCAGTCACTCGCAGCCCGACCTGCGCGTGGGTGCGAGGATCGGTGGTGAGCGATGATAGGGTGAGGAGTTTCATGATGATATACACAAGGCTAGGATCAATCGCGGTCATGGCCGCTGCGATCTCCATATCGCTCACGTCTGTGGCGAATGCGGAGAGCACATCATCGACACAGTCGGCGGATCGCCTTGCCGGAACGTCCGCGACTGAGCCCAATATTACGGGTGTATGGGAGCTCTACCCCGATCCGTTCGGCGGAGAAGAGAACACCGTCATCGAACTGACGGCGCCCGAAGGTGGCCCGAAGCTGAGAGAACCATACGCCACGCAATGGAAGGAACGCGTGGAGCGCCGAGAGGCAGGGCTCAAGGCCGGCACGCCGTTGGTGGATCGCAGTACGCTGTGCCTTCCCGAAGGGATGCCCCTCATCATGGGGGCGATCTTCCCCATCCAGATTCTCCAAAATCCGGGGCAGGTCACCGTTCTGGCCGAGTTCCTGACGCAAACGCGTCGCATTCATCTCGGCAAGACGATGCCGGCACTGGAGGATATCCCTCCTTATTATTACGGCTACTCGGTCGGCCACTGGGAGGGGGACACGTTGGTTGTCACCACGGCGAGCATTCGCGAGGACACCGAATTCTACGATATTCCCCATAGCCGCGAGATGAAGATCACCGAACGGATCCGGCTTACCGAGCCCGGCTATATGGAAAATCGGATCACCATCGAAGACCCCGCCATACTCGCCGAGCCCTATCGCTTCACGTACGGGTACAAGCGAAACGACGCATATGAGATCAACGAATATTTTTGCACGTCGTCGGACCAGTTGATCGAATTGAACGCCGATGGGACGGTGTCGATGAAGACCGATCACGGCGACGACAACTAGCACGACTTTGGCAGAATATGGTTTGGGTATCTTCCCAGATTGCAGTCGCAATGCGGGCGCTGGTTCGGTGGTGATCGGGAGAGACGATCAAGAATCGCCTTCTGATCGCTGGCAAGCCCGGCTGCGGCGAAAGACGCAGGCGATCATGGTCATGAGCGCGTGCCGGCGCTGGAACCCTTCCGCGCCGGCCCGCCCTGACGGATCAGATCAGACGTCCAGATTCGCCACGTTGAGCGCATTGTCCTGAATGAACTCGCGACGCGGCTCCACGATGTCGCCCATCAGGCGCGTGAAGATTTCGTCGGCAACGTCGGCCTGTTCGATCTCGACCCGCAGCATCGAGCGGTTGTTCGGGTCGAGCGTCGTTTCCCAGAGCTGATCCGCGTTCATTTCGCCAAGACCCTTGTAGCGCTGGATGGCGAGGCCCTTGCGCCCGGCAGCCAGAACGGCGTCGAGCAGTTCGGACGGGCGAGTGATGCGCACGCCACGCGCGAGAGTCGCGGCGGGGAGGGCTTCCTCGCCTTCGGCATCCTCGTTTTCGGCTTCGGCCTGCGCCTGGGCGACCGCGCGGGCCGCGAGCAGGCGGGCGGGCGTTGCGTAGAGGCTGGCCTGTTCCTTCGTCAGCGCGTCCAGCTTGCGGGCTTCGGCTGAATTCAGGAAGGCCGGCTCGATGATGTGGTGGTCGGTCACCCCGCGCACCAGCCGCTCCAGATGATAGCCGCCCTCGGCGGACAGGCGGCCGGTCCAGCGGCCTTCCTCATCGACGCGATCCAGCCATTCGGCAGCACGGGCGAGGGCTTTCGCGCGGTCATCGTCCGAGAGATCGAAAGCCAGCGCGCCGGCGAGGGCCAGCGCCTCGACGATCGCGCCGTCATAGCGGCGGGGAACGTAGCGCATCAGCGAGCGGGTGCGCCGGGCATGATCGATGAGATCACGCAGGTCCTGACCCGAGCGGGTGCCGGCCTCCGTCTCCAGCACCAGCGTATCGACGCCATTGTCGACGAGATACTGATCGAGCGCGGCTTCGTCCTTGAGATAGACTTCGCTGCGCCCGCGCGTGGCTTTGTAGAGCGGCGGCTGGGCAATGTAGAGGTGCCCCGCCTCGATGATCTGCGGCATCTGCCGGTAGAAGAAGGTAAGGAGCAGGGTGCGGATGTGGGCGCCGTCGACGTCGGCGTCCGTCATGATGACGATCTTGTGGTAGCGCAGCTTCTCGAGATTGAAGTCGTCGCGAATGCCGGTGCCCATTGCCTGGATGAGCGTGCCGATTTCGCGCGAGGCGAGCATCCGGTCGAACCGGGCGCGCTCGACGTTCAGGATCTTGCCGCGCAGGGGCAGGATCGCCTGGAAATGCCGGTCGCGGCCCTGCTTGGCGGAACCGCCGGCCGAATCACCCTCGACCAGGAACAGCTCGGACTTGGCCGGATCGCGCTCCTGACAGTCAGCCAGCTTGCCGGGCAGCGAGGCGATATCCATCACGCCCTTGCGGCGCGTCAGCTCGCGGGCTTTCTTGGCAGCCTCGCGCGCGGCGGCGGCATCGACGACCTTCTGGATGATCGACTTGGCGTGGCCGGGATTTTCCTCCAGCCACTCCTGCATCTTGTCCGCCATCAGGCTTTCGAGCGGCTGGCGCACTTCGGACGAGACCAGCTTGTCCTTGGTCTGGCTGCTGAACTTGGGATCGGGCAGCTTGACCGAGACGATCGCCGTCAGCCCCTCGCGCATGTCCTCGCCAGTGAGGCTGACCTTCTCTTTCTTGAGCAGGCCGGACTTGTCACCATAGCTGTTCAGCGTGCGGGTGAGCGCGGCGCGGAAGGCCGCGAGATGCGTGCCGCCGTCGCGCTGCGGGATGTTGTTGGTGAAGCAGAGGACGTTTTCGTAGTAGCTGTCGTTCCACTCCAGCGACACATCGATGCCGATGCCGTCCCGGTCCGCCGAAATGGCGATGGGCTCGGGCATCAGCGGGTTCTTGTTACGATCCAGATATTTTACGAAGGCCGCGATGCCGCCCTCGTAGAACAGATCATGCTCCTTCACTTCCTCATGGCGCTTGTCGCGCAGCAGGATGCGCACGCCGGAATTGAGGAAGGCCAGCTCGCGATAGCGATGCTCGAGCTTGTCGAAATCGAATTCGGTGACGTTCTTGAAGGTGTCGGTCGAGGCGAGGAAGGTGACGCGCGTGCCCTTCTTGGGCTTGCCGTCCACGATGGGCGCGTCGCCGCGCACGATCAGCGGGCTTTCCGCATCACCGTGGCGGAAGCGCAGCCAATGCTCCTTGCCCTCGCGCCACACGGTCAGCTCCAGCCACTCGGAGAGCGCATTCACAACCGAGACGCCGACGCCATGGAGGCCGCCGGACACCTTGTAGGCATTGTCGTCCGACGTGTTCTCAAACTTTCCGCCGGCGTGAAGCTGGGTCATGATGACCTCGGCTGCCGAGACGCCTTCCTCGCGGTGGATGTCGGTCGGAATGCCGCGACCATTGTCTTCCACCGAGACCGAACCGTCCGGGTTCAGCTCGATGAGCACGAGATCGCAGTGGCCGGCCAGCGCTTCGTCAATGGCATTATCGCTGACTTCAAACACCATGTGGTGCAGGCCCGAGCCGTCATCGGTGTCGCCGATATACATGCCCGGGCGCTTGCGCACGGCGTCCAGTCCCTTCAGCACCTTGATGCTGTCGGCACCATAATCATTTGCGTTCTGTGCGGGGGGCGTCTTGTTGTTGTCCGTCATGCTTCAGCCTATAGGAAAAGGGGGCGGCAAACGGAAGCAAAATGCTCGTTTCTCTCGCCTGTGGCCCATCGCTCATGGCAGGTTAAGCCGTGCCGGATTACAGGATGAATGGGGCACGGGAGCCAAGAAACCGGAAAGGACGAAACATGCGTTTCATCTCCGGCCTGATGACAGGCCTTATCGGGGCCGCGATGGTCGCCACTGCGCCCGCCGCCGCCCAGACGAATCGCGCCGCAGAAGCCGAAGCCAAGCTGGCCAAGGCGCTCGAAGGGCGCACCGCGGGCGAGCCCGTTCGCTGCATCAATCTGAGCAGCATTCGCTCGACCAGAATCATCGACAACACCGCGATCCTCTATGAGGTGGGCAGCAAGTTGTATGTCAATCGACCGGCGAGCGGCGCCTCGTCACTCGATGACGACGACATTCTGGTCACCAAGACCAGTGGCTCGCAGCTTTGCGATATCGACATCGTACGGCTGGTGGACCGCACCGGGCATTTCCCGCGCGGCTTCGTCAGCCTTGGCAAGTTCGTGCCATATGAGAAGGTGAAGACCGCAGGCTGACGCGTCGATCCGGCGCAGGTCGGGCCGGTTTCATCCCGGCCCCACCTACTTCCGTTCGCGCTGAGCTTGTCGAAGCCTGTCCTGAGCGCCTGCGTTGCAGGCAGCCGAAGGGGGCTTCGACAAGCTCAGCGCGAACGGAGAAGGAGCGCGCTGCGCTTTGGCGCCAGTTTTACCCGCTGTTCGCCATCAAAACTGTTGAGAAGGCGCCCTGCGTTCTGCCGGGCGCCTTCTCGCATTTTCAGGCTGCGTTCTTGCCGGCCTTGTCCTGCTGGTAGCGCTCGATGGCTTCCAGCGTGATCTGGCGGGCTTCCGCGCTGTTGCCCCAGGTGCCGACGCGCACCCACTTCTCCGCCTCAAGATCCTTGTAGTGCGTGAAGAAGTGCTCGACCTGCTTGAACACGATGTCCGGCAGATGCTCCTTCTCGGTCACATTGGCATAATAAGGGAAAGTCGCGTCGTCCGGCACGCAGAGCAGCTTCTCGTCGCCGCCATGCTCATCCTCGAGATTGAGGACGGCAATGGGGCGCGCGCGCACCACCGAGCCGGGGATGAAGGGCGAGCGGGCCACGACCAGCGCGTCGAGCGGATCGCCATCGGGCGAGAGCGTGTGCGGCACGAAGCCATAATTGGCTGGATAGCGCATCGGCGTGTGCAGGATGCGATCGACGAACAGGGCACCCGATGCCTTGTCGAACTCATATTTCACCGGCTCGCCACCGGTTGGCACCTCGATCACCACATTGAGGCTCTCCGGCGGATTCTTCCCGACGGGAATCATATCGATATTCATGTTGTCTCGCACCCACAGGTTAATTGACGGGAGCCTCGCCGGTTCGCGCTGACAGCAGCCGATCGAGACTGGTTGGACCCTCTTGTGATTTTTCGAGGCGCGGATAGCGCAGCCCGCCGGAATAATCGAGCGTGATCGTGCGATATCTTTTATCCCGCCGCACGGTGACGGTGAGCGGACGCTGCTGCGCGGTGGCGCGAACGCCATCGCGGAAGGCATCGGCGGAAAACTCGGTGTCGCCGACGGCGGTGATCGTGTCGCCAACCGCCATGGCGGCCTTGAAGGCGGGGCTGTCCCACACCACGGTGCGCACGACCCCATCTTCCCCGACGATGAGGCCGGTGCCGAAGCTCTGATCGACATATTTGCCGACAGTCTCGCCCGTGCGAATCGTAGAGTTGGGGACGGACCCGTAAATCAGCTTGTAGCCGCCGAGATCGAAGCCGGCCTTGGTGACTTCCGTATTGGTCTGCTCCAGCCGCTCGCGGAGCAGGGCGTCCCAATCATAAGCGACGATGCCGTTCAGCGTCTCGATCACATCCTGCCGGTTATAGGTCAGCACGCCCCAGTCGCGGTCGTTCATGCCAAAGAAGGCCTTGGCGAAATCGTCGATGCTGCGGGCGCCGTCCGTCTCGCGCTGGATGATGGCGTCCACTTCCAGCCAGATCATCAGCCCTTCATTGTAATAGTCCTCGGAACGCTGCCAGCTCGACCAGGCCTTGGGGCGCCGCGCGGCGATAATCGGATCATAAGTCGTGTCGATGAGCGGACGCCAGGTGCGGCCCCTGGTGTTGTCGAGGCGTGCGGCAATGGCCGCGAGCGCATCGAGCGTTTCGGCCTTGCTCAGCATGCCCGAGCGGGCGGAGAGGACATAGCCCCAGAACTGCGTCTGGCCTTCATAGACCCAGAGCAGATCGTCCTGCATCGGGGTGGCGAAATCGGGCGTCCAGAGCATTTCCGGGCGGCGATATTTGCCGTTCCAGCTGTGCACGAACTCATGGGCAAGCAGATCGCGGTCGCCCAGCGCACGCTCCCACTGGGTGAAGTAGCCGATCGGGACGCCATTCTCGCTGAGCCGGTGATGCTCCAGGCCAATGCCGCCCAGCTTGTCCGAGATGGAGAGCAGGAAATTGTAGCGATCATAATGGCGCGCGCCGAAGAGGGCGACCGCTTCGTCGACCATTCGGCGGTGCAGCTCGATCTGCGGCTCGGTGGCTTTGAGTTCTTCCTCCGTGTCCGCGAAGATGCTCAGGCGCACGTCCGGCGCCAGCTCGACCTCGCGGGCATGCAGGCCGGCGAAGATGGGCGAATCGACCAGCGTTTCGTAGTCGGTCTCCTCATAGCGGACGGTGTTGCCCTCCCGCTCCTTGTTGAGCGCGGTCGCGGCGGTCCAGCCTTCCGGCAGGGTAACGCTGGCCTGAATGGGGATGCGGCGGGTGTAGAAGCCGGCGGGATAGAGCGAGACGCTGTTCCACTGCAGATTGAGCAGCGAATCGGTCATCACGATCCGCCCCTGATTGCCTGCAGTCGGCGCGAGGAACTGGAAGCTGGCGATGACCGCACCTGCCCCTTCCGGCACGGAGAGGTGGAAAGCGTAGACATTGAGCGGATCGCGCCGCCAGCGCAGCGGCTGGCCGTCCGCAGTGGTGAAGCTGAGGCCGGCGATCTTCTCGATCTGCCCGCGCGGGGCGTGGTGGCCGGGCAGCCACTCGGGGAAGAGCAGCGTGAGTGGTCCGCCGGTGGACATGGGGATGGTCTGGCGGATGCCCAGGATGCGGCGATCCGTGTCAGTCGCGTCGACCTCCAGCTTGAGCGCGCCGCTGGTCCAGGCGATGTCCCGCGCTTCCGGTACGGTGCTCAGGATCGGCTGGGCGACGGGGGCCGAGCGCAGGGGCGCTGGCGGCTGATCCTGCGCGAGGACGGCGCTCGCGGGCAGGGTGAGCAGGAGAAGGGCAGGCAACAGGCAGCGGCGCATCATATCACTCCGGGGGAACCGATGCGCGCAGCATGGCGAGGGGGCGGCGATGCGTCCACCCCCTCGGTCCATATCGTGCGTTCACATGGCCTTGTGCGAGCAAGGCCGTGCGTTGCTCCGCCCTCAGGCCGCGCGCGGCAGCTTGCTTGCGTCAGCCCAATTGCCATGCAGGCCCGAGCGGATGCGGATGGGCAGCTTGGCGCGGGCGATCGGCCCGGCGGGCAGGTTGAGGGCGTCGAGCACCACCAGGTCGGAATAGTTGGTGATGAGATTGTCGACGAGCGCGATGATGTAGCCGTCGCCTTCCGGTGCGTCGGGCGAGCGCGGCACGAAGCAGGGTTCCTGGATGATCGACTCCGGACCCGCCCACCAGCAGTCCTCGCTGCGAGCGACGAGATCCCAGTGGCCGATCTTGTTCATCTTGAAGCCGCTGGCGCGACCGCGCAGGAAGTCCATCGGCATTTCGGGGTCCATGACGAGGCCCCAGCCGTGGCGGTAAGGCTGGCCGACGAAGCGCTCATCGATGCGCGGGAATTCGTCGATCCAGTCGGTGAACTTCTCGACGCTGTGGAATTCGTCACTGTTGGAGGCGAGGTCGACTGTCCACCGCGTCAGATAAGGCCGCGCCGCCGCAGGATCGAAGCTGTCGTCATGGATGTCCGGGAAGAAGGGGAAGCAGTTGCCTGCCGCCTCGCAGGTATCGAAGTGGATCTTCGAGCCCTCCTGATAGGCGTTCATGACATGGCTGGCGAAGCAGTTGTCGCGCTTGAACCAGCGGATGTCCTTGCCGTCGCCGCCGCGCTTGAGGACGCCGAGATACACCGGCAGCGTCTTGTCGAAGCCGAAATGGGGCTTGCCTTCCTTCAGGCGATCCCAGTTGCCGGTGCTCGGCACGATGTGGAACACGGCATAATCCTGCGTGAGGCCGAAGTCGTGCATCATGCAGTAGTAGGGGACCTTGAAGAAGGTCTCGAACAGCAGATTGCCCTGCGGATCGATCTCGAAATAGCTGACGTCGTCGGTCAGCAGGCCGGTCGCCGCGTAGCCATGGTTGCAGAAATTGCCGGTGACGGGATCGATCTTGCCATGGCCCGAAAAGGTCTGATTCTTCAGCTTGCCATCGAACTGCGTGTAGCCCTCGGTCTCGAGGCTGAGCGGGTCCATGACGAGGCAGGGGCTGTCCTCCTTCATCGCATAGAGCTTGCCGGCGTGGACCATGACGTTGGTGTTGGCCGTGCCGCGGATCATGCCCTTGACGCTCTCGTCATCGGTCAACGGATTGCGATAGGCGCCGAAGAGCGACTTGCCGGCGGCCCGCTCGGCCTTCCATTTGTCGGTCTGCGCGTAGCGCTGGCGGAAATCCACCTTGCCATCATGGAAGTGGAACAGACTGACCATGCCGTCGCCATTGAAGAACTGGTCGTTCTCGAATTTGGGCGGAAACTGCGCATCGGGGTGGACGCGATGGAACGTGCCGTTGAGTTGCGAGGGGATTTCGCCCTCGATTTCCATGTCCAATATGTCGCCTTCGATGCGCAACGGGCGCAGAACGCCGGTCATGCCGGGCGTGTTGGGGTAGTGGGCCATCCGACTCTCCTTGATTGATCTTTCAACAAGTCGAGCGATGGACTGATTCTCGATTCGGAGCGTTGATCCGCGTCAAACGGGCAGCAATGCTCGCCAGCGCGGAGATCGCTCTATCGTCGGTCAGGATTGCGCTGCGCCTATTCGCCGGGAAACCGCGCGAAAGCGGGCAGGCTGTCGATGGTTTCCATCCAGCCCAGGCGCTCTGCGGTCTGGATTTGCGCCTGCGGGGGCAGGGCGTCGGGATCATCCAGCGTGGCGGCCTGGACATCGATGAGGCCGGGCAGAACCTCGGGGTTACTGTAGAACAGGCCGGTGCCGCAGACCGTGCAGAAGCGGCGCGTCACGGGTGGCGAGGAGCGGTAATCGCTGAGCGCGCCGGAGAGCAGCGTCACGTCGTTCTCCGCAAAGGCGGCCCAGACCACCATCGGCGCGCCGGAGGACTTGCGGCAATCTGCGCAATGGCACAGCGCAACATGCGCAGGCGCGCCGCTCACTTTGTAGCGCACCGCGCCGCATCGGCATCCGCCTTCCAGTGTCTGACCCATGGCTGACCTCCCTCTGACTTGTGTTAGAACATACAAGGAACATCGGGTGCGCGCAAGGCAGTTTCCTTAGGCAGCAAATGCCGCTAGATGCGCGGCCATGGCGAAAATCGAGACACCCCGCCCCATTCGCGGCACGCAGGACATGATCGGCGACAGCGCGGACCGCTTCGCGCATGTGGTCGAGACGTTTGAGCGTGTGCGTAAGCTCTACGGCTTCAAGCGCATCGAAGTGCCGGTGTTCGAGGCGACGGCGGTGTTCTCGCGCTCGCTCGGCGAGACGACCGATGTCGTTTCCAAGGAGATGTACAGCTTCGAGGATCGCGGCGGGGATTCGCTCACGCTGCGCCCGGAGTTCACCGCCGGCATCGCGCGCGCCTATATTACCGAGGGTTGGCAGCAATATGCGCCGCTCAAGGTGGCGACGCACGGGCCGCTGTTCCGCTATGAGCGGCCGCAGAAGGGGCGCTATCGCCAGTTCCACCAGATCGACGCCGAGATCATCGGCGCGGCGGAACCGCTGGCCGATGCGGAATTGCTGATCTTTGCCGACCAGTTGCTCAAGGAGCTGGGCATCAGCGAGGGCGTGACGCTCACGCTCAATACGCTGGGGGATTATCAGAGCCGCGAGGAATGGCGCAGCGCGCTCGTCGCCTATTTCGAGGGGCATCGCGATCAGCTGAGCGACGACAGCAAGGACCGGCTGCACCGCAACCCGCTGCGCATCCTCGACAGCAAGGACCCGCGCGATCAGGCGATCGTGGCGGAGGCACCGGATATCGACGCCTATCTGACGGAGGAGGCGCAGGCTTTCTTCGAGAAGGTGACGGACGGGCTGAAGGCGGCGGGCGTGGCGTGGACGCGCAATGCCCGGCTGGTACGCGGGCTGGATTATTATCGCCACACGGCGTTCGAGTTCGTGACCGACCGCCTCGGCGCACAGGGCACGGTGCTGGGCGGCGGGCGCTATGACGGGTTGATCGAGACGCTGGGCGGGCCGAGTACGCCGGCGGTTGGCTGGGCAGCTGGGATCGAGCGGCTGGGGATGCTGCTGGATAACGTCCAAAGTGGGACTTTGGACGTGGTGATTGCGGTGGAGGATGACCGCTATCTCTCCGATGCCATGAAGCTCGCGGCTCTGCTGCGACAGGCGGGGCTGTCCGCCGATCTGGTTGCAACCGGGTCGCCGAGGAAGCGCTATGACAAGGCGACAAAGATCGACGCCCAGGTTCTGCTTTCGCTGCGGGACAAGGATGGCGCAGTGGCGGTTCGCGAGCATTCGGCAAGAAACAGCGAGAAGCTCGATGGGGTGAAGGCAATTCTGGCCGGGGCTGGTTACGCGGAATGACGGTGACGCTTGCTTCCCCCGTACTGGCTAAGCTGGCGCCATGGACGCTGAAACAAGTTCAGCATGACGGGGTGGGGGTGCGCGGGTGACGACGATCTCCCCTGACCGGATCGCCGCGATCCTCCGGCGGCAGGAGGAGGTGCAGGCGCAGATGGCGCGGCCGGATCTTGATCCGGCGGAGTTTGTGCAGCTTTCCAAGGATTATGCCGAGCTGGAGCCGGTGGTGACGGCGGCGCGCGCGGTCGAGCAGTTGCGCGGCGAGCAGGCTGAGCTGGAGGCGATGCTGGCCGATCCCGAGATGAAGGCGATGGCGCAGGAGGAGCTGGAGAGCCTGCGCGCGCGGTTGCCGCAGGCCGAGCATGCGCTGGCGATTGCGCTGCTGCCCAAGGATGCGGCGGATGCCCGGCCCGCGATGCTGGAAATCCGCGCGGGGACGGGCGGCGACGAGGCGGCGCTGTTCGCCGGCGATCTTTTCCGCATGTACCAGCGCTATGCCGAGACGCAGGGTTGGCGGGTCGAGATTATCTCGGCCAGCGCATCCGAAGCGGGCGGCTTTAAGGAAGTGATTGCGAGCGTGACCGGCACCGGCGTGTTCGCCCGGCTCAAGTTCGAGAGCGGCGTGCATCGCGTGCAGCGCGTGCCGGTGACGGAGAGCGGCGGGCGCATTCATACGTCGGCGGCGACGGTGGCGGTGCTGCCCGAGGCCGAGGACGTGGACGTGCAGATCAACGAGGCGACGGATTTGCGGATCGACGTCTATCGCTCGTCCGGCTCGGGCGGGCAGCATGTGAACACGACGGACAGCGCGGTGCGGATCACCCACTTGCCGACCGGGCTGGTCGTCACGCAGCAGGACGAGAAATCGCAGCACAAGAACAAGGCCAAGGCCATGAAGGTGCTGCGTACGCGCCTGTATGAAGCCGAGCGCGAGCGCACGCAGGCCGAACATGCCGGCGCGCGCAAGGCGATGGTGGGATCGGGCGACCGTTCCGAGCGCATCCGCACTTATAATTTCCCGCAGGGGCGGGTGACCGATCACCGGATCAACCTGACGCTGCATCGCCTGCCGGAGATCATCGAAGGACCGGGGCTGGACGAAGTGATCGCCGCGCTGATTGCAGAGGATGAGGCGGCGCGGCTGGCGCAGCTCGATATGGCGGCGTGAGTGCGCTCGCGGGCTGGTTGCGCGAGGCGACGGCCAGGCTTGGCGCAGTGAGCGATACGCCGCGGCTCGATGCGGAATTGCTGGCCGCCCATGCGCTGGGGATGAGCCGTGAGGAGATGATCCTTGCCATGCCGCGACTTGCCGCACCCGAGCCTGCCGAGGCGCTGCTTGCCCGGCGGCTGGCGCATGAGCCGATTGCCTATATCACCGGCACGCGCGATTTCTGGACGCTGAGCCTGAAGGTGGCGCCGGGCGTGCTGGTGCCGCGCCCTGACAGCGAGACGTTGATCGAGGCGGCCATCGCGCATTTTGACGGCGGGCGAGGGCCGCGCCGTGTTCTCGATCTCGGCACCGGATCGGGCGCGTTGCTGCTGGCCGCACTGGATGTGTGGCGCGAGGCGAGCGGAATCGGCATCGATGCCTCTCCGGTGGCCGTCGAGATTGCGCGGGAGAATGCGCAGCGTTGCGGGATGGCGGCGCAGGCGGAGATTCGGGAGGGAGACTGGGCGGAAGGGATCGTCGAGCGGTTCGATCTCATCCTCTGCAACCCCCCTTATATAAGAGTGTGTGCGATGCTGCCGCGCGAGGTGCGCGATCATGAGCCGGCGAGCGCGCTGTTCGCGGGCGAAGAGGGGCTGGATGATTATCGGCGCCTCGCCGGACAGATCGGCACCCGGCTGGCGCCGGGCGGCGCGGCGATCTTCGAGATCGGCTTCGATCAGGAAGAGGCGGCGGGCGCGCTCTTCCGCGATGCCGGCTTCCAGGTCGGGGCCTGCCGCGATCTGGGCGGGCGGGCGCGCGCGCTGGTTGTCACAAGCGCGTAAACATGGCTTTTTAACGTCTGTGTACGATTTTCGCTTGGTTTGGGGCGCGGGAACGACTATCTGCCAGTTTCAGGACCATTGTTGCAAACGCGCGAAGCGCTTGCGTGAGTGGTCTGCTCCCACAGTTTTGGCGGCGTTCTAGAATGGAGCCGTTGGCCGAAGCGCGGGGCGAGAGCGGTGTAAAAACCGTTCCGCCAACGATGTGATGTATAGCGCTTGGGGCCATTGATCGGGAACGCCGGGTTTTAGTCGAGAGCATAGGGACGAACCTTTGATCAATAATCGTCAGGCCGGTCGCCGTCGCGGCCGGAATAACCCGCGCCAAGGTGGCGGTGGCAATCGTGGCAACGGGGATTCGGGCAACCGGATCGACAGCCGCGCGCGCGGCAATGCCACGCAGCTTCTCGAGAAATATCGCAACCTCGCGCGGGACGCCCAGATGTCGGGTGATCGGGTGAACGCGGAATATTATCTGCAGTTCGCCGATCACTATTTCCGCGTGCTCGCCGACAACCGTGCACGCCAGGAGGAGCAGCAGGGCCGCTTCCGCCGCAATGAGGATGGCGAGCAGGATAATGGCTACGACAATGACGAACTGATTGACGGCAGCGAGGATGGCGATGAGTTCGCCCCGCGCCAGCAAGATTTCCGTCAGCAAGAGAATCGTCAGCAGGACAACCGGCAGCAGGAAGATCGCCCGCGCCGTGAACGGCGCGACCGTGATGGCCAGGAGCGACCGGCTCGTCAGGAACGTGCCGAGCGGCCTGAGCGCCAGGAGCAGGCGGATCGCCCGGAGCGTGTCGAGCGTGCGGAGCGGGCTGAGCGCCCGGAGCGTACCGAACGCAAGGAGCGTCAGCCGCGCCGTCCGCGTGTGGCGAATGACGACGACACCGCGCAGGATGAAGGCGAAATCGGCCTGCCCGGCCTGCCGCCCTCCATCGCGCGAATCGATACGGACGCGACGGAAGAGCGCAGCGAGGCCCCGGCAGAATCGACCGAGGCTGCAGAAGCGCCGCCCAAGCCGCGCCGTGGCCGTCGCCCCCGTGCGACGGAAGCCGCCGAATGATCTGACGATGCGCCTTGCCGCGCATTGACGTGCGGCGGGTTCAACCGGGAGCGCAATGCTCACCGGGCTAAAACGAAAAGAGCACGATCAGCCTGTCCGGGCGATCGTGCTCTTTTCGTTTTGGGGGCAGGTGCTTTTGGCGGGCTCCGGGCCGGGCCGGGTACTTACCGTTCCGTCTCGCCGAGCACGTCCTCGCTCAACGGGTCTTCCACGCTGTGGTCATGGCCCGTGCCGCTGGAAAGGAACATGAGGCCCATCAGGAAGCCGGCCATCATGATGGTCGCCCAGACGCCGCCGACGATCATGCCCAGGAACAGCCAGGGCAGCGGGCCGCGAATCCACCAGAGCAGACCGGCGACCGCCAGGCCGACCAGCAGCGAGACGCCCGCGATGATCCACAGGATCTTGCGGAAGCGCGCCCAGGCGAAACGGGCGTAGCGGGGATCATCAAGGCTGGAAGGTTCGACCATGTGCGGCCCATATGGGAGGCGACCCCTCATGATCAACCGCCCTTTGACGCACGAACATGACGGGCGCATAGTCACAGCCTGACGAGACCGCGCATCCGGTCTGCAAAACAGGATGTCGACCGGCCGGTCCGCAGCACAAGGTTCCTGGCAGCAACAGCTGCGGGACAGGGGGCGAGGATAGGAGAGGCCGATGACGATCAGAACATTGCTGGGCGATACGCATAGGAAAGTCATCTGTGCTGCGCGCACGGACAGTGTGGGCGAGGTGGTCACGCTGCTCGCGGAACGCCGGATCGGCTGTGTGCCGGTGGTGGAGGGCGGCAAGGTGCTCGGCATCTTCTCGGAGCGTGACGTGCTTTACGGGCTGGCGCGGGAAGGCGCGGCTCTTCTCGACCGGCCGGTCGAGAGCGTCATGACCAGTCCGGCTGTAACCATCACGCTCGAGACGCCGATCATCTCAGCACTCTCTCTCATGACCACGCGGCGCATTCGCCATCTGCCGGTGATGGAAGGCGGGCGGATGGTCGCCTTCGTCAGCATTGGCGATCTGGTGAAGTATCGCATGGACCGGATCGAGTCCGAAGCCGAGGCCATGCGCAGCTACATCCAGAGCGCTTGAGCTGATCCGCCCGCCTGAGCTGCTTGAGCCCAGGCATGCTGCGCGCGGACCTCAATGAAAAACCGTTGAGGAGAATCGCGGGGGTGAATCAGCGAGGTGAATCGGGGGTGTGAATCGGCAGCCGGAACAGCCCCGCCGATTCAACCGCAGAAAACTGCCATTTCCTGAGCGACGGCCTTGTATCGGGGTGATGCCGAGCGAGGATTTTTCGATCCGCAAACGACCGGCCACTGTGGGGCCAAGCGGGACCGTGAACTTTTTGGCGAGGCGTTTTTCCCAGTTTTCCGGGCATCTCGAAGGGGGGCGCGAGGAAACCGACATAAAAACGTAAAAAGTGTTTGACGACTCAGGGAGGTCCCCTTAGAGACCCCTTCACCGCAGCGGTGCAGGCCTTCTGGTTTACGCCCCGCTCGGTCGCCAACATAGCAGGACACCAGTCCCCCGGTAGAAATAACGGGGAACAATCGGTGTCCGCCTCTATCGTTGGATGGCTCTTTGACATTGTCGGTTTTGATGAAGGGACATGTGGGCGGCGGCCCCGGGTTCGACAGCTTCTAGGTGTCGAGTGCTCGGTAAATACAAGCCGTTCCTAACATGTCCTACACACCATGTAAGATTTGTGCAGGAATGGCTCCTAGAAATGAGCGGTTCTTGGCTGGACTATTCCTCCGGCCTTGAATCGGACATCAAACTTGAGAGTTTGATCCTGGCTCAGAACGAACGCTGGCGGCATGCCTAATACATGCAAGTCGAACGAGATCTTCGGATCTAGTGGCGCACGGGTGCGTAACGCGTGGGAATCTACCCTTGGGTTCGGAATAACAGTTAGAAATGACTGCTAATACCGGATGATGACGTAAGTCCAAAGATTTATCGCCCAAGGATGAGCCCGCGTAGGATTAGCTTGTTGGTGAGGTAAAAGCTCACCAAGGCGACGATCCTTAGCTGGTCTGAGAGGATGATCAGCCACACTGGGACTGAGACACGGCCCAGACTCCTACGGGAGGCAGCAGTAGGGAATATTGGACAATGGGGGAAACCCTGATCCAGCAATGCCGCGTGAGCGATGAAGGCCTTAGGGTTGT
>JAHJIJ010000028.1 GCA_018823325.1 Alphaproteobacteria bacterium | reverse complement strand
GCGCCAAGATCGCCGCGCACCACGATCGCCTCGGCCGCCAGCTCGGCTTCCGAGCGGCCGTCCTGATGTTTGACCTCCTCGCCGGGTTCCGTGCGCTCGATTTCCTGCTCGTCCTCCGGTCCGGTGAGCGGCGTATGCTCGCGACCACCCTCCCCTCCCTCTTCCGCGCGTTTCGGCGCTGCAGGCGCCTTGGCCTTGGGCGGCACGTAGGGCGTCGGTTCCATCTTGGTGACCCGGAGAAAGCCTTCGGCGACCTGCGGATAGTCCTGCCACTGCAGTTTGATCCTTGCCGCGGGGAAGCCGTCGGGAAACTTGATGAACCCGTGCATCGACGGCAGGTTCGTGATGTCGTCCGGAATGACGAGCGGCTCGATCATCTTGCGCGGTGTGAGGGTCGAGGCGTCGCGGGTGTTGTTGTAGCCGTAGCTGTAGGCCTCATCCATCTGCCGGACCTCGCGGTTGCCGATGAATTCCGCGCAGCGCTCGGCGGATCGATAGTCGGCCGTGGCGAGGATCAGCTTGGTGCGCGCAAGGCCAGTCAGGCTGACCGCGCCCTGCTCGCCATAGGTCTCGACCAGCTTGTCGAACGAGTGGATGCCAAGCACGAACGCGCCGCCGAAGTTGCGTGCAGTCTGCAGGCCATGCTCGATCGCCGGCAGTGCGTGCAGCGCATGCACCTCGTCGAACAGGAACCAGGTGCGCAAGTCGCGGGTGCGGGGCAGGCGCATCAGGCTGTTGACGGCAAGGTCCATCCAGAGGGTCAGGAGCGGACGCGTGAGCGTCAGGTCGGTGTGGTTCGACGTGATGAACATGATCGACCCGGGGGCATGTTCCTTCGTCATCCAGTCGTTGATCGAGAAACCCTGCGCACCGCCCTCGACCGGGTCGGGCAGGAACCGCAGGACGTTGCCGTTGGTGTTGAAGACAGAGCGGATCGATTCCGCCATGCGGGCCGCTTTCTCGGTCGTCAGCGGGGCCGCAACGGTGTCTTCGAGCTTGGCGTGGATTCGCTTCAGCTCGGCCGTCATGAGGTGGTGCGCGATCGCTGCGTTCGAGGTCTCGCCGTCCGCTTTAAGCTTGATGCAGATTTCGACGAATAGCGTCCGCGCTGCGAGCTGCCAGAATGGCTCCTTGTCACCGGGATCGGAGGGGATGAGCGCCGTCGCTGCCGATAGAAAATCAGCGTAGATGTCGCAGTCGTTGAAGATGGTCCAGGGCCGGCAGCGCTGGTCCATGGGGTTAAGGATGACGTCGGTTTCGGGGTTGTAGAAACTCTCGACGAAAGCGCCGGTGAGATCGAAGATAACCGCGCTTTGCCCGCGCTCGCGCAGCTGCTTGACGATGCTGCGAAGCTGCGTGGTCTTGCCTGCGCCGGTCGTGCCGATCAACATCGTGTGCGACTGCTCGAGGCGCCACGGATAGGCGATCCCGGCGATCTTGTAGGGCTGGTGAATGCCCAGCGCTCTTTTCGACGCGCGATTCAGGATGACCACGTCTTTCGGGAGCATCGGCGGAGAGAGGTTCTGACACTCGTAGGCGAAGCGGTTGTTGTTGTGCGCGCGCACCTCGTTTTGGAGGATGTCACGCGTGACAAGCATGGCTCCGCGTTCATGCCGTTCCTGCAAGATCGCCTTGCCCCGCTTGCGCGAGAAATCGACGTACCACATGGTCAGCGGCGCGGTGATAAAGGCGCTCATCACGAGTGATGCGAACAGGATGCGCATCATGGTTTGCCAGGCCGCGTCGACGAAGGGATTGAAGGGCACGTAGCCGATCGGCATCGCGCGGATCGTTCGCCCAGGAAGGGTCAGGTGAACGATCTTCTGCGGGTCGAACCCGAGGTAGGTCCAGAGCGTCGAATAGAGGCGCATGAGGATCATCTGGAATTCGAACTCGGCGAGCCCGAACAGGATGAAGACGGCGAGGCACAGGGCGAGCACTAGGCCGTAGATCTTGAGGGGGATGCTGACCCCTGCAAACCACATCCAGAACTCGTGCGTGACGAGCTGCGATCCACGAGTGAAATTGCCCGCGTTTCGAGTCACGCGTCCGCGTGCGGAATGATGCTCGATGGTGGCCGCTTTGCCGTTGAAACGGATGTCGTCCCTACGCATGGAATTCAGCCATGCGTTGCTCGGCAATGGTGTTCAGTTGAGGGGCCGCGTCAGCGTGTTCCCGGTGGACAATAACGTCCAGCGCAGCCTGCATGCGTTCGAGGCACATGACGAGCCGTGGGGCATTTATACCATGGGAAGCAACGGCGAATGGGACGCCTATGCGAAGCGCTGTTCGGATGACTTCAGCGCGGGTTGTTCCCAAACTCCGCGCGGCGCTGTCGAGCGCAGCAGTTTCTTGTTCGGTCAGCCTGAGGCTGATTACCTTGGACTTGTCGATCATCACCAGTCCCTGTCTTCAGGACTGGCTGGTGGGGGTTTCGCAGTGTCCTTTTAGCGCAAGGCTGTCAGGGTGTGAAGATTGAAACTGTATTCCGATTGTCGTCTGCCGAAAATCGTGAAATATCAGTCTTGTAGAGGCAAACTGAGGCCGCGACTACACCTGTATGACGAGATTACAGACGTAGTATCTCCATGTTATCAACGGGTTAACTAGTGCGGTCGCCGCATAGGGTGTGCAAATCTATAGGGACTGCTGACGTGGTTGCTGCTCCTGGGTCGCTGGTCGTTCGATAGGGGTGCCAGAATCCGGTTGGGGCTGCGCCGTGCGCAATAGTCCCGGACCGTCCAAGGGAAAAGCGAAGCGATCCCGGACCTGAGCGTGCCCTAGCCGAAGGCCAGGCACGCGCCCCCTTTCCCGTCGG
>JAHJIJ010000027.1 GCA_018823325.1 Alphaproteobacteria bacterium | reverse complement strand
GTCTATGCACGGATTGTGCATCAGCTGACCTCGGAACGATCGAAGCCAATCGATGGAATCTGAATATGACGGCAATGGAGCCGGAAGCCTCACGGGAAAGGATACACAGAATGTGTTCTTGACAACCGTTTCCTCATACAAATCGATTTTCCGGACCCGGAAATCGATGCACGGATCTCGCGAATCAAGGCCCGGTTGGAGCGGCATTTCGGTATTCGGCCTGACGATCCGGCCAGCATAGCCGGAATTACCGAGCGCCGCATTCAGGATGCTTGGGCGTTCGATGAGGATGTGAGGGCGATTGCAGCCAATGAAGAGGTGCTCAATCTGCTCGGCAGGCTTTATGGGCGACCGGCCTTTCCGTTTCAGACTCTGAATTTCCCGGTGGGAACGCAGCAGGCCGCCCATACCGACGCCGTCCACTTCTCCAGCATCCCGGAGCGCTTCATGTGCGGTGTCTGGCTTGCCATGGAAGACATTTCACTCGAGGCCGGGCCGCTGATGTATGTACCGGGCTCCCATCGCTGGCCGGTCCTCAGCAACACGATGATCGGGCGTCGCGGCTGGCAAAGCGAGCTTCATTCGGCGCAGGCACCCTTTCAGCAGGTGTGGAGCGCGATGGTCGAGTCCACGGGAGCCGTATCGGAGACTTTCGCTGCGAAGAAGGGGCAGGCGCTTATCTGGTGTGCCAATCTTCTGCATGGTGGCAGTCCGCAGACGAACCGCGCACTCACGCGCTGGTCTCAGGTGACGCACTATTTCTTCGACGATTGCGTTTACTACACGCCTGCTTTTTCGGACGAACCGCTCGGCCGGCTTGCGCTGCGCCAGATCGTCAACATTGCCGATGGCGCTCGCAAGCCCAACAGATATCTGGGCGAAGACGTGAGTCCTGCGCCGCCGCCTCCCTCTCGCAAGGGCGGGTTTGCTCGCTGGCTTGGTGGGGTGCTGACCAAGCGCCGCTCTCGCTCCTGAGGCTTTCAGAAGCGGCAGCTATTCGTTCTTGAGTGCGCGAGGCTGATGAGATCGTTAGATCAGCAGGCGTCGTTAGCGCACCAGATAGTCGTAATAGGAGCCATCGGGCGGTCCGCCGGCGGCTGCCTGGACGCCATCGAGCGCGTCTTCGGGCAGAGAGGCGAAGGACTTGGCGTGATGCTCCTCGCTGGTCCACTTTTCGATGAAGATGAAGCGGTGCTCATTGCCGAGATCCCGCAGCAGTTCGACGCCTTCGCAGCCATCGGCGGCGCGGACAGTGGCGGAAAGGGCTGTCAGGGCCGATTCCATCTCGGCGCTTTTGCCGTCTGCGGCAGGAATGATGTACAGGCGAGCCACGGTCATATCATTCTCCTTGTGCGGTGATGGTCATACGTCCTGAGCAAGGCGACCGTAGAGTTCGGGTCTGCGGTCCCGGAAAAATCCCATGCCGGCCCGGTGCTTTCGCGCCGTCTCCAAGTCGAGCGAAGCGATCAGCGCGCCAGTTTGCCAGTCCTCGGCTTCCGCCACCAGATCGCCCCATTCGTCCGTGATGAAGCTGTGGCCATAGAAGCGTTGGGCATCGGCTGCTCCCGGCATCTGCTCCTCGCCGATGCGATTGGCCGCAATGACCGGCATGCAATTTGAGACGGCGTGGCCCTGCATCGCGCGGCGCCACATGCGGCTGGTATCCAAGCCGGCATCATAAGGCTCCGAGCCGATTGCCGTGGGGTAAAACAGCAGTTCTGCGCCCATCAGCGCCATCGCGCGCGCGGTCTCTGGATACCATTGATCCCAGCAGATGCCCACGCCGATCGTCCCGTAGCGCGTTTCCCATACCTTGAAGCCGGTGTTGCCGGGGCGGAAATAATATTTCTCCTCATAGCCCGGGCCGTCCGGGATATGGCTTTTGCGATAGACGCCCATGATCTCGCCCTGATCGTCGATCATGGCGAGGGAGTTGTAGTGATGCTGGCCGTCCCGCTCAAAAAAGCTGGTCGGGATGTAGACGCCCTGCTGTCTCGCCACCTTCTGCATGGCCTGCACCGCGGGATGCTCGGCAACCGGGCGAGCGCGGGCGAACAGCGCTTCATCCTCAACGGTGCAGAAATAGGCGCCTTCGAACAGTTCGGGCGGCAGAATGATTTTTGCGCCCCGCGCGGCGGCCTTGGTGACGTGCTCCTCGACCAGCGCGATATTGGCTGCCTCATCGTCAGAGAAAGCAAGCTGGAGCGCGGCGACCGTGACGTGAGACATGACGTGATCCTGCAGCGAAAAGGTCAGACAGCGGCAGGCAGGTGCATGCTCATGCAATGAAAGCTGCCGCCGCCGCGCAATATGGCATCGGATGGCAGGCCTACAATAGCGCGATCCGGAAAGAACGGCCTGAGCGCATCCAGTGCTGCCTGGTCATTGGGCGCGCCATACTGCGGCACGATGACCGCGCCGTTGGTGATGCAGAAATTCATGTAGCTCGCCGGGACGATATGGCCGTCGATCTCATAGTGCCCGACAGAGGGCATGAGTGCGACCTCCAGCCCGAAGGCGCGCGCGCGAGCGGCGGCATCCTCATAGATGGCGGTGTTGGGATCGCCTTCGGTGGTGGCCTGCGGGACGGCAAGAATACTGGGTGCCACGAAGCGGGCGAGATTGTCGACATGACCATCGGTGTGGTCGTTGAGCAGGCCATTGCCGAGCCAGAGCATGTTGGCGAGGCCCAGAGAACCGGCCAGCAACGTCTCGATCTGTTTGCGATCCAGCGACGGATTTCGGTTGGGATTGAGCAGACACTGTTCGGTGGTGACGAAGAGGCCGGTGCCATCGGTATCGATCGCCCCGCCTTCCAGGATGATCGGGACATGGCGGCAGGGGAGGCCCGTGGACGCGGCGAGTCGGACGCCGATGTCTTCATCGCCCGGCATCCGGAACTTGCCGCCCCAGCCGTTGAACTCGAAATCGACGAGGGCGCGTGAACCGTCGGCGCCCACGATCCCGATGGGGGCAGTATCGCGCAGCCAGATGTCGCCGAATGGCTCGAGGCGGACCTCGACGCCAGGGGTGACGAGGGTGTGGGCGAGGGCTGCGTCCTCCGGGGTGCGGGCGAGAAGAGTGACGCGCTGGCCGCGCTCGCCAACGGCGTTCGCGAAAGCGCCTGCCTGACGCTGCGCATCAGGCAGGCGCGCCGGCCATTCAGCGGGGTCGCCGGGAAAGCCGATCCAGAGATCAGCTTGTGGGGACCATTCGGGGGCCACTTTTGGTGTCATCGTTGCTCGTCCGTCCCTCAGTCGGTAAGTTGACGTGCGAGTATTACCGGCGTGAAAAGTTGGCTCAGGATCTGAATAAACTTAGAAGGCTGGTTGGCTGCAGCATTGCCAACGTAAAGTAAGTCCTTGTCCTGCATCGCAAAACGCTGAGATACAAAAAACGACCGCGGCTGCATCATATTAATATGAAAGGCTACGGGTCGCTCGGTGCCATCAGGTGCTCGCACAAACCGAAAGACGAATATTGCCTTGGGATCGCCGAGGTTCGGGTTCGATCCTCCAGCGATTGCTAGCGCTTCAGTCAGGGAAAGCTGTGAAGCAGGAAAGGTGAATTGCTGTGCTCTACCTGGCGCACCCATCACGGCGAAGGTGAGCGGTTCCCTCACGAGGGTTATTCGATCACCAGGCTGTACGGGAAAATCACTAGTGATCGCGAGCTGAAGGTCAGTTAATCTAAACTCCTGTTCGGTGCTTTGACGCTGGACCTTCACTATGAGGTCCTTCGCTTCGCCCCGGTAGCCACCGGCAAGAGCGATGGCATCGAGCAAGGTTTCTTCGTTGGTTGGCAAAGATAACCGTCCAGGTCTGCCGATCTCGCCCCCGATGATGATGCTGTTGCTGACAACTTCCTGGATCGACACCAGAATCTGTGGATTCTCAGACATGCCCCGCAAAGCTGATCGAATATCCGCTTCCAACTCGGAAGTTGTCCGACCACTGGCCTTGATCGAACCTGCATAAGGAATGTTTATGTTTCCGCTGCTATCGACCCGATAAAGAGGAAGGCGCTCCGAGGGGCTTGCCGTCAGCCCTTCTGCGCCGCCAGTCTGGAACAGTGCAACGCCGGCTTCGTAGATCGCAATTTCCAAAACGTCGCCGGTGCCGATCAAATTTGTTGGCTGAATCTGGTGCGGCGGTAGCTGGAACGGAGGGGTGGCCGATGGAGCAGGCACGTCTGAAAGGTCATTCAACGGCACGATGTCGAAGCCGGCCCCGGCCGCATCGGACTGAGCCGCCCGTTGGATCTCTCGCCCTGTCGGACCGCTCGAAGGCAGCGTCGCGCAACCGCACAATAACGCTATTAAAAATGACGAGGTGCTCAGTCGTTTGAACGGGGGAAATGAAAGCGCTGAAGGCGTCCTGTGCATGAAATGTCCGGCCATGGGATGTAAAGACGGTTGGCCTTAATCCGATCAGACAGCCTGCGCAATTATGTAGCCGTCGGGAGTGTGCATCTTGCCGCATTTTGCCTGCTTTTCTCGGCAGATTTGCGATTTTGGCTTGGCGGCTTGCCGAGGCGAGGCTTGTGTTACAGAAGGTCGCCGCTGAAGTTTGAGTGTGGGCAGGGAGCCGATGGGATTTTACGAAGAGTTTCGAGCAGCTTTTTTTTACGACCCGATAAAGGCCCTAAACGCGCTCTATTGGTATCTCACGCGGAGGAGGGTTCGGGCGCGCAACCGGCTCAGGCAGATATCCTCCAAGACCCCATATATATATCAAATATGGATAGACACTGTCGAGCAGCTCGAGGCGACTGCTCACAATGCTCCTCAGCACATTGCTGGATGGCATTGTCGACCGAGGTTCTCGTTGATCGTACATGCTGATGAGGGGGCTACATCTGATAGGTTGCTTGCCCTGCTCAGATCGGCTGAGGCGCAATGTTATACCGACTGGGAGTTGATAATCGTCGGTGATCGAGCGATGTTTCCGGCTTGGAAAGACTCCGTTGGGCGCGTCCGGTGGTTGCAGTTGGAGCACGGCTCCGATGTCGATGCATTGCAGACAGGTCTGCAAGATGCTCGCGGCGACTTCGTCATGTACATTGCCCCGGGCGCTTTGCTTTCTCCGATAGCGTTGTTCAGAGTGGCGGAGGCTTTGCAGGCTGATCCTGCAGCAACTGTTCTTTATGGCGATCACGACCAGATCGATGGAAACGGCCGCAGAACACTGCCGTGGTTTAAGCCCGCATGGAATCCTGAATTGTTCCTGGCCCAGGATTATGTTTCGCCAGCTTCCGCAATCGACGCAAACGTTGCCAGAGAAGTGAGCGAGCGTGTCACCGGGGTTCCCGAGGCCGCGAGCTTCGCTCTGCTGCTTGAGGCGACAGCAGTGGCTGGCGCGAAAGTGGTCCACGTTCCCCATATCCTCTGCCATCACGTGGACGTGATGGGGGTGGATAATCAGCTGGCAAGGCAGGAAGCTGTCACTCAACATTTACGCCCTCACGGAGGTGATGTTCGGGCGGGCCGCCATGGCCTTGTCGAGGTGAGATGGCCGTTACCCAAACGATTGCCCCAAGTCAGCATCCTTATTCCAACCAAGGACAAGGCGCCGTTGCTACGCACTTGCATTGAAAGTTTACTTCGCTTGACTCGCTACGAAAATTTCGAGGTAGTTGTCATTGATAACGGCAGCGTGGAAACAGATGCATGTAATTATCTCAATGAGTTGAAAGAAAATACAAAAATAAAGATTTTACATCATGATAGGCCATTTAATTACTCTGAATTGAACAACATGGCTGTTTCATATTCTGATGGAGAATTTATTTGCCTTCTAAATAATGACACTGAGATTATTTCACCAGATTGGCTCGAGGAAATGGTGCGATATGCCGCCCAGGATGACGTTGGAGCGGTGGGTGCAAAGCTCTTGTATCCGGACGGTACCATTCAGCATGCAGGCGTCGTTATCGGAATTGGCGGTGCAGCCGGGCATGCGCACAGATTCTTGCAGAATGACGCTCCGGGGTATTTCGGCCGGGCCCATGCTGCTCATCACGTCAGTGCCGTCACCGCAGCCTGCCTGTTGATTGCGAAAAGAAAATTTCTTGCGGTCGGAGGATTGGATGCAGAAAATCTGAAGGTGGCCTTCAACGATGTGGACCTGTGCCTTCGACTGCAGGAGGCCGGTTGGAGAAACGTCTACGCGCCTCAAGCTGTCCTGATACATCATGAATCAAAATCGCGAGGGAGCGACCACACTCATAAGAATATTCAGCGCTACCTCGGGGAGTTGCACTTCCTGCAGACACGGTGGGGAACTGAAAATTGCTTGGATCCGCTTCATCACCCTAATCTCGACAGGGCAAGCGAGACGTACGTGATCCGAGTTTAGCAGGGGGACGTCGGCACGCTTCTTATTTTTGCCGATGATTTTGTCAGGTCGGAGCTGACGATGTGCTGACTGGATGGCGTAATTGACGCACCTCCCCCTGGGCGGTATCGCCGTTGGTGATTTTGGCATGCTTCGGTGTTCGGTAGAGCCGAGATTAAGTTGATCGCAAAGGAGCAGCGCCTGTCTATCAACCTTTAATACTGGATCTCGAGGCTTTGGCGACGACGTTGAAGGGCCTGAGGCAATGGAAGCCGTCTGGAGGCGAGGTCCATGATTGGAAGTCTTTGGTGGCCGCTCGTGCAGGTAAAGCTCAGCTGTTCTAGATACAGGTTAAGCGGATGGGTAGACGTCAGGGGTGTTTGAGGTTTTCGCAATATATAACGTTAAACAAGCCCACCCCTTGGATCAGGGATTTTAAGGACGAGACATGACGTTGGTCAGACGTGCCAGTAAGAATCTTCTTCTAGCAATTTTTGTTATTTTTCCGACCGCTATTTCTGCAATATACTATTCATTCATCGCTGCAGATCAATACTATTCGGAGGCTCGGTTCGTCATCAAGGCACAGGGCCGGCAACAGCCCCAAGTCTCTACGCTGGCAAATTTAATTCAGACCACTGGCCTGTCGGCTGGCCAGGAGCAGGCTAACGAAGTTCTGAGCTATATTGGTTCCCGGGATGCCCTCCGGGAGATCATGCAGCGAGTAGACGTAAAGGAGGTCTACCAAAAGCCGGCCATCGATTTTTGGGCTCGCTATCCGGCGCCTTGGCGGGAAGATCGGTTCGAGAATCTGTTCCGATATTATACCGGGATGGTGGAGGGGCGGATTGACCACGATACAGGCCTTGCCGTTTTGACCGTCCGTGCTTTTGATGCGCAAGACGCGCAGCGTATCAATCTGACCCTTCTTGATCTCAGCGAGCAGCTGGTCAACCGGCTCAATGACAAAGCCCGCGAGAACGCCATATCAGAAGCGCGCCGCTCGGTTGTGGAAGCCGAGGATCGTTTGCGATCCGCGCGCCTGCAACTCGCAAGCTATAGAAACGAGCAGCAATTATTGGATCCAGCCAGCCAAGCGCAGGGCGTGCTGGGCGTTGCCACCACTCTCCTTGGCGAACAGGCGTCGGCACAGGCTCAGCTCGCGGTTATGCAGAGATCGACGCCTGATAATCCTCGAATACCCGCGCTCCAGCGCCGCATCGCTGCAATCCGTGCCGAAATTGCCTCTCAGACCGGGCGAGCAGTTGGAACGCAAACCGGAATCGCCTCCAAGCTTGCCGAATATGAAAAACGCCTTCTGGAACAAGAATTCGCGGCGGGGGCCTTGACTGCGGCGAATGCGGCATTGGAGCAAGCTCGTGTCGAGGCGCAGCGTCAACAATTCTATCTTGAGCGCGTGGTTGAGCCCAATCGACCGGACCTTGCTCGACTGCCAAATAGACTGTTCAATGTGCTGACGGTATTCGGCTTGGGGCTGTGTCTTTATCTTGTCGCCTGGATGCTTGTGGTCGGCATACTTGAGCACTCGCCGGAGGACTGATGTTGTGGCGGGATTGACGAAAGGTTGGCGTATTCAAGTCCGGGTCATCATTGCCCTGATGATCCGGGAACTGACAACGCGGTTTGGGCGAGAAAACATTGGCTTCCTTTGGGTAATGGTAGAACCATTGCTCTTTGCTGGTCTCGTCGCCGTTGTGTGGGCGGCAATGCGGGGAAGCGAGACGCACGGGATCAGTATCATTTCCTTCGTGATCACCGGATATATCCCGCTGACTTTATTCCGGTCTGCAGTGTCGCGATCCGTCAAGGTGTTCGAAGTGAACGGTAGTTTGCTTTATCACCGGCAAATCAAACTGATAGATTTCATCTTCGTTCGTTTTCTGATCGAGATGATCGGCTCGCTCTTCGCGTTAATGTTTATCGGCGCCGCTCTTTATGTCGTCGGCATATTCCCGCTGCCTTACTCGTTTGGTCACATGCTGCTCGGTTGGTTCCTCTATTCCCTGTTCACCTTTTCGATGTGCCTCGTGATCGCTCCACTTTCCGAGGTGTCGGACATTCTGGAGAAGTTCATTCCCGTCGTTACTTATCTCATGATCCCGCTGTCCGGGACATTCTTCCTCGTGCAGTGGCTGACCCCCTCGATGAGAGAGTTCATCCTGTGGTCGCCTCCGGTCACGGCCATGGAGCTGCTACGTTTCGGTCTGTATGGGCATTCGATGAGGCCGTATTACGACATATCGTTGGTCGTCATTTTCTCGCTGATCATGACAGTGATCGGCTTGGCCTTATGTCGCAAGGTGCGGCGCACATTGGTGGTGGGATGATTATCTGCGAGGATATTCACAAGCACTACCCCCTCGGCCACGGCCGGAAAAACGTGCTCAACGGCGTGAATTTCACAATCCAGAAGGGACAAAAGGTCGGCTTGCTCGGGCGGAATGGCGCTGGCAAATCGACCCTGATCAAACTCCTGGGTGGCGTCGAATTTCCGTCATCGGGTCGGATCCGGCGACACATGAGTCTTTCCTGGCCGCTCGGTTTTGGCGGAGGCTTCCAAGGCAGCCTTACCGGCTACGACAATGCGCGCTTCATTGCGCGCATATATGGTCAGGACTATGATGCAATCAAAGACTTTGTAGAGGATTTCACGGAGCTTGGCCGGCAGTTGAAGGCTCCGGTGAAGACCTACTCATCTGGCATGCGAGCGCGTCTGGCTTTTGCCTTGTCGCTCATTATCGAATTCGATTGTTATCTCATCGATGAGGTCATTCTGGTTGGCGATCAGGATTTCCAGCGGAAATGCTATCACGAGCTATTTGAAAAGAGAGCGGATAGAACGCTTGTGATTGCTTCCCACAGTCCTGGAACGATCCAAAAGTATTGCAACCAAGCGCTCATTATCCACGACGGATTGGGCCGGTTTTATGATGACATCTCAGAGGCACTAGCGGTGTACTCGGCATTATAGCCGGCAGCGATTGTCCGTTGGAATGCTTGGCGCTAGTCATGGACTTCGAGCTTGTCGCAGTCCGCTGATAACGACGGTCCACACCGCCTGTTGTCGGCGCAGGCAGTACATGATGTGACATCCTCCGACGCTCAGTTGATTCGAGATGTTTGATTTTTTTGTCATCTCGCCTATCTGAGTTTTTGGCTCTCGAGAGTAAGCGTCTCCAGCTGTCCTAGTGTAGTTCAGATATTGTTGGACAGAGCTCTTAAATAATCTCCGCCATATGCTTGGCTTGGTTCCAAGATTGCTCCTTCAGCCCATTCATTCCAAGCGTTTACAAACAAGAATGGTGCAACGATTTGCCCATTCAGGAATTTTCTTTGCACAGCCTTAGATGCTTCGGAAACCCAGTTTCCAAACTTCTCCGGCGAGCTGCCTACCAAGACATTCGCATTTTTTGGACGTCGAGGAGAATTATCCCAGTCAGGACATACTCCTGGATGCAGTTTTTTATAAAAATCGGTGACCTCTAAGGATTGCGCTACGACTTGGTCATAGCCCTCAAAATAGTCTTCGCGTTCAGGACGAAATACCCCAATATCTTCCGGTCTGACTAATCCGCGCTTGCTGATCCGAGGGGTCCGGTGGGGAGGAAACTGAACGATAATATCGACGAGAGATTCCCATTCAGGTCTGAATTCATCGTTATAGGTTGTCCCTATGACGATTTCTTCGCGAGCTTGTGCTCGATAACTATCTCTAAAGCGCCGTAATATCGCTTCAGGGTCTGGGAGTTTATTGATTTGATAGATCATAAACAGAGGTCGGCCATCAACTCTTATATATCGAGCATCCTTTGAAGCAATTACAAGATCATCAATTATACTATCTATCGTTGAAAGTGAATAGTCCTGTTTTAAGATTATATCTTTCGTCTTTCCGTCCCAAGCCCTTGTCCAATCTTCATTGGCCCAACAAAAACAAAAATTGATTGGAATATCCGGATTGGCAAGAAGAACGGCTATCGGCTTCCACATCGGGCGCTCGGATCCAAAGCGGTAATAGTATATGGAAAAGCCGTACACACCATTTTGAGATGCCAAATCGGCCTGAGCTTGCAGCGTTTCTCGCAAGCGCAGATCATAAAAACCCAACTTTCCTGGAAATTTAGGTTGAATATGCCCTGGGAAGAGAGGCTCTGCCTTTACGACATTCGTCCATTCCGTGAAACCTTCACCCCAAGATCTGTCGTTAATTTCGAACGGATGAAACTGTGGCAAATAAAAGCAGATTGGTTTTACAGTTGCGCGATATTCAGGAGCGCGCAGTGCGAAATCCTTACGTGCCTCCGCCAGCGCTGGGTGTGCCTTCATGAAACCAACGGCAGCTTCAATTCTCTCAACGGAGTGTTTTCTGACTAATGCTTGAAATCCCTCAGCACTCAATATGCGACGTCGTTCGTGAGTAAAACTCTTCGATTTTGCGTGGAAAACATAGGTTTTTGTTACAAGGCCACAATGAAATCCAGAATTGACTGCTCTGAAGCAGTAGTCGTTTTCTTCGCCATAACCCTGAGGAAATGACTCTTCATCAAGAAGGCCTATTTTATTAATTACCGCGCGTTTAATCGCGAAGCAGAATCCATTTATAACCGGGGTTCGATAGACAACGTCTTTTGAAATAGAAGCGCACAATTTGGCGGCGTCGTCCACCAACATCCCTGAGGGTAATTCGTTAACGGCAAAATCACCAGCTGCATCGATGACGTCAGGCACCGATTGCCAACTCGCCGCGTTCGATAGCGGGCCTAGAATGCCAATATTGCAATCACTTTCGCCGGCCGAAATGAGTGCCTCGACCCAACAGAGGGGGACGATTGTATCGCTATTCAGTAAAATTACGTAATCAGCAGTTGAATGGCTAATCCCTGCATTGGCCGCTTTCGTATATCCCCGAGCGGCAGCATGCCTAATTAAGATATCCCCTGGGTGATTGGAGCAATGCCTGTCTATAGCTTCACGTGTGGCCTTATCTGACCCATCATCAACCAAGATGAGCCGAGTTCGCGAATCCCGCGCTCGGACCAATGAAGCCAAGCATCGCTCCACGTCATCGGGGCTATTGTGGATACATATAACGACGTCGACTGACGGCGGCATTGCTTGCGCAGCGCTGTTCGTCCGCAAAAAGGGCAGTGTATCCAAGTACGGATGTTCACCATTCCCATGATCAAAATATGAAAATCGCCAATCAGCCCTAATCGATAACCCTTCACTAAGCAAATTAGTGGAGTTTGCGTTTGCTTTCCAGCGGGCGTAGTCAAAGCTCAACTGGTCACGATGGCTATTATTTTTGATTTCATTCCACCATACGTCTAGGGCATCTCTAGTTTCGGGCTTCCCCAAATTCATTATAAGGAAGTTGGTTTCGGTTAGGCCATTGTCACCCTTATAGCCAATTTTTCGGTATTCGTTGATTTGGTTATTAATTGTCTCGGCGCTGTCCGCTTTTAGATCGATAAGTTTCTCTGCTTCCTCGAAGCATGAGTTCCTATAGGGGTGAGGAATCACGCCAAAACATACGTCTTCCTTTAAAACTTTTTCGATAAACGGAGATACGTCGCCAACAATGCTAATATTGGCATCGATCCATACAGCGATATCGTATTCATTAATCAGGTGATGCACTTGTGATTTGTGGTATCGTGCAGTTTTAATGGGGTTGATGGGGTCGGAGTACTGCACAGGTGTCAGTTTCCAGAAGCCTTCTCTATCGATTTTGCTATCCGTGAAAAAATAGTAATCTGCACCTTCGATAAAAGCTTCAAATGGAAGAGGCTGATCATATCCCCCTGTGGCACATGAAAAGAATGCTATCCTGCACGAACGTGGCGCATCCACGCTGAAAGCCGGGCATGAAACAATTTCTCCAGACCTTATCTTATCAAGAAGGTTGGATTTATAACGTGATCCTCGCGTGTATGACGTCGATAGGGAATGAGGTTTTTCCGCTCGGACCTGAAGGCATTCAAATCCACGTTTTTCTGCAATGATGGCTACCATTCTTTCAATAGAATGCGCGAGTGTGCCGTCTTTCTGTCCTGCCTCTTCATCGAAGTCGTCGATACTAAATGCTGCCTCGAAGAAAGGAGCTAAGGCTTCATTTCTAGCTAGAAAAAAACTTCCCGCAGGGAATGCGCACAGATCAGAAGGGTCGAGTGTTAATCCGAATTTCTTGGCTAATTGCTGCGATTTTGCAAAGTTAGCGCCCCATGCGATTTGATTTTTGAGACTTGGGTGATAAACAGGGAATATTAGTCCTAAATTATTATTATTTGAAAAATAGTTTAGTAATGATGATATATGATCTTTGGAATGAAACAAATGGTGTAAAAGATGAGTCGACCAATCTCTTTTTTCATAAGTATGGTCGCTTTTTTTGGAATGAATATGACCAATTAAATCATATTTCATTAAAATATGACCAAATCCGACAAACATGGGGGATATATCGCGCCCTCTATTTGGAAATTTGGCTACCACAACATTCGACGCATTGCTTACTTTGGAAAAGTATTCTTTGACGGAAAATGAATCTGCGAATTCCGGTAGGCTTACAAAGAGATCGAATTTAACAGGAATATTGCCTAGGTATCTTCTGAATTTTTCAGCCATTTCTAGATGAAACAGATGAAGATGAATTGCTATCATTCCAGAAAATTTGCAGGGCAAATCAAAAGAAAACTCTGGTATTAATTCAGATCGGCCGTTATGAATTGACGAATATTCTCCACAGTATTCATACGATCCGATTTTTTCATTATATTCTTTGTTATCTCCGGAGTTCTTATTAAGGTAATTAGTGCGATATCCTTGGTTTATGACCGGTGTATCGTTTAAACGTGCCATCTTGGCTGATGGTGCGCGCCCCATCTTTTCCCCAACCCACAAATAGTGCTCCAGCGGGTCTATGCCGAGCAACTTCACGTCCGGATATTGTTCCAGATAGTATTTCTCATCGAACAGTCCTGAACTGCGCAGTGCTTCGAGATCTTTATTGATAACCCGTTTCATAGTCTTGCTTGCATTCCCCGATTTGCAGTCCTAGCCGCGCTGGCGCCCTTCGCCCATTCCGTGATTTATATAGTGCCACAGGGGGTCTATCCCTGCTTCGGCGACATCGGGATAGGCGACGAGATAGGCGTCAGGATCGAAAATTCCCTTTTTCTTCAATTGTGCCTTCTGCTTTTTCAGGCGGATCGAAGCGGGCAGCAGTGCTGCCAGGCGGCCTTTCAGCGTTTCCGGCGTGGAACCGTTCATGAGCACGGCGGATACGTCGCGCAACCATGCGGCTTGTTCCTCCGAAAGGCGGGCGGCTTGTTCCCGCTCGCCCAATAAGCGCGTCATAACCGCGATCTCGTTGAACCTTTCGGACAGACGGCGCTCGGCGTCCTGCTTCTCCGCGCGGACCCTCTCGATTGCGACGGCAGCTTCAGCCTCCTTGTTTCGCAGGGCATTGTTCAGTGCGGTGACCTCATCGGAGCGTTCGGCCAGGCGAGCGCGCGTTTCCGTTAGCTGCTCCGTTGCCTCATCGGCTTCCGCACTACGTTGGGCGAGTGCGCTCTGGGTGTGCGACAACTGCCCCTTCGTCTCGTCGAGTTCGCTCCGAAGCGTCTCGACTTTGGCCTGCATATCCGCCAGTTCTGCCCTGGCTTCGGCGAGGCGCTTTGTCGCCTGCGCGATTTCCTCGTCCCGGTCCGCAATCGCGGCCTGCGAAGCGGACAGCGCAGTCTGCGCTTCCGCCAACTGCTGGTCCATCGCGCCCTTGGCATCGACCAGAACGCTATGTTCTGCGGCAAGCTCTTCCAGCTTCGCCTGTTGCTCCTTCAGGTCCTCCTCAAGGCTTTTGGCCTTCTTCGCGCTCTGCTGTCCGGCCGACACAAGGCGCGCAAAGGCCGGCGCGGCGGCATCCAGCTCCGCGCGGATGCGGTCCAGCACGATCTGGTCCGCTGCGGTCTCGCCCTCTTCCGCCCAGCGGCTGAATATCTCGAAGGTCTCACGCAGCCAGGCGGACAGCAGGGGGTTGTCCGAAACGCTTTTCGGGGCTTCGTGATGATGGCGCAGCCGTTCGGTCAGGAACGTGCCAATCTCTTCGTTGACAAGGTCCGAAAGCCGAGGCCACGAGAGGCCCAGCTCTTTTTGTGTCGCAGAGATCAGACGCGGCCAGCCATGAAGAAGCGCGTCATAGGAGGTATGAAAACGCGGCAGCCCGCGCGTCCCCGCTTCCGCCTCCAGTACATGGCGCAGCCAGAGGAGATGTCCCAGCCCAGGTTCCATGCCGTCCCGCTTGTGCAGTGATGCCGCAACCTCCAGCGGGTTGCGTACGGGTATGATGACCGCTGGGCGGACATCGGCCGTTTCAAGAACATCGAGCCAGAATGGCGCGAAACGGCAAATACGCGGGTCCTTCAGGACGAAGAGGCGCGAGTTGCCGAACTCCTCCGCCACTGCGGCAAGCGCACGCTCCTTGAACTCGGGGGCTTTGGGGGAGTCATGCCAGCCCTTGTTGAACGCCAGCCAATCGTGCCAGTTGGATCCGGCTGAAGCCAGGATCTCGTCGTTGAGACGCATGATCGTCGATGATTCCCAATGGCCTGCCTCATTCGTCGGGCTGGCACCCATCAGGGTCTTGGGTAGATCACTGCCGAGAAGGCTGAGGACACGTGACAGAGCACTGGTGCCCGAGCGATGCATGCCAAGCACCAGCACGCCGATGCGTCCTGCTGGGGCCGGGCGAGGAGCACGCTCACCGATAACCTTTGTCATATCGTCCCTTCATATTTGGCCTTTAGGATGTCGCTATAAATCCCACAACCGCTCCAAAGCACGCCCTTTTTGACAACGTATTGGCGTTTCGATGCGGTCATAGCCGGATGATCGCATCAGTGTTTGACGCGTGTTGTGCCTGAGTAGACGGGTAAATGTTCATTATCCAGACCACCACCGCCTGAAGAGGCGGTGTGCCACTGAGAGCGGAAAACGTTCCAGCGCTTCCTTCTTGCCGCGTCTGAAGGCGTGGCTGGTTTGCCTTCCGTTCTGCTCAAGGATGTCGATCGTATCCAGGAGTTCCCTTTTCCCTATAATGCCCGGGCCAATCTGCTGGAGCCAAGTATCAAATTCCGTTTCATTCATTATTTCTGCGAGGGTGAAAACTCCGTGGACGCCGAAATGCCTATCATAGGCTGGCTCTCGTTCGCGTGAGAAGCGGCGAGCTGTCTCGGCATCGGCGATCCGAAAGTTTCGCGCCAATAGCGCATCGCGGTTGACTTGGCAGATGCACAGATCTTCGGGATGGGTGATATCGAACCACGGTTCCATACCAGCTTCAAGAAGGCGTCGAGAACGGAGAGAAAATCCGCCGTTGCCGACATTTCGTGGCGGTGCGAAATTGGTCCAAGGAGCGCCGATATAATCGAAATCCAGAAAACTCGGATTCCATGCAGTGGGATCGACGATGAAGCCGTCCCACTGAACGATCAAAACAAAATCGGTCTGAATATACTGTGCGAGGTCCGCGAGAATGAAGCGGCTATAAGCTTCTTTGCTATCAAGGGGGGGGACGGGAACATGCCTGATCGGGTTTTGGGCCGACTGAGCCGAGTTGGCGCTGCTGAAGAACAAGGCCTCATGGAAGTTGGCGTGCTGAAGGCACCGCTTCATCGCGCTCAAGGTTGCACCGATCGCGACATCGCTGGCAGCACACAGGGTGACGTTCGGCAATGATAGCCTAGTCATATATGTGTTCATTGCGGACGTGATCGACGAAATGTGGAGCCTTCAATGCAGTCATGTTGTGATCATAGCGCCGATTGTTCATAGCAAGCCGACAAAATTTTCCTCCTCCGATCGTCTGCTACCTGCCCAATCAAATGAATACATGCGAAAGCCAACACCGCTAAATTTGCCTCTTGTTACCGCGCTTTTCCGTGCCTTGAGGACTTCAGGCCATGCGATCTAGCCGCCATAAAGGCGGCGGTCCAACGCGGAACGCGTATATAAGGATCTTAATGTCAATCATGGACCAACAAGAGCCCGTGCTATTAGATGTCTCCCGTCTGGTCTGGCGAGCGTGGAGCGGGGTAATGCCGACCGGGATCGATAGGACCTGTCTGGCTTATCTTGAACACTACAGGCCTTCCGCGCAAGCAGTTGTACAGCGCGGGCATTTCACGCGTGTCCTTTCCCCAAGCGCTTCGCAGCGTCTTTTCGATATACTGCTTTCTCACGATGCAGGGGTGAGCCGCGGTCGTTTGCGCATGGCAGCGCTGCTGCAGGCATTTTCTGGAAGGAGACTGCCCAGCGTTCCTGGTCAATTCTATCTCAATGTTGGCCACACCGGACTGGATCGACGCGCGCATTCCGCCTGGCTAGCGCAAGCACGGGTCCACCCGATATATTTTGTGCACGATCTCATTCCCCTTACCCATCCCGAATTCTGCCGGGCAGGCGAAGCACATAAGCATCGCTTGCGCATGCGGTCGGTGCTGGAAAATGGCGCTGGCATCATTAGCAACAGCCACGATACGCTCGATCAACTGAGCGTATTTGCAGACGCAGAAAAGTCCACTGGGACGCCGAGTACGTTGGTCGCCCCCCTTGGTGTGTCTTTCTCAACGCCCGAAGCCGGTAAGATCAGAAAAGAGAAATCGTCAAAGCCCTATTTCCTGGTGCTTGGGACGATTGAAGCTCGCAAAAATCACTTTTTTCTTCTCACATTATGGGCGGAATTAGCGCGGCGTCTCGGTGATGCGTGTCCGCAACTGGTGGTCATCGGTCGCCGAGGCTGGGAGAGCGAACAGACCGTTGACATGCTTGAGCGATGTGCAGCGATTAAGGCTCATGTGCTTGAACTGCCAAGATGTAATGATGCAGATCTACATGCTTATGTGAAAGGAGCACAAGCGCTTCTGTTCCCGTCATTTGTTGAAGGTTATGGACTGCCTGTTATCGAAGCGCTTGCTTGCGGGACCCCGGTTATTGCGAGCCATCTTCCGGTTTTCCGTGAACTGGCGGGTTCAATTCCAGATTATCTTAGCCCCGTTGATGGCATTGGATGGATGACACTGATTGAGAATTATGCGCAGCCGCACAGTGAACGCCGAACAGAGCAACTGAGAAGAATGGCAGGTTGGTCACCACCGACTTGGGCTGCACATTTTGCTCAAGTCGATTACTGGCTTGAGCAATTGCGCGTCAAACATCGCTCGGGCAGGTCGTCCAGCGACTGAGTCTCAGCCCCATCAATCTTTCAACCGCTGACTCTACAAGTGTTTGCGTTGCACTTTCGCTGGCAAGCCCGCCATAGATAAGGCAACGATCGTAAAGCACACGACGAAAGGCCTCGTAGACTTCGGCATTCGGGGTTTGAGGGCGTACCCAGAAATCATCCAACTTACCTTGATGGGTCAGGCCGTTGATTGCGTATATTGCTTTCCCCAGAGCCATAGTGGGAATGCCGGCCTGAAGCGCCAGTGTCGCGGAGGTGCTGTTCACGGTCACCATGCCTAACGCCCCGGCAGCAAGTGTTTCCAGATTGCCCCCGGCAATGTGAAGGATACGATCACTTACGCCAGCTTTGCGCGAAATTGCCCTGATGCGGCTACTCCAACCGGTAAGGCCAGCGTCGAGAGGGTGCTCCTTGATCAGCAGGCGCGTCGCTTCTGGTGCTCGCCGCGCGAAGCTGAACAAAACATACTCGATCGCCTCTTCCATATGCAGGAAGGGCGAATGGGCGCGAATCTGGTAATCGGTAGAGAGTTGGAGCGGAAAGAGGAAGTAGGGCGTATTCTTCAGCTTTTGGGAAACAGCATCGGCCTTTGCTGCTTCGCGCTTCTTGACGGCAAACTTGCGCAGCCAGCCGAGCCCTTCAAGAAACAGCGACCCTTTCCTGTGTGAGTTATAGAATGGGTAAAAGGGTTTGGTGAGCCAGACGCGAGAATAGTAGCGATAAGCATCGCGCGCGCGCCGATTGAAACTGGCGGTGATCGGTGGCCACTGGGGCAGGGGAGGCAGGACTCGCGCCTGTTCAATGTACCAATCTGGATCTCGCGGGAGCGAAGAGTTTCCGTTCACGCCGCTTGGTTCAAGCGTCAACCAGTCTGGCCTGATATAACCCTCTTCAAAGACATGGACATCGATCTTGCGTAATTGCGCCATGCAATGTGCCGCCATGTGCAGAGGGCGACAGTCACCGAAGAGAACGACATCGGTGATCGCGTGATCACAAAGAAAGCGATCAATGAAGAGCGTCCAACGCTTCTGACCACCGCGATAATTCACAGCGTCCCCGGGCCAGTCGGCCGCATCGCCGCCGTTCAGATTGATCCGGCAGACACTGCTGCCCAATCCCCGCAGCCTTTCTGACAACTGCCAGAAAAACGGACCGGGAGGCCCCTGCAAAAACAGGAAATTGCGTTGTGGAATGGGCTGAAATTTCATCTCGTTCCCGCAAGTTGGGCGACGGAACGCCTTGCCCAACCAGCCAAGCGTCGCAGTGGCACAATTGCCCTATTTTGACGTTGAACGCCAGAAAGTAATCGCGTGACAAGAGTTTCCGCTGTGCAAGGAAGGTTTGTGACAGGATCAAGATAACGAGGATAGCGCAGAAGTACCGTTGAAGTCAGTTCGTCGAGGGTGAGCGGCGTACCGCGCCGGACAGGCACCGGCGCCAGATCGCGGGTCAGCCCCCAGCCAGCGAAGAATGGCGTGCCGTAGGTTGTCACCGTCTTGCCTTGGAGCAAGGCTTCAAAGCCCGCAAGGGAGGTCATGACATGCACTTCGTCTGCGAGTGAAATGAGCCCTTGAATGGGCGTCGCAGGCTCGATCTGATCGGCGAATCCGCGGGCCACCTGTATAGGAATCGCTCCCTTTCTGTGCCCGGCTTCGACATCGGGATGCGGACGGTAGATGATCCAAGCATCAGGTGCTTGCGCGCGCACACGCTTGAGCAGTTCGAGGTTGCTTCTGACCTCTCCGCTCCCGAACAGCACCGAGCGATCGTCCTCCACCTGTCCCACCACGAGGATGTGCCGCCGGCTTCCGCCTATGCGTGCCGCAGGGACGGCGGAGCTGACACCGTATTTGCTGATGCCCGATTGAATGATCCATTCGCGGAGATGGCTCGCTCTGGCCAAGTCTTCCGGGCTGTAGTCGCGTCGCGCCAACATCTCCTCAAGTCTGCTCGGTCGTGTGCGGTCGTAGTGAACACCGAGGTCATCGACGACTATCGAAAGTGGTGGCACACAGTCTGCGCCCAAACCGGCGGAACGGATGAATCCGTCTTCCACTTCCATGATTTGCCATGGACCTGCCTCCAGTTGCTGTAGAAACGAAGATGGAACACGAGCCTTCCAAACAGCGACCGTGGCCCCCTTAGGCAAGGCGGCGAGTTCGCTCGCGCGCGCCGGTCGAAAAGGGACTGCTCTGCCGCCCCAGAGGAGCGGGGCAACTGTATCCCGCTTCCAACGTGCAAAGCCAAAGGCTGCTGCGATCGGGCGATTGGTATCAACGAGGCGCCGCCAGCTGCCGAGTACATCTATAAGTGCAATAGCACTGATGGGGTTGCCATTGAACGGATCTACATAGTTGACGCCGCGGAGGAGGTGGTGTTCTACGAACTCCTCGATCGCAGTCTCAAGCGCGTCAGAGCCAGGCTTCTCTGCCTCCAAAACGCTAAACTGACCGGGACTGAGCGAACTCAGTGCCCTTCCGGCAATGGCACCCAACAAGAGGCGAGGATCATCCCCTTTCGCCCGAATGACTTGCCTACTGGAGGAGTCGGACCAGACATCGTCATCGCTCCAAAATTCCCCTCCGACACGCTTGTCCCGAAGCGCCCGAACGAGACTCTTTGCGGATATGTTTTTGTCAACTGACGCCGGTGATCTCCCCGGCGCCGTCACGATGTCGCGATCGCGTGCGCCGGGAAACGGCGGCACCTGAAAAAAGAAGCGAGCAGCGTGTCTCATGGTTGTCTGACCTTTTCGATCCAGCCGGGCGGGGGCGAAGGAAGGTTCGTGAGGGACCCGTGCTCCATGTTTGCGATGGCCTCGTTCAGCCATGGAGAGAGACGTTTCATGTCAGGATTATGGCGCGATTCTGACCCGACGATAAGGCTGGCGGGGCCACGCCGAGCCGAAAAAAGTTCATCCCCACTGCTCGTTGGAATGAAGCGGTCCAAGCCACCCTGCACGATGATGACTGGTCCGCTCCAATGGGACATTGCGGCAAGGTTGTCCCATGCGTCTGGCACCAAACTCTGTGCCATACGAGGCACTGCATCGGTAACGCGCGCAAAAGCACTTAGCAGAAAGACGCCCCGTACATGAGTGTCGCTGCTAGCCGCATGGAGAGCAACCGCTGCGCCAAGGGAATGCCCTATCAGCCAAATTCGTGCGTCCGGACCTGCAAGTTCTATAGCCAGACGGATGAACGCGTGAGCATCTGCAACCAGACCCTCTTCGGTGGGTTTGCCGGGATTGTCGTCGAAGCCCCGGTAGCTTGCGACCAGCAAACTGTTTTGACCGTCGGCCAGCGGCCGAGCGGTCTCGGCTCCACGACCTGCTGTCCAGTTGCGTCCGTGAAAGAAAATGATGACATCAGGATCGTCTGCTCCACCCGGCCAGAAATAGCCTTTGAGTGCTAGGCCATCATTCGTCCGCGCCGTTACCATTGAGGGCGAGCTAACCGAAGCATCGATCTTGGTCGGAGGTCGTCCGGGGCTGTAGAGTATTTGTCGAGTGAGAGAACTGCAGCCGGTCAGCAAAGAGGCTAGCGCCAACAGTCCCGCTAATCGGCTGGGCCGTGTGGCTGATACCCCCCAGTCCGTGATCCGTATCATAGCTCTTCCTTGGCGCGTGCGACGAATACAGCTTGCGGATCTGCTTCGTAATGCACTCCCGGTGCTTGCTTTATGGCAGAGCTCGCCGAGTGAATATCTTTTCGACGAGGGGCACATCGCTGGGATTGTTAACCTCGACGATCGGATAGCCCTGTTCTTCAAGAGTAAGCACGCTCACGGGTATTCCAGCATGAAGAAAGCGCAACTGCTCTAGTCCTTCCACTGTTTCCAACGGTGTTGGGCCAACGGCGATGTACTCTTGGAGGGCCTGCCGCCGATAAGCATAGAGTCCGATATGAAGTAAGACTGGCAGATTTGCATCCGGCAGACGGTCGTCTGGCAGATACGGAAGGATGCGCTTGGAAAAATAGAGGGCTTCGCTTTTACCGTTGAGAACAACGGTGGTGCCACCAACCCGTCCCTGGACTGCATCATCGGCAAGATGCTTGAAGGTCTCCGTCGAGCAGCGCACAGCAATAGTGCTTACCTGCACCAGAGGATTGGCGCGCATATGCGCAACGAGTGCTTCGACGAAGGCTGGCGGGGTTAGTAAAGCATCGCCCTGCAAATTGACGAGCAAATCGGCCTGCGGCAGCTGGTCGAGGCATGCGGCAACTCTTTCCGTGCCGTTCGCACAATTGTCAGGCGTCATAAGCACATTGCCGTCGAACCCAGTAACGGATGCAGCAATCCGTGAATCATCTGTCGCAACGGCAACCAGATCGATCCCTCGGACTGCCAGCCCGGCTTCATGGCTTCGCTGGATCAGCGGTTTGCCAGTTCCCGTCTCGTCCCGGATCATCATCAATGGTTTACCGGGAAAGCGGCTGGACCCGTAACGCGCGGGGATCACAATTACAGTGCGCGCAGCCTCCAGCGAAGCACGTGCGCTATTGGGAAAATCACTCATGCTTCGGGACAAAGGGGAACGCCCCGGATCACGGCACCAAGTCGTGGATGTGGACAATGCCAACGGGGCGCGCTGAAGCATCGACCTCAGTGATGAACACCACTGTGATTTTGGCGTTGTTCATCAGTGTCAGCACCTCTTCAACCGGAGTGCCTAAGGGTACAGTGATAGGGTTTCGCGTCATGATGTCACTCGCCCTTGCTGTCAGCACCTGGTCGAATGCCCGACGCAGATCTCCATCCGTGATAACCCCTAACAAGTCGCCGTTTTCACCAACGACTCCGGCCACTCCTTTACCGCCCGAGGTCATCTCAAAAACGATGTCACGCATCGGCGTATCCCAGCGCACTAGCGGCAGGGGGTCGGAGAAAGAGATCAACTCTTCGATGGGCGCAATTCGCGAGCCAATAGCGCCGCCTGGATGCCATTGCGCAATATCGTTACGCGTCAGCCCACGGCGCTGCATCGTGGCCATCGCCAGCGCATCTCCGAGAGCTATCATCATGGTCGTCGAGGTCGTCGGCGCGATGCGCTCAGGGCATGCTTCCTGCGCGCTGGGCAGTTGAAGAACAATATCTGCGGCCAGCCCCAGTGGCGAGTTTCGTTTGGAAACGACGCCAATTACGGGAATGCCCTGCCGGCTTGCATAGGCCAACAACGGGCGCAGTTCGCGCGAATGGCCGCTATTGGATAGGATCAGAAGCAGATCGCCTTCTGTTACCATTCCGAGATCGCCGTGGGCCGCCTCGCTTGCATGCAAGAAAAAGGATGTTGTGCCGGTCGCTGCAAATGTAGCAGCAATTTTTCGTCCTACATGTCCGGACTTTCCGATCCCGGCTACAATAACCCGACCCTGCGTTGCGAGAATAATCCCAACAGCGTCGGAAAAAGACTGATCGAGCGCGACCGCCAGGGCCGCCAATCCATCCGCTTCCTGCCGAATAACGGAACGGCCAGCATCTAGAGTGTTCGCATGTTCTTGATGCGATGGCTCAAAAGAGCGCGGGTGAGCTGATGCCATCTCGACTGTAGGTTCCCTGACTTGACGATCTGGCTACTGCCCAATGACCTGTTGCGCAAGGACATTTTGCACCGCAACAACTCATCGCATATCTACCCCGACTGGCCTCGCCAACGTGATGATCGGTAGATTTCAAAGAAGGTATTTGAGAAACAGTTACGTCTACTTTAACGCTTCGGTGTTTATCCGAATTTTACCCGAATCGCCTTGAATTCAGCGGCAGGAAGCCGGTTTGGCCAGGATACTCACGGCAAGTTGGCGGCCCCCGCATTGATCTGCAGACCCCTCCAATGCGTCAGCCTAGCTCCGGTTCGGACAAGCGCCAGGCGCGAGGCGCACGCGGGTAAATCTTCCATCAACAAGCAACACCAGATCCAATGTCAGTGCATGCTTGCCTATTCAGTAACAAGCAGCCTAGTCCTGATACAGGGCGGTGCTGTCCCAACTGACGGCGCCAGTGGGAAAAAAGGGGGGATTGCCATGGGTTCCGCAGGACTGGTCACGCGCGTGACTGGTAGTAGCTTGTTCAGCGTATTTCTTTGTCTTGCGGGTGGCGTCACGCCTGCTTGGGGAGCGGATGCCCGCCTGGAACTGGAGCAGGCCGCTGCTGCCTTCGGCGTGCGTGCGTCTGTTCGGCAGGCGAGTTTGTCGCCGGATGGCGCTCTGCTTGCGACGGTTGAGTCTGTTGGCGCTCGCGGTGCCGAGGTGCGCGTTCTTGACCTCACTCGTGCCGACTCCCGACCAGTTGCGATCGTTGCAGCGCGGGGAGACCCGGAGAGGCTGGGCTGGTGCCGATGGAGTGGAACCCGTCGCCTGCTGTGCAACGTCTATGGCGTGGTTTCGCTCGACGGTGTTGAACTGAGCTATATCAGCCGCCTGATAGCCGTGGACGCGGATGGCAAGCGGATGCAGACGATCCGGCTTCCGGGCACCAGCCGTGACGCGTTGGGCTATCGGTTGTTCGGGGGCTCGGTGCTTGACTGGAATACCGGGCGGGATGGCCATGTCCTCCTGCTACGCTCATTCGTCCCCGAGGTTTCCACGGGGACGCGCCTTGCTCAGACGGACGACGGCCTTGGCGTCGACCATATCGACACGGTTTCACTTCGCACGGTGTCCCGGGTCGAGCGCGCCCGCCCGGTGAACAAGGAATTCATCAGCGATGGACATGGCCGCATTCGGATCCGCGGTATCGATCCTGCCCTGACTTCGGGGCATTATTCATCCGGCATCACCCGCTACCAGTATGAGGTCGCGGGCGACGGCAGCTGGCGGACCCTGGGCGATTATGATGCGGGAACGGGCGAGGGGTTCAACCCCCACTATGTCGATCCTGGCCTGAACGTGGCTTACGGCCTGCGCAAGCTGAATGGCCGCGACGCTGCCTATTCGATGTCGTTGGATGAAGAAGCGTCGGAAAAGCTGCTGCTCGCACGGCCGGACGTCGACGTGAATGGCTTCGTGACCATCGGACGCAATTCGCGGGTGATTGGCATTTCTTACACGACCGACAAGGAAGAAGTCGCCTACATCGATCCCGAACTCGAGCGATTGAGCGCGGCGCTTTCGCGCGGGTTGCCGGATCTGCCGCTCATCCGCTTCCTGGATTCCAGTCAGGACGAGCGGAAGCTGCTGCTCTGGGCTGGGAGCGATGTCGATCCGGGACGATATTATCTTCTGGATCGCGACACGCGCGGCCTGACGGAACTCGCGCTTAGCAGGGCTGCGCTGGAGAATGTTCCCTTGGCGAAAGTCCAGCACATCCAGTTCGATGCTGCGGATGGCACCAAGGTTCCGGCTTATCTCACCTTGCCGCCGGGCGCAGACGGGAAGGGGCTGCCCGCCATCGTCATGCCGCATGGCGGCCCCAGCGCTCGCGATAGCTGGGGCTTTGATTGGCTGGCCCAGTTCTGGGCCAATCAGGGCTATGCCGTGCTGCAACCCAATTTCCGTGGATCAGCCGGTTATGGCGATGCGTGGTTCCAGGCCAACGGGTTCCAGAGCTGGAACGTGGCCATTGGCGATGTCATCGACGCCGGGCGCTGGTTGATCCGTGAAGGCATTGCGGATCCTGAGAAACTCGTCGTCTCGGGATGGTCCTATGGCGGTTATGCTGCATTGCAGTCCGCAGCAATCGAGCCCGACCTGTTCCGTGCCGTCGTGGCAATCGCTCCGGTGACGGACCTTGGGCGCCTGAAGGAGGAATGGGCCGGCTGGAGCAACTATTATGTGCGGCAGGACTTCATCGGTTCTGGCCCCCATATCGAGCAGGGATCTCCCGCGCGGCAGGCCAGTCGCATCAAGGCGCCCGTGCTGATGTTCCATGGCAGCCTGGACCGCAATGTGAGTGTCAGCCAGTCAAAGCTGATGGATGATCGACTCAGGCAGGCGGGCAAGGACGGTCGGCTGGTCGTCTATGATCAGCTCGATCACTATCTTGATGACAGCGAAGCGCGCAGGGACATGCTCCTTCAATCTGCCAACTTCTTGACGAAGTCGTTGAACGAGGCGCGTTGAAGCGGGCGCGCAGTCCATATTCACAACGGGCCGCATGAAAAAGGGCGGCCCGTTGCCGGACCGCCCTTTTCTGAAATCTGCCTGACAGGCCGATCGATCAGCGCGAGTAGAACTCGACGACCAGGTTCGGCTCCATCTTCACTGGATAGGGCACTTCGTCCAGCGTGGGCACGCGGGTGTAGGTGACCTTGGCAGCGCCGTCGGGCGCGATGTAATCGGGAATATCGCGCTCGGGCAGGCTCTGCGCCTCGAGGACGAGCGCCATTTCCTGCGCCTTCTTGCCGAGCGTGATCTCGTCGCCCGGCTTCACCAGACGCGAGGCGATGTTGCACTTCACACCGTTCACATAGATGTGGCCGTGGCTCACGATCTGACGGGCCGAGAAGATCGTCGGTGCGAACTTGGCGCGATAGACGACGGCGTCCAGACGGCGCTCGAGCAGGCCGATCAGGTTCTGGCTGGTGTCGCCCTTCATGCGGCTGGCTTCGATGTAGCTCTTCTTGAACTGCTTCTCGGTCACGTCGCCATAATAGCCCTTGAGCTTCTGCTTGGCACGCAGCTGGATGCCGAAGTCGGACATCTTGCCCTTGCGGCGCTGGCCGTGCTGACCGGGGCCATATTCACGCTTGTTGACCGGGCTCTTGGGGCGACCCCAGATGTTCTCGCCCATACGACGGTCGAGCTTGTACTTGGCGCTGGTGCGCTTCGTCATGATGACTTTCCTTCAATTGCGAACAACGTCTGCCGCGCCCTGAAAGGGCATGGCGTCGATCCCGGTCTTTCGCCTGACACTCATTTTCAGAGGCAGGGCCGCCGCTGCACCGGGGTGCGGGGCCGATTGCGAAGGCGGGCCTATGGCCGCGGAGGGGCCGAAAGTCAAGGTGAGAGGGCAACAACGACATTGGTGTTTGATCGTATGTGGCTGTGCTTATATAAGTTATGAGTAATTTGATTCGGATTGAAGGCGGTTGGGAAAGGAATATCGATGTTTGGTCAGGTGATTGGCGCGGAAATCCGTGGGTTTGAAGAGCGCGAGCATGAGGGGCAGGCAGCGCGGGCCGTGATTGCCGAGCGGATTTACCCGACCGACATCGACGATCTGTGGGACGCGATCACCAATCCGGAGCGCCTGCCGAGGTGGTTTTTGCGTGCACACGGGCAATTTAGCGAAGGTGGGCGTTATCAGCTTGAGGGAAATGCTGGCGGAACGATCACAAAATGCGCGCCGCCGCGGGTGCTAGAACTGACATGGGAGTTTGGCGGGGCGACGAGCTGGGTCCTGCTACGCCTCACGCCGGAGGTCGCAGAGGGAGAGCGTGAAGGCGCGGCCACGCGGCTGGTGCTGGAGCATGTCGCGCCCGTCGGCGTGGCGGAAGAGCATTGGGAGAGCTTCGGCCCCTCGGCAGTGGGCACCGGCTGGGATCTCGCGCTGATGGGGCTGGGGCACCATATTGCGAGCGGCGGTGCGGCAATCGATCCGCAGGAGGGGCAGGCGTGGTCACTGACGCCGGAAGGCAAGGCGTTCGTGCGTACAAGCACGCAGGGCTGGGCCGAGGCGCATATCGCAGCGGGCGCTGACGCGGATGTGGCGCGCGGCATGGCTGCGCGCACGGCGGCATTTTACACCGGCGAGAGCGTTGAGGAGAGCGGGAAGAAGGGTGCGGACTGATGCACGCCTTTGATATTCTCGGTGATCCGGTGCGGCGGCGGCTGCTGGAGTTGATGGCTGACGGAGAACAATCTGCCGGTGCAATGACGGCCGTAATCCAGGCGGAGTTCGGCATCACGCAATCGGCGGTTTCCCAGCAATTGCGAGTGCTGCGCGAAAGCGGCTTTGCGACGGTGCGGCCCGAAGGCGCGCGGCGGCTCTATGCGGTGAGCGCTGAGCCGATGCGCGAGGTGGATGCGTGGATCGGACGGTTTCGGGGCTTCTGGCTGCCGAAGATGGAAGCGCTGGCAACTGAGGTGGCACGGGGGAAGCGGCAACGCGGGGGCGACGCGGGGCAGAACCGACAATGGAGAGAAAACAAGCCGGGCCCGCGCTAAACTGCCGCCATCTGCCAATCATCTCCGCAAAGGCCTAATCTTATACCTCTGTCCTACAGCGATCGACTTGTGCCAGACCAAGGCTCGCTCACCAGGCGGTTCTTTCTCAGCGTAGCCATCATAAATGCGGGACCGGAGGGCTTATCTGGACCGGCAATCCCACGGATTATTTTGTATACCCCGTAACCTTCGTAACCTTCCGAGCACCGGACGCAAAATATATCGTTAAATATCAATTTGTTGTACGGTGCGGTTGAGGGGGCGGCGCTACGGGACGGAGTGGCGCACCGGGTGCAGCGCGGGCGCCGCATGCCCCAGTCGGGGAAGCTCAGGGCCCACGCCATCATAAAGCAGGCGCAGGGTGGGCGAGGCGCGGACGATGCGCCAGCAGGCCCAGCTCAATGCAAAGGTGAGTACTGCGACAAGCGCCCCCTTGATCATGATCGGCATAGCGATCTGCTGGCCGAGAACAACGAGGCCGGCGGTGATTGGCAGATGCACCAGATAAATGACGAAGGCGCCACTCACCAGCGCCTGCACGGCGCGGTTGGGTTGGTTGGCGAGGCGCTTCATGGCAGCGAGCAGCATCTGCGTCATGGCGATGGCGGCGATGGTGCCGATGAAACGCTCGGTCATCGGGTGCACCTCTCGGCCAATCTGCAGATAGAGCAGCGTGGCCGCTAGCCCCGCGAGGGCTATGAGCGGCGAGGGGCGGTGCAGCGCGGCGCGGAACTGCGGCGCACGGCAGACCAGCCAGCCGAGCGCGAACCATGGCGCGAACTGGATGAGCTGATCGATCCGCAAAATCTCCTGCGGCAGATTGGTGGCGAAGCCCAAGACATAGAAAAGCTCGATCGCGCCCGCTTCCCATGCGCCGATCATCACGCCCAGCCCGAGCAGGGCGAGCGGCATGTTGCGTGCCATCATGGCGTCGGCGCGGACAGACAGGCTTGCCTGCCCGACGCGCGGAGCCACGCGGCAGAGCAGGGCGGCGACCGCGCAAAGGTAAAGCAGTACGATGATGAACCACAGGTGCCGCACCCAATAACCGCCGGACTGCAGGCTGTTCTTCTCCCATGAGCCAAGTGCGCCCCAGATGTTGAAATTGGATAGTTCGCACAGCAGATTGAGCAGCGGATTGAGGGTGAGCAACGCCGCGATAAACGGCAGCCCCAAGCGGATGATGCGGTTCTTGAGCCACGCGCCGGGCGTGCGGCGCATGAGCAGCAGTGCGGCAAAATAGCCGGCAATGACGAAGAAGGCCGGCATGCGGAACAGGTGAATGACGGCAGCCATCCACGTGAAGAGCAGATCGCCCTCCTGCGCGTTGACGATCCAGACCTGATTGGCGCGATAGGCCATCGCCACATGATAGGGGATGCCGAGCAGCATCAGCAGCGCGCGCGCAGCGTCCCAATGATGTTCACGAACCGAAGCGTCTGTTGTCATTCTTCTTCCCGACCGGGCACAGCCATGCCGAAAAATGCGCGAGAGGGCCAGTAGGATGGCACAGTCTGGCGTGGACAGGCCGGGTTTCGTCGGATTCCTGGGATGTGCGTTTCCACTAATGCCTGTTGCGCCGCATGAGTCGAGGTACGTCCCACCCGATCTGCCGGAAATATCGACGCAGCGCCGTTGCGTTGCTGAACCCGCAGAAGGTTGCCGTTTCCTCGACAGAAAGGTCGCTTGCTTCCAGCAGCTCGCGCGCCTTTCTCGCGCGCTGCGCCTGAAGAAATGCATAAGGCGATTGCCCGACCGTCGCCTTGAATGCGCGACCGAAGTGATAGCGGGTCAGTCCGACGGCGCCAGCGAGTTCCGCGAGGCCGATCTTTTCATGCAGATTTTCACGAACATAGTCGATGATCGTTGCGAATTGCCGCTGCGACAGCTTCCCGGCATCAGTCGGCTGTTTGAGCGCAAGCGCGTCCACGGCCGCCAGGATGCAGGCGCTCTCGGCATAAATGGCGATATCGCGCCGGCGCGGGTCAGTCAGAACAGCGGTGATTTTCCTCATGGTGGCAAGCAGTGGCATGTCTCTCGCGTAGAGCACGGGCTTCAATGAGGTCGCGCGCTGTCGGTAGAGACCGGCAACCTCTTCGTGCAGCTTGGAGGGGTCGAAAAAAAGCGCGGTATAAGAGTTCTGACGTCGAGCGGGCGACGACCACCCTTCGATACGGTGGCCGGGCGGAATGAATGTGATTGTGTTGCGCAGGTCTCGTGGCGAGACCTGTTGCACGCCGTCTATCTTCGTCTCGCCATCGTCCAGAATGATGTCATGGACCGCCAGATAATAGCCCCGCCCCTCCCATTGATAATGGATGGTTTCTGAGCCTTCGATGATCGTGTGTTCAATTGAAAACCCGTTCCATCGCCTGATCATTCTTGTGTCGTTGTTTGCTGGTTGAGCGTTCTGAAATTCCAGGCTGAGTTCGGAGTCCAAGTCCACATTCAATCCTAAGTACACATATGACAGCCGTGGGAGCGCTTAGGCGAAAAGCGATGAGCGACGCCAGTGGCTCGTGTGACAAAAGCTGCTCGCCGACCGGAAAATCGCGGGCGATGATTACACTCAAAAAAGTGCTGCATAAATGCATTTGTTGCTTTATGGGGCCGCGCTCAGGGAGGCTCCGGGGGTTCGGGACTGACCGGGACTAATGGTGTGGTGGGGGCTATGACCAAGAAGAGCGCGAACAGGAAAATCGGCGAGGAGGCTCTCAAGTTTCTCGACAAGCACAGGCTGGACCCGACTCCTTTTAATTATGGCTTTGCCTATCTTTACTTCACCGGCGTCAGCGGATCGCTGCGCAAGGCCGTGGACGAGATAACCGATGGCGGCATCCGCATCGTTCAGCGCGATGTGGAAGAACTGATGGGATCAACCAGCGATGTTGCCGGCACGGGGCCCTCAGCCGAGTCCGACGAGCGATCGGCCGAACTGCGCAAGCAGGCGCTCTTGTTTGCCGACCTGACGGCGCGGACTCTGCATGACACGGCCAGTTTCAATCGCGATCTCAGCAGCAGCATGGATCAGGTCAATGAAGGGCACGAGCTTGGGAGCGTCGTGCGCGCCATGATCGACAGGACCACGCAGGTTGAAGGCAAGCTGGCTGAGGCGAGGCTGGAGGCCGAGCGGCTGCGGCAGGATCTGGAAGTCGCCAAGGGTGACGCTATGCGCGATGGACTCACGAACCTCCCCAATCGCCGGGCGATGGATCAGAAAATTGCTCAGGCGTTTCAGGAGCGTAATGCCGTCACGCTCGCCTTTTGCGACATCGACCATTTCAAATCGATCAACGACAGGTTCGGCCATGGGGTGGGGGACCGCGTGCTGAAGGTCGTCGCCGAGACATTGAACGATGCGCTGTGGCCGCGCGAGGTTGCGCGCTTTGGCGGCGAAGAATTTGTGGTGTTGTTCGCCGACGAGACGCCGCAAACAGCCTTTGCAATGATCGAGAAAGCGCGGCAGGCTGTTGCCGCCCGGCAGTTCCGGGTCCGCGAGACGGATGCGCCGCTGGGGCAGGTGACATTCTCTGCCGGCATCGCCCGCTCATCCACAAGCGCAGAGCAGGCGCTGGCCGATGCAGACAAAGCGCTATACGAAGCCAAGAATAGCGGCCGGAATCGGACAATCTGCAAGGCCTGATCGCGTGAGGCTGCGGCGATCTGCAGCATCGCGCTAATGGTAATCGTTGAGAGAGACAGGCGCCACCCCAACCCCTCCTCAGGGGAGGGCGTTTTGGGGCTGGACCATGTCAGCGCGGGCGGGGTCTCGCCAGCGTTGAGAGGACACCGCGCAGCGTCCGCACTTCCAGGCTGTTCCAACCGGGCTTGGTGAGCACGCCACGCAGAGTGCGGCGGGTGGCGGTGGCGCGGTCCGGCGGGTAGAAATAGCCGGCTTGCTCCAGCATCCCATCCAGTTGGGCGATCATCCCTTCCAGCTCCTCCTGCGGGGCAGGCGGCAGGTGTTCGGTCTGGGTGGGCTGGGTGAGGGGCGCCTGCTTCGACCACTCATAAGCGCACAGGATCACCGCCTGGGCGAGATTGAGCGAGCCGAACTCTGGGTTGATCGGCACGGTGAGGATTGCGCGTGCGAGGGCGACGTCGTCCGTCTCCAATCCCGAGCGCTCCGGGCCGAAGACGATGGCGCTGCGGCCCTGTGCGCCATGAATTTCCCGCGCGGCTTCCTCCGGCGTGACCACCGGCTTGGTGACGCCGCGCTTGCGCACCGTGGTGGCATAGACATGCGGGCAATCGGCGACGGCGGCGGCCAGCGTATCGAAGACCTGCGCATTGGCCAGCACCTCGTCCGCGCCGGCCGCGGAGGGGCCAGCGTCAGGATTGGGCCAGCCGTCGCGTGGCGTGACGAGGCGCAGCTCGGTAAGGCCGAAATTGAGCATCGCCCGCGCAGCCTTGCCGATATTCTCGCCCAGTTGTGGGCGGACGAGCACGATGACGGGGTGATGGAGATCTGCGTTCGGGCTCGCGCTCACTCGCCCCCCACCTCGCGGATCGACCCGGCGAAGGATTCGAAATCCTTGGCTTCGGTGAAATCGCGATAGACGCTGGCGAAGCGGATATAGGCCACGCTGTCGAGGCCCTTGAGCCCTTCCATGGCCAGCTCGCCGATCCGGGAGGCCGGCACTTCCGTCTCACCGCTGGTTTCGAGCTGACGCTGAATGCCGGACACGAGCCGCTCGACCCGCACCGGATCTATGGCGCGCTTGCGGCAGGCGATGTCAATGGAGCGGGCGAGCTTGTCACGGTCGAAGGGCTCGCTGGTGCCGTTCGACTTCGCCACGGCAATGTCACGCAGCTGGATGCGCTCGAACGTGGTGAAGCGCGCACCGCAGCCCTCGCACTGGCGGCGGCGACGGATCGCTGCACCGTCCTCGGTGGGACGGCTGTCCTTCACCTGGCTGTCCTCATGGGCGCAATATGGGCAGCGCATCTAGCGGCGGATCCTTGTCCAGAAGGCATAGCCCGCGCCGGCGGCGAGGCCGAGCGGGAGCGTGGCGATCGGCAGCACGAGGCCGGCCACCGCGCCGATGGCTGCGCCGGTTAACACCGGCTTGGTAGAAGGATGGGCAAGGCCCTGCTTCGCCATGGCGGAGACTTCCGCCTTGGCGCGCTGCGCGAGATCGTCAGGCTTGCTCATCCGTTCTAGCTCCTCAGTAGATCGGGAAAGCGGCGGTGAGGGCTTTCACCTTCTCGCGCACATGCGCCTCGATCTGGCCGTCGCCCTCATCGCCATTGCGGCGCAGACCTTCGACCACTTCGGCGATCCAGCCGCCGATCTGGCGGAACTCGGCCTCGCGGAAGCCGCGCGTGGTGCCCGCCGGGGTGCCGAGACGCAGACCGGACGTGACGAACGGGCTTGCCGTGTCGAACGGCACGCTGTTCTTGTTGCAGGTGATGTAGGCCCGATCCAGCGCCTTCTCGGCCGCCTTGCCGGTGGCGTCCTTGGGGCGCAGGTCGATCAGCATCAGGTGATTGTCCGTGCCGCCGGAGACGACGGCGAGGCCGGCCTCAGCCAAGCTGCCAGCCAGCGCCTTGGCATTGGCGACGATCTGGTGGGCATAGGCCTTGAACTCGGGCTGCAATGCCTCGGCAAAGGCGACAGCCTTGGCGGCAATGACATGCACCAGTGGTCCGCCCTGCAGGCCGGGGAACACCGCCGAGTTGAACTTCTTGGCCAGCGCCTCGTCATTGGTGAGGATGATGCCCGAGCGAGGGCCGCGCAGCGACTTGTGGGTGGTCGTCGTCACGACATGGGCGTGTGGGAAGGGCGAGGGGTGCGCGCCACCGGCGACGAGGCCGGAGAAGTGCGACATGTCGACCAGCAGATAGGCGCCAATCTCGTCCGCAATTGCGCGGAAGGCGGCGAAGTCCCAGACGCGTGGATAGGCCGTGGCCCCCGCGATGATGAGCTTCGGCTTGTGTTCGCGTGCCTTGGCATAGACGGCGTCCATATCAAGCAGCTGGTCCTCCTTGCGCACGCCATAGGAAACGCAGTTGAACCACTTGCCGGACATGTTGACCGGCGACCCATGGGTGAGGTGGCCGCCCGCCGAAAGATCGAGACCCATGAAGGTGTCGCCCGGCTGGAGCAGGGCAAGGAACACCGCCTGATTCATCTGGCTGCCGCTATTGGGCTGCACATTGGCGAAATCGCAGCCGAAGAGCTTCTTGGCGCGCTCGATGGCGAGGTTCTCGACCACGTCCGCCCACTCGCAGCCGCCATAATAGCGTTTGCCGGGATAGCCCTCGGCATATTTGTTCGTGAACACGCTGCCGGTGGCTTCCAGCACCGCTTTGCTGACGATGTTCTCGGAGGCGATCAGCTCGATCTTGTCCTGCTGGCGCTTGAGCTCACCCTGGATGGCGGCGAACACCTCCGGATCGACATCCGCAAGGCCGGTCGAGAAAAAGCCCGGGGCGCGGATGGCGGGCTGGTTGTCAAGATCGGCAGGGGCGGGCGAGGCAGTCATGAGCGGATGTTCCTTGTTCTTGATTTACTGGGCATGGGTAAGCGCGGGCGGTGTACCGAGCTTGCCCACGCGGCGGACATGACGATCGCCGCCAAAGTCGGTCGCGAGGAAGGCAGCGAGACAAGCCTTCGCCATTTCCGGGCCGATGAGGCGTGCGCCCATGGCGATAACGTTCGCGTCATTATGTTCGCGGGCGAGCTGGGCAGAGAGCGGCTCATTGACCAGCGCACAGCGGCAGGCCGAATCCCGATTGACCGCGATGGAAATGCCGATACCAGAGCCGCACAGCGCCACACCGCGCTCCACTCTACCGGCTGCGATCTCGGTGGCGAGCTTGTAGCCATAGTCGGGATAATCGACGCTCTCACCTGCGGCGGGGCCAAGATCGCTTACTTCATGACCTTGCTCGTGCAGCCACTCGGCCAGCGCGGTCTTTAGGTCTATGGCGGCATGATCGGAAGCGATGGCGATACGCATGGCAGAAGGTCCCCGGCGCAACTCTTGATCGGAACGAGTCGGCTTTGGCGCGCTATCTAGTATCCGCACGGCCGGATTGCCACCGTGGATTGCGTGACTTGCCCGCACGGGCTATCGCGACCGACATGAGCGGGACCATTCTCTCCATCCTCATGCTCGCCGGCATCGCGCTGGGCGTGGGTGGCATCTACATGATTGGCTGGAAGCAGGACGCCAAGCGCGGCTGGCTGATGATCGTGGCGGCGATGGTGATGTTCATGAATGTGATGATCTGGACAGTTCCGGTGGCGGAGCCGGATGGGGCTGGTGTGGTGAATGCGGGGGGGTAGGGCGCCTTCCAAAGCGGAACCTACAGAATTTCGTTTTTTGAGTTACCGCACGCCAGGTAGAAAGAAGCCTGCATTATCGACGTATTTGAGCAAATGATCGTGGACGTCTCTAGCCCATTCGACAGCGTCATTGAATTTCGAAATGTGTATGACTTCCAAAGCTAGATGTTCTGGGGGACCTTCGCGCTCGTATGGCAGAAAAACCACGCGATCTGGCAAGGATTTACGGACTCCCGCACATTTTGAATGGGCGATCCGGCGACGCAGAAGAGCCTTCTCAGGGTAGGCGTTAGCGATCTCGGTAATCTGCTTAGCCAGCTCCAGATTCCCGGCTTCTTGCAATGCCTTTGAAGCTCGCTTGAGCTTGTCCGCGATTTCCTTCCTACCGAATTTATCAGCCCCTTCATCGGGATTTAGCTCCAGAACTTGCGCTACAAAGAAGCCGGTAACCATTTCTAGGTTCGCCCATGTGAGAATGACATCGAGCAGTACCTCGCGGACAGCAAAAGGCAGTTCCCGCTCGAGGTCTCCTTCAGCAATCGCTTCGGCGTCGGGGATCGCTTCAAATTTTCTGGTCACGAGATCAGATTTCCTAGCCGACTAGCCGCTGAGCGAGTTCTTCGACAGCCAAGGGTTTGAATGTGTCCGATATTCTCGGCGTCCACCTTATGTGGAAGGCGACATCCTCACAGATCCCGGATCAGCCGCACGGGCAGCGCGATCCACGCCGGGTCGTTCACCACCTGCTGGCGCATGCCGATGCCCAGCGGCAAGAGGTGAAGCATAGCGCCGTCGCGGCCGATGAGGCGGCCGAAGAAGAAGCGGCCTGCCGGGCGCGGCACCAGCACGTCGCGGTTGAGGGCGTCGGCGAAGCGTTCGGGCGGCAGCGGTTCGCACCACAGCTCGTCGCCGGCGCGATAATCGCCGAGCGCGGCGGTCATGCGGATGCCGAGCGCGCCCTTGGGCACGGCGGGCGGGACCAGAGTGAGCGGGCGGCTGGGCGCGCCGGCGCCGTCGGGGCCGACCAGCGCGGCGACAGGTACCTTCTCACTGGCAGGGAGATCGACCAGATCGCTCGCCTGCACATCGAGCGCGGCGGCGATGCGGTTAAGCCATTTCACCGAAACGGTTCGCGTGCCCGTTTCGAGGCGGCCGATGGTCTGCGCCGTGGTTGGCGGCTCGCAGCGGGCAGCAACTTCCTCTAGCGTAAGGCCGCGCGCCTTGCGGACTTCCCTTATCCTCGTAATCATCGGATCACCTGATTTTGATAACCTTTACGGTTCGCTCTGTCCTACATTTATCGCCGCATGGCAATGGTCTTCGCGACTCGAAGCGGAGATGCAGGCATGAACGAACGGCGTGGCAAAGCAGTGGAGCGGGTGATCGAGGGGCCGGACGGCAAGCGGGAGCGGGTGCTGATCAACCCGGAGGAATCACCTGCAGCCTGGCTCCATGCGCGTGGGATGCTCAGCCGGCGCCAGTTCGAGGCCGCCGAAGCGCTGCGCCGAGACTGGGAGAAAGCCGGTATGGGCGCGCGCGTGACGATGAACTGGGATCTGGCGGCGGTGCCAATCCGCGGCGGACGCGGCGGAGCGCCGGGGCAGGCGCCAACGCTCGCCCGGATGAGCGCGCGCGACCGGCTGAACGGTGCGCTGGCAGCGGCAGGCCCGGGGCTTGTGGACATCCTGTGGCGCGTGGTCTGCGCCTGCGAAAGTCTGGTGGCGGCTGAGCGCGCGCTGCAGTGGCCAGCCCGAGCGGGCAAGCTGGTGCTGGGCTTCGCGCTGGATCGGGTGGGGGATTATTATCGGATCGGGTAGGTGGCGCCATAGAGCGAGGCGCGCGTCGCGTCGATCGACACGCGCCCCGAATTGATCTTCAGACCCGCTCGATCGTGACGGGCACCGGCCTGCACACGGTGTTGCAGACTGGAGAATGATTTCGGGCGAACGCCAGAAGATCATCAAGCTCCTCATCCGGGCAATCGGCCTCGATGCTCATTTCGATCCGGATGCCTTCGTACCCGGCCGGCACGTCCGGATCGAGCGCCAGCAGCCCCTGAAGATCGAGTTGGCCCGTGAGTTTGGTCGACAGCCTGCGAACCTCGATGCCTCGGGCTGCGGCGTGGAGAACAGTTGTGGTCGTCACGCAGCCGGCCAGAGCATGAAGCAGGAATTCCACAGGGTTTGCGCCCTCATTGTTGCCGAGCAGGACCGGTGGTTCGCCATTCGTGAATTCGAAGGCGACTGCGCGCGACGTGTCCTCCTCGCCGGCTGCGAAGAATTCCTTGATCGTCGAGCGGTTCTCGCCACCTTGAATCCATTGGTTGCGCGCGCGAAACTCGAAACGGGCAAGCTGTGGGTCGGCTTTGATTGCGCCGATTGTTTCCATGGCCTGATCCATATTCAGGCCGTTCAAGGTCCGAGAGATCGTGGTCGCGTTCATCTGATGTTCCATCGTTCAATCCTTCCATGCGTTTGTCCGCCGCCTGTCATTCTGCGGCGATGGCAACGGTCTAGGCGCAATTCTGGGCTGGATTGAGTGTCGTTGGTGCCGTAAACGGTCTATTCGTGCCACAAAGATCAGGGCGCAGTATGACAAGCGTGGATCTGACTGCTGCAATCATCGCATTGCCGGGGACGGCAGGGTCGGCCTTGTATGGCATGGTTGATGTCCTGGGCGCCGCTGGAAACCTGTGGCAGGATTTGTCGGGTGCTTCGCAGAGAAGTACGCCGATCCGTCCGCTTATCGTGTCGCTCTCCGCGGACCTCTTCCATTGCGGCAATGGTATACCCGTCTTGCCACAGGCCACGTTGGAAAATTGCCCCCCGGTCGATCTCGTTATTCTACCTGAGATGTGGCTGGCCCCGGACGATGATCTGCGTGGGCGATATGATGATGTGATCGAGTGGATCAGGACATGTTATCGCAATGGCAGTTCGATCTATTCTGCCTGTTCCGGCGCAATTCTCCTCGCGCGGACCGGCCTGCTCCGGGGGTGTCAGGCCACATCGCACTGGGCCTATCAGGATCTCTTCCGCAAGAGCTTTCCCGACGTCGACTTTCAGCCAGACCCGAGCCTCGTGTTTGCGGAGCCAGGCGGGCGGATCGTCACTGCAGGGGGAACCACTTCGTGGCATGACCTCGCGCTTCATATCATCTCCCGTTACTGCGGGCCCGGGGAGGCCTTGCGGATCGCCAAGGTCTATCTTCTCAAATGGCACGGCGAGGGCCAGTTGCCTTATGCCAATCTGGCCCAGCGCCATGAACACGCCGATGCTGCCGTCCGCCGCATCGAAGACGCGTTCACGGCCGACTTTCGTTCAGACGCCTGCATCAAAGCGGCCATTGCAGCGGCAGGCATTCCGGAACGCACGGCAAAGCGTCGCTTCAAACTTGCGACAGGAAAAAGCATGATTGATTTCGTTCAGGGACTTCGGATCGAGGAAGCCAAGCGCCTGCTTGAAAGCGCCGATCTGCCAACCGACGAGATCGCGGCGGCGGTGGGCTACGAGAATGCGGCTTTCTTCCGGCGAATCTTCAAGCGATCAACCGGACTTTCCCCGGCAGCCTATCGACGCATGTTCGCACCGATCCTCTCAAAGGATTTCCTTTGGCGCCGTGAGCAACAGTTGACGTCCGCTGCTTCGTGGTAGCGTGCCTTGCCACCACCTCACTCCAAATCCGCTCTGGCTCACGCGCATTTTCTTCCGTGCGCGGGGCTGATAAGGCGCGGCCATCATGATCACCGATCCTGCGCGCGCGCTGGCCATTGCCAAGACCATCTTTCTCGAACGCTTTCCCGGAGCCGACTTTGGCTTTGTGGCGGGGTCCATCATGCGTGGGGAGGGGCGGGCCTATTCTGATATCGATCTCGTCATCGTCTATCGGGCGCTGCCGCTGGCGCATCGGGAATCGATGATGGTCGAGGGAGTGCCGGTCGAGATGTTCGTGCATGACCCGGCGACGCTCGCGCACTTCATGGAGCGGGACATCGCGCGCGGGCGGCCTTCGTTGCTCTCGATGGTGGCGGAAGGTGAGGTGATCGGAAGGCGGATTACGCTGGGCAAGGTGCTGCAGGCCAAGGTTGCGGCGCGGCTCGCGGCGGGGCCGGCGCCACTTGGCGAGGAGGCGCTGGAGGAACTGCGCTATCGCATCACCGACGCGCTTGACGATCTGCGCGGGGAGCGGACGCGGGCGGAGATGATCGCCATCGGCGCGCTGCTGCATCCGCTGCTGGCGGAACTCAGCCTGCGTAGCCGGGACTACTGGAACGGCGCGGGCAAATGGCTGCCGCGGCTGCTGGAGGCGGCGCAGCCGGGGCTGGGCGCCCGCTATGAACTGGCCTTTGCGGATCTGTTCGGTGCCGGGCGCACCGAGCTGGTGCTGCGGCTCGGCGAGGATGAGCTGGCGCGCGTAGGCGGGCCGTGCTTTGCCGGGTTCCGACGCGATGCCTTGCCCGCGCAGCGCACGGATACGCGCTCACCTCTTGCGGTGACGAAAGACCGGGTCTAGGGCCGGCGCATCCGATCACCATCGCAAGGACAGTCCCGATGAAAGCCCGCGTGTTCGTCACCTTGAAATCCGGCGTGCTCGATCCGCAGGGCAAGGCGATCCAGCATGCGCTCGAGGGGCTGGGGTTCGAAGGCGTGAACGACGTGCGCGCGGGAAAGCTGATCGAACTGGACGTGGCCGATGGCACGAGCCAGGATGATATCGACGCGATGTGCCGTAAGCTGCTCGCCAATACGGTGATCGAGAATTACCGCATCGAGGCGATCGGCTGAGCTGGCGCCAGGAAGGACACTCCCGATGAAAAGCGCTGTCATCGTCTTCCCCGGCTCCAACTGCGACCGCGACCTCGCGGTGGCATTCGAGGCCGTGAGTGGCCGCAAGCCCGAGATGGTCTGGCATCGCGAGACGGAGCTGCCCGAGGGGCTGGACCTCATCGGCGTGCCCGGCGGCTTCTCCTATGGCGACTATCTGCGCTCCGGCGCGATGGCGGCGCGCTCGCCGATCATGCAGGCGGTCGCCCAGGCGGCGGCGCGGGGCACTTATGTGCTCGGCATCTGCAACGGCTTCCAGGTGCTGACTGAGGCTGGCCTGCTGCCCGGTGCTCTGATGCGCAATGCGGGCATCCACTTCGTGTGCCGCAGCGTGGCGCTCACAGTGGAGAACAGCCAGAGCGCCTTCACCAGCCGCTATGAGGCGGGCGAGACGATTAATGTCCCGGTCGCGCATCACGACGGCAATTATTTCGCGGACGCGCAGACGCTGGACCGGCTGGAAGGCGAGGGGCGCGTGGCGTTCCGCTATGCCGAAGCTGTAAACGGATCGGCGCGGAACATTGCCGGCATCCTCAACGAGAGCGGCAATGTGCTGGGCATGATGCCGCATCCGGAGCGCGCGATCGAGAAGCTGCACGGCAGCACCGATGGCCGGCGGATGTTCGAAGGGCTGACTGAGGGGTTGCTCGCGCGAGTTTGAGGGCGCGTGCTGCGGCGTCCTATGCTCCTCGTCATCCGCAAACTGACCCTGGGTTCAGTCTTCCTTCCGAACTGTCCTGGCGTGCTTAAGCGCTGCTTCGTGTCGAGGCCGAACGCGTAAGGCTTCATTCTTCTGACCGTAAAAGCAAGGTTTCGGGACCCTGGATTTGGTCCAGTGTTACAAGATGCGTTCAGGCCCCGGAAGGTGGAGCCTTTGCGTTCACTTTACGGTCTGATCCCGTAGCGCTCGTAATCCGTGTCGATGCGGGGCTTGATGCGACGGGCGATAGCGAGATCGGATTTGCTTTCGTCGGCGCGGTCCAGCCTTGCCAGCACGACGCCACGCAGGAAGCGGCTTTCGGCCATGCCGGGGACGGCGTTCAGCACCGCGTTGAGATCGCGCAGGGCGTCATCATAGCGACCAAGACGATAGGAAACGAGAGCGCGGCTATCGAGGATGGCATAGGGGCTGTTGCTGACCTCCAGCGCGGCCGTGCAGTCCTTCGTGGCAGTTTCCAGAGCCACCTCGCGCGTGCCTTTGATCCAGCAGCGCATATTGAGCAGCGTGGGCGTGCCAGGCCGGTCTTCCATCAGCGTTTCGACCAATGCCAGTGCCTCGGCTGGATCGCCGAAGCGCCCGATGATGTCCGCCTTGCCTTCCTGAAAGGTGCGACGAGAGTCACCGCCTAGGCTAATCCGCTGATCGAGCAAATCGACGGCGCTTGGAAGATCTCCGGTTTCGGCGCGCAGATTGGCCACCGTGAAGACGGCCTGCACTGATGAGGGATCGAGGCTGCGGGCGGCATCGGCATCGGCGAGGGCGGCCTTGAGATTGCCCTGCTCCTGATGGAGCTGCGCACGCATGAGATAGAGGTCGACATCGGGCTCCAGCGCAATTGCCTTGTCGAGATCGGCCAGTGCGCCCTTGCCGTCGTTGATCGCGCGGCGGAAGGCTGCGCGGCCTCGCCAGGGCGCAGCCTTGTCCCGGTCGGCGGCGATCGCACTGGCATATACGGCCTCGGCTGCGGCGATCTGGGTGGCACCGGAGGGATCGCGACCCGCCACATCCCACTGGCGCAGGGCATTGGCTGGCGCGATCAGGCGGGGTGCCTGCGCCTTGGCGGTAGCGAGTCGGTCCTTCTCTGTGCCGACGTCACTGGCGGGGATCTCCGTGCCCGTCGCATCGATCCGCTCGTCGACAGTGAGAATGCCCTTGTCGAGACTGAGCTCGCGACTGAACTCATAGCCGGCGATGCGCGCCGCGAGCGCAGGCTCGCCCTCGATGCGAAAGCCTGCGCCCTTCTGCGGCAGGCGTACAGTCGTGCGGATCCGGCGGGCCTCTGGCGGCGGTGTCGCCACCGGGATGGATGACCATGCGGCCCGGGCGCGATCCGGCTCGAAGGTGATCGTCGAGACGCTGCGATCGACGGTGCGGCGCAGGGTTTTGTCTTCCCAGCGCCAGGACGAGCCGGTGACGCCGCGCGCGGTGATGGTCATGAGGCCAGCCTGATCGTCCCCGCTCAGCGTGATATCGCCGAACTGTGAGTTGCCCACGATACGCGAAAGGAACCGGCCCAGCACCTCGCGCTGTTTCTCACTGTCGAGTTGACTGCGCACGACATTGAGTTGCGTTGCACCGGCGCCCCGCAGCACCAGTGAGAGATCGAACACCGCCGGCAGATCGACGCTGGCGCTTTCGTCCATGTTCATGGTGAGATCGAACGCGGGGCGGGCGGCGTTGCGCGGCTCGATCTTCATCAACTCGGCGCCCTTCGGCCTGAGCGGAAGCACATTGCCAAATGGCGGCGTATCGCGAATATCCTCGATGCGCGAGCCGATACCGGTGCCATCGAGCCAGAGGGATTCGCCATCGATCTGAGCACGCACGAGAATGTGGTTGAAGGCTCCGGGGCTGGGCAGGCGATTGACCGCGGCGTCGCCCAGCTCGGTATGCGCGAGCACGGCCTCGGCCTCGATGCCCATTTCACGCAGCATGGCGAGCAGCATGAGCGTCTTCGCCTTGCAGTCGCCATAGCGGAGCGCCCAGGTCTCATCCGGTGTCTGGGGGACGTAATTGCCGCCATCCATGGAGACAGCGAGATAGCGGATCTGATCCTGAACGAGGCGCAGAGCGCGCTGGGCACGCGCCAGCGGCGTCCGCTCTGCGCGCATGATCGCCCGAATCTCCGGGATGAGCGGACTATCAGTCTTGAGCAGGTCTTCGGTCGCGAAGAGCGTATGCATCGTACGTGAGACGTCACTCCAGTCAGCGAACGTCGAGACTTCCAGCAGGGGAAGGGGCTTGAAGCGCCCCGGCGCATCAGCCGGAATTTCCGGCTGGCGTGGGGCGGGCAGGGGGAAACTCAGCTCTGTGAAGCGCTCGCCGCGCACGGGCTTCGCATCGATGCCGCTGACACCCAGCTTCCACTTCACGTCACTTTCGTTGTTCCACAATGTGCGCAGGCGCCCCTGAGCGATGCTGACTGGTGCAGTGATGACCGGTGTAAGGCCCTGAACATGGCCGGACAGCGCCGCATCCTTGCTGGTGGTGGAGGCGCGCAGGCGCAGGATGTCGCCCACGCGCAGACCCTCAACAGCCATGGTTGCGGTAAGGAGGCCGGTGAGTTCACGCCGTTCCAGCGCCTGCTCACGGCGAATGACGGTGAAAGTGCGGCCGCCCGCCAGCAAATCGAGGCTCTCGCCATCGCGCACGATGGCAAGCTCATGGATCAGCAGATCGCCCTTGTCAGGTAGCCACGAGAGTGTGAGGTTGGCGAGCTGGTTAAGCTGCTCGGCAGAGGTGATGCGCTGGGCAGTGTCCGAATAGTTCCACAGGCTGCCATCGCTGATCCGTTGCTGTCGATCGAAGATCAGCACGGTAGGGCCATTCGCGGTCAACTCTGACGAGGGGGGCAGCTGAGCCTGTAGCACCCAGTCCGGCGAGGGCTGGTAAAGCGGCGCCTCCCCCGCGCGCGCCAGGCTGGAAAGAGCGAGGCTGCAAAGCAGGGCAGAAGCAAAATGACGCCGTTTCAACATATTCTCCTCATCCGGATAGGCAATGAAGCGTTACCTTATCACGACGAACGGCTCAATCTGTGTATGGGAAGCGTGATCGCGAAGCGATGTCGAGCGACCACTTCAAAGCGATCTGACGCTACTCCGCTTCCCGCGATCCACCTAGTTGGGTGCGCAGAAGGCGGCGTGCGGTGCGCTCGTGAACGATTGCGGCTTCGCGCAGGCGCCGGGCGACATCGGCATCGCCACAGCTATCGGCCTTGAGGCGTGCGATCCGCGCGAGTTGCTGGTAATAAATGGCGTCACGCCGTGGTTCCATTTGGTGCGGGATAGCATGACATTGGCCCTTACGAAGCGAATTCGCGATAGTCTGTCCGATTTCGGGACGGGTGGAGGGTCGCTCCCCCGGAAACCATTGGCGAAGCGGCAATTTGACATCGCGCCAACCCGCAATAAGGGTGGGCCTTGTTCACAGGAGGCCATGTGGCTTTACACGGCGCCGACGCACTACTGACACAACCCATCGCCTATATCGGAGTTTCCGGGCTGACGATTGGCTCGATCATTTCCGCGACGGTGGTGTTTGCCACGGCGTTATTTGCGGTGTGGCTGCTCAAGAAGTTCGTTCGCCGGGCCCAGCAGACGATGGGCGAGGAGCGATCCCATGCCATCCATATCGGCGGGCAGATTGCGCGTTATATCATGGTCGCTTTCGGTCTCGCCGCCGCAGTTTCGGCGCTGGGCGTGGACCTTTCCGCGCTCTCGCTTTTTGCTGGTGCACTGGGTGTCGGCATCGGCCTGGGGTTGCGCGACATCGTGCGCAACTTCGTTGGCGGGCTGGTGCTGCTGTTCGATCGGAGCATCGAAGTCGGCGATTTCATCGAGCTGGAGGACGGCACGATGGGCGAGGTCCGCTCCATCGGCCCCCGCGCGACGGCGGTGCTCACCAATGATGATGTCGACATGCTTGTCCCCAACGCCAATCTGATTGACGGGAAGGTGACGAACTGGACGCGTAACCGCTTGACCCGGCGCGTTCATGTGCCGTTCCGCACAGCGCTCACTGCCGACAAGGAGAAAGTGCGTGATGCGGTGATCGAGGCTGCAAAGGCGGTGCCGCTGACGCTGCCGGACGCCGGGCGCAAACGCACGCAGGTCTGGCTGGTGGGCTTTGGTGAAAGTGCCCTCAATTTCGAGTTGGTCGTCTGGCCGACGCTTTCGGCAGTCAAGCGCCCCGGACGAATGATGGCGACCTATTGCTGGGCAATCGACGATGCGCTGCGCCAGAACGGCATCGAGATTCCGCTTCCGCAACAGGAGATGCGCCTGCGCAGCCTGTTCGGGAAGGAAGGAGACGCCGGACTGGAAGTGTGGCAGGATGCAAAGGCGCCGTCCGCAACTGATGGTGAGGGGACGCGTTCTGCCTCTACTGGCTGAACAGATCGGCCTTAGTGCATCTGGAGATCGTACCATGACGCAGAAGAACAGCAGGCCGCCACTCGACATCAACGACCCTGAGCGAGAGAATTCCGAGCAGGATGAACGCGGCACTCAGGCGCAGGATGTCGCGGCCGAAGCTCAGGCCAATCCCTATCGTCACGGTGACGAGATCGAGACGGAGCATGGCGGGCGGGACAATCCGGCGCAGGTCATGCCCATTGACGCGCCTGATCTGGTCGACCGCATGAAGGACATGGACCATAGCGGTCGCATCGACATGGGGGCGTTCGAGGGCGAGGAGAATATGGACGACGAGGATGGCTCCGTGCCGGAGTAGGCGGGAGTCTCTTGTTCGATCTTGCAGGGGAGGTGCCCGGCGCACGGCTTTCCACGGTGGACCATCGTCAGGCCGAAAGTGATTAGAGCGCGCTTCAACGTGACCTCGGCCGCCACTGCTGCGCACCCCTCCATACTCGCCGTCGTGTTCGGCGAGATAAGCCCGCCCTGTCTCTGGCTCCAATTGCCAGCCCGGTCATTTCGACTCAGTGCCACTTTGGTCTCAGCGGACTGTCGGCCGCCTTGGATCAGGAGGCAGGGCAGACTGCCCTGGGCGGCTCACCTTGATGCGGATCAACAGATTCGTGACGCAAAAGTTACACAAACGCCGCGAACGTGAGGAGAGGCCTGCCCGAAGGTCTGCCAAGACTTGCGTTCGCCATCGGTGGGAGCATTGGCGGGGACAGCCCTATCCCGGGGTGAATAACAGAAATGAAAGTGAGAGAGAGACAATGAAACGGATTTCTCTGTCTATCCCCGCGTTGCTCCTCGCCTCGACGAGCGCGATCGCCCAGACTCCTCAGACCACCGCCGCTGTCGATGACGGTATGGAGATCATCGTTACCGCGCAGAAGCGCGAGCAATCGTTGCAGGATGTTGGCGCCGCTGTGAGTGCTCTGGGTGCTGACCGCATCGCCAGTGCTGGCGTCAACAATATCTCCGATCTGCAAACCATCGTTCCGTCGGTGAACTTCGGCAGCGACTTCAACCAGGCGAAGATCTTCATTCGCGGCGTCGGTGCCAACACCTCGACTACCGGCAGCTCGACCGGCGTCGCCTTCCACGTGGACGGCGCGTATGTGGCGCGCGCCGAAGCTCAGCTCACCTCGCTGTTCGATCTGGAGCGCATCGAGGTTCTGCGCGGTCCGCAGGGGACGCTTTACGGTCGCAATGCCGTCGGCGGCTCGATCAACGTGATCACTGCGCGGCCGACCGATGTGCTGTCCGGCTATGGCCGTATTTCCTACGGCAATTACAATGCGCTGACGACTGAGGCCGCGATCAGCGGCCCGATCACTGAGGGCATCCGCGCCCGCCTCGCCGTCAAGACCGAGAACCGTGATGGCTATGGCGTCAATCCGGTCTCAGGCAAGGATGTGGACGATCTCAATCGCCGCATGGGCCGCGCCTCGCTCGAATTCGACCTTGGTCGTGACGCGACGCTGCTCGTGGCCGGCGAATATTTCCGCCAGAGCGATGCCTCCGGCGCCATCCACTATCTGCGCGCGTCCTTCCCCGGCGTGGCGCGCCTCGCGCCGCTCGGCGTCGGTGGCTATGCGACCAATCCGCGCGATCTGGCGACGGAATCGAGCCCCGGCACGGAAACCGAGACCTATGCCTTCACCGGCACGCTCACCGTGCCGCTCAACGATGCGCTGACGATCACCAACATCGCCAACTATCGCTCGTTCAAGAGCTCGCTGTTCCAGGACCTGGATCTTTCCGCCGTAATTGACAGCCTGCCCACCAATGGCCAGGCGACCACGGTGCAGGAGCGCCGGATCGACAGCAAACAGTGGAGCAACGAGCTGCGCCTCGGCCTTCAGTCCGAGTGGGTGAACGGCACCATTGGCGTCTTCTACTTCCACGAGCGTCAGCGGCCGATCGACAATGTCGGTCTAGCGAACCGCACCGGCATGGCGCAGAATATCGGCGTGCTGCAAGCGGCCGGAATCGACCTCAACGAGGCCTATGGCCTGTGCGGCTTTTCGCCGGACGGCGTGACCGGTGGCAGCGCGATCATTGCGCCCAAGCGCGTGTGCACTCGCTCGAACCTGGGCACGGAAGCGTTCTCGATCTTCGGCCAGTATGAGATCGGCCTTGGCATGTTCAGCGAGGCGCTCTCGAGCCTGACCCTGAAGCTGGGCGGCCGCTGGAGCAGCGAGCATGTGGAGTCGGAGAACCCCTCCATCATCATCACGCGTAACGGCGTGGGTCCGGTGCTGCGTTTCACGGCAGCGGGCACTCATGTGGAGAAGACCTTCAGGGACTTCACGCCCGAAGCAGGGCTCGTGTGGCGCGCGAGTGACGACATTCTCGTCTATTACACCTATTCGGAAGGGTTCAAGGCGGGCTCCGGCGAGAATGCCGCGGGCAGTACGACGATTGTTGACCCCGAGAAGATGTACAACCACGAGGCCGGCATCAAGGCGAGCTTTGGTCGCTTGCTGACGGTGAATCTTGCCGGCTACGCCTATACGCTCAACGGGCTCCAGCTGAACAAGACGATTGCAGGCGGGCCGACCGGCTATACCACGATCTTCCAGAACGCGGCGAAGACGCGGGCGAAGGGCATCGAACTTGACGCGATGCTGCGCCCCGCGCCGGGTCTGCGGCTGAGCGGCGCTCTATCGTACACGGATTCGCACTTCGTCGACTATCTAACGCTCGATCCGCTCAATCCGGCCAATATTGCCGGTGGGACGCCCTATGATCCCGTAACGAATCCGGATCCGACGGCTTTTGGTGCACCGGGCGGCGGCAACATCCAGCTGGCTGGCAACGACACGCGCAACAGCCCGCGCTGGTCTTGGAACCTCCACGGCGAATATGACGTGATCGCGCCGATCGGCATTTTTACGCCGAGCGTGGATGTCTCCTACAAGAGCCGCACCTACTTCAGCGAGTATATGCGCGAGATAGAGAGCAGCGCAGCCTACACGATGGTCGATGCCTCGCTGGCCTATGAGACCAACGACGGTCGCATTCGTGCACAGCTCTGGGCCAAGAACCTGTTTGATGTCTTCCGCCCGAGCAGCACCTTCGCGCTCGCCACGGGTCGCCTGATCGGCGTCACCTATCTGCCGCCGCGGACATATGGGCTGACGGTCGGATACAAGTTCTAAGTGTTTTCGCGACGGCTGGTGCCGTCGCGGAATATCGCATGTAAATAAGCAGCGCCCGGCAGGTTTCGGCTTGACGGGCGCAGCTATGAACTGCCCGGAGCAGCGCGCAGGCAATCGGCGCGCCATGGTGATGCTTCTGCAGATAGCTGATCTTGGGGTGAGGAAAATTGGTCGGGACGAGAGGATTCGAACCTCCGACCCCCACACCCCCAGTGTGATGCGCTACCAGGCTGCGCTACGTCCCGACCGGAGGTGCGCTCCTAAGCGCATCGCGCGGAAGTTGCAAGGTCCGTTGGTGCCGCCTGGTGCATCGTTTGTCGGATTTATTGCAAGCTCGGCAGCAACAGGTTTGCGGGCGGTCGCGACAGGTGCTCCATGGGCCTGCACGGTCGGACTCCGGGTCTCGCTATGGATAAGGCAGGGCGATCCCGGTTGCCTGCCACCGGGCGATATGCTAGCCGCGCGCCCTTGAAACAGTGTGCGTTAGGTCGCATTTGCGGGGCGCGCTGTTCACTCATCCGCTGATTGCGCTGCTCAAGGATCGCAATGTTCACCAATTTTGCACTCGCCGCCGCTGCACCGGGCTCTTCCGGGATGGCCACCTTCATGAGCTTCGTGCCGCTGATCCTGATTTTCGCGGTCTTCTACTTCTTGCTCATCCGCCCGCAACAGCAGCAGATGAAGAAGCATCGGGCCAAGATCGGTGCCGTCAAGAAGGGCGATAATGTCGTTACCGGTGGCGGCCTTGTCGGCAAGGTGACGCGCGTGGACGATGTCTATGTCGACGTGGAACTGGGCCAGGGCATCAAGGTCAAGGCCGTGAAAGCCACGCTGAGCGACGTCATCGACCCGATGACCGCCAAGCCCGCCAACGACTGACGGGCCCATGCTCGACTTTCCCCGCTGGAAGATCTGGCTGGTCGTTGCGACCGTCCTGATCGGCTGCTTGTACGCCGTTCCGAGCTTCCTGCCCGACCGGACTTATGCGCAATTGCCGAGCTTCATGCAGGCGCGCGTCAATCTGGGCCTCGACCTGTCCGGCGGGAGTCACATTCTGCTGGAAGCCGACACGCAGGACGTTGCGCGCCAGCGCATCCAGAACATCGAGGAATCGATCCGCGTCGAGCTGCGTCGCGCTGACAATCGCATCGCGATCGGCGAGATGTCGACGCAGGGCAATTCCCTGCGCTTCATGGTGCGCGATGCCTCGCAGGTGGACGCCGCTGTCGAGCGCATCCGGCCGCTGACGCAGGGCGCGGGCCTGACCGGCCAGCGCGATTTCGACGTGCAGGTGCGGGACGGTAGCACCATCGTGGTGACGCCGACCGAAGCCGGCATCAACGCGGCCGTCGAGAGCGCCATGGAAGTGGCGACCGAGGTGATCCGCAAGCGCATCGACGAGATGGGCACGCGCGAACCGACGATTATCCGCCAGGGCGATAACCGCATCGTGGTGCAGGTGCCCGGTCTTGAGGACCCGGCGCAGCTCAAGGAGCTGCTTGGCCAGACCGCGCAGCTCGAGTTCAAGCTGGTCGATACGACCGCGAACCCCGCCGATCTGGCGCGTGGCATTGCACCGGTCGGAAGCGAACTGGTGCCCTATCCGGATAATCCGCTAGGTCAGCCCGTCATTGCGGTAAAACGCCAGATCATGGTTGCCGGTGACGAACTGATCGACGCGCAGCAGGCCTATGATCCGCAGACCAATGCGCCGGTGGTGAGCATCCGCTTCAACAGTTCGGGCGCCAACAAGTTTGCACGCACGACACAGCAGAACGTCAACAAGCCCTTCGCCATGATCCTGGATGGCACGGTGCTTTCGGCGCCCAACATCAATGAGCCGATCCTCGGCGGATCGGCTCAGATCAGCGGCAATTTCACCGTGGAAAGTGCCAACCAGCTGGCGATTGCGCTGCGCTCCGGCCAGTTGCCGGTGAAGCTGACAGTGGTCGAAGAACGCACGGTCGGTCCGGATCTGGGTGCGGACTCGATCCGCAAGGGCGTGATCGCGGGCAGCGTGGCGACCGGCGCTGTGCTGCTGATCATGGTGCTCGCTTATGGCCGCTTCGGCGTCTACGCGAACCTGGCGCTGATCTTCAACGTCGCGCTCATCGTCGGCATCATGGCGCTGTTCAATGCCACGCTCACTCTTCCGGGCATCGCCGGCTTCGTGCTGACCATCGGCGCTGCGGTGGACGCCAATGTGCTCATCAACGAGCGCATCCGCGAGGAACAGCGACGCGGGCGAGGCATCATTCAGACGATCGAAACCGGCTACAAGGAAGCGCAGCGCGCCATCTTTGACGCCAACACGACGAACGTGATCGCGGCTGCGCTGATGTTCTACTTCGGCTCCGGCCCGATCAAGGGCTTCGCGGTGGTGCTGACCATCGGCATCTTCACCTCGGTCTTCACAGCCGTGACGGTGACGCGCCTGTTCTCATCCCTGTGGTTGCGCAAGCGGCCCACGACACTGACGATCTGAGGCACAAGACCAATGCGCCTGCTCAAGCTTGTCCCGGACAACACCAATATCGGCTTCCTGAAATGGCGCCACATCGCCATGGCGATCAGCATGCTCTCGATCATCGCGTCGATTGCGCTGGTAGCCACCAAGGGGCTCAATCTGGGTGTCGATTTTGTCGGCGGCCAGATGGTGCGCGTGACCTTCTCTCAACCGGCCGATCTCGATGAACTGCGCGGTACGATCAGCGCGGTCGTGCAGGGCGATGCGAATATCCAGCAATTCGGTTCGCCCAACGACGTGTCGATCCGCACACCCTTGCCCGAGGGAGGGGAGGAGGCCGCAAATGAGGCCGCCGAGCGCCTGAAGGCCGCGATCCTTAAGGCGCATCCCGACGCGGTGTTCGGCAGCGTAGACACCGTTTCTGGCAAGGTTTCCGGCGAATTGTTCGAGACGGGGGCATGGGCGATGTTCTTCGCCATGCTGGCGATCTCGATATACATCTGGTTCCGCTTCGAGTGGCAGTTCGGTCTGGGCGCATTGTTCGCGCTGTTCCATGACGTCGCATTGACCTTCGGATTGTTCGCGCTGACCCAGATGGAGTTCAACCTCAACATCGTGGCGGCGTTGCTGACGATCATTGGCTATTCGCTGAACGATACCATCGTCATCTACGATCGTATCCGCGAGAATCTGCGTAAGTATCGCAAGATGGAGCTGGTTCCGCTGTTGGATCTTTCCATTAACGAGACTTTGGCGCGGACGGTGATGACCTCGCTGACCATCATCATCACGCTGGTCGTGCTGCTGGTGCTCGGTCCGGAGGTGATCTTCGGCTTCACGGCGGCCATGCTGTTCGGCATTTTCGTCGGCACCTATTCGTCGATGTACATGTCCGCGCCGCTCCTCGTCTGGACGAAGGTCGGCTCGGACAGTTTCATTGCCAAGTCCGGCGGACCTGTGCCTGGCGCCGAACGCGTGATGCAGAACGAGACGATGCCCCGCTGAGTCAGCGCGGCATTCCCCGGAGGATGGTCCCATGGAATTGCGCCGGGAGGAAATTTCCAACGGACCGGTGATCACCGGTTTTGCTGGACGTGGCTTCCGGTTGCGCGATCGCGTGTTCGATGGCGGTATATTGATCGATCCGGGCGGCGTGACCGGATGGGATGCGCCCGCCAGAGTCGCGCAGCTCACGATCGAGATGCTTCGCCCGATCCTTGACCTCGAGCCACGTGCCGAGTTTCTTCTGCTTGGAACAGGGCCAAGTCTGGTGCGGCCGTCTCCTGCCTTCACGCGGGCGATCGAGGTGCTGGGCCTTGGTGTCGAGGCAATGGACAGCCGCGCTGCGGCGCGCGCTTGGGGCGTCCTGCGACAGGAAGATCGGCAGATAGTCGGAGCGCTGCTGCCACATCGGTGAGGCACCGTAGCTTCGCCAGATCTCATCCCAAAATCGATCTGACGCGAAATCTTAACTTGGCTGGGTTAAGATGCGTTCAACGACCAGAATCGCAGGAACGAAATCCGGGAACGGTCGTCCTGCATAGGAGAGGATGGAGCACTCGGGGGCGGCTCCCTTTTTGGTGAGTATGTTGCATGCCCTTGATCGCCATTGATTTCGAAGCATCCTGTCTTCCGCAATTTGGTCGTTCCTTTCCCATCGAAGTTGGGATTGCCAGTACCGATGGCTGGAGCCGTTCCTGGCTCATTCGCCCGCACCACAGCTGGGCTGACTGGCAGTGGAGCGAAGAGGCGGAAGGGCTTCATGGCATTTCACGGGCGCAACTGGAACGCGAGGGTCTTGAAGCGGCCTGCGTCGCGCGGCAACTTCGGGCGGCTATTGCCGGACATGAGGTGATTGCCGACAGTTATTTCGATGATAGCTGGTCGCGTATTCTGTTCCAGGCGGCGGGCGAGCAATCGCACGTCTCGGTTCGCTGCCTGGCGGAACTGCGGGTGTTTCACGATGCCGATCGGACGGTGCTGATGCGGCTTCTCGATGAGGCCGACAAGCAGCGCGCGCGCCGACACCGGGCCGACGATGACGCTCGCTGGCTGGCCCGACTGATGGCTGGGCTGGTGGCCGAGGGCGAAGCGCGCCTTCCGGCGAAGCAGGCTGCCTGAGCACAGGCCCGCCGCGCACCGGTGTCTCGACTGCGCTCGACAAGAAGGGGTGGTTGGAAGACCCCCATCTAAAGCCGTTCGGATCTGCGTTGCCTTCAGTTACGCAGTTCCGCCCCTGCGCCTTGGCTCCTGCTTCCGCAGGAGCACCGTCGGGTGCGAGATGGGCTTGAGCCCGCTTCAAACTTCAGAGCTGCGCTTCTGCGACGAGCCTTGCGGGTGGATGCAGCCGCACACGCGCGACATGGCGGGGATTGGCTTCGATGATCTCTATGCGCCAGCCGCTGGGTTCATGCTCGATGAACTCTCCGGTTTCCGGCACGCGCCCGGCGATGACGAAGGCAAGGCCGCCTATGGTGTCAACATCCGAGTCAACTTCGGCCAGTCGAGGGTCAACGGTTTGGGCGATGTCCTCGAGCTCGGCGCGGGCGTCTGCATCCCACATGCCATCATCGAGCGGGACGAGCAGCGCTTCAGGCTCCTCGTCATGCTCATCCTCGATGTCACCGACGATTTCCTCGACGAGATCCTCGATGGTGAGCAGGCCGTCGGTGCCGGAATATTCATCCAGCACGATCGCCAGATGGGTGCGCTTGGCACGCATTTCAGCCAGAAGATCCAGCACGCCCATGCTCTGCGGTACATAAAGGGGCTGGCGGATCAGCCCTTCCAGCGATGCCGGGTGGGCTTCACCCCGCGCCAGGATGGCAAAGGCATCGCGAATGTGGATCATGCCGGTGACATGATCGAGCGTGTCCTGGTAGACCGGGATGCGGCTGTGCCCGGCCTCGGCGAACAGCGCCATCAGCTCGGCGAAGCTGGCATCCTGCGAAATGGCAATGATGTCCGCGCGGGGCACGGCAACGTCATCGACGGTATGTTCGCTGAAATGCAGCATATTGCGGAGCATCTGACGCTCGATGGTGGTGAGATCGCCTTTGGCCGGCGCCTCGTCCTCCTGATCGTCATATTGCTCGATGACCGTCTCAAGCTCGCGCCTGAGGCTCGTCGAACCATTATCTCCGAAAAGCAGGGCCTTGAGGCCCCGCCATATTCGTCCGCCTTCGCTGCTACTACTGTCGCCCTCTTTGGAGGGGGACGGCGCGGATGTCTCCGACATCTTCTGGATCAATTCCCTGTTTCATCAATGGGGCCGGTCATGCCGTGTTCCCGGTCCCCATATGGATCATCAATACCCAGCGTTTCAAGGGCTCGTATTTCCAGCCGCTCCATCGCCTCAGCTTCGGCATCATTTTCATGATCGTGGCCGAGCAGGTGGAGCGTGCCGTGGACGACGAGATGCGTGGTATGATTTTCCAGCGAAACGGCGCGTTCCTCGGCTTCCCGCGCGCAGGTTTCGTGGGCAAGAATGATGTCGCCGAGCAGCACTTCGCCGTCGTCGCTGTTTTCGATCGCTTCGATGAGATCGCTCTGGATCATCGGAAAGGACAGCACGTTGGTGGGCTTGTCCTTGCCCCGGAAGGAGGCATTGAGGCCTTGCACTTCAGCATCATCTGACAGGCGGATCGAGACTTCCACGCAGGCCTTGCTGCTGATGATGACAGATTGCGACGACTGCGACAGCGCCGCGCGCACGGCACGCTCGGCCAGTGAACTCCAGTCCGTCTTCTCCGGCCACGTCGGGCCGGCGTCGGTTAGAACTTCAAGCATTCGGCCCCTCATAGGCTGCGACGATGCGCCCCACGATGGGGTGACGGACGACGTCTGCCGTGGTGAAGCGCGAGACGGCGATGCCTTCGATGCCTTCCAGGCGCTCCACAGCGTCCGCCAGACCGGAAGCGCCGGGCTGCGGCAGGTCGACCTGCTTGGGGTCGCCACAGATCACCATGCGGCTGCCCTCGCCGAAGCGGGTGAGGAACATCTTCATCTGCGCAATTGTGGTATTTTGCGCTTCATCGAGGATGATGAAGGCATTGGCGAGCGTGCGCCCGCGCATGAAGGCCAGTGGCGCAATCTCGATCTCGCCTGAGGCAATGCGCCGCTCGACCTGCTCGGCCGGCAGCGTGTCGTACAGCGCGTCGTAAAGCGGGCGGAGATAAGGGTCCACCTTCTCCTTCATGTCGCCGGGCAGGAAGCCGAGGCGCTCGCCGGCCTCGACGGCTGGGCGAGAGAGAATGAGGCGATCCACAGATCCGGTGATGAGCTGGCTCACCGCCTGCGCGACGGCCAGATAGGTCTTGCCGGTGCCAGCCGGGCCGAGGGCGAAGATCAGCTCGTTGCGGGCGAGCGCCTCCATATAGAGGCCCTGATTGGCCGAGCGCGGGACGATCGTCTTCTTGCGGGTGCGGATCATCACCTTGGGGGGTTCCGACACATCGTGGCGGATAATCCCGTCGAGCGTCGGTTCGGCGGACATGGCGATCACCGCTTCCACAGCGCCGCTGTCGATCGTCTGACCGGCGGCGAGCCGATTGTAGAGGCCCTGCAGCACGTCGCGCGCGCGCGCGGCGGATTCGGCATCGCCCTCGATCTGGAGCTTGTTACCCCGCGCGGCGATGTAAACGCCCAGTCGATTTTCGATAGCGACCAGATTCTGATCATATTCCCCGAAAACCGCGCCAAGCAGATAAGGCTTGTCGAAGACCAGTTCGAGGCGGGCCCGATCTCCGGCCTGGGCAGGCACAGGGCGCTTAGGCAAGTGGGCGACCAAGAGGTCGACTCAGGGCGCGGGGCGCGATGAGATAGTTTGTCATCGGGAATCTTCATGCCAGAAGGGCAGGGGCAGCGACAAGCGGGAAGTCTCTGCCGACCGCGAAAAGATGCCGTTGCGACGCACATTGGGAGCGGCGTGCGCTCGCGCCGGCAGGGATGCCCCTAAGCGTGAGCCGAGTCCCAATGTTCCACAATCTTGCCGTCGCGCACGCGATAAGTGTCGTACCACCAGACATCGACCGCCGTGGGATCTTTGCCGGCTGGCAGAGTCCGGCGGAACATGAGCTGGACCAGATCGCCCTCGGCGATGACGAACTCGAATTGCGTTAGGGGATATGTGCCCGGTTCAAGCGGCTGAGCATCCGGAAACTCGGTTCGCAGAAAAGCAATGAGCGCAGCCAGACCCTGACCGACTCCGGGGCTGTGCTGGATGTAGTCGGGCGCGATATACTTGGCTGCGGCCTCGATATTTCGTCCGTCGATCACGTCGTGCCACATGGCGAGGACGAGTTGCTTGTTGGCGGCCCGTCGGTCGTCATCATCTTGCATGGTCATGTCGCGTCATCCCTGATTGCCCGCTTTTTCTAGCCGGGTGAGCGCATATTGATAAGCGTGGGGACGCGGCTGGATTCAGGCAGGGCTGGACTCAGGCAGGCGCCAGGACGCCGTCATAAATGGAGTCCTCAAGCGCGCGACCGGCCCCCATTGCGACACACATCAGGGGATTTTCGGCGATCTTGACCGGAAGCCCTGTCGCCACGGCGATGGCTTCGTCCATCCCGCGCAGCAGGGCCCCGCCACCGGTGAGGGTAATGCCTTCATCGATGATATCGGCAGACAGCTCGGGCGGGGTTTCCTCCAGCGCGGTCATTACGGCGCCGACGATCTGATTGACCGATTCGCGCAGGGCCTCGGCAATCTGCGCCTCGCTGATTTCGATTTCAACAGGACGGCCATTGACGAGATCACGACCGCGCACACCAAGCTTGAGACCAGCGCCGTCGGGCGTCATCGCATTGCCGATTTCCTGCTTCACCCGCTCGGCAGTTACCTCGCCGATCATCAGATTGTGGTGACGACGGACATAGGAGGAGATCGCCTCGTCCATCTTGTCACCGCCCACGCGGACCGAACCACTATAGGCAATGCCGCTGAGCGAGAGAACGGCAACTTCCGTCGTGCCGCCACCGATATCGACCACCATCGCCCCAATCGGATCGACGACGGGAAGGCCCGCGCCGATTGCCGCGGCCATCGGCTCTTCAATGAGCTGCACATCAGCTGCGCCAGCGCGCGAGGTTGCGTCACGGATCGCGCGGCGCTCCACCATTGTGGCGCCCGATGGCACGGCGACCACGACGCGGTTGCGGCGCAATCGGCCGCTGCCCAGCGCCTTGTCGATGAAATGCTTGATCATCTGCTCGGCGATCTCGATGTCTGCGATCACGCCATCGCGCAGTGGACGGAGCGCGCGCACACCCTCTGGCGTCTTGCCGAGCATGAGCTTGGCTTCATTGCCGACCGCCTTGATATGGCCGACGCCCGCGATTGTCTCGATTGCGATGACCGACGGTTCATTCAGGACGACGCCCTTGCCGGCGACGTGGACCAATGTGTTGACGGTGCCGAGATCGATCGCGAGATCCTGGCCGGAAAAGCTGAAAAATCGGGAAAACTTCATACCCTCGAGATCATCACTGAGTGAAGCGGTTCCCATGCCGTGCGGGCGTGTCGGCGTATTCAGCAAAGAGGCGAAGCGGTCTTTTCCGGGGACCGCTGACTGGAAGTGTGGCGGGCGCGGGAGTGATCCGCGCCCGCCTGAAGGTTTGCCGATCAGGCGAAGGTGGTGCTGACCTGGCGCCGCGAATTGCGCATGGCACCGCCAACGAGCCCCATGCCCAGGATCATCATCGCCCATGTTGCCGGCTCTGGCACCGGCGCCGTGGGTGTGGTGGCCGTGATGCGGAAGTTGAGATCGCACAGGCCTGAGGTCTGGCAGAAGCCGCTATAGGGCTGGTTCTCGAACAGCGCCGTGCCGCCGGTATAGGCGTCTCCGCCCAGGACTTTGCCGGTGTAGATGTTGATTTCCGGGCCGAGAACCACGGCATTGCGCGCGCTGCTGCCGGTATCCAGCACGAGCGTGTAGGTCTCGCCCGCCGTCACGTTCCAGCCGGTGACGTCCACATCGAACCAGGTGGCCGTGCGGTTGTTGATCGAGCTGGGCAGGGTGAAGCTGGTGCTGAACAGCGCCGCGCCGCTGAGGGTCGAGCCGGAAAGGAGCGACAACGAAATCGGCAGGTTGGCCTGGCTGGGGTTCAGCGCTTCCCACTGGAAGCCGACGGATTGGAGATTGGTGTCGAACGCCGTGAAGCTCTGCCCGGCCATGCCTACATAGGAGAGCGTAACGGCGCGCTGGCCGGTGGGGCCAGAGACCACCTCAAGCGTTGTGGCGGAGGCAGGCGCCGTGATTGCAGTGGCGGCTGCGAGGAGAAGGAAAGCATGCTTGATCATGGAAGACCCCTTGAATGTGAATGACTTGGGGCCTGTTGCAGTGCGGCGTTACAGCATGGCGACCTGCCAGCGTCGAAATGGTTAACGTTTCTTTACCAATATACGGCTGTCCTGAAATGAGCCGGTTGGAGGGGCGTAGTTGGCAGGCCGGTCATCAGTCTTTTCTGAAGACGGCGCCGCCCTTCATCACGAACCGAACCTGCTTGACGACGCGGATGTCGCGTAGGGGATCGCCCGCGACGGCAACGAGATCCGCGCGCATGCCGGGCGCGATCGTACCGATCTCGTCTGCCAGCCCCAGGGATTTCGCGGCGAGCGAAGTGGCACTGACGATGGCATCCATCGGCGGCTGGCCGCCATCGATGACGCGCCAGACAAATTCGTCGGCATTCTGCCCATGCGTCCCGGCGACGGCATCGCTGCCGAACACGATTTGCACACCCGAAGCGAGCGCCTGGCGGAAGGTCGCGACATAAGTGCGATAGGCCTCGGGCATTTGCGCAATGTCGCCGGAGCGATAGGTCGCCGCTTCCGGCAGCGCGGCCTTGCGGCGGGCATAATGAACGGGAATGTCGAGATTTGGGTCGTAGTACATGCCCGCTGATTTCATGGCGTTCAGCGCATCGGCATCGAGCTCATTGCCATGTTCCAGCGTCGTGCAGCCCGCTGCGATCACGCGCCGTGTTGCAGCAAGAGAATGGGAGTGGACGATGGTGCGCAGGCCCAGGCGCCGCGCTTCATCGCAGCCAGCGTCGAGTGCGGCTTGGCTGAGTTCGCCATGACCATCCGCGAACAGCTTGACCAGATCGGCGCCATCCGCCTTCATCTGCCGGACCTTGGCCCGCACGGCGGCAGGATCAGGCGTATCCTTCGCCTGAATGAGGTCGAGTGACGTGAGAATTCGGGGAGAAGGGAAGGGGCCTTTTGCGGCTGCGGCGCGCAGCGGCGCATCCAGCCTGTCACCGGGACTCTGGATTGTCGTAAAGCCGGCGCGTAGCGTTGCCCATCCGTTGGCTGCCACGGAAAGCGCGGCTTCTTCCCGGGTTTCCTCTCCCAGACTGTTGGGGAAGACATCCTTGCCGGCCTGATCGAAGCGCGCTGAGATATGTGCGTGGGTGTCGATCCATCCCGGCATGAGCGTCATGCCGCGCAGGTCATGATCGAAATGTGCGCCGGGCGGAGTGATCTCGACGATCCGGCCGTCCCGGATGTGCAGGTCGCGATCCTTGAGAACGCCGCCCGTGCCATCGAGAATGTGGGATGCGCGCAGGATGACGGTGTCGCCCTTGGGCTGTGGCAATGCCGGGGTGGCGATGGCCGTCACCGCGAACGCAAGCAGCCATTTCATCATCACGCTCTCCTCATTCGATTTCGAGCAGCGCTAGCGCAGTGTCCGGAATGATTGCAAGCGCTTACATGAGAGCCCCGAAGGTAGAGTCGGACGCAATGATGCTTCCCGACCGGCCGATGCCGGTTGGCGGCAGGTAAGATGGAATTGGCGATCCGGTGCGGTCGACGAACCGAATTTCGTCGTTCAGGCGGCCTGCCGGCTGGCGATCAGGCCCGCGAGGCTGTTGGGTCCTGCAGAGAGGATATCGACCTCGATTAGGTCGCCAATGGCTGCGCTGGCGGCATCGATATGGACCGACTGGAGCCAAGGCGTCTTGCCGATCAGCTGGCCAGGATGGCGGCCCTTGCGCTCCAGCAGGATGGTTGTGCGCTTGCCGACGGTTGCCTGGTTGAAGGCGTGTTGATGGGTGTTCAGTGCGGCCTGCAGGCGCTGGAGGCGCTCATCCATGACGTCTGCCGCGATCTGATCGGCCATGTCTGCAGCGGGGGTGCCGGGGCGTGGGCTGTATTTGAAGCTGAAGCATTGCGCGTAGCGGGCTTCACGCACGATGCTCAGCGTTTCCTCAAACTCGGCGTCGGTCTCACCGGGGAAGCCGACGATGAAGTCGCCAGAGAGGGCGATATCCGACCGGGCCGCGCGGACGCGCTCAAGGATGCGCAGATAGGACTCGCGGCTATGGCTGCGGTTCATGGCCTTGAGGATGCGGTCCGACCCCGCCTGAACCGGAAGGTGCAGGAACGGCATGAGCTTGGGGACTTCGGCATGGGCCTCGATCAGCTCCTGAGTCATGTCATTGGGGTGGCTGGTCGTGTAGCGGATGCGGGCAAGGCCCGGCAGCCGGTCAAGCGCGCGGATGAGGGCATCAAGGCCCTGCATGCGGCCGGCCTCGTCCTCGCCAGTCCAAGCGTTCACATTCTGGCCAAGGAGGGTGATCTCGCGCGCGCCGGCATCGATGAGTGCGCGTGCTTCATCGAGGATGGCGCTCCAGGGGCGGCTGACCTCGGCGCCGCGCGTATAAGGCACAACGCAATAGGTGCAGAACTTGTCGCAGCCTTCCTGCACGGTGAGGAAGGCTGAGGGGCCGGAACGGCGGGTGCGGCCCGGCAGTAGCTCGAACTTGGAGTGGGCCGGCATATCCGTATCCACGGCCTCGCGGCCCGCGACGACATCGTCGATGAGGCCCGGCAGGCGGTGATAGGCCTGCGGGCCGACGACGATATCGACAGCCTTGGTGCGCCGGGTGATTTCCGAGCCTTCTGCCTGTGCCACGCAACCGGCAACGGCGATCATCGGGCGTGAGCCATCCTCACGCTTGAGGCGGCCAATGTCCGAATAGACCTTATCGACGGCCTTCTCGCGGATGTGGCAGGTATTGAGGACAACCAGATCCGCCTCGGCGCCCTCGCTGGCGGGAGTCATGCCACGCGCGGTCAACAGCTCGCTCATACGCTCGCCATCATAGACGTTCATCTGACAGCCGAAGGATTTGACGTGGTAGGTCTTGGGCGGGGATTGGGTCATGCCGGGCCTATACAGGCCAAGGCGCGAAGGGGGAAGGGGAGGGGTGAGGCCGTTTAGCGGCGGTGTCGGCATGGGACGGCAGCGCCGGTCAACCTTGCTGCCCCATTGCCGTTGCGATCCGTGCGCGCGTCTCTGCAGCCAGCGTCTTGCGATCCGGATGGTCGCCGGGGTCGAAGGGCGTGAGGAAGTGGAGGGTCAGCACGCGCCGGCCCGGTGCGCCGAGAATGCGCAGGGCATTGGCAACCCCGCTCTCCCCATCCGTCCAGGCAACGAGGGCCGTGGCGGGGCCGTAATCGATCACCACCGGCTGGATGAGGATCGAGCGGGGCGGGGGGAGCAGCACCGAGAAGAGCGCAGCCTTGAAGGGCAGCAAGGTCTTGCCGTCTCCCGTGGTGCCCTCCGGGAAGAGCGCAATCGGTTGGTGCGCGGCCAGGGCAGCACGAACCATCTCGATCTGGCCGGAAACGGCGCCGCGTCGGTCCCGTGCGATGAACACGGTGTTGTTCTGGGCGGCCAGCCAGCCGACGATCGGCGCGCGGGCGACATCATCCTTGGAGATGAAGGCCGTGCCGGTGGCGCCACCCAGTGCCAGAATGTCGATCCAGCTCAGATGATTACCGATGAAGAACACATCGTGCAGCAGCGGCGTACCTTCTATCCGGACGTCGAACCCCGTGGCGCGCGCGGCGCGTGCGAGGAAGCGACGTGGCCAGGGAGATGGGCCGCGACGGCGCGCGATGAGGTGAGGGATAAGGCAGCTGAGGAGAACGCCCAGCAGGCGCGCCAGCCGGGCAAGCGCGCGCAGGTAGATCATTCAGTCCTTGCTACGCTCACGATCGAGCGAGACGCCGTACAATTCCATACGGTGATCGACTAGGCGGTAGCCCAGCTTCTCGGCAATCTGGCGCTGGAGCTGCTCAAGCTCCGGGTCGACGAACTCGACAACCTTGCCCGATTCCACATCGATCAGATGATCGTGATGCGCCTCCGGCGCTGGCTCATAGCGGGCGCGGCCATCGCCGAAATCGTGGCGCTCGAGGATGCCGGCCTCTTCGAACAGGCGCACCGTGCGGTAGACCGTGGCGATGGAGATGTTGCTGTCGATCGCCGAGGCGCGCTCGTGCAGCTTCTCCACATCGGGATGATCTTCGCTTTCGGAAAGCACGCGGGCAATGACGCGCCGCTGCTCGGTGATACGCAAGCCGCGCTCGGCGCACAGCGCTTCAATATCGATCGTCCGGGACATGAGGTGTGTGTAGCCCAATTTGTGCGTTCTGGAACCTGCAAATTCAGATTCCTGGAGCTTTTCAGGCAAGAAAAATGCCGCCCTTATGCAAAAGGCGGCATTCCCTTCACTACTGAGCGCCCGAGGCGCGCTGTTATTTGCGCGTGCGCTTGCGCGAGGTGCCAAGGCCGATCTTTTTGGCAAGGGTACGGCGCTGCTCGGCATAATTGGGGGCGACCATCGGATAGTCGGCGGGAAGTCCCCATTTGGCGCGATAGTCGTCGGGGGTCATCTGATAATGCGTCATGAGGTGACGCTTCAGCATCTTCAGCTTCTTCCCGTCTTCAAGGCACACGATGTAATCGGGCTTGATCGATGCACGGATAGATACCGCCGGTTCCTGCTTGGGCTGCGGCGGCGCGACTTCCTGCTGAAGGCCGGCGAGCGCGCCATAAACATTCTGGATAAGCGTCGGCAGATCGGACACGGCCACGCTGTTATTAGAAACATGCGCTGCAACGATATCAGACGTGAGGGTAATGAGCACTTCGTCTTGCGGGTTAGTATCCGACATATGAAATTCCTGCTGTGATCTTGCGAGCCCGAGAATCGCAATTCTTAATATATTGAGGGATATAATATTAAGACGATACGTAACAAAGGGCAAGGCCAGTTTCGTCAAGAGGTTCAGTGCTGTCCCAAAATGACTTTCAAGCTCAGCGCATCGAACCGATCGCCGTTCGAACCGGAATAGTAGTTAGGTCGAACGTTATATTGATGAAATCCGGCCTTCCCATACAGACGAATGGCGGGATTTCCTGACCTCACTTCGAGGAAAAGTGCCTCGGCACCGCTCCCTTCGGCCTCCGTCATACATCGATCAAGTAAACGGCGGCCATGATTTCTGCCGCGATGATCTGGATGGACGGCGAGCAAAAGTAATTCGGCTTCCCCCGCAATGCTGCGTAGCAGACCAAAACCGACAGGCCCGGCATCTGTATAGCCGATCACCAAAATCGAGCCGGGCAATTGCATCATGCCCGTTAGTTGAGCCAAGGACCACGCTTCCCCAAATTCAGGAGGAAAGGCGGCAGACATCACCTCCATCGCGGCCGTGATCTCGTCCATGGACGGATCGAGACTGACGGTGATGCGGAGCGCCTCCTTGTCCTGCATCAGCGCACCGGAACAGGCCTGCGAACGCCCCGATCGACCATCGGCTTGGCATCGGCGCCGCGCCCATATTCGGGCGCGGGGGAACGGCTGCGGCGGGAAACAGGCAGGTGTAGCACCTCGCGGGCGTCGGGCAGCAAAGTCACGGCCCGCGCAGGTGCGCCAGCCGCAACGAGTATCTCGGCGCCGGAGCCGACGAGCAACGCGACGTCGAGCGAGGCGGCCAGTTCGTCAATCGGGGTGGAATGGATCGTGAGCGGGGCGCCGCCGTCTGTTGCATCCGGTGCGGTGGGGCGTGCCCAGAAAATCTCGCCATGGCCGCCAACCATCGTCACGATGAACGGCTCGGCGGGCGCTAGCCTGTCGCGCGCGATTGCTGCCACGAGATCGAGACAGCCAAATCCGGCAACTGGAACCTTCCAGGCGAAGGCCAATGCCCGCGCCGCTGCAAGCCCGACACGCACGCCGGTGAAGCTGCCGGGGCCAATATCCACGAGAATGCTGTCGGCGCGTCCGCCATCCGGCAGGGCCGCAATGGCTGGAAGCAGTGCTTCGGCATGGCCGCGCCCCAGCTCCCGGTGCGTCGCCGCCAGCAGGTCTGCACCATCGAAGAGCGCCACAGACAGCGCCGGGGTCGCACAATCGATGACCAGCGTGCGTTGCGCCACGTGGAGGCTCACCGAAGGATGAGTTGAGCAGACCGGTGCATAGCGGCGTTCAAACGGCCCGCACTTCTGTCACTTCCGGCACATAATGCTTGAGCAACTGCTCGATGCCGTTCTTGAGCGTCGCAGTCGAGGACGGGCAACCGGCGCAGGCGCCCTGCATACGCAGATAGACAGTGCCGCGCTCGAAGCCGCGATAGACGATGTCGCCGCCGTCATTGGCGACGGCGGGGCGGACGCGCGTGTCGATCAATTCGCGGATCTGCGCGACGACGTCGGCATCGGCGGGATCATCGCCGGGGACTGCGCCATCATCATCGGCGGGGACATGGATGTCCTGCGCGGTGCCGGGCGCGAATAGCGGCATGTCGGCGGAGAAATGATCTAGCAGGATGGCGATGACGTCGGTCCGCAGATCGCTCCATGCGACGCCGGGCGCGGCCGTGACGGAGATGAAATCGCGCCCGAAGAACACGCCGGTGACGTCGCCCAGATCGAACAGGGCTTCGGCGAGCGGGGAGGCGGTTGCCTCGTCCGCGTTTGCAAAATCGCGTGTGCCGGACGCCATCACGGTTCGCCCCGGCAGAAACTTTAGCGTGGCAGGATTGGGGGTCGGCTCGGTCTCGATAAACATGGCTGGCTCTCGCAGGACGGACTGAGGCCGGCGGTCACATCTTGCCGGCCGGGAAATGCGGCTCAAGGTCCATGTGGGCTGTCACCGGTCCTCACGCAAGTCTGGAGTTGATTGTTACGTTCCTATCGTGTCGCGCGCTCTGCTGGCGTGGTTCCGGCGCTGCTGCCTGTGGCAAGGACTGGAGAGGGCGCCTCCTCGGGCAGCACGACCGCCGACCAGCGCCGCTCGGGAACCAGATAGCGGGCGGCGAGCGCCTGCAAGTCCGCTGGCGTGATATCGGTGAGATCGCGTCCGAGCGAACGGGCATAACCGAGCCGGTTGGCATCGCTGGTATAGCCCTCCAGCTGGTCCATCCAGAAGGCGTTGCTGTAGGCAGCGCGCATGATGAGCTGCCGGACCGGCTGAATCTGGCGGTTGAGCTCGTCCTCCGTCACGGGATTGGTCGCCAGATCACGGACGAGTTCATCCACCAGCTGGTAGAAATAGGGGATGCGCTCTGGCTTGAGCTGGGTCTGCACCACGAAGAAACCGCCGCCGTTCATATGCTCGGGCCAGGTGCTCGAGGCGCTGGGGGTGTAGGCGGCGCCATCGATCGAGCGGAGGCGCTCGAACAGGCGATCCGTGATGATGCGCGCCAGCATTTCCAGCTGCCGACTCTCGCGGATGTCCTCGACACCACTGCCGGTGGGCCAGGCGATTACGGCAGCGGCCTGTTCGTCCGGCCCGTCATGATTGATCCGGACGGGGGCAGGCACGGGATCGGGGAATTGGAGCGTCAGGTTGCGGGCGGGCGGCGGCGCATCCTTGCGGACCGGAAGCGCGCCAAAGCTGCTCGCAACGGCGGTGATGGCCTGCTCCACGTCCAGATCCCCGAACACCTGAACCTCGATGGGGCCGGCGGCGAGGCGCGGTTCCCAGATCTTGCGGAAGGCATCCAGTGTGAGCGCTGAACGGTCTTCGGGAGAGGCGGGGCTGAACCGCTCGTCCCTGTTACGCAGCATCCATTCCAGATCGCGACCGACCGCCTCGGCTGCCGAAGCGGGGACGGGATCGTAGCTTGCTTCCAGCATGGCGAGCGAGCGACGTAGCGGCGCCTCGTCCCAGCGGGGGAACGCCAGCTTGGAGGCGAAGAGGCGAAGCTGATCGGGATAATCCTGCGGACTGCTCGTGCCGCTGAGCGAGAAAGCATCATCGTCGATGCTGAAGTTCAGCGACAGGCGCCGACCGCTCATGAGGTCGTTAAGCTCACGCTGGCCAAGATCGCCGATGCCGCTCGCCATGAGGGCATAAGGGGCGGCCCATAAGGCAACGCGCTGATCAGGCGAGAAGCTTTGGCGCCCGTGGCCCCAGCGGACATTGATGTGAACCTTGCCCGGCTCTGCCTGATTGCCGGCGACGAGGAGCTTCACGCCATTTTCGAAGGTGACATTCTGGATGCCGAGGACGCCCACCTCCGTGCGCGAGACGACTTTCCCGGGCGACGGAAGCTCGGGAAGCGCATCCATGGTGACGCGCGTGTCACTGAGTCGCGCCTGAGAATTGGGTTCAACCGGCGTGGCGAATGCCGTTTCAAGGCGCTCGGCGGCGTCCTCCTGCGGCGCACGCAGGCTGAGCAATGCGCGTTCCGCAGTGGCCGAGAACAGCCGGTTGGTCGCAGCCAGAAGCTGCTCGGGCGTCATGTACTTTTTGGCTGAGCGATAGATATCCAGCTGAACCTGCGGAGACACCACGGTCTCGCGGATGTCCACGGCTTGCACGATGCTCTCGGCCTGTTGAGGGCTGCCTTCGATGGCAGCACTGGCGAGCTGCGCTGCGAAACCTGCCTCCATGCCCTCGAACTCGCGATCGATGTCGATCTGGCTAGGCGGAACCCGCCGCGCATCCTCGATGATCGCGCGGACTTCCTGCAGCGCCTTCTCCCAGTCGCCGCCAATGGGGACGATTGTGACATAGGTCGCATTGGCCGAGCGCATGCTGTTATCCAGCGTCACATTCGCCTGCACGAAAGCGGCGCCATCGCTGGCCACGGCTTCAAGGCGGCGATTGATCAGTTCCAGCGCGACCATGTCAGCGAGCCGCATCTGGTTGAAGACGATGGTATCCTCGTTGAACTCCCATGGCCGCAGATATGCGAGGCCCACGCTGTAGGGCACGCTGGGCTCGACGATGACCTTGGTGGCGGGCGCGGATGGATCGGGCTTGCCGAAGTCCGGCAGCGGTGTGGCGCGGCCCTTGGCCTTCCAGCCCGAGAAATGCGTGCGGATCATCGCTTCGAGCGCGGCGGGCTCCATTGCGCCCGAAATGGCGATGACGGTGCGATCCGGCCGATACCAGCGATCGTGGAAAGCGCGCAGGCGCCGGGGCGTGGCGTTGAGCAGCGTCTGCTCCGTGCCGATTGGGCTGTGCGCAGCGAGGCGCTGGCCGGCGAAGTAGAAGGCGCGAATCTCATCGCCGAGGCGCGATCCGGGGCCAAGGCTCTCGCGTCTCTCGGCAAGGATAACGGAACGCTCGGCTTCGACGGGCTTTTTGGCGATGTTGGGCTGTGAAATCATGCCGGCGAGGATGCGCAGGCTTTCATCGATGCCGGCCTGCGTCGCGCGGGGCAGATCGAGCGCGTAGGTCGTGCCGGTGGGCGAGGTCTGGGCATTGCTGTCGCTGCCGAATTCGGCGCCCAGCCGCTGCCAGATCCGCTTGGATTCGCCATCCGGAACATCGCGCGAGCCACGGAAGGAGAGATGCTCGATGAAATGGGCGAAGCCGGCTTCATCTGGCTCCTCCATGAGTGAGCCGACATCGACGCGGACCCGGATCGACACCTGACCGGCAGGCACGTCATTGCGGCGCACGGCATAGCGCAGGCCATTGTCCAGCACGCCGAAGTGCCATGCCGGATCGATTGGTACGTCGCTCTTCTCGTAGAGCCACGGGCGCTGGGCAGGGGCCGTGGGCTGGAGCGTGGTGGCACTGCCGGCCTTGGACTGAAGCAGCGCCGATCCTTGCTCCTGCGCCGCCAGCGGTGCAGAGACAATGAGCGCGACTGCAACGGTCGCTGAAACGATCGGCCGGAAAATGTCGGAAAATATCATGGAGCCAGTCTATTACCCATTGAGCGTGGGGTCACCCTGAAACTCAGGGCAAGCATCATCGCGAGAGGATGGTCCCGCATTCGGGTGCAGAGAGGAGCGCGGCACGGAGATCTCGATCAGCACGCTGCGGGTATGGCATCCCAGTCTGAACGCCAGATGACCATCGGGAGATTGCGGCGGACATTTGGCATTCCTCAGACCGCTCCTATCTAGGTAGCTCAAAGACCAATCCCCACATTGGAGTAGCCGCACATGTCAGACATTGGCGACGTGTTGTTTCAGCCTTTTCAGCTCAAATCGCTCAAGCTTCCCAACCGCATCGTCATGGCGCCGATGACGCGGGCCAAGGCCCCCAATGGCATTCCTGGTGAACCCAATGCCGATTATTATCGCCGTCGGGCAGAGGGCGGTGCCGGGCTCATCCTCTCGGAAGGCACGGTCATCGACCGGCCGGCATCGCGGAACGACCCGGGGATTCCGCTCTTCCATGGCGAGGCGGCACTGGCGGGCTGGTCCCAGGTGATCGAGGCTGTCCATGCTGCCGGGGGCCGCATGGGTCCACAACTGTGGCATACCGGCTCAACCCGCACAGGGAGCGGCTGGGAACCAGATGCGCCGGTCGAGAGCCCGTCCGGTCTGCTTGCGCCGGGCGAACCGCGCGGCGTCGCAATGACCGAGGAGGATATCGCCGATACCGTCGCTGCCTTTGCCAAGGCGGCGGCAGATGCCAAGCGGCTCGGCTTCGACACCATCGAGATCCATGGCGCGCATGGCTATCTGATCGATGAGTTTTTCTGGGCAGGGACGAACGAGCGGACGGACCGCTATGGCGGCGCCACCATCCGCGAGCGGGCGCGATTTGCGGGCGAGGTCGTTGCGGCGATCCGCGCGGCGGTCGGTCCCGATTTTCCGGTGATCCTGCGCGTCAGCCAGTGGAAGCAACAGGACTACAGCGCGCGACTGGCCAGCACACCGCAGGAAATGGCAGATTGGCTGCAGCCGCTCGTCGATGCCGGCGTCGATATCCTGCACTGCTCGCAGCGGCGATTCTGGGAGGCAGAGTTTCCCGAGTTGGACGGCGAGGATGGACTCAACTTCGCCGGCTGGGCGAAGAAGCTGACCGGCGCGCCGACGATCAGCGTCGGGTCGGTCGGGCTTTCCGGCGAGTTTCTGGCGGCATTCGGCGGGGAGAGCTCCACCAGCGTGGATCTGACGCGACTTGTCGAACGGATGGCACGCGATGAGTTTGATCTGATTGCGGTCGGACGGGCGCTGATCAGCGACCCGGAGTGGCCCCGAAAGGTGCAACAGAAAAGCTGGTCGGACCTGAAGGGATTCAGTCCGGATGACCTACAGATGCTCGCCTGAAGACCGTGCGCGCCTCTCACGGGGCGCGCCGTTTTGCGGGCCGAGGGATTATAATAGTGTGATGATGGTAGCGGAGGAGGGACTCGAACCCCCGACACGCGGATTATGATTCCGCTGCTCTAACCGGCTGAGCTACTCCGCCCCATGTCTGGCTGCCGCCTTGCGGCGTCAGGCCGGCGCGCTATACGCAGGCGAATTCATATGGTCAATGCTTGACCGTTCGATTGCGATGCCTCTGTTTCTCTGGCAAGGCCGCGCCGTATTTTGCAATGGGGAGATGACGTGCAGCATTTTGACTGCCTGATCGTTGGGGGAGGCCATGCCGGCGCACAAGCGGCAATCCTTCTTCGCCAGCTCAAATATGAAGGTTCCGTAGGCCTGATTGGCGACGAACCCGAGTTTCCCTATGAGCGCCCGCCGCTTTCGAAAGATTATCTCGCAGGCGAAAAGGCCTTCGAACGCATCCTGCTGCGCCCGCCCAGCTTCTGGACGGATCAGTCGATTTCGCTCTTCCTTGGCGAGCGGGTGAAGACGATCAGTCCGGCCGAGCATCAGGTGGTGACTGCCAAGGGCACTGCGTTCACCTATGGCAAGCTCATCTGGGCGGGCGGCGGCTCGGCGCGGCGTTTGTCGTGCCCCGGTTCCACGGCCAAGGGCCTGTTCACGGTTCGCTCGCGCGCCGATGTGGACGGGCTGATGGCGACTCTGCCGAAGGCTGAGCGCTACGCTATCGTGGGCGGTGGTTATATCGGTCTGGAGGCTGCTGCTGTGCTGAGCAAGCTCGGCAAGCAGGTGACCTTGCTGGAAGCGCAGGAACGTCTGCTGGCGCGCGTCGCCGGACCCGAGCTTTCGGACTTCTTCGCCGCGGAGCATCGCGCGCATGGCGTGGATGTGCGGTTGGCGGCTGCCGTTGAAGCGATTGAAACGGATGAGAGTGGACAGGCCACTGGCGTGAAACTCGCCGATGGCGAGGTCATTCCCGCCGATGCGGTGATCGTGGGAATCGGCATCGTGCCGGAGACCGGGCCGCTGATTCTGGCGGGCGCCAGCGGCGGCAATGGCGTGGATGTGGATCAGTATTGCGAGACTTCGCTGCCTGATGTCTATGCCATCGGCGATTGCGCCGCGCATGAGAACCGCTTTGCTGCGGGGCGGCGGATGCGCCTTGAATCCGTTCAGAACGCCAACGATCAGGCACGCACCGCTGTTCAGCACATCATGGGCAATCCGGCGCCTTATGAGGCGGTGCCCTGGTTCTGGTCCAACCAATATGATCTGCGGTTGCAGACGATCGGCCTCTCGATCGAATATGACGAGTGCATCGTGCGTGGCGATCCGGCCTCCCGCAGCTTCTCGGTGGTCTATTTGCGGCAGGGGCAGGTGATTGCGCTGGATTGCGTCAACCGCACTAAGGATTATGTGCAGGGCCGGGCGCATGTGCTGGCGGGCAGCCGCCTCGACCGGGCGCAACTGAGCGACGCGGAAATCCCGCTTAAGGAAGTCGGCCTGGCTTAGGGCTGAGGGCCGGCGGAGGGTTTCCGTCGGCTTCGTTCGGGTTCAACGGCTGAATCTTCGACAGGAGCGTGATGAGCTGCTGCCGCTCGTGGGCATCTAGCTGCGCGAGGAGCCGGCTTTCGTGCTCGCGGATGCTGATGACGGCGTCTTCGAAGATCGTTTCTCCTTCCCTTGTGAGCGTCAGGGAGAAGGCCCTGCGGTCCGACCGGGCAGGCTGGCGGGACAGTAGCCCGAGGTCGACCAGCTGATTGACCAGCGCGACCATGTTCGTCCGCTTGATGCCCAGCGCTGTCCCAACCCGGCTTTGGCTGATCCCGGGGTTGGAGGAAATCACGGAGAGCACTGCGAACAGGACCTGCCGCATGCCACTGTCTGCAAAGAGCCTTGCAAAATCGGTGGCCATGACCGCGAAGGCTCGCCTGAGATGGTAGCCGACAAGATCGCCCAGCGGACCCAGAGGATCAGCGACTGACGGTCGGTTGGACTGGTCGATGGCTCATCCCCCTCTGTTGTCTGGATATCATCATCACAAGCGAAACTGTTGAATCAACAATTGATTTCGCGGCTAACGGATGTGTTGCAAGCATAACACGCAAGAGTTTTGATTGTTATGCCACATTGCTACTTGGAGAGGCAGAGCGTATTTCTCCTGGACATGGTCAACGCCACATGGGCGCGCGGGACTGGGGAAGTTCCGTTGGACCGGGTTACAGGGAGGATTACATGAAAGCTCCATTCTTGATGGGCGCCGCGTTGTGCGCGCTCATTTCCACGCCGGCGCTCGCGCAGCAGCCGGCAAATAATCAGACCCCCCAGCAGATGTCGGACACGGAATCCGAGCCCGGAACGATCATCGTTACGGCGCGTCGTCGCGCGGAATCCTTGCAGGATACGCCGGTCGCCATTTCCGCGTTCGATGCGCAGGTGCTTGCGGATCGGCAGATCAACCAGACGTCGGACCTGGAAGCGATCACGCCCAATCTTCAGTTCAAGACTGCCGGTCAGCTTTCGGGCAACTCGGCGGCAACGGTGGTGTTCATCCGCGGCGTCGGCCAGCTGGACCCCACAGCAGCAGTCGATCCGGGCGTCGGCATCTATCTGGATGAAGTCTATGTCGGCCGCGCCGTCGGCGGCGCCATCGACTTCGGCGATATCGCCGGCGTGGAAGTGCTGCGTGGCCCGCAGGGCACGCTGTTCGGCCGCAACACGATCGGCGGCGCCATTCTCGTGCGTACGCGCCAGCCGGAGCTGGGTGTGTTCGGCGCGGATGTGCGGCTGCGTCTCGGTTCGGACAGTTTGATGGAGGGCTTTGCCGCTCTCAACATTCCGCTGGCTGAAACACTGGCAGCCCGGGTTTCGGGCGGCTTCCGCAAGCGGGACGGCTATGTCATCCGTGCGGTCGACGGCGTTGATCTCGGCAATGATGACAGCGTTACGCTGAACGGTGCGCTGTTCTGGGAGGCCTCGCCCGACATTCGGGTGAACATTCGCGCGGATTACACCAAGCGCGATGAAAATGGCGCCCCCTTCGTCTTCGCTGGCATCAACGAGCAGGCACCGGTCGCGGCCATTGTCAGCGTCGCGGCGGGTTGCCCGGGCGCGACGATTCCGTTCGCGCCACTCACGCCAGGCGATCCGCGCTTCGGCGCGCCCAATGTTCCGATGATCAACGACGCGCGCTGCGCCAATGATTTCCAGGGCAAGGGACCCTTCGTCAACGGCGGCACGGCGCCGGTTCTGAGCACCTCGGAAGTTTGGGGTGTCTCCGGCACCATCGTCGCGGACGTGACGCCGGACATCCTGCTCAAGTCGATCAGCGCCTATCGCTCGACCCAGTCGCGCGGCATTCGCGATGCGGACAATACGCCGTTCGTGATGATCACGACGGATGTCGGTTCGCAGTCTGACCAGTATAGCCAGGAACTGCAGCTGCAGTATGAATCCCCGATCCTGAATGGCATCATCGGCGGCTATTACTTCAACGAGAAGACCAATGAGCGGGCGACCGTTCCGCTGGCCTTCCCGCCGTCGCCGCCGGTCATCGCTTCGCTTCTCGCGGGCGGTCCGGGGTCGCGCGACTTGCAGGTTTCCGATCTTGAAACGGACTCGGTTGCGGTGTTCGGTGAGGTTTCCGTTCGACCGATCCAGGACCTCGAGATTTCGGGCGGTCTGCGCTACACGCGGGACAAGAAGACATATTCCGGTACGGTGTTCAATCTGTTCCCGGCGACCCTGCCAGACCCGGATCCGCTCCCTACGGCGGCGATCCCCGATGGTGGCCCGCTGTTCATCTATCCCGGGCCGCATGAGCAGAGCTTCTCGGCTCTGACCGGATCGGCGAGCGTGCGCTATTCCTGGTCGCGCGAAGTGAGCACTTATGTGTCTTATTCGCGCAGCTTCAAGTCTGGCGGGTTCAACACGCGCTACAACGCGCCGCCACCGGGTTTCATGCCGACCCCGTTCGATGAAGAGAGTGTCAATAGCTACGAGATCGGCGCTAAGTTCGACTTCGGCGATTTCCGCTTCAACGCCGCGGCATTCCAGGCGGATTACAACGACATCCAGCTGATCTTCCGTCAGGGCGTTGTCCCGCTCCTGTTCAACGCCGGCAAGGCGCGGATCCGCGGTCTGGAAGGGGAGCTGAGCTATCATCCGCGCGCTTACGGCCTGCGGATCGATATCGCAGCGAGTACGCTCAATGACGAAATTCTGAGCGTGACGCCGGTTCCGGGTGCGACGGCCACCGTCCAGCCGGGCGATGATCTGCCGTTCACGCCGTCCTTCCAGGGCAATTTCGGCATCGGCTACGAGATCCCGCTGAACAACGACGTGACTCTGACGCCGCGTTTCGACGGCAATTATAGCGCGAGCCTCAAGTTCATCACGGGCAGCGTGGCCGAGATCGAGCAGGATGCTTACTTCGTCGGCAATGCCTCGGTGACGCTGGCGAACGAGGCGACCGGATGGAAGCTGACCGGCGGTGTCCAGAACCTGTTCGACGAGCTCTATCTCGTGCAGGGCAACGCCTCGCTCGGCACGCTGGGCTATGCGGAGAAGATCTACGCGCGTCCCCGCAGCTGGTACGTGCAGGCTTCGATCTCGTTCTGAGATCGATCAGATCGACTTGAAGGACGGCTCGCTTCATCATGAAGCGGGCCGTTTCCGTTTCAATACTCCAGGCTGCCAGATTACGACGCGTTAGCCGGACTGCGGAAGCGGTGCTGGCTCAGCGCAGACCAAGGCCCGCCTTCATAGACCCAGACAGCAAACCCGGCGATATCAAAAGGGCGCGGGCGTAGTTGCGTGCGCATGAGGCCGAGGGTCTCTTTCGCCACCGCTGGCGCGACCTTGTTCTGGACCGTGATGTGCAGGCGCTTCAAAGCGCGATCCTGCGGGACGAGGAGTCGATCGAACCGGTCCGCGATGATGGCGCGCATTTCGAGAAGCCCGGCACTATCCACCGCGAGGGCAACATGGCCACCCGAACCAAATGGCTGCCCCAGCGCCGCTTCGGGTGCGGTTCCGTTCACCAGTGCTTTCAACAATGTGCGCAACTCGGCATGAAGCGAGGGTGGGAGATGATGAAACAAGGTGATGTGCGCTGGGACCAGATTGCGGTCGGTCGGATAGTGGACACGGCGCAGTCCATCAGCCCACGCCTGATCCGAACGGCTCAACTGGGCGGTAACGATGAGGGGGCCGTTCGACGTTATGGCGTCAGCTGTCATTTGAGATTCAACCGACAGCTACAAGGCGCGCGCTGCCCGAAGCAGGCCTGCGAAAGGAGGGCGGTGCGCGTGGCGATGCTTACATCTCGCCGCGCTGGCGGCGGATGTCATACCATTTGCGGACGTTCTCATTGTGCTCGGCCAGCGTCTCGGCAAAAATATGCCCGCCCTTGCCGTCGGCCACGAAATAGCGGGCCTTTGTCGCAGCGGGCCGGAGCACGGCCTCGATCGAACTGCGACCGGGATTGGCGATCGGTCCCCTGGGCAGGCCGGCCATCGCGTAGGTGTTATAGTCGTTGACCGCGCGAATTTCCGACTGCCTGATGCGGCGACCGAGCGGCTTCCCCTTGGTTATGGGATAGATGATCGTCGGGTCGGCCTGCAGCATCATGCCTTTGCGCAGGCGATTGGCGTAGACGCCGGCCACCGTTGGCCGTTCGGCGGGAATCGAGGTTTCCTTCTCGACGATGCTGGCCAGCGTAATGGCTTCCTGCGGTGTCTTGACCGGCGTACTCTGCGATCGCCGGGGCCATTGCTCAGCAATGAATTCACGCATCGCGGCCTGCATTCGGCCCAGCACCGCAGCGCGGGTTTCGCCCTTTTGATAGCCATAGCTGTCCGGCATCACCGAGCCTTCCTCGGGCACGGGAATGTCGCCGGTCAGTTCCTCATTGGCCATGAGCCGCTCATGGACGAGGATGGAGGGCATCCCCTCGGGAATGGTGATGAGGTGGACGATGGTCCGGCCGCTCTGCAGAATATCGAGAATGCCCGAACTGCTTGCGCGGCGCGGGATGCGATATTCGCCGGCCTTGATGGACCCGTCACCGCCCAGCAGCCGTGCGCGGGCAAGAAAGGCGGTGGCGGACCCGATTGCCCCTTGCTCCTCCAACGCGTCGGCAGTGCTGCGCAGCGTCGCGCCCTCGGGCACGACGAGCGTGATGTCGCTCTCAAGCGGGCCAGGCCGTGACCAGCCATGCACGAAGAGAGCGGTTGCCGCCGCAAGCCCCGCGATCAGCAAGACCACGAGGGTGAGGACGATGCGGCGCATGGCAGCCGTCAGATCGACTTGAGGACCAGGCTGGCGTTGGTGCCGCCGAAGCCGAAGCTGTTGTTCAGCACGGCTCGGACACTGCGCTGCTTCGCGTTGTGCGGCACGAGATCCACGCCCTGACAGCTGTCACTGGGATCGTCCAGGTTGAGCGTCGGCGGCACGATCTGATCGCGCATGGCGAGAATGCAGAAGATCGTCTCGACCGCACCGGCACCGCCAAGCAGATGGCCGATGGCCGATTTGGTGGACGACATCGACATGGTTTCGAGCGCCGGGCCGAACAGCCGCCGCACGGCGCCCAGTTCCAGCTCGTCGCCAAGCGGCGTCGATGTGCCATGGGCATTCACATAGTCGATCTCGGCGAGCGACAGGCCGGACTTGCGCATCGCCATTTCCATGGCGCGATAGGCGCCCGAGCCTTCCGGATGCGGCGCCGTGACGTGATAGGCATCGCCCGAGAGGCCATAGCCCAGGATTTCGGCGTAGATTTTCGCGCCGCGTGCCTTGGCGTGCTCATATTCTTCCAGCACGACAACACCGGCGCCTTCGCCCATGACGAAGCCGTCGCGCGCCTTGTCATAAGGGCGGGAGGCCTTCTCGGGTGTGTCGTTGAAGCTGGTCGAAAGCGCGCGCGCCTGGGCGAAGCCGGCAATGCCGAGTGGGCAGATCGCGCCTTCTGCGCCGCCCGCAAGCATCACATCCGCATCGTCCATCGCGATCATGCGGGCCGCATCGCCAATGGAGTGGACGCCCGTCGCGCACGCCGTGACGACGGCGTGATTCGGGCCCATCAGGCCATATTTGATACTGACCTGGCCGGAGATCAGGTTGATTAGACGGCCATGCACGAAATGCGGCGAAACCCGGCGCGGGCCTTTCTCGTGCAGGACGATCGATTCGCTGGCGATGCCAGGCAGGCCGCCAATGCCTGAGCCGATGGAGCAGCCGGTGCGCAGCCGCTCTTCCTCGCTCATATCCGTAAGGCCGGCGTCCTCAATGGCCTGTCCGGCCGCATCGATGCCGAAGACAATGAACGGATCGACCTGGCGCTGGACCTTGTGGTCGACGCGCTTGTCCGGATCGAAACCATATTCATGATCCTTGGGTTTGACCTCGCAGGCGATGCGGCAGGCATAATCCGTTGCATCGAAACGCGTGATCGGCGCGGCGCCGGAGCGGCCCGCGATGATGTTTTTCCAGCTGGTCTCGACGTCGCCACCAAGGGGCGAAACCATGCCAAGACCTGTTACGACGACACGACGCATGTCACTCTCCTGATCCAGTCACCCCGAACACCGGACCCTGACCAAACACGAACGGCTCTCCCATGGCGAGCGAAACTCGCAACCGGAGAGCCGTATCCATGCGTATTCACTGGCCGGTGCATGCCCGCGATCCTGTCGCGGGCGTGGCTCCCGCTGTTCTTACTGCTTGCCGTCGATGAAATCGATCGCATCCTTGACGGTGGCGATCTTCTCAGCCGCATCGTCGGGGATTTCAACGCCGAACTCTTCCTCAAAGGCCATGACGAGCTCGACGATGTCGAGGCTGTCGGCACCGAGATCGTCGATGAAGCTCGCGTCTTCGGTCACCTTGTCCGCCTCGACGCCGAGGTGCTCGACGACGATCTTCTTCACGCGATCCGCGGTCTCACTCATGAGAGGTCCTTTGCTTTACTTTGGTCTTCAATCTGGAGATGCCCTAGAGCCTGTGGCGGGGCGTGACAAGAGGCTAGAGAAGGCCCGATGGATCGGCCCGGTTTCTCCCCCTTGCATCCGCCTTCGCGGATATGGAGCCAAGTCGGACAGCATCAACGAAACTGGAGGCAGCATAAGCAAAACTGCTTTGCTCCGCCCCGACGGATGCCCATATGCGCCGAACAGTCAGATATTTCGAGGAGCCCCCGATGAGCGATTATGACTTCGACCTGTTCGTGATCGGCGCCGGATCGGGCGGTGTGCGCGCCTCCCGCATTGCTGCGGCGCATGGCGCGAAGGTGGCCGTGGCCGAGGAGCACAAGGTCGGCGGCACCTGCGTTATCCGGGGCTGCGTGCCCAAGAAGCTGCTCGTCTACGGCGCGCATTTCGCCGAGGATCTCAAGGACGCTCGCCGGTTCGGCTGGAACGTACCGGACTGCAGCTTCGACTGGCCGACGCTGCGGGACAACGTCATTGGCGAAGTTGCCCGGCTGGAAGGGCTCTACCAGCAGACGCTCGACAACAACAAGGTAACGACCTTCCACGAGCGGGCGACCCTCGAAGGACCGCATGAGGTGCGGCTGGCGAGCGGCAAGCTGGTCACGGCGAAAATCATCCTCATCGCCACCGGTGCCTGGCCGAACATCCCCGATGTGCCGGGCGCGGAGCTTGGTATTTCCTCAAACGAGGTGTTCCACCTGGAGAAGATGCCCAAGCGCGTGGCGATCTTCGGCGGTGGCTATATCGCCAACGAGTTCGCCGGCATCTTTCATGAATTTGCCTGCCAGGTGACGCTCGTGCTGCGCGGCGACCAGATTCTGCGCGGCTATGACGAGCAGATTCGCGACCGGCTGCTGCAGATCAGCATGACCAAGGGAATCAACTTCCGTTTCAACGCGCCGCTCGAAAAGATCGAGAAGCTGGAAGACGGATCGCTCAAGGTTTTCATCGAAGGTGGGGAATCGATGGAGACCGACCTCGTGCTCTTCGCCACGGGACGTAATCCCAAGATCGATGGCCTCGGCCTCGACAAGGTCGGCGTGGAAACGGTGAAGGGCGCCATCAAGGTCGATGAGTATAGCCGCACCAATGTCGAGAGCATCTACGCGGTGGGCGACGTGACCGACGGGGTGCAACTGACGCCCGTGGCGATCCGCGAGGGCCATGCCTTTGCCGATACGGTGTTTGGCGATAGCCCGCGCACGGTCGATTATGACTGCATCCCCTCGGCAGTGTTCAGCCATCCGCCGATTGGCGCTGTGGGCATGACGGAAGGGGAGGCGCGCAACAAGCTGGGTGCGGTGAAGGTCTACATCTCCGATTTCCGGCCGATGAAGAATGTGCTCGCCAATCGCAACGAGCGCAGCCTCTACAAGCTGATCTGTGACGAGACGAGCGGGCGTGTCGTCGGCATCCACATGATCGGCCCCGATGCGCCCGAGATCCTGCAGGCCGCGGCCATCGCCGTGAAGGCCGGGCTGACCAAGGCGGACTTCGACGCCACCGTGGCGCTGCACCCGAGCATGGCTGAAGAACTGGTGTTGATGCGCTGAGGGGCCTGAACCTTAGCCGATGCTGTAAGGAATGATGTGACGGCTGTCCCGCTCGACATGGATCGGGCGGTCGATGGGCGGAAAGGCGCGCTGGGGGCAGCCCTCGCGCGGGCAGAGGCGGCAGCCGGGGCCGATGGGCGTCGCGGCCGCTTCATCGTCAAGGTTCAGGCCGTCTGCGCAGGCAAGATGCGCAGCATAGTCGGCCTCGCACGCGAGCACGATGGCGTGCCGGCGATCGGCGCGGGTGATGCAGCGCGCCAGCAGGATGTAGCGCACCCCATCGGGCATTTCGGCCAGTTCCGCGGCGGCATAGCCGGGGCGCGTGGCTGCCTCATGAACCTTGAGGCGCGGGCAGAGCGGCCCGAAACTGCCGAAGTCCAGCCGGGTGGCGCTGTGGCGCTTGGTAATATTTCCGGCCGGATCGATCCGGCAGAAAAAGAAGGGAATGCCCCGCTGCCCCGGTCGCTGGAGCGTGGCGAGGCGGTGCCCGGCCTGCTCGGCGCTGACGCCAAACCGGTTGGCGAGCGCATCGATGTCGTGGCGCAGCGTCCGGGCAGCGACGCGGAACGGGCCATAGGGCATCAGCAGGGCCGCCGCGCCATAGTTGACGAGGGCGTGGTGGAGCAGCTCATCGGCGGGCGGACCGAGAGGATGCTGCGCCACGATGGCGCGCAGCGTCGGGCCCGGCAGGCCGAGCCGCTGGACCAGGTGACTGGCGAGCTGAAAGGCTATGCTGGACGCGGGCAGGGCATCATTGACATGCAGTGCTTTGCCATCGGGCGAGGGCGCCCGCAGCAGCGGAGTCTTGAGCTGCTCCCGGCGCACGATGCAATCGTGATCGCGCGCGAGAGCATCAGTAATTTTCGCGATGTTCGCTTCTGCATCGGATGGCTCGCCAAGGCCGATCCGCGCGGCGAGGTCTTCGGCAGCGGCATCAAGATCGTGGAAATAGTTGTTGAACAGTCGCAGGCGGTCGCTCACCTGATCGAAGGTCGCGCGTGCCCCGGGTAGCAGGCCGTTGCCGAGGGCCTGCTCGGCCATGGCAAGGCGGCCTTCAGTCTGTCGCAGAGCATGGTGCAGCTCCACATAGCGCGCGGCAAACTCCGGATACTGGACATGCAGCCGCTCGGTGCGCTCCGGGTCCGGCGGGGGCGAGCGGTGGCCCGGATTGGCGAGCGCCCAGTTGAACGCGCCGAGCAATTGCTCCTCGGGCCGTGCATCGAAATCCGACCAGTCGAGCGGAAAGGCCGCCGCCAGCGCTGCTTTCACCCGCGCGGTGAGCGGGCGGTCATTATTCTCCAGCTGCGAGAGATAAGAGACCGAGATACCGAGCAGTCGCGCCATATCCGCCTGATCGAGCCGGCTCTGCAGGCGCAGTTCGCGCACTTTCTGGCCGACAAAGAGTCTGTTGCCGCGCGGCATGGGGGTACTCCGGTTTCCGAGTCGTGGCTGCCGGATGGAGTCAGGGCGGCGGCTTGGGCGGGCCCATGGCCGCGGCGGTCGATCTGCTGCGCCCTGAGCTCCTGCCTTCGCAGGAGCACCAGGTGGTCCATCGTGGCGCGGGCACCGTAACGGAACCTTGCCATTTCGCAATTCCACAAAATGGATCGGTGGCGAGAGTAGCTGGCTTGCGTCGGTGCGCGGCTTGCGGCGCGCGGCCAGCCTGCTAGCCTGCGCGCCATTGAAAACCGCCGTCGCGACGCGGCTCGGCCCGGCTAGTCCGGTATTTGGGAGGATGATGTGAGCGAGATCCTGCTTTCCACGCTGGACGAGCGCGTGCTGACCCTCACGCTCAATCGTCCCGAGCGGCTGAACGCGCTCTCCACTGCGCTGCTGGCGGACCTCACCCGCGCTCTGGATGTCGGCGTCCGCGACGGAGCGCGGGCGGTGCTGATCACGGGCGCGGGGCGGGCCTTCTGCTCGGGTGCGGATCTGGCGGATGGCGATGGCATCGGCACCGATCTGGGCGATACGCTGGCGACTTATTATCATCCGCTGTTCCTGCGGCTGGCCGGACTCGATATTCCGGTGGTGAGCGCCATCAACGGGCCGGCAGTGGGCGCAGGCGTGGCGCTGGCGCTGGCGGCGGACATCGTGGTGATGGCCCGATCGGCCTATCTGCAACTGGGCTTCGTCAACATCGCGCTCGTGCCGGATGCTGGCGCGACCTGGCTGGTCGCGAAGAGCGCCGGGCGAGCCAAGGCGCTCGAACTGGCGCTGCTTGGCGAGGCGATGAGCGCGCAGGAGGCGCAGGACGCGGGACTGGTGGCGCGGGTTGCCGATGACGATGCTGTTGGCGAGGCTGCGCTGGCTCTTGCCCGCAAGCTGGCGCAAGGGCCAACCCGCGCGATCGGCATTATCCGCAAACAGGTCGCCGCCGCGCTCCATCACAGCCTGCCCGAGACGATGAGCATCGAGGCCGCCAATCAAAGCGCCGCCGGCCATAGTGCTGACTTTCAGGAGGGGGTGGCAGCGTTCCGGGAGAAGCGGGCACCGCGCTTTCAGGGGGATTAAGGGGCGAAGGGCCGGGACTTAATTTGGCCGGTCGTGTTGCTTTGACTCGCGTGCACATCGAGGGCGCGCGTAAGCAGGACATCCCATTTCAGCTCGTTCTGACCCATCTCCCGACAAACGACAGAGGTAAGGATGCTTGAACGTCTCGGTCTTGACCTGCCGATCATTCAGGCTCCCATGGCCGGTGTTTCGACCCCGGCAATGGCCGCTGCAGTGTGCGAGGCAGGGGCTTTGGGGTCCATTGCCGTGGGCGCCGGTGACGTCTCGGGCGCGCGCGATGCGATCATGCGCCTGCAGGCGCTGACGCGGCGTGCTTTCAACGTCAATCTGTTCGTACACGCGCCGCCGCGCCGCAGCAGCGCACAAGAGGCAGCCTGGCTATCAGCTCTCGCACCGACGTTCCGTCAGTTTGGTGCGGAGCCGCCGTCCACGCTGAGTGCAATCTACCAGAGCTTCGCTGAAAGCGATGAGATGCTGCGCTTGCTGGTGGAGTTGCGTCCGGCGGTGGTCAGCTTCCATTTCGGCTTGCCGGATGAGGCGGCCATCAGGGCGTTGAAGGAGGCTGGCTGCTTCCTCCTCGCCACGGCGACCAGCCTCGCCGAAGCGAAGGCCGCTCAGGCGGCAGGGGTCGATGCGGTTGTGGCGCAGGGTTATGAGGCGGGCGGGCATCGCGGACTGTTCGACCCCGATGTGCAGGATGATTGCCTCGGCACATTCGCGCTCACACGGCTGCTGGCAAGAAACACGGCCCTTCCGGTCATTGCTGCCGGTGGCATCATGGATGGACAGGGCATTCGCGCCGCGCTCGATCTTGGCGCCATCGCCGCGCAACTCGGCACGGCGTTTATTGCCTGTCCTGAAAGCAGCGCCGACGCGGCGTTTCGCAATGCCTTGTTCAGCGAGGCTGCGCATCATACGACCATGACGCGCGCCATCTCCGGTCGCCCCGCACGCTGCCTTGCCAATGCCTTCACGAAACTTGGGTTGAGCATCGGTGCAACGCCCCCGGATTACCCCGTCGCTTACGACGCAGCCAAGGCGCTCAATGCCGCAGCGATGGCGGCTGGGGACGGCGGCTTTGGGGCGCAATGGGCAGGGCAGGGCGCGCCGCTTGCCCGGCTGCTTCCCGCTGCCGACCTGATCCGAGCGCTCGGGGAGGAATTGCGGGCGGCTGGCTGATCTTGGCAGCGCATCCACTCACCGCACAGGCAACACTTTGCTAACCTCTGGGGGCCTAGCGTGATGCGCAGCTGCTATAGTTGGGTCACGTGGAGAGCCTCTACACCACCATTGTTCATGAACACCATCTGCGCTTCGTGGCGCTGGCGGTGGCCGTTTGTGCATTCGGTAGCCTCACGGCGACTGCGATTGCCAAGCATGCGCTGAAGCCCGAAACGCAGAATTCTCGCCGTGCCTGGCTTGTGCTTGCGGGACTTATGACGGGATTGGCGGTCTGGACCACGCATTTCACGGCCATGTTGGGCTATCGGCAGGACCTCGATATCCACTTTGACATGAGCGTGGCTGCCCTGTCCGCCCTGATCGCCGTGCCCCTCGCCATGACGGGTTGGGTGCTTGGCTTCCTCCATCGTCCCAGACCTCTGCTGGGAGGTGGGCTGATTGGCTGCAGCGTGATCGTGGCGCATTTCATTGACATGCATGCGCTGAGTTTTGCCGGCGATGTTGTGCATGACACCACGGCTGTGCTGCTGGCGATCGTCGCCGGCCTCGGTCTGGGCTGCCTCTCTGGCCATTTGTTCAGTGAGGATAGGGGCCGCATTTTCGTCTGGCCCGCTGCAGCGGCGATAGCTGCCTCCGCACTATCGGTGCATTTCATCGCCATGTCCGGTGTTACCCTGACGGCACATGCCTCGCACGCAGCCGCAGCGAACATGGCTGTCTCGTCCGATGAATTGGGCGTGGTTGTCGTGAGTGTGTTCGTCGGGTTGCTCGTGGTGGCGCTTAGCTATGCCTGGCATGCGGAGAGCCTGGCCCGCGCGACCGCCGAGGAACATCGGCAGTTGACGATGGCACTGGAGAACCTGCGTTCGACGCAGGATCATCATCGCGCCTATATCGAACTCAATCCACAGATCGCCTGGGTGGCCGATCCCGAGGGGCGCGTGACCGAAATCGCGCCGCTCTGGGCTGATCTGGTGGGCCTTCCGAAGGAAGAGGGCGTGGGCGATGGCTGGGCCCAGGTGGTCCATCCCGACGATCTGCCTGTCGTCAAGAACTTGTGGTCCGCCGCCGTGAAGGACGGGAAGGACGAAGAAGCAGACGTCCGCTACCGCATCCGGTTGATCGACGGCTCCTATCGCTGGTTCCGGGCGCGGGCGCGACCGCGGCGGAACGAAGTGGGGGAGATCACCGCCTGGTATGGCAGCCTGGAGGATATTCACGAGCATGTGATCGCCGAGACCGCCCTGCGCCAGAGCGAGGAGCGTTACCGGCTTGCTTCGCTGGCGACCAACGACGTCATCTGGGACTGGTCCTTCGAGGAAGGGCGGGCGACATGGGGCGGAGCGCACCCCAAAGTGCTGGGCTATGCCAATCTGGACGAGGGCACGAACCTCAGCTGGTGGCTGGATCGCATCCACCCCGATGACCGCGCCCATGTGCTCGCCAGTCAGGCGCGGGCGCTCGACAGCGGGCAGAAGTTCTGGAGCGAAGAATATCGTTTCCTCACTGCGGCTGGTGCCTGGATCGACGTAAGAACACGCTGCGTGATCGTCCGCGATGAGAACATGTTGCCGGTCCGGCTGGTTGGTTCGATGCTGGACATTACCGAGCAGAAGCGGGCGCAGGCCGAGCTGAACTGGGCTGCCTATCACGATCATCTCACCCGTTTGCCCAACCGGGCGCTCTACGGAATCCGCATTCAGGCGGCGATCGATAAGGCCTGCGAGACGGGCGAGAAGGTGGCGCTCATCATCCTTGACCTCAATAACTTCAAGGAAATGAACGACACGCTCGGCCATGCGGCGGGCGACCGGGTGCTGGAGGAAGTGGCACGGCGCCTGCCTGCGGCCATGCCTGAGGGTGCGACCGTGGCGCGACTGGGCGGCGACGAATTCGCGATCATCGCGCCGGGCCTTGCAGCGCCGGGGGACTATCGCGAGGTAGCCGAGGCGCTGGCCCGCTGCTTCGAAAAACCGGTCATGTTTGATGAGCTGCGCATCCCGATCGGCTTTTCAGCTGGTGTGGCGATCTGGCCTCGCGATGGCGCAGACCCCGGCGAACTGCTGATCGCTGCCGATCTGGCGCTCTACGCCTCAAAGGCGGACCTGCCCGGTGTGGTGCGCGAGTTTTCTCCCGCTCTCAAGCATGCCTCCGAGAAGCGCTCGCGGATGCTTATCGTCGCGCGCGCCGGCGTGGAGGAGGATCGCATCGTGCCCTTCTATCAGCCCAAGATCGATCTGCAGACCGGGCAGATCATGGGCTGGGAAGCCCTGCTGCGGGTACAGGACAATGGCGGCGTGCTGCCCCCTTCGGCAATCGAGGCAGCCTTCGCCGATGCGGAAATGTCCGTGCGCCTGACCGACCGGATCTTCTGCCGCATGTTTGCCGATCTGGCGACGTGGCGCGCATATGGACTCGACCCGGGGCGGATTGCGGTGAATGTTTCAGCCGGGGATTTTCGGTCGCCCGATCTTACCCGGCGCCTCCAGAACGCCGCGCGGACGCACCGGCAGGATCTCGCGCAGATCGACATTGAAGTGACCGAGACAGTGCTGATCGGCCAATTCGGGCCGGAAGTCGCGCGCATGCTGGAAGAACTGCGCGCGCTGGGCGTGATGGTGGCGCTCGACGATTTCGGCACCGGCTACGCATCGCTCAGCCATCTCCAGCAATTCCCCGTCGATGTGATCAAGATCGACAAGTCGTTCATCGACCGGATCGGCGAGGACGCACCGGGTGGGACGGCGGTGATCGATGCTGTGCTGCAAATGGCGCGGCGCATGGGCATGCAGACTGTTGCCGAGGGCGTCGAGACCATTGCCCAAGCCCGCTATCTGCGCGCGCGGGGCTGCACGATCGGCCAGGGCTATCTGTTCAGCAAGGCAGTTCCGGCGGAGCAGGTGCCGGCGATCCTGCGCGGCAACAGCTATGATCACTGGGAGTTCGGCGCCGCCTGATCCTCAAGGTCAGTGCTCACTCCTCATCCCCGCCGCCAAGCGCGCGGTAGAGACCGGCAGCGCTGGATAGCTCCTGCCGACGCAATTCCAGCAGGTTGAGGCGCGCGGCATAATCGCTGCGCTGCGCGTCGAGCAGTTCGAGCCGGCCATCCACGCCTGCCTCATAGCGCAGACGTGAAAGCTCCGTGCGGCGGGCCGCAGTCTCCGCGACTCCGCGTTGCGCCTCAATCTGGCGAGTGAAGGTCTCTCGTCCGGCCAAACCATCGGCAACCTCGCGGAACGCCGCCTGAATGGCGCGCTCATAGCTGGCGACCGCAATGGACTTGCGAACCTGCGCCAGGTCGAGCTGGCCCTGAAGGCTGCCGCCGTTGAAGATCGGCTGCGTGATCTGCGGCGAGAAAGACCATGTGCGATTGGCGCTCTCGAACAGATTATCGAGCGCAAGGCTGGTGAAGCCGAACAAGCCGGTCAGCGAGATGCGCGGGAAGAAGGCTGCGCGCGCTGCGCCGACATCGGCATTCGCCGCGACAAGCTCCCGTTCGGCCTGCCGGATGTCCGGCCGGTTGACGAGCAGGTCCGACGGCAGGCCGACTGGCAGTTGCGTGCGGATCGGCTGGTCCATCAGCGCAATCGGCGCCGGCAGATCGGCGGGCAGAGGCGCCCCGACGAGCAGCGTGAGGGCATTGCGCGCTTCCGCCAGCATCCGCGTGCGCATGGCCTGATCGGCCTCCGCCTGGCTGACCTGCCCCTCCGCCTGCGCCACATCGAGGCCGCTCACTTGCCGCGCCTGCTGAAGTTGGCGGGTGATGGTCAGCGAGGCCTGCCAATCGGCCAGTGTCTGCTCGGTGAGGGCAAGCTGCTCTTCGGCCAGGCGCTCCGCCAGATAGGCATCGACAATGGAGCCGATGAGCGCGATCCGCGCCGCGCGACGGCCCTCATCGGTGGCAAGATAGCGTTCGAACGCGGCTTCGCTCTGCGAGCGCAGGCGGCCAAACAGGTCGATCTCGAAGCTGGTTAGTGCGGCGGTGGCGGAGAACTGGCTGAACTCATAGCCGCCGGTCTGCGGCGCACCGGGTTGGGCCGTGGCGGCGGAGACGCGCTGGCGGGTGAAGCCGGCGCTGGCATCCACCGAGGGCAGCTGGGCGCCACGGGCGACACGGAACTGCGCGCGGGCAGCTTCCACGTTGAGGGTGGAGATACGCAGATCGCGATTGTTCTCCAGCGCCAGATCGATGAGCCGCTGCAGGCGCGGATCGCCGAACATCTCCCGCCAGTCGAGGGCGGCGGCACTGGCGGCTTCGTCCGTGGCAGCAAGCGGATAGGCCGGCGCCACGGGGGCGGGCGGCGTCTCCAGCCGGGGGTTCAGCGAGCAGGCGCTGGTGAGCAGCAGCGCAGCGAGGGCAAATTTACGCATCTCAGCTCTCCGGCGCGGGGCGCGGGTCAGGAGTGGCGGCGGTCGCCTGATCGGCGGGCGGCGGGGTGTCGTCCCGGCGGCCGCGGACCCGTTCGACAAGCGACATCACCACCACGAAGAATACCGGCACAAAGAAGATGGCGAGCGCGGTGGCGCTGATCATGCCGCCGAATACGCCGGTGCCGATCGCCTGCTGCGTCTCCTTGCTGGCGCCGCTCGCGATCATCAGCGGGATGACGCCCATGGTGAACGCGAAGCTGGTCATCAGGATCGGCCGCAGGCGTAGACGCGCCGCCTGGATCGTCGCGTCGACGGTCGACATGCCACGCTCGCGCGCCGTCTTTGCGAACTCCACGATCAGGATCGCGTTCTTGGCGCTGAGGCCGATGATCGTGATCAGCCCGACCTGGAAGAAGATGTCGTTGGGCATGCCCCGCAGCATCACGGCAGCAACCGCGCCAATGAGGCCGAGCGGCACGACAAGCATGACCGACAGCGGGATTGCCCAGCTCTCATACAGTGCCGCGAGGATCAGGAACACGATCAGCATCGAGAGGCCGAGGAGGAGCAGCTGCGTGTCGCCGGCGAGGATCTCCTGCAGCGACTGGCCGGTCCAGGAGACGGTGTAGCCGGGCGGCAGCTGTGCGGCGAGCCGCTCCATTTCCGCCATGGCTTCGCCGCTGGAATAGCCGGGTGCGGCCTGACCGGCGATTCGCATGGCGGGATAGCCATTGTAGCGCACCAGCTGCAGGGGCGTCTGCTCCCAGCGCGGCGTCACGAGCTCGGTCAGCGGCACGGGTTCGCCGGCGTTGTTGCGCACGTAGAGCTTCAGCACATCGTCAAGGTTCATGCGCGCATCCGCTTCCGCCTGCACGATGACCTGTTGCATGCGGCCGCGATTGGGGAAGTCGTTCACATAAGCAGAGCCCATGGCCGTGCTGATCGTCTGCGCAATGGATTCGAACGGCACGCCGAGAATCTGCGCCTTCTGCCGGTCGATATCCAGCGCGACGCTTGTGCCCGGCATCAGGCCTTCAGGATACACGCCCATCAGCTTCGGGCTCTGCGCCGCCATGCCGATCAGCTGGAACTGGGCCGCCATCAGCTCCGCATTGCTGCGGCCCCCACGGTCTTCAAGCCGGAGCGAGAAGCCGCTGGTGGTGCCCAGACCATCGATGGACGGCGGCACGACGCTCATGATCATGCCCTCGCGCACCGCTGCGGTGGCGCCATTGGCGGCTGCAACTTCGCCAAAGGCCGTCGCGCCCTCGCGGTCCGACCAGTCCTTGAGGATCGTGAAGGCGATGCCGACATTGCTGCCTGCGCCCGCAAAGCCCCAGCCCTGGACGGCGATGATATCCTCGATGCCGGCGCGGCCGACGCTGTGCTTTTCGAGCGCCGAGATGGCTTCGAGCGTGCGCGCTGAGGTGGAATCCGACGGCATCTGGAAAATGGTGATGTAATAGCCCTGGTCTTCCTCGGGCAGGAAGGCCGAGGGCAGGCTGTAGAAGGCAAAACCAAGCAGGGCGAGCACGACAGCGAAGGCCGCCATCATCCGGCCGGTGCGTTTGACCAGCTTCGTCACCCAATTCTCGTAGCCCTTGGACATCTGGTCGAACTTGCGGTCGAACCAGCCGAAGAAGCCGCGCTTCTGCTCATGGCCATGCACGGGCTTGAGCAGCGTGGCGCACAGGGCCGGCGTCAGGGAGAGGGCGAGGAAAGCGGAGAACAGAATGGAGACCGCCATGGAAATGGTGAACTGGCGGTAGATCGCCCCCACCGAGCCGGTCGAGAAGGCCATCGGGATGAACACGGCGGTGAGCACGAGGCTGATGCCGATAATCGCGCCGGTGATCTCTCCCATGGCCTTGCGAGTCGCTTCGCGGGGAGAGAGACCCTCTTCGGCCATGATGCGCTCGACATTCTCGACCACCACGATGGCATCGTCCACGATGATGCCGATGGCCAGCACCATGCCGAACATGGTGAGCACGTTGATCGAGAACCCCGCAAGCAGCATGATCGCGAAAGTGCCGAGCAGGGCGATCGGTGCCACGATGGCGGGGATCAGCGTGTAGCGGAACTTCTGGAGGAAGAGGAACATCACCAGGAAGACGAGCACCATCGCCTCGACCAGCGTCTCCACCACTTTTTCGATGGAGATCCGCACATAAGGCGCGGTGTCGAATGGAATGCGGTAGGTGATGTTGGAGGGCATCGCCTGACCGAGTTCTTCCATCCGGTCGTGGATCAGGCTCGAGGTGGAAACTGCATTTGCGCCGGGCGCAAGTTGCGCGGCCACGAGGGCCACAGGCTTCCCGTTGGCGCGGGTGTTGAACCAGAAGGCCTGCTGGCCCAGTTCGACACGCGCCACATCGCCCAGCTTGAGCGTCGATCCGTCGGAATTAGCCCGCAGCACGATCTGGCGGAACCCTTCCGGCGTCTGCAACTGCCCCTCGACGGTCAGCGGCACCGTCACGCGCTGGCCGCTCACGGCGGGCTCGCCGCCGAGCGCGCCCGGCGCGATGAGCGTGTTCTGCCCGGCAACCGCCTGCGTCACATCGTTCATGGCCAGATTGAACGAGGCCAGCTTGGCCGGATCGACCCAGATGCGCATGGCTCGCTCGGCGCCGAACAGCTGGACGCGGCCGACGCCGGGAATACGCTTCAGCTCCTCGACCACATAGCGGGCGGCATAATCGGTCAGCTCGGCAGCATCGAGCTCGCCATTTTTCGACTCGATGTTCACCAGCGCGAGGAAGTTGGGATCGGCCGCCTCGACCTGAATGCCAAGCTGGCGCACCACCTGCGGCAAGCGGGGTTCGGCCGTCTTGAGCCGGTTCTGCACGTCGACCTGCGCAAGCTCAGGGTCTGTGCCCGGCTGGAACGTCGCCGTGATCGTTGCCTGACCCGAGGTGTCCGTCGAACTCTCGAAGTAGAGCAGGTTCTTGACGCTCGAAAGCTCCCGCTCGATCAGACTGACGACGCTGTCGTTCATCGTCTGCGGCGTGGCGCCAGGGTAGGTCGCGGTGATGCTGATGCTCGGCGGCGCGATCGTGGGATAGCGCTCGATCGGCAGCTGCGGGATGGCGATCACACCGGCGAGCATGATCGCGATCGCGACCACCCAGGCGAAGATCGGCCGGTCTATGAAGAAGCGGGGCATGGGGTCTCTCTCGCTCTCAGCGGCCGGATGCGGCGGGGGCGGCGCCTTGCGCCTGGCCCTGCTGACCGTCCTGGCGCCACGGCACAGGCTTGACCTGCGCGCCGGGCTGGACGCGGTCCTGCCCTTCCACGATCACGGTCTCGCCGGCCTTGAGCCCGGACATGATGACGATCGTGCCGTCGCGCACGTCCCCGGTCTGTACCGGGCGTGCGACCACCTTGCCGTCCTTGCCGACGACCCGCACGCTGGCATTGCCGGTGGGATCGCGCACCACCGCCTGCTGTGGCAGGGTGAGCGCGTTCGGCAAGGTCACGCGCGGCAGCCGCGCGCGAACGAACATGCCGGGCAGCAGCGCCCTTTCAGGGTTGGGAACCTCGACGCGGGCAATGACTTCGCCCGTGCCGGGGTCGACACTGATGCCCGAGAAAAGCAGGCGTCCGGTGACCGGATAGGCCCGCCCATCGGAAGCCACGATTTCCACGGGGGCGCCCTGGGCGGAAGTGCCGGCACGCGCCGCCTCGCGCAGCGTTTCGAGGCGGGCGGCCGGCTGACGCACGTCAACATAGACGCGGTCAATCTGTTGAACGGTGGCAAGCGGCTCGGTGGCGCCGACTGCGGCGAGGGCGCCTTCGGTGACGAGCGACTGATCGATCCGACCGCTGATCGGCGAGCGGATCGTTGCAAAATTGAGATCGACCTGCTGGCGAGCGAGCGCGGCGCGGCTCTGCGCGAGATCGGCTGCGGCCTGATCGCGCGCGGCCACGGCATCGTCATAGGCCTGACCGCTGATGGCATCCACCTTCACGAGAGGCGCGAGCCGCTCCGCCTGAATGCGGGCGCGGTTGAGCGCCGCCTGCGCGCGCTGGACAGCGGCGGCCGCGCTGGCGGTATCGGCGCGGAAAGGCGCGGGGTCGATCTGGAACAGAGGCTGACCTGCGCGCACTTCCGTGCCCTGCTCGAACAGCCGGCGCTGGATCACGCCATTCACCTGCGGGCGGATTTCCGCCACGCGAAAGGCCATGACCCGGCCCGGCAGTTCGTCCGCCACATCGACGCGTGAGGGGGAGACCGTCACGACCGATACATCAGGCGGGGGAGGCGCGGGTGGGGCCTCGCCTCCCGAGCAGGCAGAAAGCAACAGCGCCGTGGACGCGATAACGATGAAGGCGCCGGAGCGCCTGGGGGGGCAAGGTGTCATCATGTCCGACTCTTGGGGTTGCTTGTCTGCGCCTGCCCTTTGGAACGGGCCTGTCGAGCGAGTGTGACGGAAATGTAGAGAAAGTGTGGAGGGCGGCTAGTGGCCTCAAGGGAAGTGAGTTAACGCCCATGAAGGAAGAAGGAAAGTCATGGACGCCGAAAACGCACTGGTTCTCGTCGCCGAGGACGAACCCGAAATCGCAGAAGTGATCGCCGCCTATCTGGAGCGCGAGGGGTTTCGTACTGTCCGCGCTGCCGATGGCCGCACCGCCCTTGAGCTCCATCTTGCTCTCAAGCCCGATCTCGTCATGCTCGATGTCCAGATGCCGCGCCTCAACGGGTGGGAAGTTCTGGCCGAGCTGCGCCGCCGGGGTACGACGCCCGTGATCATGTTGACCGCGCTCGATCAGGATATCGACAAGCTCCAGGCACTGCGCATCGGTGCGGACGATTATGTCGTGAAGCCCTTCAATGCGCTGGAAGTCGCCGCCCGGGCGCGCGCCGTGTTGCGCAGGGCAGGGGGCAATAATGGCGCAACGATGCGCGTGGGGCCAATCGAGATCGACATGGACAGCCATCTGGCCAGCGTGATCGGCGGAGACAATCCGGACCGGGTCAGCCTGCCGCTCACGCTGACCGAATTTCGGATTCTGGCCCATATGGCGCGTGCGCCGAAGCGGGCCTTCTCCCGTAGCGAGCTGGTCGATGCCTGCCTGCCGGGCGGTGATGCGCTCGATCGGACGGTGGATACGCATCTGAGCAAGCTGCGTCGCAAGCTGGAGGAAGCTGGCGCCTCCGGCTTCGTCAACAATGTGCGCGGCGTGGGCTTCCGGCTGGCGGATCTTTCATGAGGCAGCCCGTCGGCGGACTCGGGCGGCAGATCGTCCTCTCGACGGTCATCGCCACTGTGGCCTCGGTGCTGCTCACCATCTTCGGGCTCTACGCTTTCTACGGCGTGATCATTCGTGTTGCGCCGCATCTTCTGTTTCCAATGACAGACGACTGGACACCACGCGGCATCGAGTGGCTGATGATCGTGCTGTTTTGCGTCGCCGCCATCGGCATTGCCGTACTTGTTGCGACGCGGCTCGCCCGCCGGATCGTGAAGCCGTTGGTTTCGGTGGCCCAGACAGCGCGCATGATGGCTGACGGCAATATCAAGGCGCGCGCCAGTACTGACGAGCGAGCGCCAAGCGAAGCGACGATGCTGGTCGAGGACTTCAATCTGCTGGCCGACCGGCTGGAGCAGGCCGGCGAAGCCGTACGGCGCTGGAACGCGACCATCGCGCATGAATTGCGTACGCCCGTTACTATTCTCTCCGGTCGCCTGCAGGGGCTGGCCGATGGCGTATTCGCGCCCGATCCGCCGCTGCTGCGCTCGCTCGTCGTGCAGGTCAATGCCCTCACGCGGCTGATCGAGGATCTGCGAACGGTGAGCCTGATGGAAGGCGGGCGGCTGGACATGCGTTTCCAGCAGGTCGAACTGGCAGATGAACTCGAGGCCGTGGTCCGCCTGATGCAGCCCGGCCTTGAAGCAGCGGGCTTCCGGATCGTCACCTCGCTTGATCGGGGCCTCTGCAATGTCGATACCGCGCGCATAAGGCAGGCGCTGATGGCGCTGCTCGAGAATGCTCATCGGCACGCAAAGCCCGGCCAGGTGACGGTCGCGCTACGGATCGCCTCGTCCAACGTGCAACTGAGCGTGACCGATGAAGGGCCGGGGATGACCGAGGAATTCGCGCGCCATGCCTTCGATCCGTTCCGCCGCTACATGGAGCAGGGCGGCGCTGCAAAGGGCAGCGGCCTAGGCCTTTCCGTGGTGCGCGGCATTGCCGAGGCCCATGGCGGCGCCGCGACCTACCGCAAGGCCAATGGTGGCGCCTGCTTCACCCTCACGCTCTCCCGCTGGCAACCGCGCCCACAGCCGACGCCGGCGCCCGAGCAGCCCGGCTGATCGCCGGCGTCAGGCCGTGATGGCCGCCACGGTCGCGCTGAGGCAGGTGACCACATCCTGCGGCGCCATGCGGATCTGGAGGCCGCGCTGCCCGCCATTCAGGTAGACATGCGGTTGCGCGAGCGCGCTGGCGTCCACCACCGCGCGGACTGGCTTCATCTGGCCAAAAGGGCTGATCCCGCCGACCTTGTATCCGCTGAGGCGCTCGGCATCCGCCGGCTTCATCATGGTCGCTGCCTTCCCGCCCAGCGCGGCGGCGAGCTTCTTCATGGCGACTTCACTGTTTGCCGGGACGATGGCGCAGGCGGGCTTGCCATCGACCAGCGCCATCAGCGTCTTGAGCACCCGTTCGGGCGGCTCGCCCAGCGCCGCTGCCGCCTGCAGGCCGATGCTGGCTGCGGCGGGGTCATACTCATAGCTGTGGACGGAAAAGGCGATGCCGGCCTTGCTCAGCGCGCGGGTGGCGCGGGTTTCCTTTGCCATGGAATTGCCGGTCGGCCTCCTTGTTCACGATTGTCGGCACGCCGCACGGTCCGTACCTGACGCCAACGCGCCGAAAAGATGGTATATAGACAAAGACAACAGTTAAATAACCAAGCCCATTATCCGTTCAGTATCGTGCGCGGAGCATTTTGCCCGCTCGAAGTTTACCGGCGGAGTCCTGATGCTCAAGAGAATCGATGTTGCCGACGTGAAGCTCGGCATGTTCATTCACAAGCTGGAAGGACCGTGGCTCAAGCATCCGTTCTGGCGGACGAAATTCCTGCTGACCGATCCGCAGATCCTCGCCGACCTGCGCGCCAGCGAAGTCGAGGGCGTGATGATCGACGTCGCGAAGGGCGATGATGTTGGCGGCGCAGGCGGCCCCCGTCCCCCCGCGACGTCGTTGCGGCGTGCGCTTGTCGCGGCCGGCTCATCTGCCCCCTCCGGCGGCGCGAGCATGGCAGAGCGCGTGCGGATGGAGCGTCAGCGCAAGATCACGCCGGAGCGTCCGCTTGGCTCCAATGTCATTCCGTTCGACGCCCGCTCCACCACGTCGCTCAGCGTGGCGCGGGAAGTGGGCCACGCCAAGGCGGTCGTCGCCCGCGCCAACCGGGTGCTGGGCGCTGTGTTCGAACAGGCGCGGCTGGGCAAGGCGATCTCGCGCGGGCAGGTGGAGCCGGTCATCGAGGATCTGTTTGCCTCCGTGCAGCGCAATCCCCATGCCTTCAACGGCCTGATGCGCATTCGGCGAGAAAACAGCTCGCTTTATGCCCATGGTCTTGCCGTGAGCGCCCTGATGATCGCGCTTGGCCGCCAGATGGGCCTGGATGACGCGCGCGTGAAGGAAGCCGGGCTGGCCGGCCTGCTGATGGACGTCGGCATGGGCCATCTGCCTATCGACGTTGCGACGATCAGCGAGGATCTGAGCGAGGCCGAGCGCAAGATCGTCGAGACGCACACCACGCTTGGCTACGAGTTCCTCCAGATGGGCGGCGAAATCCCCGAGGATGTGGCGCTCGTCTGCCTCGAACATCATGAGCGCTGCGATGGTTCGGGCTATCCCAACCAGCTTACCGGCGACAATATCAGCCTGTTCGGCCGGATGGCGGCGGTCTGCGATGTCTATGACTCGATGACGTCCGACCGGCCGCATCGTCCCCGCATCGATCCCAATGCTGCGCTTGGCCTGATGCGGGCGATGGAAGGCGAGCTGGATGACGATATTCTCGATCATTTCATCGAGAGCGTGGGCGTTTATCCGATCGGCTCTGTCGTGCGGTTGAGCACCGGGCGGCTCGCGCTGGTGGTCGACCAGAACATCGGCGAATATACCACGCCGCGCGTCTGGGCATTCTATGACGTGAATTCCCGCCGGATCATCAAGCCCGAAGACCTCGATCTGCGCCTGTGCAAGGGCCGGGTGGAGATCGTCTGCAGCGACGACGCCGCCGAATATGGCATCGAGGATTTTCCGGCGTTGCGGGAAATGGTGTTCAATTCGGCCTGCAAGGCACTGCAATAAAATCTTGTTTTAGAAATCCCGCTCCGTTCGTGTCGAGCGAAGTGGAGACACGATCAGCACAGCCCTCGCGTGTCTCGATTTCAGCGAAAGGCTGAAGAGCGCCCACTCTGCGCGCAGTCGAAGGCTCGACACGAACGGGAGGTTGGGGTGTTCCTCACCCCCGCCTCTGCTCCATCAGACGCACCAGATCGGCCATGGTCTGATTGGTCGGGGCGGCGACTCCCACCGCGCGCGCCCGGTCGCAGACGGCGCCATTGATGAAGTCGATCTCACTGGCGCGCCCGGCAATCATGTCCTGCAGCATGGAGGCCTTGTGGCCGCGATGTTCAGCCAGCGCATGATCGATAGCGCCCTCAATGCGCGGCTTGTCCACCGCGACGCCATGGGCCTGCGCGGTGGCGACGACTTCTTCCACAATGGCGGCGATGATGCGACGGCCCGGCGCATTGTCCACGCCGGCATTGGGCTGGCCGGTGACGGCGCCAAGCGGGTTCAGCGCGGCGTTGAAGGCGACCTTTTCCCAGATCGCCACGTCGATCTCCGCACTGTAGCGCGCATCGAAGCCGGCGCGGGCGAGCAGGGCGGTCGCCGCCTGCGCAGCTTGCGCGCCGGCCGGTGTCATGGCGCCCAGTTCGACATGGCCGGCGCCGTGCGATTCCACGCCATTGAGGCCGTGCAAGTCCGCGGGTAGTGCGGCAATGCCTTTGAGGATCTGGTCAGCGGGGAAGGTTTCCGCGACAATCTCGGGATTGCCGAGGCCATTCTGGAGCGTCAGCACATAAGTGCCGCTCGCCGCCAGATGCGCGATGGACCGGATGGCCGAGCGGCTGTGCATCCCCTTGGTGAAGAGCAGCGCCAGATCGATGGGCGGCTGCGCATCCGCCGCCAGACGGGCGCGCAGGGGAATCGTGCGGGTGCCATTATCATCCGTGAGGTGAATGCCGTCCTTGTCGATCGCGTCGATCCGGCTCTTGTCCACGTCGATCAGCAGCACGTCCGCGCCACTCTCGGCAATGCGGGCGGCAAACAGGCACCCCATGGACCCTGCGCCGATCACCAAAATGGACTGCATCTGCTTTCTCCGCTCCCGTGTGTTGAAATCTCAATTGTGGGCCTGATGGCAATCGAGTTGGGGCGGGTCAAGGCGCTTGGCGCTGGCGCGCTAGCGGGTTAGTCCTGATCCGCGTGCGGCGACGCCATAAGGTGCGCCCGTTTTTTGAGGAGAGGACAGGGATGCGGAATTTCGCGGGCAAGGTGGCGTTCGTGACCGGCGGCGCCAGCGGCATCGGCCTTGGCATGGCGCGCAATTTCCTTGCCGAGGGCATGCGGCTGGTGATTGCCGATTATAATCAGGATCATCTCGATGCTGCCCGCGAGATGCTGAAGGGCAATAATGCGGTCCGCTTCGTCCGGGTCGATGTGACAGACCGGAGCGCACTGCGCGCGGCCGCTCAGGAAGCGCTGGATCTGTTCGGCAAGATCCACCTGCTGGCCAACAATGCCGGGGTCGGCGGTGGCGGCGCGGCGGACGATCCCGACTTCAACGATTGGGACCGCACCATCGGCATCAACCTTGGCGGCGTGGTGAATGGCTGCAAGATCATCGTGCCGATCATCAAGGCGCAGGGCGAGGGTGGGCATGTCATCAACACCGCCTCGATGGCGGGCATGGTGCCGCTGCCCGGCGCCGGAGCCTATGCGGCGAGCAAATATGCGGTGCGCGGCTACACCCAGACGCTGCGGCTCGATCTCGCGCCGCATGGCATCGGTGTCTCCTGCCTGTTTCCCGGCGCCGTGCAGAGCGCCCTGATGCCGGTGCCGGAGGACGACAGCAGCGCGCCGCCGGGCGAGGAGGGGGAATTCGTCAAGCGTTTCTGGGCCGCAATGCGCGCCGCCATGGACCCAATGGAAATGGGCCGGCTGGTGGTGGAGGCGATCCGCGAGAACCGCTTCCATATTCTCACGCACAGCGAATTCCTGCCGGAGATGCGCGCGATGCACGAGGAGATCGAGGCGGCCTTCGTGCCCGGCTTGCCCGTGCCAGAGGCCCGCTCCAGCTTCGAGCGCTTCCGCCATGAGACGGTGGCGCGCCTGATGGCGATGGAGGTGATTGACTGAAGGGAAAGGCCATTTCCCCCATTCCGTTCGCCCTGAGCTTGTCGAAGGGCTGCACTTCTTTGGATCAAGGCCAAAAGTGGAGGACAGGGCTTCGACAAGCTCAGCCCGAACGGAAATGGGATGATAGAATCGAGGCGCCCGCTCAACCCGCCTGCTTCGTCCTCGCCGCGTGCCGCGCGAAATTGTCCAGGATCGCCTGCCATCCCTCCCGCTGCTGGTCGATGCCGTGCTCCTCCTCAGCCTCGAAAGTGACGCGTACCCGCACGCCATCATTCTCCGGTTCGAAATCGACCCGGGCCTTGCGATCGCCAAAGCTGTATTCGATCAGGCGCTGCGGCTCGATCCGCGTGTAGGTGCCCTCGAAATCGAAGCCCATGCTCCCGTCCTTCGCTTCCATGCGCGAAGAAAAGGTGCCGCCTTCGCGCAGGTCAACGGTCGCGGCGGTGGTGTGCCAGTCATCGGACGCGGCGTTCCATTGCATGATGTCCTGCGGCGTCGTGTAGCTCTGCCAGACATGATCGACAGGGGCGGCAACATGGGTTTCGACAGTGATTTTCTGCGTAGTCATGGCAGCAATCCTCTTCTTTTCGCGGCGTTTACTGGTTGATTTCCGGCTCGACGAGCTTTGCAAGCTTGCGCAGGGATTCCTGCCAGCCGAGATAACAGGCGTCCGTCGGGATCATGTCCGGGATGCCGGATTGCTCGATGTTGATCTCGGTCCCCATAGAGACCGCCTTGAGCGTGACGGTCACCTTCATCTCGCCGGGCATGTTGGGATCATCGAAGCTGTCCGTGTAGACCAGCCGTTCGCCTGGCACGAGTTCCAGATAGGTGCCGCCGAAGCTGTGGCTGTGCCCGGTGGTGAAGTTGCGGAAGGACATGCGGTGTTTGCCGCCGACCTGCGCGTCCAGTTCATGCACAGTGCACAGGAAGCCGAACGGCGGCAGCCAGCTTGCAATGGCATCAGGCTCGATAAAGGCGCGATACAGCTTGTCGGGTCGCGTGGTGATGACCCGGTGCAATGTGACTGTGCTTGGCATGGCAGACTCCTCTCGTAAATATTTGGAAATGATTAGCTCTTGTCGATCTTCTCCGGCCAGCGCAGCAGCAGCTCGAGATAGCGCCGCAGATGATCGATGCTCTGTGCGGCGACGGCGGGACCGCCTTTGGCCTTGGCCAGAATGAAGGCGCCCTGCAGCACCGCCTGTGTGTGCAGCGCGAGCGAGGCGGGGGTCCAGTCCGGTGCGATGCCGCGTGTTTCGATCACGGCCTGGATGTCTGCTTCCAGCGTGGCGGCATGATCGCTGATGCTGCGATCACAGGCGGCACGCAGGGCCGGAATGCTGTCATACGTCTCCTGCACCATCGTGCCGACAAGACAGGTGAAGTCCGGCACCTCGCCCTGCAGCAGCGCCTTGCGGAAATCGACATAGGCAAGGATGCGATCGAGCGGATCGGCATGGTCGTGATAGGGCGCCGAGGCGAACAACGCGCCGGTGATCTGCGACCAATGCTCGGCGGCCGCAACCGCCAGATCATCCTTGGTCTTGAAGTGATGGAAGAAGGCGCCCTTGGTGACGCCGGCCGCCGCGCAAAGCTCATCGACGGTGGTGGCATTATAGCCCTTGGTGCGGATGACGCGCAGGGCGGCATCGAGCAGCTTGGTTTTGGCATCAGGCTTTCCGGCGGTTCTGGACACGCTGCTTCCTTTCGACTCAAAACATACCAACTGGTTGGTATGTCGTCAATCGGTCGTGACGATACGCCTAATAGTTGGCGGGAAATAGAGTGGACGGGGCGGAGGAAGGAGGAAGCACCTTGTCCGATATTATCGAACGTCCTTTAATTCTCCCGTTCGCCCTGAGCTTGTCGAAGGGCTGTCCTTCTGTTGCTCAACTTCCAAGGTGAAGGACAGGGCTTCGACAAGCTCAGCCCGAACGGTGAGGGGGCTGGGTGGACCTGGGCCGCATTGTTCAGCGCAGGAGCGTCGTCTAGGGCAACATGCTTGTGTTCAGGCCCGTTGCAGCCCTTTCATCAAACTAGTCTTACAAGCCGAGCGCGCCCCTCGTCAGGCACCCAGCATCACTTGCTGCGGTGGCCGAAGCTCAGCGAGACTTCCTGCACAGGCCGCCCGGACATATCCGTGGGCGTCGAGAAGAAATCAGCCGTCAGCGTCTCGCCCTCGATGGAGACGTGCAGAAAACCCCAGGTCGGTGCTTTGGAGAAGAGGTTCTTCAGCTCGGGATAGGTCTTCGGCTGATTCTCATGGAACAGCTTGTGCAGCGAGCGATATTTGGAGCCCGCGCCGGAGACGAAGAGCGGCAGCGGTTCAGTTGGCGAGCCGGGCACCTTGCGGCAATCGTCGGTATAGGCCTCGATCATGTGATCATCGCCGGAGATATAGGCATCGGCATGGCGGCAGATCGCGGGGAGGAGCAGAGCGCGCAAAGCGTGCGCTTTCTCGAACTTGCTGCCGCCGCCCGACCAGAGCGCATGATGACCGAAGACGATCTTCCAGCGCGCCGTGGATTTGGCGAGCGCCCGCTCCAGCCAGCCCACCATGTCCCGCTCAGCGGCGGTCGCGGGCTTTACGAAGTCGGGCCAGCTGTCGAGCTCACCGGTGCGGACCTCATTGCCCTGCGTATCGACATTGTCCTTGTGGACGGTCGTGCTGGCCAGCAGCATCTCGGTATCCACCACAAAGATCTCGATCTGCCCCTCGAAGCCCTTGGGCACCGCGCTGTAGAACAGGCCGGGCATGGTAAAATTGGGGTGTTTCTGGAGATAATCCATCTGCGCCATCGTCGCCTCGCGCGAGATGTGCCAGTCATGATTGCCCATCATGGTGAAGATGGTGAAGTTCGGCGTGCCTTCGCCCAGTTTGCCATAGGGCCGGTTCAGCATTTCCTCGAAGCGGCGGGCATCGGAGACGCCATCGGCGCCGAGCGTCGCGCCATCGGGATAGATATTGTCGCCCACCATCGCCGCAAAGTCGCATTTGCGTGCCTTGCACACTTCCGCCGTGGCCCAGGCGACAGGATACATGCCGCTGGCCGCCATATAGGCCCCATGCGTGCTCTCGAACGTCCACGGCGTGGGCACAAAGCCGGTGAGATCGGGGTGGCGCTCTAGCCAGTCATTGGCTTCGGCGGCCAGATAATCGCCCAGCGTTCTGGCCTTCGTGTCGCCGCCCTCATGAGGCTCGTAAGCCGGGATATAGCCGGTATCGCCCACCACGGCGAAGGAGATGGCCCGCTCCTGCGCGCTCGCGGGCGTGAGGCTGAGCATTGCGGCACTGGCGAGCAGACCGGTGGCAAGAATCTTCAGATGGCGCAATGGGTTCACTCCTGAGCGGATCGGGCGCACCGCAACCGTGCCTCGCCGATCTGTGAGACAAGCCCCCTTGGGTGTTCAATGTGTCAGTCATGTTGCAGTTCGCGAACGGCTTCACCGTGTTTCGGCGCCGACCCGTCTGCCCGCACGGCTGGATCCAACCTGATCCGGCTTGCGCCAAACCGCTTGAATCGCCAATGAAAGCGCCAAGATAATCAGTGTTCGTTCTTAGGAGATTCGGCATGGAAAATTTCAACAAGACCATCAAGGGCATCAAGGATCGGGGCGCGGCGCAGCTTTTTATCGATGGCGATTGGCGCAAGAGCAGCGGCAGCAACGAGCTGAAGGTCGTCACGCCGCATGACGAGGAAACCGTCCTCACCTATTTCGAGCCGACCACGGCTGATGTGGACACGGCCGTCGCCGCCGCGCGCAAGGCGTTCGACACCGGTCCCTGGCCGCGCATGACCCCCGCCGAGCGCGGCGTGTATCTCAAGAAGGTCTCGGACATTCTGATGGCGCGCATGCCCGAACTGGCCGAAGCCTGGACGGGGCAGGTTGGCGCGGTGATCGGCTTCACCAACAAGGCCAGCTATCAGGTGCCCGGCCTGTTCAAGTTCTACGGTGAGCTGTGCGACAGCTACAAGTTCATCGACGAGCGCATTGGCTCGATGGGTGGCAACAAGGTGCGCGTGGTGAAGGAGCCGGTCGGCGTCGTCGCTGCGGTCACGCCCTGGAATGCCCCGCTCGTGCTGCTGGTTTACAAGGTCGCCGCTGCACTGGCGGCGGGCTGCACCATGGTCTGCAAGCCCTCGCCGGAAACGCCGATTGACGCGCACATTCTCGCTGAAGCGATCAAGGAAGCCGGCATTCCCGCCGGCGTCTTCAACATGCTGCCCGCTGGGCGTGAGGTGGGCGATCACCTCATCCGTCATCCGGGTATCGACAAGATCAGCTTCACCGGCTCGACGGCGGCGGGCAAGCACATTGCCGGCGTCGCGTCCGAGCGCCTTGCGCGTGTCAGCCTTGAGCTGGGCGGCAAGTCGGCGGCGATGATCCTCGACGATGCGGACATGGATCATGTCCTCAAGAGCCTCGTGCCCTATTCCATGCCGATCACCGGCCAGGTCTGCTTCTCGCTGACCCGCGTGCTGGTGCCCAAGAGCCGCAAGAGCGAGATCATCGACGCCTATACGAGCGCTGTTTCCAAGGTGAAGGTCGGCGATCCGTTCGAGGCCGATACCGGCATGGGCCCGCTCACCATGCAGCGCCAGCTTGAGCGTGTGCAGGGCTATATCGAGAAGGGCAAGTCGGAAGGCGCCAAGCTAGCGCTCGGCGGCGGTCGCCCGGCGGACCTCAATCGCGGCTTCTACATCGAGCCGACCGTGTTCACCGATGTCGATCCGGGCATGACGATCTTCCAGGAAGAAATCTTCGGCCCGGTCGTCTCGTTCGTGGACTACGACAATGAAGCGGACATGATCGCCAAGGCCAATGACACGGTCTACGGCCTGCACGGCGCCATCTACACGCAGGACCCGGAGCGCGGCTTCAAGGTGTCGCGTGAGTATCGCTCCGGCTCGGTGACGATCAACGGCATGATGGTGGACATTCACATGCCCTTCGGCGGCTTCAAGCAGTCCGGCCTCGGCCGCGACGGCGGTGTCGAGGGTCTGGAGAACTACACCGAGACGAAGGCGGTTTACTTCGCCTGATCCGCGCTACGGCGTGGCGTTAAGCTCCCCTCCTCTTCAGAGGAGGGGCAGGGGGTGGTGGACGACGCGCAGCATCGTTCGCGTGGCACCCAACCGAACCGTTGCCGCACCACCCCAACCCCTCCTCTGAAGAGGAGGGGCTAAAGGCAAGGTCGCGCTTCCCATAGTCTCTGTGCCGGATCATGCTGCGCAGTCTTGTGCTCCTGCGGAGGCAGGAGCCCAGGGCGATAACGGAGTGCGGCTGGGCCCTGGACTCCTGCTTTCGCAGGAGAACAGGTTGTGCTGCCCGGGAGCTTTGTCTTTTAGGCTGCTGATAAGCTTAAGGGAATTTCCCTGCGCCTGATCATCGCGCCCACCAGCGCCAGCCCTCCGATCATCATTGCCCAGCTTGCCGGCTCGGGGACGAATGATCCGAAGCGGATGACCGGGAAGGTCTCTGCCGGCCAGCTGTCATCCTCCCATATGCGTGCGCTGGTGATGGTCAGCTTGGCGCTATCGAACGTGTCATAGCCGGTCATGAAGACGCCACCGCCCGACGCGGCGTGGAACAGACCATCAAAAGGATCGGCGACCGCCGGGACGAAGGAGAAGCCAATGTCCCAACTGGTGATGTGCCCGAACAGCGCCGAATAAGTGAAATCGCCCGGCATGGTCCCGTTGCCGTCACCGCTAACCGCCAGATCGCCGCTCGCGAAAAATGGCGTGGTTCCTAGGAAGGTTGTGGTCTGTGCGACCTGATCGACCCGATAGACATCGGCCAGTCCGGTGATCTCAAATGGCATGATAGCCTGCGCGGGCAGGGGCAGGGCAGCCAGAACAGTCGCAAGCACCAGTCTCAACATGGATCGCCTCCTCAAAGGAGGTGATAACATGTCTCAATTCGGGACGCTCGCCTAGCCGGGAGCAGCCCGGAGCGAGACCGGGCTGCCTCTGATTTCGGTTACTTCAGCGCATCTGGGAGGCCCGGCAGCATTTCCGCGCCGGCCAGAACCTGCGCGCTGGACGCCTTCACCGCCTCGCCCATCGGTTCCGCGCGACCGCCAAGGCAGGCCGAGAGGAAGCCTTCGGTGATGGCGTTGAACGCGATGTTGTTTTCCGGCTTCGCAAAGCCGTGGCCCTCGTCCGGATAGAGCACATAGGTCACGGGGATGTTGTTCGCCTTCATCGCCTCGACGATCTGGTCGCTCTCCGCCTGCTTCACGCGTGGATCATTGGCGCCCTGGCCAATGAGCAGCGGCTTGCTGATCCGGTCGGCCTTGTGCAGCGGTGACGCGGCCTTGAGCAGCGCCAGCCCCTCGGGCGTGTTCGGATTGCCCATCCGCTGGTGGAACTGCTCGATACCGGCGGTCCAGTACGGCGGGATGGTGTTGAGCAGCGTCTCCAGATTGGAAGGACCGACAATGTCCACGCCGCACGCAAAGGCATCGGGCGTGAAGGCGAGGCCGGCCAGCGTCGCATAGCCGCCATAGCTGCCGCCCATGATGGCTGTCTTGTCCTTGGCAGTGATGCCCTTGCCGACGGCCCAGTCGACCGCGTCGATCAGGTCGTCGTGCATCTTGAGGCCCCATTGCAGGTTGCCTGCGGTGATGAAGCTCTTGCCGAAGCCGGTCGAGCCCCGGAAATTGACTGACAGCACGGCATAGCCGCGATTGGCGAGCCACTGGTGGTAGCTGTTGTAGCCAAAGCTGTCGCGCGCCCACGGGCCGCCATGAACGAGGAGGACCATCGGGGCCGGCTTGTCCGGCACGCCGTCGCCGTCCGCATCGCTGCCCGGCGGCAAGGTGAGGTAAGAGACGAGCGTCAGCCCGTCACGCGCCGGAATCTCCAGCGCATGCATCGGCACGAGCGGCGCACCCTCCAGATCCGGGCGCGTCACATAGAGCTTGGTCAGCTCGCTCTTCTTGCGGTCATAGAGCCAGGCGGCTGCGGGCGCGATGACCGGATCGTTGTAGATCGTCCAGACCGTGTCGTCGCGCGTGCGGGAGGTGACCTGAAAGTCGCCCTCCAGCCGCTCGCGCAGCCAGGCCAGCGACTGGCCCACATCGGGGTCGATGGCAGTCCATTCGGTGGTGAGATACTCGACCGAATAGGCCTCGATCTCGCCCGTCACCGGATCTGCCATGGCGCCGCCGACATCGGCCTTTTCATCGGAGGCCAGTACCCGGCTCTCGCCGCTGGCAACATCCTGCGCGATCAGGGCGGCAGTGTCGCGGCCACGGCTGTCGAGCCAGTAGAGCGTCTTGCCGTCCGTGGTGAAGCCGGCGGGCTGGGTGGTCAGCGCATCCTCCAGCGTGGTGCGGGAAAGCGGCGTTTCCTCCACCACATTGTTCTCGACGCGGAAGAAATCATAGCCGCCCTCGGCATTGGGCCGCAGCGCCATGCGCAGGACGAGATTGTTGTCGGCGAGGAAGCCGGCATATCCATCGCCCCGGATCAGCTCGGTCAGCTCGCCGGTCTTCAGGTTGAGGCTGTGGACGTCATGCCAGCGCTCGTCGCGATTGTTGATGCCCACGAGGATGCGGTCAGTGATCGTGGTCGATGTGCCGACGATCTGCACCCGCGTCTTCTCGAACGGGGTCAGCAGCGTCTCCTTGCCGCTGGCGACGTCCACGCGATAAAGCAGGTAATTCTCGTCGCCGCCCTTGTCCTGCACATAGAGCAGCATTGCAGAATCGGCGGTCCAGTAGTGCACGCCGATGGGCCGGTCCTTCTCGGCGGTCATCGGCTTGGCCTGATCGGGGTGGCTGGCCGGCGCGACCCAGACGTTCATCACGCCATCGCGCGGGGCAAGCCAGGAGAGATATTTGCCATCGGGGCTTACCCGCAGCTGCGCCCGGTCCGGATTGCCGAACAGACGCTGCCGCTCGATGATCGGCGCGTCCTGAGCAAAGCTAGCCGTCGCAGGCAGGCCACCGGCCGCCAGTATGAAACCAAAGGCAAGTGTCGTCACGCGATTGAACCTCTTCATGATGCGATGTCTCTCTCGATGAAGCCATCCATCCGCAGGGGGAGGCGGAGGCAAGGCTGTTTCGGAATGACGCGAGCATATCGAATGGTTCCGCCACCGGCTAGGCAGTCTCGAAATTCCCTCGGGGCCGTAAGGGTGATTTCGGAGGCCTCCATTCGCTGCTCCCCGCCACATCATGCTGAACGTGATTCACCGTCCTTCGTCCCCTTTTGGGGGCTGAGGCTGATCGGGCCGGCAGCCCCGGCTGCGACAAGGGCGACTAGAATTTGTTCGCTGGGAGCCTATGGCGTTTGTCGCATTGTCACTAAGGATGCGCGCCGACGCACTGCCGATCCGACTTGGGGGGACTATTCGTGACCAAAACCAGCCGCCTCGCCTGGCTGAAGATCGACCGCTTTACACTGATGCTGCTTGGCACGCTGTTGCTCGCGAGCCTGTTGCCGGCGCGCGGCGACCTTGTGCCGGCGGTGGACCTTCTGGGGCGCATCCTCATCATTGCCCTGTTCTTCATTCATGGCGCGCGCATTCCCCGTGCCGCGATTGTCGGGGCGGTCGGTCAGTGGAAGCTGCAGCTGCTCATCCTGCTCGCCACCTTCGCGCTGTTTCCGCTGATCGGCATCGCCATGATGCCGCTCTCCGGGCTGATCATCGCGCCGACTTTGTTCACCGGCATTCTCTTCCTGTGTTGCCTGCCTTCGACCGTCCAGTCCTCCATCGCTCTCACTTCCATCGCGCGCGGCAATGTCCCCGCAGCGGTGTGCGCCGCAGCGGCCTCGAACCTTGCCGGCGTGCTCTTCACCCCGCTGCTGACCGGCCTGCTGCTGGCGAGTAGCGCGGCGATCAGCATGGAATCTGTGTGGACGATCATCGGCCTCATTCTCGTGCCGTTCGCGGTCGGTCAGGCGCTGCACCCGCTGCTGGGCGGCTGGCTCGGGCGGCACAAGCTGCTGACGACCTTTATCGATCGCGGGGCGATCCTCGTGATGGTCTATGGCGCTTTCGGCAAGGCGGTGACCGGTGGTCTCTGGCAGAGCATTTCCGGCGTCGATCTTGCGATCTTGTTCGTGGCTTGCCTGCTCATCCTTGCACTGGTCTTCGGCGTGTTGAGCCTGATCGCCCGCCTGGGCAAGCTCGCCCGCCCGGATGAGGCGACGCTGGTCTTCTGCGGATCGGTCAAGTCGCTGGCGACCGGCGTGCCGATGGCCAATGTGCTGTTCCCGGCAGCAACGGCGGGCGCCATCGTTCTGCCGGTGATGATGTTCCACATTGTCCAGCTGGTGACCGGCGCATTCCTCGCGCGGGCCTATGAGCGGCGGGCAGTTGCCGCCGAAGCCGCCGGAGCGTCCTGAGAGGTTAGTGCGTCATCGGCCGGGCGAGGGCGCGCCACTGGCCCGGCGTCGTTTCGAACCGGCGCTTGAACGCGCGGGCGAAGTGCGCCGGGTCCTCGAACCCGTTGGCAAAGGCAATCTGCGAAATCGAGGCGCCGGCCCAGCGGGCGTCGCGCAGATCGTCGGCCGCGCGCTGCAGGCGCCGGTTCCAGATTTGCCCGGTAATCGAGAGGCCCAGTGCATCGCGCATCAGCTGGTCGAGCCGGCGGCGGCTGATGTGCTGCGCCTGCGCGACCTGCTCGGCGGTGAGGCCGGGGATCGACAGGTTCAGCTCGATGAAATCCAGCGCCTTCTGCACGCGCCAGTGCACATTCTCCAGCTCTACGGCGAGGCCTGAGGTGGCGCCGAGCAGGTGAATGACGGCATTCATCGCGGCATGCTGCTGCGCCTCGCGAAGCTCGCCCGCCACGCGCAGCAGATGCAGCACGGTATGCGCGAGCAGGGAGGTGCCGGGGTCGCGCCCCGGTATCAACGTCGCGACCAGATGCTCCATGTCCGGGAAGCGACTCATCACCAGCGCGCGCGGCATGCGCAGCAGCAAAAGCTGGCTGTAATCGAGGCCGCACAGGCGGAAGGGGTAACGCTCATCGATAAAGCAGACGTCGCCCGGTGCGAGTTCGCACTGGCGCTGCCGCTGGCTGGCGATGGAACTGCCCTCCGCCTGCAGCATCATGGTGAGAAACTGGTGAGATTCCGGGCTGCCGCTTGGCGCATAGCTGACTTCTGCAGGGGCAGATGAAATCGCAAACAGCGCGCCTGGCCCCATGCGTCGATGAAAAATGGCACCAAGACTGGGATTGGCCTCGATGGCCTGGACGCTCAGGCCCGGAAATACATTCGGGGCCGCGCCAGCCCAGATGTCCGCGCGCTTGGCACGATCAACGCCGCTCAGATCGACAACCGAGGAAAGACCCTCGAGATTGACTGCTTCCATCTCCTCAACTCCGTGGCCGTGTTTGAGACACGCGCGAAGCCTTGTCAAAACAATATGATCTTATCTCGTTGTTTGTCGCGGCGGCGTTGCCAAGCCGGGGCCTATCCGGCATGGCGCGGCCTCATGATGAATCGTCCCCTTGTCGCAGTATTTCTGCTGAGCGTCGCCCCACTCTTCCCCATGCCGCTCCATGCCGAGGATGCCGCGCCCGATGTGCTCGTGCTGGGGCAGGGGCTGGATCTGCCGCCAGGGACCCCGGCCTACGGATCGGTCACCCTGGAGCGTGAGCGGCTTGCCGAGGATGCCTCCGGCACAATCGAGCATGCGCTGGGCGATGTCGCGGGGTTCCAACAGTTCCGCCGGTCGGACAGCCGCTCGGCCAACCCGTCGGCGCAGGGCGTCACCTTGCGCGCTCTTGGTGGCAACGCAACCAGCCGGGCCGTCGTTCTGCTCGACGGTGTGCCGCTGGCTGACCCGTTCTTTGGCTCCATTCCCTTCAACGCGCTCCCGCTCGATAGCATCGGCGCAGTGCGGATCACCCGCGGCGGCGGCGCAGGCAGCTTCGGTGCCGGCACAGTCGCGGGCAGCATCGAGCTGTTCAGCGCGAACAGCAGCCAGTTGCCCCGTTACAGCGCCCGCGCGCTTTATGGCTCGCGCAATGCGCAACAGCTGAATGCGACGATCACGCCGGATGTCGGCGCTGGTTTCGTCTCGTTATCGGGCAGCTATGCGCGTGGCGACGGCTTCTGGACGACGCCGGAAGATCAGCGCGTCACTGCCAGCGCGCCGGCGCGCTACGAGACATGGGCGGTGAGCGCGCGTGGCGTTGCCCCGGTGGGCGATGCCGGTGAAATCCAGGCGCGCGTCAACCTCTTCCGCGATGATCGCACGTTGCGCTTTGCGGGGGCAGACAGCGGGCAGGAAGGGCAGGACGCGAGCATCCGCTATGTCGGGCGCGGCGATTGGCAGATCGAGGCCCTCGGCTACGTCCAGCTACGCAATTTCAACAACATTGTGATCAGCTCGTCCAGTTTCCGCCCGGTGCTCAACCAGCGTAACACGCCCTCGACCGGCCTCGGCGCCAAGCTGGAAGTGCGCCCCCCGGTGGGCGAGAACCATCTTTTGCGGATCGGCGCAGACAGCCGCTTTGCGAGCGCGGACATGTATGAGGAAGCCCTCAGCGGCATGACTGGCGCCACCACGGCGCGGCGCGAGGCAAGCGGGCGGCAGGTCACGACTGGTCTGTATGTCGAGGATGACTGGACGCTCGGCAATCTCGTCATCACCGGTGGCGCGCGGGTCGATTATTGGCGGATCAGCAATGGCCGCTTCACTGAGCGCACGCCGGCCACCGGCGTGGTCACCACCACCGAACATGCCGACCGGGAGGACTGGGAAACCAGCTTCCGTGCCGGCGCACTGTGGCAGGCAACGCCCGGCGTAGCGTTGCGGGCAGCGGGTTATACAAGCTTCCGTTTGCCGACGATCAACGAGCTTTATCGCGGCTTCGTCGTTTTCCCGGTCGAGACGCAGGCCAATGCAGCGCTCGCGCCTGAGCGTCTGCGCGGCGCGGAGGTGGGCTTTGACCTCACGCCGCTGCCCGGCATCACGCTGTCCGCCACCGCCTTCTACAATCATCTCGAAAATGCCGTGGCGAACGTGACCATCGGCACCAATCTGCGCCAGCGCCGCAATGTCGATGCCATCGTGGCGAAAGGCGTCGAGCTGAGCGGCGCCTTGGCGCTAGGCGACTTCGATCTGGCGGCGTCCTACGCCTATAATGACAGCAAGGTCGAGGCGAGCGGCGTTGCTGCGCAACTCGATGGCATGCAGCCCGCGCAAAGCCCACGCCACGGCGCCAGCGCCACATTGGGCTGGCGCGCACCCGGCAACGCGCGCCTCGCGCTCACCGTGCGCCATGTCGGCCCGCAATATGAGGACGATCTCCAGTCCGACCGCATGCCGCCCGCCACCACAGTGGATGGCTATGCGCGTGTGCCGCTGGCTGGCGGCGTCGCGCTCGTCGGTCGCGTCGAAAACCTCTTCGACGAGAGAGTGGTGACGCGCCAGGTCACCTCGGCCAGCGGCGCGGTCAGCACGGACCTCGGCACGCCGCAGACCTTCTGGATCGAGCTTCAGGTCAGCGGGTAAGGGGGCCTTCATCCAGCTGAAGGCGTGCTCGTGAGTGAGCGTCACCCTTTACGCTGTTTCCCTTGCGCTCGTGCCGCCTTGTCCGCATTCTCCCGTTCATCGGGATGTGGAGGAAAACATGGGGACTTACGCGAGCGTGCGCTATTCGATGGTGGCGATCTGGCTGCACTGGATCATCGCGATTCTGATCATCGCCAACATCGTGATCGGCATCGGTCATGACCCGCTCGGCGACATGATCCCGGGTGTGATGAACATCCACAAGTCCATCGGGCTGACGGTGCTTGTCCTGTCGATCCTCGCGCTGCTCTGGCGGCTGATGAACATTCCGCCACCCTTGCCGACCACCATGTCGAAGCGCCTGAAGCGCGTCGCCGCGATCATGCACCGGCTGCTTTATGCGCTGATGATCATCATGCCGCTCACCGGCTGGATCATGTCGTCCGCCGGGCCGCGCCCGCTCAACTGGTTCAATCTGTTCGATGTGCCGAAATTCGCCGTCGCGCGTGGCGATGCCATCGTGAGCATCGCCGGCACCCATGGTCTGCTCGGCCTGATCTTCGGCGCTCTGGTGATCGGCCATATCGGCGCGGCGCTCTGGCATCAGTTCGTGCGACGCGACAATCTGATTGCCCGCATGGCGTGAGGCCGGGGCGGGCAGGGCAGGCGAAGGCCGGCCCCGCTCTCAGGCGCACATCAGATCGTGGGGCGCGGCGCCCGGTCCTTGTTGCGTTTGTCGGCCACATAGGCCTGCCCGTTTTCCGCCTTCACGATCTCGAAGAGCCCGGTTGCCTCAAACAGGGCAGGAAAATTCTTCACGCCATAATTGCGCGGATCGATGGGCGCCTGACGCTTGGTAGCGCTGCCCGCCGCTGAAAGCTGCGCCCAGCCATCCTCCCGCGCGGACGCCTCCACGCCGCCGCGCAGGGCAGTGACCAGCGCCGCATCCTGCGCCAAAGTCCGCTTGAGCTTGGCCGGTGCGTCAGCTTTGGCCTTCTCCTCATCCTTGGCGTTCGTTTTCGTCTTGGCGCTCGCCTTTGCCTTGGGCGAAGTGGCTGCCTGCGCTTCGGGATCGGCGAGGCTGTCGAGATACAGGAATGTGGTGCAGGCATTCACGAAAGGCTCGGGGGTCTTGCGCTCGCCAAAGCCGTAGACATCGTGCCCATTGGCCTTGAGCTGCATCACCAGCGGGGTGAAGTCCGCGTCGCTTGAGGCAATGCAGAAGGCGTCCGGCTTCTGGGTGTAGAGCAGTTCCATCGCGTCGATGACGAGCGCGATATCCGTGGCATTCTTTCCCGTCGAATAGCTGAACTGCTGGATCGGGCGAACGGCAAAGGCGTGGAGCTTGTCCTTCCAGCCCTTCAGCCCTGCACTCGCCCAATCGCCATAGGCCCTGCGAATATTGGCCGTGCCATATTTCGATAGCTCCGCGAGAATGGCCGCGATCTTGCTGTGCGACACATTGTCGGCATCGATGAGCAGGGCGATGCGACGGTCGGGCGAGGTGGATGATGAGCGATCTGGGTTCATCATGCGCTTGTGTGTCCTGCCGGTGCCGCATGCAACAGAAACGATGCGGCGCTATCCTGTCCTACAGAGCGCTCTGGGCGTAGGATCGTTCCGGCTCCTTCTCACCGTCGACCCCATTTTTACCCGCTCGCCCGGCGGTCCTGCGCCGTGCGCGACTCTCATGGCGCATATGCGCGACCTTTGTGAAGTTCCGGTCCAACAATCCTGGTAGATCAATAGCTTGAACGAAAACGGCCGGAGCAATGCCCCGGCCGAAATCGCGTCATTTGTGTTGATCGGGCGCAGTTCGAGCGATCAGGCAGCCTTCACGGCTGCATTCTGGCGCCGATCGAGCGCATTCACCACGGACAGGACGGCCTTCACCGAGGCGGTAGCGACATCCTCATCCGTGCCGACTCCGAACAGCGTCGCGCCGTCGTCGGTGCGGCACTCGACATAGGCCGCCGCGCGCACATTGCCGCCGGTGCCAATGGCATGCTCGTTATAATCGACCACATCGAGGCCGATGTTCAGTTCGTCGCGCAGCGCCGCGAGCACCGAGGAGATGAGGCCATTGCCCCGGCCGGAAATGCTACGCTCCTTGCCTTCATGGACGATCTTGCCCGTGAAGACGCGGTTTCCGGCCGGGCCGCTCTCCACATAGTCGACCAGCGCATAAGGCTGCTCGCCGGTGAGGCAATAATGCTGCTCGAACGCCTCCCAGATGTCGGCGGCGTGCAGTTCGCGGCTGGATTTGTCCGCCAGGTCCTGCACGACCTTGGAGAAATCGCCCTGCATCCGCTTGGGCAATTTCAGGCCCTTGTCCTGCTGCAGAACCCAGGCAACGCCGCCCTTGCCGGACTGCGAGTTCACGCGGATGACGGCCTCGTAGGAGCAGCCGATATCGGCCGGATCGATCGGCAGATAGGGCACGTCCCACAGCTCGTCATTGCGCTGTTCCTGCGCGGCAAAGCCTTTCTTGATGGCGTCCTGATGGCTGCCGGAGAAGGCCGTGAACACCAGGTCGCCTGCATAAGGGTGGCGCGGGTGGACGGGCAGCTGGTTGCAGTAGGTCACCGTCTGCACGACCTCTTCCATGTTGGAGAAGTCGAGGCCCGGCGAGACGCCCTGCGTGTAGAGATTGAGCGCCACGGTTACCAGATCGCAATTGCCGGTGCGCTCGCCATTGCCGAACAGGCAGCCTTCGACGCGGTCGGCGCCCGCCATCAGGCCCAGTTCCGCCGCCGCGACGCCGGTGCCCCGGTCGTTATGCGGATGCAGCGAGATGACCACGCTCTCGCGATCGCGGATGTGGCGGCAGAACCACTCGATCTGGTCCGCATAGATATTCGGCGTTGCCGCCTCGACCGTCGCGGGCAGGTTGAGGATCAGCGGCTTCTCTGGCGTGGGCTGGAGAATGTCCATCACGGCCTCGCAGCACTCCAGGCTGAAATCCAGCTCTGCGGTCGAGAAGGTCTCCGGGCTGTACTCGAAGCGCCAATCCGTGTTCGGCTGCTTGCCGGCTTCGTCGCGAATGATCTTGGCCGCATCGATGGCGATCTGCTTGATCTGCGGCCGATCCATGTTGAACACGATCCGCCGCCACGCCGGCGATACGGCGTTGTAGACATGCACGATGGCTTGGCGTGCGCCCTGCAGGCTCTCGAAGGTCCGCTCGATCAGGTCACGGCGTGCCTGCGTGAGCACCTGAATGATCACGTCATCGGGAATGCGCCCGGATTTGACGAGGCCGGAGATGAAATCGAACTCGGTGGCGCCCGCCGAGGGGAAGCCCACCTCGATCTCCTTGAGGCCGACGCGGGTCAGCAGCTCGAAGAAGCGGGTCTTCTTTTCGGTGTCCATCGGGTCGATCAGCGCCTGGTTGCCGTCGCGCAGATCGGTCGAGAGCCAGCGGGGCGGCTGCGTGATCGTCCGCGAGGGCCACTGCCGGTCGGGCAGGTCCACTTGCGGGAACGGGCGGTATTTTCGTGACGGGTCGCTCAGCATCATGGTTCGGACATTTCATTGTTCACAGGCAAATGCGTTCAGGCGTCGCCCATTTGCACTGATGAGGTTCTGATTCTGTGGCTAAAGGCCCTTAGGCGCAGCGGGCCGCCTGCGGCAACCGCTTGGGTATCGCGCCTAAGGGCGCGTAAGTCGCGTAAGGCGAAGGGCCAGCCGAAAGTCCATGAGCCGTTCCATGCACCCAAAATCGCCATTCGTCCAGCCTGAAGTGAGAATGTGGCGGTAATCCGCCATATTCGGGAGGGCAGGGAGGGGCGCAGCTGCGGCGCTTCTTCTATATTCCCTGCTGCCCGGAACGCTTCCGTGCTTCCCGCCATTTTTACTCTTGATTTTGAATTTTCCAGCCTCACTATGCTGCAATGCACAATAAGATAGAGAAACGCATACGCTGATGACCTGTTCCGAGATGCTGGGTGAGGCTGGAGATGTTCGCGATTGTTACGCGGCGGTCCAGCAGTGGGTGGATGAAACCGGCATCGAAGGACTGCACCGACGACTGAGCGAGGCGGAAGCGATCTTCCGGCGCATCGGCATCACCTTTGCGGTCTATGGTGAAGGCGGGGACCCCGAGCGGCTCATCCCGTTCGATCTCCTGCCCCGCATCTTCACAGCCGCCGAATGGGCTCGGCTGGAAGCCGGCATTCGCCAGCGTGCTGCTGCGCTCAACGCTTTCCTGCTGGATGTCTATAATCGCGGCGAAATCATCCGTGCCGGCATTGTGCCCGGCGACATCGTCTATCAGAACAAGGCCTACAAGCCGGAGATGGCGGGTTTCACGCCGCCGGGGAAGGTCTACAGCCATATTGTCGGCATCGATATCGTCCGCACCGGCCTCGACGATTTCATGGTGCTGGAGGACAATTGCCGCACGCCATCCGGCGTCTCCTACATGCTCGAAAATCGCGAGATCATGACCCGCATGTTCCCGGAGCTGTTCGCCCGTCACCGGGTGGCCCCGGTGGACGATTATCCCAGCCAGCTTCTGCGTTCGCTGCAGGAAGTCGGGCCGCCTGCCTGCAAGGATGTCCCGCGGGTCGTGGTGCTGACGCCCGGCTCGTTCAACAGCGCTTATTATGAACATAGCTATCTGGCGGACCTGATGGGTGTGGAACTGGTCGAGCCGGCGGACCTGTTCGTGGAGGACGGACTCGTCTTCATGAAGACGACGCGCGGGCCGCGGCGGGTGGATGTGATCTATCGCCGCATCGACGATGATTTTATCGATCCGCTGGCCTTCCGGGCGGATAGCCTGCTTGGGGTGCCGGGCCTGTTCAATGCCTATCGCGGCGGCGGCGTGACGCTTTGCTCGGCGCCGGGCGCGGGCATTGCGGATGACAAGGCGGTCTACGTCTATGTGCCGGAGATGATCCGCTTCTACCTCGGCGAAAGCGCGATCCTGCAAAATGTGCCGACTTGGCAATGTTCCAAGCCGGACGATTTTGCCCATGTGATGGCGCATCTACCGGAGTTGGTGGTGAAGGAAGTGCACGGTTCCGGCGGCTACGGCATGTTGATCGGCCCCAAGGCTACGAGCAGCGAGATCGAGGCCTATGCCGCGCGCATTCGGGCCAACCCTTCCGAGTTCATTGCCCAGCCAACGCTCGATCTTTCTGCGGCGCCCACACTTGGCCCGGTCGGGCTGGTGCAGCGCCATGTCGATTTCCGGCCCTTCTGCCTCGTCGGCAAGGAGATCCGCCTGGTGCCTGGCGGGCTGACGCGCGTGGCGCTGGCGGAAGGATCGCTGGTGGTCAATTCCAGCCAGGGCGGCGGCGTCAAAGACACGTGGGTGCTGCGATGAGGGGCGGGGAGGTGGCGTGCGGGCTGAGATCTTATGAGATGGGAGGCCGCTCATGCTGAGCCGCACCGCTGAAAATCTGTTCTGGATGGCCCGCTACATGGAGCGCGCGGAGGCGACCGCGCGGCTGCTCACCATGGGCCAGCGCATGACCATCCTCCCTGGCGCCACCATGCGCGACGAGTGGCGCTCGGTCGTGCAGGTGACGGAATGCGAGGACGTGTTCGGCAAGGATGCGATCATCCGCGAGGCCGATATCGTCGAGCATCTTATCCTCAATGCCGACAATCCGGCTTCCATCCGCGCCTGTCTCGCCCGGGCGCGACAGAACGGAAAGTCAGTGCGCACCGCGCTCACCCAGGAAATGTGGGAAGCGCTCAACGAGGGTTGGCGCAAGCTGGAAACGTACGGCGTCAACGATGCAAGGCGAGAGTTTGCCGAGATCATCGATTGGGTGAAAACCCGCGCGATGATCTTCCGTGGTGCCACGGAAAGCGGGCAGCTCCGTAACGAAGGGCACGACTTCCTGCGCGTCGGTGGGGCACTGGAGCGCGCGCAGATGACGCTGCGACTGCTCGATGTGAAATATTATGTGCTGCTGCCGGAGACCGAAGTGGTTGGCGGGCACCGCGACCATTATCAATGGACTTCCGTGCTGCATGCGCTCTCTGGCAGCCGGGCGTATCACCATGTCTACGGTGGTTCGTATACGCCGGCGCAGATCACCGATTTCCTGATGCTCAATCGCCAGTTCCCGCGTAGCACGCTCTACTGCTTCGACCAGATGGCCTATCGCCTGCAACGCCTGGCGAGCTGGCACGGGCAGCGCACGCCGGCCAATTTGCGTAGCGAGGAGATGGTCGAGACGCTCGCACAGGCGAACAGCGGAGATATTTTCCGCCGGGGCTTGCACGAAACCGTCCAGAACAAGATTGTCCAGTGCAACGCGCTTGGGCACGAAATCGCACAAGCCTATCATTTCGGCTGAGCTGGAGACCATCAGGCCATGCGGATCACGATCCGGCACGAGACGCTGTATCGCTATGAGGAAGAGGCCAGCGGCGTCGTCATGCGGCTGCGCCTGCAGCCAGCCAGCAGCAACGCGCAAACGGTTGAAGACTGGGTCGTCACGGCCAATGACGTGCCGATCGAGCGATGGATCACCAACGGTTATGGCGATGCCGAGGCCGTTTGGCGCGCGCCCGGCCGCGTGGACCGCGTGGAGATCGTTTCGCAGGGGACTGTTCGTACGGTCGATTGCGCTGGCGTACTCAAGCCCGCTCACGGTGCGGTTCGGCCGCAGCTTTTTATGCGCGCGACGCCCTTGACGGAAATCGATGATGCGATCGCCGGTCTGGCTCAGCGGGCGCGCAGCGAGCAGGGGCCGCTCTCCAGCCTTCATGCGCTGTGCAAGCTGGTCCACGCCGAAATTGAGTACCGTACCGGCAGCACCACGATGGAAACAACAGCGGCTCAGGCGCTCGCGCAGAAATCGGGTGTCTGTCAGGATCAGGCGCATGTCTTCATCGCCGCTGCGCGCAGTCTCATGATTCCAGCGCGTTACGTGGTTGGCTATCTGCGTGACGATGAGCGGCCGGACAGCGAGCATGACCCCCACGCCTGGGCCGAAGCATGGGTGGAAGGGCTTGGCTGGATCGGCTTTGACAGCACGCTTGGCCTCTGCCCGGTCGATGGCCATGTCCGCCTGTGCTGTGGCCTCGATGCCGCGGATGCCGCGCCAATTCGCGGCGTGATGATTGCGGGCGGCGAAACTACATTGTCCCACGACGTTCAGATTGCCAGTCTGCCCCCGGAGGATACAGCACAGTCTCAAACGCAACAGTGAGTCGGTTGAGCGGCTCGGGGCTGAACTGACAAAGGGGCAGAGAATGACCTATTGTGTGGCATTGCGGGTCGAGGCCGGCCTTGTGATGCTTTCCGACACGCGAACCAATGCCGGGCTCGATAATATCGGCATGTTTCGCAAGACGTTCACCTACGAACGTCCGGGAGAGCGCGCGATTGCGCTGCTCTGCTCCGGCAATCTGTCGGTCACGCAGGAAGTCCGCACCAAGCTCTCCCGCGCGATGAAGGATGCGGTCGACAATCCCGAGGTGGAAACGCTGCTCAATTGCGCCACCATGCACCGCGCCGCGCATCTCGTGGGCGATGCGATGAAGGCTGTGCAGACCGAAATGCGCGAAGGCATGAGTGCTGGCCCGGTTTCGCTCGGCGCGAGCATATTGGTTTGTGGCCAGCGCAAGGGCGGCAAGCCGCGTCTGTATATGGTCTATTCGCAAGGCAATTTCATCGAGGCGACGGCCGACACCCCGTTCTTCCAGATCGGCGAGCACAAATATGGCAAGCCGATCCTCGACCGGATGATCAAGCCCACCACCTCGCTGTCCGATGCGGCGAAGGCGGTCTGCGTCTCGATGGATTCCACGCTGCGGTCCAACCTTTCGGTCGGTATGCCGCTCGATCTCAGTATCATCCCACGGGACCGGTATGAGTTCAGTGTCCGTAGAAGGATTGAGGCAGAGGATACTGAATTTTCAACCATTTCCCGGCAATGGGGAGATGTCCTCAAGGCCGGATTTGATTCGCTGCCCTCAATGATCGGTTGAGCCGTCCTGGCGTAGGCTGAAGCCCAGCACCACCACGTCCGGATTGTCCTCCCAACGTTCGCCCTGCGTTGCATGCAGCGTGTCCCAATATCGGGCGAAGGCGGTGCGCGCCGAGCCATGAATTCCAGGCACGGGAGGAGGCCAGCGCCAGAGCAGGCCGCCCCATCTTGGTCGGGCGCCTTCCGCGCGGATGTCGGCGCGGGTGATCTGCTGCAATGTTTCGCGCCGCGTCCAGGTGACCTCCAGCGCTATCCGCGCCGCCCAGCGCGGCATTTGCATGGGTGGCAACCAGCGTTGCTCATCCTCGCGGGGAAGGCGCCCCGGTACGCCATATCCTGCCTGATACTGCCGCCACCCATCGAACAGAATTGCGAACTGCGCCTTTGACCGCGTGGTTACATAGTCCTGCAAATCGATAGTTCGCCCCGCGATCCATGCTTCGCGCACCCAGATCGTCGTCCCGGGCTGGCATGTCGCCAGGGCGCTTCCGGCAAGCACCCGCATCTGCGTCTTCTCGCCGGAAAGCAGAGCGCGCGCCATTGCGGGGTCGGCAATAACAGAATGATCCACGGCGTTTTCCGATGTTGGCGGGTTACCCTTGCTCGCATTTCCATGAACAAGTTGTGCGGACCGGACAAGCAGCGGCGCAGCCTAGTGGCCCGTTGAGGCGCGCAGCCGTTGAGTTCCGCGCCACAGTCCCTAAATGCAGGGAAGAGTCGCCGGTCGAACCGGCAACAACGATGCAATCAGTCCGCGAAGGAAATTTCCCCTCATGACCGCTACGCACAGCTCGCGCATGATCATTCTCGGTTCCGGCCCCGCCGGCCTTTCGGCTGCCATCTATGCGGCGCGCGCCGGCATGGCGCCGATTGTGGTGCAGGGCATGCAGCCGGGCGGCCAGCTCACCATCACGACCGACGTGGAAAATTATCCGGGGTTCCGGGATGTCATCCAGGGGCCGTGGCTGATGGAGGAAATGCAGGCCCAGGCCGAGCATGTCGGCGCGCAGATGATGTACGATCAGATCGTTGATGTTGACCTCAGTAAGCGCCCCTTCAAACTGACCGGCGACGGTGGCACCGAATATTATGGCGATACGCTGGTCATCGCGACTGGCGCGCAAGCCAAATGGCTGGGCCTGGAGAGTGAGCATCTGCTGCAGGGCAAGGGCGTCTCGGCCTGCGCGACCTGCGATGGCTTCTTCTATCGCGGCAAGAAGGTGGTGGTGATCGGCGGCGGCAACACCGCAGTCGAGGAAGCGCTGTACCTCACGAACCACAGCCACGACGTGACGCTCATTCACCGGCGCGACAGTCTGCGTGCGGAGAAGATCTTGCAGGATCGGCTGTTTGCGCATCCGAACATCAAGGTGCTCTGGAACAAGGCCGTCGAGCGCTTTGTGGGCGGCGGCGAGCCGGAGGGACTGGTCGGCGTCGATCTGGTCGACACCGAGACCGGTGAAAAGAGCCACATTGCAACGGACGGCGCTTTCGTGGCCATTGGCCACAAACCCGCCACCGAATTGTTCGAAGGCAAGCTGCCGCTGGATGAGGGCTATCTGCTTGTCGAAAAGGGCACGAGCCACACCAGCATTCCCGGCGTGTTTGCGGCCGGCGATGTGACGGACAAGATTTACCGGCAAGCCGTCACGGCGGCTGGCATGGGCTGCATGGCGGCACTGGATGCCGAGCGCTTCCTTGCGGAAGCCGATTTCGAAGCGCAGCGCGAAAACGTGCCGGCCTGAGGCACGTCGCCGCAGAGCGGGGAACAAGAAAAAGCCGGGCAAGCCTGAATGGTCTGCCCGGCTTTTTCGTTTTTCAGGCGTCCCGGAGAACTTCCCCGGACGCGCGTCACGAGATGCTTAGCGTGAAGCAACCTTGGTGAGGCTGTCGTTCAGCGCGATGGCATCCTTCACCCGGAAGGAAACCGGCATGCCGTTGGCACTGCCGACGACGCGGCCGTTGGAGACGACCAGCCGGAAGGTCGAGCCTGGCGTTGCGCGGCCTTCGATGATGCGACGGTTGTCGCTCAAGTCGGTCACGGTGTAGCTGTAGCTCACACCTTCATAAGTGAAGGTCTTGGGGGCTTCCTTCGACTGCGCCGGTGAAACGACGGCAAGCGAAAGCAGTGCGGCGGCAAAAAAAGTATTCTTCACGAACAGTCTCCTTTGTGAGTTTGACAAAAGAGCCTTGTCCAGCATCCCATTGTTCTTTCGCCGCCATCATGTTGCACTGCGGCAGGCCTCACAAACGCAAAACGCGGCTGAACGATTGCGTTTGATGCAAAGCTATGACGCGATGCAGCGCACTGCGCGCCTGCATCAGCCGATGGCGGAATGGGGGTGGCGGCGATTAGTGGTGCTTGTCTGCCAGCTTGGTGGTCAGCATGGCGTGGAGGCTACCGAACGTCTCGAAGCTCTCCACGTCCACATCGTCATCATCGATCACGATGGTCAGTCGGTCTTCAAGATCGGTGAGCAGGGTCGCGACGGCCATCGAATCCAGTTCGGGCAGAGCGCCGAACAGTCCGGTGCCGGCATCAAACGTCGCAACCCGCTCCGCCTCCAGTCCAAGCACCTCTACCAGGGATGCGCGCAACGCATCGCTGGCCTCACGACTATGGGAGCCGTCACCCCCTCGATCCTGGCTCATCTGCATCGTCGGCCCCCTAGCGGGTTGCCGGGGGTTTGGAAAGCGGGCGCATTGCCCTCAGATCCTGAAGGTCCTCTACTGTGGCCTGCTGCCCACGCCTCGCGTGCGCGCTGGCTATCCACGGTTCGAAAGATCGTGATAAGGGCGCTGGATGCTTCCTCCGCTCGACCATTTGACCAAGCAGGGCGCACCGTCGGCCATCGCCTTGGCAGGCAAATTCGGCGCGATTGATTATGCGACCATGGAAGCGATGGTCGGGCGCCTGGCTCATAGGCTCACAGAAGGCATCGCCGCCAAAGGCTTGCCGGGCGGAAGCAGGGTTGCGGCATGGCTGCCCAAGGGCGTTCTGGCGGCGCTGCTGCCGCTCGCCGTCACGCGGGCCGGGCATGTCTATGTGCCGATCAATCCGCTGCTCAAGCGTGCCCAGGTGGCGCATATCCTGCAGGATAGCGGGGCGGCGATGCTGATATCCCAGCCGGCGCGGCTGGGGACGCTGGACAAGGACGATGTGCCAGGTGGGACCATCCTCCTTATAGAGAGCGAGTTGCTCGCTGTGGCGGAAGATGGCGTTGCGACCGGGATGGAGCCTGGCAACGGCCAGCCTGACGATCTGGCAGAGATCCTCTACACATCCGGATCGACGGGGCGTCCCAAGGGGGTAATGCTCAGCCACGCCAATCTGATGATCGGGGCGAGGTCGGTGGCCTCTTATCTCGGGCTGGGCGTGGATGACCGGACGCTGGCATTGCTGCCGCTGAGCTTCGATTATGGGCAGAACCAGCTGTTTTCGACCTGGTGGGCGGGGGGCTGCGTGGTGCCGCTCGATTATCTGCTGCCACGCGAGGTCGCAAAAATCGCGTCAGTACACGGCATCACGACCTTGGCCGGCGTTCCGCCGCTTTGGGTGCAGTTGACGGAAATCGACTGGCCCGCCGAGGCGCTGGCCTCGTTGCGTCGGATCACCAACAGCGGCGGGGCGCTCACACGTCCGCTGATCGCGCGACTGCGCGAGACTTTTCCGGGCGTTGACATCGTCGCCATGTATGGCCTGACCGAGGCTTTTCGTTCGACCTATCTGCCGCCCGCCATGCTGGATGCGCATCCCGACAGCATCGGTCGCGCCATTCCGGATGCCGAAGTGCTGGTGTTGCGGCCCGATGGATCGCTGAGCGATGATGAAGAGGCAGGCGAGCTGGTTCATTGCGGCCCGCTGGTTGCCCAGGGCTATTGGCGGGACCCCGTCCGCACCGCGGAGCGATTCCGACCTGCGCCCGAGGCATCGGTCTATGGCGGCATGGCGGTGTGGTCGGGCGATACCGTCATTCGCGATTCTGAAGGGCTGCTGCGGTTCGTCGGTCGTGACGACGCCATGATCAAGAGCGCGGGCAATCGCATCAGTCCGAGCGAAATCGAAGACGCAGCGCTTGCCGTGGCCGGGGTTGCCGAGGCCTGTGCCCTCGGCCGACCGGACGAACGCCTGGGCCAGGCAATTATGCTCTATGTCCGCGGTGAAGCGGCGCTGTGCCAGGCCGATCGCGACGCCCTGCCGGAACGTCTCAGCGCACAGCTGCGCCAGACCTTACCCAACTTCATGCACCCCGCCGAGATCAGGATTTTGATGGCGTTGCCCCGCAACCCCAACGGGAAGGTAGACCGGGTGGCTCTGGCGACGCAGGCAATGGAGAATGCACCGTGACGATCTTGAAGCTCAAGCCAACGGGATCGATTCCGCCCGGCTTCGAGAGCGAAGAGGGCATGCTGCTCCTTGGCGGGCAGGGCGCTGCGGCCCTTGTCGACGAGGCCGGAGAGACGCCGCTTTTCGTCTATGATGCGCAGATGCTCCGCCGGCGTGTCGCGGACCTGCGTTCTGCCATGCCGGCAGGGCTCCACCTTCATTACGCGATGAAGGCCAATCCATTCCCGCCCTTGTTGGCGCTGATGGAGGAGCTGGTCGACGGGTTCGATATTGCCTCCGCCGGAGAACTGGCGGTAGCGCAGGAAACAGGACTCGAGGGGAGCCGGATCAGCTTCGCCGGGCCGGGAAAGACCGACAGGGAGCTTACCGCCGCTTTGGATGCGGGAGTGACCATCAATCTGGAATCGGAAGGCGAGGCGGAACGCGCGCTGAGCATTGCCGCCGGTCGCAACGTTCGGCCGCGCCTTGCGGTGCGGGTCAATCCGGATTTCGAACTCAAGGGCTCCGGCATGCGGATGGGCGGCGGTGCGCGGCCATTTGGCGTGGACGCTGATCGTGCGGGCGCGCTGGCGCGGCGCATCATTTCGGCAGGAGCAGACTGGCGCGGATGGCATGTCTTTGCCGGTTCACAATCGCTGGACGCCGGGGCGATCCTTTCGGCGCAGGCCGAGACCATCGAACTGGTCGCTCGCCTGTCCGATGAAGCTGGCGCCCCGCCGCCGCTCGTCAATCTGGGTGGGGGCTTTGGCGTTCCCTATTTTTCGGGCGATCAACCCCTCGATCTGACGATGATCGGCAATGGACTGGCGGACCTGCTAGCCGCAAGACCAGCCATTCTGGCCGAAAGCCGGTTTGCGCTGGAACTCGGCCGATTTCTCGTTGCTGAGGCCGGTGTTTACCTGACCCGTGTGGTGGAGGTGAAGCAGAGCCGGGGAGAGACTTTTGTCGTTGTGGATGGCGGACTGCACCATCAGCTCGCTGCCAGCGGCAATTTCGGAACGGTCGTTCGCCGCAATTATCCGATTGCTCTCGCCAATCGCTTTAGCGCAGCGCCTGCGGCTGACCCAGTCCATGTCGTTGGCTGCCTCTGCACGCCGCTTGATCGGCTGGGGGAGGCCGTTGCTCTGCCACCGGCGGCGCGCGGCGATATCGTCGCGATCTTCATGGCGGGGGCTTATGGCGCTTCGGCGAGCCCATCCGCCTTTCTGGGCCATTTTCCCGCGACTGAACTGTTGGTCGGGAACGACTGATTTTAGGGCTGCGCGCTGTCAACGGGCGTTTCCCGGCCCATCATCCTGAGAAATGCCGGATAGAGTTGCTGCTCTTCACAATCGATCCGTCTGGCCAGCACGGCAAGTGCCGGTCTGATCGCGGCGCTGAACGCCTCGGGATCGGATGAAATTCGTTCGTCAGGCCATGCGGCCATCAATTCCGTCCAGGCCAGTCCAAGATCGCCCATTTCATTGTGAAAGCGCGATGCGAGGTCGGCAGCGTCGGGGTCGCAGCTAGATAGCAGGCGAGGGTAAATGAAGCGGTCTTCCTTGGCGAGATGGCCAGCGAGTACGCGGTTCAATCTCGCTCTGATCGTGAGAATCGCACCGGCCTCACTGCCTGCGACTGTGTCGATCTTTTCCAGAAGTTGCTCGCGCAGATCAGCAAGCGCCTGGTGTTCCGCTTTCAGAAAGTCGAGATCCACGGTCTGGTTCGTCCCTCCAATGGGACAGTTTGCAGTTGCCTGGTGCCTTCGCAAACCTAGTCAACCTAATGCTAACAATGTGTTAGCAGGCAGTTTCCGGATAATCGGCGTGCATGAAGTAGAGCCCATCGGGTGGTGCATTGTGACCAAGTGCACTGCGGTCACGGGCTTCCAGCGCCGCCCTGAGATCCTCCGGCGACCATGTGCCCATGCCGACCAGCGCGAGACAGCCGACCATCGAGCGGACCTGATGATGGAGGAAACTGCGCGCCTTGGCGTGAATCGTGATGCGCTCGTCGGTGCGCACGACATCCAGCGTTGAAAGCGTGCGCAGCGGGCTATCCGCCTGACATTGGGCGGAGCGGAAGGTGGTGAAGTCATGACGGCCCACCAGAGCCTGTGCTGCGCTGTGCATGCGGTCGGCATCCAGTATCTGTGGCACGCGCCAGACCAGCCCGCTCTCGAATGTCAGCGGCGCGCGGCGGTTGAGGATGCGATACTCGTAGGCGCGCGCAACGCAGGAGAAGCGCGCGTGCCAATCCTCCGATACGATTTCGCAGGCGAGGATGGCGATCGGCTCGGGGCGCAGATGGGCATTGAGCGCTTCCATGAGCCGGAACGGTGTGATGGCCTTGTCGAGATCGACATGGGCGCGCATGCCGGTGGCGTGAACGCCGGCGTCGGTCCGACCGGCGCAATGCACAATCGGTTCGTCTCCCACGATGCGCCCCAGCGCTTCCTCGATATGTTGCTGGACGGTCGGACCATGGGCCTGGCGTTGCCATCCCATATAGGGCCGTCCGTCATACTCGACCGTGAAGGCGAAGCGCGTCATTCCAGCACGGTGCCGGCGGGGATGGGGAAGCCGCGCAGCAGCTCCTCGGTTGGCATGGCGCCCTTGCCGGCGCGCTGAATCAGTGTGGGACGAAGCGACCCCTGCTCGCCGCAGCCGATCAGCAGGCCATCATCAAGCACGGTGCCCGGCGCACCGGGACGGGGATCAATGTCGGCAGCAAGCACCTTGAACCGCTCACCCTTGTGCGAGAACCAAGCACCGGGCGCGGGATTGAAAGCGCGCACCTGGCGTTCGGCCTGCACCGGCCCCGCCGAGAAATCGATGTGGCTCTCAGCCTTGTCGATCTTGGCAGCGTAGTTGACCCCCGCCTCCGGCTGAACCCGCGGACGATAGGCGCCGATGTCGCTCAGTACCTTGATCATGAGTGCCGCACCGGCGTGGGCCAGCTCTTCCGTTAGTGCGCCGGCCGTCTTGTTATCAGTGGGCGTGCTGACCTTAGCCAGCATTGGCCCTGTATCGAGTCCCTTCGCCATCGCCATGATGGTGACGCCGGTTTCCGCATCCCCAGCCAGAATCGCGCGCTGGATGGGAGCGGCGCCCCGCCAGCGCGGCAGCAGCGAGGCGTGGACATTGAGGCTGCCGAGCCGCGGAGCGTGGAGGACAGCGACCGGCAGGATCAGCCCGTAGGCTGCGACAACCGCCACGTCCGCCTCCAGTGCGTCGAACGCCGCCTGTTCGGCCTCCTCGCGTAGAGTCAGAGGGGATCGGATCGCAAGGCCGAGCGCCTCCGCGCGCGCTTGTATCGGGCTTGGACGCGGGGCCTTGCCACGGCCGGCCGGCCGTGGCGGTTGCGTGTAGACGGCAGCAATTTCGTGGCCCGCCGCGACCAGCGCATCAAGGGTAGGCACCGCGAAATCCGGCGTGCCCATGAAGATGATCCGCAAAGGGTCTTTCATGGCCCTCTCTGAAACGCTTGTGTCATCCGAGTGCAAGCCCTTATTTGGCTGTATGTCCTCACCCGAGATCGATGCGCTCACGCAGGCGCTTGCCCGGCTTCCCGGCCTCGGCCCACGTTCGGCACGGCGGGCGGTTCTGCACCTCCTGCAAAGACGCGATGCCGCTATGGTCCCGTTGCTGCGGGCACTGGAGAGCGTAAGCGAACGGATGGTCCACTGTTCCATCTGCGGGAACGTGGATACGATAGATCCCTGCGCCATCTGTGCCGACCCTCGTCGCGATGCGCGTTCGCTCTGCGTCGTCGAGGATGTGGCGGACCTCTGGGCGCTGGAGAAATCGCGGCTGTTTCCCGGTCGTTTTCATGTGCTGGGCGGGCGGCTCTCGGCGCTGGACGGCGTGCGACCGGAAGATCTGTCTGTTGCGGCGCTCGTCCAGCGTGTCGCTGCCGGTGGCATCGATGAAGTTGTGCTCGCGATGAACGCCACCCTGGAAGGGCAGACGACCGCCCACTATATCGCGGAACGATTGGAAGCCTATCCAATCCGCCTCACGCAGCTGGCCCACGGCATGCCGGTAGGCGGTGAGCTGGACTATCTCGACGAAGGGACGCTGGCGCAGGCACTGCGGGCACGACGACCCGTCAGCTAGGGCTGACGATTACGCAATTGCGCCTAGACGCCGCCGGTCGATCAGTCTGATCGGAACAAAACGTTAACAGTGGCTTGATCTCGGTCGCGGGCTTTCATATTTGGGCAATATGGCCATACGCCCGATCCTTGAAACCCCGGACCCGATTCTGCGGACCATTTCGACTCCTGTCGAGGCGATTGACGATGCCTTGCAAACGTTGATCGATGACATGTTTGAGACGATGTATGCTGCTCCCGGCATCGGTCTGGCGGCGATCCAAGTGGGTGTACCAAAGCGCGTGCTGGTGATCGACCTGCAGGAGCCTGAATCGGAAGAGGAAGGTGCACCGCCCGTTCGTAATCCTATGGTCTTCATTAACCCGCAGATTCTCGAGGGGTCACCCGATAAATCGGTTTATAATGAAGGCTGCTTGTCCGTCCCGGATCAATATGCCGAGGTCGAGCGGCCGGCGCGCATCCGGGCAAGCTGGATGGACCGTCAGGGCCGGATTCACGAAGAAGAGCTGGAAGGCCTGCTGGCGACCTGTCTCCAACATGAGATGGATCATCTGGAAGGCGTGCTCTTCATCGATCATCTATCGCGCTTGAAGCGCGACATGCTCCTCAAGAAGCTTTCCAAGACCCGCAAGGCCGCCTGAACGGAGCGCCGTCGGCTGACGTTCATACGCCGGTGAATTCATCATCAGAACAAAAAGGGGCGCTTCTGCGCCCCTTTTTGTTTCGGTTTTGCGGATTGCGTTTTCAGCGCCTGTCGATCGGGACATAGTCGCGCTGCGTCGGACCGGTATAAAGTTGGCGGGGGCGGCCGATCTTCTGCTCTGGATCCGAGATCATTTCGTTCCACTGCGCGACCCAACCTACCGTGCGGGCCAGCGCGAACAGCACGGTAAACATGTCGGTCGGGAAACCGATCGCCGACAGAATGACGCCCGAATAGAAGTCGACGTTCGGATAGAGCTTCTTCTCGATGAAATATTCATCGTGGAGCGCGATTTGCTCCAGCTCACGGGCCACGTCGAAGATCGGGTCGCTGACACCGAGTTTGTCCAGAACTTCCTTGGCGGTGGCCTGCATGACCTTCGCGCGGGGATCGTAGTTCTTGTACACCCGGTGGCCGAAGCCCATCAGGCGGAACGGATCGTCCTTGTTCTTGGCACGGGCGATGTAGGCCGGGATGCGATCGACCGTGCCGATTTCACGGAGCATGTTGAGCGCCGCTTCGTTGGCACCACCATGTGCCGGGCCCCAAAGGCAAGCAATGCCCGCAGCGATGCAGGCGAAGGGATTGGCGCCCGAGGAGCCTGCAAGCCGCACCGTGGAGGTCGAGGCGTTCTGCTCGTGATCGGCATGCAGAATGAAGATCTTGTCCATCGCCGCCTCGACGATGGGATCGACCACATATTCCTCCGCTGGGACCGAGAAGGTCATGTGGAGGAAATTGCCGGTGTAGCTCAGGTCGTTGCGCGGATAGACGAAGGGCTGACCTACCGAATATTTGTAGGCCATCGCAGCCAGTGTCGGCATCTTGGCGATGAGACGGTGGCTCGCGATCATGCGCTGATGCGGATCAGTGATGTCCGTCGAATCATGGTAGAAGGCCGAAAGCGCGCCGACCACGCCGCACATGATGGCCATGGGGTGCGCGTCACGGCGAAAACCGCGATAGAAGGTATTGAGCTGCTCGTGCACCATCGTGTGGCGGGTAATCGTCCGCTCAAACAGCTCGAACTCCTCCTTGGAGGGGAGCGCGCCGCGCAGCAGCAGATAGGCCACTTCCATGAAGCTCGACTGCTCGGCGAGCTGATCGATGGGATAACCGCGGTGCAGCAGCACGCCCTCGTCGCCATCGATATAGGTGAGTGCGGAATCGCAGCTCGCCGTCGAGGTGAAGCCGGGATCATAGGTAAACATGCCCGTCTGAGCATAGAGCTTGCGAATGTCGATGACCTTGGGGCCGACGGAGCCTTCGACGACCTTGCACTCAAGATCCTTGCCGTCGACGGTCAGTTTGACGTTGCTGTCGCTCATTCCTTCACCCCTTGTTGCTCAAATTTGCGGCACAGGATTAGATGCCTGTAAGGTCCCGGCCTGATCGTGCAGGCGGCCCAGCGTCTCGTCCCGGCCCAGATGGAGTAGCACGTCGAATATACCGGGTGACGTTGTCCGCCCGGTTAAAGCAACGCGTAGTGGCTGTGCAATCTTTCCGAGGCCGAGGCCAGCCTCTTCGGCCACGGCGCGCACTGTTTCCTCAATGGCTTCCAAAGTCCAGTCGTGGAGCGGGGCGAGCCGGTCAGCGACCGTGGCAAGCAAAGTCCGCGCTCCATCGTCGAGAAGCTTGGCAGCGCCTTCCTCGACTTCAATTGGGCGAGACACGAACAGGAAGGCCGCGCCGTCGGTCAGTTCCAGAAGTGTTTTGGCCCGAGGCTTGAGTGCCGGCATGATTGCGGCAAGTTTGTGAAGCCGGGCCTGCGACGCTGCATCATCTTCCAGAGGCTCCATCCGTTCAGCGACGAGCAGGGCGAGGCGCCCGTCATCGGCTTCACGAATGTAGTGGCCGTTCAGATTCTCGAGCTTCTTGAGATCGAAGCGCGAAGGTGACCGGCCCACACCCGGCAGATCGAACCACTCAATGGCCTGCTCGCGGCTGATGATCTCGTTGTCGCCATGGCCCCAGCCAAGCCGCAGGAGATAGTTGTTCACGGCTTCCGGCAACATGCCGAGCTGATCGCGATAGGCATCCACGCCCATGGCGCCGTGGCGCTTGGAGAGCTTGGCGCCATCCTGTCCGTGAATGAGAGGGATATGCGCATAGATTGGTTCTGCCCAGCCCATCGCGCGGATAATACCGAGCTGACGGAAGGCATTGTTGAGATGGTCATCGCCGCGAATAACGTGTGTGACGCCCATGTCATGATCGTCGACGACGACCGCAAGCATGTAAGTCGGTGTGCCGTCCGAGCGCAGCAGGATCATGTCATCCAGCTCGGCATTCTGAACGACCACGCGACCTTGCACGGCATCCTCGATCACGGTCTCGCCCTCGCGGGCGGCCTTGAGGCGGATCACAAAGGGCGCATCACCGCCTTCGGCGGGATCGCGATCACGCCAGCGGCCATCATAACGCATCGGCTGGCGCGCCGCACGCTGTTGCTCACGCAACGCCGCAAGTTCCTCGGATGAGGCAAAGCACTTGTAGGCGTGGCCCGCGTTTAAGAGCGCATGCGCGACTTCGGCATGGCGTGCGGCGCGCGCGAACTGGAAGACCGGTTCTTCATCACCGGCCAGACCAAGCCAGCTCAGCCCGTCGAAAATCGCTTCAATGGCCTGTTCAGTCGAACGCGCACGGTCGGTGTCCTCGACGCGCAGCAGGAACTTGCCCCCGTGGTGGCGGGCAAAGAGATAATTGAACAGCGCCGTCCGCGCCCCGCCGATGTGCAGATAGCCCGTGGGAGAGGGAGCAAAGCGGGTGACGACCGTGCCTGTTTGTTTCCGTCCTTCTGCCACGCTATGCCTGCTTTTCCCTCATGTCTCGGGTGGGTCCCCTTTTGAACGAGAATGCCCCTAGCACGGCTTTTCCGGCTCGACAAATCCCCTTGTTGCGCCGCAGCAGTACGTGGCTGCCGTCGGCTCACGCGCGGCTGGAGACCGTGCTTGAGGCTGAGCGTGCCCAACTGCCGCTGTGGGTGCCGATCATGTTGGGTGCGGGCATATTCGCCTGGTTCAGCCTGCCGGCGCCGCCGCACTGGATGGCGTGGATCGCGTTCTGGCTGGGTGTGGCTGCGGCGTTCGGCGCGCTCGCGAGAGGCGGGCGCCTGTCCGCGTCGCTGGCGAGGGGCGCGCTGCTGCTCGCGGCCGGATGCCTGCTGATTTGGGTGAAGGCGCTGCTCGTCGCACAGCCGCCCCTCGCGCGGCCCGCTGTCGTCGAAATGCAAGCACGGGTGCTCCTGGCGACTCCGCTTGCAGCGCGGGGACTGATCCGGCTGGAGGTGCAGCCCGTTGCACGTCCTGATCTTCCCGCTCGCGTGCGCGTGAATGCAGCGCCGGAACAGTTTGAGGAGAGGGTCGCCGCCGGGGATCTCGTCGCCATGCGTGCGCGCCTCATGCCACCGGCGCCGGCGGCGCTGCCGGGCGCTTATGATTTCGCCCGCACGGCTTATTTCGCGGGTCTTGGTGCAACTGGGAGAGCGCTGGGGCCGATCGCCCGCCTGAGCGACGGAGAACCACGCTCTGATGCACGGAGCAGCCTTGCCGGTCACATCGCCGAGCGATTGCCCGGCCCGGAGGGTACGATCGCGATCACGCTTGCGACCGGCAACCAGAACTGGATCAGCGAGGCGGATGCCGATGCGATGCGTCGGAGCGGCCTTGCGCATCTCCTGTCGATCAGCGGCTTGCATGTCTCCGCGCTGATCGGTGGCGTGATCTTCATCGTCGTCAGGCTGTTGGCGCTGTCACCGTCATTTGCCTTGCGCTGGCCCGTCCTGATGATCGCGGCATGCGCGGGCGGCGCGGCTGGCATTGCCTATACGCTCTTCACCGGCGCCGAGGTGCCCACCATCCGGTCCTGCATTGCGGCGCTGCTTGTCATCGGTGGGTTGGCACTGGGGCGTGAAGCCATCGGCCTGCGCCTTATCGCGACGGGCGCGCTGGTGGTGATGATCTTCTGGCCGGAGACGATCATTGGCCCAAGCTTTCAGATGAGTTTTGCTGCGGTCACCGCCATTGTCGCGCTGTACGAATATCCGCCGGCACGGGCCTTGTTCGAGCGGCGCGACGAGGGGCCGGTCAAACGCTGGTTTCGCGTCGTCGGCGCGCTGCTTGCCACCGGACTGGTGGTCGAGCTGGTGCTGACGCCGATCGCCTTTGCCCATTTCCACCGCTCGGGATTGCTGGGCGCGGCGGCGAACATGATTGCCATTCCGCTCACCAGCTTCGTCGTCATGCCGGCCGAGGTGCTGGCGCTGGCCCTGGACACGGTGGGACTGGGTGCGCCGGCCTGGTGGATTGTCGGACTGGCGCTCAAACTGTTGCTCTGGATTGCTCATTTCGTAGCGGGTCAGCCCTTTGCGACGCTTGCGCTACCGGTCACGAGCGGCTTCGCTTTCGCGCTGGCGATGCTGGGACTGCTCTGGCTGATGCTCTGGCGTACCGCCATGCGATGGTGGGGCATGCCGGTGGCGATGCTTGGCTTCATTCTGACCTTCTCTGCACCCGCTGCGGATGTTCTGGTTACCGCCGATGGGCATCATGTCGCTGTCCGCTTGAGCGACGGGAGCATGGCGCTGCTGCGTGACCGGAGCGGCGACTATGTGCGCTCGACGCTGGCCGAGGCGACGGCCTATGAAGGCGACTTCGCGGCTCTTACGCAGGCGCCCGGCGCGCGTTGCTCGCGGGACATGTGTGCGATTGAGGTGAGCAGCCGGGACGGGGCGCCAATTCGCCTGCTGATCAGCCGGTCGAGACTGCTTGTCCCCTATGCCGAGCTTGTCGCAGCCTGCGCAGCGGCCGACATCGTCATTGCCGACCGCCGACTCCCCGACGGCTGCGTGCCGCGCTGGGCGAAGCTGGACCGACCCACGCTGACCGCGATGGGCGGGGCGCTGATTCTGCTCAAGGACCGGCAAATCATCGGCGGACGAGATCCGCGGGACCGCCACCCATGGGTGGCCGGGAGAGCTGCCCGCTAACGCCCCTTCGCTCAGTTGTAGCGGCGCAGAAGCCCGGCCAGACGACCCTGAATGCGCACTTGCTGCGCCTCATATGTCTGGGGTTCATGGTCCCGATTGGCGGGATCGAGCCGGACCTTGCGGCCATCCCGATGGAAATATTTGAGCGTCGCTTCGCTGTCATCGATCAGCGCGACGACGATCTGGCCGTCCCGTGCCGTCTCGGTGCGCTGGATGAGCGCGTAATCGCCATCGAAGATGCCTGCTTCGATCATGGAGTCGCCGGACACTTCCAGCGCATAATGATCGCCCGAACCGAGCAGGGCAGCCGGGACCGGCAGCATCGTGTCGCTTTCCATGGCCTCGATCGGCAGACCTGCGGCAATACGACCGTGCAGCGGAATTTCGATCACGTCATTGGCGGCAATGGGCATCGCGCGGGCTGGCATCGAGGGGGTCTGCGCCTTGCGTAGCGGCGTGACGTTGCTCTCGCTGGCCATGCTCGCGCTCGCTTGCGCCATGGCGGGCTGTTCGGCAACAGGCATGCCGTCGGGCAGCTTCAGGATTTCAAGCGCGCGCGCACGATTAGGGAGCCGCCGGATGAACCCGCGCTCTTCCAACGCGCTGATCAGCCGGTGGATGCCGGACTTCGACTTGAGGTCGAGCGCTTCCTTCATTTCCTCGAAACTGGGCGAGACACCACCCTGATCGAGATGCTGCTTGATGTAGCTCAGCAGTTGCTGTTGCTTGACGGTCAGCATTGGCAGGTTCCCCAATATGGAACGGACGGAGAACGTTTAGGAAACGAATCGGGCCAAGTCAACATAGCTCGGCTATATTGGCGCGAATTGGGTGCGCGCGGAACGGACAGCCCGCCCGGTTGCATGCGTTGCGCGCCCGAATGACCATTGGCGCATCTGGATCAGGAGGCTGAAAGGCGCTGTTTTCTGCTATTTTCTGATCGGAACTTCTCGAACATCGCGCATAGACGCCATGGTGACTCTGCGAAAGTCTAAACAGGCCTGCCATAAGCCATTGGGAAGCATGGTTTAATCTACAATGTGAAAGAGCGGCGCGGGGTTTGGCGCATGCAGTTTCATTACGCTTTGCGCGCGAGATAGGACAGCGGGCAGACGTCAGGTGAGGATGTGACGATCCGGCTCGATCGGATCGGGCAGGCTGGTTTCGCCGAGCCGCGCCAGCATCTCGCGCTCCACCGTGCGCGTCATGGCATCGAGCGGCAGATCGTTGGGATCGAAGCCGAACGGATCTTCGAGCTGGTCGCCCAGCGCATCGAGTCCGAAGAAGGTGTAGCTTGCCACCAGCACGGGGATGAGCGCCCACCAGCCAAGCGACCCGGCGAGCGCGAACGGCAGCAGCAGGCAGAAGACATAAGTCGTGCGATGGAGGATGAGCGAATAAGTGAAGGGCACCGGCGTCGTCGCGATCCGCTCGCAGGCGGCCTGCACATCGCTCAGTGTCTGAAGCTGCGCCTCGATGAGCGAATGGTGGATCGGGTTGACCCGGCCTTCTGCAGACAGGCGCAGGCAGTGCGCGCCCATTTCGTATAGGACGGTGTCAGTGGGATTGGGGGCTGCCAGCCAGGGGCCATCGCCGCGCCAGCGGGCAATGGCGGCCTGCTCATCCTTCCGGCGCAACCGGGCGGCGAGTCCTGCGGTGAAGGCGCAGATCCCGCGCAGCAGGCTCTGGCGATCCTCGTCGGGCAACGCTGACGTCAGCCGCGCGAATGACCGGCTCGCGATGATGAGCGCACCCCATTGCTTGCGGCCCTCCCACCAGCGCTCATAGCAGGCGCTGTTGCGGAAACTCATGAAGATGGAGAGCGAGAGGCCGATGAGCGCGAAGGGAATGGCGCTGATCTGTGCGAACATGCCCGGCCAGGCCCGCGCGGCGAGAATGGCGAGGACGCTCGCCACTGCAATGCCCGCCAGCCGGTGCTGGATATGCGGCATGATCGTGCCGCGATAGGCGAACAGCACTTCCAGAAGGCCAAGGCGGCTGCGGACGATCACTGGCGGGGACTCCTGCCGGAACGAAGCGGCGCAGCGGTTGGCTGCGCGCGGAATTGCGGCCGCCATGCGGAGGATGGGGGCTCAGATCAAGGCTTATATGTGCGGCGGTGTCTGCTCGGGCCGGGGTTTTGAGGCGGAACCGGGCAGGCCTCCAGCTGTTCCACCGGCAGGATCAGCAGGAAAGGTTTTGGCCATGCCCCTCACGCTCAATGGTTCATGCCGGTGCGGGAATGTTCGCTTTTCCGTCGAGAGCCACGCACCTGTGCCGTTCATGCGCTGTTATTGCTCGATCTGCCGAAAGACGGCGGGCGGCGGCGGTTATGCCATCAACCTGCATGCCGACAAGCGGACCATGACGGTGGAGGGCGAAACTGCCGTGTATCATGCGACACTGGATGATGGCGCGGGAGGGTGTCGCGTCAGCACAGGCGAGCGGCATTTCTGCCCGGCCTGCGCCAGTGCGCTGTGGGCGTTCAGCCCGGAATATCCCGAGCTGGTTCATCCCTTTGCCTCCGCGATCGACAGTGAATTGCCCAAGGCGCCGTCGCTTGTGCACATGATGCTGGGCTCAAAGGCCAGCTGGGTCGAGCCTGAGATTGGGCCGGACGACCAGTGCTTTGAGGTTTATCCCGATGATGCACTGGAGGACTGGCATCGCGCGCATGGGCTGTGGGTGGAGTAGGGGGCAGGCTTGGCGCTTGGCGTTATAGATGACGAATGTCGGGTATCGCATGGGGAAGGGTGAAAGCGGACTGTCCGGATACGACAACATTGCGGAACTCAGCCATGGAATGACGACGCGATGCAATCGCGGAAGATTAGCGCGGACATCGGGTTGAATTACCTTCCACGAGCCTCGTGGGCGGCTCGATTGGGGCCGGGTAAATCGTGCCGAACATCCTTTTCCTCATGGCACTCTCCACAGGTCCAAACTTCCCATTGGGCGTTCATGCGTTGGCTCGTCATACGCATTGCTCGTGCGCCACAATATGGGCAGGGTTCGCCGGGCACTGGACCACCTTGAAGTTCTTTGATCAGCGCGTTCTGTTCAGCAATCATGCTCTTGGCGTCAGCAAGTGCGATACGGGCCTCGGCTAATGCATCATAAATTTCTGACATTTGAGCCCGCACTGACGCGACATCATAGTTTTGCTGAATTCCACGCAAAGTTTTAGCCAGTGTCATGGCATTGGAGAGGGCGGATAGCGCGGCGCCTAGTTCCATATTGAACCTCCTACAAACGGTTTGCCTCGCCGCTGACGGGGATGCAAGGACAGCGTGCCGGGTTATGACCGCTCCCCACGCCGAAGACGACGACTGTGCGGTCATTTCATTGCCCGTCACCCTGAACTTGTTTCAGGGTCCATCTTCCGATCAGGCTCTTGGCTTCCGGGCACGATAGATGCTGAAACAAGTTCAGCATGACAACGTGGGATGACAGATCCCCCCAACAAACTCGTCTGAATTGGCCATTCCCGAGAAGTAGCTGCCATTTCCCCACATTTCGTTCGCCCTGAGCTTGTCAAAGGGCTGTTCTTCTTCTGCATGTTTCAAAAGAGACGGACGGGGCTTCGACAAGCTCAGCCCGAACGGAGTAGGTGGGAGAACAACCACTCCCCAAGCCAGCCGTGTCGTTCCCTCCTGAACGTCCGTGCTCATAAGCTGCCCCCAGGGGGAGAGGGTTCGGCCGACTAATGCCGCCTGATCCCCACCAACCCCCGGTGGCGGCGGTGAGGGATGATTCGCCAACACCCCGGCGATGGCGTATGATCACAAGTGCACAGATCATTTGGGGAGAGGGTAAATGATCAGCAGGACAGCGCTTGGCGGCTGTGTTTTGTCTGCCGTCATCATGACTTCGTCAGTGGGCCTTGCGTCCGCACAGCAGCGCGCACAGCCGGCGACGCAAATCAGTTCGGCAAATCCGCAAATCCAGATGCGTGATCCGCAGGTGCGGACGAGGCTTGCGTCCAATCTTTCTGGCATTTCCGTCGATGCGGTCATGGCCATGGCGGAGGGAGCCAGCCGATCCGGGAGCAATGAGAGGGCGCGCGAGGTTCAGAGCCAGCGCGACGGTGTCGATCGAGCGGTCAGCCGTGCAGAGATCGGCACGCTGATCCGGCTTCCGGCGCGGGCGGGCACTGAATCAGCGCCGGGCAATATCCTGCCGCCGCCGCGCGTGCGTCCGGATCGCGCCGTGCCGCCAGCGCCGTCGGATCGCGCGATCCAGGCACCCGAGCGCACCGTGCCGCCGCGCGCGCCCACGCCATCGGGGGGCACGAGCCTTGCCGCGCCGCCGCAGCCCTATCTGGATGTGAATGGCTTTGGAGAAGATCTGCACAATGCCCTGCGCAACAGCGTGCAGGGCTACACCATGCGGATGCGGCGCAACGGGCAGAATATCTACACGCTGCAGTGGAACTGGGCGCGCCGGCCAGCCGATGGCGGGCGAGGGTGGAACCCCGATCGCCGCATGAACATCGCCAGCGTTTCCAAATTCGTCACCGCCGTTGCGATGGTCGATCTGCTGGACCGCCGGAACATCGATCCGAAGACCTCGATTGCGCAATGGCTGCCGGCTTATTGGAGCCGGGGTGCGAATGTGAACAACATCACCTTCGAGATGCTGATGACCCATTCGTCGGGCCTGAACAATTCGGGTTCGACAGCCTTTGCGACCATGCGGCAGATGGTCGCGAACGGCGTGACGCCCAATCTGCCGACCAGCTTCACTTATGAGAACACCAATTTCGGGCTCCAGCGCATTCTGATCGCGACGCTGGGCGGCTATGTGAACCGCAACATGGATATGGGCAATGTCGGCCTCAACGATGCCATGTGGGATGCAGCGACGAGAGCGGCCTATGCCGACTATGTGAGCAAGAATGTGTTCGCGCCTGCGGGCATCGCCAATGCCGGTTTCGACAAGACGGCAAATACGGCACTTGCCTACAGCATTTCCGGCGGGGCTGCGTGGAATTCGGGCGATCTTTCCTGGCGCGCAGGGTCTGGCGGCTGGCATCTGTCGGTCGACGAGATTCTCGATGTGGCGGCCGCCTATCGCTATTCCGGCAAGATCGTCTCGACCAGTCGGGCTTCGTCTTCCATCGGGAAGATGTACGGGTTCGACGGGCGATGGAACACGCCGGCGGGGCTGGTCTATCACAAGAATGGAAGCTGGCGGGAGCAGTCGGATTGCCCGGTCGGTCAGCGGCAGGAACAAAGCCTGCTGCTGGTGATGCCCGGCAATATGGAGATGGCGCTGCTGGTCAACTCGCCGGTGGGGCCGAGCTGCACCTTCCTGCGCGGGATCGTCCAGCAGATCTATATGGACAATATTGTCGTGCCGAATGGCTGAAGCTGCCCGGCCCCGCCGCGCTTACGGCGGGGCCGGTGCCGGTCAGAATTGCCCGCGCACGCCCAGGCTGATGCGGCTGCCCGAGAATTCGTACGTTGTCGGGAAAGACGGGTCCATGGTGTAGCCGGTCGTCTTCTCGTTGCCGATGTTGATGCCCTGCAGCTCGACGCGGAAGTTGCGGGTGAGCTGGTAGCTCGCCGCGATGTCGAACTGGCCATAGGCATCGCGGTAGACCGGATACATGTTCCGCTCGATCCGCTCCACATAGGCGCCCTTGCGATTGTATGAGAGGCGGATGGAGAACGGCCCCTTATCGTAGAAGACGGTGGCGTTGTAGGTGTTGTCGGCCAGGCCGATCGGCGAGGTGGGGATATCGAGATCGGATTCGCCGGTTAGCGAGCTGTCCAGGAAGGTGTAGTTGGCGTTGATGCCGAAGCCGTCGAGCCAGTGGACGAAGAGGCCCAGCGGCAGCACGGCGTTCAGCTCCACGCCGCTCACCTTGTAGGAACCGTCGGCATTGACCGGCTGATAGACGTCGAAATCATAGACGCCATCGATGGTGCCATTGGCGTTGTATTTGGTGACATCCGGCACCACGCCGGTCAGCTCGTTCTGGACGACGCCCTTGATTTCCTTCCAGAAATAGGACGCCGAGAGAATGCCGCCGCGGCCAAGATACTGCTCCACGCCGATTTCCCACTGATCGGCATAGGTCGGCTTGAGATTGGGGTTGCCGTCCGTGAAGCGGAAGCTGTTCCAGCTTGCGGTGCGCTTGTAGGCGAGATCGGTCAGGGCCGGGCGGATCAGCGTCTGCGAGGCGGCGGCGCGCAGGCGCAGGCTGTCGGTCAGTTCGGCATGGGCGTTGAAAGCGGGCAGCAGCTTCTCGTAGCGGCCCGTGCTGGCCACCGGCTCATCGGTATAGCCGGTCGAGCCATCCGAATTCTGCACCTGGTGGAAGCCCTCCGAACGCACCGTGGTGCGCACATAGCGGGCGCCAATGTTGACGAACACTGGCACGGCAATATCGAACTCGAAGTCCATCATGCCGTAGGCCGCCAGCGTTTCCTCGCGGACCTTGTAATATTGGCCATCATCGAACGGCGTGACGAAGCCATCCGGGCGGAAGAAGCTGCGGGCATGATCGTTGGAGATTTGCGACCAGCTGAGGTCCCGCGCCTGATAAGCCTTGCCGCCGACCATATCGATGACGTTCTCGAGTGGGCTGTCCGCCAGCGTGCGGACGTTCACATAGTCGGTGCTGCCGCGCGTCGGCCCCTGGATCTTCTCCTCGCCATATTCGCGCTCGTTGGTCTTGTGCGTGTAGCGGCCGCCGAAGTTGATGCGCTTGAGCACCGAGGCATCGAACAGATAGCTGACATCGACCTGCGCGGCATATTTGTCGTCCTTGATCTGCTCGCGCGTGGTTTCATACGCTTCGAACAGATAGGATTCGGGCGAATTGTACATGTCGATCGTGTCGGGATCGTCACTCGGGATCGTCTCGCCGCCATTGCTGGTGTAGCGCGAGCGGGACGGGGCATAAGCGACATGCTTGAGATTGACGTAGTCGAGCGTCTTTTTCGCGCCGGAATAGCCGCCGAGCGCATTGATCCGCCAATTGCCCGTCTCCCAGTTCAGCTCGGTGCCGAACTGGCGATAATCGGTCTCGTTGATCCGTTCCTTGCTCAGGAACTCGTGCTGGGTGTTGGTGTAGGACACGTCGCGCAGCACGACGATGCCATGCTCGGCGAGCGTGGTGTCATCATAGTCGTGGATCGTGTCGAGCGTCGAGTTGCTGGAGGCCGAATAGGCGGCGGCATCATATTCGTCCTCGACGGTGTCATATGAGCCGACGAAGGCATCGAAGCTGACGCTGAAGGTTTCGCTCGGCTTGTACTGGAGCGAGCCGGAAATGCCGAGCCGGTCCTGATCGTTGAGATATACGCGATCGCCGACCTTATCGAGGAAGACGATGTTGTTCTTGTCGGCATCGGTGAACGTGATGCCTGCGTCCCGGGCCAATACCGCGATGGCCTGGGTGCGATTGGCGTTGTTGCGGTCCGTCCAGCGCGAGATCGGGCGGAAGTTGATGCCGGAATTGGAGTCTGTGCGGTTGGTGCGCTTCTGCTTGGCGACAGAAACGAGCACGCCGAAATCGCCGAAGGTGTTGCTGGCGAGGAAGGAGAATTGCGGATCGATCTTCTCCGAGATCGAGTTGTAGGCGCCTTCCGCCGATCCGACGAGGCGCAGGCCGGGATTATCGAACGGGCGGGCGGTGCGGATCGAGACCGAACCGGCGATGCCGCCTTCCTCATCCGCAGCGGTGGGCGACTTCTGGACCGTGACGGACTGGATCAGCTCCGAGGCGAAGATATCGAACTCGACATCGCGGCCGCCCGAGCCGGAGGCGGTGGCGAGCTTGTTGATCGAGACGAAGGTGAACTCGGTGGGCAGGCCGCGCACGTTCACCCGGCTGCCGAGACCCTTGTCGCGCTCGATGGAGACGCCTGGAATACGCTGCAGGGCTTCGGAGAGGTTCTGCTCGGGGAAATCGGCGATGTCGGTCGCGACGATGGAATCGGAGAAGCCGATCGTCTCGCGCTTGATCTCGATCGCTTCTTCAAGGCTGCGGCTGTAGCCGGTCACGACGATCTCGTCGCCTGCCTCCGCCTCGGCGGTCTGGGCGGCGACCGGCGTTGCGATCAGCGCGGCAAGTGCGGTGCCGAGAAGCAGTCGAGTGGAGCGATAGACGCTGTTGGTATCGCGGTTCATTTGCGGTCCCCTGTTGTTATGGCCGGTCCGCGCGCGGCGGGCCGGAAGATGGCAATAGAATGCCGTTCCCGAACTCCGCTGGAGTCGGGTTGTGGCTCGTGATTTCGGGTTTGGCTTCAGGCCGCACTGGCTGACGACTGTCAGGCGGGCTGCCGCCGTCTCTCCTCGTCGGGGATGTGCGCACGTCCGGCGCTGTGCCCCGACGGGCTCATCGAGCCGACGGGCGCATGTCGTTCCCCTTGCCGATTGCCGGCTTGGGACGCCATGTGCGGGCGAGTTGTTACGCGCTTGTTACGGTTCTAACGATTGTCGCGCGAAGGTTGCTGGCGAACGACAGCTGGTCATGGTCAGCCGATGCTCTTCGCCAGCCCCTGGCTGAGCTTGAGCGCGCCGTTGAGCCGCGCCTTGGGGTCGCCCCAGGCGCGCTGGATGACGAGCTTGCTGTCTGGTCGCAGCTTGGCGATGGGGCCGAGCTTCTGGACATAGCCGAGCAGGCCGGGGAGATTGCTGCACTGATCGTTCTGGAAGCTGACGAGTGCGCCGCGCGGGCCGATGTCGATCTTCGCGATGCCTGCCTTGCGGCAATTGAGCTTCACTTCGATCAGCGTCAGCAGGTTCTGCGTCGGATCGGGCAGGGGACCGAAGCGGTCGATCAGTTCGGCGGCGAAGGCCTCGATGCTGCCCTTGTCCTCCAGCTCGTTGATCCGGCGATAGAGGCCCATGCGCAGATCGAGATCCGGCACGTACTCCTCGGGAATCATGATCGGTGCCTCGACATTGATCTGTGGCGAGGACTTGTCCGGCGCGGGAGCGAGCGCGGCGCCGCCGGCCTTGGCTTCCATGATCGCTTCCTCGAGCATCGACTGATAGAGCTCGAAGCCGACTTCCTTGATGTGGCCGCTCTGCTCATCACCGACCAGATTACCGGCGCCGCGAATATCGAGATCATGGGAGGCGAGCTGGAAGCCGGCGCCGAGCGTATCGAGATCGGAGAGGACTTTCAGGCGCTTTTCGGCGGTTTCGGTCGTGATGCGGTCGGCCTGCGTGGTCATATAGGCATAAGCGCGCGTCTTCGAGCGGCCCACGCGGCCGCGCAGCTGATAGAGCTGAGCGAGGCCGAAGCGGTCGGCGCGGTGAATGATGATGGTGTTGGCGCTGGGGATATCGAGGCCGGATTCCACGATCGTGGTGGAGAGCAGCACATCATATTTGCGCTCGTAGAAATTCGACATGCGCTCTTCGACTTCGCTCGGCGACATCTGGCCGTGCGCGGAAATGGCGCGGACTTCCGGCACCTTCTCGCGAAGGAAATCCTCCATGTCCGGCATGTCCGAAATGCGCGGCACCACGAAATAGGTCTGGCCACCGCGATAATGCTCGCGCAGCAGCGCCTCGCGCAGCACCACATCGTCCCACGGCATAACATAGGTGCGCACGGCGAGGCGATCGACCGGGGGCGTCTGGATTACGGAGAGCTCGCGCAGGCCGCTCATCGCCATCTGTAGCGTGCGCGGGATTGGCGTGGCGGTGAGGGTGAGGACGTGAACGTCCGTCTTGAGCTGCTTCAGCCGTTCCTTGTGAACGACGCCGAAGCGCTGCTCCTCATCCACGATGACAAGGCCGAGGCGCTTAAATTTCAGCCCTTTGGTCAGCAGCGCGTGGGTGCCGATGACGATGTCGACGGTGCCATCGGCAAGACCTTCCTTGGTCGCCTTGGTTTCGGCAGTGCCGACGAGGCGGGAAAGATGGCGGATCTTGAGTGGGAAACCCCGGAAGCGCTCCTCGAAATTGAGGTGATGCTGCCGCGCGAGCAGGGTGGTGGGGCAGATGAGCGCGACTTGTGCGCCCGCCATGGCAGCGACGAAGGCCGCGCGCAGGGCCACCTCGGTCTTGCCGAAGCCGACATCTCCGCAGACGAGGCGGTCCATTGGCTTGCCGGCGGCGAGATCGTCCAGAACATCGCTGATTGCGCGGTCCTGATCCTCGGTTTCCTCATAAGGGAAGCGGTCCACGAACGCCGGGTAGCCTGCGCTTTCCGCCTCATAAGCGGGCGCGGTGCGCAGGGCGCGCTGGGCGGCAGTAGCGAGCAGCTCTCCGGCGATTTCACGGATGCGCTCCTTCATCCGCGCCTTGCGCCGTTGCCAGGCCTCGCCGCCGAGCTTGTCGAGCGCGACCGCGTCTTCGCCCGAGCCGTAGCGGGAGAGGACGTCGAGATTCTCGACCGGCACATAGAGCTTGTCGCCGCCGGCATAAGTAAGCGCGACGCAATCGTGCGGCGATTTGCCCACCGGGATCGAGGTCAGCCCCTCATAGCGCCCGATGCCGTGATCGACATGGACGACGAGATCGCCCGGCGTGAGCGTGGCAAGCTCGGCAAGGAAAGCGTCCGCGCTCTTGCGGCGCTTCTGGCGGCGGACCAGCCGGTCGCCGAGCATGTCCTGCTCGGTGAGCATCTCCAGTTCGGCATTGGCAAAGCCGTGATCGAGCGGGAGGACGGCGAGGGCGATGCGGCCCGCGGACTGGCCCAGCGCTTCCTGCCAGCTGCCGACATAAGCGAGGTTCTTGACGCCATGATCCTCCAGCAAGCCCTTGAGGCGCTCGCGCGCGCCATTGGAATAGCTGGCGATGATGCGCTTGCGGCCTTTGCGCTGGCTCTGCTCGAGATGTTTGGCGACGGCTTCGTAGACATTGCCGCCCTGGGCACGCTCGGGCGCGAAATCGCGGGCGCTGTCCACGCCGAAATCGAGCACGTGGGCGCTCTCCGGCTCGTGGAAGGTGGAGGTGAGGTGAATGGGCAGCGCTTCGATGCACGCGGTCCATTGCTCGGCGCTCAGATAGAGCTGATCCGGCGGGAGCGGGCGATAGCTGCCCGGTGATGCTGCTGCGGCGGCGGTGCGGTTGGCGTGATAATCGCGAATCGCCTCAAAGCGCGCGTCGGCCGCGCCGCTGGTGCCGCCATCGCGAATCCACAGCGTGCCTTCAGGCAGATGCTCCGAGAGCGGCACGAGGCGCTCCTCGAACAGCGGGAGCCAATGCTCCATGCCGGCCAGCCGCCGGCCATCGCTGACGGCCTGATAAAGCGGGTCGCCTGTAGCGGTGGCGCCGAACATTTCCCGGTAACGGCTGCGGAAGCGCTTGATGCTCTCCTCATCGAGCAAGGCTTCGGATGCGGGGAGGAGCATGAAGCCGTCGACGGCGCCTGTCGTGCGCTGGGTGGCGGGATCGAACCGGCGCAACGTCTCGATTTCATCGCCGAAGAAATCCAGGCGGAGCGGGCCGGGTTCGCCGGAGGGATAAAGATCCACGATACCACCGCGCACGGCATATTCGCCGGCATCATGCACGGTATCGGTGCGGACATAGCCGTTCGACTGGAGCAGGCTGACCAGACGATCGATGGCGATGCGCTCGTTCGGCGCAAGCCGCGCGACCATCTGGCGGATGCGGAAGGGCGTCAGCGTCTTCTGGGTGACGGCATTGATGGTGGTGATGACGAGCTGGGGCCCTTTGGGCTTGCCCTGCAGGCCATGCAGCCCGGCCAGCCGCTCGGACGCGGCGCGCAGCGAGGGCGAGGCGCGATCATAGGGGAGGCAGTCCCAGGCAGGAATCTGCACCACCTCCAGCTCCGGGGCGAAATAACTGACCGTCTGGGCAATGGCATCGGCCATCTGGCCATCCGCTGCGATGAAGCAGGCACGCTCCTTCGCCGCGCGGGCGAGATCGGCCAGCAGCACGGGGAGGAAGCCCGCCGGGACGCCGGAGAGGGTAAGCGGCGCCTTGGCCGAGAGGATGCGGGAAATGTCGGTCATGGATAAGGAGACTCTAGGTCCGTTCGCCCTGAGCTTGTCGAAGGGCTGTCCTTCTATGCGCGAGGCTGGAAAGAGAAGAACAGGGCTTCGACAGGCTCAGCCCGAACGGATTTGGGTAAGGGGCGTGATTAGCCTCACTTGGCAATCGGCACGTAATCGAGCTTGCGCATGGCGTCCATCATCGCGCCTTCGTAACGCGCGGGGCAGGGCGCGACGCCGATGGCCCAGGCCATGATGTCGACATCCTCCTCCTCCAGTAACGCCTCGAACAGATCGGCCTGCTCTTCGGTGAAGCTTGCGGCATGGGCATCGAAGAAGCCGCCGACCATCAGGTCCGCTTCCTTGGTGCCGCGGTGCCAGGCGCGGAATTTGAGGCGGCGCAGGCGGTTTTCTTCGATCATGTCCGGTCTTTCCGCAGGGCGCGCGTCTTGCGCGTTCATGACGATTGGCCGGCGGGCACTTTTCCGTCCCGCCAGCTTCGACTAGGGCAGATAGCGATGCGGCCCGACATTCTCAATCCGCTGTTCACGGAAACGACTGCGCTCAAGGGCGTGGGGAGCGCTTCGGCCAAGCCGCTGGAGCGCCTGGGGCTGACGCGCGTGGTCGATCTGGCTTTTCACTTGCCGGTGAGCTGGATCGAGCGGCAACGGGTGCGGCGGCTGGCCGAGGCGGAAACCGGGCGCATGGTGGGGCTGGTGTTGACGGCGCAGGATTATCGCGCCTCCGGCACCGCGCGCGCGCCGTTCCGCATTCGCGCGGTGGATATGGCCGGCGATCCGATCAGCATTGTCTATTTCGGCAAGAACAGCGGCTGGCCACGCAAGCTCTTCCCGCTGGGGGAGCCGCGCTTCGTTTCCGGGCGGCTCGATCAGTTCGGTGATGATCTACAGATCGTTCATCCCGATCATGTCGTGCCGGTGGAGGAAGCGGGGCAGATTGCTGATCGTGAGCCGGTCTACGGGCTTTCGGAGGGCATCACCAACGGGCGGTTGCGCGATCTTGTCGCGCAGGCCGTCGAGCGGGCGCCGGCGCTGGAGGAATGGATCGAGCCGGGGCTGCTTGCCCGCAAGGGCTGGCCGGGCTGGCAGCAGGCGTTGCAGGCGGTACATGAGGACCCCGGCGCGAAGACTGCGCGCGAGCGGCTGGCCTATGACGAGGTGTTCGCGAGCCAGTTGGCGCTGATGGTGCTGCGCACGTCCACAAGGCGGCGGCGCGGCATGGCATTGGCAGGCGATCGGCGTCTGCGCGATGCGCTGAAGCTGCCTTTCGCGCCGACCGGCGCCCAGCAGCGCGCCTTTGCCGAGATCGAGGGCGACATGGCGCAGGGCGTGCCGATGCTGCGGCTGCTGCAGGGCGATGTCGGATCGGGCAAGACGCTGGTGGCGTTGATGGCGCTGCTCAATGCGGTGGAAGCCGGCGCGCAGGCGACGTTTCTGGCGCCGACGGAAATTCTCGCGCGGCAGCATTATGCGAGCTTGCAATCGATGCTGGGTGGGCTGCCGGTGAATGTCGCGATCCTGACCGGACGGGATAAGGGGAAGGCGCGGGAATCGACGCTGATGGGGCTGGCGGATGGCAGCATCCATATACTCGTCGGCACCCACGCGATTTTCCAGGATGCGGTGAGCTATCGTAATCTGGGCCTCGCCGTCATCGACGAGCAGCACCGCTTTGGCGTCTCGCAGCGGCTGATGCTGACGGCCAAGGCCGAGAAGACGCCGCATCTGCTGGTGATGACCGCCACGCCCATCCCGCGCACGCTCTGTCTGGCGCAATATGGCGACATGGATGTCTCGCGGCTGGATGAGATGCCGCCGGGCCGGCAGAACATCGACACGCGGGTGATCGGCGACGATCGCCTTGAGGAGATCATCGAGGCGCTGGGGCGGCATGTCGCGGCGGGGCGGCAGGCTTATTGGGTCTGCCCGCTGGTCGAGCAGAGCGAGGATGGCGACGAGGCCGCTGCCGAAGCGCGTGCAGTGATCCTCAAGGCCCGCTTCGGCGAGGATGTGGTGGGCGTCGTGCATGGCCGAATGGCGGGGCCGGAGAAGGACGCCGTGATGGAGTCCTTCGCGCGGGGGCGGCTTAAGCTGCTGGTTGCAACGACCGTGATCGAGGTCGGCGTTGACGTGCCCAATGCGACTTTGATGATCGTGGAGGCCGCCGAGCGCTTCGGGCTGGCGCAACTCCACCAGCTGCGCGGGCGGGTTGGGCGCGGCGATCAGCGCAGTTTCTGCATGTTGATCCATGGCAGCAATCTTTCCGAGACGGCGCGGGCGCGGCTTGCGCTGATGCGCGAGACCAACGACGGCTTCCGCATTGCCGAGGAGGATTTGCGACTGCGCGGGGCGGGGGAAATTCTGGGTACGCGGCAATCGGGCGAGCAGCGTTTCCGGTTGGCAAGTCCCGAGCAGATCCAGTCGCTGCTCGATGCGGCGCATGACGATGCGCGGCTGCTGATGGATCGCGATGGCGGGCTGGCATCGCCGCGCGGACAGGCGGCGCGGCTGTGTCTCTACCTGTTCGAGCGGGACGGGGCGATCAGCCTGCTGGCGAGTGGCTGACGTTCAGCGGCCCGGACGGGAAGGCGCAACAACGGCCAGAACGTCCAGATAAGCGCGCGCATCGACAGGCTGATGGAACTGCGCGCCGAAGCATCCGCGCAGGCTCCAGCGGACTTGCGCATCCTGCAAGCCAATCAGGGGTAGATTGAGCCGGACCGGCTCGCCACGATCGAAGCGGGCGAAGCCGCAGCGCGCCTGAAATCCCCAGATCGACAGATCGACGATCTCGACCTCGATTGGCTGGGTGCCGCGCGGGCGCTCAATGCTGGTTTGATAAGAGAGGCTGTCACGCGAGACGACACGGCGCTGGGCTTGGCCAAGGCTCGTGCGGGCAATCTTGCTCCAGGCTTCGTCACCCATCGGCGCGACCCTGAAACCGGCTGCGCTGGTCAGCGACCGAAATCGCCCGGTCCCTTGAGCTTGGCGAGCATGACTTCATACTCTTTCTCGGGAATGGCCATCTCGAACTCCACGCCGAGGCGCGCGCCAGCGGCCCAGATGGCTCTTCCGCGCAAGGTGCCGATCTGCGCGACGTCGATGGTGAGGCTTTCGCCTATCGAGACCATCTGATCGCAGCGGATCATGCAGCCGCTAGGTGACATGTTTATCAGGACCGCCGGCGAGGGGGGCAGGGTGCCGCCCCAGATCTGCGCCGGGCATTCGACAGCGTCGCGTTCGTAGCGGCGCGAATCATCCATTGAGAAGGCAAGCGGCATGAGTCGGACTCCCAGTCGGAGAACGACCCTGCCAGCTATTGGTTAGAATTCGATAAATGTTCGCGAATCCCGGGCCAAGCGACGACCTAGCCCGGACGCAACGCGCTCAGCGGCTGAGCAGGGCGTGGCGCTTCTTGCCCAGGCTGAGCTTTACCGGTGTCTCGCCGATCCCGATCTGGTGCTTTTCGTCGCGCACGGGTTCATCGTCCACGCGCACTGCACCCTCGGCAATTTTGCGCCGGGCCTCGCCATTGGATGCGGCGAGGCCGGCCTGGGTGAGGGCGGCGACCAGCCCGATGCTGCCTTCTGCGACATGGACGGTGGGCAAGTCCGCTTCCGCGGCAGCGCCCTGCTCGAAGGTGAGGCGGGCAGTTTCGGCTGCAGATTCGGCAGCGGCGCGGCCACGGCACAGCGCCGTTGCCTCATTGGCGAGGATCTTCTTGGCCTCGTTGATCTCGGCGCCTTGCAATGCTTCCAGACGCGCGATCTCATCCAGGGGCAGGTCCGTGAACAGGCGCAGGAAGCGACCGACATCGCGATCGTCCGTGTTGCGCCAGAACTGCCAGTAATCGAAATGCGGCAGCATGGCTTCGTTCAGCCAGACAGCGCCCGCCATTGTCTTGCCCATCTTGCCGCCGTCGGCGGTGGTGATGAGCGGTGTCGTGACGCCGTAGACCTCGGTGCCGTCGACCCGGCGCGACAGTTCGATGCCGTTGACGATATTGCCCCACTGATCCGAGCCGCCCATTTGCAGCCGGCAGGCCGCGCGGCGGGACAGCTCAAGGAAATCATAGGCCTGGAGGATCATGTAGTTGAATTCGAGGAAGCTCAGCGACTGTTCGCGATCCAGCCGCAGCTTGACCGAATCAAAGCTGAGCATCCGGTTGACCGAGAAATGCTGACCATAATCGCGCAGGAACGGCAGATATTCGAGCGCATCGAGCCACTCGGCATTGTCGAGCATGATCGCGTCGGTGGGTCCGTCGCCGAAGGTCAGGAAATTCTCGAAGACCGTCTTGATCGACGCGATGTTGCTGTTGATCGTCTCGACGGTCATCAGCTTGCGGGCTTCATCCTTGAAGCTCGGGTCGCCGACCTTGCCGGTGCCGCCACCCATCAGCACGATCGGCTTGTGACCGGTCTGCTGCAGGCGGCGCAGGAGCATGATCTGCACCATGGAGCCGACATGCAGCGAGGGTGCGGTGGGATCAAAGCCGATATAGCCGGGCACGACCTGCGTCGAAGCGAGCGCATCGAGCGCGCTTGCGTCGGTAATCTGGTGGATATAGCCCCGCTCTTCGAGCAGGTTCAGCAGGTCGGACTTGTAGCTTGCCATGATGGCCCTTTGGGAAGCGCAGGTTGGTTGAAACGCGGGGGCGCTTAGCATGGGATGGGAAGGATGAGTAGTATTTTGGCCCGCGCTGCCCTTGTCTGTCATCCCGACACGCCCTGCGACGCTTTGGCAGCGCTGGGCGCGCAGATCAGCCTGACGGATGATCATGGCTGGGAAATCGGCTTTGTCGGCATGGGGCGGATCGATGACATACGTTTCCCCAAATCCGCACCAGCGGCGCATACCGATGAGCTGTGGCGCACGACCTGCTTCGAGCTGTTCATCGCGCAGGATGAGGACGCTTATGCGGAGTTCAACTTCTCGCCGTCCGGGGCGTTTGCGGCCTATCATTTCGACCATTATCGCACCGGCATGCGGGCGATCGAGATTCCGGCGCCAAATATCGCGCTCGCCTCGGGCCGCGAACGCATGACGGCTTCGGTGCTGCTGGCCGAGGATGCCTTGCCGTGGGATCGCTCGGGGTCGCTGGGTATCAGCGCGGTGATCGAGGACAGGGACGGCACGATCAGCTATTGGGCACTGGCGCACCCGCCGGGTCGGCCTGACTTTCACCACCGGGATTGCTTCGCGCTCAACCTTCCGCCAGTGGACCGGGCATGAGTTTTTCGACCGGTCTCGATCGCCTGATTGCCGATCCCGCCCTGCGTGCGCCGCTTGACGGCAAGCGCGTCTGCCTGCTCGCGCATCCGGCTTCGGTGACAGCAGACCTCACTCATGCGCTCGATGCGCTGGCGGCCTGCGGCGACGTTCGCCTGACTGCTGCCATGGGGCCGCAACATGGCCTGCGTGGGGACAAGCAGGACAATATGATGGAGTCGCCGGATTTCATCGATCCGGCGCACGGTATCCCGGTGTTCAGCCTTTATGGTGAAGTGCGGCGACCAACGGCGCAGATGATGGATTCGGCAGACGTGTTCCTGGTCGATCTGCAGGATCTGGGCTGCCGCATCTACACCTTCGTGACGACGCTGCTTTATCTGCTGGAAGCTGCCGAGACGGCAGGCAAAAGCGTCTGGGTGCTGGATCGCCCCAATCCTGCCGGGCGGCCCATTGAGGGCCTGACGCTGAGGTCGGGTTGGGAAAGCTTCGTTGGTGCCGGGCCGATGCCCATGCGCCACGGACTCACCATGGGCGAGCTGGGGCAATGGTTCATCGCGCATTTCGGACTGGACGTGGATTATCGGGTGATTGGCATGGCAGGCTATGCGCCGGAGGCTGCGCCCGGCTTTGGCTGGCCGAATGAACGCATCTGGATCAACCCCAGCCCCAATGCGCCAAATCCCAACATGGCGCGCTGCTATGCCGGCACGGTGATGCTGGAAGGGGCGACGCTCTCGGAAGGGCGGGGGACGACGCGCCCGCTCGAACTTTTCGGCGCGCCAGACATCGATGCGCGCGCGGTGATCGGCAAGATGCAGGCGCTGGCGCCGCATTGGCTGACGGGCTGCATTCTGCGGGACTGCTGGTTCGAGCCCACGTTCCACAAGCATGTCGGCACGCTGTGTTCGGGCGTCCACATTCACGCCGAGGGGCCGCATTATGATCATGCGGCCTTCCGTCCCTGGCGGATACAGGCGCTGGCGTTCAAGGCGATCCGGGCACTGGCGCCGGATTATCCGCTCTGGCGCGATTTTCCCTATGAGTATGAGCTCGGCAAGCTGCCGATCGATGTGATCAATGGCTCACCGTTGCTGCGGGAATGGGTCGATGATCCGGCTGCCACGCCCGCTGATCTCGATGCACTTGCGCGGCCCGACGAGGCAGCCTGGGCCGAAGAGCGGTCCGCGCATCTGCTGTATTGAACGAGACGGCGGTGACCGCTCCCCTTGATCATGGGCGCGGGCTGGCGCTGCTGCCCGTGCTGGCGGTAATCGGCTCGACCGCCTGCTTTCAGTTTGGCGCGGCCTTTGCCAAGGGGCTGTATCCTGCGGTCGGGCCGATCGGCGCATCGGCGCTGCGGATCTTGTTCGCCGCGTTGATCCTGCTCGCGCTGGTGCGACCCTGGCGACATTGGCCGGTGCAACCGCCCTGGCTGGCATTGATCGGGCTCGGCACCTGCGTTGCGGGGGCAATCCTGTTCTTCTACCTCGCGATCGAACATTTGCCGCTGGGGATGGCGATTTCCATTCAGGCACTGGGTCCGTTGTCGCTGGCAGCGATGATGGCCAGCCGACGAATCCATCTGCTGTGGGTCGTGCTGGCCGGACTGGGCATTTGGTGTCTTGTGGGTGCGGGGAGCGGGGGTGCCGTCGTCGCGCCCATCGGTATCGTGTTCGCCTTGATCGCCGCTCTCTCCTGGGCGGGCTATATTCTGTTTGGCCGGCGGGTCGCGGGCGCGTTCGGCACGGGCGGCGCGGCGCTGTCTCTCTGCGTCGCGGCTTTGCTGGTGGTGCCGGTGGGTGTGGTTCAGAATGGACCGGGCCTGTTTGCGCTCGCGCTGCTTCCGCTGGCACTACTGGTGGCGATCCTTTCAGCCGCTATTCCCTTTTCGTTCGAGCTTTATGCGCTCCCTCGATTGCCGGCGCGCAGCTTTGCGGTGCTCACCAGCCTTGAGCCGGCTTTTGCTGTTCTGGCCGGGCTGCTCATGCTGGGTGAACGGCTCAGCCTATTGCAGCTGGCGGGCATCGCGATGGTGGTGGTCGCCAGCATGGGGTCGGTGATGAGCCGAGGCGCCGACGAGCGAGGCTGAGGCCGACGAATGCTGCGGATTAGTGAGCGGATTGGCGCGCGGCTGCTCGGGTCTTCAAGAGCGTCCACATGCCGCGATGCTGGACGAGGAGCTGGTCCGCGCCGAACTGGATGGCGCGTGAGAGGCGTTCCGGTTGTGGCAGCCCATCAAGCAGCGCCACGGCGTCGGCTCGGCCCGGGAGCGTGCAGTCGACAGGCTCGATGCCGAGGCGGAGGGCGCCGACATCCAGAATCTGGCGGATGACCTGCCACTCCAACACGAGCGTTACTGCGGTTCCGAGCGCACAGCCCCGCCGCTCGGACTGGGCAAGCATCTCGATGGCGTGGCTCTGCTGGGCAATGATCGTGCTGGCTTCGCTCTGGCCGGGCGTGCTGGGCACAGGCCCGGCTGCCACGCACAAGCGATGCATGTAGTCGCGCTCCTCGGTGAAGGCATTGATCGCGTGGAGAAGCCAATCCCGTGCGGCAGGCTCTGCAGTATGCGCTGCGGCATGATCGATGAGGCCCGGCACTTGGCCATGCAGGCCGACGAGCAGATGAATGAAGTCTGCGAAATCGGTGAGATTGTGCGCGAAGGACCGGCGGTCGCCGTTTAGCACCGGAGCGCAATAAGGATGTGTGGCGGAGCCCTCGCGATCCACGAGCGCCAGCACAGCAGTGGCAATGCCGGTTTCGATCGATTTGAGCGGGCGCAGGTCCATATCAAGCCTCATTCTGTCGCACCCTTCGGCCGACAACTGCCCCCTGCACCCGTCTATGCGCGGCGGGTTAACAAGATGTTGAAAAGGTGCTTGGGTGGCAGGGCGCGATGTCCCATTCCGGCGCAGGTGTCGGGCTTATCGAACGGACCGGCTCCAGCTGCGTTTCGCACGCCTGATTTGGCTCACCAGAGCGCTTAATAGCGGAAGCCGGTCAAGCAGGCCGGGTTGCGCGATATCGGTTCTGGAGGGGCGCTGGTCGCCCAGTACCGGAACGGCAAGCCAGGTTTCCAGGTCGGGACGGCTCTCCCGAAACCAGGAGTAAGCGCCATCGACATGCATCGGGCCTCCTGCGGGATCGCCCGGCTCACGGGACAGCATTCGGCGCAAGTACGGAACTGTAGCTTCGATTGCGGGTCGTGTCAGAGCGATAAAATGTGTGGTCCGAATACGCCCGTTCCGGTCGGCCTTGACCAGCAATTCTCCATCGAGCGGGCCGGGATACTGCTCGTGACCGCCATAGAATATGGCCCAGTTTGTTTGGGATAGCCGCGCCAGCGTGAGCGGAAGTCTGACCTCGGCATCTGTCGAGAAATCGAGATCGTCTTCCAGAATGAGCAGATGTTGTGTGCCGGCTGCTAGTGCTTCTTCAAGCACGCCAAGGTGGCTGAGGAAGCAGCCGCGCGCTCCAACTGAAGGAAAGCTCCCCGCAGATTCGGGGCGGCACGCCTCGTGGAACGCAATGGCTTCTCCATCGACGGCGAGGCCGAAGCGCGTCAGTTCGCTTTCGATCTCGCGGCGTCGGTCGCTACGATGCTTCAGGTTGATAATGCGGACACGGTCGAAAGTGTTCAGCAGCGATTGGCCAGCTTCTGTCGGCATCGCGTCCATTCTCCATTCGGGTTGAAAGAGGATGGCCGATGCCGACCCAAGGTTGCAATGCCGTTACTGATCCAGGAACGAGCGCATCTTGCGGCTGCGGCTGGGGTGCTTGAGCTTGCGCAAGGCCTTGGCCTCGATCTGGCGGATGCGTTCGCGGGTCACGCTGAACTGCTGGCCGACTTCCTCCAGCGTATGATCGGTATTCATGCCGATGCCAAAGCGCATGCGCAGCACGCGTTCCTCGCGCGGGGTGAGGCTGGCAAGGACGCGGGTGACCGTCTCCTTGAGGTTTGCCTGAATGGCGGCGTCCACCGGAATGATCGCGTTCTTGTCTTCGATAAAGTCGCCGAGGTGCGAGTCCTCCTCGTCGCCAATCGGCGTTTCGAGGGAGATCGGCTCCTTGGCGATCTTCATCACCTTGCGGACCTTCTCGAGCGGCATGGAGAGGCGCTCGGCCATTTCCTCGGGCGTGGGCTCGCGGCCCTGCTCGTGCAGGAACTGACGGCTGGTGCGCACCAGCTTGTTGATCGTCTCGATCATGTGGACCGGGATACGGATCGTGCGGGCCTGATCCGCGATTGAGCGCGTGATCGCCTGACGAATCCACCAGGTCGCGTAGGTGCTGAACTTGTAGCCGCGACGATACTCGAACTTATCGACGGCCTTCATCAGACCGATATTGCCTTCCTGAATGAGATCCAGGAACTGCAGACCACGGTTCGTGTATTTCTTGGCGATGGAAATGACGAGGCGCAGATTGGCCTCGACCATTTCCTTTTTGGCGATGCGTGCCTCGCGTTCGCCCTTCTGCACCATATTCACGATGCGGCGGAACTCGGGCAGTGACGTGCCGGTGGACTGCGCGATTTCCGACACTTCGGCGCGGATGCGCTCGACGGCATCGCCTTCGTTCGTCGCGAAGGCCGCCCACTTCTTGTCGATCTTGCTGACTTTCTCCAGCCAGCCATCGTCCAGCTCCTGACCGACATACTGGTCGAGGAAATCCTTGCGGGGCACCTTGTGACGCTCGGCCAGACGCAGCATCTGGCCACCGAGCGTCGTCAGACGTCGATTGAATGCATAGAGCTGATCGACGAGATATTCGATCTTCTGCTGGTGGAACTGGACGCTCTCGACTTCCGCCGTCAGCTCCTCGCGCAGCTTGTGATAGTTCGTTTCATCCCTGGCTGGGAACTCAAGGCCATTGCCGAGCGCGACAAGGCGCGCCTGCTGGATCTTGCCGAACTTGGCATAAAGCTGCGTGATGTTGGCGAACTTCTCCAGCGCGGCTGGCTTGAGCAGCTCTTCCATGGCCGCGAGGGAGAGGGTGTTGTCTTCCTCGTCGTCGTCGTCCTGACGGGCCGTGCGGCGCTCGACCATAGAGTCCTCATCGTCCCCGTCGGCTTCGGGTTCGTCCTTCACCTCGTCCTCGTCCTTGAACGAGGGGCCGGCGGTCTTCTCGGAAATCTCGCCGTCGTCATCCTCGCCGTCTTCGGAGAGGCTCTCGGGCGCGGGGTCCTTGGAGAGCATGGCGTCGAGATCGAGAATCTCGCGCAGCTGCATCTCGCCATTGTTGAGGGCGGTCGACCAGCCGATGATCGCGTTGAAGGTCGTCGGGCTTTCGCACAGCCCGAGAATCATCGTGTCGCGGCCAGCCTCGATGCGCTTCGCGATCGCGATCTCGCCTTCGCGGCTGAGCAGTTCCACCGCGCCCATCTCGCGCAGATACATGCGCACCGGGTCGTCGGTACGGTCGGTGGTCGTCTGCTTCTTCTCAGCGACGTTGCCCGAGCCTTCTTCTTCGTCCGAATTGCTGTCGATCGACTCGACTTCAGCCTCGGGCTGCTCTTCGCCGTCGTCGCCCTGCTCTTCATTCTCGACGATGTTGATGCCCATGTCGCTCAGGGCTGAGGTGATATCCTCGATCTGGTCGGAGGACATCTCACCCTGAGGAAGCGCGCTGTTCAGCTCGTCATAGGTGATGTAGCCGCGCTTCTTGGCACGTGCGATCAGCTTCTTGATGGATGCTTCGTTGAGATCGAGCAGGGGAGCATCGCCGCCCTCGTCGCCGCTATCTGCGTTCCCAGCGCTTCCATTGATCTTCGTCGCCATGCGTTGCCTTGCTCCGGGCCAATCGCGCAACCGCGCGGGCCTGTTTGTTCATTCTTCCGGGGGTTGGGCCAGTTCGGCAGCTCTCGCTGCCAGATCTTCCTTGAGCTTGCGCAAGGACTGCTGGCGGGCGAAACTCGCCTCGTCCAGATTCTCTGCCATCGCCCGCGTCGCCGCCACCAGTTCCGCCTCGATCCGCGGCATAGCCACCAGCACCCCGATCGCTTCGGCCAGATCACGCTGTGCGCGCCATCCTTCGGCTTCGGCCTGGGTGAAGGTGAAATGCAGCGCATCGGCGCGGAGCAACCCCTTCGCCATATTATACAGCTCAGTGCTGCCCAATATGGTAAGGAGCGCCTCGGTTTCAACAGTTTCTTGGCGATCTGCCGCTTCGAGCAGCGCATCGAGCAAATTCGCCAGCCCCGAATCGCTGGGGACGAGGCTGGAAAGTGCCTCGCGGTGCGTGACGATCTCGCCGGGAAAGCGCAGAAGTCCGGCAAGAACGGCCCGGAGCAACAGTTGATCCGCCCCGGTTTCGCGGATGGCCATGGCATCCTGCGTCGCAGGCGGTGGCGGCGCGATCCAGCGTCCGCCCTTCATGGTGCCCCCGCGCAAATTCGGCTTGCCGCTGAAGCGGGGCGGCGTGCTTCTGGGCGCGAAGAACAGTGCGTCGTAACGCTCCTTGAACAGGCGGCCATAAAGCGCCCGAATGTCGCCATCGGCAATTGTGGCGGTGAGGGCGCCGAGGCGCTGCTTGAGGCCGGCGCGCTCTTCAGGCGTAGCGAGGGGGACAGCATCATGCTCGCTGCGCCAGATGAGGTCGGCCAGCGGGATTGCTGCTGAGAGGATCGCCTCGAACGCCTTGAGGCCCTCGGCGCGGAGCAGATCGTCGGGATCCTGCCCTGCCGGCAGGATCGCGAAGGCAAGGCTGTGGCCCGGACGGAGCAGCGGCAGGGCGCGATGGGCTGCGCGGATCGCGGCACGCTGGCCGGCGCTGTCGCCATCGAAGCACAGGATCGGCGTCTCGACCATGCTCCACAGCTTCTCGATCTGCGGCTCGGTGAGGGCGGTGCCGAGCGGCGCGACCGCTTCCGCAATGCCGGCCTGGGCAATGGCGATCACGTCCATATAGCCTTCAACCACGATGATCCGGCCCGATTTGCGGGCGGCGGGCGCGGCCTTGTCGAGATTGTAGAGCGTGCGCCCCTTGTCGAACAACGGCGTCTCGGGGGAGTTGAGATATTTGGGCTCACCTTGCCCCAGGATGCGGCCCCCAAAGGCAATCACCCGCCCGCGCTGATCTCGGATGGGGATCATCAGACGACCACGGAAGCGATCATAGCTCTCGCGCTTCTCGTCCTCGGGCTTGATGAGCATGCCGGCCTCGACCAGCATCTCCTCGGGGAAATCGCGCAAGGCGGTCTTGAGCTTGCCGCGACTATCCGGCGCGAAACCAAGGCTAAAAGCGCGACGCGTAGCGTCGGTCAGGCCGCGTTTCTGGAGATAGGCGCGGGCTTCGGCGCCATCGAGACTACCGAGCTGGTCCTCGAACCAGTTCTGCGCGGCGGCGGTGACGTCATGAAGCGATTTTGCCTGCTCGGCTCGCTTCGCTGCGCGGGGATGGGGCGCGGGGAGTTCCATACCGGCGGCGACAGCAAGTTCCTTCACAGCGTCCAGGAAGGGGAGGCCGCGCTGGTCGGTCATCCAACGGATGGCGTCGCCGTGAGCGCCGCAGCCGAAGCAGTGATAGAAGCCCTTCTCGTCGTTGATCGTAAAGCTGGGCGTCTTCTCATTGTGGAACGGGCAGCAGGCCTTGTACTCGCGCCCGGCCTTCTGGACCTTGATGGTCTTGCCGATCAGGGTGGAGAGGGTGGTGCGGGCGCGCAGCTCGTCCAGCCATTGCGGGGTGAGGCTCATTTCATTTGCCCCTCGGAAACGGATAGCTCCCCTCCCGCTTGCGGGAGGGGTCGGGGGAGGGCGGCAAGCGCCCTCTCGATCTCTTGCGCTACCCCTTCGACATTGCCCAGCACATCATGATTCCAGAAGCGCAGCACGTGATAGCCTTGCGCTTCAAGCCAGGCGGATCGCGCTTCGTCCCGCTCGTGGTCTTCGTCGTGTTGGCCGCCATCGACTTCGACGATCAGCCTCGGCGTGCGTGCGACGAAATCGCAGACATAAGGGCCTATGCAGACCTGCCGGTTGAACCGGATGCCGGCCACCTTGCGATTACTGAGGGTAGTCCAGAGCCTGCGCTCGGCGTCTGTCGCACTATTGCGAAGTTCGCGCGCGCGATGGGTGTTGGCGCGGTTGGGCCAGGTCATGCCCTCCCCCGACCCCTCCCGCATGCGGGAGGGGAGAATGAGGAAGCGCCGCCAGCCTCCATCCCCGCAATCACCCCAGCGCCGCTTTCACCAGTCCGCTCGCCTTGCTCATGTCCAGCACGGTGCCATGGCGCTCCTTGAGCAGGGCAATCACCTTGCCCATGTCCTTGACGGAGGAGGCGCCCACCTCGGCCTTGATCGACTCGATGGCGGCGCGAGTTTCGTCCTCGCTCATCTGCTTGGGCAGGAAGCTTTCGATCACCTCCAGCTCGGCCTGCTCCTGCGCGGCGAGTTCGGCGCGGCCGCCAGTCTCGAATATGGCGATCGATTCGCGGCGCTGCTTGACCATCTTCTGGAGCACGTCGACCACAATTGTGTCATCATCCGGCACGCTGGTGGCGGTGCGCAATTCGATGTCGCGGTCCTTCAACTTGGCGAGGATCAGGCGTACAGCTGCCAGTCGGCCCTTGTCGCCGGCCTTCATCGCCTCGATCTGGGCAGCCTTGATGCCGTCGCGAATCATCACGTTGTCTCCGAGTCACCTTGCTGGAAAGGAACAGATATAGGCGCCATCCGATTTTTTTAATAGATTGACCGTGCAGGTGCGAACCCATAGTGAGCCGGCCGTTTAACCGGGCGCTTGGGGCGCCTGCCAGAAAGCAAAAAGCGAAGGACCAGACAGCCATGGCGAACGCCAGATACCCGACCGTGCCCAAAGGAGCGACGGGGGTATTGGTTCTAGCCGATGGCACCGTCATCTTCGGCCGCGGCTTCGGCGCGCAGGGCGATGCGGTGGGCGAATTGTGCTTCCACACCGCGATGACCGGCTATCAGGAGATCATGACCGACCCGAGCTTTGCCGGGCAGATCATTACCTTCACCTTCCCGCACATCGGCAATGTCGGCACCAATGCCGAAGACGTGGAATGCAAGACGCCTTGGGCACTGGGCTGTGTGGTGCGCGAGGATGTGACGGCGCCGTCCAACTTCCGCAATGTCGAGCCATTCGATGCGTGGCTCAAGGCGAATGGGCGTATCGGTCTTGCCGGTGTGGATACCCGCGCCGTGACCCGCATGATCCGCGAGAAGGGCGCGCCCAATGTCGCGATCGCGCATGATCCGGAAGGCAAGTTCGATCTGGCTGCGCTGCACGAGAAGGCAAAGGCCTGGCCGGGGCTGGAAGGCATGGATCTCGCCATCGAAGTAACCGGCGAGCAGCGCGACTGGACCGGTGGTGCCTGGCGGCTCGGCTTTGGCTACGAGGCGATGGAAGCGGGCGAGCGGCCCCATGTCGTCGCGATCGATTATGGCGCCAAGGATAATATCTTCCGCAATCTGGTGAAGGCCGGCGCCAAAGTGACGGTGCTGCCAGCAACGGCGACCTACGAGCAGGTGAAGGCGCTCAGCCCTGCCGGCGTGTTCCTTTCCAACGGTCCGGGCGATCCGGCTGCGACGGCGGATTATGCCGTGCCCGTCATCCGCAAGCTGCTCGATGAGAATATGCCGATCTTCGGCATCTGCCTTGGTCATCAGCTACTCGCGCTCGCGGCGGGCGCGAAGACCGCAAAGATGCATCAGGGGCATCGCGGCGCCAATCATCCGGTCAAACGGCTTGAAGACGGGGTGGTGGAAATCACGTCCATGAACCATGGCTTTGCAGTCGATACGGCGACGCTGCCCGCCAATGTCGTCGAGACGCATGTGAGCCTGTTCGATGGCTCCAACTGCGGCATCGCCTTCACCGACAAGCTGGCCTTCGCCGTGCAATATCACCCCGAGGCCTCGCCGGGGCCGCAGGACAGCTTCTACCTGTTCCAGCGGTTTGTTGAGGGATTGAGCAAGTGAGCCTCAAGTTCCCTCAGGTCGACCCCGCCCGGCTGGAAGCAGAATGGGACGCCGACAAGGATGTTCTCGTCCAGCTTGCCGCCAATGGTGACAGGGCGAAGCAACCGCGCCCGGTCGATGTGAGTTTTCGCGGAACCGAAGAAAATTTCGAGCGGGTGCTGAATGTCGCCAGTCAATTCGGTTTCGTCGAACTGGACCGCGAAGTCGGCGAGGATGGCGAGCATTATCTGTTCCTCGAATGCGAATCCGCCGTGGACGAGGACTCGATCCGCGCGATCACCCGCAAATGCATCCAGATCGAAATGATGTTCGATGTCGAATATGACGGCTGGGGTTGCGAAGCGCAGACGGGGGCAGTGCATTGATCGGCATCGCCATCTTGTTTGCTGCGGCGTTGCCAACCGATCTGCCTCAGCTCCAGCGTCAGCTCGATTACGTCGTGGCGCGATGCAGGGCGGAACCCGTCGTGCGCCTGATTGCGCATGACAAAAATCAGGTCGAGCTCGTGATGCTCACCACGGGCCAATTGCCGACCGTCAGCGAAAACAGCGCTTTCCAGTGCGTCCTGACGAAAATCAAAGAACGCCCCGAATTGCACCTTGGCTTCACCGGAAATGAAGCCACGTCCAAGGCTAAGAAGAACTGATGCCCAAAAGAACAGACATCTCCTCGATCCTCATCGTCGGCGCTGGCCCGATCATCATCGGCCAGGCGTGCGAGTTCGATTATTCGGGCACGCAGGCCTGCAAGGCACTGAAGGAAGAGGGCTACCGGATCATTCTGGTGAACTCGAACCCTGCGACCATCATGACCGACCCGGAAATGGCGGACGCAACCTATGTCGAGCCGATCACGCCGGAGATTGTCGCCAAGATCATCGAGAAGGAGCGCCCGGACGCGATCCTGCCGACGATGGGTGGGCAGACGGCGCTCAACACGGCGCTGGCGCTGTTCAACGACGGTACGCTGGAGAAATATGGCGTCCAGATGATCGGCGCGGATGCCGAGGCGATCGACAAGGCGGAGGACCGCCTGAAGTTCCGTGACGCCATGGACAAGATCGGCCTCGAGAGTGCCCGCTCTCGCATTGCGCACAGCATGGACGAGGCGATGGCCGCGCTGGAATTCATTGGTCTGCCGGCGATCATCCGCCCGAGCTTCACCATGGGCGGCACCGGTGGCGGCGTCGCCTATAACAAGGAAGAGTTCGTGCGCATCGTGACCTCGGGTCTCGATGCCTCGCCGACCACCGAAGTCCTCATCGAGGAATCGCTGCTTGGCTGGAAGGAATATGAGATGGAAGTCGTCCGCGACCGCGCGGACAATTGCATCATCATCTGCTCGATCGAGAATGTCGATCCGATGGGCGTCCACACGGGCGATTCCATCACCGTTGCGCCTGCGCTGACGCTGACCGACAAGGAATATCAGATCATGCGCAACGCCAGCATTGCGGTGCTGCGCGAAATTGGCGTGGAAACAGGTGGTTCGAACGTTCAGTTCGCAGTCAATCCCAAGGACGGCCGCCTGATCGTCATCGAGATGAACCCGCGCGTCTCGCGCTCCTCGGCGCTGGCCTCGAAAGCGACGGGCTTCCCCATCGCCAAGGTCGCGGCCAAGCTGGCGGTAGGTTACACGCTGGACGAGATCACCAACGATATCACTGGCGTGACGCCGGCGAGCTTCGAGCCGACGATCGACTATATCGTCACGAAGATCCCGCGCTTTGCCTTCGAGAAGTTCAAGGGCGCCGAGCCGCTGCTGGGCACGGCGATGAAGTCCGTGGGCGAAGTGATGGCGATTGGCCGCAACATCCACGAATCCATGCAGAAAGCGCTTCGCGGCCTGGAGACGGGGCTGTCCGGCTTTGATCATGTCGAGCATCTGGTCGGCGCGCCGAAGGAAGATATCATCGCCGCGCTGGGCCAACCCACGCCCGACCGCTTGCTGATCGCCGCGCAGGCGCTGCGTGAGGGACTGAGCGTCGAGGAAATCCACGCGGTTGCCAAGTTCGACCCCTGGTTCCTCCAGCGTCTCGAAGAGATCGTCGAAGCCGAAAAGGGCGTGCTGGAAAACGGTCTGCCGCGCGATGCGGATGCGATGCGCAAGCTCAAGTCCATGGGCTTTTCCGACAAGCGGCTGGCTTGGCTGGCGCTCAAATCCGCCAATCTGGCAGGAAACGAGGGTGGCATCGCGCGCGGATCGGGCCTGATCCATGAGGCGGTGAAGGCAATGACCGGCGGTGTCACCGAGGAAGAGGTGCGCGCGGCACGCCATAAGCTTGGCGTGCGGCCTGTGTTCAAGCGGATCGACACCTGCGCAGCGGAGTTCGAGGCAAAAACGCCTTATATGTACTCCACTTACGAAGCGCCGACCTTCGGCGAACCGGAGGACGAAAGCCAGCCGAGCGACCGCCGCAAGGTCGTGATCCTGGGCGGTGGCCCCAACCGGATCGGGCAGGGCATCGAGTTCGATTATTGCTGCTGCCACGCCTGCTTCGCGCTCGAAGATGCGGGCTACGAGACGATCATGATCAACTGCAATCCGGAGACGGTGAGCACGGACTATGACACGTCGGACCGCCTCTATTTCGAGCCGCTGACCGCCGAGGACGTGCTGGAGATCCTCCACGTCGAGCAGTCGAAGGGCGAACTCGTCGGCGTGATCGTGCAGTTTGGCGGTCAGACTCCGCTCAAGCTGGCCCAGGCGCTCGAAGAAGCGGGCATTCCGATCCTCGGCACCTCGCCCGACGCCATCGACCTCGCCGAAGATCGTGAGCGGTTCGCCGGGCTGATCGAAAAGCTGGATTTGCTCCAGCCCGCCAATGGCATTGCGCGCAGCAGGGAAGAAGCGATCGCGGTGGCCAATCGTATTGGCTATCCCGTGCTGATGCGCCCAAGCTACGTGCTGGGTGGGCGCGCCATGGAGATTGTGGACGGGCAGGCGCAGCTTGAGGAATATATCGCCACCGCCGTGAAGGTCTCGGGCGACTCGCCGGTGCTGATTGACCAGTATCTGCGCGATGCCGTTGAGGTGGACGTGGATGCCCTGTGCGACGGCAAGGATGTCGTCGTCGCCGGTGTTCTCCAGCACATCGAGGAAGCGGGCGTCCATTCCGGTGACAGCGCCTGCTCGCTGCCGCCTTACAGCCTGCCGGAATATATCATTGCCGAGATCGAGCGGCAGACGGACGTGCTGGCCCGTGCGCTTTCGGTTCGCGGCCTCATGAACATCCAGTTCGCGGTCAAGGACGGGCTGGTCTATCTCATCGAGGTCAATCCACGTGCCTCGCGTACGGTGCCATTTGTCGCCAAGGCGATTGGCACGCCCATTGCCAAGATTGCGGCGCGGGTGATGGCTGGCGAGATGCTGGCCGATCTTCCTAAGATCGACCGGAACGCCATTCGGCACATTGCGGTCAAAGAGGCGGTCTTCCCGTTCAATCGCTTCCCCGGCGTTGATCCGGTGCTCTCGCCGGAAATGAAGTCGACCGGCGAAGTGATGGGAATTGATAGCGATTTTGCGACGGCCTTCGCCAAGGCGCAGATTGGTGCCGGCACGGTGCTGCCCAAAACCGGTACGGTGTTTGTGTCTGTCAAGGATAGCGACAAGACCGTCATCCTGCCCGGTGTGCGCAAGATTGCGGGGCTTGGGTTCAGGATCATCGCAACCGGCGGAACGGCGGATTTTCTGAGTGAACAGGGACTTACCGTCGAGAAGGTAAACAAGGTCGCGCAAGGACGTCCGCATATCGTTGACAGGATTGCGGATGGCGAGGTGGACCTGATCTTCAACACCACGGAGGGCTGGCAGTCGCTCAAGGATAGCAAGGCGATCCGCACGAGCGCTCTGCGCGGGAAGGTGCCGAGCTTCACCACGGCAGCCGCAAGCCTGGCCGCGGTGGACGCAATCGAGGCGTTGCGCGCACGTCCCCTTGAAGTGAAGTCGCTCCAATCCTATTATCAAGCGTCGCACGACTGATCTTCCAGACCATAAGAAATCAGTTGCGGGCCGACCGGAGCCTCCGGCGGACTAGGGAGTTCGCGCATTGTTGCGCTGCAAATAGGGAGTCGAGATGGCGACCGTTGAGAAGATGCCGATGCTTCAGGTCGGCTATGACAAGCTGACTGATCAGCTGCGCGCCCTCAAGGCTGAGCGTCCCCGTATCGTGGATGCGATCGAGGAGGCGCGTGCGCATGGCGATCTTTCGGAAAATGCCGAATATCATGCCGCCAAGGAACGTCAGGGCCAGGTAGAGGCGACGATTGCGGATCTGGAAGACAAGCTCTCCCGCGCGCAGGTCATCGATCCCAAGACGCTCTCAGGCAACAAGGTTATTTTCGGGGCGACAGTCACCTTGCTGGACGAGGATGACAAGCCAGTGCGCTATCAGATCGTGGGTCAGGCGGAAGCCGACGCGAAGATGGGCATGATCAGCTACAACAGCCCCCTTGGCCGCGCGCTGATCGGTCGCCAGGTCGGCGAGGATGTCGAAGTGACGGTTCCCTCCGGAGACAAGTTCTACCAGATCGAGAAAATCGAATTCATCTGATCGAATTCGGCATGTTGACGCGGGTCAGCCCTGCTTGCTCCCCAGAGCCAGGGCTTGGGGCGGCTGCCCTGTCATTGCACGACCAGCCCGCAGGCGCAGCCTTCGCGTGGGAGCATTGCTGATATGGCGATTCAGATTCCAAGAGGCCCGGCGACCAATATCCTCGCGGCCTTGATCGTCATTGCGTTTCTCCCGGTAGAGCTTTTCGGGAAAACGAGTGACGCGGCGTTGCTGGCGGGGTTCATTGCCGAGCGGGTCAGCCTGTCCGCCCAGGGCATGACGTTCGATATTCCCTGGCTGCCTATCTGGATTACGCCGCTCAGCGCCACGCTCATCCATGCCAATTGGATGCATCTTGGTTTCAACGTCCTGCTGCTCATGTTCTGCGGGCGTTTCGTCGAGCATCTGCTCGGCTCTGGGCGTCTGGTCATTATTTTTCTGGTCGGTGCCTATGCCGCTGCGCTTGGGCAGTGGCTCACGAGCTTCTTCTATCCGCAAGGAGAAGGGCTGGTGCCGATGATTGGTGCGAGTGGAGCGATATCTGCCGTGCTGGGCACCTATGCGTTCATCTACAGTCAGCGAGGCGTAAGGGCGATCGGACCTTTCCCGGCCCATGTCGTGCGAATCCTCTGGCTGGGAGCGGCCTGGACGATCCTGCAATTGCTGATCGGCCTGGCCGGCGGGTTCGACAGCTTCTTCGGCGGCATCGCAATCGGTGCCCATATCGGCGGGTTCATCGCGGGCCTGCTGCTTGCGCGGCCCCTGTTGGCCCGGCGCTTCAAGGCGTCCTGAACTGCGCGACGTGAGCCGGTGCGCTAGCGCGACCGGTTCAGTGGTCGTGGGGGTCGGTAGCCTCTCCGCTCGGATCGAGCAGGCGATGCAAGTGAACAATCACATAACGCATTTCTGCATCATCAACGGTCCGCTGCGCTGCACCGCGCCAAGCCGCTTCCGCACTGGCGTAATTGGGGAAAACGCCGACGATGTCGATGGAGGCAAGATCTTCAAATTCCAGCTTCCGCGGGTCTTTGACGCGCCCGCCCATCACAAGGTGCATGAGGCTCAAGGAAGTGCTCCAGTTCCGGTATCAGCAAGAGGGCCTTGCCATGTTGCGACTGCTAGCAGCGTCGCGGCCCGATGCCAAGAATTGCAGCATTGTTTGCGGAGTACGTGACCCTATTTCTCGCGCTCGGTCTTGCGCTGTTTGCGACTTTTCACGCGTGCGCCCAGCATCCTTGCTGCTTCAACCGCGGCATTCTGAAGGGCGGTTTTCTCGGCCTTGGCCAGACCCGCGAACATGACCTGCGCAGCTTGCCGGGCGCCGGAACTGCGCACGGCGCGTTGCGCCATCTGACCGGCCTTGCCTGCCGCGGTACCTGCCTTGCTTGCGATCGCCAGCTTGGGAAGGAAGATGGCGACGACGGCGCCAGCGGCTACCGCTGCAGCGACAGCGGCGATCGGATGCTCCTGAAAAACCCGGTTCGTCTCATTGGCTGCGCGATAGGCTTTCTCGCGTGTGTCCCAGATCACGTCCTCACCGTGCTCCCGCACGGTGGCGAGCGCGCCGCCCATCTTCTTCTTCATCTGGTCAAGCGTACCGGAATTGGGGGAGGGGCTTTGGGGACCTGTTTTTGCTGCCTTCACCGTCGGGTTATTTGTCATCACGCAGGCTCCAGAGGGCTCGATTCAACCAGATGAGCCAAGCACCGCGCATGCCATAGAGCAACATGAATCGCACCGGTTTCCAGAACAGCAGGGCAACGGTCCCGGTTGCTGCGACGGTGGCGAGCACAGGGTGGCGTCGCAAGATGCTCCGCGTGCTCCGCTTCGCCTGGTTCGTCTTCTGATGGATCATCTCGACGGCGTCTTCCTTGAGACTTGCCGGGCTGATCCGCTGGCGCGCGATTTGTAGCGCCGCGGTGAAGCGCTGCCGCGCGCCATCGGCACGCTGACGCGCTGCAATCAGCTCCATCCGCGTCTGGCTGTTGCTCATGGACTGTCCGCCTTGCTGAGGGAGGAAATGGCGCGCTTTGCCATCAGTCCTGACACGACTGCCAGAAGCACGAGCGCGCCGGCGACGATGAGCGCGGCGCCCAGCCACCCGACTGCCGGGGCGAGCGCGATGATGGCTGCCGCCACCAGCGCGACGAGAGCCAGCAGCAACAGGATCAGGGCAAGCGACCCGAAGATGGCGGCGCGCTGAACCGCCGCTGCAATCAAAGCAGCTTTCAGCTTGGCCCAGGATAATTCCGCTTCGGCAAGCTCGCGACCTGATGACACCAGCCGCGCAAGACTCTCGCGTATCGATTCCTTGTCGGCATCCGGATCGGCTTCCGGCGGTGGCGTTGCCGCGCTGTCGGCATTATTGGGAGGGATATCACTCATCGATCAGCGCCGGCCACTCTCTCCTGACTTAGCTGTCATTGGAGCTGTCACTGGACGACCCACGCATCATCCGCATCAGCACGAAGCCGACCACGGCGGCGGCGCCGATCGCGACAGCCGGGCTCTTGCGGACGAAATTGCGGGCTTCCTCGGTGAGCTGATCGATATCCTTGGCATCCAGCGAGTCTGCCGCGCCTGCCACGGTCTGGGCAGCCTTGCGGGCATAATCGCCATATTGCGGGCCAAGCTTGGAATCCACGGTTTCGGCCGTTTCAGCGATCAGCTTCGAGAGACCGTGCAACGCGTCGCCAGTGGTGTTCTTGGCCGTCGTCGCAGCGTCACGCGCCGTCGCCTTCGCTTGTTCGGCGAACTCCCCGGCCTGTTCACGCCAGTCGGTTCCGCCGGCGTCTTCCGTTCCCCGTGCTTCAGCAGCCGTGGCCAGTGCAGCAGACTTCGCGGAGGTGGCCGCCGATGCGGCCTTGCGCGTCGATGCTGCCTTGGATGGGCTCTTGCGGCGGGTTGTTCCTGTGCTGCTTGTCTCGGCCATGGCTGGTTCCTTTTTCCCACAGAATAAGCCCGCCAGTTATAGCAGGCCTCGCTCTCTTTAACAGACCTGCGGCTCCAAATGTTCCCGCGTTTCGACACATGAGACTGGATTGTCCCATCCTCGCGCCATTGCCATGAGGGAGTGCGCCCGCTAATCCGCGCCCAGATTTCGCCAGACGCAAGGGGAAGGCACCGCCATGACCGCAATTCTCGACATTCACGCCCGCCAGATCCTCGACAGCCGCGGCAACCCGACTGTGGAAGTGGATGTGCTGCTCGAGGATGGCAGCTTCGGTCGCGCCGCCGTGCCCTCGGGCGCATCGACCGGTGCCTATGAAGCCGTCGAGAAGCGGGATGGCGACAAGTCGGTTTATCTCGGCAAGGGCGTTCTGCAGGCGGTCGAGGCTGTCAACGGCGAGATTGCCGAAGCCATCACGGGCATGGATGCCGAGGATCAGGGCGATGTTGACGCCGCTATGATCGAACTGGATGGCACCGAAAACAAGGCGCGGCTTGGCGCCAATGCCATTCTGGGCGTCTCGCTCGCCGTGGCCAAGGCGGCGGCGGATGCCCGCGGCCTGCCGCTCTATCGCTATGTCGGCGGCGTCTCGGCGCACGTGCTGCCGGTGCCGATGATGAACATCATCAATGGCGGCGAGCATGCCGACAACCCGATCGACTTCCAGGAATTCATGATCATGCCGGTGGGCGCGGAGAGCATTGCCCATGCCGTGCAGATCGGTTCGGAAATCTTCCACACGCTCAAGAAGGGGCTGCACGACAAGGGGCTAGCCACCGGCGTGGGCGACGAGGGCGGCTTCGCGCCGAACATTGCCTCGACCGTCGAAGCGCTCGATTTCATCATGCAGAGCATCGAGAAGGCGGGTTACAAGCCCGGCGAGAATGTGGTGCTGGCGCTCGACTGCGCCGCCACCGAGTTCTTCAAGAATGGCAGCTATGTGATTTCCGGTGAGGGCAAGACGCTTTCGCCCGCGGAGATGGCCGATTATCTCGCCGATCTCGTCGCGCGCTACCCGATCAAGTCCATCGAAGACGGCATGAGTGAGGATGATTTCGAGGGCTGGAAGATCCTGACCGACAAGATCGGTGACAAGTGCCAGCTTGTCGGCGACGATCTGTTCGTGACCAACCCCAAGCGCCTTGCCATGGGCATCGAGAAGGGGCTGGCCAACTCCATGCTCGTGAAGGTCAACCAGATCGGATCGCTGACGGAGACGCTGGCTGCGGTCGATATGGCGCATCGTGCCCGCTACACCAATGTGATGTCGCATCGCTCTGGCGAGACTGAGGATGCGACCATTGCCGATCTCGCCGTCGCCACCAATTGCGGCCAGATCAAGACCGGCTCGCTGGCGCGTTCCGATCGGCTCGCCAAGTACAACCAGCTCATCCGCATCGAGGAAGAGCTGGGCGACCGGGCGCATTACGCCGGAACGTCCATCTTCCGCTGATATGCCGCATTCGACCGGAGGCCGGCGGCTTTGCCGCGCCTCCGGATCGCGGCGGAAGGTTACGAAGGTTACGGGGTAATTAAATTTATTGAGGGTGCCTTTATCCGCAACATTTGCTGATCCGGGAAGGCGCTCGCGAGAGATCATAGAATGTGGTTCTGGCACATTCGGCGGGTTGTAGGACAGAGCCAATAAGGCGCCGCATCGGGCGAACGAAAGTCGGTTCCACAGCGCCCCGAAATGTGGCTGGCGTGGCAGCTGACGGGAAAGTTCAGGCCGTTCGCCGCATCATGATATTTTGGACTTGCATTCAGCGGGCCGGCGTGATTCCAAGAGGGCTATGGCGCATCTCGCAAAATTGAGATTTCTACTTGGCTCGGCCTTCACGCCGGCTATCGCCATTTTTCTGCTTTTGCTGTTCATTGGCTATGCCATCATCGGTCCGAACGGCATTCTCGCATGGTCCGATTACAGTCGGCAGCTCAAGCAGCGGCAGACGGAGCTTGCCGCCCTGCAAAAGCAGAAGGCGCAGCTGGAGAATCGGGTGAAGCTGCTTGATCCGCGCCATGCCGATCCTGACATGGTGGACGAGCTGGTTCGCAAGCAACTGGGCGTCACGCATCCGGACGAAGTTGTCGTTCCGCTGAAATAAGCCTTCCGGTCGCGCTGACTAACCAGAAATCGCCAGCCATTTAACCTATCTGGACATTGCGCTCATGCCGGTGCCGTGCCTATAGCTGGCTGCAACAGCCACGCGAGAAGGACCTGAAACATTGGCGAAGCCAGCTTCCAGACGCGCGCGAAACGCCCCCGCTACCACTTCGACTGCGCCGTCTGCGGATCATAACCGGGAACGCCCCGGTGAACCCGAGCGCTATGACGCAAGTCAGGAGGAGCTGCTCGAATTCTACCGTCAGATGCTCCTCATCCGGCGCTTCGAGGAGCGTGCTGGCCAGCTTTATGGTCTCGGCCTGATTGGCGGCTTCTGCCACCTCTATATCGGTCAGGAAGCGGTTGCCGTTGGCATCCAGTCGGCGCTGACGCCCGGCAAGGACAGCGTGATCACCGGCTATCGCGACCATGGCCACATGCTGGCCTATGGCATCGATCCCAAGATTATCATGGCAGAGCTGACAGGCCGCGAGGCCGGCATTTCGCGCGGCAAGGGCGGCTCGATGCACATGTTCAGCGTGGAGCACAAATTCTTCGGCGGGCATGGTATTGTCGGCGCGCAGGTCAGCCTCGGCACCGGCCTCGCGTTCAGCCACAAATATAATGAAGATGGCGGCGTGTGCGTCGCTTATTTCGGCGATGGCGCGGCCAATCAGGGCCAGGTCTATGAGAGCTTCAACATGGCGGAGCTTTGGAAGTTGCCGATCATCTTCGTAATCGAGAACAACCAGTACGCCATGGGCACTTCCGTGGCGCGCTCATCCGCCGAGGATCAGCTGTATCGCCGTGGCGAAAGCTTCCGCATCCCCGGCATGCAGGTCGACGGCATGGACGTGCTGGCCGTGCGCGGCGCGACCGAGGCAGCGCTTGAGTATGTGCGCTCCGGCAAGGGTCCGATCCTGCTGGAGATGAAGACCTATCGCTATCGCGGCCATTCCATGTCCGACCCGGCGAAATATCGCTCGCGTGATGAAGTGCAGCAGATGCGCGACACGTCCGATCCGATCGAGGGCATCAAGAAGATCCTCGCCGAGGCTGGCGTCAAGGAAGAGGACATGAAGGCCATCGACACGAAGATCCGCAAGGACGTGAGCGAAGCGGCAGACTTTGCCGAAAGCTCGCCTGAGCCGGACATGGCCGAACTTTATACAGACGTGCTGGTGGAGCAGTATTGATGGGTCTCGAGATCAAGATGCCGGCCCTCTCGCCGACAATGGAAGAGGGGACGCTGGCCAAGTGGCTCGTCAAGGAAGGCGATGAGGTCAAGGCCGGCGACATCATGGCCGAGATCGAGACCGACAAGGCGACGATGGAATTCGAGGCTGTCGACGAGGGCACCATCGAGAAGATCCTGATCGCCGAGGGCACCGACAATGTGAAGGTCGGTACGGTCATCGCGATGCTCTCCGGTGAAGGTGAAGCCGCGGCGCCTGCTGACGAGGCGCCCAAGGCTGAAGCGCCGGCTACGCCGCAGAAGGCCGCCCAATCCGAGGACAGCGCGCCGAAGAAGGCAGAGAGCGGCACGGCCAATCTCTCCGGCAGCAAGGCGACCGCTGTCACCGACCCGGCGATCCCCGAAGGGACGGAGATGGTCAAGCAGACCGTCCGCGAGGCGCTGCGCGATGCGATGGCCGAGGAAATGCGGCGCGATCCGCGCGTGTTCCTGATGGGCGAGGAAGTCGCCGAGTATCAGGGTGCCTACAAGGTGACGCAGGGCCTGCTGGACGAATTCGGCGCCAAGCGGGTGATCGATACACCGATCACCGAGCATGGCTTTGCCGGCATCGGCGCGGGCGCCGCCATGGGCGGGCTCAAGCCGATTGTCGAGTTCATGACCTTCAACTTCGCCATGCAGGCGATGGACCAGATCATCAACTCGGCAGCCAAGACCAATTACATGTCCGGCGGCCAGATGCGTTGCCCGATCGTGTTCCGTGGCCCGAATGGCGCGGCGAGCCGCGTGGGCGCCCAGCACAGCCAGAATTATGCACCCTGGTATGCCGCGGTGCCTGGCCTGATCGTCATTGCGCCTTATGACAGCTCGGATGCCAAGGGGCTGCTCAAGGCTGCGATCCGCAGCGAGGATCCCGTGGTCTTCCTCGAGAACGAGCTGGTCTATGGCCGCAGCTTCGAGGTGCCGCAGGTCGAGGACCATGTCCTGCCGATCGGCAAGGCCCGCATCGTGCGTCCGGGCAAGGATGTGACGCTGGTGAGCTATTCCATCGGCGTCGGCGTTGCGCTGGAAGCGGCCGAGACGCTGGCGGCGGATGGCATCGATGCCGAAGTGATCGATCTGCGCACGCTGCGTCCGCTCGACACGGCGACGGTTCTGGAGAGCCTCAAGAAGACCAACCGTATCGTTGTTGTCGAGGAAGGCTGGCCGGTCTGCTCGATTGCGAGCGAGATTGCAGCGGTCTGCATGGAGCAGGGCTTCGACGACCTCGATGCGCCGGTGCTGCGCGTGACCAACGAGGATGTGCCGCTGCCTTACGCGGCCAATCTGGAAAAGGCTGCGCTGATCGATGCGGCGCGGGTGGTGAAGGCCGCGCGCAAGGTCTGCTATCGCGATTAAGGCGCGGGGAGGGGGACACCCTCTCCTGATCGTCTCAAGTCAAGAAGGGCAGCACGGGATGAACCTGTGCTGCCCTTCTTGCTGTCAGGTGCTTCCGATCAGGCGATGCGCGCGGCGCGGCCCGGATTTTCCGCGCTGGCGCGGCGATCGGGAAGCTGCTCGTTGAAGATCTTGCGGCTGACGAATTTCCAGATGCCATCCACTTTGCGCATCCGGTCCTCATAATGGCCGTAGCTGCCAATATGCGGCGTGTGGCCGGGGCCGTTATTGGCAACCTCAAACCAGTAGATCACACCCTTGGCCGTATCACCATGCACATAGATCGCCTGATTGGTGATGAAGTGGCGCAGGGTGACCGGCTGACCTGAGCCATCGTCGCCATAATATTGCTTGATCGCTTCCTTGTAGATGCCGATTTCCTTGTAAATCTCTTGCGGACCGACGGCGGTGCCGCCCGCCCATTCAAGGACGCCTTCCGGCGCGAAGAGGGAGGCGTAGGTCTCGGCATCGCCCCAATCGAGCGCCATGAGATATTCGGCTTCCAGCTGCATGATCGCGGCACGATCCTCGGCATAGCCATGCTGTTCCGCTTGTGGCTCGACCATTTCCTTCGACATATTGCTCACCTCTCCCGGGCCTGTCTTGGCGCATTGTCCTCCCTGTTCGTAACCGAGGCATCCGGCATGCGCAATTAAAGCTGGACAGAATCAATCTCAGCGGTTGAAACTGGCCCGATAAGCGGCCGGCCGGAACCGGAACGGGTCGCATCAGGGCGAGCAGAGAGGAATTTCCCACATGGCTATCGCACCTCAGTCGGCACAAGCCGTGCCGAGCGATGATGCTGGAACCGGTGCGCAGGAGTGGCCATCCAGCCCGCGCGCCTATTTCGCCCTGACGGTCATAATCATCGCCACATTCCTCAGCTTCTTCGATGCCACCGTGTTCGGCATGCTTGCGGAGCGAATCAAGGTCGATTTCGGCCTCTCCGATACCCAGCTTGGGATATTGGGCGGGCCGGCGAGCATCATTTTCTATGTCTTCGTGGGTATTCCCCTCGCGCGCCTGGTCGACCTTTATCCCCGAAGGATGATCCTGGCGATCAGCGCAGCGGTGACGGGCGGCGTCACCATGCTGAGCGGCCTCGCCCAGAATTTCGGGCAGTTCATCGCGGCGCGGATGCTGCTGGGGGCGGGCGGTTCAGCTCACGGCCCGGGTTCATATTCGCTGATCGTGGACATGTTCAAACCCAAGAAGATCCCGATCGCCTTTGCGCTCCTGCAGTTCGGCTTCATTGGTGGCACGACGCTCGGCGTGCTGTTCGGCGGGATGATGATCGGCGCGGTGTCGCATTGGGAGACCAGCTACGTCTGGGGCCTACGCATCTTCAATTGGCAGTGGATTCTGATCGGCCTCGGCCTGCTCTCCTTCCCGGCGGCGTTGCTCTTCCTCCTCGTCAGGGAGCCCGCCCGGCGGGCGGCGGTGGCCGATCCGGTCGCGATTCCCGAGAAAGCGAGTCTGGGCCGGAAGATCGCGACCTTCATGGGCTTCGATGCCATCCGCGGCATCCGCGCCAAGGGGATGGTCTATTATCCGCTGTTCATCGCGCTGGCCCTGAGTGCGACCGAGAGCCAGGGCATCGGCTTCTGGCGCGTGCCGTTCCTCGTGCGCACATATGGCATGGATGAGGCGCAGATCGGCGCGGTGCTGGCGCCCATGCTGCTTGTCGCGCAATTGTCCGGGCTGGTGCTTGGCGGTCTCATGGTCTCCTGGTTCGGGAGGAAGTATAAGGACGCCAATGTCCGCACGGCGGCGATCTGCTTCACGGCGGTGACCATCTGTACCATCTCCGCGCCGCTGATGCCCACCGGCGAGCTGGCGATGGGCGCCATGGCCGTCGCGACGCTGTTCGGTCTTGCTGGTGCGCCGGCGCAGAATGCTGCCGTCCAGCGCGTTGCGCCGCAAGCCATGCGCGGTCAGGTGACAGCGCTCTATCTCTTCATGTTCACCTTTTTCGGCGCGATGGGCAGTCTCGTGATCGGCGTGGTCGCGCAGTATATCGTCGGGGACGAGGCGCGGCTGTGGCAGGCGATCTTCATCACGGCGCTCGTCCTGCTGCCGCTGGCGACGATCAGCATGTGGCGCGCCTGCAAGCCGTATCGTGAGGAAATCGAGCGTCTGGAGGCGGCAGAAGCAGCCCTGGCAGCGGCCGCTGGCCCGAGAACTAGTTGACGAATCATCGTTTCGTGCAGACAGGAGGGGCGCGCGCGGTGACGGCTTCCAGCTGGCACCAGACTGTTTCCGCTAGAGTCCCGAGAGGATGGCTATGACCACTTATCCCGCCCTGCACATGATCATTGATGGCGAGGCCGTGACCGGCGGCGACCGTCGGACGCAGACCATCGTCAACCCGGCTACCGGCGAGACGCTCGGCGAGCTTCCCCTGGCCAACGCTGCGGACCTCGATCGCGCGCTGGAGACGGCGCAGCGCGGTTTCCTGCGCTGGCGTGAGTCCACGGCGCAGGAGCGTGCTGCCGTTCTCTCGGGCGCTGCGCGCCTGCTTATGGAGCGGCAGGAGACGCTGGCTCGCGTGGCGACGATGGAGCAGGGCAAGACGCTTGCCGAGTCCCGCATTGAAGTCATGATGGTTGCCGGTCTGTTCAATTTCTACGCGGGCGAAGTCTCGCGCCTTTACGGCCGCACGCTTGTTCGCCCCGCCGGCATGCGCTCGACAGTCACGTATGAACCGGTCGGTCCCGTGGCCGCCTTTTCGCCATGGAATTTCCCGCTCGGCAATCCGGGCCGCAAGCTTGGCGCGCCGATTGCCGCCGGCTGCTCGGTGATCATGAAGTCGGCTGAGGAAACCCCGGCTTCGGCTCTGGGTGTGCTGCAGTGTCTGCTCGATGCGGGCCTGCCCAAGGACGTTGCGCAGGCCGTGTTCGGCGTGCCCGACGAGGTTTCGCGCCACCTGCTCGCCTCGCCGATCATCCGCAAGCTGAGCTTCACCGGTTCGACGGTGATCGGCAAGCATCTCGCCAAGCTCGCGGCCGAAGACCTCAAGCGCACCACCATGGAACTTGGCGGCCACGGGCCGGTGCTGGTTTTCGACGACGTGGATGTGGACCGCGTGCTCGACGTGATGGTCGGCCACAAATATCGCAACGCCGGTCAGGTCTGCGTCTCGCCCACGCGCTTCATCGTGCAGGAAAATGTCTACGAGCGGTTCCGCGATGGCTTTGCTGCGCGCGCCAAGGCAATCAAGGTCGGCAATGGCCTTGAGGACGGCATCCAGATGGGCCCGATGGCCAATGAGCGCCGCCCCGATGCGATGGAACGGCTGATCGGCGGGGCCGTGAGCAGCGGTGCGAAGCTGCTCGCCGGTGGCGAGCGGATCGGCAATCAGGGCTATTTCTATGCTCCGAGCGTGCTGAGCGAGGTGCCGCTCGAAGCCGAGATCATGAACGAAGAGCCGTTCGGCCCGGTCGCGCTGATCAATCCGTTCGCCAAGGTGGACGAGATGATCGCCGAGGCCAATCGCCTGCCTTACGGTCTGGCCGCCTATAGCTGGACGAACGATGTGAAGCTGCAGCGCCGCGTCGCGCGGGATGTCGAGACGGGCATGCTCGGCGTGAACAGCGTGGCCATCGGTGGCGCGGATTCGCCTTTCGGCGGTGTGAAGTGGTCCGGCCACGGGCATGAGGACGGCCCCGAGGGCCTCCACGCCTGCCTCGTGACCAAGGTCGTTCACGAAGGCTGATCCCATCAGGACAAGGTCCCGGCAGCCGAACAGGCGCCGGGACTCTCCCTCAAATTCTCAGGAGAGTATCATGACTCACGCGCTCAACACCGGCGGCGACCGCGGCTATCTTCGCATCGCGACGGAAGAAGCATTCGCCACCGCCGAGCAGCTCGACGCCTATCTGAAGCTCGTTAAAGAAGGCCGGGCCGACAAGGCGACGACATCGCTCTGGGGCTTCTATGGCACGTCGCCTTCCGAGCGGACGCAGTTCATTCGCAATCGCCTGCTCGATCTCGACGATCTGCGCCTTCAGGCGATGGACGAGACCGGCATCGACGTTGCCATTCTCTCGATGACCTCGCCGGGCGGCCAGGTGTTCGAGGCCGATGAGGCCAAGACGCTGGTCCGCAACGCCAATGACGTGCTGAAAGCCGCCTGCGAGCGCCACCCGAGCCGCTATGTCGGCATGATCTCGATCGTGCCGCAGGACGTCGAATGGTCCGTCGAGGAAATCGTGCGCGGCAAGAACGAGCTCGGTTTCAAGGGCGTGATGGTGAACAGCCACACCAAGGGCCACTATCTCGACGAAGAGCAGTTCGACCCCATTCTGAAGGCCTGTGCCGACAACGACCTGCCGCTCTACATCCACCCCCAGTCGCCGCCGGACGCGATGATCGCAGGCATGGTCGAGGCGGGTCTGGACGGCGCCGTTTTCGGCTTCGGCGTGGAGACTGGCTATCACCTGCTGCGCGTGCTCACCACCGGCGTGTTCGACCGCTACCCGAACCTGACCGTGTGCGTCGGCCATGGCGGCGAGGCGCTGCCTTACTGGCTGTTCCGCCTGAACTACATGCATCAGGCCGGTGTGCGCTCGCAGCGCTATGAGCGCCTCAAGCCGCTCAAGCACGACCTCTACCATTATATGCGCAACAATGTGTGCGTGACCACGAGCGGCATGGCCTGCCCGCTCGCCATCAAGCTGTGCATCGATCAGCTCGGCGAGGACCGGGTGATGTATGCGATGGACTATCCTTACGAATATGTTGCGGACGAAGTGCGCACGCACGACAATCTCGACATTCCGCTCGAGACCAAGAAGAAGCTGATGCAGACCAACGCTGAAAGAGTGTTCAAGCTGTGACGAACCCGTCGGTGTCGGGCCGGGTGACCGGCACCGCCTGGTATGCGCTGGCGTTGGTGGCTCTCACCAACGCCATGTCGCTGCTGGACCGCAACATCCTCGCCATTCTCGCGCCGCGCATCAAGGCGGACCTGGAGATTGGCGACGCAGAACTGGGGCTGCTCTACGGCACCGTTTTCGCGCTGTTCTACGCATTGTTCTCGCTGCCGCTCGGGCGGCTTTCCGATGGCTGGATCCGGACGCGTGTCCTCTCGATCGCCATCGGCTTCTGGTCGTTTTCCGCCGGCCTGGCTGCCTTTGCCAGCGGCTTTGCGATGCTCGCCATTTCGCGCCTCGGCGTGGGGATAGGCGAAGGCGCTACCTCACCGGCCGGCACGTCCTTGCTGTTCGACTATTTTCCCAAGCATCGTCGCGGCCTGGTCATGGGCACCATTGCGGCGTCAATCGCGGTCGGCCTCGGCATGTCCAACGTGGTTGGCGGTGTTGCGGCGGAATGGTGGGAGACGCTCTACCCGGCCGCTGAAGCAGCGCCCCTGGGCCTTGCTGGCTGGCAGTTTGCTTTCTTTGTCGCGTCGCTGCCCGGATTTCTGCTTGCGGTCCTGCTCTGGCGGCTGAAAGAGCCGCAACGCGGAGCGATGGACGGCATTCAGTCGCGGCCAGATCCTGCGCCGTTTCGGGCAAGCCTCGCTTTGCTGGGCGCGGTGACGCCGGGCACCAATCTGCTGAGCCTCGCTGCGAGCAAAGCAAGTCCGCGCCACTGGACGGCCAATATCGGGGTCATGGTGCTGGTCATCGCGCTGATGGCGGTTTTCGTCCATCTGGCTTCGGCCTTTTCTCCCCGGCCTTCGCTCAATTTCGGCGGTGTTCAGCTCAATCCTCATGTGCTGCAGTGGGGCGTGATGGGCTTCGGCATCATCGTCATCTTCAACCTGTTGCAGAGATTGGCGCTGGCCGATCCGCCAACTTACCAGGTGACCGTGAAGTCGCCGGCGCTGATGCTCGCCATTGCCGTCGGCGCCCTGCAGACCGTCATCAATTACGGCATCATGGGCTTTACGCCCGCCTTCATCATGCAGACCTATGGCACATCCCCGGCGGAGACCGGCGTCACCTTCGGCCTGCTGTCGCTGGTGATCGGGGTCATCGGGCCGATGATTGCCGGCCCCTTGGCCGACTGGTTCGACAAGTCGATGCCGGCCACTGGCCGCGTCTATCTCACCCTGTTCGCGCTCGGCGTTTCGCCGCTGATCGGTGTGTGGACCTATCATGCGCCCGATGCGTTCGGCTTTTACAGCCGCTTCATCCTCTACAGCGTCATCCTGACCTGCTGGATGCCGCCGCTATACTCGCTGATCTACGGGCTTGTGCTGCCCCGCATGCGCGGCATCACCGCCAGCACCTATCTTATCATCTCGACGATCTTCGGTCTGGGCAGCGGGCCCTATCTCGTCGGCATGGTGTCCGATGCCACGGGAGACCTGCGGACTGCGATCCTCAGCGTGAACTGGATGGCCATTCCGATCATCATCCTGCTGATCATTCTCCTCACGCGCATCCGCAAGGATGAAAGCCTCATTCTGCTCCGCGCCCGAGAGGCGGGGGAACCAGTCTGATCATCCGACGGGTCATAAAATCCCGTATTGTTGACTTTGTTCGAAATGCCGCTTTGTGTCATAAGGACTGAGTCGATCCGCGCGGGGGCGAAATGCGCGGCACAATGAGAGGATGACAAGAGCATGACGGACGAGAGAACTGTCGATTATGTGATCGTCGGAGCGGGTAGCGCGGGGTGCGTTCTCGCCAATCGCCTGTCGGCGGATCGGGGCACGGAGGTCGTCCTGCTCGAGGCCGGTGGCGATGATCGTCCCACCCGTGAATTGAGCCAGTTCCGCTCCAACATGATGATCCACATCCCGATCGGCTTCGGGAAGACGCTCAACGATCCCAAGGTCAACTGGCTCTACGAGACCGAGGTGGACGAGGGCTCGGGCGGCCGTCCGCACAAATGGCCCAAGGGCAAGGTGCTGGGCGGCTCATCTTCGCTCAACGGCATGCTCTATGTGCGCGGCCAGGCCGCCGATTATGATGGCTGGCGCCAGATGGGCAATGAGGGCTGGGCGTGGGATGACGTGCTGCGTTATTTCAAGAAGAGCGAGGACCAGACGCGCGGGCCGATGGAAGGTCATAGCCAGGGCGGCGAACTGGCTGTCTCCGATTTCCCTGAGCAGCATCCGGTCAGCAAGGCGATCATCGATGCCTGTGTTGAGGCCGGCTACGCTTATAAGGACGATCTCAATGACGGTGATCAGGAAGGGACAAGCTGGTTCCAGCTGACCACGCGCAACGGCAAGCGCTGCTCGGCGGCTGTGGGCTTTCTCCATCCCGTCATGGACAGGGTCAATTTGACGGTCGAGACGCGGGCGATGACGACGCGCATCCTTTTTGAGGGCAAGCGCGCCGTCGGCGTTGAGTTCGTCCAGCATGGCCGTTTGCGGCGGGTGAAAGTGCGCAAGGAAGTGATCCTTGCCGCCGGTGCTGTCGAGAGCCCGAAGCTGCTGGAGATTTCCGGCGTGGGGCAGGGCGCGATCATTCAGGAACTGGGCGTGCCGCTGGTGCACGAACTGCCCGGCGTCGGCGAAAACCTGCAGGACCATTATATGATCGGCTGCCAGGCGCGGCTGAAGCCCGGCACGCCGTCGGTGAACTCCATGGCGAGCGGCCTGCCGCTGATCGGGCAGGTCATCAAATATGGCATGACCCGCAAGGGATTGCTGGCCTACGCCGTGGCGCATGGCTGCACCTTCCTGCGCTCACGCGAGGGACTCGAGACGCCGGACATCCAGATCCACACCATGGCGGCGTCGATGGATCTGGAAGTGCTGAACGCCAAGCAGCAGCTGGCGCTGGAGAAGGAGCCGGGCATGGCGTCCAACCCATGCCAGCTGCGGCCAGAATCGCGTGGCCACATCCATGCCCGCTCGCCCGACGGCACGCAGGCGCCAAAAATCACGCCCAATTATCTGCAGGACCCGATCGACCAGCAGATGGCCGTGACGCAGCTGAAGATTATTCGCGAGATCTGGCAGCAGCCGGCGATCGCCAAGTATCTGGCCGGCCCTGATCCGTTCGGCGAGACCGATGACCAGATGTTCTTCTACGCGCAGGTTGCTGGCGGCACGCTGTACCATGCCGTCGGCACGGCGCGGATGGGTAGCGACCCCAAGGCTGTCGTCGATGCCCGCCTGCGGGTGCATGGCGTGCACGGCTTGCGGGTGGTCGATGCCTCAATCATGCCCAAGATCGTCTCCGGCAACACCAATGCCGCGACGATCATGATCGGCGAGAAGGGATCGGAAATGATCCTGGAAGACGCGAAGGAACTGGCGCCGGCCTGATTGGCAGGTCGCTGCGCTGTTCCCGCTCTGGAAGGAGCCGAGGCTGCCTGCGCGTCAGGCGGCTTCGGTCATCTGGTCGAAAGCTTGCGCAGTCAGCGCGAGTGACTTCATCCGCGCATGCGGATCGAAAGCGGCGCTGTGGACGATCACTTCGTCCACCTGTGTCCGCTGGATGAACTGGCGTATGCCGCGCGCAACATCCTCTACCGTGCCGAACGCACTGCACTGCATGACGTGAGCCAACATGCCGCTGAGCGCGGGATCGAGGCTCGCGATATAATTCTCGACCGGCGGCGGGAGCTTGCCGGGCCGGCCGGTGCGCAGGGCGACGAAATTCTGCATTGTAGAGCTGGCGATATACTCGGCTTCGGCCTTGGTATCGGCAGCGATCACGGTCATGGCGGCGGCCGCATAGGGCTCGCGCAGATGCGAAGAAGGGCGGAAGTCGCGGCGATAGATCATCAGCGCCTCGTCGAGCAGATCCGGCGCGAAGTGGGAGGCGAAGGCATAGGGCATCCCCAGCGCGGCGGCGAGTTGGGCGCCGAACAGGCTGGAGCCCAGAATCCACATGTCGATCTGCGCGCCGCGACCGGGCACGGCCAGCAGCCCGAGGGCGGGCTCGCCGGTGAAATGGGCGCGCAGTTCCACGACGCTGCGGGGAAATTCCTCCGCTTCCTGCCGCGTATCGTGGCGGATCGCGCGAGCTAGCCGGCCATCGGCCCCCGGGGCGCGGCCCAGGCCGAGATCGACACGGCCGGGGAACAGTGCGTCCAGCGTGCCGAATTGCTCGGCAATGATGTAGGGCGAATGATTGGGCAGCATGATGCCGCCTGAGCCGACGCGGATGGTCTTCGTCGCGCGCCCAGCTTCTGCAATGATCAGCGCGGTTGCCGCTGCGGCGACGCCGGCCATGCCGTGATGCTCCGCGATCCAGTAGCGGTGGTAGCCGAGCGCTTCGGCATGAGCGGCGAGGGGGCCGACGCGACGGATGGCATCGCCTGCGTCTTCGCCCTCGACGACGTTGACGAGATCCAGAAAGCTGAGCTTGGTCATGCCCCCAACATGGGATTGGCGCCCCGTCTGCGCAACCGGGGGGACGCGCGCCTGTCGGTCAGGTCAGGTGACGCGCCAGACCCACAATTTGATGCCCGCCTTGTAACGCGCGCCCGAGCAGATGAAGATGCTGCGGTTCATCCAGTCATATTTGCCTTCCGGCGCGATGAACTCGGGCACGGTGCGGAAATAATATTCGGCGGGGTCGACCTCGTCGCCTGCCGCAAGCCGCGCCATGACGTCGGGCGGGCCGTGGCGCAGGCCGCGGTTGCGGATCTGGATCACCACGCCATCGTCGGTCTGCAGCGCGTAAAGGGCGTCCGCGACTGTCACCCCGTCAGGGCGGGTGAGCTGGAAGTCGGCGGCATTGCCGAGCAGCTTGCCCTTGATCAGCGGGCCTTCGACACGGCCGCCCTCGAAAATCGGGATGATGCGGCGGGTGCCATCGACCGTGGTGCCGATGGGGACGGGGGCGCCGAGATCGCCGCCGGCTTCATAGACGAATTCAAGGCCGGGCTGAATCATGCAGGAATGTCCTTGGGATAGGTATTAACGGGGGAGAGGCGCAGGAGCCCCGGGCGCGGTTAGGCGCCCGGGGTCGCGTTGTTCGGATCAGGCGGCTTCGCGCTCCAGCCCGATGTCCTCGGCATTGGCCCAGTTGCCATGGAGGCCAAAGCGCAGCGCGAAGGGGATGTGGATCGTCGCGACCGGCCCCTTCTCGATGTCCAGCGCTTCGAAGATCAGCAGGTCGCTCTTGTGATCGGCCAGGCGATTGCAGACCTGCACGATCCAGCCGTCGCCTTCCGGCGCATCCTTGGAGCGGGGGATGAAGGCCGGCTCCTGAAGCGACGAGGTGGGGCCGCACCACCAATGCTGCTCCTTGCCGGTCTGATGATCGATCAGGAACAGGCAGTTCATCAGGAAACCGCCGGCACTGCCGCCCTTGAGCTCGACCGGCCGCTTCATGTCCATCTCGAGCATCCAGCCATAGCGGTAGGGCAGGCCGGTGAAGCGATCGTCGATGCGCGGGAATTCGCCGGACGTCTCGGTCAGGCGGGTGACGCTGTCGAACTCATCGCTGTTGGACGCCATGTCCACGGTCCAGCGCGTGAGACGGCTCATCGCCTGCTGCGGATTGAACGGCGCGCCGTGCACGTCCGGGAAGAAGGGGAACATGTTGTTCTCCGCCTCCGGCACGTCGATGTGAACCTTCGTGCCTTCCTGGAACGCGTTCATGACATGGCTCGCGAAGCAGTTGTCGCGCTTGAACCAGCGGATATCCTCCTGCTTCACATCGTCCCGGCGGGGAATGATGCCGAGATAGACGGGCAGGGTGGTATCGAAGCCGAAATGCGGCAGACCCTTCTCCAGGCGCTCCCAGCTGCCGATAGAGGGCACGATGTGCAGCACCAGATAGTCCTTGGTGACGCCGAAATCGTGCATCATGCAGTAATAGGGCGCCTTGAACCACAATTCGCGGACAAGCTCGCCTTCCGGATTGACCTCGTAGAGGCAGACATCGTCAGTGCACAGGCCGCTGGCGGCATAGCCGATCGCGACCATGTTGCCGGTCTCGGGGTCGATCTTCGGATGGGCGGTGAAGGTCTGGCCAGTCATCTTGCCGCCGAACTTCTCGAAGCCGATGGTCTCCATCGTGTCCGGCTCCATGACGAGGGAGGGGCTGTCCTCCTTCATCGCCCAGAGCTTGCCGGCGAACACGAACGCGTTGGTGTTCGCGGTTGAGCGGTACTGCCCCTTGACTGATTCATCGTCCGTAAGCGGATTGCGATAGGCGCCGAACAGGGCCTTGCCGGCCTCGTTCTCGAGCTTCCATTTGTCCGTCTTGGCCCAGCGCTGCTTGATGTCGCATTGACCATCATGGATGTGAAAGCGCGTGATCATACCATCGCCGTTGAAGCTGATGTCGTCCCCCAGCCGCGGCGGGAACTGCGGGTCAGGCTGGACGCGGAAGAAAGCCCCGTTGAGTTCAGGCGGAATCGTGCCTTCGTGAACGAGGTTGGGAATGTCGCATTCGATGCGTGACGGACTGTTGAAACCCGTGAACGCAGGGGTATTAGGGAATTGGGCCATGGCTTGCTCCTCTCACTGAGGTTTGTATGCTATACTTACGAATTCGGCAATTCCTTGTGCCGGGTCGATCGGTGAACCGCTAGGGTTCCTGGGGGAAAGATTTTGGAAGCACGCGAACGGCAACGTCCTCTTCAGGCACAGAAAGGTGGAGGAACGGCTTCGGTCGGGAAAGCCACGTCCGATCTTGAGGATGAGGGCATCGGCGCGATCGATGACATCATCGGTTTTCACATCCGTCTCGCCCATGGCGCGGCATATCGGCACTTCACCGAGACGTTCTCCGAACTGGGCTTGACGCAGAAGATGGTGTCGGTCCTTTGGCTGATCAACGACCATCCGCACATCGCCCAGGCCGATATCGGCAGGCGCCTGCAGATGGACCGCGCCACGACCATGGCGATCATCAACCGTCTTGAGGCGCGCGGGCTGCTGGTGCGCGGTGCCTCGACGCTGGATCGTCGCCGGCAAACGCTGACTCTGACCGCAGACGGGCAGGACGCGCTCATCGAGGCACGGCGGTGTATCGACGAGCATGAGCAATGGCTTAAATCTCGTTTCACCAAACGAGAAGCCACATTGCTCATCGAACTTTTGCGCCGTATTCACGAATAGATTCGGCCCGTGAGATCGCCGATGCGCGGTCCACTGCCTGGAGGGGTAACCATCACATGTCATCGTCCGATCCAATCGAGATCATAAACGAATCGCCGATGTCCTGGCGGCAGTGGATTGTCGTCATCCTCATGATTCTGCTCAATGCCCTGGATGGCTTCGATGTGCTGTCCAGCGCTTTTGCTGCACCGGGAATCACGGCGGAATGGGGCATTCCGCGCGCGGCTCTGGGACTGGTTCTCTCTGCCGAGCTGGTGGGCATGGGCTTCGGCTCGGTCATTCTGGGTGGCGTTGCTGACCGCATCGGCCGGAAACCTGCCATGCTGATGTGCCTCGTGGTCATGACGATCGGCATGTATCTCGCACATGCTGCGACAGGCGTGACGGTGCTCACCCTTTGGCGTTTCCTTACCGGGCTGGGAATCGGCGGCATGCTGGCGGCGACGAACGCCGTGACGGCGGAATCGACCAACAAGTCATCGCGCAGTCTGGCCATGGCTCTCTATGTCATCGGCTACCCGATTGGCGGCGTGGTTGGTGGATTTGCGGCGCAAACCTGGCTGCTCGTCGACTATGACTGGCGCGCCGTTTTCCTGTTCGGTGCCGTCGTGACGGCGATCATGATCCCGCTCGTTTATTTCCTCGTGCCGGAGACGCCGGCATTTTATGCGGCACGGCGCCCTGCGAACGTGATCGAGAAGGTCAATCGTTCTCTGCGCGCGCTGCGCAAGCGGACGGTCGAGGCGCTTCCGCCTCTCCGCACCGAAGGGCCACAGCCCAAGGTTACGGACATTCTCTCCAAGCCGGGATTGCGCAAGGTCACGTGGCTCCTGGCCTTCGGCTACATGTTCCACACGCTCACCTTCTACTACATCCTGAAGTTCGCAGTGCAGATCGTTGCTGATTCCGGCTTCTCGCAGGCCGATGCAGCAAGCACGCTGACCTGGGCCAATATCGGCGGCGCCATTGGCGGCGGCCTCTTCGGCTTCCTCCTGAAGAAATGGGACATCAAGGGTCCGACCATCGCGATGATGATCCTTGGTGTAGCTGCCGTTGCCTGGTTCGGCATGGGGCATGGCGATCTGGGCGCGTGGCGCGTTGCCACGTTCCTCTCGATGTTCTTCCTCAATGCAGCGATTGTAGGCTTCTACGCGGCCTTTGCGCGCGGCTTCCCTGCTTATGCGCGGGCGACCGGCACCGGCTTCGTGCTGGGCGTCGGCCGGGCAGGCGCGGCGGGTTCGCCGATCGTCGCGGGCTTGCTGTTCGACACGCTCGGCAAGGGCGAATTGCTGACCGTCTCGCTGCTCATGAGCCTTGGTTCGGTCTGCGCGATCTTCATGCTGCTCTGGCTGCCGATGCGCGATGGCGATGCTGTCGCCATGGCTGAGGCAAAGGCTTAGTCGCGCACCGCCGCCCGACAACGGGCGGCGGTGGGTTCAAGGGTGTTTCGGGGTTGCCCGTTTCAGGCGGGTGTGACGCGGAGAACTTCGTCAGGTCTGGCGAGTGCATAGAGCGAGAGGCCCGCGGTCTGCGCGCGGGCTGCGGCCATGCTTGTTGGCACCGAGATGGTTACGAGCGTGGTTGCTCCGGCACGAACGGCCTTTTCGACGATCTCGTAGCTGCATCGCGCTGTCGAGAGGATGAAACCCTGCGCTGGGTCTAGCCCGGCCCGGGCCATCGCGCCAACCAGCTTGTCGAGTGCATTGTGCCGCCCAACATCTTCCCTCGCCAGCTCGATGCTGCCATCCGGCCCGACAAACGCCGCGGCATGCATGCCTCCGGTGGCGCGATTCCCCGGCTGGTGGTCGCGCAAGCCCGCCAGCGCCGTAAAGATTGCGGTTGGATCGAGAGGCCCATGGGACTGAACCGGGGGGAGGGGGCGCGCAACCGCCTCCAGATTATCGATGCCGCAAAGCCCGCAGCTTGATTCGGCGACACGGGTGCGCACGCGCTCCTGGAGCTTTTCGAGGGCGAGCGACGTAATGGTGGCGCGGGCAATCCAGCCCAGATCGGTCTCGACGATGTCGATGCCGGTGACATGATCTGCTTGCGGGGCGAGCCCCTCTGTCAAGGCAAAGCCGGTGACGAAGTCCTCCAGACTAAAGGGACTCGCCATCATCACGGCATAGGACAGGCCGTTATATTCCAGCGCCACCGGGACTTCGGGCGCGAAGGGGCGCGAGACCGGACGGGTGGAGCCGTCCGGCCGGATGGCGACCAGCTCAGCCGGCGTCGTTATGAGCCGCGCCATCTGCGTGAGCACCCGCAAACTCGGTCGCGCGGGTCATGTGAGGGACCGGGCCGTCCACCAGCCTGATGGCATGGGCTGCGACGGGCGTGAGCTCGGCAGCATCAGCCGCCCTGATCCCGGCAATCATGCGCGGGTCCCAATACATCTTGATGTGGTCGGCAGTGGCCAGCGCCGCCTGCTCCACGCCCATGGGCGCGAAATTGCGGGCGATCTGGTTGGCCATGTAAATGAGGCGGCTTGCTTCCATGATCGCTTACTCCGCCGCTTCGGCCGTGAGATTGGCCACGATGCGCCGCGAGCGCTCCGACCAGCTGTTATAGTCCTCCTGCCAGTCGGTCGGGCCGTTGGACGGGGTGATCTGCACAGCCGTGACCTTGTACTCGGGACAATTGGTGGCCCAGTCCGAATATTCGGTCGTGACGACATTGGCCTGCGTCGCGGGGTGGTGGAAGGTGGTGTACACCACGCCCGGTGCCACGCGCTCGGTGATCGTTGCCCGCAGCGTCGTCTCGCCCGTGCGGCTGGAAAGCTTCACCCAGTCGCCATCCTTGAGGCCGCGATTCTCGGCATCGGTGGGATGGATTTCCAGCAGATCCTCCGGATGCCACGCCGTGTTGCCGGTACGCCGGGTCTGCGCGCCGACATTATACTGGCTGAGGATGCGGCCGGTGGTGAGCAGCAGTGGGAAGCGCGGGCCGGTCTTTTCGTCGGTCGGCACATAATCGGTGACCACGAACTTGCCCTTGCCGCGCACGAAACCATCGACGTGCATGATGGGCGAACCCTCATGCGTTTCGTCCTTGACCGGCCACTGCAGCGAGCCTTCGCGCTCCAGGCGAGGCCAGGAGACACCGGCAAAGGAAGGCGTGAGACGCGCGATCTCGTCAAGAATCTGGCTGGGATGCGTGTAGGTCCAGCCAAGATCCAGCGCATTGGCGAGCAGCTGGGTGACTTCCCAATCCGCATAGCCATTGGCCGGCTCCATCACCTTGCGGACGGGCTGGATGCGCCGTTCGGCATTGGTGAAGGTGCCGTCCTTCTCGAGGAAGGTGGAACCGGGCAGGAAGATATGCGCGTAGTTCGCGGTTTCGTTCAGGAAGAGATCCTGCACGATCACGCATTCCATCGCCTTGAGGCCCGCCGCGACATGATGGGTGTTGGGGTCGGACTGGAGAATGTCCTCACCCTGGATGTAGATGGCGCGGAACGAGCCATCGAGCGCGGCGTCCAGCATGTTCGGGATGCGCAGGCCCGGCTCTGAATCGAGCGTTACGCCCCAATCTGCCTCGAATAGCTTGCGCGTTTCCACGTCGCTGATGTGGCGATAGCCCGAGAGCTCGTGCGGGAAGCTGCCCATGTCGCAGGCACCCTGCACATTGTTCTGTCCACGCAGCGGGTTCACGCCCACGCCGCGTCGGCCGATATTGCCGGTCACCATCGCGAGGTTGGCGATCGCCATGACGGTGGAGCTGCCCTGGCTGTGCTCGGTGACGCCGAGGCCATAATAGATGGCGCCATTGCCGCCGGTGGCGAACAAACGCGCTGCGCCGCGCAGTTCTTCGGCGGGCACGCGGGTGACGGGCTCAAGCGTCTCGGGGCTGTTGCGCTCCTGAGAAACGAAAGCGGCCCAATCCTGATACTCGTCCCAGTCGCAGCGCTCACGGATGAACGCTTCGTCGGCGAGACCTTCGGTAACGATGACGTGGGCCATGGCGGTGAGCACGGCGACATTGGTGCCGGGCTGCAGCGCCAGATGGTGCTGTGCCTCGATGTGCGGCGACTTGACCATGTCCGTACGGCGCGGATCGATGACGATCAGCTTGGCGCCCTGACGCAGCCGGCGCTTCATGCGGCTGGCGAAGACGGGGTGGCCGTCGGTGGGGTTGGCGCCGATGATCAGGATCACGTCGCTGTCCATCACGCTGTCGAAATCCTGCGTGCCGGCGGACGTGCCGAACGTCGTCTTGAGGCCGTAGCCGGTCGGCGAGTGGCAGACGCGGGCACAGGTGTCGACATTGTTGGCGCCGAAGCCAGCGCGGATCAGCTTCTGGACGAGGAAGGTTTCCTCATTGGTGCAGCGCGAGGATGTGATGCCGCCCAACGCGCGAGCGCCATGCTGCGCCTTGATGCGCTTCAGCTCGGATGCTGCATAGGAAATCGCTTCGTCCCAGCTCACGACCTGCCAGGGATCATCCACATTCTTGCGGATCATCGGCTGGGTGATGCGGTCCTGATGGTTGGCATAGCCCCATGCGAAGCGGCCCTTGACGCAGCTATGGCCGCGATTGGCCTTGCCGTCCTTCCAGGGCACCATGCGCACGAGCTGCTCGCCGCGCATTTCCGCGCGGAAGGTGCAGCCGACGCCGCAATAAGCGCAGGTGGTGACGACGGCGCGTTCGGGCTTGCCGATCTCGACCATTGCCTTTTCCTGAAGCGTTGCGGTGGGGCAGGCCTGCACGCAGGCGCCGCAGGACACGCACTCGGAAGACAGGAAATCGTCGGTCGCGAGACCGGCCGAGACCTTGGAGCCAAAGCCGCGCCCGTCGATCGTCAGCGCGAACGTGCCTTGCACTTCATCGCAAGCGCGCACGCAACGCGAGCAGACGATGCACTTGCTGGGATCGAAATCGAAATAGGGGTTGGACGTGTCCTTCTCGAGGCCGAGATGATTGTCGCCATTATAGCCATAGCGCACATCGCGCAGGCCGACGGCGGCGGCATTGTCCTGCAGCTCGCAGTCGCCATTGTCCGAGCAGGTGAGGCAGTCGAGCGGGTGATCGGAGATGTAGAGCTCCATCACGCCCTTGCGCAGCTTCTGGAGGCGCGGGGTCTGGGTGTGAACGGTCATGCCGTCCATCACCGGCGTCGTGCAGGACGCCGGCGTGCCGCGCATCCCGTCGACCTCGACAAGGCAAAGGCGGCAGGAGCCGAAGCTCTTTACGCTGTCCGTGGCGCAGAGTTTTGGAATGTCGCCGCCGCATTCGGCTGCAGCGCGCATAACGCTCGTGCCTTCCGGAACGGTGACGGAGCGACCGTCAATGGTCAGCGTGACCAGCTTTTCCGATGTGGAAGCGGGCGTGCCGAAATCGGCCTGAGGTTCATAGCCCATGACGTTCAACTCTCTCCAGGTCAGCAGCAGTGTTGATATTAACAGGTTCGCGCGGCAATTGCACGGCGCGGGCAGAAATCCGGGCGACAAAAGCCTTCATCGAGTGGACGCCATCGCCCTTGAGGATCGCCAGCGCGTCGGCCGCTGCCGAGGCAGGCCACAGGCCGATCACCGGCAGGCTTTCTACATAAGCTGGGTAGGGAAACAGGCGCTTCAAGAGGTCCTGCGGCAGAGCGATGGCATCGCACGGCGCAGTCAGCACTGCCGCGAAGCCGCGCGCCTGCGCTTCCAGCAACGCGGCCGCGACCCCGGCGAGCGGGCCCATGTCCGGCGCGGGCTGGTCCGGAATGCCGGGGAGCCCGCCATGGTCGCGTCCCACGACGATGGTCTGCGCACTGTGCTCCGCGACGGCCTCAATCGCATGATCGATGAGCGCGCGGCCATGATATTCCGCAACGGCCTTGTCACTGCCGAAGCGCGTCGACTTGCCGCCAGCGATCACGGCGCCAAGGACGGCGGCGCGATCGAGGGGAAGTAGGCCGACGCAGCAGCTCATTCAGCCGCCTCGGGAACGGCGCGCCGGGCGCCGAAATCCTCGGGCCAGTGCTTCAGGGCGCTCAACACCGGATAGGGCGTGAAGCCGCCAAGGGCACAGAGCGAGCCGAACTTCATCGTCTCGCAGAGATCCTCGAGCAGGACGATCTCGTCCTCCAGGCTGCGCGGCGTCTTCACGGCATTGTGCATCTGGGGCAGGCCCTCGAGCGCATCGCGCTCGCGCGGTACGCGGGCCATGATTCGGTCGATCAGTTCCTTGCCGCGCACCGAGCCGATCCGGCAGGGTGTGCATTTGCCGCAGCTTTCTGCCGCGCAGAATTCCATGGCGAAGCGTGCCATGCCGGCCATGTCGGCATCCTCGTCGAACACGGTAATGCCGCCATGACCGATCAGCGCATCGACAGCAGCATAAGCCTCGTAATCGAACGGAATGTCGAACTGGTCCGGGTGGAGGTAAGCACCGAGAGGTCCGCCGACCTGCACGGCCTTGATCGGCTTGCCGCTGGCCGTGCCGCCGCCGATCTCGTTGACGAGTTGGCCGAGGGATATGCCGAACGCAGTCTCGTAAAGCCCGCCATGCTTGATGTTGCCGGCGAGCTGGATCGGCATCGTACCGCGCGAGCGCCCCATGCCGTAGTCGGCATAGGCCTTCGCGCCCTCAGCAAGGATATAGGGCACGGCGGCGAGGCTGAGCACATTGTTGACGATGGTGGGCTTGCCGAACAGGCCAACCAGCGCCGGGATCGGTGGCTTGGCCCGGACTTCGCCGCGCTTGCCCTCAAGGCTGTTGAGCAGCGAGGTCTCCTCGCCGCACACATAAGCGCCGGCGCCGACGCGGACTTCCAGCACGAAGGGCGCGACGAGATGCGCGCTGCGACGGATCGCTTCTTCGAGCTTGGCGATGGCGTGCGGATATTCCGAACGGACGTAGATGTAGCCCCTGGTGGCGCCGGTCGCGAGGCCGGCGATCGCCATGCCCTCGATCAGACAATAGGGATCGCCTTCCATGAGCATGCGGTCGGCAAAGGTCGCGCTGTCGCCCTCGTCGGCATTGCAGACGATGTACTTCTGATCCGCTGCGGCAGCGGCGACGGTGCGCCACTTGATACCCGTTGGGAAGCCCGCGCCGCCGCGACCGCGCAGGCCGGATGCGACAACTTCCTCAACGGTCGCCTCGGCGCCGATCTCGCGGGCGCGGGCAAGGCCCTTCCAGCCGCCGGTTGCCTCATAATCGGCGAGATCGGTCGGACGCGTCTTGCCGGCACGGGCGAAGGTCAGGCGCTGCTGCCCGGCAATGAACGGATGTTCGGCAATCGCGCCGATGCCGAGCGGCGAACTGCCGTCGAGGATCGCGGCCACATCGTCCGGAGTCGCGGGTCCGAAGCCCTTGCCGTCGATCTCGACCAGCGGCTCCAGCCACTGCATGCCCCAGCTTGAGACGCGCTCGACCGTGGCGCCGGCCTGCGCAAAGGCATTGGCCACCTCGTCGGCGCCGCAGGCGATGGCCAGCGCGTCGTCTGAAATGCGCACCGTGACCATGTCAGGCAATCTCCCGGATGAGCTTGTCCAGCTTGGGCGCGTCCAGCCGCGCATGAACGGCATTGCCGATCATCGCGCTCGGGCCGGCGCTGCACAGGCCAAGGCAATAAATGGTTTCGATCTTCACGCGATCGCCGGCGGCCGCCATGGCACCATCCACCAGCGCCTCGACGCCGCGCGCCTTGCAGGCTTCCGCCCGGCAAAGCTTGAGGACTGGCCTGGCTTTCGGCTCGGCGGTGAAATCATGGTAGAAGCTGACCACGCCATGCACTTCGGCGCGGCTCAGATTGAGCGCCTGCGCGATCTGACGCTTCGCTGCTTCGTCGATGCAGCCAAACTCGGCCTGCACGTCGTGAAGAATAGGGAGAAGCGGACCTTCGCGGCGACTGTGGCTCGCGATGATCTCGTCCAGCCGATTGGCTTTGGCGTCTCTCATGCGCGCGGGTCTCCCAAGTCTGCTTTCGTTGCTGAAATTCGTTTGTGTTACTGCCTATTTTTTACGTGGCTGGCAAGGGGAAACCGCCATATGCCGTTGTTGCGAGAGGCTTGCAGAAAGAGCCGCTCGTGCGATGGAGAGGCGTGCTGTAGCGGCGTCCGCGCTTTAGTTTACGCCGAATGTCCAGCCCTCGGTCCGGGCAAGGTCAGCGGTCAGGCCGCTCGGCTTCCACAACATCGGCCGGTCGTGGACGAGTCGCAGCCATGCCGCGCTGAGCAGGGCGTCCGTCGCGTGATCGCTGTACGGGCCATCGAGCGGTACATGCGGCGGGCAGGCAAAGCGTGCGAGGCAGCCGTCCAGCTCAGGGCCGAGAATCTTCGTCTGGCCCTTGCGCTTGCCGGCGGCGAGGGCTGCCAGGCTGGTGTAAATCTCGACGATCAGGCTGCCGGTGCCGGGGTCAGCATCGAAGGGCCAGATAGGAACATGCTGCTGGACGCGGTGCAGCACGCGCATGCCGGTGAGGCTGGACTTGCCCACCTGCGCGGCGCCGACGAGATTGAGATTGCTGTAGGGATTGAGACCCTGCGCCTGCTGGGCAAGCTCGGTCACGCGCAGGCGACCGCGACCGCCGCCGAACAGATCGCCCTCCCTGCCGCCATGACGGCGGAAATGGCGGGCGGCCTCGGGATGGTCCACGAAGCTGCCGGCGCCGAGATGGGGATCGTCAGCGCAAATCTCTTCGACCAATGCCCAGAGGCTGCGGGCATCGGGCGGCGAGCGGTCCCAACCGGGGAAGAAGGCGCCCTTGTCCGCGAAGGGGAGGGAGGGGCCGAGATCAAGGCCAACCAGCGTGGCCGGCGGCATCTCGTGCAGCAGCCAGTCCAGCACGTCCTGCCGCGACCAGATATAGCCCGGCCGCACGAGCGCGGGGCCACTGACAGGATCGGCTGCGCAGATTGCGACTGCGATGCCGCGCTGTCGCGGGCCCTGTGCGCCGGACCAGTCGATCGCAGCGAAATGGCTGAAGCGGCTCATGCCAGGATCGTGGCTCAGTCCCCGCGCAGTTCGCGGCGGCGCTCGTCCCACCAGGCGATGCGCTCGGCAATGCGCTTCTCGAACCCGCGCTCGGTGGGTGCGTAGAAGGTCTGCGGGGCCATTTCCTCTGGCCAGTAGTTGTCGCCTGAGAAGCCGCCTTCGACATCATGATCATAGCTATAGCCCTTGCCGTAGCCGATCTCCTTCATGAGTTTTGTCGGTGCGTTCAGAATGTTCGCAGGCGGCATGAGTGAGCCGGTCTGCTTGGCGCTGGCGAAGGCCGCCTTCTGCGCCTTGTAGGCGGCGTTGGATTTGGGTGCGGTCGCCAGATAGAGGCAGGCCTGTACGATTGCCAGTTCACCCTCCGGAGAGCCGAGGAAGTCATAGGCGTCCTTGGCGGCGAGGCATTGCGTCAGCGCCTGCGGATCGGCGAGGCCGACATCCTCGCTGGCGAAACGAACCAGCCGGCGCAGCACATAAAGCGGCTCCTCGCCCGCCACGAGCATGCGCGCCAGATAATAGAGCGCAGCCTGCGGGTCCGATCCGCGCAACGCCTTGTGAAGCGCGGAAATGAGATTGTAGTGGCCCTCGCGGTCCTTGTCATAGACCGGCATGCGCCGATGCAGCAGGGCGGCCAGGCCTGCGGGGTCGAGTGGCTCGGTAATGCCGATACCCTGCAGCGTCTCGACCTGATTGAGCAGGAAGCGCCCGTCACCATCGGCTGAGGCGACGAGGGCGGCGCGGGCGTCCGGCGTCAGGGGCAGGGGCGCACCCGTCAGCGCTTCGGCGCGGCTGATGAGGGTATCGAGTGCCGCTTCATCGAGCCTGCGCAGGATGAGCACCTGCGCGCGGCTGAGCAGGGCAGCATTGAGCGCGAAGCTGGGGTTCTCGGTCGTGGCGCCGACCAGGGTGACAGTGCCATCCTCGACATAGGGCAGGAAGCCATCCTGCTGTGCGCGGTTGAAGCGATGGATCTCGTCCACGAACAGAAGCGTGCGCTGACCGGCGCGGGCGGCATCGCGCGCGGCGGCGAAGGCGGCTTTCAGATCGGCAACGCCGGAAAAGACGGCGGAGATCGGCGCAAAGCGCATCTCCACGGCATCGGCCAGAAGGCGCGCGAGCGTGGTCTTGCCGGTGCCGGGCGGTCCCCACAGGATCATCGAAGAAAGCCGCCCCGCCGCCACCATGCGACCAATGGCGCCTTCGGGGCCAGTCAGGTGATCCTGCCCGACGACTTCATCGATCGTGCGGGGGCGGAGGCGATCCGCCAAGGGCGCGTCGCGGGCCGGTTCGGAAGGGGTGGAGGCCGGCGACAGGCCACCGAAGAGATCAGACATGCAGCATATATAGGATGCGACAGCCGCAGTTGCACAGGCTGTTGCGGAGGGCAGGGCGGGTCAGCCTATCAAAGCATCTTGCATAACTGGATATAAGATATATCTTAGAAACATCGAATCATTCTTGAGATGGAAAATTGCATGTTTGACAGATCTGATTTTCAGGGCCGCAGCGGCCCCGGTGCCGGAGGTCGTGGTGGCGGGCGGCACGCGCGTGCCGCACTACGCGCCATGATGAGTGGCGGTTTTGGCGGTGGCTGGGATCGGCCCGGCTGGGAAGACGCAGGGGGACCGGGCGGTCGTGGTGGTCGGGGCGGGCCAGGTTCTGGTCGCCGTGGGCGCGGGCGGCTGTTTGACGGAGGCGAATTGCGGCTGGTGCTGCTCAAGCTGATCGGCGAGGGGCCGCGCCATGGCTATGACCTGATCCGCGCCATCGAGGAACTGACCGGTGGCGCCTACGCCCCGAGTCCCGGCGTGGTTTACCCGACGCTCACCTTGCTGGCCGAGATGGATCTCATCGCGGACAGCGAAAGCGAGGGTGCGCGCAAACTTTATGCGATCACGCAGGCGGGCAAAGCGCATCTGGCTGAACGCGCCGATGAAGTGAGCGGGCTGCTGGCGCGGCTCGCCAGCCTTGGCGCGGAGCAGCAGCGATCCAACAGCGGCCCGGTGCGGCGCGCAATGGGCAATCTCAAGGCAGCGCTGATGGGCCGCCTGCGCGAGGGCGAAGCCAATGACGAGCTGCCGCACGAGATTGCCGCGATCCTCGATGAAGCGGCTCGAAAGATCGAGCGGCTTTGAGAGGGGCGGTCGTCCAAGTGCGCGCCCTCGTTATCTGAAATGATTTGATCGTCTGGCCTGCTTGTTCAGGACTGGACCATGTTTGAAGGACTTGCCGATGAACACATCCACAGCCAAAGTGCCGACCCAGAGCGGCAGCCGCTATCTCCAGCAATTGTGCAAGCACTGGTCGCACAATCTGAAGGTAGAGTTCACGCCGGATCGCGGCACAATCCTGTTCCCGCGCGATGCGCGTGGCGCAAGCTGGCCGGCCGACGGTCTTGTGACGATGGTCGCACAGCCCGAGACGCTCGATGTTACGATCGAGGCCAGCAGCCCCGAGCATCTGGACGGGCTAAAAGGCACGGTAGCCCGCCACCTCGATCGGTTCGCCTTTCGGGAAGCGCCGCTGACCTTTGAGTGGTCTTGATCGAGAGTGGCCGCAGGCCGATAGCCTCAGGCAGCCGTTTTTGATCCGTGGGATTTCACGAAACCGGCAAAATAGGCCTGCAGATTGCGATCCTGAATCGGGGCGATGATTCCGGCGAGCTGATCTTGCAAGCTCTGGTCGCTCCCGGCGTCGGCGCCTTTCTCGAACCCCATGGACCAGCGCGCGAAATTCCGCTCGGCAATGGGCTTGTCGGCCAGGATGACGACGGCGAAATGGCGAGGGTCCCTGGAAATCCGCTCGAAGGTCGCGCGCACGGCCTCTTCGGGCCCTTCCAGCGCCTGCAGGAACCGTCGTCCGCCGACGACCAGAAGACCGGTCACGTCGCAGCGGGCATTGTTGCGGCGTGAAATCTGCAGCACTTGTGCAAGCTCTTTTTCTGAAAGAGGCGCGCGAGCCGTGCTGATGTAGAGAATCGAGTGCATAGCCATCCGGGGAGGTTTAGAGGGGATGTAAAAAAGTTCTGTTAATGAATGGCTTGCCAAAAGGTACGACGCAACGAGGTCAACGTGCCGGCGCTGCGGTAAGTTCCGCCAGGGCTGCAGCAATCTGTGTGGTGCCGTAGGGCTTGGTCACGATCGGAACGTCGATAAAGCGCGATGAGTCCAGTCCGCTACCATAGCCAGTGGCGAAGACGAAAGGTATGCGCCGCTCTGCGAGCGCCGTGGCCACAGGTTCGCTGGTTTCAGCACCGAGATTATAATCCAGCACCGCCAGATCGAGATCGGTCGTGGCGCACAGGCGCAAGGCTGCGCTGACGCTCGATGCAACGTCCACTTTCTCGGCCCCCAGCGCCATGAGAGCGTCCTGGCCATCCAGCGAAATGATCAGACTGTCTTCGACCAGCAGGACGTGCTTGCCGGCGAGCGGCCGAGGCGTGTGATCAAGATGCCGCGTTGCCGCACCGTCAGCGCTTGCTTGAGGACCTTCCGGCGCGGTGCCGGCCACGAAACGAGAGGGGATGCAGAAATGCGCCTGCAGGCCGCTGAGCCGATAATGGACCTGTGCCTCGCCACCAAGATCGTGAGGAACCGTCTTCTCGATGACGGTTGAACCAAAGCCGCGTCGCGAGGGCGGTGTCACCGCAGGACCGCCGCGTTCCGACCAGTCAAGGAGCAGACTGCCATCGTCATCCTGCCGCCAGCCAATGAGCACAGTGCCGCTGTCCGACAAAGCGCCATATTTCGCTGCATTCGTCATGAGTTCGTGAATGACCAGCGATAGCACTGTAAAGGCAACCGGCTGAAGCAGTACATTGGGCCCCTCGATTTCGAGGCTGGTGCGCTTGCTCCGCAGGAAGGCGTTCGCCTCGATCTCGATGAGATCGCGCAGACGCGCCGGCCCCCAGCGATCGCGCGTGACCTGATCATGGGCGCGGGCGAGGGCCTGAAGCCGGTCATCGAGGTTGCGGGTGAAATCCGCGACGCTGGTGGCGCCATCGCGGGTCTGGGAAACCAGGCCGCGAATGAGCGAGAGAATGTTGCGCACGCGATGGTTGAGTTCAGCAATGAGCAACTCCTGCCGCTCCTGCGCGCGCTGCCGTTCCTCACCTGCACTTTCGGAGAGGCGGATGAGCACTTCCAGCATGCCGATCCGCAGTGCCTCCGCCACCCGCCGCTCGACCGTCGTGAAGGGCACACTGCGGCCCTTGACAAGCTGGGACCACGTCTCGAAGCTCTTGCGCGGTGTCAGCCGGTCGCCATTGGGACCGAGTTCGACAGCCTTCTCCGGGTTGCCGCCCCAGCGCACGGAACGCATCTGCTCACTCCGGAACAGCACGACATAATCGCGGGGTTTGCGCGACAGGGGAATGGCGATCATGCCAGCGGCAACGTCAGCATATCCTGCAGCCTCGGGCAGTATGGCTGAGATGAAGTCGGTGGCGAAAACCTCACCATGCGATAATCGGTTCAGAACCGAGACCAGCGCTATGAACTGCTCGCGAGAGGGCGTGAGTCCGCTCAGCGATACCGAACCGTTCACATAGACGGCGGCGCCATCGGCGGGAATGGTATCGAAGACCATTTCGCCAATCCATTCTGCATTACGCAGCAGGTCACCATCCTGGGCAATGGCGGCCATGAGCCGGTCCGTCGCCGCGCGTGCTCGCGATTCGTAGTCGGCATTTTCGCTCCGCTCGCGGCTTTCCAGCATCAGCGAGAACATCTGTCCGAACAGCTCGGCAGCGGTACGCATGGCGAGGCCCGGCAAACGGGGACGATAATGGTGGCAAGCGAACAGGCCCCAAAGCTTGCCATCGACGATGATCGATATCGACAAGGATGCGCTGACGCCCATGTTGCGCAGATATTCGACGTGGATCGGTGACACTGCCCGCAGCAGGCACAGGGATTGGTCCAGAACCGCGCCTTGAGGGTCGATTTGCGGCACGAGGGGTATCGGCTCGGCATTGACGTCCGCGATGATGCGGAACGGGTTGCGAATGTAGAGTTGTCGCGCCTGCGCCGGAATGTCGGACGCTGGATAATGGAGGCCAAGGAAACTGTCGATGCCGGCACTGAGTGCTTCGGCAACCACCTCGCCAGAGCCTTCGGAATCGAAGCGATAGACCATCACCCGGTCAAAACCTGTGATCGCCTTGACCTGCCGGGCACTCTCGCGAATGAAGGCACTGAGCGTGTCGGCCTGCGCCAGCCGGGAGACAAGGGTGCGGACGAGCGTTGCAGCTTCACCGGGATCTTCCAACGCCGGCTCGCACTCGATGACGATGGAATCGCCGGAGAAATGCACAGCCACATCGAAAAGGCCGCCATCTTCGAATAGCGTCTGCGAAAAAAGCCGCTCGACGGCATCCTGCCCACGTAGCATCGCAATCCGGTTACGGATATTATGCTGGGCGGTCGGCGTAAAAAGATCCGAAACCGAGGTGCCGAGCAGGTCTTCCGGGGCTTTGCCCGTGAAAGCCGCGATGTTGCCAGACGTGCGCCGGATTAGCCAGTCAGCACCGACTGCGAGGAGGAAGCCGAACGGCTGGATGTTCCCCAGAATGTGGATCGGTTCGCGATCGCAATTGGTGAGATCGACTTTAAAATCGACGGCGTCATTAGCCAAGAGTCGCTCCCATTGCGATGGCACTGTCTCGATAAAGGGTGAAGGTACGTTGGGCTGCCACGAGCGCATCTTCCTGCCAACTAGAACCGCCCTCGTTGGCACGGGTTTGGAGTGCCGCAAGGAAAGCCCGCCAGTTGCCGGATGGATGGACCGAGCCAAGATAGGCGCGCGGATAGTCCTGCGGCACGTTGCGCAACAGCATGGCACCGCCAAGCCGCGAGCCCTCGATCACATAGGCTGCGCCCCATCGATCGGCTTCACGATTGGGCCAGGTCAAAGGATTAAGAGCTGGCTGCGGACGACCCAGCGCCAACAAATCCGCCCGGAGCACATTGCTGCGGGGAGAGGCTGGCAATCCGAGTGAGGCAAGTTGGAGCCATTCTTCCACTGGAATCAGCGCCGCAGCGTGGGCGGAGAGAAAGTCGGCATAGGCAGACCGGTCGGCCAGATCGAACTGGCCAAAAAGGGCATCGACCTCGTCGTGGCAGGGGCGCGTTGATCGCCTTATGGTCTGGTGGAAGTCCAGGCGCTCCGGCGTGGCTTCATTCGGGATCACCGCCACGTCGGTCTCGGTCGTTAATGACATCCGGGCGAATTTACAGGCGATATTGGCCGGAGACAACTCGCCATGCGACGAGTGACGGCCCCCCGTACACACAGGACGGGACAGTTGAGGTTTCACGATTCATCGCGGCTACAACACGCAAACCTGACCAATGGTTGCACGAACAACGCAGAAAACGGAATTTCAATCCGAGCCAGAATTCGCCAGCGCGCAATAGGTGTTGATCATCGCAGCGTTGACCTGATCCCACTCGTAACCGCGCACCCGAACGTGGCCGGCTTGTCCGGCAGCGCGGCGCAGAGCGGGGTCCTCGATCAGGCGCTGGATCGCATCGGCATAGGCTTGCACGTCGCGCGGCGGAACGAGAAAGCCGGTTACTCCATCCTCGACCAGATCGATAGCGCCGGTGGCGCGTGCGGCGACGACCGGGACGCCGGCCGCCATCGCCTCGGTGGTGACGTTGCCGAACGTCTCGGTGACCGAGGGCATGAAAAAGATATCCATCCCGGCGGCGGCACGACCGAGGTCGTCGCCACCCTGAAAGCCGGTGAAGACGGCTTCCGGCACGCGTTGCGCGAACCACTCGCGCGCCGGGCCTTCGCCGATGACCAGCACACGATGCGGGACGCCGCGCGATTTCAGCGCGCCGATGACGTCCGCGAAGACGCCAAGGCCCTTTTCAAGGACGAGGCGGCCCAGAAAGCCGATGGCGATTTCGTCGTCGGCAATACCCAGCGCGCGGCGCCAGCCATTGTCCCGCCGACCGGGATTGAACCGCGTATGATCGATGCCGCGCGACCAGATACCGATCGGGCTGGTGACGCCCCACTCGCGAAGCAGCGTTGCCATGCTTCCGCTCGGCACCATCACCTGATCGGCGCGATTGTAAAAGCGCGTCTGCATGCGCACCAGCAGCGGCTCGATGAAGGCGAGGCCATAATAACGCGGATAGGTTTCGAAGCGGGTGTGCAGCGAGGCCACGCAGGGGATGCCGGATTTGCGCGCCCAGCTCAGCGCGCGGTGCCCGAGAATATCCGGCGCGGAAACATGGACGATATTGGGTTTGTAGGCTGCAAGATCGGCACGGACCTGCGATGACAGACCCCTGGCCAGGCGATATTCGCCACGCCCGCCCGGCATCGACCAGCTTGGCACGGATACGAGATCACCCGCAGGCTCGAAAGCGGGCGGATCGATGGTCGGCGAATAGACGCGCACGCTGGCCCCCGCCGCGAGTGCCGATGCCATCAGGTTGTTGAGCGCCTGATTGGCCCCGTCACGGACGTAATTATAGTTGCCGCTGAACAGGGCAATGCGGAGGTCTCTGGCGAGCATCGGCGCCCTATAGCGATGCTGGGCGCGTGGTCAAAGCGTAGCGACGTTGCGAGCGGCACGCAGCGCGCTCGCTGTGACGCTGGCGCGACTCGATGCCGATGTGCGATGGGACACCATGGCTGATCCCGCGCTTTCTCTTGCTGTCGACGCACTTCTGGTCGGCAAGCCCGCACTGCTTGCGCCCGGCGTAATGAGCGCGATGGGAAAACGTCCGGTGCGCGCGCCCGTTGATATCGGCTGGCTGGGGCTGGACGGCGACAGCGTTGCCGATCCGATAAACCATGGCGGGCATGACAAGGCCGTCCATCTGGTTCCGCGCGAGCATTATGACTGGTGGCGTGGCGTGCTGGACGATCATCCTCTGCTGGAGGCGCCCGGCGCGTTCGGCGAAAATCTCTCCACGCGCGGCGCGACCGAGGCCAATTTGTGCCTGGGCGACCGCTTCACGCTCGGCAGCGCGGTGCTGGAGATCAGTCACGGGCGCCAGCCTTGCTCGAAACTCAACGCGCGCTTTGGCCGCAAGGATGTGCTCGCGCACGCCGTGGCGAGTGGCCATTGCGGCCTCTATCTGCGCGTGATCGAGCAGGGTGCCGCGCAGGCGGGTGATGCAATGGTGCTGATCGAACGGCCACTGGAAGACTGGCCGATCGCGCGGGTGTTCAACGTGCTCATCGCGGGCGGGCACAAGAGCGATCCGGCGGGCGTCGCGGCGCTGGCCAACATGCCGGTTCTTGCCGAAGCCTGGCGCGACCGGGCGATCAGGTTGGCCCGCTGAAGCGCCGCAATGACGGATGAGGCTCTGACATGCTGGTTGTGCGCGCGTCCGCTGGGGCACCGGGTGGAGTGGCATCACCCCGTCCCCAAGGCCAAGGGTGGGCGGGAAACGCACCCTGTGCACCCGATTTGTCACCGCGCCATCCACGCGCATTTCAGCAATGGCCAACTCGCCCGGACTGGCAATGACGTGACGGCATTGCGCAACGATCCGGCGCTGGTGGCTTTCCTGCGGTGGATCGCCGGCAAGCCGCCGAATTTTCATGCGCCGACGCGCAAGCCGAAAGCCTGAGATAGCGCGATCCGTCAGCGCATTGCCTTGACGTCCTCTGCGGTGATCGCGTCATCATATTGGTTGCCGAAGTGGGTGCGGACGTAGTTCACGACATCGGCAACTTGCTGATCGGTCATCATGGTGCCAAGCGGAGGCATGCCGTTCAGGCCCTTGAGCGTCACCAGCATCGGGTAGCCGCTCGCCGCCAGATTGGGATTATTGGCGAGCGGGGGGTATTTGCCTGCGCCGGCTGCGCCGGACGCATCCGCCATGTGGCAGGCGGCGCAGACCCGCCTGTACATTTTCTCGCCATCGGGTTCGCTGAACCGCCCCGGCATCACGAATGCGCCGTCGGCATCGCCTTGCTGAGCGACGAGCGCTGCCGGATCGTCGCGGCGTGGTTGCGCGGCATCCTGAGCAAGCGCCATGGAGACGGAACCGGTCAGGGCAGTGGCGGCGAGGCCAAGGGCCATCAGATTGATCTTCATGGATTTAGCTCGCGATGACACGTTGGTGGAGCCGCGTGATGACATCGATGGCGGAGGTGATGCCGCCCTCCTGCCATCCGCCGATGTAGGAGGCATGCTCGCCGGCGAGGACGATCCGGCCATCCATCTCGCACAGGTCCTTGTAATGCTGGGCGCGCGTCTCCTCGGTCCACTGACCGAAGCAGCCGAGCACCCAAGGCACCCGATGCCAGCCGACAGCGATGCCGTTCACGAACTCGGACTTGAACTGCGGGTGGATCTGCGAACCCCATTCGAGCACGCGCTTCACGCGCTCTTCGGGTGGCAGGGCCGTCAGCTCGTAGCCGGTCGATCCGCCGGTATAGGCCGCCAGAAGGACGCCGGGGCCTTGTCCGCCATAATTGCTGCTGGGATAGCTGATCTGTGAGATCGGCAGATCAGTGGTGGTGATGCCGCCATAGATCTGATCGTCCTGCTCCCAGAAGCGACGCTTGAATTCCAGCCCGACCTTCACGCTGGTGGAATACGGCACCGCGCGGATGGCGCCGGCCAGCTTGGGGCCGACATTCATGTCGATCTGCGCAAGGATGGGCAGGGGGATGGTGCAGATGCACCAGTCCGCCTCGGCCTGCGCATTGGCGCCGGACGTGGTATCGACATAATCGACCGTGACGCCCTTCTCGCCCTGCCGGATGGCGGTCACCTTGCTGTTGAGCCGCACGAGGTGGCCCACAGCCCGCTCATAGCCTTTTGCGACCATCTCCATGCCGCCAACGGGCTGGAAAATTGCGAACTCATGATCCCAGGTGAGGTGGCTGGCGATCGATCGCCACAGGCGCGAGCGCAGGAGTGTTTGCGCAGTCATCGGCTCGGAGGGGATGGGCTCTGCGGTGAGGCCGCCGCCCGGCTGCTTTTCCCAGCCGCGTCGATTGCTCGATTCCTGGCCTTTCACGTAGCGCATGTTCTTGTCGAGCGCGCCCCAGCCGCGCAGGGCTTCCAGCAGGATCTCGCCGTCTTCCGTGGTGATCGTGTCCGAGAGCGCGTTCTTGTTCACGGCTTTGGCGAGCAACTCGCTGACATGACCGTAGAAATCGGCCTGTATATGGCGGTAGCGCTGCGGCTGGCCGCCGAAGGCTTTCGTCGAGTGGACATAGGCATTGTAATTGAGCTGCATAAACGGTTCGAGCGCAACGCCCAGCTCGCGACAATAGTGCATGATGCCGTGGTGATGCCATGGAATGCGCCATGGCCCCGGATTGATGTAGTTGCCCGACGCGAAGCTGCATTGCTGCGTCGCGCCGCCCAGCTCCGTATAGGTGTCGCTACCCTTGAGGGTCCAGGCCCGGCCGCCGACGCGATTGTTGTATTCGAGCACCTGCACCTTGTAGCCGGCGCGGCTGAGCTCCAGCGCGGCAGTCATGCCCGCAACGCCAGCACCCAGGATGAGCACGCTGGCGCCCTTGGCATCGCCATCGAGCTTGATCGGCCCCTTAAAGGTGGAGGCCTGCGCCTGACCGAAGCTGGACATGGCCATATACATGGCCGAAGCGCCCGCGCTCGTGCCGATGAGCGCCAGTAGATCGCGCTTGCTCATCCGCAGCGCGTTATTGTCTGTCATATGCGGTCGTATCCCATGTCACCCCTTTTGCGCGAGGAGACCAATGGGGGTGCGGTCGGGCTGGACCCGACTCGCACCGCCGCTTGCAGCACCTCGTCACAAGGCCAGTGATCGGCTTGCGAGCGATGGCTGTTGATACGAGGTTTTGCGTATTTGCTTTGGGCTGGACGTTTGCCGGTTCAGCGCTTCATCTGAGTCGCGGGACGCGGCACGACGAAATCGCTGGATTGGCTAAAGGGTCGCCTCGATTTCCCGCGCGGCTAGGTCGGGTTCCGGGGACTGCGTGATGGGGCGTCCGACGACGAGGATCGAGGCGCCGGCATCCAGCGCCTCGCGCGGAGTCACGGCGCGCTTCTGGTCGCCCTTGCTGGTGCCGCTCGGGCGCACGCCGGGAACCACGAAGAAGCCGGCAGGCCAGAGCTTGCGGGCGCGGGCGACTTCATTGCCGGAGCAGACGATCCCGTCGAGCCCCGCCTCCTTCGAGAGGCGTGTGAGGCGTTCGACATGCTCGTGAGCTGATCCCTTCACACCGGTCTCTTCGAGATCGGTCTGATCGAGGCTGGTCAATGCGGTGACGGCGACGACCTTGGTGTGAACACCCGCCGCAGCCTTGGCGTCCTCGAGCATTGCGCGCCCGCCGGCGGCATGAACAGTGATGATCGCCGGTTCGAGCGCGTGCAAAGCCTGAACGGCCTTCGCGACAGTGTTCGGAATGTCGTGCAGCTTGAGATCGAGGAAGATTGGCAGGCCGAATTTGCGCATCTCGTGAACGCCGTGATGGCCGTTGGCGCAGAAGAACTCGAGCCCCAGCTTGATGCCGCCGACATGATTGCGCACCTTCTGCACCATCTCCTGTGCGTGGGTGAGTGAAGGCGTGTCGATGGCGACGTAGATGATGCTGGTCATGGAGTGTCGGTTCTGCCTGTGGGTTTGTTCTCGTCGTCCGTCCTGACGTGGATCGTCCGCACGGGAGGAGCGGGCTCGAAGCCGGCGGGCGTCAGAGGCTCGGACGGTGTCGGCTCTGAATGATGGTGATCATGGGCCGATGCCAGCGGGGCAGTGGCAACGGGGGAGGACGCGGCCAGTGCGCGCTCGGCGCTGTCGAGCCGCCGCCGCATCCGGTATTTGGTCGCCTTGTGAAGCGCCCAGAACGGCAGCGAACCCGCCAGAAACGCGACGATTACGAGGAAAGGCAGCTTGGTCTCTAGCTGGAGCCCGCCCCAAAGATTGATCGTCACCGGCGTCCAGTTGGCGAAACTGAAGATGACAATGATGATCGCCAGTACGACCCAGAAGGCGGTCCGGAGGAACTGCATGGCTTGTCTTCCCCTGCTTAGTCCGTGGAGCCTGACCATAAGCGCGCCGGAACGGCTTGCCTAGGGGCGCATTTTCAGCGCCTCTCCGCAGATAATCGAGCTTCCGGAACGGCCTTGTCAGCCAGCGGTTCCGAATACCCGCGTGAAGATCGTATCGACATGCTTCAAATGATATTCGAGATCGAACAACGCTTCGAGCTCCGGGCCGGAAAGATGCTCGGACACGCCGGGGTCTGCCTTGAGCAGATCGAGCAGCGAATGGGCGCCATCGGATTGCCAGACCTGCATCGCGTTGCGCTGGACCATGGCATAGCTGTCCTCACGGCTCACGCCTGCCTGTGTGAGCGCCAGCAGCACGCGCTGGGAATGGATGAGGCCGCCCATGCGGTTCATGTTCTTCATCATGCGCTCGGGGTAGACGAGCAGCTTGTCGATGACGCCGGTGAGGCGGCCGAGCGCGAAGTCGAGCGTGATCGTGGCGTCCGGGCCAATGAAACGCTCGACGGAGGAATGGGAAATATCCCGCTCATGCCAGAGCGCGACATTCTCCAGCGCGGGCAGGGCGTAAGCGCGGACCATGCGGGCGAGACCGGTGAGGTTCTCGGTCAGCACGGGATTGCGCTTGTGCGGCATGGCCGACGAGCCCTTCTGGCCGGGCGAGAAATACTCTTCTGCCTCCAGCACTTCGGTACGCTGGAGGTGGCGCACTTCCACGGACAGGCGCTCGATCGAGCCGGCAATGACAGCCAGTGTAGAGAAGAACATCGCATGGCGATCGCGCGGAATGACCTGAGTGCTGACCGGCTCGACGGCGAGGCCGAGCTTGGCGGCGACATGCTCCTCAACCCGCGGGTCGATATTCGCGAAGGTGCCGACCGCGCCGGAAATGGCGCAGGTCGCGACATCTTCGCGGGCTGCGATGAGGCGCGCCTTGCAGCGGCTGAACTCGGCATAGGCTTCCGCCATCTTGAGGCCGAAAGTCACCGGCTCGGCGTGGATGCCATGGCTGCGGCCGATGGTGGGGGTGAGCTTGTGCTCGAAGGCGCGGCGCTTGATCGCCTCCAGCAGCGCATCGAGATCGGCGATCAGGAGATCGGCCGCGCGAGCGAGCTGGACGTTGAGGCAGGTATCCAGCACGTCCGAGCTGGTCATGCCCTGGTGCATGAAGCGAGCTTCCTCGCCGACCTGCTGCGCGACCCAGGTGAGGAAGGCGATCACGTCATGCTTGGTCACGGCCTCGATGGCGTCGATCGCGGCGACGTCGATTGACGGATTGGTCGCCCACCAGTCCCAGAGTGCTTTTGCTGCGCTCTTGGGAACCACGCCAAGCTCGGCGAGCGCGTCGGTCGCATGCGCCTCGATCTCGAACCAGATGCGGAAGCGCGCTTCGGGCTCCCAGATCGCGGTCATTTGCGGGCGAGCGTAACGAGGCACCATGGCGAGGGATCCTGATGAGACTGAAATGGAGAAGCGCTGCCCCTAGCAGGGTGGGGCGAAACGGGCAAATGGCAGGATAAAGCAGACTTGAAAATAGATAAGTATCTGAAAAAGCGCTAGATTAAATGAGTCCGGATGGTGGGCGGCTTGTCACGAAGATCGGACGACTCGTCGTGATGCGCGCCATCTGAACGCAACCGCGATCAAACACCGAGCATTTCTATTCTGGAAATTCATGAAGGAGAGAAGTCATGCTCAAGCTTCAAAAGCTCGGTTCTACCACTTTGGCATTTGCGCTAATCGCCGCGCCTGCGACGGTCGGCGCACAGATTGCAGAGCCTGCCAGCCCGATGTCGAATGCCCCGGCTGACACGGCAACACCACCTTCGCCGCCCCAGGCCGGGGCGCCCGCCCAGTCAGGCTCGATGTCGCAGCCCGACACGATGTCCCAGCCGGATACGACCGATGTTCCAGCCAGCGAGCCAGCCATGCAGCCTCAAGCGCAAGCGCCGGCCGATACAAGTGGCGACCCGCAGGTTGCGGCTTTTGTTGATCAGCAATTCGGCGAGGCGGACGCGAACGGCGATGGCGTCCTGACGCCTGAGGAGTTCAAGCCATGGATGGCTCAGCTCAAGGCTGCAGAGGCTGAAGGGGCCGGTCAGACCGTCGATGCTGCGGGGACGCAGACCTATGCCAGCAACGCATTCATCGCGGCGGATGTCGATGGTGACGGCAAGGTTTCAAAGGTCGAGTTGACTCAATTCTTCAGTCAGGCCTGATCGGCATCCTCGCTTTGTGGTGGGCATGGGCCCGGTTCGTTCGCGATCCGGGCCTTGCCTGTGCTCTCTTACCTATGCCTTTCTCTTGTTCATATCAGTCCCATTGTTCGCATGGAATGGTGGCCTTCACTCGCGATAATCAAATGATCGTGGACCGTGACACCAAGGGGCTTGAGCGCCTCGATGATCTGCCGCGTAATCAGAATATCCTGCCGGCTGGGCTCAGGAAGACCGCTGGGATGATTATGCACAAGGATGACGCTCGAGGACCCGTATTCAAGCGCTCGCCGGGCGACCTGCCGGGCATAAATCGCGGTTTCATCCACTGAGCCGTCACCCATATGGTCGTCCCGCAGAAGCATGTTGCGAGCATTGAGGTGAAGCACCCTGACGCGCTCCACCGAAAGATAAGCCATGTCGGCCCGCAAATAATCGAGCAATGCCTGCCACGAGGAAAGGACGGGCCGGGCCGCGACCTCGTTGCGCAGCAGGCGGAGCGCTGCTGCCTGCGCGGCCTTCAACGCGGCAATGCTCGTTTCGCCCATGCCGTCGACCTGCGCAAGCGCAGTCCAGTCGGCGCTCAACACGCCGCCCAGCGAGCCGAAATGCGCAATGAGCACCTTGGCGAGCGGCTTGGTATCGCGACGCGGAATCGCGAGGGCGAGAAGATATTCGATCAGTTCATGATCGAGCAGTGCTTCGGGTCCGCCTTCCGCAAGGCGCTGGCGCAGGCGCGCACGGTGGCCAACGCCATCATGCGCCGCCTCGCTCTTGCTCCGGGATCGTCCTTCGCCCATGAACATTGTAGCTAAGCGTGAGCCGTAACAGCGGCAAGCGGAATGACGGGGATAGACGACTGACCGATCAGGTCGACGAGGATGATGTGCTGGAAGCACCGGCGGAGCGCACGCACCGGCGGCGCCAGCGCGTGCGCTGGATTGCAGGCGGCAGCGCGCTTGCTGTCATGCTGGTCGGTGGCGGGCTCTGGCTGGCGCGTGAGCCGATCGCGGACAGCTTCATTGCCCGCGAGTTGGCAGATCGTGGCGTTCAAGGCCGCTACGAGATCACGCGGATCGGCCCTCAGCGGCAGCGGCTGGACAATCTTGTTATTGGTGATCCGAAGTCTCCCGATTTGACGGTCCGCTTTGTCGAACTCGATATCGCCTGGGGCCTGACCGGTCCGTATATCGACCGACTTCAAGCCAGCGGCGTCAGGCTCCGCGGCCGAATGACCGACGGCGCGCTCGATCTCGGGCAAGTCAGCCGGTTACTTGAAGGCGGCACCGGGGAACCCGCGCTGCCGGACTGGACTGTCGTGATCGAGGATGCGCAGGCGCAGATCGTCTCGGATTATGGTCCGATCGAACTGGGTCTGGACGGTAGGGGCAAGCTTTCATCTGGTTTCGGCGGACGATTGAACCTGGCGGCGCCGGGGCTCGCCTTTGGCGACTGTCGCCTGCGAACGCTGCGGGCGCCGCTGGATATTGCCACCGAAAAGGGTGAAATTCATCTCAAAGGCCCGGTTGCTGCACGCAGCCTGCAATGCCCTAATGCCGATTTTTCGCTCACCGCGCCTGAGCTGGATCTCAACATTCGTACGAGCGTGGCGCTGGAACCGCTTGGCGGCGCGATCAGCCTTGAGGCCCCGGCCGCGGTGCAGGCGACGCGCCGGCTTGACGATCTGTCAGGGCTGGTAACCTTCTCGGGCAAGGATGGCGAACTGCGTGGCAGCGCCTCCATCGCCGCAGTCAGTGCGGTTGCGGATGGCGTGGAAAGCGACGCAGCCAAGCTGGGCGGCAATTTCGTGGTGCGGCTCGGCGATCGGGATCGCGCGCTGGCCTGGCAGGGCGTGGCGACCCTCGAAAACGCTCGGCCGGCTCGCGGAATTAACCTGGATGCGCTTGCATCGTCTGCCGACAGTACCCCGCTGGGGCCGCTCGCGCGCAAGCTGACGCGCGCTGTGGAGGCCATCGGGAAGAGCAACCGCATGGAGCTGGGCGGGCAGGTCAACATGCTTGGTTCGCGCGGCAATGCGCGGATCGATCGGCTTGCTCTGAGCTCGGCGAGTGGGGCGCGAATCGAGAATTGGGAAGGAAGTCTGGTCCGCTTGGATTGGCCGGGCGGGCTGCGCGCCTCCGGGCGTCTCGATCTGCGCGGCGGGGACCTGCCGGAAGGGCGAATTGAGTTCGAGACCGATCCGCAAGGCGGCGTACGCGGGACAGCGACGCTTGCGGCCTACAAAGCTGATGATGCGCGCCTCGCCTTGACGCCGGTGCGCTTCGCCATCGATGCGGCCGGGCGCGGACGGGTGCAGACGAACGTTACGGTTGACGGCCCGTTGCCGGACGGCGCCATAAAAGGTCTGCAGATGCCGGTCGATGCGCGGATCGGCGCCGATGGTGGCGTGAGCCTCGCAGGGGCTTGTGCGCCGCTGCGCTGGTCGTCGCTGGCAATGTCAGGTCTTGTTCTTGATCCCACGACGCTGCGGGTCTGTGGTCTTGGTGATGGCGCTCTGGCGATCAATGATGTGAAGCTGCGCGGGAGACTGGGCGACAGTGCCTTTGCATTCGATGCCGCGTCGGCACGTTACGCTCTTGCATCCGGGCAGTTCGAGGTCGTGCAGCCGGACGCGAGGATCGGTTCCGGCGGCGCGCCGGTTCGGCTCGCTGCCGCGCGGTTGACGGGCAAGGCAGGCGAGGACAGCAGTCTTGCCGGCATGATCGAGGGCGGACATGGGCGAATCGCTTCCGCGCCGCTCGATCTCAGCGAGATAGATGGACGTTGGACGTTCGTTGACAGTGAGCTTGTCGTGGAAGGCGATCTGCGCGTGGCGGACACGCAGGCTGATCGGCGCTTCAACCCGCTGGCCGGTGAGCAGGTCCGGCTGACGCTGGCGAACAACCGTATCGATGCGAAAGGGGTGCTGTTCCACCCCGCGCGGCGGGCGAAAGTCGCCGATGTCGTCATCCGTCACGATCTTTCCAGCGGCGCAGGGCGCGCAGACTTGGCCGTGGATGGCCTACGCTTTGGCAATGCGATTCAGCCCGACGATCTGACGCCGCTTTCGCTGGGCGTGGTGGCGAATGTCGATGGCGTGGTGAACGGGGTGGGCCAGATCCGCTGGACCGGCGACGAGGTGACCAGCGACGGAACCTTCTCGACCGAAGGCATGGCCTTTGCTGCTGCCTTCGGCCCGGTCTCGGGCTTCTCCACGACAATCCGCTTCACGGATCTGCTTGGGCTGCGAACCGAGCCGGGGCAGGTGCTGACTGTCGAGAGCGTCAATCCCGGCATCGAGGTGCGGGACGGAACGATTCGTTATCGGTTGCTTTCAAACGAGGTCGCTGAAATCGAGGGCGGGCGCTGGCCTTTCTCGGGCGGCATGCTGGAACTGATGCCGGCGCCGCTCGCGCTGGATTCCCGCCAGCCCCGCAATCTCACCTTCCGCGTTGTCGGCCTCGAGGCCGGTGCGTTCATCAATACGCTGGAGCTAGACAATATTTCTGCGACCGGCGTGTTCGACGGTCTGCTGCCGATGGTCTTCGATCAAAATGGCGGACAAATCGTCGGCGGACTGCTGATCGCCCGGCAGGACGGCGATGATCCACGTTATCTTACGACGACGCAGGGCTTGACCATTCCATGCGATCCGGCCCGACAGGCCGGGCGGCTCTCTTATGTGGGCGAGGTTTCCAACGCCGATCTGAACGCCATGGCGCGGCTGGCCTTCGATGCGCTCAAGAATCTGCGCTATCGTTGTCTGGCGATCCGGCTCGACGGTGCCATTGACGGTGAGTTCGTGACGCGCGTGAGCATCAACGGCATCAACCAGGGCACGGAAGAGGCGCGCCGTAGTTTCCTTGCCCGGCCGTTCCTTGGCTTGCCTTTCCTGTTCAACGTCCGGATTGAGGCGCCGTTTCGAGGATTGCTCAACACCGCGAGCGGTCTTGCCGATCCGACCAAGCTGATCAATGGCAGCCTCGGTGACCAGTTCGTGCCGATTGGCGACAGCGTGGTCGGAGACGGGGCGGCGCAAAATGTTGAGGGGCTTGCCGTTCAGCCGCCTGACAGCGACAAGACGATAGAAGGGGACCAGAAATGAGGCATCGACCATGGATGTGGCGCTTGACGCGAATGAGTCTGGGCGTGGTGCTTGCCGGAGCGGCAAGCGGCTGCATTCAGGTGCGCGCGCCCGACAAGCCCATCGAGATCAATCTCAACGTCAAGATTCAGCAGGAAGTGGTCGTGCGGCTCCAGCAGGATGCCAAAGACCTCATCCAGAACAATCCGGAGCTATTCCCGCAATGACATACAGGCACAGCATTCGAGCCGCGGCACTGGCTGCCCTTTTTAGCTTCGGCGCACTGGGCGCTGCTCCTGCGGTGGCGCAGGATGCCGTTGTAAGCGCGGCAAAGGCGGCCGGCACGGTCGGCGAGCAGTCCGATGGTTATCTCGGCATCAACGGTTCCGTGAGCAGCGAAGTGCGCGCCGCTGTCGATGCGCTCAACATCAAGCGCCGCGCGGCTTATACCGAACTGGCCGCCAAGCGCGGCGTGACGGTGCAGGATATGGCGGCTGTGACCGGATGCCAGACGCTTGCCAGCCGGGTTTCCCAGGGGCAGATCTATCGCATCGGCAGCGGCCCATGGGAAACCAAGGGCGCTGGACCGATCGCTCTGCCGGATTATTGCGGGACCGCAACGCGCTAGCCGCGCGATTCGGCCCGGAAGGGCCGGGGTTTTACACGGAATTCCGCGCGTTGCCGGGCCTGCGGTCACCAGTGTTGACTTGCAGGCCAACGCTTTCTACACGGGCCGCGCCTTGACGGGGGCGGCTAGGGCACGTCATGCAGCGCCGGTTTTTACGTCTCTTTGGGCGTAAGCGGGAGTTCGCAAGATGGCCGAGACCGAATCCGGGCGAGACCCGATTGCCGAAGATGAACGGATCAGGTCGCTCACGGAGCGGCTGGAGCGCGCTGAAGCAGTCGAGAAGGTCAGAACCGGAGCGGACCGGGAAGTTGGCGGCGATAAGAATTATCGCCTTGGCAACCGGGTTCTTGCGGAGCTGATCGGCGGTCTTGTCGGCGGCGCGCTGATTGGATGGGTCCTTGACCGATTCATTGGCACATCGCCCTGGCTCCTGCTGGTTTTCCTCTTTTTGGGGATCATCGTAGCCTTCAGGAATATTTGGAAGATTTCGATGAAGCGTCCTGAGAAGTGAGGGCGCTTTCGTCATAATCGCAGACGGCTTTTTGGGAATCAGACGTGGCAGAACCCGGCAAGATCGACCCCATGCACCAGTTCGCCATCGAGCCGCTGTTCGGAACCGAACAGCTGGCGGTGGGCGGCTACAATATCGCCTTTACCAACAGTGCGCTGTGGATGGTGATTACCGTCGTCGTTCTGTGGGTGTTCATGCTCGGCGGCATGAAGCGCGATCTCGTTCCCGGTCGCTGGCAAGCTGCGGTGGAGTCCATGACCGGGTTCATCGCCAAGCTGACCGATGACAATATCGGCAAGGGCGGGCGCAAATATGTGCCCTACATCTTCTCGCTGTTCATGTTCATCCTGTTCGCCAACCTGCTCGGCCTGCTGCCCATCGGCATTTTCGGCCTGCATCCCTTCACCTTCACCAGCCATTTCACGGTGACGGGCGTTCTGGCGATCCTGAGCTTCTCGATCGTGTTGATCGTTGGCTTCTGGAAGCATGGCCTGCACTTCTTCTCGCTCTTCGTGCCGCAGGGCACCCCGCTGTGGCTGATCTGGCTGATCCCCATCATCGAGTTCGTCTCGTTCATGGTGCGCCCCTTCTCGCTGGGCCTGCGACTGTTCGTCGCGATGATCGCCGGTCACATCCTGCTCAAGGTGCTTGCTGGCTTCGTGATCAATGCCTCGGCCGCCGGCGTCGTGCCCGGTCTGGGCGTCGGTATCCCGAGCTTCGCCCTGATGGTCGGTATTTCCGCGCTGGAAATTCTGGTTGCGGGCATTCAGGCCTATGTTTTCGCACTGCTGACGTCGCTTTACATTCACGACGCCGAGCATCTGCACTGAGTTTCAACCAACGACCTAATTGAGTTTGAGAAAAGGAGTTAAGTAACATGGACGCAGAAGCCGCAAAGCTGATCGGTGCCGGTCTGGCTGCTATCGGTGCCGGCGTGGCCGCGCTTGGCGTGGGCAACGTCTTCGGTTCGTTCCTTGAGAGCGCGCTGCGCAATCCGGGCGCTGCCGACGGTCAGCAGGGCCGTCTGTTCATCGGCTTCGCCGCCGCAGAGCTTCTCGGCCTGCTGGCGTTCGTTGTCGCGATGATCCTGATCTTCGTTGCCTGATCGCCTTCAAGACGACGGACAATGATCGTGGTATCGGCGGTTGCCCGTGACGGGCTGCCGCCGGATCACGCAGATGGACAGGTGATATGCCTCAGATAGCCCAGCTCGCCGCAACCTATTCGTCACAGATCTTTTGGGTTCTGCTGACCTTCGGGTTCGTATTCTTCGTGATTGGTCTCGGCATGGTGCCGAAGATTCAGTCCACGGTGGATGCGCGCGACAAGAAGATCGCTGACGATCTCGAAGCGGCCCGCGCGAATTCGGCCAAGGCCGACACGCTGGAAGCAGACTGGCGGACCAAGGAAAATGAAGCCCGCGCTGCGGCGCAGGCCCGTGTTGCCGCGGCGAAAGCCGAGGCTGCCCGGAACCGCGAGGCGGCACTGGCCAAGGCTGATGCGGCGATCGGTGACAAGGTTGCCACCGCAGAAGGTCAGATCGAAGCTGGTCGCGTGAAGGCGCTGAGCGAGATTGAAGCCGTGGCAGCCGATGCCGCTGCTGACATCGTTCGCAAGGTCGCTGGCGCGCAAGTGTCGTCCGATGCGGCGCTCAAGGCAGTGAAGGCGGTAATCTGATATGGCCAACCAGAATATGGCACAGGCTGCCGAGGCAGCAGGGGCAAGCGACAACGGATCGCAGGCCGTCCAGTTCAATCTTGAAAACGCCGACAAGCTTCAGGGCCTGGATGGCGAAGTGCATGCTGCGACCGAAGCTCATGGCGGCCCGGTTCCGCATGGCGAGGAAGCATCGGTGCTCGGCATGGATGCGACGGGCTGGGTCAGCCTGTCGATGCTGGTCTTCATCGCCGTTCTGATCTGGAAGAAGGTTCCGGGGCTGATCGCGCGCGGGCTGGACAACAAGATTGCCGCCATCCGTAACCAGCTCGACGAAGCTGCACGGCTGCGCAAGGAAGCCGAAGCGCTGAAGGCCGAGTATGAAAGCCGGATCGCATCTGTAGCGAAGGAAGCGGATGCCATGCTTGCCGCCGCCGAGCAGGAAGCGGCCGATCTGATCACGGCAGCGCAGGCGGATGCCGAGGCGCTGGTCGTTCGCCGCCAGAAGATGGCCGAGGACAAGATCGCCGCCGCCGAGCGCGCCGCGATTGCCGATGTGCGGGCCAAGGCGGCTGCGGCGGCGACTGCAGCTGCAGGCGTGCTGATCCGTGAGACGCATAATGCTGCGGCTGACAAGGGCCTCGTCGATGAAGAGATCGGCAAGCTGGCGCACTAAGAGATTCATCTCTTGATGGCATCAGAAGGGCCGGGCCGCGCAATCGGTCCGGCCCTTCTGCTATTGAGGCTCCTTGAAGTGCGTTGCGGCAGGATGCCGTTGTCCTGTCGCCATCACACGCCTAAATGGCCCGGATGACCGAGCGGCCGTCTTCCCCCAATCGATTCAATGAGGATAAGGCGACCTATGCCGTGCGCGGCAGCGAGTTGCCGGACGTGGACGCGGGCGTTGCCGCCATTCGCGAGACGCTGAAGACGCTGGGCACACGCCCCGGCGTGTACCGCATGCAGGATGCGCGCGGCGACGTGCTCTACGTTGGCAAGGCGCGGGCGCTGAAGAATCGCGTGGCGAACTACACGCAGGTCGACCGGCTCCCCCGGCGCCTGCAGCGCATGGTCTCGCAGACCCGCTCGATGACCATCGTCACCACGCAGAGCGAGGCCGAGGCGCTGCTGCTCGAGGCGCAGCTCATCAAGCGCTTCCGGCCGCCCTACAATGTGCTGCTGCGCGACGACAAAAGCTTCCCCTTCATCCTGCTCCGCGAGGATCATGCGTTTCCCCGCGTGCAGCTCCATCGCGGTGCGCGCCGCTACAAGGGGCAATATTATGGGCCGTTCGCCGGGGCAGGGCAGGTCCGCAAGACGCTGAACGCGCTGCAGAAGCTGTTCCTTCTGCGCAGCTGCACGGACAGTTTCTTCGCCAATCGCTCGCGTCCCTGCCTGCTGTACCAGATCCGCCGCTGCTCGGCGCCGTGCGTCGGCCGGATCAACGAGGCCGATTATGCGGCGCTCGCGCAGGATGCGCAGGATTTTCTCGGCGGCAAGTCGACGGCGGTGCAGGCGCGCCTGGGCGAAGCGATGAACGCGGCGGCGGAGTCGCTCGATTATGAAATGGCGGCCGTCTATCGCGACCGGCTCAAGGCGCTGACGTTCATCCAGGGCAGTCAGGCCATCCATGCCGAGGGGCTGGGCGATGCCGACATCTTCGCGCTCGCCAGCCGTAACGGCGGCATGTGCATCCAGGCCTTCTTCATTCGCGGCGGGCAGAACTGGGGGCATCGCAGCTTCTTCCCCGTCCACACTGCGGAAGTCAGCGAGGATGAAGTGCTGATGCAATTCATGGCGCAATTTTACGAGGACGTGCCGCCGGCGCCGCTGGTCCTGTGCGATCGCGAGCCCGCCGAGACGCTGCTGCTTGCCGAGGCGCTCACCCAGAAGCTCGGCCGCAAGGTGCGCATCGAGGTGCCGCAGCGCGGCAGCCGGGTGAAGCTCATCAAGCAGGCGCAGCGCAATGCCGAGGAAGCGCTGGAGCGGCGGCAGGCGGAAAGTAGCGCGCAAGGCAAGATCCTGGCGGAGATGGCCGAGCTGTTCGGTCTCGAATCGCCGCCGGACCGCATTGAGGTCTACGACAACAGCCACATCCAGGGCACCAATGCGCTGGGCGCCATGGTGGTGGCGGGGCCGGAGGGCTTCCGCAAGAGCGGCTATCGCAAGTTCAACATCAAGCGCCCGGAGACGGTCGCCGGCGACGATTACGGCATGATGCGCGAAGTGCTCGGGCGGCGCTTCGCGCGCGCGGCCGAGGAGGATCCGGACCGGGACTCAGGCGAGTGGCCGGACCTCGTGCTGATCGACGGCGGACGGGGCCAGCTCAATGCCGCGCGCAAGGCGCTGGAAGAGATGGGCATCGAGGATGTGCCGATGGTCGGCGTCGCAAAAGGGCCGCATCATGGCCGCGAGGGACGAGAGGTGTTCCACCTGCTGGACGGCCGCGACTTTCAGCTGCCGGTCAATCATCCGGTGCTGTTCTACCTCCAGCGCCTGCGCGACGAAGTGCACCGCTTCGCCATCGGCGCCCACCGCCAGAAGCGGGCAAAGGCCATCACCGTCAGCTCACTGGACGAGGTGCCGGGCATCGGCCCCGCGCGCAAGAAGGCGCTGCTCATGCATTTCGGCACTGCCCGCGCCGTCCGCAACGCCAGCCTGGAAGACCTCCAGCGCGCGCCGGGGGTGTCATCGGTGGTGGCGCAGACGGTTTATGATTACTTCCATGGCTGATCGCGTACGCACCGCCAACGCTCTAAGGTTGATGCCCGGCGCATTGCGCGCTAAGGGCGCTGCTTCAACACCCGTCGGGATGTCCTAACCGCTCATGCTGTTTACCTTTCTCCTTGTCGTCCAGGCGATCATCGCCTTTGCGCTCGTCACCGTGATCCTGATGCAGCGGTCCGAGGGCGGCGGGCTTGGCATGGGGGGCGGCGGCAATCCGTCCGGCCTGATGTCGGCGCGCGGCGCGGCGGACTTCCTGAGTCGGGCGACAAAGATTCTCGCGACGCTGTTCGTGGGCATGAGCATCGTCCTGGCGATCATTGCGGCCACGCAGCACCGGGCGGCGACGATCGACACATCGCTGGTCGGCCAGTCCGGCTCCGGCGGGATGACGACGCCGCTGGCGGAAGGCGACGGCATTTCCGGGGCGGCGAATAGCGCGACCGGACCTGCCGATCCGGCTGCGGCACCTGCCAACGGGGCTGCTGGCGCACCGCTCGCGCAATAACGTTCACCAGATTTTTTCACCGGCGGCGGATTCGTTCGCTTGCCCTTCCGTTCGAGTTCAGCGTAAGCCTCCTCTCCCATGGCGCGGTTCATTTTCATCACCGGCGGCGTGGTCTCTTCGCTTGGCAAAGGTCTTATGGCCGCGTCCCTCGGGGCGCTACTCCAAGCGCGTGGCTACAAGGTCCGCACTCGCAAGTTCGATCCCTACCTCAATGTCGATCCCGGCACGATGTCGCCTTATCAACATGGCGAAGTCTATGTGACGGACGACGGGGCGGAGACCGACCTGGATCTTGGTCACTATGAGCGCTTCACGGGCGTTGCGAGCCGTCAGGCGGACAACGTCACGCAGGGGCGCATCTACCAGACGATCATCCAGCGCGAGAGGCGCGGCGATTATCTCGGCGCCACGGTGCAGGTGATCCCGCACGTGACGGACGAGATCAAGCGCTTCGCTCTTGCCGAGACGGACGATGTCGACTTCGTGCTGTGCGAAATCGGCGGCACGGTGGGTGACATCGAAAGCTTGCCGTTCATGGAGGCGATTCGTCAGCTCCGCAACGAGCTGGGTCACGGCCAGACCGTGCTCGTGCATGTGACGCTGGTGCCCTATATCGCGGCTGCCGGCGAGCTGAAGACCAAGCCGACCCAGCACAGCGTGCGCGAGCTGACCTCGCTCGGCATCCAGCCCGACATTCTGCTGTGCCGCACCGAGCATCCGTTGCCGGACAGCGAGCGCGCGAAGATCGCCCTGTTCTGCAATGTCCGCAAGGAAGCTGTCATTCCGGCTCTGGATGCGAGCAGCATCTATGCGGTGCCGGTGCAATATCATCGCGAAGGACTCGATCAGGCCGTCCTCAGTGCCTTCGGGATCGAGAATTCCCGCGAGCCTGATCTCACGCGCTGGTTCGACATCATGGACCGGCAGGCCCACCCTGAGGGCGAAGTGACCATTGGCGTGGTCGGCAAATATGTCGGCCTGCCCGATGCCTACAAGTCGCTGCACGAGGCGCTCGTCCATGGCGGGCTCGCCAATCGGGTCAAGGTGAAGGTGCAATGGCTCGATGCCGAGCTGTTCGAGGCTGAAGACAGCGATATTGCTGCGAAGCTGGAGCCGATGCACGGCATTCTGGTTCCCGGCGGCTTTGGCGTGCGCGGTTCGGAAGGCAAGATTGCCTCGGTGCGCTTTGCCCGTGAGCGGGGCGTCCCGTTTTTCGGCATTTGCCTCGGCATGCAGATGGCTTGCATCGAAGGCGCGCGGAACACAGCGGGGATCGATCACGCGTCGACCACCGAGTTCGGCGAGACGAGCGAGCCGGTCGTCGGCCTCATCACCGAATGGATGAGCGCTGAAGGATTGCAGACGCGCAATGTCGATACCGATCTGGGCGGGACCATGCGTCTGGGCGCCTATCCGGCCAAGCTGAGCGGCAACAGTGTGGTTGCCAGCATTTACGGCGCGGAAGACATCAGCGAACGGCATCGCCACCGCTACGAAGTCAACGCGGCCTATCGTGAGCCGCTGGAGATGGGCGGGCTCATGTTCTCCGGCATGTCTCCGGACGGCACATTGCCCGAGATCGTGGAGCGGCCCGAGCATCCCTGGTTCATCGGCGTGCAGTTCCATCCGGAGCTGAAGTCCAAGCCGTTCGATCCGCATCCGCTCTTCGCCAGCTTCATTGCAGCGGCGCTCAAGCAGAGCCGGCTCGTCTGAGTCTCGATTTGCCGATGAGCAATCCGTTCCCGGATCGTTCATGGTGAAGGGCGTAGACGAACCGTCCGTCGCATCCTATGTGGGGTGCGTCTTACCGGCTGGGATGCCTGCGTTTTGCAATTGATGATCCTCCTCTCTGCGCTTCTCGCATCGCTTTCCGGCCTGATGGTCGGCGACAGTCGCACGGCGCATGCACAGGTGGAACTGAGCGCAACGCCCGATCTCGCGCAATCTGACGAACAGGTGATCACTGTCGCACAGGCATTGTCCTATGTGCCGGCTGTGGTGCCTGCACTTCGATCCCGGATCGATCCGCCCGCCCTGGCACATGCCCCGGTTCGCGGCGGTCGCACGTCCCTTGCCATCAAGCAGAGCTGGCTCATCTGAGGTCAGCCGCAGGCGGCGCATTGCCAGCCTGCATGTTTGCTTGTCCTCGCGCCTGAGCGGGCGCGTCCGCTTGTCGGTCCCCGCACCGGCTCTCGATCTTCCGTTTTCAGACAGGAATTACCGATATGTTCGGCGGCTTTGCCAAATTCTTCTTCGGCTCGTCCAACGAGCGTTACGTCAAATCGCTCCGCAAGACCGTCGACCAGATCAACGGCTTCGAGCCGACGATGGAAGCGATGAGCGACGATGAGCTCAAGGCGCAGACAGTGAAGTTTCGCGCCCGTCTGGCTGAGGGCGCGACGCTCGACCAGATTCTACCCGAGGCGTTCGCCACGGTGCGCGAGGGCGCGAAGCGGACGCTGGGCCAACGGCACTATGATGTGCAGATGGTCGGCGGCATTGTGCTCCATCGCGGCGAAATTGCCGAGATGCGCACTGGTGAAGGCAAGACGCTGGTGGCGACGCTCGCGACCTATCTGAATGCACTGCCCGGTAAGGGCGTCCATGTCGTGACGGTCAACGATTATCTCGCCCGGCGCGACTGCGAGTGGATGAGCCAGCTCTATCATTTCCTTGGCCTGACCACCGGCGTGATCGTGCCCAATCTGATGGAGCCGGAGCGGCGCGCGGCCTATGAGGCGGACATTACCTACGCAACCAACAACGAGCTTGGCTTCGACTATCTGCGCGACAACATGAAATATGAGCGCAGCCAGATGGTCCAGCGCCCGTTCAATTACGCCATCGTTGACGAGGTGGACTCGATCCTGATCGACGAAGCGCGCACGCCGCTGATCATTTCCGGCCCGACCGATGACAAGTCGGAGATGTATATTTCCGTCAATGCGCTGGTGAAGAACCTGGCGGACGAGGATTACGAGAAGGACGAGAAGCAGCGGTCGATCGTGCTGACCGAGGACGGCACCGAGAAGGTCGAGCGCATGCTGGAGGATGCCGGCCTGCTCCAGGGCGCCAATCTCTACGACTTCGAGAACACGCAGGTCGTTCACCATGTGAACCAGGCCCTGCGCGCCAACTTCATGTTCCGGCGCGACATCGATTATATCGTGAAGGACGGCAAGGTCATCATCATCGATGAGTTCACCGGCCGGATGATGGACGGGCGGCGCTGGTCGGACGGCCTGCATCAGGCGGTGGAGGCCAAGGAAGGCGTCAACATCGAGCCGGAGAATCAGACGCTCGCCTCGATCACCTTCCAGAACTATTTCCGCATGTATCCCAAGCTCTCCGGCATGACCGGTACGGCGGCGACCGAGGCGGCGGAATTCTACGACATCTACAAGATGAATGTGGTGACGATCCCCACCAACCTGCCGGTGCAGCGTCAGGATGATCAGGACCTGTTCTACAAGAGCCTGGAAGACAAGTTCAAAGGCATCGCCAAGACGATCAGCGAGCATGCCGCCAAGGGCCAGCCGGTGCTCGTCGGCACGGTGTCCATCGAGAAGTCGGAGCTGCTCTCGAAGTTCCTCAAGGAAGAAGGCGTGAAGCACGCCGTGCTGAATGCGCGCTTCCACGAGCAGGAGGCCGGCATCGTGGCGCAGGCCGGGCGCCTGGGCGCGGTGACGATCGCCACCAACATGGCCGGGCGCGGCACCGACATCAAGCTGGGCGGCAACCTCGAATTCCGGATCGAGGAAGAGCTTAAGGACATGCCCGAGGGGCCGGAGCGCGACGCGGCGATTGCCCGCATCGAGGCCGAGATCGAAGCCGAGCGCCAGCAGGTGCTGGCCGCGGGCGGCCTCTTCGTGCTCGGCACGGAACGGCATGAGAGTCGCCGCATCGACAATCAGCTGCGTGGCCGCTCGGGCCGTCAGGGCGATCCGGGCCTGTCCCGCTTCTATCTCAGCCTTGACGACGATCTGCTGCGTATCTTCGGTCCCGACACGCTGTTTGCCCGCATGATGCGCTCCAGCCTCGAGGACGGGGAAGCGCTGCCGCCTTCCAAGTGGATGAGCAAGGCGATCGAGACGGCGCAGAAGAAGGTCGAGCAGCGGAACTACGAGATTCGCAAGCAGGTCGTCGAATATGATGACGTGATGAACGATCAGCGCCGGGTCATTTACGAGCAGCGCAGTGAAATCATGGATGCCGAGACGGTCGGTGACGTCGTCACTGATATGCGGCATGAGACGATCAACGATATCGTTGGCGCAGCCTGCCCCCCGGGAACCTATCCGGAGCAGTGGAACATTCCGCAGCTCAAGGAACGGCTCGAAACGACCATGGGCCTGACGCCGGACATCGACGGCTGGCTGGCCGAGGATGTCGTCGATCCCGAACTGTTCGTGGAGCGTTTGACGGCGCTTTCCGATCAGGTGCTGGCCGACAAGGTGAAGGACCTCAAGCCCGAAACCTGGGCGCAGATCGAGAAGAGCATCCTGCTGCAAAACCTCGATCATCACTGGAAGGAGCATCTGGCGACGCTCGATGCACTGCGTCAGGTCGTGCATCTGCGCGCCTATGCCCAGAAGACGCCGATCAACGAGTATAAGCAGGAGGCTTTCGCGCTGTTCGAGCGCATGCTCGAGAATATCCGCGAGGATGTGAGCCGCACCGTGAGCCATGTGCAGTTCCAGATGCAGGACCCGGCACCACCGCCGCTGCCGGAGCTGCCCGATTTCCTCACCAGCCATATCGATCCGTTCACCGGCGAGGACAACAGCGCCGACATCGACGCCGGAACGCGCGGTTTCATCACCACGACGATCCCGCGGCCGGCCACGGCGGCTGCCGCCGGCGAGGGCAATCCCTATGCGGACCAGAATATCAGCCGCAACGCGCCTTGCCCGTGTGGATCAGGCGAGAAGTACAAGCATTGTCACGGGGCGCTGGCCTGACGATATCGACCGACGGGCTGCGATCTTCTGGCGCAGTCCGTCAGGTCGCGTCTGATCGGTCAGGCGCAAGCCAGACCAGCCCTATGAGGCTGACCACCGCAGCGCCCGAGAGGTAAAGGCCTACCGCGCCGACGCCATGCGCGGTGACGAGATATTGCGCGGCAATGGGCGCCATCGCGCCGCCAATGATCCCGCCGACATTGAAGGCGAACGACGAGCCGGAATAGCGCACGCGCGGCGGGAAGAGAGCCGTTAGCCACTCGCCGAGCGGGCCATAGGCAAAGCCCATGAGGAACAAGGCGACGGCGAGGACGAGGAACAGCGCCACGGGATCGCCCGCATCGAAACCCGCGCCGAAGACGAATCCAAGCGGCACCGTGGCGGCGCAGCCGGCAATCAGCACGCGGCTCGCCGAGCGCATATCCGACCACCAGCCCGCCACAATGATGCCAATAGCCAGCATCAAAATAGCGGCGAGTTGAATGCCCAGCACCTGGTCGCGCGCCATGCCGATGTTCACCGTGGCATAGCCGAGGGCAAAGGCTGTCGAGATGTAGAACAGGGCGAAACAGCAGACGACCGCGAGCGTGCCGGCCATCGTCGCGCGGACATGGCGAGTGAGCAGTTCCGCCAGCGGTATGGCTGCGGGCGGCTCGGCTTCCAGAGCAGCCTTGAATTCGGGCGTTTCACCCATCTTCAGGCGCACCCAGAGGCCGATGATGACGAGCAGGGCACTGGCGAGGAACGGCAGGCGCCATCCCCAGGCCATGAACTCCTCATCCGTCAGCCAGAGGCCAAGCAACAGGAACAGGCCATTGGCGGCAATGAAGCCGAGCGGCGCGCCGAGTTGCGGCATCATGCCGAAGCGAGCGCGCCATCCGGGCGGGGCGTTCTCCACTGCCAGCAGCGCGGCGCCACCCCATTCGCCACCTAGGCCAAAGCCTTGGCCAAAGCGCAGAATGCAAAGCAACAGCGGCGCGAACCAGCCGATCATTGCATAAGTGGGCAGGAAGGCGATGAGGAAGGTCGAACCACCCATCAGCATGAGCGACGCCACGAGCGTGGACTTACGCCCGATCCGGTCTCCATAATGGCCAAAGACCGCCGCGCCGAGCGGGCGAGCAAGGAAAGCGAGGGCGAAGCTCGCATAGGCTGCCATGAGCTGTGCGGTTGGAGAGCTGGCCGGGAAGAAGAGCGGGCCGAACACAAGGCTCGCGGCCGTCGCATAGATATAGAAATCGTAGAATTCGACCGTGGTGCCGGCCAGACTGGCGGTCAGTACCCGGCGGTGTTTCATCATGGCGGACAAGCCGCCGGTCGTCAGCGTGCTGACGGTTACTGCGTCGCTCAAAATTCTGCCCCTCTCGCTACGAGCGGTCGCCCTAGCTCAAATTCCGGTGCGCGCGCTAGATGGACTGTCGCGGGAGGTGATTGCGGCGGGGAGTCAAGCCCGCCGTTGCTGGTTCAGAACCTCATAGGCCATGACGGCCCCTGCGACCGAGGCATTGAGGCTGTCCGCACGACCCATCATCGGGATTTTGACCAGCAGGTCGCAGGCAGCCTCATAGTCTTCGGGCAAGCCGCGTGCTTCATTGCCGATGAGCAGGAAGGTCGGCGCCTCGTAGCGCGGCGCCTGATAATCATGCTCGGTATTGAGGCTGGTGCCGACGAGCTGACTGGGGCCGGCGCGCAGCCAGGCCAGAAAATCTTCCCAGCTTGCCTGCGCGATCGATTGCGTGAAGATCGCGCCCATTGAGGCACGAACTGTCTCGACCGAGAACGGGTCGACGCAATCATCAACGAGGATGACGCCTCCGGCACCAACGGCATCGCCAATGCGCAGGAGTGTGCCGAGGTTGCCGGGATCGCGCATCGCCTGTGCCACGAACCAGATGGACGCTGTGCTCCGGTCGAGCGCGGGCAGGGGCGTCAGCCGGTCCGGATAGACGCCGACGAGCGTCTGCGCATTGTCCTTGCCGGAGATCTTGCCGAGAATATCGGCACTGGTGAGGATGACATCGCCCCCGGATGACTCCACCGCCTCGACAAGACTGTCGGCAAGCGGATGCGGGCGCGCATCCGTCGCCATAAACAGCATGTCCGGCAGAATGCCCTGCTCGCGCGCTTCTGTGAGGATGCGCAGACCCTCGGCGAGAAACAGCCCTTCGCGCTTGCGCAGCTTCTTTTCGCGCAGGCCCCGCACGCGCTTGACGAGCGGATTTGAGAAACCGGTGATCTCGCGAGGCATCGTCAGCGGGGCCGGATCGCGCGGCGAGCCGGACTTCGCGCAAAACATTGGGGAGCTGCAGATGTGATGGGGAAAGCGCGGACGCTCATTGGTCAATCCTCGCCGAAGCGATTTTCGACCAGCTCGATGACGGCAGCGAGGGCGGCCTGCGCGTCGTCACCGCTGACCGATATCACGATGTCATCGCCCATGGCCGCTCCCAGCATCATCAGCCCCATGATTGAGGTGCCGACGACTTCCTGACCATCCTTGCTGACCATGATCGTAGCAGGCAGGCTGCTTGCGAGCGTAACGAACTTGGCGCTGGCGCGAGCGTGAAGGCCCCGCTTGTTGGCGATTCGAACGGTCATGCTGACCGCTTCGCCGCTCAGGTTGCGGCTCAAGAAGCGTCTCCGAGCAGCTCCGATGCGACGCTGATATATTTCCGCCCGGCTTCCCTCGCCGCAGCGACCGCTTGCGTGACGCTCATGTTTCGTCGCGCACTTTCCAGTCGAATCAGCATGGGCAGATTGACCCCGGCAATGACTTCCACGCGTCCGGCCTCCAGCAGGGAGATGGCGAGGTTGGAAGGCGTCCCGCCAAACAGATCCGTAAGGAGGATGACGCCCGATCCGTCATCGACGCGCTTCACAGCGGCAGCGATGTCGGCGCGACGCACCTCCATGTCGTCATCGGGACCGATGCAGACCGTTTCGATGGCCTGTTGCGGCCCGACGACATGTTCCATGGCGACGCGAAATTCCGTCGCGAGCCCGCCATGGGTTACGAGCACGAGTCCAATCATGGTGAGTGTGCGCCCCGCCCTTCGATTTCCGTTTGTGCGATTTCTTTTTTTGCCTGGCGCCGGTTTTCATAGGCGTCCAACTGGATTGATTCCAGATTTCGGTGCGCAATGGTGGGCGAAAAGCCCGCCCGGCGCAAGCGTTCTGCGATCTCTTCCGTCACGCAGACCGAGCGATGCCGCCCGCCCGTGCAGCCAAAGGCAATCGTGACATAGGCTTTGCCTTCCTCGCTGTAGCGCGGAAGGATTGTGATGAGCAGCTTCTCGATCTGACCGACGGCTGCCTCGAACAACGTATCTGCCATGACATAATCCCGCACGTCCGGATCGAGACCAGTCAAGGGGCGCAGCGTCTCATCCCAATATGGATTGCGCAGGAATCGCATGTCGAACATCAGATCGGCATTGCGGGGCACGCCGCGCGCAAAGCCGAATGAGAGCAGGGTCAGGGTCGACTCAAAGCTACCGGCAAAACGCTGGCGGATCGCTTGCTGAAGTGCATTGCTGGTGAGATCCGAACTGTCGATCACATGCTCGGCGGTGCGGCGCAGGGGCTCGAGCAATTCGCGTTCCCGCGCTATGCCATCCGAGGCCGGCCGATCAAGCGCGAGTGGATGGCGGCGGCGGGTTTCGGCATAACGCTGCTCGAGCACGGAGCCCGAGCAATCCAGGAACAGCATCTCGACCTGATAGCCGGTGCGCTTGCGCAGGGCTGCAATTGCCGAGAGGATGGTATCGGCAGCAAATCCCCGTGTGCGGCTGTCTATGCCAATCGCAACCGGACGGTGGTCCTGCGCCTCATGACCGGCCGGAACCGGCGCTGCCAGCAGCCGATCGAGGAGAACGAGCGGGAGATTGTCGACCGTTTCCCAGCCGGCATCTTCCAGCGTCCGCAGGCTGGTGGACTTGCCGGCGCCGGACAGGCCGGTGACGACAAGAATCCGCTTGGCAGTTGGGCAGGGGGCAGTGGGGTTGACCATGCTTACCCCTTCGCGCGCCTGCCGAGACTTCGCAATGCCCATTCGACCTTGATCGGAGCGGACGGCTCCAGTCCCGCCAGCACGATCAAAGGCAGATCGATGCCTGCGAGGCATATGATTGAACTGCTGTCAGGCATCCGCGGTGGCGCTTCATCCAGTCTGATCGCCAGCCGGGCGACCACGCCGCCGACATGGGGCGTCTCGACGATGCCAAGGTGACGAATTTCCATCTTGCCCGCAATATTTTCCGGGGCGTCGAGAAGGAGGAGACCGTCCCGGTTTGAGGCGCGGGTGTAATCATCGCTGATCAGCACGGCGCCACGATCAATGAGACGCAGGGCGAGATCGGATTTTCCTGATCCGCTTGGCCCGATGATCACGACGCCCTGGCCATTGATAGCCACGCTGGTGGCATGGATCGTCTCGGCGGTGGGTAAGGCGGGAGACGTCATGATGCAGCGCGCCCTCGGTCGCCAGAGAGGCCCGACATCTCGCGATCCGCCAGAGGCAAGGTGAAGACAAAGCGCGCACCGCTTTTTCCGTCCGGCCGGGATTCGACATGGATGGTGCCGTGGTGCCCTTCCAGAATCGTTCGTGCGATCGCGAGGCCGAGGCCGCTGTGGTTGCCGAAGCCGTCGCGCTCGGGGCGCACGCTATGGAAGCGACGGAAGATCGCTTCCCGTTCGCTCTCCGGAACACCGGGGCCTTCATCTTCGACAGCGACGATCGCCTTGCCTTCCTGCGCATCCAGCGTGAGGCGGACGCGCCCGCCGTCAGGGGAGAAGGAGCGGGCATTGTCGATGAGATTCTCGACCACGCGCACCAGCTTTTGAGGGTCGCCGGATACAAAGACGGAACCGCGGCCCGGCCCCGAATATGTGAGGCGAATATTTGGGCCGCCCTCCCGCGGGGCATGGTTGCGGACCATGCGCCCGATCATGCGCCCCAGATCGATGGTTTCGAATGGCGTGCGGGAGAGCTGTGCGTCGATCCGCGTGGCCTCTGCGATGTCGCTCACCAGGCGGTCGAGGCGGCGCACGTCGTCCTGCGCGATCGTGAGCAGTTTTGCCTGAAGCGCCGGGTCCCTGATTTGGGAGAGGCCCTCCAGCGCGGAGCGCAAGGAGGCGATCGGATTCTTGAGTTCGTGGCTGACATCGGCCGCGAAGGCATCTGTAGCGTCGATTCGCTGGCGCAAGGCCTGGCTCATGTCCGAGACGGCGCGGGCGAGCATCCCGATCTCGTCACGGCGCTCGGGCAGGCGCGGCACGATGACTTCGCGCGCGCGCCCGAGCCGAACGCGCACGGCGGCTCGGGCAAGGCGGCGCAAAGGCAGAACGATGGTGCGCGCAAGGAACAGAGAGAGCAGCACGGAGGTGAGGATGGCGGCCGCGAAGACGAGTGCGATACGCAACCGTTCCGCGCGCACGATGTCCGTGATGTCGCGCGTGTTGGCGGTCGCGAGCAGGACGTCGCCAGAGCCGGCCTCGTCCAGCGGACGCGCGACGCTGAGAAAGGGCGTGCGATCCGGCGCAAATCGATAGGCCGATGCAGGCCTGCGGGTGAGCGCGGCCTCGCGCGCCTCCGGCCAGGCGTCGCGCCGATCGACGTCTGGCTCCTGCACGTAGGACGGGCGCTCGGCCAGCGCGATGGTTTCAACGATCCGGTCCAGCCCGCGCGCGACCTTGATGTGAGGCAGGTCGCGCGCAGGGTCCCTCAGCGTGTAGCTGGGCTGGAAAAGTGCGAAGCTGTCCACAAGCTTCGCGCCGGCCGCGTCGTAGACCCGCAGGCGCAGCCCGGTGGTCTGTGCTGCGCGCATTAGCAGCCGCGCGCGGTCTTGCGGAGGAGCGGTTTCCATAGCGGCGGCAATCAGCGCGGTTTCCCGGCCGATGGAGACGAGTCTGCCGTCGATCAGTCGGGCGCGATAGCTGTCCAGATAGAAGAAGCCGCCAGCGAGGATCGCCAGCGCGAAGATGTTGACCGCGAGGATGCGCCGGGTGAGCGAGATGCGGGTCGTCCACTCCCCGCTCCCCTGGCGCTCCTCACTCCTCGTTGAAGCGATATCCGGCGCCATATAATGTATCGATCGCGTTGAACTCGGGAGCGACTTCGCGGAATTTCCGGCGTAGTCGCTTGATGTGGCTGTCGATGGTACGGTCATCGACATAGATGTCGTCCTGATAGGCCGCATCCATGAGCTGATTGCGGGTCTTCACGATTCCCGGTCGCTGGGCGAGCGCCTCAAGGATGAGGAATTCGGTGACGGTCAGTGCGACGTCCCTGCCATCCCATTGAACCTTGTGTCTCGCCGGATCCATGCTCAACCGGCCTCGCGCGATGATTTCCGCTTCGTCTTCCGCTGAGTCGTCATCGCGCGGCTGGCTGAGCGCTGCGCGGCGCAGCAGGGCGCGCACGCGCGCGATCAATAAGCGCTGCGAAAAGGGTTTGGCGATATAATCGTCAGCCCCCATGGCAAAACCGAGTGCTTCATCCAGCTCATCGGTCTTGGAGGTCAGGAAGATGAACGGCAGATCGCTCTTTTCCCGCAAGCGCCGCAGCAGCTCTATCCCGTCAAGATTGGGCATCTTGATGTCACACACCACCACGTCCGGCGGATTTTCGATCAGCGCTTTGAGGGCCGCATGTCCATCTGGATAAAGCCGCGTGATGAAGCCTTCAGCGATCAGGGCGATGCTGAGCGAGGACAGGATATTTCGATCGTCATCGATCAGGGCGATTGAAGCGCTCATCGAGCTTTGCGCCAACCCTTGAACTGTTGTTGGGCAATCGGACTAGACGAACGCGACACCGGGTGCAACTCGGGCGATTTCCGGTGGCCGGCCCAGGCTGTTTCGTCCCGGAGATGGACGAAAGCGGCGGACGCGCGGCACTGCACAACGGCTGTCGTTTGACGCTGGCGCATCAAACCCGTATGCGCCGGACGACGGGGCTGAATTTGAAGTTTTCTCGCGGAGGATGGCCGTTTTGAGCTCGCCCTGCGTTTTTGCTTAGGAGACAGGTGTGCAGGTTAAATCTTCCTATGGTCTTGGCGACCAGGGCATATCGACGTCGGCTGACGTCAAATGGAATCTTCTCACGGCCCCATTGGTCGAGGAAGCCGTGCGCAATGGCGAGGGTTTGCTGGCCAAGGATGGGCCGCTGGTCGTGGAGACCGGCAAGCACACCGGGCGCAGCGCCAAGGACAAGTTCATCGTGCGTGACGGGACGACGGAGGACAGCGTCGCCTGGGGCGATGTGAACGTGCCGATGACGCCCGAGCATTTCGCTGCGCTCAAGGCGGATTTCTTCGCCGCTCTGGGCGAGAAGAAGCAACTCTATGTCGCTGACCTTTACGGCGGATCTCAGCCCGAGCATCGCGTCAATGTGCGCGTGATCAACGAGTTCGCCTGGCACAATCTGTTCATTCGCACGCTGCTGGTCCGCCCCGAGCGCAGCGAACTCGCCGGTTTCCAGCCGGAATACACCATCATCGATCTGCCGAGCTTCCGCGCCGACCCGGCCAAATATGGCTGCCGGAGCGAGACGATCATCGCGGTCAACTTCACCGAGAAGCTGATCCTGATCGGCGGTACGGCCTATGCCGGCGAGATGAAGAAGTCGGTCTTCTCCATCCTCAACTATCTGCTGCCGGCCAAGGGCATTATGCCGATGCACTGCTCGGCCAATATCGGTCCGAACGGCGACACGGCTGTCTTCTTTGGCCTCTCCGGTACCGGCAAAACAACGCTGAGCGCCGATGCCAGCCGCACCCTCATCGGCGACGATGAACATGGTTGGTCGGATACGGCAGTCTTCAATTTCGAGGGCGGGTGTTACGCCAAGGTGATCCGCCTTTCGGCGGAAGCCGAGCCGGAAATCTACGCCACGACCAAGCGCTTCGGCACGGTGCTGGAGAATGTCGTCATTGATCCCGACACGCGCGAGATCGATCTGGACGATGCGACGCTGGCTGAGAACAGCCGCGGCTCCTACCCGATCGACTTCATTCCCAACGCCTCGGCCGACAATCTGGGTCCGGTGCCAAAGAACATCATCTTCCTCACCGCGGACGCTTATGGCGTGTTGCCGCCGATCGCGCGGCTGACGCCCGATCAGGCGATGTATCACTTCCTGTCCGGCTACACCGCGCGTGTTGCCGGCACGGAAATCGGCGTCACCGAGCCGCAAGCGACCTTCTCAACCTGTTTCGGCGCGCCGTTCATGCCGCGCAGCCCCAGCGTCTACGGCAATCTGCTCAAGGAGCGGATCGCCAAGGGTGGCGTGAAGTGCTGGCTGGTCAACACCGGCTGGGGCGGCGGCAAGGCCACTGATCCCGGCATCAAGCGCATGCCGATCAAGGTGACGCGGGCGCTGCTCAATGCCGCGCTCGACGGCAGCCTGAACAGCGCTGAGTTTCGGATCGACCCCAATTTCGGGTTCGAGGTGCCGGTGGCGGTGGGTGACATCGACCCCAACATGCTCGATCCGCGCGCGGCGTGGAGCGACAAGGCGCGCTACGACGAGACGGCGGCAGAACTGGTCGGCAAGTTCGTTGCCAACTTCGCGCAGTTCGAGGCAGATGTGGATGCATCGGTCCGTGACGTGCTGAAGGCGCCAGTCGCCGCCTGAGCCAGCCCGCGCGACTTATACTGTTGGTACTGTTGGACGGCGGCTTCCCATGATAGGGTGGCCGCCGTCGACGCATCTGGCGTCCTGCGTTTTGGGGGGCAAGCATGAGCATTTTGAACGGCCTGTTGGGTAATCTGGATGAGATCGCGGCGAAGCTCGGTCTACCCGCAGACAAGGTGCAGGCGCTGGTCCAGTCCGTGCAGGAAAAAATGGGCAATGGTGGGGACATCATGTCCGCCGTCACCCAGTCGGCGCAGGAGCATGGCGTGTCGCTGGACAGCCTCAAGGGTCTGCTCGGCGGGGCGGAAGGCGGTGCTCAGGATATGCTCGACAAAGTAACATCCGCGCTGGACAAGGATGGCGATGGCAATCCGCTCGATGATCTGGGCGAGATGGCCAAGGGGCTGTTCGGCCGCAAGTGAAGGTGGTGCACGGCTGGCGTGCATTACGCATGAGGATGAGACAGGGATTGGTATGACGTTGCGACAATGGAGCATGGACCGGTTCTGACCGGCGGCAGGGTGCCGCCGGCTTGATGTCGCGCGCGTCTGCAAACTCCATCCAACGGAATTCCCGATGAAGAACGATCATACACCTCGCTTTTTTGAAAGCGCAGAGGCCCTCCACGCGACCGGAGAGGCGATGCTGGCGGGGATATTGCCCAAATCGTCCTGGACTCATGAGGCGCATCTTGCCGTGTGCCTGTGGCTGATCCTGGAGCGGCCTGATATCGAGGTCGATCGCGAGATCGGTGCCATCATCCGGCGCTACAATCGCAGCGTTGGCGTGCCCAATGATGCGACCCAAGGCTATCACGAGACAATTACCCGCGCATTTCTCGCCGGAGCCCGCAGCTATCTGGAGCGGGCGAGGCCGGACGGCCTGCTGGCTGCTGTCAACGGGTTGCTGGTTGCGCCCGAAGGCGCGCGCGATTGGCCCCTGCGCTGCTGGTCACGCGAGAGGCTCTTTTCCATGCAGGCCCGCCTCGATTATTGCCCGCCTGACCTTGCCTCGCCCGAGCTGGCGCGGCTGATCCCTTATTTGCCCGGGAACCCGACGCCGCCTGATCAGTAAATGCTGCATGTTGCTTGAACGCTGGGCCCTGCCGCCCCTGATCGAAGCCCTCATCCTTGTCGTCGTGGCTGTTCTGGCCGCACTGGCTGTGCACTGGATCGGCGTGCGGATCGTGCGCCGGTTGCTGGCGGCGAGCGACTCCCATGGCGCGCAGGCGGCCCTGATCCGGGCACGGCGGCCCTCCCGCTGGTTGCTTGTCGCGGTCGTGCTCGCCTTCGTCCGGCCGTCGCTGGATCTGGGAGAGCGTGGGCATCTGATATGGAGTCAGGTGGCAGCGATGGTCGTTCCGGGGCTTCTGGGTTGGCTCGCCGTCGCGCTGATCCATGCGATGCAGGACGTAATCGAGCAGCGGGCCGATATCAGCGTCGCGGACAATCTGCGCGCCCGACGCAAGCGGACGCGCACCGCAATCCTCTCGCGGATCGCGATTGTTCTATCCATTTTCATAACCTTGTGCCTCATGCTTTTCAGTATTCCTTCGGTGCGAGCGGTGGGCGTCACCCTGATGGCATCGGCCGGTCTCGCGGCGCTGGCAGTCGGCGCTGCAGCCCAGCCGCTGCTCAAAAATGTCATTGCGGGCATTCAACTCGCTTTCACCGAGCCGATCCGCATTGACGACGTGCTCATCATCGAGGGCGAATGGGGAAGGGTGGAGGAAATCCACATGACCTATGTGGTGGTTGCCATATGGGACGAACGGCGGCTGGTTGTGCCGATCTCACGCTTCCTGGAGAGCAGTTTTCAGAACTGGACGCGCTCGACAAGTCAGCTGCTTGGGTCCGTCTTCTTCCACCTTGACCCCACAGCTGACATCGCCCGGCTTCGCGCGCGATATGAAGAGATCGTCAAGACCTCCCCGCTGTGGGACGGACGCGCGCAGGTGCTGCAGGTGACTGAGACCAGCCCGGATGCAATTGAGGTGCGTGGGCTCGCTACGGCGCGCAATGCTGGCGAGGCTTTTGATCTGCGCTGCGAAATCCGCGAGAAGATGCTGGCGGTGATTCGAGACGAAATGCCCGAGGCTCTTCCAAGGCGGCGCGGCCTTTTGGCGCAAGATGACACAGGTCCCCAGGGACCAGAGAGCCGCGGCTCCGCTTGAACGCCAGGACCGGTCGAACCACACCGCAGTCCAGCAGGGCGCGATTAATCGGCGGCGCTGTGCCCAGGCGGAGGCAGCGGATCAGGCAGGGGTTCTACGATCAGCGCTGCTCCCTTGGTGCCAGTAACGCGCACATAGCTGCCTGCGTCAACATCCGGCCCCGTCGCCGTCCATGAGCCATCGTCTACCTTCACGCGCCCGACGCCGTGATTGATCGGTTCGACAACCAGCAATTCACGTCCGACGAGGCGGGCCGCGCGATCATTGAGCATCGGGTCTTCGGATTGGACAGGGCGAGCAAGATACCAGAGCCTGCCGCCGCTCACCGAGATCGCCGTGAAGATGGCGAAGGCGAGCAACTGAAAGGAAGGGTTGATCGGTAGCAGCAATGTGAGACCTGCTGTCAACGCGGCGGCCACGCCCAGCCAGATGAGGAACACGCCGGGCACAATGATCTCGGCGCCAGCGAGGATCATCGCGGAGATGCCCCAGATGATGGAGGGATGTACGCCTTCGAACATGAGCGTCACGGCGTCCGGGTGCGGGGCAGGCCGGAGCCCGGCGCCGGGCGGGGCATGCCGGGCGCATCATCGCCAAGCGCTTCCCGCGCGAGTTGGCCGATGCCGCCCAGCGTTCCGATGAGCTGCGTCGCCTCGACCGGGAAGAGGATGGTCTTGGCATTGCTGGAGGTCGCGAACTTCTCGACCGCTTCGACATATTTCTGCGCGATGAAATAATTGATCGCCTGTGCGTTGCCGCCAGCGATCGCCTCGCTCACGACCTGCGTCGCGCGCGCTTCGGCCTCGGCCTCGCGCTCACGGGCTTCGGCGTCCCGGAAGGCGGCTTCGCGACGACCCTCGGCTTCGAGGATCTGGGCCTGCTTGGCGCCTTCGGCCCGCAGGATCTCGGCGCTTTTGAAGCCTTCGGCGTCAAGGATGTTGGCGCGCTTCTCGCGCTCCGCCTTCATCTGCCGGGCCATGGCATTCACGATATCCTGCGGCGGGCGGATGTCCTTGATCTCCACACGGGTGATCTTGACGCCCCAGGCGTTGGTCGCATGATCGACCACGCTCAGCAGCCGCGCGTTGATTTCGTCGCGCTTGGAAAGCGTCTCGTCCAGATCCATCGATCCCATGACGGTGCGCAGATTGGTGGTCGAGAGCTGGAGCAGTGCAGTGCTGAGGTGGCTCACCTCATAGGCAGCCTTTGCGGCATCGAGCACTTGAAAAAACACGACGGCGTCGACGGCGACCATCGCATTGTCGCGCGTGATGATTTCCTGAGATGGAACATCAATAACCTGCTCCATCATATTGATCTTGCGACCAACCCGATAGAAGAAGGCCGGATAGATATTGAAACCCGGCGAGGCGACTTCAGTGAACTTGCCGAACCGCTCGATGGTGTAGCGATGCCCCTGTCGGACGATCTTCACGCTGGCGAACAGATAAAAGATCACCAGAACGGCGATGAACATCGTGAAAGTGATCAGATCCATGGCCGATAGCCTCCTGCCCCTCTGCTCGTTACTATGGCTTGTCAAAGGGTCGCCGAAAAGCAGAATCGGCAGGAGCAGAGGACTGAAAAAGGCATGAGGAAGCGTCGCCCGGTTGAAGGAATTGATTTACCGCTCCGTCTGGTGCGGACATTGTTGTTTGTGCCGGCTTCGCGACCGCGCGCCATTGAGAAGGCGCGTAAGCTCGATTGCGATTTCATCATCCTCGATCTGGAGGATTCAGTGCTGGCCAGCGACCGGGATCAGGCGCGGCAGCGTGCTGTCGAGGCGGTGCAGGCCGGTTTCGATGGACGTCCCTGCGCCATCCGGATCAATGCCGAAGGGCGGCCCGAACATGGGCTGGACATGGTCGCCGCGCGCAGTGCGGGCGTGCCTTATGTCATCGTCCCCAAGGTGATCGAGGCGCGGCAGGCGCATGATGTCAATCGCGTCACGCAGCGCCCCGTGATCGCTATGATCGAGAGCCCCACGGGTATCATCAATGCCCTGTCGATCGCGCGCGAGCCGGGCGTGACGGCGCTGATCGCGGGGACGAACGATCTGCGTCGCGGCCTCGCCGTGCCGCCGGATGCACCCAGAAGCGCGATTTCCTATTCTCTGCAATCCATCGTGCTCGCCGCACGCGCGGCGGGTGTCGCGGCATTCGATGGCGTCTACAATAATCTCGAAGATCCAAGTGGCCTGGCGGCGGAATGTGATGAAGGCCGGCAGATGGGGTTCGACGGCAAGACCATCATTCACCCCAGCCATATCGATATCGCCAATGACGCCTTCTCGCCCAGCGGACCGGCGGTGGAACAGGCTCGCGCGCTGGTGGATGCCTTCACGGGTGGCGCACAGCGCTATGATGGGCGAATGATCGAGGCCATGCATGTCGAGGAGGCCAAGGCCATCATCGACCGGGCCGAGCGGCTGCGCAGCTAGCGGAAGACGGCCGGCAGGGCGTAATCTTTTGCTAACCTGCTTTCTTTACGGCTGGGCCTATGGACTTCCCCGCCACTTACGTCGCGCTGACCGAAGAAAGCCTGCGCCTTCTATCGATCTCGCACGAGATGGCGCATCTGTGGGGCGGATTGCTGCTCTACGGGCTGTTCGCCAGCCTGCCGCAGGCGCGACGGCTTCCCACGGTGCCATTCCTGGCAGTCGCGCTGGCCGAACTGACCAACGAAACTCTTCAGGCCGCCTATTACAAGTCCTTGCGGCTCGATGACACGATCGCGGATATCGGCTGGACATTGTCCCTGCCGGCTCTCCTGCTCATCGGGACATTGCTGCTCTCTCCGGGCCTTTCGGGCGTTCGGCAGAACGGGCGACCCGCGCTCGGCTGAGCCAATGTCAGTCCTTATGCGCTTCTCTTTTCTGACCCCCTAGCCCTGCACGGGGTAAATGGTTACATGGGCCGCCACTGATTCCCCCCGAGGGGTCTCCTTCAGATCAGGTGGCAACTGCATGGACATTCGGCTCGGCCTCACTTTCGATGACGTGCTTCTTCAGCCCGGCGAGTCCGACGTGCTGCCAAGTCAGGCTGATGTCTCCACGCGGGTGAGCCGGACGATCTCGCTCAACATCCCGATCCTCTCTTCCGCCATGGACACGGTGACTGAGGAAGACATGGCGATCGTCATGGCGCAACTCGGCGGCATCGGCGTGCTTCACCGCAACCTCTCGGTCGAGGAACAGTGCGCGGCGGTCCGCGCCGTCAAGCGGTTCGAGAGCGGCATGGTGGTCAATCCCATCACCATCGAGCCGGATCAGCCCTTGTCCGAGGCGCAGGCGCTCATGGCCCGGCACAGGATCAGCGGCATTCCGGTGGTCGAAGCATCCGGCAAGCTGGTCGGCATTCTCACGAACCGCGATGTGCGCTTCGCCGAGAACCCGGCGCAGCCAGTGCGCGAATTGATGACGCACGAAAATCTCGCCACCGTGCGGGCAGGGGTCTCGCAGGATGAAGCGCGCCGCCTTCTGCATCAGCGCCGCATCGAAAAGTTGCTGGTGGTGGATGATGCATTCCGTTGCGTCGGCCTGATCACCGTCAAGGACATCGAGAAGGCCGTCACCTACCCGCAGGCCACCAAGGACGCCTCCGGGCGCCTGCGCGTGGCTGCCGCCACCACGGTGGGCGACAAGGGCATCGAACGTACCGAGGCGTTGATCGACGCCGAGTGCGATCTGATCGTGGTCGATACCGCGCATGGCCACTCGAAAATGGTCGCGGAGAGCGTTGCCCGTATTCGCAAGCTTTCCAATGACGTGCAGCTCATTGCCGGCAATGTCGCCACGGCAGAAGCAACGCGCGCCCTGATCGATGCGGGCGCCGATGGCGTGAAGGTCGGCATCGGCCCAGGCTCGATCTGCACCACCCGCGTGGTGGCGGGCGTCGGTGTGCCGCAGCTCACTGCGATCATGGATGCCGCGGAGGAAGCGCTCAAGAGCGGCGTTCCCGTCATCGCCGATGGTGGCCTGCGTACTTCGGGTGACGTGGCCAAGGCCCTCGCTGCCGGCGGTGCGGCCGTGATGATCGGCTCCATGCTGGCCGGCACGCAGGAAGCACCGGGCGAGACGTTCCTGTATCAAGGGCGCGCCTACAAGAGCTACCGCGGCATGGGATCGGTCGGCGCGATGGCGCGTGGCAGTGCGGACCGCTATTTCCAGCAGGACATCAAGGACCAGATGAAGCTCGTGCCGGAAGGTATTGAGGGTCAGGTTCCCTACAAGGGACCGGCGCGTGACGTGATCCACCAGCTCGTCGGTGGCGTGAAGGCCGCTATGGGGTATACCGGCAGCCGCACCATCCGCGACCTGCAGGAGCGTGCCCGCTTCGTGCAGATCACCAATGCCGGGCTCTCCGAGAGCCATGTGCATGATGTGACGATCACGCGTGAAGCGCCCAATTATCCTACTCGATAACGGCGCAGCTCCGCGGATCGCGCGAACGCGCCATTTTGTCCGGAGCACACTCGCGCCGAGGCCGTATCCATGACTCCCGCCGCGCGGGTTCAGGCCGCGATCGATCTGCTTGACCTCATTATCGCCAGCGCACGCGACCATGGCGCGGCAGCCGATACGCTCATCGCGCGCTATTTTCGTGACCGACGCTATGCCGGATCAAAGGATCGCCGGGCCGTGCGCGATCTCGTCTATCGCGCCGTGCGGGCCTATGGCGATCCGCCGCCATCCGGGCGAGCGGCGATGGTCGGTATAGCCCGTCAGGATACGGAGCTTGCGGCCCTGTTCGACGGATCCGCCCATGGCCCTGCGCCGATATCTGCCGACGAGCAGGCCCCGAATGGCGCTTTGCTTCCAAACTGGATTATAGCAGCGTTTGCCGGGTCGATCGACGAGGCTGAACAGGCGGCCTTGCTCGATCGCGCGCCGCTGCATGTGCGACGCAATCCGCTGCGGGCTTCCGCCGAAGATGTGCAGGCGCGATGGGCCGAGGCGCGAGCGCTGGACGGCACGGCCTATGGTTACGCGCTGCCGGCCGGCACGGATGTTCCCGACGATGGCATGGCCGACGTGCAGGACGCTGGCAGTCAGATCATTTCGCAGGCCTGTCAGGCGCAGCCCGGTCTGACGGTGCTGGATCTGTGCGCGGGCGCAGGGGGCAAGACGCTCGCGCTCGCGGCCGACATGGTGCGTGGTGACTCCATCAAGGGCCGCCTGATCGCTGCGGACGCCGTGCGGGATCGTCTGGCACGTCTGGTTCCGCGCGCTGAGCGGGCAGGCTATGCCGGGCAGATCGAGACGCTGCTGCTCAATACGGGGCGGGAAGGAGAGGCGCTCGCGCCGCTCGCCGGGCAATGCGACATCGTGCTCATTGATGCGCCGTGCAGCGGATCGGGCACATGGCGGCGCAATCCCGAGGCGCGCTGGCGGCTGACCCCGGCGCGGCTTGACCGTGTCGTTGCGTTGCAGGCGCGGCTGCTTGAACTTGCCTTGCCACTGGTGAAGCCGGGCGGAAGGCTCGTCTATGCCGTCTGCTCGCTGATCGACAAAGAAGGCCGGGACCAAATTCAGCAAATAGTCAGCAGTGCGCCCCTATGGCAGATCATTCATTCTGCCGGGTCGGGAAAGACGCCGGGCCGATCATGGGGAGAAGGCACATTGCTCACCCCCGCGCATGACGGAACCGACGGCTTTTTCTTCGCGGTGCTCGAAAAACCATGCTAGCGTCGGAATCCATGGCGTCTGTCGCGCAAGGATCGATCTGGGAGACAATCATGCGGTTCACCCCCGCCTCCATACTGCTTGCGAGTGCGCTGGCCCTGTCGGCCAGCAGCGGATTTTCCCAGCGGAACACAACACCCGAACCCAGCCCGCGCGCGATGGAATGGATCGCCAAGGGCAAGGCTGCGATGGACGCGGGCGATCTTGCGAAGGCGCGGGACGCCTATGAAACGGCGCTGCTTCTCGCGCCGAACCAGCCCGCAATCTATATGTCACTCGCCAAGATTGCGCGTTCCCAGAAGCTGCCGGGCAAGGCGATCCGCTATTATGGCCGGGCTCTGGACCTTGATCCGGGCAATCAGCTTGCGCTGCAGGGCGAGGGGCTGGCGATGGTCGACAAGGGTGCGACGGAAAGCGCCCGCGAAACGCTCGCCAAGCTGCGCCTGCTTTGCAAGACGCAGTGTGCCAGTGCGGATCAGCTCGCGTCGGCGATTTCGACCAGCAGGCCGCCCGCCGTTACGACGGCCGAGGTCGTCCCGCCTCTTCCCAAGGTCGAACAGCAGTAAAGCTGCCTGCCTCAGCGGGCCATCAGGCGCGCCAGCTCTACAAAATCGTCTACGGTGAGCGTTTCGGCGCGGCGGCTGGCGTCTATGCCAGCCTGTTCCAGTGCCTCCAAAGCGCCAGGTAGCCCCTTCAAGCTCTGTCGCAGCATCTTGCGCCGTTGCCCGAAGGCCGCTGCCGTCAGCCGGCTCAGCGTCGCGACATCGACGCCATCTGGTGCGTCGGCGGGAACGATGTGCACGACCGCGGACATGACCTTGGGCGGGGGCGTGAAGGCGGAGCGGTGGACCTTCATCGCAATGCGAGCCTTGCTGCGCCATTGAGAGAGCACGGCGAGGCGTCCATAGGCGTCGCTTCCAGCGGGCGCGATGATGCGCTCGGCGACTTCGGCCTGGAACATGAGCGTTGCGGAGAGCCACCACGGCGGCCAGATGCCGCTTTCGAGCCAGCCGACCAGCAAGGCCGTGCCGATATTGTAAGGCAGATTGGCCACGATGTGCGCAGGGCCGCCGCATGCCTCAAGCGGATCGACCCGCAGCGCGTCATCCTCGATCACATGGAGTTGCCCCGGGAAGGCGTCGGCAAGTTCGGCAAGCGCCGGCAGGCAACGTGCGTCACGCTCTACGGCGGTCACCAGTGCCCCAGCCCGGAGCAGCGCGCGAGTGAGGCCGCCGGGACCGGGGCCAACCTCGAACACGCGCGTACCCGCCAGATCGCCGGGTATTGCCGCGATCCGGTCGAGCAATTGCTCGTCGAGCAGGAAGTTCTGGCCCAGCGCCTTGCTGGCGCGCAGGTTGTGCGCGGCAATCACTTCGCGCAGCGGCGGCAGTGACGTCATGACGGCAGGCAGGGATCGACCCAGGCGCGCCGGTTCAGCTCCGCCTGCTGCGCCATGCGGATCGCGGCGATCATGGCGCCGGGATGCGCCTGATCCTTGCCGGCGAGATCGAATGCAGTGCCGTGGTCAGGGGAGGTGCGCACGATCGGCAGGCCCAGCGTGATGTTGACGCCCTCATCGAAATCCAGCGCCTTGATGGGGATCAGCGCCTGATCGTGATAGCAGCACAAGGCTGCGTCATAGAGCGCGCGCGCGCGCGGGGTGAACAGGGCGTCCGGCGAGTGCGGCCCGGATATATCGAGGCCTTCTTCGCGCAATTGGTCGAGCACCGGCGTGATCAGTGTCTGTTCTTCGTCACCAAGCAACCCGTTTTCGCCGGCATGGGGGTTGAGGCCGGCCATCGCGAGGCGGGGTCGCTCAATACCAAACAGGCGCTTGAGGCCGCGTGCGGTCGCCAGCGCGCGGGACCGGATCAGGGTTGCCGTCAGGGCTTCGGGCACTTCGGTATAGGGTATGTGGATCGTGAGCGGTACGACCCGCAGCGACGGGCCGGCCAGCATCATCACGACATTGCCGCGCGAGACGCCGCAGCGCTCGGCGACGAACTCGGTCTGGCCGGGATGCGTGAAACCGACCTGGGCAAGCTGCGACTTGGAGATCGGCGCCGTCACGAGCGCACTGGCGCTCTCCGCGCGAACAAGGCCGGTTGCCGCCTCGAGGGACTGGAAGGCGCAGCGCGCGCCATCGAGCGAGGGCTGGCCGGGCACGATTTCGCCGGCTTCGGACACCTGCAGGCAGGGCAGAGCATCGCCAAAGGCTGCTTCAGCCTCAATCGGATCGCCGATCAGGCGGACCGGTCCTTGCCAGACTTGCGCAAACGCGCGGGCATCACCCACCACGAAGAAGGGGGGCAGCGCCTCCTGCTCTCGTGCGTCCCAGGCCTTCGCGATCACCTCAGGCCCGATCCCGGCCGGATCACCCAGCGATATTGCGATCGGGCGCGGCAAGGAGGACGCGGAAGGCATCGCGCGGAAGACGTCAGTTATAGTCGATCACCGCATCGCGACGCAGGTCGCGCAGATAGGTTCGGGCGCGCTTGTTGACACGGTCTTCCTCCATCTGGGCCATGATCTGATCGAAGGAGGGCGCACTCGTATCTGGCGGATCGTCACGACCGCACAGCACCAGCGCGCGCACGCCTTCCGCCGCAGAGCCGAAGGGCGGTGTGGATTCGCCGATCTGCATGGCAAGCAGGATCGATTGCAGCTGCGGAGGCAGGTTCCGCGCCTGAATGTCGTTCTCCACGACGCTCGCGCCGAGTTTCCTTGCCATCTCATCCACCGATCCACAGCCTTGGAGATTCTTAAGGGCTGTGCCGAACTGATTGGCCCGCTGCTGCGCCTGCTCGGCCGTCGTGCCGGCAGGAAAATCGATCGCAACCTGTTTGAGGCTGAGTACGGCATCGCGTGCGTCGGACATCAGCACCTGACGCTTGTCGATCAGATAGACGAGCGAGAAGCCGCCAGGCACCGCTACTGGTCCGGCGATCTGGCCAACGTCAAGCTGCTGAGCGGCAGCAGCAAGTGGCTCGGGCAACTGGGCGGCACGCACCCAGCCGAGATCGCCACCGACAGCGGCAGTCGAGGCTTCGGAATACTGGCGCGCATAAGCCTGGAAGGAGCCGCCCTGGCGGATTTGCGCCATGATCTGCTGGGCATTCGCCGCGACCTGCTGGCTGTTCTCCGGCGTGGCAGAGAGATAGATCTCGCCAATGTGGAACTCTTCCTTGCCCTTGGAGGCCTGAAGCCGCTCGACCACTGCGCGGACTTCTTCTTCAGAGACATTGATGAAGGGCTGCACCTCGCGGCGCAGGAGGCGGCTCCATGCCACTTCGCCTTCGATCTGGCGCTTGATGCTACGGGCCGACGAACCTTGTGCCGTCAAATATTTCGCGAAATTGTCGGGCGTGTAGCGGAAGTTCGCTGCCACGCGCGCGAAATTCTCGTCCAGCTCCTGTTGCGAAACCCGGATGTCCTTGGCGGCAGCTTCCTGAATCTGGAGCGTTTCGTCGATGAGATTGCGCAGCACCTGCAAGCGGAGCCGGTCCTTTTCCTCTGCGCTCACCGAGCCGCCATTGGCCAGAACCACCAGAGCGAGCCGCTGCTCGACATCGGTCTGTGTGATGACTTCACCATTCACCAGCGCGGTGGCGGTGCGCACATTGGGATCACGCTCGCCGAACAGCACGACAGATTCCGGGATATCCAGCGCGGATGCGTTCGAGGCGGCGGTCGCAGCCTCGTCGGCTTGGCCATTGGCGGGCTGCTGCGCGATCGCCGCGCAGGCAAGAAGGCCGGTCGCGGCGCCCGCAAGAAGCCGGGCAGTGAATCGGGGAGACATCCTTTTCACGCTGTTCACGTCAATCAAACTTGCTCTCCATTCAGAAGCAGATGACCGATGAACGGTCGCTGGCCTGCCGGCGGATTATTGCGTGGCGGCTGAACCGGGGCTGAGCGACATCTGCTCTCCCGATCTGCTCACCCCGGCGAAGGAGCAGTCTTTACAGGCCGAGATTCTTAAATACCAGCCGCAGTTGAAAGGAATTGCCGCGCCGCGCATCGCCGACAGTCTGGTAATCGCGCCGCCAGGTGAAGCCGAGTTCAAGGCAATCGTCCTCATAGGCAATGCCTAGACGGTGCCGCACCGGCTCAAAGCCCGAGAGGGTACTGGTCGGGTCGTCCGTCTGGCCGGTCAGGTCGATATTGGTCGAACCGAAGACGGACCAGAAGCGCGCGAACGCCACACGGGCGGCCAGCCGGACCTCCTCGACATCGCGCAGGTCCTCAACGCCAGAGGTGATGTTGCGATCGAGCCGGAGATAACCCACTTCCACATAGGTACGGCGCGTGCCGACCGTAGCTTCGATCTCGTTTCGCCGAACGGCAAGTCCGTCCTTGTCCAGCCGGAAGCGGTGGGTGAGGGAGACGAAGTCCTTGTACCGCACCTGAGAGCGCCCGACGATATCGGACAAGCGATCGGAAAGTCCCGTGCCATTGGGGAGCAGGGAGGCGCGATCGTCGATCCGGTAGCTTTGCCCCACCGTCGTATCGAACGAGAAATTGGGGCGGTCGAACCGGTAATCGAAGCCATAAGTGATCCGGGTGGAATCCTCGAAGCGATCATAGCCGGGGAAGCGATTGAGGGCGAAGAGGTTGGAATCCTCCAGGTCAATTGCCCGCGCATCCTCATTAGGCACATGCAGATTGGCCAGACGCGGCGCTGCGACGAGTTGAACGCGGGGTGTCAGTCGCTGTGTGCCGCCGAAGGCCTTGCCGATAAAAGGCCAACGGACATCAAGCGCCAGCGCTGCGATACCGCGAGTCTGCCACCCTTCCTCGCCGCGATAGCTGACTGTCGGTGAAAGATCGTTCTGGGCACTGTTGTAGACATCGCCACGCGCATAAGCGGTCAGCGAAACCTCCTGTCCCATGCGGGTGAGCCGGCTCTGCTTCCAGGTGACGCCGACGAACGCGCGCTGCGTATCCTGACCCTCGGTCCGCAGGATGGAAAGGCTGTTGGCCTGCAGTTCGACCTGTCCACCGAGCAGCGGATCCGTCACGCGCAAACGGTAGTCGATTGCAGGGATTGCGATCGGAACCTGTCCTGAATCATCGCCCGGACGCAGGGATTGGAAAGCCCAGCCCGCGATGGAGAGATAGCTGCGCGTTCCGATCCGCTCGAGATTCAGCGTCGAGCGCAGGCGATCCTCGTGGCTGAGGTCATAGCGGTTGAGGAAGGTCCGGTCCGATGCGTAACGCAGCGATCCGGTCAGCGACCAGAGCGGATCGAACTGGAATTTCCCACTGGCGGCGATGTACCCACGCAGCCGGTCTTCCGTTGTGGGGTCCGGCTCTCCTGAAACTGACGTGACCGCGCTGACTGTGCCATAGCCCGTGATCTGATATGCGCCCTTGGAGAGCAGGGCGCGATAGTCCGCGCCAAGCATCGGCAGTTCCGCGCTGTAGATGTACGGCGTGAGGGTCAGATCCCGATTGCGCGCGATCCGCCAGTAATAGGGCTGGACATATTGGAAGCCATTGCGCCGGTCGTAGCCTACATCCGGCACCAGCAAGCCGCTGCTGCCTTCCTCCCCGATGCTGTGGCGCAGACCGGGCAAGGGGAGCAGTGGAAGGCCGAACAGGCTCACGCGGGCATTCTCGTAGCGCACCCGCTCGCGTGCCTCGTCGAGCACGACCCGATCGGCCTGAATCTGCCAGGTCGGTTCCTTCGGGCAGCCGTTCGAGTCCTCAACCTTGCACGGGGTGAACGCTGCGCGATCGAGCACATAGATATTGTCGGTACGCTCGGCGCGGACGGCGGCGAGTCGATTCTCATTGTTTGTGACGATCAGGAGATTGGCGATGACGCCATCGCGCAGACTCTCCGTGACATCCATTTCGTCGGCGAAGGCGCGGTCTCCGCGTTCATTCACAAGCATGACGTCGCCGCGCGCAATCACCGTTCCGGCGCCACGATCCCACTCCACCTGATCAGCGGAGAGCTTTGCATCCTGCCGGGCGACACGAACATTGCCGGACGCCCGGACGATGTCGGCGTCACTGTCGTAGTCGATCCGGTCTGCTTCGAAATTGATCTCATTCTCCGCAACAGGCGCTGCCGGCATCGGGACCGCTTGTGGCGCGGGTTCGGCTGTTCGATCCTGAAAATCGGGTTCCGCACCGGCTGGCAGACTCTGCGGGGCGACATTGTCGATCGTCAACGGCGGATCGGCTGCGGGTTGCGCCTGAGCAGGCGCCGCCATCAGCATGGCCAGAACAAAAGCCGGCGCGCTGATGCAGAGGCGAACATGCATCATGTTCCGCTCGCGCGCTTCACGGCTCATCCTGGCAACCAATCGTCTTCTCCCAGCGCGGCTCGCGGGCCGCGCGCGCCGAGTGCAACGCTGCCCTATTGCACTGCAGCGCGTGCTCCGCAATTGCCTTCCAAAGCGTGAAATCGCGGTTAACTGTCCGTTTGCCGTGGCATGCCCTCTGGCAAGACGCTATTCCGCATCCATATTCCATCCCTGCCATATGGCTGCACAATTCGTTTCCAGGAGCTTGTTTCCATGCAAATCGCTATCACTGCCAGCCGTCCAGCCGATGTGGGCTGCCTTATTTTCCCGATCGGGAAGGGGGCAACCATTTCCCCGGCGATCGAGGCGCAGGCCCTGGCGGCAGAGGCAGCGGCAGCATCGCGCTTCACGGGTGAGGCGGGCGCCATTGTCGAATTGTTTGTGCGCGAAGCCGGAAAGACGGTGCGTGTGCTGCTGGTCGGTACCGGGGAAGGCGCCCTTGCCGATCTGGAGAAAGCTGGCGGCGCGATCAGCGCACGGCTGCAGACCTCGGGGGTGGTGCATGCTGCCGTCGACGGCGCCGGACTCGCGCCGGCATTGCTTGCCCGTATCGGGCTCGGTGCCCAGCTGCGTGCCTGGCGCATCGACACCTATCGTACCAAGCTGCCTGAGAAGTCCAAGCCGACACTCGAGACGCTGACGCTCGTCCACGACTCGGCAGAGTTGTCCTCGCTGATGGATGACCTTAAAGCCGTTGCCCAAGGCGTTGCATTCACACGTGAACTCGTCGCTGAGCCGGGCAACATCATTTATCCCGAGAGTTTCGTGGAGCGGTGCCGTCATCTGGTCGATCACGGCATCGAGATCAGCGTACTCGATGAGACCGACATGGCCAATCTCGGCATGGGCGCACTGCTCGGCGTCGCGCAGGGTTCGGTACGCAAGCCACGCATGATCGCCATGCGGTGGGATGGGTCCGGAGGCGCGCAGGCCAAGCCGCTTGTGTTGGTCGGCAAGGGCGTGACGTTCGATACGGGCGGCATTTCGCTCAAGCCCGGCGCCGGCATGGAAGACATGAAGTGGGATATGGGCGGCGCGGGTGCCGTCGCGGGCGCGATGAAGGCGCTCGCTTTGCGCAAAGCCCCGGCGCATGTCGTTGGCATTTGCGGCCTTGTCGAAAATATGCCCGATGGCGGCGCGCAGCGTCCGGGCGATATCGTCAAGACCATGTCTGGCCAGACGGTCGAAGTGCTCAACACGGATGCGGAAGGGCGGCTCGTGCTGTGTGACGCGATCTGGTGGGCGCAGCAGACCTACAAGCCTGAAACCGTGATCGATCTGGCGACGCTCACCGGCGCGATGCTGATCTCGCTCGGCAGCGAGCATGGCGGCCTATTCAGCAATGATGATGGCCTCGCCAATCAGCTCCTCAGCGCGGGGCAGGAGAGCGGCGACAAGCTGTGGCGCTTCCCGCTCTCGCCCGCTTATGACAAGCTGATCGATAGTCCCATTGCCGACATGAAGAACATCGGCCCGCGTTTTGCCGGCTCGATCACGGCGGCACAGTTCATCAAGCGCTATGTGCAGGACGGCGTCAAATGGGCGCATCTGGACATCGCGGGCATGGTCTGGGCGGACAAGCCCGGCGCGACATGGGAGAAAGGCGCGACCGGCTATGGCGTGCGCCTGCTCGATCAGCTGATCCGCGATCATTATCAGGCTGGCTGAGCTTTTGCGGATTTCCCGGCCCGGCCTTCGCAGCCGGGCCGGATCACGCTAGGGCGGGCCCATGCAGGTGGATTTCTATCAACTCAGTCGCGATCCGGTCGAGGCGGTCATTCCCGCCATCGCGCGCAAGATCGTCGATGGCGGCGGGCGACTGCTGGTCGTGTCCGCGCAGCGGGACCAGCTGGATCGGATATCCGGCGGCCTGTGGAGCGCCGCGCCTGACAGTTATCTCGCCAATGATCATGCCGATGCGCCGATGCCGCAGGTGCAGCCGGTCCTGCTCTCTTCCGACAGCAATGCCGTGAATGGCGCGCGCTATATTGCGCTGACCGACGGTCAGTGGCGCGATGAGGCGCTGGACTTCGAGCGGGCCTTCTATTTCTTTGACGAGGAAACTGTCGGCATCGCCCGGCAGGCCTGGAAGGCTCTCAGCAAGCTGGATCAGGTCACGCCTCGTTTCTGGAAGCAGGAGGGCGGTCGCTGGCGGCAGGGGCCCTGAGTTTTAGGGAACCCAAGTTTGCCGATCAGTATTGGCGCTATGGCCCGCACTCTTGATTGGCCATCGCTTCGCGGCTAGAGCGCGCGCGACCTAGTCCGTTCATTTTTCATTACCGGAGCATTTCTCATGGCGGTGACCCGCACTTTTTCGATCATCAAGCCCGATGCGACCCGCCGCAACCTGACCGGCGCCGTCACCAAGATGCTGGAAGAAGCCGGCCTTCGCGTCGTCGCCTCCAAGCGCATCCAGATGAGCCGCGAGCAGGCCGAGGGTTTCTATGCCGTTCACAAGGAGCGTCCCTTCTTCGGTGAGCTCGTCGAGTTCATGATTTCCGGCCCGGTTGTCGTTCAGGTGCTCGAGGGCGAGGACGCCGTGAAGCGCAATCGCGACATCATGGGCGCCACGAACCCGGCCAATGCCGAGCCCGGCACCATCCGCAAGGAACTGGCTGAATCGATCGAAGCGAACAGCGTCCACGGTTCGGATAGCGAAGAGAATGCCGCAATCGAGATCGCCTATTTCTTCAAGCCGGAAGAAATCGTCGGCTGAGCCGACCGCCCGCCGAGTTGTTACGAATTAGAGAAAGGGCGCTGGAACAACGGTTCCGGCGCCCTTTTCGTAAGTGCTGATCATCGTGCTCCTGCGCAGGCAGGAGCCTAGGGCGCAGCCGCCCGACTGTGCCTCTTTTTACTCTCAGCTACGCCCGGCGGATGCCACTTCGTCCCTGAAATAGTCCAGCAATGTCGCTGCCGATTTGAACAAATCGTGCCGCTCTTCAACCCGCCGCCGCGCCTCGGCTCCCAGCGCCGCGCGCTGCTCGGGCGTCGCGCGCATGATGCCACGCAGTGCCTCGGCAATCGCGTCCTCGTCACCCGGCGCGAAGATCCAGCCGCAGCTTTCGTCGAGCAATTCGGGAATGCCGGCAATGGTGGTGCTCAGCACCGGGCGGCCAATGGCGAACGCCTCCATGATTCCGATGGGCAGGCCCTCGGCATAGCTTGGGAGGAGCATGGCGCGCCCGGCGAGAAGCTGTTCCCGCACATAAGCGCCGGTGCCCCAGCCATGCAGGATGACATTCTTCTCGACGCCATGCTGCCGGATCGCTTCCCGCAGGGCCGCCTCATCATCTCCGCCGCCGATCAGTTCCACGATGAGATCAGGAAACTCGCCGATCACCGCCGCGACAGCCGGGGGAATATGAATCTGGCCCTTGTTGGCGCACAGCCGGCCGATGCAAATGATGCGGCTGCTCTCGGTCGGGGCTGGATCATAAGGGAAATCGTCCAGATTGATACCGCAATGGACGATGCACACCTTGGCCGCCGCCTCGGGTGCCTCCTCTACAATGCGGTCGCGGCAGTAGCGCGTGATCGCGACGATGAAGGCAGCGTCGCGCGCCTTTTCCCGGATCGAGAGACGTGCAGGTTCGCCGGGGACAAGTTCGTCCGGCCCGTGCACGGTGAAGCTGTAGGAAGGTCCTCCCAGACGCCGGGCAAGCATCGCTACGGTCGTGGCGTTGGTCGAGAAATGGGTGTGGACATGATCGATGCCCCGCGCCCGCGCGCGCCGTGTAAAGGCCATGGCCTCGAGCAGATACGCGACATGCGCCACAAAATTGCGCCCGGCATTGCGCCATACCTGCCACCACAGCGGCAGCAGCCGAAGGGTGCGCACCGGATGCAGCAGGCAGGTCAGCAGCACATCCCAGAGCAAGGCTGCCTTGCTGCCGGTGATGATATAGTGCGTGCGTGTCTGCTCGGCGATGTCTTCGGGGTCGACGAGCCTGTCATCCCAGTGCCGCAAGGCGAAGCGCTCGACCGGCTGGCCAAGCGCCTCGATCGCGCCGATCTCCCGCCGGATGAACGTCGTGCTGATCAGCGGATAGATGTTGAGGAGGTAAGCGAGTTTCATGCCGCACCGCTCATGCGGGGGGAGAGGCGAGCCTGTCAACGCAGCTAACCCTTTTTGAGCAGCAGAACAGGGCAGGCAGAATCGCGCGCCTGCGCCAGTGTTTGGTGATGTCTGGAGTAGTGGCTCCCCGAGTAGGATTCGAACCTACGGCCATTCGATTAACAGTCGAATGCTCTACCGCTGAGCTATCGGGGAGCAGCCGGGCTTTCGTCCGGCGAGGCCGCGCCTATAGCAGCGGCTTTCAAAGAAACGCAAGAGCGCTCACGAGATAAATTGTTCAGCCGCGATCCGATCGTCGAGCGTATGCTCGGGATCGAACAAAAGCGTGAGCGGCATGGCGAAATCCACGGCAATCTCGACTTGCGAGACGTCGCGCACTTCGCGCTGGTCGGCCACGGCGGAGACCGGGCGCTTCACCGGGTCGACGACGCGCAGGCGAATCTTGCTGCGTTCGGGCAGAATCGCGCCGCGCCAGCGTCGCGGACGGAAGGGGCTGATCGGCGTGAGCGCGACGAGGCCGCAGTCGAGCGGCAGAATGGGGCCATGGGCAGAGAGATTGTAGGCCGTCGATCCAGCCGGCGTCGCGACCAGCGCGCCATCGCAGACCAGTTCCTGAATGACGACGCGGCCGTTGACCGAGACTTCCAGCCATGCGGTCTGCCGCGTTTCGCGCAGCAGCGAGATTTCGTTGATGGCCGGCAGCACGACCGTTTCGCCGCTGACCGTGACGGCGTGCATCCGCAGCGGATTGACCTTGAAGGGCTTGGCCTTGTCCAGCCGCTGGTCGAGTCCGTCCTGCCGCCACTCGTTCATCAGGAAGCCGACTGTGCCGAGGTTCATGCCGAACACCGGCACCGTGCGATGGCTCTCGAGCAGCGCGTGCAGGGTCTGGAGCATGAAGCCATCGCCGCCGAGCGCAATGATGACATCAGCCTCGTTCAGGCTGACGAACGGAATCACCGCCTGCAGGCGTCGTGCGGCGTCCTGTGCGGTCTCCGTGGGCGATGCCAGCAGAGCAAGTTTGCGGTCGGTCATGATGTGGCGCTACCCGCCCGTCACGCTCATGTGGCGCCGCGTGGCCGGCTTGGCGCCCGCCGCGACACTGAAGTCATGCGCCAGCGGCTTGGCAGCCAGCGCCTGATCGAGCAGCGCATCGATGCCGCTCACGCCCTGTTCGCGGAACGCGGCCTTGAGGTCGATATGATCCTCATGGCCCAGGCACATATAGATGCGGCCTTGGCAGGTGAGACGCATGCGATTGCAGTCCGCACAGAAATTCTGTGAGAGCGGTGTGATCAGACCCAGGCGCGTCTTGAGCCCGGACAGCGCGAAGTAACGGGCGGGACCACCCGTGCGGTCGTCCAACGGGATGAGGGCATGGCGCCCGCGAATGGGCGCAATGGCTTCGATGAGTGGCAGAAAACGGTCGGACCGGTCCTCTGCAATTTCGCCAAGTGGCATCGTCTCGATCAGCGTGAGATCGAAGCCCATGGCCTCGCAGTAATCGAGCAGTGGCAGGATCTGATGCTCGTTGGTGTCACGCAGGGCGACCGTATTGAGCTTGACCTTGAGGCCGGCCTCGCGCGCCGCATCGAGGCCCGAAAGTACCTTGGAGACATCGCCGCCGCGCGTAACATGCGCGAAAATCTCCGGATCGAGCGCATCGAGGCTGACATTGATCCGCCGAATGCCGACGTCGAACAGCATGTCCGCATGCGCAGCAAGTTGCGTGCCGTTGGTGGTGAGGGTCAGCTCGTCGAGCCGCCCGGCTTTCACGTGACGCCCAAGCGCTCGCGCCAGATCACCAAAATCGCGCCGCACGAGCGGTTCGCCGCCGGAAAGACGGATGCGCCGCACACCCCGCGCAATGAAGCGCTCGGCAATCACCGCGATTTCCTCCAGAGTCAGGATTTCCCGACGCGGCAGGAACTGCATCGTCTCGCTCATGCAGTAGCGGCAGCGCAGGTCGCAGCGATCCGTCACCGAAATCCGCAGATAATCGATGCGGCGACCGTGACTGTCGCGCATGCCGGGGGCTGCGGCGGGGAGGCTGTCGATTGCGTTCGCCATGTGCATTAGCTAGGCGATGCAGGGGGGCGGCGCAACCATCCCGAACGGTGGTTCAATGTCTGGCCCCACCTTGCACCGAAGTTGAACGGATTCCGCTTGTCTTGACTGAACCCGCCGTAACCCAGCCTGGAGAGGCAGGCGACCTGTCGCCGGACCTGTTTGAGGAAACGGACGGATTGCCGCTGTTCATATTGTCGGAAGCGGAGCGCAGCCGGCTGTCGGCACTGGCTGGCGCTGCCGGATGGAAACCGATTGCCGCGCGCCGTCTGGACCGGGCGGAGAGCCGCTATCTGGGCAGTCTCGCCCGTATCGCCGTGCTGGATGTGCGCGGGATGACGGAGGCCGAGGCGCTGGAGGCCGTGAAGACCCTTTCCGGCGCCGTGGAGGCGTCCGGTGGCGCCTTGCTGCTGCTGCTGCAGGATTGTGGCGCGCCCTATGTCCCAGCGCTCATTGCCGCCGGCGCGACGCATATCCTTGACGGCGAGATCAATGCGGCGCGTTTCGCGTCCGCCCTGCGGATGGCTGACAAGCTTGCCGAACGACTGGTTGGCAGTCTTGCGCCCTCAGGTAGCCGCCACGCCGTGCCCCGGAGCGATGCGCTGTTCTGGCGCTGGAATGGCACCGAGCGGACGCTGGCAATCAGCCCGGCTCTTGCCGAGCTGCTCAAGATCATGGTGCCGGGTGCTGACTATGCCCGCCTCGGTATTGCCGATCTTGTGCGCGCGCTCGATCGAGCGGACAGGGCAGGGGCCATTGCCGCCATTCGCCGCGCCGTCGATGATCTCATGCCGGCAGCCTTTGCCCATGCCGTGCCTGCTCAGCCGGGGCGACGCCTGGTCCAGCATCTCTATCCCGATGCCAACGGCTTCAGCGGCGAGGTCGAGGAGCTGGACGTCCATCAGCGCGGCAGCAGTCGGGACCGTGACCTGATGACGGGCCTCGCCAGCCGGCAGGGCGCGATTCGCTGGATCGATCATGTGATGGCGCAAAATCGTTTTCCCGCCGTGTTGCTGGTTGGGCTCGGCGATTTTGATCGGGTGAACAGCGCTTATGGTCGCCTTGTGGGTGATGCCATGCTCTCGCGCGTCGCAATGCGTCTGCAGCGGCTCGTCGATGCGATGGCCCCCCGTGACTCGCTCGTCGCGCGGATTACTGGAACGGAGTTCGTTATCGCCCTGGTGAGCGGGACAAATGCTTCCGAAGCGCCGATCGAGCGCGCGACGCTGCTTGCGCGCCAGATCATCGCGGAGATCAGCCGGCCGTTCAATGCGGGCGATTTTCTGATTCGGCTGACCGCCCGCTGCGGTCTTGCACCCGGGCAGAGCGGCGATGCGGCGGAGATCATCCTGCGCCGGGCCAGCAATGCGCTTGCGGATGCGAAACGCGGCAGCGCGCAGGGCGGCATTCGCGTGCGCGTTGCAGATGAGGCGAGCCGGATCGTCAACGATGATCGGCTTCAGAACGACCTGCGACACGCGCTTGATTCCGGGCAGATCCAGCTTCTGTTCCAGCCGCAATATGCCATGGAGGATGACAGCATCGTGGGCGTCGAGGCGCTCGCCCGCTGGCAGCACCCGCATTATGGCGAAATTGGCGCGGGCGCCTTGTTTGCGATTGCGGAGCGATCGGATTTCATGCTCCCGCTCTCCGATCATATCCATGCGCGTGCTCTGGCAGAAGCGGCGGCCTGGCCCGATGACCTTCGCGACCTTCGCCTCGCCGTGAATGTCACAGCGGCGGATATTTCCGAGCCCGATTTCCTCTTCAATTTCCTGCGCACTGTCGATGCGTCGGGCTTTGCGCGCGATCGCCTCACGGTCGAGCTGACCGAGAGCGGACTTGTCGAGCATCTTGCCGGCGCGGCCCTGCTCATGGATCAGCTGCGAGAAGCCGGTCTGAAGGTTGCAGTCGATGATTTCGGCACCGGCTATTCGAGCCTCGCTTATCTCAAGGCGCTGCCGCTCGATTATCTCAAGATCGATCGCAGCATCGCCAGGGATATAGAAGGGACGGCACGGGATCGCGTGATCGTTCGCGCCATTATCGACATGGGCCGCTCGCTTGGCCTTGGCGTCATCGCAGAGGGCGTGGAAACAGAGCAGCAGCTAGCGTTGCTCGCGCGCGCGGGCTGCACCTGTTACCAAGGTTTTCTGCGCTCGCCAGCGATTACCAGCGAGAAGCTGGCCGATCTTGTCCGCGCCGCTCAGCCGTAGCGAAGCTCACCACGAAAAGACAGGTTACGCCGCATGATCTCTTGCGAGACGGCCTGTTGTAGCGGTGTGCTGGAACTCTGCGTCGCTGCGCGCCGCGCAATCGCGTATAATTCAGCGTCCAGCATAGCTGCGGCCATTGCCGCGCATTCGTCCGATAGCTTACTCATATGCTTTCCCTCCTCTGGGGGGAGACAATGCGACAGCTGACACCAAGCCGTGCTTCGGACTGGCGACCGACTCAGTGAAAACAGCAAGACTCACATTGCAAGCCCGCTTTATAGCATGGGCGGGGAGAGGATGCCCGTGAAATCGGGCCATGCCTCCGGAGTAATTCTGCAATTTTGGTCACGCGGCCTTGCGGAATTCCAGGTCCAGCCGGTCCCAGATCTCGACCAGTGCCGAGACGAGCTCGCGCATCATCTCTTCGCTGTGCGAGGGGCCGGGCGTAAAGCGCAGCCGCTCGGTGCCACGCGGTACGGTCGGGAAATTGATCGGCTGCACATACACGCCATATTCGGCGAGCAGAATGTCGCTGATCCGTTTGGCCTTGACCGGATCGCCCACCATCAGCGGCACGATGTGCGTGACGGATGGCATGACCGGCAGATTGGCGTTCGCCATCTCGGCCTTCAGAAAAGCTGCCGAAGCCTGCTGCGCATCCCGCTCGATCTGGCTCTGCTTGAGGTGGCGCACGGCAGCCAGCACACCGGCGACCAGCACCGGCGAGAGTGACGTCGTGAAGATGAAGCCCGGCGCATAGCTGCGGATCACGTCGACGATCACCTTGTCCGCCGCGATATAGCCGCCCATTACGCCGAAGGCCTTGCCCAGCGTGCCCTCAATGATGGTCACGCGATCTGCGGCTTCGTCGCGCTCGGTGATGCCGCCACCGCGCGGACCATACATGCCGACGGCATGTACTTCGTCGCAATAGGTGAGGGCATTGAACTCGTCGGCAAGATCACAGATCTCGTGGATCGGCGCGATATCGCCATCCATCGAATAGACGCTTTCGAAGGCGATCAGCTTGGGCGCATCGGGATCGGCTTCAGCGAGAAGTTCGCGCAGATGCTCCAGATCATTGTGCCGGAACACGCGCTTCTCACAGCCCGAATTGCGAATGCCTGCGATCATCGAGGCATGGTTGAGCGCGTCGGAAAAGATGATGCAGCCCGGCAGCAGCTTGCCCAGCGTGGCCAAAGTCGCTTCATTGGAGACATAGCCGGAAGTGAACAGCAGCGCGCTCTCCTTGCCGTGCAGGTCCGCCAGCTCGGCTTCCAGATCGACGTGGTAATGCGTGTTGCCGCCGATATTGCGGGTGCCGCCAGAGCCTGCGCCAACATCATGCAGCGCTTCCTCCATGGCGGCGATCACCTTGGGGTGCTGCCCCATGGCGAGATAATCGTTGGAGCACCAGACGGTAATCGGCTTGGGGCCATTGTGGCTCGCAAAACAGCGCGCATTTGGGAATGCACCCTTGTTGCGCAGGATGTCGATGAAGACCCGGTAGCGGCCCTCGCCATGCAGGCGCTCAATGGCCTGCGTGAAAACATGCTGATAATTCATGGTCGGCAGCTTGTCCCGTCTCGATACCGCGCCTCTAGCGGTCAATGCCCCGCAATTCCACTGATAATGGCTTGCAAGTCGACAATGTCGTCTAACTGTGTCGTCGTACCGCGCCTTGATTTGGCTCAAAGCAGCTCGGTTTCTCCGATGCCGTAGCTGTGCAGGGCCGGCCGCAGCGCGTCGATATCCGGTGACGGACCGGTGAAAACAGCCTTTCCAGGCGCAGCCTCCGCGGGCCAAGGCGCATCTGCGTTGAGCCAGGCGATTCGCCGGGCGATGCCGTCCCCGCCATGGAGGAAAGTGAGCTGGCGTGGCGCAGCCTCTGCCAGTTCCGCCTCGACCAGCGGGAAATGCGTGCAGGCAAGGACTACCATGTCCATCCGGTCCCCGCCGGGCTGTTCGAGCAATCCTGCCAGCGCGGTGGCGGGGATGTCCGGGTCGGCTGCTGCACCCCGCAGGCGTGCCTCGGCATAGGCGACCAGCGCCGCGCTGCCGTGTCGCAACACCGTGCAGTCGGCGCCATGCTCGGCGGCCAGCCGGTCAACATATGGCTGGCGCACCGTCGCATCGGTCCCCAGCACGCCGATGATCCGTGTTTTCGAGGCCAGTGCCGCCGGCTTGATCGCCGGAACCGTGCCGACGACAGGAATGTCCAGCGCGGCCCGCACGGATGCCAGCGCGATGGTAGAGGCCGTATTGCAGGCAATCACGGCAATGCGGGGCCGATAGCGCTCGACCAGTCGCCCCAGCAGGGCCGGCACGCGCGCGGCAATCTCGGCCTCGCTCTTGGTGCCATAAGGGAAGCCGGCATTGTCAGCGGCATAAACCACCCTCATGGTCGGCATCAACGCCATGGCGGGGCGCAGGATGGAGAGGCCACCCACGCCGGAATCGAAAAAGAGAACGGGAGCCGCCTCGGGCGTGCGGGTGGGTTGAGCCATGGCGCTTCTTGGCGCTGTGCATCGGCCCAAGTCAATCGTGGATGGCAGTGAGGGCTGTTGAGCAATCACCATCCTTCTGCCATTCAGACGCGCCGGAACGAAAAAGGGGGCTTAGGATGGCAGTCACGACAGAGGCGACGCAACGGGACCAGGTCATCGAGATGATCACCGGCGCCTGGAAGACCAAGGTGATCGGCGAAGCTGTGCGGCTCGGTCTTGTCGAGCACCTCGCCAAGGGGGACGAAGACGCTTCGACGCTTGCCGCCGCAGCGGGCGCGAGTGCCGATGGCGTGATGCGCCTGCTCCGCGCGCTAGCAGTGCTGGGGCTTGTGTCCCATGAAGGCGCAGACCGTTTCTCGCTCACGGCGATGGGCGGCTGCCTGCGCAAGGACGCCCCCGATTCGCTTTATGGCATGAGCGGCCACTGGAACGAGCGCATGTGGAACAGCTTTGCCGGAATCGGCGAAAGCGTCGTCACCGGCGCCGCCTCGGCTCCGTCCGGCCCGGATCATTTCGTGCAGCAGCAGGCAGACCCTGAAAGCGCCGATGTGTTCAATCGCGCGATGGCGGAAGGCAGTCTGCGTGTCGGGCGCGCGCTGGCGAACGCCTGCGATTTCTCGGATGCCGACACGGTGCGCGATGTCGGCGGCGGTTACGGCGCATTGCTCGTCGGCTTGCTGGAAGCCAATCCCCATCTGCGCGGCGAAATCTTCGATCTGCCAACCCTCAGCGACGTCGCGCTGGCCTGGCAGGACGGGCAGGGTGTGCGGGACCGGATTGCCTATCTCGGAGGAAGCTTCTTCGAGTCCGTACCGCCGGGCGCGGACGTCATCCTGCTCAAGTTCATCCTCCATGATTGGAATGACGAGCATTGCCGGACCATCCTCAATAATTGCCGGGATGCCATAGGAGCCGGCCGCATTCTCATCATCGAGCGCATCGTTCCCGAGCGAGTCGGGCCGGGCGATGAGGATGTCATCCGGGGCGATCTCATCATGCTGAGTGTCGGTGGCAAGGAACGCACGGAAGCGGAATATCACGCGCTGCTTGGGGAGGCGGGGCTTGAAATCACAGGCATCACGCCAATCGACGAGCGCTATTCCGCCATCGAAGCGCGCCCACGCGCCGTTTGAAGGTTTGAGCGGCGCGCTGACCGAGGTTTCCGTTCAGCGCGCCGCGCGAGCTCAGCTTTCCTTGTTGGCGGCGATGCGCTCGGCTGACTGGATGGTATTCTCCAACAGCATCGCGATGGTCATCGGGCCGACACCGCCCGGCACCGGCGTGATGTAGCTTGCCTTCTTGGAGACACCCTCGAAATCCACGTCGCCCACGACGCGACCGTCGGGCAGGCGATTGATGCCCACGTCAATCACCACCACGCCGGTCTTCACCATCTGCGGCACGATCAGGTTCGGCACGCCGGCGGCGACCACGAGAATGTCGGCAAGAATGGTCCACTGCCCAAGATCGCGGGTCTTGGCATGGCAGATGGCCACTGTCGCGTCGTTCGCCATCAGCATCAGCGCCATCGGCTTGCCGACGATGTTGGACGCACCGACCACCACCACGTTGCGCCCCTCGATGGGGATGCCCTCATGCTTGAGCAGGTTCATCACGCCATAAGGCGTGCAGGGCGGAAAGATCTGCCGACCGACGACCAGCGCACCGACATTGTAGAGGTGGAAGCCATCGACGTCCTTCTCAGGCGCGATCGTCTCCAGCACCTTCTCCATGTCGATATGCTTGGGCAGGGGTAGCTGGACGAGAATGCCGTGAACATTGGGATCAGCGTTGAGCTTGCCAATCAGCACCAGCAATTCTTCATTGCTGATCGTCGCAGGGTGGCGATGGCTGATCGACTTGATGCCCACCGCCTCGCAGGCCTTCACCTTGCGGCTGACATAGATAGCCGAAGCCGGGTCCTCGCCGACCAGCACGACCGCCAGCCCCGGCGTCACGCCCCGCGCCTGAAGCGCCTCAACACGTGCGCGCTGCTCGCCGCGCATCTTGAGCGCGACGGTCTTGCCGTCGATGAGCTTTGCGCCGTCCTGGCGACTATCCACTGCGAGAGCGTTCACGCGATCCTGCCTTTCTTCATGTGCTCAGCGAAACCGGGATATCCTGCGCCCTGCGAGCAGTAAATGAGGCCGGCTCGAACATGTCGCCACAGCACCCTGATTATTATCAACAATTTTTGAGCGCTTCCATGATGATCGGGAACAGCCTGATCGTCACCGGTCCGTTGGAGCCTTGCCCATAAGTGCGAGAGGAAACCGAGTCAAACAGCACCAAAACGACACAACGGATTGCTGCTTCGGAGTTGATCGGCGCGCGCGGTTCTGACAATAAGGAATCGTTAACAAGCCGTTAATCAATAAGAGCGGGGTTAACCAAGCAGTTCGCTTGTGGGACGCAAAATTGTGCGTGGGGATGACCGGTAACGGTCTTCTCCGAAGTGAACGGCCTGGTCCGTGTGCCAGGCCCATGTAATGTGGGAGAAGTGACATGAAATGGATGTTAAGTTCGGCGCTTGTTGCAAGCGCCGCCATGGCCGTGCCTGCGGTCGCGACGCCGCTCACGATGACGGGTGACTATCTGCAGGTCAGCATCAGCGACTACGGAACCTTCGGTCGCAATGGCGGAACGCCGCCAGCTTATGTGCACGATCCGCTCGGCACCGGCACGTTCGATCTGTCGACCGATTATATTTCGCCGGGGTCGCCACATGATGGGTTCTCGATCGTCGCCAGTGAGTTCAGCTGGGCAGAGAACAACAATTACGGTAATTCGGATTTCGGGTTCAGTTCGCCGACGTTGCTCGCCGGGGCTGCGGCGATGGGGTACGCCAATGCGGCGACCTGGTCGGGCGTCCTCAGTGGATTTCTTGAAGTAACGAACAGCTACTTCTTCAATCCGGGCGATGAGCGCGTGCTTGTTGTCACCACGCTGACGGCGCTTTCGGACCTCACGAATCTGGCGTTCGCTCGCTCAGTCGACCCGGATTCCGGAACGACCACCAGCGAGAACCAGCGCGGTAATTCCACGCTCGGTATTGATGATTTCGTTGGTTCTGAAAGCGTGGCCAATGGCCGTACGCTTGCCTTGGTCAATATTGACAATGGCGGCTACGAAAACACCACCGCGATCTGGAACACCTGCTGCAGCAACAACAATCCATATAACATCCTGGGCCATACCGGCGGTGATCTCGGTCTTACCAGCACCGGCGACCACAGTCTCAACCTGGCCTATCGGATTGGCGATCTGAGCGCCGGCTCGTCCGCAACGTTCAAATATGCCTATGCCGCAGGCCTGGGTCTTGACGACATCGTCATCCCGCCGCCGTCGGGCGCCGTTCCGGAGCCTGCAACCTGGGCGATGATGATCGGTGGCTTTGCGCTGATCGGCGGCACGCTGCGTCGCCGTCGCACGACGCTCAGCTTCGCCTGATTTCGATCGGCCAAATTGCCTGATTAAACGATGCCCCGGCTGGAAACGGCCGGGGCGTTTTCGTGTCAGCACTGGGTTGGGCGCGGTTCTTCATCGGGGTCGCGGTTGACCGGGGATCGGGCGCCTCACATGTCGAACTCGCGCACGCCCTTGATCCTGCGGGCCCGTTCGACGCGATTACGCAGTTCCGTCCGGATATGGCGGGCATTCTCGATATTGCTGATCCGCAATACGGTGCGCCGGTCGACGGCTTCGCCGGTTGGATCGGACGAGATGATCTGGATGTTGCCCACGTCAAACATCTGCTGGATGATCGAGAAGTCAGCCCGAACATCCTTGATGCGGTACAGCTCGATCTCTTCCTCCGTTCGCGCCAACACACCCTGGCGAATGAACAGCCGCTCGCCGCTTAGCTCGTACCAGGTCATGCGATAGCGCAAGGCCACCACGGCCACCGCGATGAAGGGCAGGCCAAGCAGGAGCACCGATCCGGCCAAAACCAACCAGCCCTTGAAGGACTTGAGCAGAAAAGCGGACATCATGGGCCGGAAGCCGATCACATGATCGGTCTGCCACCCTGCCAGTTCCACCGCTCTGCCCGTCATATGCTGCCTTGTCATGGGTCGTCCCCGTCGGACTAGTCGGCTGGAGCGGGTAAACCGTCAAGAGTGCACATGGCGTGCCAGGATCGGACAGATATGGTTGACGACATCCTGCCGCCCGCCGCTGGCGTCAGCTGAGGCGAGTGGTTGTCTCCAGTTGAAGTTATTCGGTTGTGCGACCGTCAAAATGCTCGTGGTCGTGCCCGGCATCAGCACAGGTGCGATGTACGGTACCGTCCCGGTGCTCTGGTGGGCCATAGATCGTGTAGAGCCTGAGCGGCGTATTGCCGGTATTACGCACATTGTGACGCGTGCCTTGCGGAACGATGATACCGTCATCCGCCGAGACGTCATAACGATTGTCGTCAATCGTGATCTCGCCGGTGCCGTCTTCGATTCGGAAGAACTGATCCCGGTCGTCATGTATCTCCGCACCGATCTCGTCACCCGGCTGAATGCACATGAGTACCAGCTGGAGATTGTGGCCGGTATAGAGAACACGGCGATAGTCGTCATTCTCGGTGGTCAGCGTTTCAATATTGTCTTTGAAGCCCTTCATGGCGTTCTCCGATTGTAACGGGCCTGCGGCGTGAAAAATTATGGATTCCACGCTGGCGGATCGCTGGCCGGAAAAGATTCGATGCCAGCTTCTTCCACGATATCGAGTGCGACCGGTTCTGACTTGATCTCGATCACATTCTCGTTCGGGGTTCCGTGCGCGTGAACGTCCTTGCCTGCTTGCTCGCGGAGCACCGTTAACGCACGCTCCTCCTGCGCGGCATCACGAACCCCTACCCATAATAGAATACCGCCATGCTCCATCTGCGCTTGTAAATGATGCGCATAGCGCTGGCCAATTACGCGGGCGAGTCCTGCACCGATCAGCCCACCTGTTCCGCCGCCGAGCATTGCTCCCACCGCGGCTGGGATCAGGGTTCCTCCCGAAGCAACGACAGCGCCAATCGCTGCGCAAGCTCCAAGATAAGTAAAGCCGCCAATCAGACCTCCTTCGGCGTCACCCAGGTCCTCGCGCGCGACATAGCATGTGCGTGGCACGGCTGAATCGTCTTCAAGATCTGCTACCTTGATCAACTTGTGGCCCAACTCGCGCTCGACCGTTTCCTCGCTCGCGAGAAGGCAAAAGGCTGCGCGATCGAAACCGTTGCTGAGGAGCGCATCCACCGCCGCTTCGAGCGCGGCAGCGCTGCGAAAAACTGCCACGACTTCCCGCGTGTTGCTGCGGGCCTGATCTTCCATCGGCATTCCTCAACTCCTGGTTGATGACGCCCCGAGTGGCTCCGGCTGGCTTCGACGCTGCCTCGCATCTGAGACATTTGGCGCGTGCCCGGCAGTTTGCCTCGAACCGCGTTGCGTGGTCTGTCTGTCATGCAGAATGTCAGTTATCTAACTTTAGCACAAGCGGACCCAGCCCCAGAAGCTGGGCACCGAACCATCACGGCAGTTCAGCCACGCAAATGGCTTATGCCGTCACTTTTTCTGTTGCTCGGTTGACGAATATTCGCGCTCAGCCGCTTTGGCGGACAGGGTGGGATTCGAACCCACGGTGAGCTTGCACCCACGGCGGTTTTCAAGACCGCTGCCTTAAACCACTCGGCCACCTGTCCGTTCAGGCGCGCCCTAATCGAAACTTTCGCGCAAAGGAAGCCTGTGTCGCCTTCGCGCCTCATCGGCCAGCCAATGCGCCCAACCGTCCAAGCCTGCCTTGCGCGCCCTCGGCCAACTCTGGCACAATGCCGGCATGACACTGCTCACGCTTCGCCGCCGGCTCGTGCCGCTCACCGGTCTCGCCCTCATCCTGTCCATTGCTGCGGCCGCCCCGACGACCGCGCAAGCCCTGCCGTCCTCCAATGATCCGGTCGATGCGCAGACGGCGGCGGGCTTCGCCGGCTATCTGGAGAGCCTGCGCGGCAAGGCGCGCGCGCAGGGCGTGAGTGATGCGACTTTCAGTCGCGCGATTGCGGGCCTCAGCTTCAATCCCCGCGTTGCCGCGCTCGACAGAGGTAATCTTCCGACCGCTTCGGACGCGCCGATCCCGGATTTCGAGCCCTATCGACAGCGCCATATCGATGCGCGCAAGATCGCGCGGGGGCGGGCTGTCTACAATGCCAATCGCACTCTGCTCGTGGGAATCGAGCGGGACACGGGTGTGCCCGAGGAGATCATGGTCGCGATCTACGGCCATGAGACCAATTACGGCACGATCACCGGTGATTTCGATCTGCTCCGTTCGCTCGCCACACTGGCCTATGAGGGCCGCCGTCGCGCGCTGTTCGAGCCGGAACTGATCGCGGTGATGGTGATGATGGAACGCGGTATCCCCCGCGAGCGGCTGGTCGGCAGCTACGCCGGCGCCTTCGGCTATCCGCAGTTTCTGCCCACAGTGTATCTGCGCGATGCGGTGGATGCCGATGGTGACGGGACGCCGAGCATCTGGTCGAGCGAGCCGGACGCGCTGGCCTCCATCGCCAATTATTTCGTTCGGGCGGGCTGGCGCAAGGGCGAGCCATGGGGTGTGGCGGTGCGCGTGCCCGCGGGTTTCAATCGTGCGCGTGTCGCCAGCACGCTCACGCCCACGCGCTGCCCTCGCGTTTTCGGCCGCCACAGCCGCTGGCTCTCGATGCGCGAGTGGCAAGCGCTCGGCATCGTGCCGGAGCGTGGCGCTATGCCGGACGGCGCAATCATGGCGACGCTCCTTGAGCCCGACGGTCCCGGCAAGACCGCCTATCTCCTCACTGGCAATTACCGCGTGATCCTCGATTATAACTGCTCGAACTTCTACGCGCTTTCGGTCGGCCTGCTGGCTGACGCGGTGCGCCCATGATCCAGGGCTAGGCAGAGCCATGGTGGATGGCTAAGGACTGAGCGAACCGCGGCGCCCTCATGGCCCGCGATGACCTGTCAAAGACCGGATTTTTTCAATGCGCGCACTTCTGCCGATTGCCTTTGTCCTGCCCCTGTTCCTCTCGGCCGCGCAGGCGAATACACCGAGCTACACCTCCAACGCACCCGTCGCCTATATGGTCGATCTGTCCTCCGGCCGGGTGCTGTTCAACAAGGATAGCGACCGGCGGATGCCGCCGGCCTCCATGGTCAAGATGATGACGACTCACGTCGCGTTTCATTTGATCAAGGAAGGCAAGCTGCGGCTCGACCAGAAGTTCACTGTCCGTCCGGAGACATGGCGCAAGTGGCACAGTCAGGGCTCCACCATGTTCCTCTCCGTCAATGAGGAAGTCTCGGTCGAGAATCTGCTGCACGGCATCGTCACGCTCTCGGGCAATGATGCCTGCGTCGTGCTTGCCGAGGGGATCGCTGGATCGGAAGAAGCTTTCACCGATCTCATGAATGCCGAGGCGAAGCGGCTGGGCATGACCAACAGCCATTTCGCCAACACCACCGGCTGGCCGGACGAAGGTCGGACCTATTCCACCGCGCACGATCTGGCGACGCTGGCGCGCTCAACGCTGGAAGAGACGCCGGATCTCTACAAGCAGTTCTACACGGTCAAGGAATTCACCTGGGGCCAGACGATGGGCGGCTCGGCAATCAGCCAGGCCAATCGCAACCCGATTCTCGGCCGGATCGATGGCGCCGATGGTCTCAAGACCGGCCACACCGAAGAAGCCGGCTATGGCTTCACCGGCTCAGCCGAACAGAATGGCCGCCGCCTCGTGATGGTCGTTGCAGGGCTGGACAGCTTCAATGGCCGTATCGAGGAATCGGTGCGCTTCATGGACTGGGGCTTCAAGGCCTGGCGCTCCAAACCACTGGCGAAGAAGGGCATCACGCTTGGTCAGGCGCAGGTGCAGGGCGGCTGGGCGCGCACTGTCGATCTCGTCACGCCGCGCGATCTCGTTGCCACCGTACCGATCGCTGCGGCCAACGGCGAGATCAAGGCGCGCATCGTCTATCGCGGGCCGATCATGGCTCCCATCGAGCAGGGTCAGGAAATCGCGCAGCTCGTCGTGGATGCCGGTGACGGTACGACGCAGACCCTGCCGCTCGTGGCGAAGGAAGCGGTGTCCGAGGGCGGCTTCTTCGCGCGCCTGTGGAACGGCTTGCTGTCGTTCTTCAGCTGAGCGATGGCGTGATGCGCGGCCGCTTCATCACGCTGGAAGGCGGGGAGGGCGTCGGCAAGTCCACGCAGGCCCGGCTGCTCGCGCAGGCGCTGGAAATGCGCGGCATCGAGACGGTGCTGACCCGCGAGCCCGGCGGCAGCGAGGGCGCAGAGGCCATTCGCGGCCTGCTGCTTTCCGGTGCGGCGGACCGCTGGAGCGTGCGAGCCGAGGCCTTGCTTTTTGCTGCGGCCCGATCGGATCATGTCACGCGCACCATCCTGCCGGCGGTCGAGGCCGGCAAATGGGTGATCTGTGACCGCTTTCTGGATAGCAGCCGCGCCTATCAGGGTGCCGGCGATGCGTTGACGGATGCCGACATTCTGACGCTCCACCGCATTGGCTCGCAGGGACTGCTGCCGGATCGCACCCTGCTGCTCGCCTTGCCGCTCGATGAAAGCAGCGAGCGGGCCGGCGCGCGCGATGCCGGTGAGGCGGACCGGATCGGCGGGCGTGACGCCGAGTTCCACCGTGCCGTGGCGCAGGCCTTCCGCCGCTTCGCCGCTGCCGAACCGGAGCGCTTCCGAGAGGTCGATGCGAGCGGCTCGATGGAGACCGTGCGCGATCGCTTGCTGGCGGCGCTCGGCGACTGGCTGCCATGACGCTCTGGCTCGGCCATGACGAACAGATCGCCACGCTGATCGAAGCGTGCAAGACCACCCGCCTTCACCATGGCTGGATTTTTGCCGGCCCGCGCGGGCTCGGCAAGGCCGGCATCGCCTATGATTTCGCCCGACGTCTGCTGGTGAGTGGGGCAGGGCGCCCGGTCCCGCCCGATCGCCTCGCCCCGGATGCCACTGATCCTGCCATGCGTCTGTTCGATGGCGGCGCGCACCCTGATTTCATGCGGCTTGAGCGGCTGGAGCGGGACAGCAAGAATGACAGCGGCGCGCTCGCCCGCAACATCACCGTCGATCAGGTACGCAGTCTCTCGCGCCTGCTGCACAGCGCCCCCTCCATGGGCAGCCGCCGCGTCGTACTGATCGACAGCGCGGACGATCTGGAGGCCGGCGCCGCCAATGCCCTGCTCAAGAGCCTTGAGGAACCGCCCACCGGCGCAATCTTCCTGCTGGTGGCCCACCGCCCTGGCCGCCTGCTGCCGACGATCCGCTCGCGCTGCCGGATGCTGCGCTTTGCACCGCTGGCCGATGACGTCATGATGCAGGCCCTGGCCACCGCACACCCGGATGTGCCCGCCGCCGAACGTGCGGCGCTCGCCGCCAGCGCGGAAGGCTCGCCGGGGCAAGCCATCGCCAATCGTGAGCTGGACCTGCCGGGCCTCGAACGCGCGCTCGATGCCATCGCGCAGGGCGGACGCGGCGGAGACAGTGCCCGCGCCGGCCTGATGAGCGCGCTGTCTGGCGTCTCGGCGCGTCCGCGCCTCGAAGCCTTCGTGGATCTCGTGCCCCGCTACATCGCGCGCCGACTCCGGGGTGCGCCGGCCCAAAAGCTCGGCCCCGGCATTGCCGCCTTTGAGGAAGCGCAACGCCTTGGCGCCGGCGCTGTCACGCCACTGCAGCTCGAGCCGGGTGCTTTGGTCTATACGCTTTGCGAGACGGTGGCGCGGGCAGGGCGGTAGCGTCTTGTAGTCTCTTCGCGTCAGGGAAGGGGTTGCCGCAAAACCCTAATCGCGACCGAAGCCCCTTACGATTGAATACCGTGCTCCTGCGCAGGCAGGAGCCCAGGGCCCAACCGCCGAGCCTCGCCGCCCTAGGCTCCTGCCTGGGCAGGAGCACAAGTTTCCCACCTCCATTGGCCTCCGGCTGCTCGGCTGTTGCGTCAGTGCGCAAAGTGGCAACTCGCGCAGGAAAATCACCACGCCACCGAAATCCCGTTATACGGGGTTCTTCGGAGCAAGCGCAGGGGAACCGGACAACATGGCGAGCGAGCAACGGCATACCGACACCGCACAGCCCGCCGACGCTTCCTCCGCCGCTGCCGAAATCCCACCCACCGGCCTGGCCCGCTGGAAGCGCCTCGGCCCCGGCATCGTCGTGGCCGCGACGGGGGTCGGTGCGGGCGATCTCGTGGCCACGCTCATCGCCGGCGCACGCTTTGGCTATGCGCTGCTCTGGGCGGCTGTCATCGGCTGCATCATCAAGATCGCACTGGCCGAGGCGACCGGGCGCTATCACCTCGCCACCGGTTCGACGATGCTGCAGGGCTGGCGCTCGCTCGGGCGCTGGACGAGCTGGTATTTCGGTATCTACATCCTGATCTGGGGCTTTGTGTATGGCGGCACGGCGATGAGCGCGACAGCGCTGCCGCTGGCCGCCATGTTCCCGGATGTGCTGCCCTTCTGGACCTGGGGCGTGCTTTGCGGACTTTCCGGCGCGCTGTTCGTGCTGTTCAATCGCTATGCGGTGTTCGAGGCGATGATGAAGCTGCTCATCGGCGTGATGTTCGTCATTGTCGTTGGCCTCGCCATTCTCGTCGCGCCCAATCTTGGCGCTGCCCTGACCGGGCTTGCGCCCACGCTGCCGGATGGCTCGGCAATTTACACGCTGGGCCTCATTGGCGGCGTTGGCGGCACGATCACGCTCGCGGCCTACGGCTATTGGGTCAATGCGAAGGGATGGCGCTCCCCGGCCTGGATTCCCATGATGCGGTTCGACAATCGCGTGGCTTATATCGCCACCGGTGTGTTCGTCATCGCGATGCTCATCGTGGGCGCCGAACTGCTCTACACGGCACAGATCGCGCTCTCGGGCGGCGATCGCGGCCTGCTTGATCTGGGCGCTGTGCTGGAGGCGCGCTTCGGCCGCACTGTCGCAACGCTGTTTCTCATCGGATTTGCCGCAACCACCTTCTCCTCGCTGCTTGGCGTCTGGCAGGGCGTGTCTTTGCTCTTCGCCGACTTCGTGCGCAGCATCCGGGCTGAGCGGGCAGGGGAGGCCGCCCTGCATGATCCCGCGATCATCGCCACGCTGGATCGCACGCCGGCCTTCCGCTTCTACGTGCTCTGGCTGACGTTCCCGCCAATGCTCCTGCTGCTGCTTGGCCAGCCCTTTGCGCTGATCATCGCTTATGGCGCTTTCGGGGCCTTCTTCATGCCCTTTCTCGCGCTCACGCTCATGTGGCTGCTGAACTCAAAGCTCGTGCCGGCGGAATGGCGCTCGGGCTGGTGGTCCAACCTCATGCTCGCCTCGGCCTCGCTGCTTTTCGCTGTCTTGTGCATCGATCAGATCCGCTCGCTGCTGTAATCCTCGAGATTGTGCTCCTGCGAAGGCAGGAGCCCAGGAAGCCAAAGCACGAAACCTCTTGCATCAGACGTCGGGCAAGGGAGAGTCTAGGCATCCCACCCCGACCCCGCTAGAGAAGCCGCGAGCAAGGCCGCACGCCAGACGGTCGCCTATCCCAGCAGGAAATCATGTCGAAACCCTTCACCATCACGACCGCAATCAGCTACCCCAATGGCCGTCCGCACATCGGCCACGCCTATGAGGCGATTGCCACGGACGCTTTTGCTCGCGCTGCGCGGATGATGGGACGCGACGTGTTCTTCCAGACCGGCACGGACGAGCATGGCCTGAAGATGGCGCAGGCTGCCCGGGCCAAAGGCGTCGAGCCGGTCGAGCTGGCCAATGAGATGTCTGGTTATTTCAGGCAGATGGATGATCTTCTGAACATCAGCTATGATCGTTTCATTCGCACGAGCGAGCCCGAGCATCATGTCGCCAGCCAGGCGATCTGGCAGGCCATGGTCGACAACGGCGATCTTTATCTGGATCGCTACGAGGGCTGGTACTCGGTCCGCGATGAGGCTTATTACGACGAGAGCGAGCTAAGTGTCAGTGATGGCGGCGAAAAGCTTTCGCCGCAGGGTACGCCGGTGGAATGGACTGTCGAAGAAAGCTGGTTCTTCCGCCTCTCTGCCTATCAGGACCGGTTGCTCGCGCTTTATCGTGACAATGCCGACTTCATTCAGCCGGAGAGCCGCCGCAACGAGATACTCCGCTTCGTCGAAGGCGGGCTGCGCGATCTCTCCGTCTCGCGCACCAGCTTCGATTGGGGCGTTAAGGTGCCCGGTTCGCCCGATCACGTGATGTATGTCTGGGTCGATGCCCTAACAAACTATATCACGGGCTGCGGCTACCCCACTGACCCGGAACGCATGGCGCGTTATTGGGCCGAGGGAGGCGATATCGTCCACATTATCGGCAAGGATATCGTTCGTTTTCATACGGTTTATTGGCCGGCCTTTCTGATGAGCGCGAAGCTGCCCTTGCCGAAAACGGTGTTCGGCCATGGCTTCCTGCTCAATCGCGGCGAGAAGATGTCCAAGTCGCTCGGCAATGTCGCCGATCCGGTGGAGCTGGCCGAAGCCTTCGGTGTCGATCCGCTGCGCTATTTCCTGCTCGCCGAGGTGAGTTTCGGCAATGATGGGAGCTACAGCGCTGAAGCCATTGTTCACAAATCGAATACTGAGCTTGGCAACGCCTTCGGTAATCTTGCCCAGCGGGTGCTGAGCTTCATCGCCAAGAACCTTGAGGGCCGCCTGCCTGTCCCCGCGCCGAACGCCGATGATGAGGCGCTGCTGGCGCTGGTGCGAGAGATCACTTCACAGGACATGCCCAGCGCTTTCGAGCGTCTCGCACCCCACGAGGCAATCCAGGCATGGCTGCGCGCCGCTTATGCCTGCAACGCTTATGTAGATGCGCAGGCGCCTTGGGCGCTGCGCAAGACCGATCCCGCACGGATGGAAGCGGTCCTTGCCACGCTCTATGTCTGCATTGGCGCGCTGGCCGTTTCGGCTCTTCCCGTCATTCCGGGCAGCGCCAATGCCTTGCTCGATCGCCTCGGCGTTCCGAATGATACCCGCACCTTCGCCGGCATCAGTTCGAACTGGTATGCGAACGTGCGAGAGGGTGACCACGTGGTCGGAGCGCAGCAGCCGCTCTTCCCCCGCCTCGAACTGCCCGCAGAGCCCGAGTAAGCGCCGATGATGCTGGTCGATAGCCACTGCCACCTCAATTATGAGGGCCTGGTCGAGGATCAGCCCGCGGTCCTCGCTCGCGCCCGTGCAGCCGGTGTCGGCAATATGCTCAACATCTCCACCCGCGAGCGCGAGTGGGCGGCGATCATTGGCCTCGCCGAGCGCGAGCCGGACGTCTGGGCCAGCGTCGGCATCCACCCGCATGAGGCGGACAGCCACGCTCATGTCGACACCGCCAAGCTCGTCGTCGCCGCCGCGCACCCCCGCGTCATCGGCATCGGCGAGACGGGTCTCGATTATTATTACGATCACAGCGACCGCGCCCAACAGCAGACCAGCTTCCGCGCCCATATCGCCGCGGCACGCGAGACCGGCCTGCCAATCATCATCCACACCCGCGATGCCGAGGAGGATACCGCAGCGATCCTGCGCGAGGAGATGGGGCAGGGGGCGTTCACCGGCGTCATTCATTGCTTCACCGCCAGCGATGCCTTTGCAGACATCGCGCTGGAACTCGGGCTGTTCATCAGCATTTCCGGTATCGTGACCTTCAAGAACGCCAAGGCCCTGCAGCAGACGGCGGCCCGTATTCCGGGCGATCTCCTGCTCGTGGAAACGGACTCGCCTTTTCTCGCCCCGGTCCCGTATCGCGGACGCCCATGTGAGCCCGCTTATGTTGCCGACACCGCACGCTTCCTCGCCAATCTTCGCGGCGAAACGCTGGAGACGCTGACCGAAACGACGACGCGCAACTTCTTCGCCCTGTTCTCCAGGGCCGCCCCGGCAGCGTGACGGCATGACGCTCAAGCTCGTCATGCTGGGCAGTGGAACGTCCTCCGGTGTGCCGCGTATCGGCAATGACTGGGGCCGCTGCGACCCCTCGGAGCCACGCAATCGCCGCACCCGTGTGTCGATCCTCGTGGAGAGCGCCACGACACGGCTGCTGGTCGATACCTCTCCAGACTTCCGCGCGCAGATGCTGGCAGCAAATGTCGTTCACCTCGACGGCGTTCTGTGGACTCACGATCACGCCGATCATTGTCACGGCATCGATGACCTGCGCCAGATCATGCATCATCGCGGAACCCCGGTGCCCGGCTATGCCCATGCGGCGACGATGACCAGATTGCGCGAGCGGTTCGATTACGCCTTTGACGGCCGCGAAGGCTATCGTGCGACCATCGCAGGGCATGATCTGCCGGTTGATGGCGTCACCATTGGCGACATTGCCGTGCGCCACGTCGATCAACCCCATGGCTATATTTATTCAAGCGGTTTCCGCTTTGACCTTCAGGGCAAATCGATCGCCTACGCCACCGATTTTCACGAGATGACCGAGGCAATGATTGCGCTCTACGCGGGCGTGGATTGCCTGGTGATCGATGCTTTGCGCGAGCGGCCGCATCCCACTCACACGCATCTTGCGCAAACACTGGAGGCGATTGCCCGTATCGGCCCCGGTCAGGCGATCCTGACCCATATGGACAACAGCATGGACTATCAGACTCTCCGTGCGGTCCTTCCTGAAGGGGTCGAACCGGGCTATGATGGACTGACTGTCCGGATCTGACCGGCGCGGCAGATCAGAGGGAGATTTACCCTGGCCGACATTGTTGCTCACAGCCTGTGGTTCGTCATGGCCTTCGTCCTTGTCGGGAGCAGCCTTGCACTGCGTCGCCTTCCCAAGAAGAACCTGCTGCGGCTCATTCTTATCTGGGTCCTGATCTTCGCGGTGGTCTGGATGGTTGTGCTGGCTTTCGGTGGTTTTCGGGGCGGTTAGGGACGATATTTTTCGTTAAAAGCATCTTCCGTTCGACATCCTGTTGACAAGCTACGACAGCCTCACCTAAGGCGCCGGTCCTACCCCGTGCCCAGATGGCGGAATTGGTAGACGCACCAGCTTCAGGTGCTGGCGATCGCAAGGTCGTGGAGGTTCGAGTCCTCTTCTGGGCACCATTTCCCTGTCTCAGGGCATCCCAGCACATCGACAAATTTGGCAGATTTCTGCCACTTTTGCTCGGTTCTGTGCGAAAATGTCCGACCGGGTTCCAGTCGATCCCAGGGCCATAAGGGCCACAAACGGGGCCTAAAATGGCCCGGGAAAAATGATGGCCCAGTGGGCCATTTCGACCGAAAAAATGGTCGCCATCCGAACAGAACCGATCAGATCGGGAGTTTGGGTTATGGCTTTGAAAGATATGGAAATCCGCGCTCTTCAGCCGAAGGAGCGCATTTACAAGAAAGCTGACGAGCGCGGCCTGTATATCGAAGTGCATCCGAGTGGGTCAAAGCTCTGGCGTTTCAAGTACGGCTACCTTGGCAAGGACAAGCGTCTGGCGTTCGGCCGCTACCCGGAGGTCACTCTGGCGGAAGCTAGGCAGAAGCGAGACGAGGCCCGGCAGAAGCTGCGTGATGGCATTGATCCGCTCGCAGAGCGCAAGCGCGAAAAGCTCATGGCCCACTATAAAGCGGCCAATACCTTCGGCGACGTGGCCCGGGAATATATCCAGAAAATGGTTGCAGAGGGTCGGGCGGAGAACACGACGGCCAAGACCGAGTGGCTGCTCGAGCAGCTTCGGCCACTTTGCAGCCAACCGATCGCAGACCTGAAGCCGATCGACGTCCTCGCCGCGCTGAAACGGATTGAGGCGAAAGGAAAACTGGAGACGGCCCGGCGCTGTCGCTCATTTGCCGGACGCGTATTTCGCTTCGGCGTCGCGACCGGCCGGGCGGAAGGCGATCCAACCTCGCTGCTACGCGGCGCACTGATCACCCCCAAGACAACGCACCATGCCGCGATCCTCGACCCGGCAGCGTTCGGAGAGTTGCTGCGCGCGATCGAGGCTTATCCCGGCCACCGGATCACACGACTGGCGGCGCAAATCTCACCGCATGTCATGGCTCGCCCGGGCGAAATCCGGCAGGCCGAATGGCCCGAGATCGACTTCGTCAATTCCGTCTGGCGGATTCCCGCCACAAAGATGAAGATGCGGCGGCCGCATTCAATCCCCCTATCGCGCCAAGTTAAGGCGTATCTCGCGGAGCTGTACGAGCTGACCGGCCCTGACGGATATATCTTCCCGGCGTTCCATACCTCTCGACGGCCCCTCAGTGAGAACACGGTCAATCAAGCATTCCGGCGCATGGGCTATGCAGCTGGCGAGGTAACCGCGCATGGCCTGCGCACCACCGCATCCACCCTCCTCAACGAAAGCGGCAAGTGGAACCCGGACGCGATCGAGCGCTCGCTGGCGCACGCCGACAAGGATGCGGTGCGGGGGACCTACAATCGCGGTGCCTATTGGGACGAGCGTGTCGCGATGCATCAGTGGTGGAGCGACTATCTGGATGAACTGCGTGACGGACCATCGGGGGAGCTCGTCCCCGCGGCGCCTACCCCTTGCCGGGATAGCCCTCGGAGCATCGCTTTGCGATCGTCCCGTAACAAGCTGCGAGTGGGATGAACGGTTAAGCGCAGATGGGTCGCAAAGCGCATCAGGCTGTGGTTGATCACCTCTGAACCCTGCATACCCGGTCGGAAATCGCGACTGTGGCCGCATAAACGGCCGGAACTGGGCCGAGAGTGGTCAGTGCGTTTCGGATTAAAACCCTGCGAAATCTGCCGCTTGTCACCAAAGTCCGCGATGGTGGTCACGGTATTTGGATCCGTCGTAGGCGCAAGTCGACAGCGCTCTTCGACAGACTAGGATAACTCTTGCGGCGTGAGATTGGCTCGGGGAGTGCCAGAGAAGAATGGACGAAATCTACCGCGACCGCGTGCGTGAGCGCGACCTGGACAACTTCCTTGTGGAGGAGATCTACGCTTCGCGCGGCTTCCTGAGTTGGATCGAGAGCAGACTTGGTGGCCGCTTCGCCGCGCCGAGGGCGCTTACCGTGCGGCTGCATAAGTCGCCGCCTCGCGAGGTTGACCGACGGCAGACCGACGTCCGAATCGGCTGGTTCGATGAAGATGCCGAGATGCGCGCCTGTGTGCTCATCGAGAGCAAGGTGACTGCCGACTTCCAATCTGGCCAAGCCGAAGCCTACGCATCGGAGCTGGAGGCGCTCCGTATACGCCTCGGCGCGACCTACGCCGCCGCCATCCTTGTTGCTCCGGCCGCAAAGATGCCTGCCCTCACGCACGATGGTTGCTTCGATGCGGAGATCGCGATCGAAAACATCATCGACTTCATGCACGCGAGAAATGTGGAGGGAACTGACCCAGAGATAAGGCGGCGGCTTGAGATGCGGATCCAGCTGCTCGAGGCGCTATGCGGCAAGCGGACGGCGTCCGGCTGGGTCGGCTCGACGATCGCAGAGAAGCGCGACTTCGCCGAGTCATACGTCGCTCTCGCAGGCGAGATATTGCCTGAGCTAGGTGTCCGCCCCTCGACAGACGGGCCCAAGGCCATCACGCGGATATTTGAAGGGCTGGAGGTGGAGGGCTTGCCACCTCTTGCTCTTCGGCATGAGTTTGGGGCGCCGCCTGGATGGAAATATGCGAACGTGTTGTTCAGTGGAATTGGCGACCGCGTGGCCAGGTTGCGTGAAAGTGGCCTGCTCGCGGGCACGTCCTTCACGGCGGAGCAGGCAGGGAAGTCTCTCGCGATCCGGCTCGCCACGCCCGCCGTTGATCCGATGCGCACCTTCGATGACGAGCGTGAATCCGTTGAGCGAGGGTTGCTGGCGATACGAGAGCTGGTCACCTGGCTGCGGCAGGTCGCACCGCAACTGGGCCCCATCGTCGGAGAGCCTGGAGCCGAGCCGTTCGCTAGTCGCAGCATGCCCACTGAGGCGGCATTTGCGGAGCAGCTGATGGAGACGTACCGGGAGTGCGAGCGTCTAGGCTACAGGCCGACTGGAATGCTCCAGATGATCCACGAGCATGGCGCGATCGAGACTGCGCGGCGCCTCATCGCCTATCCACCGTCCGAGGGCTTCAGCCGACTCGCGACGATGAACCGGCTGGATCTCGCTATCGAGTCGATCGTGCAGCGAGAGCCATGGCGGGCACTTTTTACCGACGATGAACTGCGGCGGGCAGCGCGCAAGCTCCGCTAGGTGAGGGTGCCCAACGAACGTTAGCTTTCGGGATCATCGGTCGGCAGTTCCCATGGCTTCCTTTGGGCGCGTTGCAGACGGGCTGGTGTGACAAAAGCAGGCAGGCCGCTGAGGGCCGGATTCTGACTGGCCGGGATGGGCGGGTAGAAGCACAAATGAGATGTTTGGTCAGGAAGCTGGAGCACAGCTTTGGGCAAAGTCGGTCATTCCCCGGCACTTGGCCCGCTTCCCAGAAGCGGACGCTCATTCATCTCGGCCTCACAGGCCCACTTAGAGCTATTTTTGTCCCCATTCGCCGCGCCGATCGGAGAAGAGAAGACCCGTCGAGACACCTTAACCCGACCCGGCACGTCACGGCAGCCCGACGCCTAGCTCGGCCTGCTCCATCTTCTCGAAGTTGACCCACTGTCGCAGTTCGCGCCAATTATCGCCAAAATGATGGCGGCCGTGCAGGATCGCGCCGGCGAAGCTCTGTCCGCTCCGCAGCTCTAAGCCAACAAGGCCTGAACTGAACATCGCCTTCTCGATCTTGATGTGCTTATGATCGGCGCTTTGCTGGATCAGCGCTATTGCGGCCTCCTCGTCGGGGCCGACTGCGCGGGCACCGAAGATCACGCGCTTGATCGCGCTCGGCGGCAGGTCCGCAACAAACACCATGTCAGTTTTAGGGCGAAGCGCCGACAGCGATTTGAAAAACCGCCATTCGCGCTCGTAGGCCCAAGCGGCGCTTTTGTAGGCGAGCGTCATCCAGAGCGGCATACGCTTGGCGATATAGTCCACGCGTTCGTCACTATACTGGACTTCCGAAAGAACTTGGATTTCATCTGGTTGCTGTCGCGAGGTAATAAGGTCGCGGACGTCAACCTCGAGCACGGCGCCGCGATGCTCATTTCCGTAATGGGCCCAAAGCAGCATGTTCTGCGGGCTATCGCTGAGTGACAGGATGCCGACCTGCTCGCGTTCGGCGACCACCCGATCAACTTGGTCGATGACCATCTCGCGCATGTTCCGCTTCGCGATGTCGGCGGCATGCTCTGGTCCTAGGCCGCGGCTTATCAAATGATCGTAGAAATCGCGCATCAGGCTTTGCGGGTTGATCTCCACGCTGAGCTCGTGCGGATCGTTCAAGAAGCGGGGCTGGGTGAACCTGATCTCACCCGTCTGGAGGATAGACAGAGCTCGGTTGAGCGACAGGTACTTGAATAAAGGCGGGGGCACCCAAGCTCGACCTGGGCCGTCGAAAGGGTCATCGTAGGCGCTTGTGGAGGCGGTGTCGCTCGGGGAAGTCATCTCCTGACTTGAACGGGGGCGACCCTGAGTGTCAACGTCCGCCTACCTGACCATCGTTATCAGGCGTACCTCAACTACGGCGAAGGGCGGCTGGCGCTGGAGGGTTCGCTCCAGTTTCGGTTCGCGCAGCTCCGCCGCTAGCCGGCGTTGTCCGCTCGTCAGTGGCCGATGATAGTTTGCAGGCGTCCCTGAATGGCGGCAGCGAGTTGCGCCCGACCCTCTCCATTGTTGAGATAAGTTATGTAGCGCAAGTGGCGCAGGTCGAACGGAATATCCTGGCCGTTCTGCGTGATGAGAATGACCTCGCGCCCGAGGGTATGGGCGATCCCGGCCTCGTAGAAGACATTGGGATTTCGGCCGGTGCAGTCACAGATCACCACCCGCGACCGGTCGATCAACGAGACAACGTCCTGGATGATCGCCGGGTTCTCCCAAATGTCGTCGGCCCGGCGGCAGCGCAGGCCCGCTGCTTCCGCAGCCTGGCGGATGCTGTCGTAAACCGGCGTAAAAGCAGCGTCGAATGGCATCATCGCCGACGCCAATAGTGGTTCGATATTCTCGTGATCTGAAAGCTGGAAGACGCTCGGGCGTTGTCGACCTGACCGCACGTTTCGCATCAGAAAGCGGTAAAGATCGACGTCCTTGACCGCCCAATGATTGCGCGAGAACTCGAACTCGTGCGGCATATCGAGCTGGCGGCGACCCGCAAAAATGACCGCGTTGGTCAGCGGCGGGACCTCGCGGTCGAGGGCGAACTCGAAATGCACCTCATTGTTGGCGATCCGCGCGCGCGTCATTGTGCCAACATGACAAACCTCATCGCCTACCCCCTCGCCCATGAACAAGCAAGGCAGGCGGGTCAGCCGCTCGAGCAGCGGTAGGCGCTCCTGGCGAAACTGATCGGCAACATGGTCCTCCGTGTATTCGAACATGCGACCAACCGGCATCGTGCCGACACCATCGGCCCATTCGAACCAGCGCATCACCAGGTTGAACATTGTTTACCTCTGCTGTCCGAATGGACGAGTTGTTAGCTCCGGCGCTCGGGCGGAGGCGGCAGATCGATCCCGTCAGCAGGGCCGGATCGGACGCTGATCGTGACGGTGTGAGCGGGAAGCACCGTCATGGTTCTGGGGTCGAAATCCCGGTCGCGCGCGCGGTCGCCCAATTCGTCAATTAGAGCCTCTGAAGCGGCGCGATCTCCTGCAGCAATCTGCGCCGCCCGGCCGCGGGGCTCTCCACGTCCCCGGCAATGAACATTGAGCGCTAGCACATCCACGCCATGCGACGACGGGGAACCGAAATGCTGGAGCACAAACCATGTGAACGGATGCGTCGTCCGAAAAGCCGCCCGGTGAACGTCGACCGCGTTATCGCCGACGCCCAAGTCGGCAATCCACATTCCAGCGTCGATTCCTCCAGCACTCTGAAGAGCATCGCGAAGCGCCAAACCTATCGCGAAGTCGAATAAGTGATGCGACAAATTGTGAGTGTGGAGCGTGCGGATCGCACTAGCGGACGTGCTCTCATATCCGGAGGTCGTCGGCATATAGAGCCAGTAACGAATGGCAGCCTCGCCCAGAATGTCGGCAACATGGCGCATCCGCTGCCGCTGCTCGACCGAGGTGCTCGAAAAGGAGGAACTAACGGAATAGCCGCCGCCAGCGTTGGGGAACAGTCGCTTGGCCTGCATCAAATAGGCAGCTTCCCAATCGAGCCCAGGAATCACCGTGTTGCGATATTCCAGGATGAGGCCGAAGTCGGCTTGCGAGACATAGGCCTCAAGGCGTTGGCTGTGCTGGTGCGCATCAATTTTAAACACGACGTCGAGCATGTCGCCAGGCGCTGCGATCGCTTTGGCTAGCGCTTCCGCATCGAACGGTAAGGATTTCTCTAGACGCTGTGCGTCGGCGTCCATCAACCCGCAGAACTCTTGAGTCAACGTCGTCTCGCTCGGCGGTACCCGTCGCGAAAGGCGCCGCGACACCGCTAGGTCAATCCCGTCGAAGTAGCGGATCAGAAACGGGAGCTGGTAGGGACTCAACATCATGAACGTCTAGCCGGTCTAGTGCCCGCCGAGCAATGCCGGTAGCCTGCCCCGACATGTGGGCGAGACGCAAAGCGGGCGTTCTCCCGTCTCGCGTCGCCCGACGCGCTTCGGGCTGCGAATGACGAAAGATCCGGAAGTGGCTCGCCCGGCGCCGCTCCGAACCACCAGGGCGGGCCAACGTCGATGTCAAGGGTACAGCCACCCGAAGGAGTCGGCATCCATGGTCCGCTGGGTAGAGACGATCAGTGAGGTGCTGGAGCTGCTCTTCGGCGAGCTGCCTCTCCGGCCGTGCTCGAGCAGGACACCCAACGATCGGAGTGGGTCAGGCCTTACCGCGTCAGCCAGCGATCTTCTATACGCTTCCGTTGAAAACTGAGCCTGAATGAAGGACCGCTTTCACCGCCTCAGCGCCGGTAAGCACCGCTGACGCGAGTGAATCAGGCGGTGTTCGACGTGCTGGCGGGGGAAAGCGAGCCGATCCATCCGCGGCCGTAGTCGAAATAGACTATAGTGGCGGCGTCAGATGTCCGAAAAACGATACCAAATTTCGGACGCCATGCCCTGAGTCTCGCTCGGCACCTCCAATCGTACATCTCAGCAGTTGGCCAGCTGCTCGGGAAGCCGGCCCGAATTTTGTCAGCCGCCCTTTCCGGGCAGAGGATCAAACCCACAGCTGTTTAGGAAGTCGAATATCGCGTCATAGACTGTAATTGGGCGGGTGATGTCTTCAGCGCTACCTTCCGGCACAAAAACAACCAGGCCCTGCCGGCCGCGCGTGAGCAGCACCCGGTAGGAGTTCGCGACAAAAGCCTGTCGCGCGGTGTCGCTGACCAACTGCCAACGCGTTCCTTTAAATTGCAGCGCCTGCCAACCGTCGGCGTCGCGACGATAATTGGCGTCCCAGCAAACGCAGGTCCAATCCAGCTCCAGCCCCTGGACGTCGAATTCGGTGCCAGCGTCCTCTAGCGCATCGGACGAACGGACATCGTCAGTAGCAGCGAGAAACCATTTTGCCGGCTCGATCTTCGCCTTCACATGCGCATTTCGCGGAAGTTGGGCAGTGATTTCGCGCGATCTCGGGCACGCGTTTCACGGCATCGCGGGCAGCCATTTCGCGCCCTCGGGCAGGCTGGCCAACGGGTGTTATTGAGTCAGGGCTGAAGGCTTTGGTCAAGC
>JAHJIJ010000026.1 GCA_018823325.1 Alphaproteobacteria bacterium | reverse complement strand
TTGACCAAAGCCTTCAGCCCTGACTCAATAACACCCGTTGGCCAGCCTGCCCGAGGGCGCGAAATGGCTGCCCGCGATGCCGTGAAACGCGTGCCCGAGATCGCGCGAAATCACTGCCCAACTTCCGCGAAATGCGCATGCGGGCGCAGAGCATGAAGAGGAAGCTGGTCGCCACGCCGCTCAGGAAGCAGCAGAGCGAAAAGCCCACTGTTGCGCCGACAAGCAGCAACTTGCGATTGCCGATGGTATCCGAGAGCTTGCCAATGCCGAAGGCGGCGATCGCCCAGGTGAAGGAGAGGCCGCTCGCCAGCAGGCCAATTTGTGCGTTCGTCAGCCCCAGTTCGGGCTGGACGAATGGCATCAACACATTGAGCGCCTGCCTGTCGAAGAAGACGATCCCGAAATTCAGGCTGAGCAGGCCGACCAGCCACGCCTGATAGCCCGCGCTGCGCGGGCGCACGTTGCCCGTAACCGTTCCTTGCCCCAACATAACCCCCTCCATGAGTCCCTTGTTATGGGACCATCATGGCGCCGGCCGGAGGAATTGAATAGTCCTCTAAGCACCGGGGCCGACAGCGACGAAAGTCCGGCGTTTAGTCCTGCGGTTGCGTGAACATAGCCCGAATATCGTCCGGCACCCGTTCGGCGCGCATGCCGCCGGGCCGCTCGGTGTCGCGCACGGTCCACACGCGCTTTTCGGTACAGCTTACGCAGACATGCCCGGCGTTGAGCAGGCGGTGTCGGATCGTGAAGCTGGAGTTGCCGAAGTCCGGCGCCTCGACCTCCAGCACCACATCGTCACCATAAGCGGCGGACCGCATGAATTTTGCCGACACATCCACCATCGGGAAGCCGAGCACGCCTCGCGCCCCCAGCATGTCCTTCTTGCGGACGCCCAGCGCCTTTTCGAAGAGCATGATGGTGCTCTCCCCGAACATCTCGAGGAAGCGCGGGGCATAGACGATCCCGGCCGGATCGCAATGGCCCCATTCGATCCGGTAGGGACGCGAAAGAAACGACGAGAAATCGTCCGGTTGCTGGGCAGGCTTGTCGCTCATGCTGCAAAATCCAGTCCGCCGCGGCGCTCGGCGAAGCGCCAGCCTTCCGCTGTCTTGCGCAGGCGGTCGGTATAGGTGCCGATCAGCGGCCCTTTGGAGTCGCGCACGGGCAGGCCACCGGTTTCGCTCGCATTGCCCTGATAGAGCACGATCACCGATGTGGCCGTCGCTTCGGTTCCGCTGACGACATCGACGACAATGTTCGAGACGACATGGCGCGCAGCCCGCGCCGGGCGGCTCTTGAATGCGGCGAGAATAGCATCGCGGCCGATGATTGGCTGATCCGGTGCGCTGGGCCGGGCCATCCGGCCGTCCTCCGTATAAAGCGCAGCAACTGCCTCCCAATCCGCCGCATCATTGAGCAGCGTGTAGCGATTGATGAGCTTGGTGCAGTCCCACTCGATGGCACGACAGGCAGCGTCGTTCAGCGCCGGTTCGGAGGTGGCGCTCATGCTTGTTCAGTTTCCTCTGGCAGCAGCTCAGTGTCGATCTGCTTTTGGACCGGCGCCGGATAGCGCGCGCCGGCAACGGCGCCGGGTGCAAAGATCTCATCGACTGCAGCGATGGCTTCGGGCGAGAGCGTGACGGACGCTGCCTTCACATTCTCCTCCAGATGCGCGATCGAGCGTGTCCCGGGGATCGCGATGATCTGCGGCGAGCGCGCCAGCACCCAGGCGAGGCTGAGTTGGGCCGGCGTGATGCCGAGATCGGCCGCGACCTTGTTGAAGCGCTCGACCAGCTTGAGATTATGGCTGAAGTTGGGCTCCTGGAAGCGCGGCATCGGGATGCGAATGTCTCCGGCCTTGAAATCGATGCTGGTAATTGCGCCCGCCAGCATGCCGCGCGCGACCGGCGAGAAGGCGAGGAAGGCGATGTCCAGCTCTGCGCAGGCGTCCAGCACAGCCACTTCCGGATTGCGCACCCAGGGCGAATATTCCGACTGCACTGCCGCAATGGGATGAACGGCATGCGCACGGCGAATGCTCGCCGCGGACATTTCGGAAAGGCCAATTGCGCCGATTTTGCCGGCTTCCTTTGCCCGCACCAGCGCCCCCATCGAATCCTCGATGGGCACATTCCGGTCGAGCCGGTGCATGTAATAGAGATCGATGAAGTCCGTATCGAGCCGCTTGAGCGAGCGCTCCAGCGAGCCGGTGATGGTCTCGGGCCGCCCATCGAGCACGCGTTCTCCCTCGATGAGGTCGAGCACGCATTTGCTGGCCAGCAGATAGTCCTTGCGCCGATGCCCTACCGAGCGGGCAATCAGCCCTTCATTCTTGCCGCCGCCATAAAGCGCTGCGCTGTCGAGATGCGTAATGCCGAGGTCCAGCGCGTGATTGAGCAGCCGCGCGCCTTCTTCCTCGCTGGGCGGGGTATCATAGGCATGGGACAGGTTCATGCAGCCAAGGCTGATCGCGGAGACGGGCGTGCCGGCAATGGGGCGGGTGGGGATGGATGTAGCAGGTAAGGTCATGGACCGGCTTGTGTCGTCTCATGGCTGGAAAATCAATGTCCTGATGCGATGGCATGTGAGGCTCGTCCGGCCACGCGATCCTGCAAAGGCGCGCCAAAGGATGCAGCGGGCATGATGCGTATTGATTGTCCAGGGTCGGAACCCGCGCCAGGCCGGGCATCTTATCGGACCACTCTGGCGCGCTTACCTCAGACGATCCGAGCGTCTCGATTCGCCAAAGACTGCGCTGGGTTGCGCGCCCGAATACCGAGCGCGTCTTCGGTCCATTGCCAGAAGATGCGGGACGCTTCCTTCACATGCTGGGAGGCTTCACGATAGGCAATCGGGTCATCCCGTACGCGGATAACCGGCCAGTCTGCCTGATTGATTGCATTGCGGGAACGGAAAGCGGCCAGCAGGCGCATCGCTTGTGTCATGAGGTCGGCATTTTGAACCAGCCTCGGCTCCTTCTGCAGCGCAGCGTTCACAATGCCAAATTGTTCGACGAACAGTCTGCGGAGCGCAAGAAGCTCGTGCATGCGCGCAGAATCGGCCACGACACCGAGATGCACGATCTCATCCTCCGTCTCCGCAAATGCGCGGAGCACATCACTGAGGTCCGCGCTCAGACCGGCATCCACTGGCATTCTCTCCCACGTCTCAACAACATGCGGCATCGTTGTGCTTCTGTTGTGTGTGGGGGGGCTCTAGCAGCAAAACCTTGCCGAAACCCTGCCGGCGCACGCTCGGCCAGTGCCTGTAACCGGGAGAAGGGGCGGCACGGACTTTCGGGTCCGTGCCGCCGAAGGGATCAGCCCGCCTTGTTCAGCTGGACTTCGAGCTCGCCGAGCACGCGGTAGCAATCGAGCACCTGCGCCACCGAGCTGTTGGGCTCGCGGCCCTCGCGGATCGCCGCGATGAACTCGCGATCCTGCAGTTCGATGCCATTGTTGGAGACGGCGACGCCGGAGAGGTCCACCGGCTCTTCCTTGCCGGTCACCAGATCGTCGTAACGCGCGATCCAGGTGCCATTGTCGCAAATGTAGCGGAAGAAGGTGCCGAGCGGCCCGTCATTGTTGAACGAGAGGGAGAGGGTGCAGATCGCGCCGGTCTCGCTCTTGAGCTGGATGGACATGTCCATAGCAATGCCAAGTTCGGGGTGCATCGGGCCTTGCACCGCGTTGGCCTGCACGATCTTGCCCGCTTGATAAGCGAACAGATCGACCGTGTGTGCGGCGTGGTGCCAGAGCAGATGGTCCGTCCATGAGCGCGGCTCGCCCTTGGCGTTCATGTTCTTCCGGCGGAAGAAATAGGTTTGCACATCCATCTGCTGCACTGCGAGCTCACCCGCCGTGATCTTGTTGTGGATGTACTGGTGGCTCGGGTTGAAGCGGCGGGTGTGCCCGACCATGCAGACGAGGCCGGTTTCCTTCTGCGTGTCGATCACGGCCTGCGCATCAGCCCAGCTGTCGGACAGCGGAATTTCCACCTGCACATGTTTGCCCGCCTTCATGCAGGCAATGGCCTGCTGCGCGTGCATCTGCGTGGGGGTGCAGAGGATCACTGCGTCCACGTCATCGCGCGCGAGTGCTTCGTCCAGTTCGGTGCCGCTGTGCTTCGCGCCATATTTGGCGGCGACTTCGGCGGCCTGCTCGGCACGACGGCTGATGATCGAGACGATCTCCACGCCATCGATGTTCTTGAGGCCGTCGAGATGCTTTTCGCCGAATGCGCCGGCGCCTGCGAGTGCTATTCTCATGAGGGGTCCTTTCTGCTCCCTCTCCCCTTTAAGGGAGAGGGTCGGGGAGAGGGGGAACGAAGGAGAGGGAAGGCTGACCGCCAAGCTGTGGTACCAGCCCCTCTCCCAAACCCTCTCCCCTCGAGGGGAGAGGGCTAAGCGGCATTAGGCCTTTGCCATGCTGTGCCCGCTCATCACCTTGCGCGGCTCGAGCGGTGCGCCGGCGGTTTCCTCCGGCTGCAGGATCATTGCGCCCAGCGCCGTGTTGGAGGCCGGAATGTGGTAGAAGGTGTAGAGATCGCGCACCTTCTCCGGCAGCGCGCCGCGCATGATCAGCCACATGACCAGCTCGATGCCTTCCGATCCGCTTTCACGCAGATACTGGATGTGCGGCATCTTGCTCAGCTCTTCCGGGTCGCTGATCAGCTTGTCGATGAAGTTCAGGTCGAACTCCTTGTTGATCAGGCCGGCGCGCGGTCCCTGGAGCTGATGGCTCATGCCGCCGGTGCCCCAGACGTGGACGTTGAGATCCTCGGGAAAGCTCTCGACCGCCGCGCGGATGCTGTCGCCGAGCGCATAGCAGCGCTTGCCCGACGGCGGCGGATAGGTGACCACGTTGACCGGGAAGGGAATGACCTTGCACGGCCATTCTTCCGGCTCGCCGAAGATCATCGAGAGCGGCACGGTGCAGCCATGGTCGACATCCATCTGGTTCATGATGGTCATGTCGAACTCGTCGAGAATCAGGCTCTGGGCGATGTGCCAGGCGAGATCCGGGTGGCCCTTCACGTCCGGCACCGGACGCGGACCCCAGCCTTCGTCGGCGGGCTTGAAGCTTTCCGCGCAGCCGATCGCGAAGGTCGGGATAATGTTCATGTCGAAAGCCGAGGCGTGGTCGTTATAGACCAGGATCACGACGTCCGGCATGTTGCCGGGCTGCTTGATCCACTGCTTGATCGGCTCATAGCCCTTGAAGACCGGACCCCAATAGTCGTTGTCGGTGGTCTTGGTCTGCATCGCCGCGCCAAGCGCGGGAATGTGGCTGGATGTAATGCCTGTGGTTACGCGTGCCATGATCAAAATCCTCCCTTGATCGAGCGCACGCCATCGGGCGAACGGCCGCCGTTAATCATCATCTGTGCATATTCTTCCTGCGTCATGCCGGTCATCGATCCGGCCGCGAACTGGAAGCTCTTGCCATCGGTCGAGAAGAGCTTGGACAGGAAGTACACGTTCCCGCCCTCGTCGATCATGGCATTGTAGTCGCGGGCCAGCACGGCTGCCTTGGCGGCAGGCGTGAGGTTCCACTCGTCGAGATAGGCGCTTTCATCCGCCTTGAACCGCTCGCGATTCTCTTCCTTCATCAGGCTCATCGCGAACTGGTTGAGATTATAGCCCTTGCGCGCGCGCTGGGCGGTGAACACGCGGGTGCCGGGAATGTCGTCAAACTCGGCGAGATAGGCGTGAACGTCGATTCGCTCTTTCTTGTCAGTCATGATGTCCTCTCTCAAAGCCCGCGGGCCTTCAACTTGGCGTCGAGGCGCGGGAAAACACGGCGGGTATTGCCCTCAAAAATCGCGTGGCGCTCCTCGTCAGAAATATCGAGCGCATCTACGTAACGCTTCGTATCGTCAAAATAATGGCCTGTCGTGGGATCGATCCCACGTACGGCGCCGACCATCTCGCTGCCGAACAGGATGTTCTTGTTGTCGATCACGTCGGCCAGCAGGTTGATGCCCGGCTGGTGATAGACGCAGGTATCGAAGAACACGTTGTTCATCAGCAGCGTGTCGAGGCTCGGCTGCTTGAGCATGTCGGCCAGGCCGCGGAACCGGCCCCAGTGATAAGGCACCGCGCCGCCGCCATGCGGAATGATGAAGCGCAGCGTCGGGAAATCCGCAAACAGATTGCCCTGCAGCAGCTGCATGAAGGCAATGGTGTCCGCCGCGAGATAATAAGCGCCCGTCGCATGCAGGCTGGGATTGCAGCTGCCCGAGACGTGGATCATCGCCGGCACGTCCAGCTCGACCATCTTCTCGTAGAAGGGATACCAGAATTTGTCGGTGAGCGGCGGATGCTTGAAGTGGCCACCGCCCGGATCGGGATTGAGATTGCAGCCGATGAAGCCCAGCTCGGTCACGCAGCGATCCAGCTCGGCAATGGAGCTCGACATGTCGGCTTCGGGCGACTGCGGCAGCATGCACACGCCGGCGAAGGTCTCGGGATAGAGAGCGACCACGCGCGCGATCAGGTTATTGCAGGCCTGCGCCCACGGAACGGCAACGGACTGATCGCCCACATGCGGCGCCATGGCCGAGGCACGGGGGCTGAAGATGGTCATGTCCGCGCCGCGCTCCTTGATGAGGCGCAGCTGGTTCTGCTCGATGGTTTCGCGGATTTCGTCGTCGGAAATATCGGGATAGGGCGGGCAGGGCGTGCCGTTCTTGAACGCCGCCTTCTGCTGCTCGCGCCACTCGTCATGCGCCTTGGGCAGCACCGTATAGTGCCCGTGGCAGTCGATGATCATTGTCATTCCGTCACCTTCCAGACTTTTATCGTTTTCGTGCAGTTCATGGCTTGGGCGCGCCCAATTCAGGATGATGTGCGCCGAGGAAGGCCAGCTTGGCCTCCAGTCCCTCGGGCATGTCCGCCCCGCCGAGCAAGATCCCCATTGCCCGCTGCCGGCTCACGGTGCCCCGTGTCATTGCCGGCTCGATGCCAAGTTCCGTCAGCGTGGCGACCACCTCTTCCATTTCCGCCGCACGCCGTGTTCCGTGCGCCAGCATCCGGTCGAGATTATAGTCGATCTTTTCCGGCCAGTCGCCGCCGAGCGAGGCCAGCACATTCTCTGTCACGCCCGCGCGCCGGGCCGCGAGGATCATTTCCGCAGTCAGCGCTTCGATGCCCTTGATCATGACCGAACGGACCATCTTGGTGGCGCTGGCGGCACCGACATGATCGCCCGCGATCTGCACCCTAGCAAAACCGATGTTGCGCAGCATGCCCGCCGCAGCGGTGGCATGAGGGCCGCTCACCAACAGCGGCGCGTTCAGCGCGGCTGGCTGCACCGGGGACATCACGGCCACATCGACATAGCGCCCACCTGCACCCTCGATGGTCGCGGCGTTGCGCTTCTTGGTGCCGGGCGATACCGAGTTCATGTCGCAGAATAACGCGCCGGAGGGCATATGCTGCGCGGCCGAGCTTGCAGCATTTTCCGTCTGATCGGCGGTCACTAGACTGAGAATGACGTCGGCGCCCTCAAGGGCCTCTGCCAGCGTGGCGCAACCGGTCACGCCGTGCTGCGCAAAAGCCGCCTGCATGGCGTCGGCGGTCTGAACGTTCAGCGTCTTGAGGTCGAACGCCCGCGCACCATCGCGCCAGCCAGCAGCGCCCGCAAAGGTTCTTCCGGCCTCACCGAAGCCGATCAGGGCAATTCTCCCGCTCATGACAGCTCATGTGCCTCGTCTGCCCGGGAACCGCAAATTTGTTCCCGTCCTGCCCCATAAGCAGAAGCGAATGGTTCCGCTGCGGCCTTGTCCAGTTCGGCAATGAAGGCGGCCTGGGCCGGGGCCGGTCGCCATTGCGCACGCGTGGTGAGGCCGATGGCGCGGGAGAATCCGCCCGGCGGATCCCCAAGCGAGACGAGCCACCCGGCCTCCCGCTCCACCGAGACCTGATCGGGCGAGAGCAGCGTGAGGAAATCGGTCTGCATCAGGATTTCCCGGATGATCATGACCGAGCCGCATTCGACCGGCACCGGCGGGGGCGTGCGCCCGGCAGCGCGGAACATCTCCTCGAACCGGTCGCGCAGCGGTGCGCCGGGGGCGGGCAGAATCCAGGGATAGCGTGCCAGTCCGTCAAGCGTGGCGTTCGTAGCGCTTTGCGCCAGCGGATGCCCGGCGCGCGCGAGAATGATGACCGCATCCTCGAACAGCGGCCGCTGGACCATGTCCGGCCCCGGCGCGGGATCGCGCATTGCCCCCACCATGAAATCGATGCTGCCGTCCCGCAGCGATTCCGCCAGTTCGCCATGCGAACCTTCGACGATCACGATCTCCGCCTCGGGGTGAGCGGCATGGAAGCGGGCCAGCGCGCGGGGGAGAACACGCGCTCGGGAGAGCGGCATGGCGCCGATGGTGATGCGGGCCGGACCGCTGCGCGCTTGCCCCAGCGCTTCGTCCAGTCCCGCCTCAAGCTCGGCACGGGCGAGGCGGAAGCTGCGCGCCGTACGTCGTCCCGCATCCGTCAGCGCAATCCCCCGGCCGCGCCGCTCCACCAGCGAGCGGCGCAGAATGAGCGAGAGGTCGGCAATGGCCCGGTGCAAAGTCGGCTGCGAAAGCCCGCTCTGCGCGGCCGCTGCGGCGTAGCTGCCGCCATCCGCAACGGCCAGAAAGGCGCGCAATTGTGCCATGGTCACGCGCCGGGAACCGATGAGGTCGAGCGCCTGCTCGACGCGAATGGCAAGCGCCTGCGCCGGTGGCAGCGGCGTCATGCCGTCGGTCCGTCGCTCGAACAGCTGCAGGTCCATGATCGCTTCCACACGTGCGATCGCTTGCGTTACCGCCGGTTGAGTCAGGTGCAGCGTGCTCGCCGCAGCCGAGACGCTGCCCCGATGGGTCACGGCGGCCACCGCAGCCAGATGGCGCAGATTGAAGGCGAAGGGAGAAAGGGCAGGGGATGGCATCGCGGCGAGACTTAGCAGAGCCTTATAGTCTGCGCAAAGTTCGGGGTGGATTGACGCGGAGGCCTTCCCCTATTCTAAGCGCCAGTTACTGTTGCCAGTTACTGTTGATCGAGAGAGGAGCAATCATGGGTGTCGTCGTACAGAATATCGAGCGTGCCGATCCGGAGGTAATTGACGGGCTGGCGGCTTGCGGTGTGGCGACGGTCCATGAGGCGCAGGGTCGCACGGGGCTGCTGGCGAGCTACATGCGGCCGATCT